>CAWBSX010000012.1:0-32200 GCA_963791565.1 uncultured Verrucomicrobiae bacterium | reverse complement strand
CGGCGCTTGAAGGCGCACGCCTGCGCTTGAGGCCAATCCTTATGACTTCCTTCGCCTTCATCTTCGGATGTCTGCCGCTTTGGTTTGCTACTGGTTCCGGCGCGGTGGCTCGTCGGATCCTGGGCTCGACTGTTATTGGCGGAATGCTAGCCGCGTCAGCGATCGCGATCTTCCTGATCCCGGTAACGTTTTATTTCGTCGAAAAGCTGGCCGCCCGAAGGAAGTCTGCGCCCAATCCGCAACCGCAACCAGCCGCATCACCAGCACCGGCATGATCAGCGCGGCGTTGTTTTCACAAAAAAGGTCTGGGAGAGAGTTCGACCCAGGAGAAATCAATGATTTCGGAACCGATTTCTAACCAATTTCAGCCGCAAATACCAAATGGCAAAGGAGCCCCTAGACTCCACAAAAACGACTCGTTAGGGCCTAACATGTCGATGAATGTCGATAAGAGTGACGCATACCCAACGCTGCTTCATCAAGAAGCAGCACCCTCTGCTGAAAAGACCTAAAGTAACAATGTTGTTACTTTAAATGTCTTCTGATCTCTCTGGAAGGGCCTTAATCAGGAGATTATGAGTGAAGTAAAAGAATTCAAGAAGGGGATGGGCCGCGCTCATAATCAGCCGGAGGACAAACGTCCTCGCTCTTATCGCCTGCGAATGATTTTCTGGTTTTTCGCCGCGCTATTCCTGCTGCCAGCACCCGTGCTGAAGGCGTCGTTTCATCTCATGCAAATTGAGCAGGTAATCGCAGGGGTGAACGGAAATACATCAGCTCAAGCGATTGAGCTTCGCATGCGCGCAGGCGGACAAAACTTCCTTCACTCCGACGCTGGAGGAGGTAACGGCCCAGCGAAGCTAGTCGCGCTCGACGCATCGGGACAAAATCCGATTTTGCTTATCTCTTTTCCAAACGATGTCGCGATTGGAAATCTCGGTAGCACGGTGCTGGTGACGACCGCCAATTTTGCGAATTTCACGAGCTCTCCTCTTGTCAGCGACTTCACCCTTACAAATTCGATACCTGCCAGCTACCTCGCGGCCGGCCAACTGGATTACGAAGCAGCGAATGGCGCGATTCTATGGTCGATCAGTTTCGGCGACGGTGGATTTACAGGGAGCATTCCGGCGGGTTCGTTCAACGGCAGTTACGGCAACCCGTTTTCTGGTCCGCTTCCTTCCAGCACCACCAGACGGCTGCTTTTCCAAGGTGCGGCCTCCGCCTCGAGTAGTAACAATGCGACAGACTACACTTTGACCTCGGGTAGCGCGATCTTCACTAACAACGCTGGGCAGAATTTCTCGGTCGTGCCTGAACCAACCGCCACTGCCTTCCTCCTATTTTCAGCTGCGGCAGCTTCGTGCTTATTAGCATTTTCGACACTCCGTAGATATCTGACTATCTAACGCGCGGGCTCAAGTTTCGTCACCTGTCGCGCCGTAGCTTTAGCGAAGGCGGACCCTTTTGCTATCTCGCTTGCGCCCGTCGGAAAACATTGCTGGCAATCCCGCTGCCCTGGAGTTGCGGCGCATGCAGATGGTAACGGAAGCTTTAGGAAGAAAGAGCAGTAACCCGGCAGACCTTAGCTAGCGCCACTGATAATAACCTTCGGTGCGCACACGAAGCTCCTGCTCGATGTGGTGTAGCTCGCCGTGCATATGCTCGACTTCGGCGCGCAATCGGCGCCGATCGTAATACTGCTCTCCGCGGCGGAACTGATCGTTCAATTGCGCAGCCTCGGCGCGAAGGTGCCCATACTCGCTCCAAATGTGACGACCGGCCCGATACTCCCGCATTTCGCGGTCAACATGCGCCATCATCCCGTTCATGTGGTCGACCTCGCGCTGCAATTTGCCGAGACCATCGTGCCGTCGATGCTCAAAGCCGCGATGGTCGCCATAGTCCGACCGTCCATCATATCCGCGCTGGTCGTAACCCGGTTGTTGTTGCTGCGGAATGTTCTCGTTGTCATCGTGAGCCGCCGCGGTGAATGCAAAACCGGCCAGGCTTAAAATCGCCGCCGCTGTAGTTGTGATGGTCTTTTTCATATTAGTGCGTTGCGGCAATCTTGGACGAGCGTAGCGACATCGTATTCGATTCGGCGGCAGAAATGAAAATAGGAACAACCGAGCGCGCTCGTAAACTAGCGAAGAAATACTTCTGTCCGATGTGCGATGGCGTGGAGAGCGACACGCCCGGCAGTTGTCCAAAGTGCGGCATGGCGCTGGAGCGCAATCCAACTTTCCGCGCGCCGGCGAAGACGATCTATACCTGCCCGATGCATCCGCAGATCGAGCAGGATCATCCCGGCAATTGCCCAATTTGCGGAATGACGCTCGAGCCGAAGAATGTCGTCACCGGCGGTGAAGAAGATGACACCGAACTGCGCGATATGACGCGACGGTTCTGGATCGGCGCTGCGTTAAGCGCTCCGGTATTCCTCGTTGCGATGGCGCATATGATTCCGGGCGCGCCAGCGTGGGTGGAGGGCGATGTGTCGCGTTGGGCGCAATTCATCCTGAGCACGCCGGTTGTGCTTTGGTGTGGCTGGCCATTCTTCGAGCGCGGTTGGCAGTCCATCGTCAATCGCTCGCTCAATATGTTTACGCTCATCGCGATCGGCGTGGGCGCGGCGTATTTCTACAGCGCGGTCGTGATGCTGCTGCCGCAAATTTTTCCACCGTCGTTCGCGATGCATGGGAAGATCGGCGTCTATTTCGAAGCGGCGGCGGTGATCACTGTCCTGGTCTTGTTAGGTCAGGTGCTGGAGCTTCGCGCACGCAGCCGCACCGGCAGCGCGATTCGTGCATTGCTCGGATTAGCGCCAAACACCGCACGCGATCATTCGCAACGATGGAGAGATTGACGTTCCGCTTGAGCAAGTGCGAAAAGGCGACCGGCTCCGCATTCGTCCCGGCGACAAAGTTCCCGTGGATGGCCGAGTGATCGACGGCAAGACCAGCATTGACGAATCGATGATCACCGGCGAGCCGATGCCGATCGAAAAGAACAACGGCGATCACGTCACGGCCGGCACAGTAAATCAAACTGGCAGCATCGTTATCGAAGCGGAGCGGGTCGGCAGCGACACCATGCTCTCGCAGATTGTGGAGATGGTCGCGCAAGCGCAACGCAGCCGCGCACCGATCCAGGGACTTGCCGATAAAGTGGCTGGATGGTTTGTGCCGGCGGTGATCCTCGCGGCCGTGATCACGTTTATTGTTTGGTCGTTCGTGGGACCTGAGCCGCGTTTCGCTTACGCAATCGTCAACGCTGTCGCGGTCTTGATCATCGCCTGTCCCTGCGCGCTCGGACTCGCGACGCCGATGTCGATCATGGTCGGTATCGGACGCGGCGCGCAAGCCGGCGTCCTGATCAAAAAAGCGGAAGCGATGGAGCTGATGGAGAAAGTGAGGACGCTGGTAGTCGATAAGACCGGCACGCTCACGGAAGGCCGGCCGCGCCTAACGACACTGTTCCTGCGGATTGAATTACTGAGGAAGAGCTACTCGTCGCCGCGGCGTCCGTGGAACAACACAGCGAGCATCCTCTCGCCGCCGCGATTGTGAACGGAGCTAAAGAACGCGGCGTGAAACTTCCTGCTGTTACTGACTTTCAATCAACGACGGGCGGCGGCGTCGTTGGCCAGGTCGATGGCAAGCGCGTGCTGGTAGGCAAAGCGCAATTCCTTCGTTCGCAAAACATCAGTGATCTGGAGACGGTGGAAGCGAAAGCCACCGAACTGCAACAGCAAGGCCAAACTGTTATCTTCGTCGCCATCGATGGCCACGCGGCGGGGATTCTCGCTGTCTCCGACCCGATCAAGGAATCAACACCGGGTGCAATCGAGCAACTGCACAAGCTAGGTCTTAAGATCATCATGCTCACGGGCGATAACGAACGCACCGCGCGCGCCGTCGCCGAGAAGCTCGGCATCGATGAAGTCGAAGCCGGCGTCGAACCGCAGAATAAGAACGATCGCGTTCGCAAGCTGCGCGAGCAGGGCAGCATCGTCGCGATGGCCGGTGACGGCATCAATGACGCGCCCGCGCTGGCCGCCGCCGATGTTGGGATTGCCATGGGGACGGGCACCGATGTCGCGATGGAGAGCGCCGGCATCACATTGTTGAAAGGTGATCTTCGCGGCATCGAAAAAGCGATCCGTCTTAGCCGTGCAATGATGAGCAACATCCGGCAGAATCTTTTTTTCGCCTTTATCTACAACTCGTTAGGCATCCCGATCGCGGCGGGCGCGCTTTATCCCTTCTTTGGAATTCTCCTCAGCCCGATCATTGCTGGTGCCGCCATGAGTTTGAGTTCTGTGTCAGTGATTGGGAATGCCCTGCGGCTTCGTGCGGTGAAGCTGGATACCTAACTAGCAACGTCTGCGTTGCCATCATTTGTGCCGGCGGTTACGTGGATTCTGAAAAGGGGTCCGCATTCGGATCATCCACATCCGGAACATCGAGCTCACCCAATTGCTGCAGTTCCTCCAGCGCCTTGTAAGTGCGCGCGGCTTCTTCTTCATCCACTTTGCTGAGCGCAAAACCGACATGCACCAATACGTAATCGCCCAGCACGACCTCGGGGGTGTATTCCAGGCAAACCTTTTTCACGATCCCGCCAAAGTTCGCTTTCCCCATGCGAACGCCCTGCGCGTCGAGTGCGATCTCGATCAATTTACCGGGGATTGCGAGGCACATCGTTAGACCCCGCGGCCCGTGTTGGCCGCACCTTGCTGATCGCCACGCCGTCGCACAACAAAACAGTATCACCGCGTTCCGCGTCCGTCAGCAACTCCACCGGAATTTTTTTGATCGCTCCTCCAAGCTTGGAGGAGATCATTAGCGACGCAATAAAAAGAGGCCGACAATGGCCAGAACAACTCCGGCGATGCGTTGCCATGACATGGGTTCTTTAAAAAATAGAATGCCCGCGATCGCCATGATCGCTGCACCGCCGGCGAGAATCGCGGGCACGGAAGAGAGCGGGCCGCCGCGTTGGAATAAAAGAAAAAACGCGATGGTGCCGAGACCAACGCAGATTCCCGTCAGAACGGAATAATTGAAACCGGTGTTGCTAAATTTTTGTTCCCAACGATTCGTGAGCCAAAGGACCGCAAGATAAATAAGAATAGTCAGTGCTGCGGTGGCTTCGACGACGAAGCCGCCTAGACCGTCGCCGATGTGCTCGGAAGCGAGTCGGGTAAAGATTTGATGTGCGCCGTATAAAACGGCGGCGACCACCGCGTACCAAAACCAGATGGGCATCGTTCGTTAGGCTCTTATCGCGTGAAGAGGCCGCCGACAAATCCGATTTGATAGGCTAGGAACAATCCGAACCCGAGGCTGAGCACACCGGCGGCCGTTGCGAGATGATGACGGAAGAATTTGAAGCGCGTGGTGTAAGTGATCGGGATTGCGATGGTGGTTGTCATCAACATCATGCCGGCGACGGTGCCGAGGCCGAAGATCAGAAGGTATGCCCAAGCCCAGATCGGCCGCTGAATAATTGGCAGGACGAGCAGCGCGACCGCCGCGGAACCGGCGAGGCCATGCACCACCCCGATGATGAGCGGCCGGACTGCGCCGTACCATTTCGCGCGGCCGAAAATGCGATCCAAACGCATGTCGGGTTCGCATTCATCTTCAGCGCCGCGAAGAGATCGCATAGCGGAACGAACATTAAGGACGCCGAGCAGGATGAGCATTAGGGCGACGCAAAATTCGAGGCTCATGCCGAGCCGTTCGGGAATAACTAGCCCAAAAAAAATGATCGCACCGCCGACGAAAAGCAGCGTGAGGCTGTGGCCAATGCCCCAGAAAATTCCAGTTAGCGCAGCGCTGCCGAGACTGCGTTGTCGGCTGACGATTGTGGTTACGGCCACGACGTGATCGCAATCGGTCGCGTGGCGCATTCCAAGGAAGAAACCGAGGAGCAGAATCGAAAGAAGCGTCATCATGTGGCGACGGAGCTAGTCTCCGTGAAGCGAAGCGATCTGATCGCGCACTCTTGTCCGTCGGTGGCCTCGGTTGTCTTGCCGCAAGACGGACACTCCAAAGTCGCGACAGGAATGCCGGACAAGGCGCCGTCCCAATATTTCGGTCGGCCGCGATACGAGCAGTGCGGGCACTTTACCATGGCGTCGATTCTTTGGATCTCGAGTTTGGAGCCCTCGAGCGGAGTTTCCGTCGTGATCGCTTCGTAGCAGAAGCGAAGTTGCTCGTTTTCGATGTGACTGAGCTCGCCGACAGCGAGATTAACTTCGACGATTTTCTTGTCGGGATTTTTCTCCGCGAAATCGAGAAGTTTTTCGACGAGGCCCGATGCAATGGACAGCTCATGCATCGGATCACTCGTTAGACCGCGAGGAGCGCTTTCTCGAAATCATCGAGACCGGCGCCAGTCTTGGTGCTGGTCGGAATTACTTTGATATCGGGCTTGAGTTTGTGAACGTCGTTGACGAGTTCTTCGACGCTCACTTCCATTGCTTGCGCGAGATCGATTTTATTGATCACGACAATCTCCGCGCCGAGAAACATGTGCGGATGCTTTCGCACCATCCACGGACCTTCGGTCACACTCACGACGACGACCCGCGCCTTAGAGCCGAGCGGAAATTCCGCCGGACAAATCAGGTTCCCGATGTTTTCGATGAAGATGAGTTTTAGTTTTTCGAGATCGATTCGCTTCAAACCCTTTCCGACAACGTTCGCATCAAGGTGACAGCCGTTGATGGTTGCGATCTGCACGACCGGAACATTTTGTGCAGAGATCGCATCGGCATCACTGCTTGTAGTGGCGTCGCCATTGAAAACCGCGACGCCGATTCGGTTCTTCAATCGCTCGACCATTTTGGTGATCAGAGTTGTCTTGCCTGAGCCGATCGCGCCCATGAAATCGATCGCGGTAATCCCATGACGATCAAGTAACGCGCGATTTTCGTCGGCTAGCTTTTTGTTCGCTTCGAGCAGGCTGTGCTCGAGTTCGATGTCGTAGATTTCGTCCGGTGATGCTTCGAGCATCACCTGCGCCGTTCCCTCGTTAGGCATATCTTAGTGCGCGAGCCCTGCGAACGCGGTCGGAGTGTGCTGTTGTTTTATGACCTTGCCGTTGCCCATATACATGTGCACGCCGCAAGGCAGACAAGGATCGAAGCTGCGCACCGTGCGCATGATGTCGATGCCCTTGAAGTTCTCGGGTCCGTTTTCTTCGAAGAGCGGGCAACCTTGCACCGCATCTTCGTACGGCCCAGGCGTTCCGTAGACGTCGCGCGGGTTCGCATTCCATGGTGTCGGCGGATACGGATGATAATTCGCGATCTTCCCGCCTTTGATAACGAGGTGGTGCGAAAGAACTCCGCGCACGGCTTCGTGGAATCCGCAACCGATGGCTTCGTCCGGTACTTTGAATGGCGTGAAGGTCTGAGTGCGTCCGGCCCAAACTTCTTTCATCGCTTGCTCGAGGAAGTAGAGCCCGCAGCCTGCAGCGTAAGCTTGGAAGTAAGTGCGCGCGCGATCGCGTTCGATCGTGTTGGCCCACTTCGGAACTTTCCATTCGAACTCTTTCTCGCCTTTCGTCGCCGTTTTCGGCAGGCGAATCTTCACGCTGTTGCCGGTGGCTTGGACGTAACCGATATCCACGATGTTGGCCAAAGCCGTCGCCCAGAGGCGGGCGAGGGGACCGCCGCCGGTATCGAGCGCGAGATGATCGCCGGTGCGTTTGTCCAGCCAGCGCGGTGACATGACCCAGGTGTAGTTGCCGGCGAAGTCGCGCTTCTGCGGTTTCGGAATCGTGCGCTGATTCCACGGATGCCGGATGTCGATCGGATTGCCTAACGGATCCTGTTTGACGAAGTAATCGCCATTGCCCTGTTCGTCGGCCCAGTCTTCGTAATAAGAAGAGCCGAGGAGGATGCGGATGTTGCGTGTTGATGTCGACGAGGTTGGTCGTGACGAGCTGGCCATCGACGACCACGCCGGGGGTGACGTACATCGCCTTGCCCCAGCGATCCATCGTCTTGTAATCGTAATCGCAGACATCCGGATCCTGGAACGAACCCCAGCATCCGAGTTGGATGCGACGATTACCGACTTGTTCGTAACCTGGCAGCGCTTCGTAGAAGAAGTCGAAGAGATCATCGTGCAACGGCAGGCACTTCTTCATGAACTCGCAGTAGCGCATCAAGCGCACTTGATAGTCGGTAAAGATTTGAATCGACGGGACAGTGCCGACGCCGCCGGGATAAAGCGTGGATGGATGGACGTGGCGCCCTTCCATCAAACAAAACATCTCGCGGGTATAACGACTGACCTGCAACGTCTCGCGATAGAACTCGCCCTCGAATGGATTCAAGGCGTGCATGATGTCCGCGATCGTGCGGTAGCCGTGATCGTTTGAATGCGGCGCGAGTGTCGTTTGCGCCTTCGCCCAGACGCTCGGGTTCGTCTCCTTCACCATCATCTCGCAGAAGTCGACGCCGACCAGATTGTCCTGGAAGATGTTGTGATCGAACATGTATTCGGCCGCTTCGCCGAGATTGATGATCATTTCGCCGAGCGGTGGCGGCTTGATCCCGTAAGCCATGTTCTGCGCGTAAATCGAGCAGGTGGCGTGGTTGTCGCCGCAAATTCCGCAGATGCGACTGGTGATGAAATGCGCATCCCGCGGATCTTTGTTGCGCATAAAGATCGAGTAGCCGCGGAAGATGGACGAAGTGCTGTAACACTCCACGACCTTCTGCGCGTCGAAATCAATCTTGGTGTAAATCCCGAGGCTGCCGACGATGCGTGTGATTGGATCCCACGACATCTCGACGAGATTGCCTTGCGGTGCGGAAGTGCTCCTGCTCGGTGCGGTTAATACGTCAGGCATATATGTCTCCTCGATTTAATTGCGGCCGCTGTTTGCGTAATATTTTGATTTGTAACCGGTCGTTAACTCCGGACGCGGGTGTCGCCATTTCGGCTCTTTGTTCACGGTGGTGTTCGTGATCGCGCGAAGAGCCCGCAACGCGCCGCCCCACAATCCGACAACTTTCGTGGAAAGCGCGGAGCCCGGAGGAGCATCCATGAAGGGCATGAACTTGTCCGGGAATCCCGGCATGGTGCAGCCGATGCAAATGCCGCCGACATTTGGACAGCCCCCGATGCCAGCCATCCATCCGCGTTTGGTCACGTTGCAGTTAACGACTGGTCCCCAGCATCCGATCTTCACGAGACATTTCGGCGAACCGTATTCTTTCGCGAAATCGCCTTGCTCATAATAACCGGCGCGGTCGCAACCTTCATGGACGGTCTTGCCGAAGAGCCAGGTCGGACGCAGTTGATCGTCCAGCGGAATCAGCGGAGCGAGACCCGCGACCTGGTATAATAGATAGAGCAAAGTCTCCATCATGTTGTCGGGTTGCACCGGACAACCGGGAACATTCACCACCGGCAGACCAGCTTTTGAGCGCCAATCCCATCCAAGGTAATCACACAAGCCCATCGCGCCGGTTGGGTTTCCTTCCATGGCGTGAATGCCGCCATAAGTCGCGCATGTTCCGCAAGCCACGATACCGAGACACTTCGGTGCGAGGCGATCGATCCACTCGTTAGTCGTGATCGGCTGGCCGGTATCGGGATCGGTTCCCATCGCGGCCCAGTAGCCTTCGTTCTTAATCTTCTCGTTAGGCACCGAGCCTTCCATGACGAGAACGAACGGGTCGAGCTTACCCGCCGCGGCATCGAACCACCATTTCATGAAGTCATCGCCGGTCTCGTAGGCGATGACCGGATTGTGCACGTGGACTTTGGGCAACCCGGGGATATTGCCCATAACCAGATCTTCGATGCTGGGTTGCGAAGCGGCGGTGATCGACACCGAATCACCGTCGCAGGAGAGGCCGGTTGTCATCCAGATCACGTGGATCTCTTTCACCGCCGGCGGACGTTCCATCACGATCTCCGGCGTTTTCATTCTATAATCCATGACCATAGTGATTCCTCCTCACGAACGGCCTAACGAATAATCCCGTGCCTGATGGCCGTTCTATTTTTTCTTGCTCTTTACATAGCGATTAAAAATTTTTACCTGATAGATTTTGCGACGCTCACATGTTTCGCATGCGCATGTAGCGACGGAATTCCGGAATCATCGAGATGATGATGACAAGGATTATTAATCCCACTACCGCGAGTGCGATCAGCCAGCCATTCATAGGTGTCCTTCCGCTTAACTACGTTGCCACCGCATCCGCAGAGGCAGCATTCGGCGTTTCCGAAAAAAGATCGTGCAGCAATTCTTCGATCATCTGGATTGCTTGCGGAATTGCGCCTTGCACGGGCGCGCTCAAACCCATCGCTCCATCATCCGTCTCAAGCACGGACGGTTCGCATCCGACGAGATAAAGCTTTCCGGGTTGTCCGCCGAGAGATCGGAGGAGTTGCAAAACCCGGAGCGGATTCATGCTATGAGCATTAACGACCTCGTCCGAAGGGTTGTCTAGAAAATTTATATCCGGCTCAATCAGGGAAACTGTTCCCGGCGAAAGTCCCCGCGGCGTCGCATCAATGAAGATGGTTACATCGGGTCCATCCATCATCGCGTAGGCGAGATCGTAACTGCGAATGCCGAAGTCGATCACACGTACGCCCGCGGGAAGTTGACGCCGCAACAATTCTCTCGCGACTTCGCAGCCGAAAGCATCATCGCCAAAAAAAATATTTCCGATCCCGGCGATGAGAATATTTTTCATCGATCAGTTTTTTTGTTTCACTGGCTCGACTTCGTCGGCGGAATAAAAAAAGCGATGACCTGATTGCCGCAGCAAGCCCATATCGCGACCAGGATCATCATCGATCACGAGCGCGAAATGGACCTTGTTCTCCAAGTCTTCTTCCAGCGCTTCGATCGTCGCGACTTTTCCCTCGAGGGCCATGTCCATGATATCGGCGCGCTTCCTTGGCCAGATGCGAACCTTATCGCCTTTTCTTAGTTCGACGCCATCGACGACCGTGCTCTCGAGCCGTTTGGTCGGATTGAAGAACGACTCGTTAGACTCTTCTTTCGGCACGGCGCGCATGACGCCGTGCATTTTCAAAAGATGATCGCCGGGCAACATTTCGGTGCGCTCCAGAATGCGCCGCGCGTGATCATCGACTCCGCGCATTTCGCGTTTCTCCTCCTCGGTCATCGTCATGATGCGCAGGGTCAGGATTTCATCGATCTCCGCGCCATCGAAAAGATCGCCCGCGCTCTCCGGCGCAATCTGCGGGTAATCATAAAGAATGATGGGCGATGACAACATGGTGTCGCGTTCTTTCTTTTCCGCATCACCGACCAACACCGGCCAGGTGTTGATGTTCTGGCAGACTTTCGCGGCCGCTTCGTATTCAGCTGCTGGCTCGAGGAGCGAAATGAATTCGCCGGCGCTGACGTGCAAGATGGTGTGCGTGGAAGCAAACGTCCGCATCACGATTGAATCCTGATTTTCCAGATCAACGGACGCGATCGGCGTCTTGTTTAAGATGCGAATCGTAACTTTGGAAACCTGATCGTCGATCGGCGCGACCGACGTTTCGATCGTGCCGAGAAGCGCTTCCTGCCGGCGGATAAAGAGCGCCGTAATTTTTTCTCCGTCACGAATCGGCTCCAATTCGCGCGAAGCGTTGAAGCTAAATTCCTTCGCATCGGCAGAATCTTTTCGAAGAACGACTGGCCGGAGATCGACCGAGCGTTCCACGCTTTCCTGCCAGGTCTGGTAAAGCTTCTCGCCAATCAACTGCTCGTTCACCAACACAAACTCAGGTTCACCCATGGGCTGAAGTTCGGCGACGGGCTCCGCCAGAACGCCAACGTCCCGCGCCATGGGATGCAAGAAACGCACGCTAATGTTGAGCGTGCATTCCGGCGACTGCGCGCGCACCAAGACTTCCGTCTGCATCAAACACGGCTCGGCGCCTTTTTGCGCGACGCTGTATTCCTCCGGATAAACGCGGCCGAAAGTGAAACGCTGCCGGTTTTTCTTCGACGACGCGCGATAGGGATAGAGAATGTAGCCCTCGTAAAGAACCGCGTTCACGATCTTCTCGAGGCGCTCGGAATTCATTTTGCCGCGAGTAACTTGTCGATGGTTTGTTCCCAACTGGAAACACCGGCGCGCTGTTTGTAATCATGCAGGCGATCGAAGACATCGCGCTGCAGCGAGATGAAGGCGGTGTTCGGATAATGCTCCTCCATCATCTTCTTCCAGGTGCTTACCGGCATTCGAAACGTGCACTCCTTGTTCCAGGAAATTTGCTGGACCTGAAGATGTCCGTCGGCTGCCGAATAAAAAATCGTTCCGCTAAACAAGAAGAGCAGGGGAACTTCTCCATCTTCCAGCGCGTAAAAATATTTCGTGCCCGCGACATTCAGATCAAAACTGCACGGCACCGGCAGGATCGCCTCGGTGCTTCCGGTAAATGCTCGGATGGTCGTATTCGACAGCGTCCACAAACGCGCGCGTAAAGTCGTGCCCCATTGGTCCGGCGTGCCGAAGAGATCGATCAACTTCGGTTTCTCCTGCTCGCTGTAAGAACGTCCCGGCGCCTGGATTTGAATCTGCGCCTGCAAGATCACGCTCTGGATCGTCTCGTTAGGCGGATCGTTCGTGATGCCGACTTTGAAATGCAACAGCGGCGTCAGGCCATGCGTCGCATGCTCCACGCCGATAATCGAGAAATCGAGGTCAGGCACCGTTGCGTTCCGGCGACGCCGGATTCCATGCGCTCCGCAGCTTCGCGAAAAAGTTTCCGATCTCGCGCCAGACCTCGTCACCGCCAGACAATCCGCGCCAGTGCATTCGGATTGTCCCGACCAGCTCGTAACACTTGTCGATCGGCGCGATGAAATATTCCCGCGCGTTGGCCGCTCGATTCACCAGCAACGCTTCCACGTCGGCTTGCATATTCTCGAGCACCGGATTTTGCCTAACGAGTTCTTGCCACGAGCTCAGTGGCAGGAGCGATTCCGTCGGTCCGGCCGGGCTGGGATACATCGCCATCATCTTCTCGTTAGGCGTGCTGTAGAAAAAGAACGCCAGATCGATCGGCAGCGCCAGGCTTTCCCAATCCCCGTCGGTCATTTGGAAATCCGGCAGCGTGTGTCCATCGCGCGGGATGAGTTTGAACTTTGCTCCGACCGCGTTTTGGAAAAGCAGCGCGCAGGGATCGCACGAGCAAGCCACCTGTCGCGAAGCCAGATCGAGCAAGTGTCGATGAACCGGCGGCAGGACAAGATTGCAAAGCTCGCAACGTTCCAGAACCGGCTGCTGCGGCGCCTTGGCGAAACGTCGCAGAGCTGCGAACGAGGAAGAGCTCACCGCGAAATGGTTTCGCTTACTGTGGCGGAATATTCGGCATCGACGGATGAATCGGCGCGCGCGCTTCCGGATTGATCCCGGTGGAATCTCGCGAGCTTTGGTAATTCTTTCGTCCGGCTTCGCGCCCCGGTTCTTTCGATGACAAGGCCTGCTCTTCGCCTTTTTTTGTTCCTGCGACGTGGTTCGGTTCCGCTTGGTGGGTCCGTTCGCTGCGATCTCTTTCTTCAGTGCTCATCCTGCCTCCTTTTTCCTACTAGCTGCCCGTCGGCAGCGGACATTCGGTATATTTCGGCGCAGCCGGTGCAGAGCCGTTGGTTCCATTCGCAGTCTGCGGTTCCAAAGGTGTCGCACCTTCCACTTCCAATGAAGTTACGTCTGGCGCGGCCGCGTAGATTGCTTCCTCGATGGAAAATTTCAGAGTCAAAATGGATGAAGGACAGCCGTGACAATTTCCCGCCAGGCGAAGTTTAACCGCGCCAGCTCGTGTCACGCCTAATAAGTCCACACTGCCGCCATGTTGCGCCAGGCGCGGCGCGACTTTCTCCAGCGCATTGCGCACGCGCGATTCCAGGTCGAGCGGATGTAATCCATGCACGAGGAGCAAACTGGAAACCAATTCGTCGTGGCCAAGATCATCGATCATCGCCTGACCAGTCGGTCCGGATGCGTAAATGATTTCCATGAGCCGCTCCAAACCGGCGCCCTGCATTTCGAGCAGCGCCTCGACCAGTTCGTGCGCCTGCGTTCGCATTTTTTCGTCGCCGATCGATTCGACGCCGTTGATCAATTCCTCAATCCGCGCCAGGCGTTTCTGGATTTCGCGCTCTTGAGGTTTGTCCATTTTTATCCTCTAGGTTGCGTCGCAGCGGCGGCTAGGCCGTAGTCGCGTTAAAATTCCTGCGATGGTGGTTTTCCCACTTCCTCCTTGAACGGCGATTGCGATTTTCATGCAGGGTGTGTTTTCTTTATCTGAAAGAAAGCATGGGATGACCACCTGCGCATTCAGGATCGGCGGAAGCAAGGCGTGGGCAAGATGTTTGAGGGAATGCTTGGCGACGCGTACGGCCAAAAGATGTGGCAGCGAAGTGATGGCGCGATTCTCCGGCCTCGAAGCAACTTGATTGTGCGACTTGAGTTACCGGGCTGATTACATTCGAACCACAGAGGCCCGGGCCTTCTCATCTCTTGCCGACGGAAGCGCAGCTACTCGGTGTCTATTCTACGAATGATTGGGTGCTTGGTTAAAGCTTTCCCATCAGCAGCAGGATGATCAGGATGATGAGCAGCAGGCCGCCCGGGCCGTAGTAGTAGCCGCCGCCGGCGTATCCGCCGCCACCGAGCGCGAGGATCAGGAGAATAATCAGGACGATGGCGACCGTGCTGATGCCGAGGGTGCGAGGTGCTAGTTTCATGAGCTTTGGTCTCAGCTTCGTCGGGTGATGTCAATCCGATCCTCGCCCTGAGAGTAGGGGGGAGGTTTCGGTCACGTGGCGGCAGGGGAAAAATCTGCGCACGCGGATGGGGCGCGGTCTGCGATTTACAGGTATGTTCTTAACAATCGCTGTTATTCTCGTCGCTCTTTGGTTGCTCGGTTTTTTCATGCATCTGGCTGGCGGCCTTATTCATATCGTGCTCGTGATCGCGTTGATCATGTTGGTGCTGCATTTTGTCCGCGGCCGCGCGGTCTGAGGGAAGGCTAGCTCTTAGTCGAAAAAAACTGGCGAGTGCGCGGCGGGTGCTGTCGGCGCGATCACATGTCGACGGCAGAAGGGCCCGCGCAAGTTGACGATATCAAAGTTCCGACTGTTGATGCTCCTCCAACGCGGATCCGGGCTACGGTTTGACATCGGAGCGCCATTCGAGAGTTTTCTGCAATACTTCGCCACGTGTCCCAAGCGTTTCGTAAATCTCTGCTTTTTCTCGCCGTCGTCGGGTCCATCTTCCCGCTCAATCGAGTAAGCTACGCCGGCGATCCGGGGCATCATCACAAGCACGGGCGTTATCGAGAATGGCTGCAGTTATTATCCGAAGAAGACCGGGCTAAATACAAGACGGCGCGGGCCCAGGCACTGAAAGACCCGGCGGTGGCGGCGGCGCGCGAACGCAAGAAGAAAGCTGACACCGAGTACCGCTCGCTCTTGAACAATGAAGTGCTCAAGGTCGATCCTTCGTTGAAGCCAATGCTCGACAAATTATCGGAACTCGACCAGCAAGATTTTTGAGGCGAGTAACCGCGCTGTGCGTTTTTTCTGATACCGTTTTGATTTCGCGCCGCTCGACGGATCGAGCAACATTTCGTAGCGTGTCGCATGACTCTGCACTCCGCATCCGACGGCCCGCGTCACGAACATCATCACTTCCGGTTTCATCTGCCTCACCGCCACCTTAGCTCGGTCTTTGGCAACGATTGGTTTGCGCTCAAGGCCGAGGCGTTCGCCCGCTTCTTTGGCACCCCGTTTTTCCTTGTCGCTCAGACGTTGATCGTGGCCGTCTGGATCATCCTAAACGTCCTTGGGATTACTCACTTCGATCTTTATCCTTTCATCCTCCTCAACCTCGCCTTCAGCACGCAGGCGGCCTATGCCGCACCACTCATTCTTTTGGCCCAGACGCGCCAGGCCGACCGGGACAAAGCGCACTCCGAAGCTGACGCACAACATCGAGAAGACCTCGCCATGGCCAGCCAGGAGAGAGAAGTGGTGGCCGCGCAGGAAACAGCCAAGCTGCTCGAGCTCATGCGGCAAAACACCGAAATCACCGAATTGGTCAAACAACTAAGCCAGCGGATCGAGACCCTGACAGCTGAACTGCATGGCCAACTCTGTAAGGGTATGAAATGATCGCGGGAGAAGCCGGCGTTAATACCGATCGCGCTCCTTCACGAAAGTCTGGTCAATTGGCGAAGGCTTCGTCATGCTTGGCGATGTTCAACTGTTAAACCCGGGAGAAAAATATGTTTCATCTAATCTGGTACATTCTTATTGGGCTAATCGCGGGCGTGCTTGCGAAATCCGTCATGCACACACACATGACGATTTTCTGGACGATCGTGCTTGGCATTATCGGCTCGATCATCGGCGGAGCGATCACGCACATGTTTTCGCGGCCGACCAATGAACGTTTTCATCCCGCCGGGCTGATTTTTTCCACGCTGGGTGCGATCCTGGTGCTCTTTATTTGCTACAAGCTAAAGATTCACTTTCCCCAGGTCTGAGCTGAATCGCCCGGCGGATTTTTTTGCGGTTCAAGGAACACAAATCCCACGAGCATGACTCCCATGAAAATCACAAACGCTGATCGCCCATGCAGCGCCGGGCGCAAAACTACTCTAACCGTAATGGCTCTTCTATGCCTCGCGCTCGCACCTGCTTTTGGGCAACTAGACGGAGTTTCTATCCTGTCCGCGACCGCGACCATTTCCGCGGTGCCCAGCGGTCCCAACTTCAACTACACCATATCGCTGACGAACACCGGTACGATGAATATCGGAACCTTCTGGTTTGCCTGGACGCCGCCCATGATGCCGATTGAATATGATTTCCTTCCTTCGGCACCTTTCTCCATCAGCCAGCCCGCTGGATGGCTCGGCCCGGCTTCGTTTGGTTTTCCCGGTTACAGCATTGAGTATTACAACTCCACCGGCAGCCTCATCGGACCCGGACAAACGGGCACGTTTCACTTTAGCAGTCCCGACAGCCCTACCACGCTGCAAGGTTCTACATTTGGATTTCCAAACACCACTTCATTTATTTACGCGGGCGCTCCCGAAGTTGGGTCCACTGCCCGGGTGAATCCTGTTATTGTGCCCGAGCCTTCGACCTACGTGCTGTTGGCAGCCGGCGCTATTTCGATGCTCAGTTTACGCCGGCGCCGAAGAAGCACACGCTAGTAGAGATGCAAGTCAGTTTCGAAAGCAGACCAAGGGAAAAATGAGTCTGAAGTCGGAAGGAAGAAGTAAGGAGGTGCGAGGATGAAAACTCTGATCGTAATCCTGCTTTGGTGTCTCTTGTTGGTGGTGTCATGGCCGCTTGCCCTGTTGTTACTTGTGCTCCTGCCGATTCTTTGGCTCCTTTCCATACCCTTTCGCATTATCGGAGTAGCCATGAGAGCGGTGATCGCGTTCTTAAGCGCGATCTTTTTTCTGCCGGCGCGGCTACTTGGGTACCGCAAAGATCGTCTGGCTAGAGTATAGGCGCGGACAGCGCTCGTTAGGCACATCGACGGAGGCTTCAGGCAAAGGCCGCCAAGGTCGCAACGCAATTCGTCGTTCTTCGGGAAAGGTCTGCCGTCGACACGACGGCAGCTACAAGGCGTTGTCGAAATCCTGCCGTTAGCTCCCGTATTTGAAAGACAAGGCGACGCGCGCGCGGTAGTCGCGAACCTTGCCGTTCTCAACGGTCATATCCAGCTTCACTACCTCCGCGATGCGTAGATCGCGCAAGGTGCCCGCCGCCGTCTCGACGGCTTTTCTTCCTGCATCGGCCCACGATTTTCTGCTGGTGCCGATGACTTCCACCACTTTGTAAACTGACTCTGAAGATTTGTCCTTTTTGGCCATGAGGTTTCCTTTTGTTTGGGTTGCTAAGACGCTCCTCTTGTCAAAAGGACGCGCGCTTGTCAATGCATGGCTTGGCGGTGGGTGTCCGGAATGATAGGGAGAAAAGTCCGTATCCAAAGGCCGGGTAGCGCGGTCTTAGGCTGTAATGAACCAACTATTCAAACCCTATCTTCGAATCGCGGCGGGTCTGGCGGCTTTGGCAATGCTTTCTCTTCGCGCGCAGGATCATGGATCAGCGCCCGCGCCGCGGGACGAGTCCAGGCAGGCGAATGAGCAATTTACTCCCTATGAATATCTCGTAGGCGAATGGGACGTGAAAGCCGGCGATGACGGACCGGTGGCCGCGATCATCCGGGTGAAGTGGGGCCCGAACCACGCCTACCTTTGGTACTCGAGCAGCCTGCTCTTCGGTGGCCATGAGGAACCCCATCTGGAGGGGATGCTGGTCTGGAACGCGGTGCATAAGAATCTAGATATGCTCTTCAGCATGGACCTGCGGACGGGCAAAGTGCAGGAGCAAGGCACGATGACGGCCGAAGCGGATGGCCTACGGGGGGGGGGGGGCGAGGGGGTTGGGACTGCGAGCTAGCAAAAGGGAATAGGACTGCCTAGTGGTTGGCGATACCAGGCATGAGACTTAGGCGGAACGCGCCGAGTTGTAGGAGCAAGAACTACAATCGATATCCAGCCCGAGAAACCATTTGTGGCTCGATCGAAGCAAGAAGCATCGGGCGATAGAAAAAAAAGAGGCGAGGCCGACAATAATCGTCATGGCAATCTCGACCTTGGTAAAATGACCACTAACGATTGAGGCCCAGCCAAGCAGGTAGAGCCAGATGCAGATCATGATAGCTAGCCAAAAGAGTGAAACAGGTATGGCGGTCCATTTGGCCAGAGTGCTCCGGCGAAAACCGAAGTAAACTGTAAGCCAGGAAGGCAAGGTCTGGACAAGGTGTCGGAGAACGCCGTGACTAACACTGCCGACGACGAGCAGGGCTGCAATGGTGACGAGTGAAGCATATGCGAGCGCTTTGGGTCGCTGCCCTGCAATCGACGAAGCCTGGTTCATCACTACTAGAATGATGCACGGCGCGCGCGGTTTGGATTCGACCGCAACAGGAAAGCCCGACGTAGATCAGTCCGATCCCATTGACGGCTCTTTAATTAGCCGCCGATTTCACTCCAAGGTTGTCCGCCAGGCGGCGAGGTCGCCCCTTTCGCGAGCCTTGGCCCGGAGCCGAACCTTAAGGATGTATTCCGATGCCAATGCCACCCACGCCGACGCCAACCCCTACACCTACACCCGACCCGATCGCGCCGGGCATAGTGGCCGTGTATCCACTGGTGCTTTGCATTCCAGTGACCCGGGATCCAGGCATATCGATAACCGCCGTCCACATAGGAGGAGCCGCGGGTGTAATAGTCCTGGTCACCGATGGCGATACTGATCTGAGCCTGCGAGGCCAGCGGCAGACAGGCAGCACCGGCGAGAAACACGGCAAGTAGAACTCGTCTCTTAATCATAACAGGGGCTTCTAATGGTTAACTATCCGGGCAGTTATGACAGCCGCCGTTCACAGAAGCAAAACAAAAGATTGCCGCGACTAACACGTCCGACAGCACAGTTACATCATTTTCGGATGCCACGTGAGCATGAAGAGGAGAATGAACGCGAGAAAGCCCACGCCGATCACGATCTGAATGAGCGCGAGAATGAAAAGGAGGCGGTAAAGAAATGAATTTTGCCCGACCCAATACGCAATCACACCGAGGACCGCGAGAGGCTCAAAGACCGCGAGGACCAGATTAACTATGTTCGCGTCATTCAGGTGATACTGGTTGGTTAGCCATCCACCAGTAATCAGGTAACAATAGACGACGGCTGCGGCAATGAGGTTAAGCAAAGACCAGAGCGTGGGCGAAACCGTGGCTCTGGCCTTTCGGATTTCCGCGGCTTCTGAGCCGCTCCCCCACGCTAAAAGAAAATGAGGTTTGCCCATGGGCTGCTGACGTTGGCGGCGCTGCCGATCGGTCCGACATCATTGTCTCCCGCGGTGCCCTGTCCGGGAATTCCTGACATGCGATATTGAAAGGCGGTGTTGGTAATACACGAGTTGCGGACGACGAGATTGTGTCCGGTAACATTGTCATCCAGGGTGATTCCGTCGCCCTTGTTATCCGCCACGTGATTGTTATCGATCCGATGATGATAACCAAGGACATAGATCCCAGCATCGAAACCATAACCACCTGTGCCGTTGCCGTTCCAGCTCACGGTATTGTTCGAGACCGTGGAAGACGCTTGGGTGGCTAAGATTCCACCAACCTGAATGCCCCGGTGCGCGTTCGCGCTAACCACGCAGGCATCCACGATAGAGCGGGAGTTAACAACTATGCCAGCCAGGCCGGTATTGTTCGATGCCTTGCAGCGACTAACAAAAGAATCATCACCCATTCCGATTCCAATTTGGTTTTGGTTGGCCGCGCTATTCTCGACCTTGCAGTTAGTTCCGCTTTCAAATCCATAAGAGGCGTTGCTGATCGCCAGGCAATTGGTCGCCTCGGAACCAGCGCCGAGAAAGAAACCATCCTTGAAGTTGGAATTGGAACTGCACCCCGTGATCGTGCTGTTAGCCCCGAGGTTAATGCCATGTCCGCCAAAGCTGGAAACGGCCGTGCAATGGACCAGGTTCGAGTTAGCTCCCACGACGATATCATCGCCCGTGTTATTCCTCACTACGCAATCGCGCATCGCGCAGGAATCTCCGGCCGTCATGCCGATCCCCGAGCAGTCGGCAATAATGAGCTCGGAGATGAGCGCATCGAACGAATGACTTAGGTCGAGACCAGCGGCACCCCAGGCCCGGATGGTGCCATGACGAATGACAGCGTTTCCATGATTGCTCCCCCCGTCGGTAATGCCCGTGCTACTACCGGCCACACCTAGCACTTGAAAGCCATTCAGGTCTAACGAGACGTTGTTGCTGCCGATCAGGATCCCATTCTTGCCGCTTACTCCGGTAATGTTACCGGTGAGGTAATAAGAGCCAGGTTGGGAAATAACAAAAGAGTTAGTCCCGTTACCCGGGGTGTTAGTGGAGTTAACAATCGTCCTCGCCTCGACCTGATCGAGGCTCTTCATGATCGGAACATTCGGGGCAGTAGTCGGCACGATGTTCCCTTGCGCAAAGATGCCGTGGTGCGGGCAAAGAGCCGAAAGCAGAACCAAGGCGGCCAGCGCTCGCCTGCGCAGGGCGGCGCGGGCTAATGGACAACAAGCGATTTTCATAGGGACCTCCGAGTGAACCGGAGCCGCGCTCGATAAGGCCGTCGCAAAACTGACTCAGAGAAGCGGGTCGGAGGTACCTGGTGTGGCTTGGATTGGGAGCGACCCTACGGGATGATCGCCCCTTAGTAAACACTTACCTGTCCAACACACGACTTTCGGCCACGGATCGCGCAGGATGCGATCGCCTTCTTAAGCGCGATTTTTTTCTGCCAGCGCGGTTACCTGGTCTGCCGCCCCGCCGCTCACGATCGTTGTGTTGCTTTCTCTGCGGCTTTGATCCGCTCGGATGGGACACGGCGCAGGCCGCGAACAAGTCTCACCTTGGATAGCGTCCAGATGATCCATTTGGTCGGATCGACCTGCCATGGTTTAACGCCATTGCGATAGTCGTATTGAAATTCGTGGTGATAGTTGTGGTAGCCTTCGCCGAAGGTGAAAAGCGCGAGGAAGAGCGAATCGCGCGCGCTGCATTTTGTGGAGTAAGGCTGACGTCCCATCGTGTGACACGCGCTGTTAATCAAGAAGGTGCAGTGCTGTAAGAAAACGATGCGCGTGACACCGGCGATAAGGAAAGCGCCGAGGGCTCCACGCCAGCCGTTCCAAAGAAAGCCGAGTATTCCCGGGAGGCCGAAGCTAACTACGACGGCGATCCATTGGATGTAACGATCCTGCCAGCAGATGAGTTTGTCTTTTAACAGGTCGGTGACGTTATCGTATGGCGGGGCAGGGGTTAGTTTGAAGAGCAGCCAGCCGATATGAGCGTGAAAGAAGCCTTTTGAGATGCAGTAGGGATCGTCGTCGTGATCGACGTGCTTGTGATGGCGGCGATGCTCACTCGCCCACATCAAGACTGAGTTCTCAAATGCGCCCGCGCCGAAGATGAGGGTGAACAGACGAATCGGCCAACTCGCTTCGAAAGCGATGTGGGAGAAGAGGCGATGATAACCTAACGAGACGCTGAACCCACAAACACCGAGCATGAGAAAGAACAGAACAACCTGAAACCAATCGAGACCAAAGTGCCAGAGGTAAAGCGGAACAGCAGTCAAGGTAAGAAGCACCGTGCCGATGAGAAACGAACTTGTCGTCCAGTTGATGCGATCGAGAGGCAGGCGAAAGAAACGGCGTTCTGTCTTTGGGTAGCCGTAGGTTGGAAGCGTGATGCTCTCCTGGCCTAACGAGTTGTTGTTCATCGTCGATCTCCATGCCGGACCCATCGTTCCGGCGTATCGATCTGGATCGCGACCGCATTGCGTCCCATCATGTCCCACGGCGGGAAACTGGTGTGGCGATTCCTGAGCGCGAGGATGGCGGCATTGTCTGTCTCGTAGTTTCCCAGGACCCGGCGGATTTTTCCGGCTCTTACCTCCAGGCACCAGCCAAACTCATTCTGGCGAAGGACAAATTCTCCAACCGACGTCCGTAGCGTGACGGTCGCTTCCGTTCGAAGCGGGGTTGTACCATTTCGTGTCAGTGTCTCTGCCATAACTTATTCGCGCATTCGCCGAAGCGATGCGGCCCTTGCTTGTGGAAGGCAGGCTTCGATTGCTCGTCGCAACTCAGAAAACTGGACCGGCTTTACCAGGTGCAGAAAAAATCCAGCCTTCTTCGCGTTAGCAATATCTTCCGGTCGGCTGTAGCCGCTCAGGGCGACGCCTTCCAGTCGTGGAGAATTCTGCCTGACCCTGGCTAACAACTCCAAGCCGCTGCCATCAGGCAGGCCGACGTCAGTAATTAAGAGATCGAACTGCTGCCGGCCTCCCAGCGCGAGAGCAGCCTGGATGCTCGCGGCCGCGTTCACCTGGTAACCCTGCGATCCGAGAAGGATGCACATGGCACGGCGTGCATCCTCCTGATCCTCGACCAAGAGAATGCGCACGGGACCCCCTACCCAAGATATGGCGGCCGGTTCCGGCGTGGATGGCGAAAGCGGTTCGTCTAAATGGAAGCGCGCGGTGAAGGTCGCCCCGCGGTTAAGTCCCGCGCTGGTCGCTTCGAGTGTTCCGCCGTGCGCACCCATTAACGAACGGGCGATGGAGAGACCAAGGCCGAGACCGCCATAGCGTGATTGAATAGAAGAGCTCCCTTGCTCGAACGGCGAGAAAATGCGCGCGAGCGCATCAGCGGCGATACCTATTCCATCATCACTGATTTCCACGACCAATCTGTCTCCGCCTTCATTGCGCGTTACGATGGTAACAACGCCGTTCTTAGTGGTGAATTTAAGCGCGTTGCCGATCAGGTTTGTCAGCACCTGCTCAGCCTTGGCGGCGTCGGCCCGGATGTGGCAATGCTGAGCGAGCAACCGCAGGTCCAGCTTGATCTGCTTGGCCTTTCGCTGGCTCTCGAGATTGCTCAGGACAAATTCGAGCGCCTCATGCGCATCCACGGTTTCGAGATTGAGTTCCAGCTTGCCCTTCGCGAAATGAGTCAGATCGAGTAACTCGGTGATCAGTTGCACCAGGGTTTGGACGTTGCGGCGGATTAGTTCGACCGTCTTCCTCCCAAAGTCCGGCGGCGCTTGTTCCGGGGGAAAGTGGCCGGCGACACTTTGGCCGAACTCGATCACGTCGAGCATGGAAGAGATGGCAGTGAGCGGCGTCCGCAATTCATGGGAAAGGACGGCGATGACGTCATCCTTTGCTTTTCCGGCTACCTCGAGGGTGGCGACGCGGCTACGGGCCGCCGCTTCAGATTCCACGCGCTGGCTGATGTCGCGGATGTTGCACTGGATAACTCTTTCCGGGCCGACGAAGTAAACGTTGCTGACGAACTCCACCAATATCGCCCGGCCGCTTCTTGTCCGCAGCGGATGATTCTCATAGCGGATGTATTCGTCCGTCTGAAGCTTGGCGAATGCGGCCTTGTTCTCGGCAATATCTTCGAAGAGACCGATCTGCCAAAGCTGAAGGCCGATGATACTTTCAAAAGGATAATCGAGCAGGTCGAGCAGGAACGGATTTACATCGATGATCTCGCCGGTGTTTCCGTTCAGAATCAGTATCCCATCCTGCGCTGTTTCAAATAGGCGTCGGTAGCGCAGCTCCGATACTTCCAGAGCCAGTTCGAGGGAATGCGCCCGCCCAGGGGCCGGCATCACTCTTGATTGTTGGGGAGGTCTCGCCCGCGTCATAGACACCGAAAATTAGTTCAGCGCTGCCGTCATTGAGATGTTGGTGTTGAGCAGCCGCGAAATTGGACAATTCATTTTGGCCGTCGTGGCGGCGGTCATGAACTCCGCTTGGGAGACGGCAGGGACCTTCGCGTGCACATCGAGTTGGATGCGCGTCATGGTCCAGCCCGCGGGCAAGTTTTCCATCGTCGCCGTCGCGGTCGTGGCGATCCGTTCCGGATGAAACCCGGAAAGACCTAGCTCGTTAGCTAGCGCCATTGAGAAACAACCGCCCAGCGAAGCAGCGATCAACTCATCTGGGTTCGTCCCGATCCCATCAAGAAAGCGAGTGCGAAAGGAATACTGCGTATCGCCCAGGACACCGCTTTCGGTGGTCATGGTGCCCGATCCTTCGCGAAGACTGCCTTTCCAGACGACTGAGGCTTTACGATCCGCGAGAATTGCGTCCGAGAGGGAGGATTGCGTAACGTTCGGGTCCATAAGATGGGGCTCCAGCACAGACCTGGTTCGCCAACCTCACTCTCTTATGTTTCCGCAGAAGCGGCTAATACCTTGTTCCTCTGGAGCCTATAGCCGGCGGCTATGAGCTATTCCGAGAGGCGGAATAATAAATGGAGTCCGTGCCGCCGAGAATCCGGGAAGCTTTCGCGGGGACGGCTGGGGAAGTCAGCCTGGCGGCCGGATTGGAAAAGGAGAGTCGCTTTTCCCTTACGCATCTCAGCTCCACGGGTATGCCCTGGGTACATACGTCGCACCAATGCCGCTTTGTTTGATCACGCCGGCTCCTCGTCCCACAATTATCGCAAATAAAAACGTCCTTTTTCATGAGTAAGCTCCTTGCCCGGGACGCGGTAGGCCCGTCGCGAAATTCACTCTCCATTTATCAATCAAAGTAGGTGAGGGATCCGGTTGCCATTCATCCGCGGAGTACGGTTCCGGGCTAACAGGAGCCGGTGCGGAAATCGACCGCGCTGGAAACGTGCGCAGAAACTTTTTCCCCAAGTCTGTTACTCGGTTAATAGAAGTGAATGAGCCCGGTCGGCCATCGTTCAAGGTCGCCTCAACTAGGCCAACCTCGGCCATGATGCGCACCTGGTAATCCGCGCGCACCCCGCGAAGCTTGATAAATCCATACGGCTGTTCGTCTGCCGCGATCAGGAGTTTAAGCGCGTAAGGTAAGTCCATCTTCTGACTTCCGCAGGAACCCCGCTTTGTATCATCCGTAGTACTACCCGGCGGGACCGAACTTCCTTCCAGCCTTCTGGCGATGCTCGCTAATACTTTCTAGCACCGAGACCGATACCTTTTCCCTATGATGTTTCTAACCTTTTACGCTTCTTGTATTTGGGGTCATTTCTTTTTCGACTCGCCGCAAAAATCTCGCGTCTTTTTATTGATTTTTCGGCGAGAGCGGAATTACGATTTGCAATTTGAGATGGAACTCCGTCACTTACGCTATTTCGTTGCCGTGGCCGAAGCGCTTAGCTTCACCAAGGGCGCAGAGAAACTGCACCTGGCCCAGCCCTCGCTCACCCGGCAAATAAAGGACTTGGAAGACGAGATCGGGGTGCGTTTCTCGATCGATCCAAGCAGCGCGTCAGCCTGACCTCGGAAGGTGAATCCTTCCTCATCGACGCGAAACGCGTTCTCGATCTCAGCGCGGAAATTGTCCGCTCCGTCCAACAGGTCCGCCATCACAAGCACGCCACGCTCAATATTGGTTACGTCGCCAATTTGTTTTACGATTTGCTCCCGGTCACGCTCGCCTCTTTTCAACGCTCATTTCCAGCCATCCCGGTCAATCTTTTCGACATGAGCTGCGGCGACCAATTTCGCGCACTGGAGGAAGGCAGGATTGATCTCGGCTTCGTCGGTCTGCGCGAACCGATTGAAGAACGTGGCTTGCAGTACCAACCAATCGCTTCCTATGACACCGTCGCGGCCGTTTCGAAAAAAAATCCGCTGGCCAAGAAATCCGTCATCAAGCTGAAGGAGTTGAAACCGCTCTTCTTCATCGGAATGTCCGAAGCGAGTTACCCCGGTTATCGTCGCTGGCTTACCCACACCTGCCGAAAACTAGGTTTCAACCCGAAGGTTCTGCAAGATGATGACATTGAGCGCACGCTCATTCAGTCCGTCGCGGCTGGGTTGGGAGTAGCATTGCTGCCCGACCAGGTGAAGAAGCTCCCTCACGCCGAGCGTTGTTTTCCGTGAATTAGATCCGGTTGTCAAAACCGAGTCATGCATTGCCTGGAAGGCGAGCAACCCTTCGCCCGCGCTCAAAGCCTACATCAAGATCATGAGCGACCGCGGCGTGCGCATGCGTTGAGGCCGGCCGGGTAGAACCAAGCCGCGCCTCGCGGGCGAGCGCGAAACTAGCGCATCAGGGCAGGGGTACTGGCCGGCGCAAATTCAAAGCGAAATTCGCATTCCACTTTGAGAGGATGAGCGCGTGCGAGTGGGCCATTCGTTGAATCAATGGCGGAAGGGCCGCGTATCGTGCAGGAATTAGATGATCGTCGAAAAGGCACACGGTCGAAGGAATCCCCATTTTATGGGTGTTCATATTACTGTTAAAGCATTAAGCGTGCGGCTGGTTAGGATATCGTGTGAAGATCTGGCAACGTTGTGTGCCGCGCGAAACTTCAAGCTTCGCACACCACTACGCCCGCAAGCTTCGAAATCGAACCGTCCGGTCCGGGAGAGTCTCGGAGAGCCAGCCTTCCCACTCCGCAATTTGTTCAATTCCGATCTTCCTATCCTCTTCCGAAACCACGTCAGGGCAAAGAATTGATAGCTCCTCGCACCCGGCGATAAAGGAACCGTTTAATCGAACGGCGGTGCGTATCTTATCTACCTGTTCGGAAACAGAGGAGAGTGTGTAAGTTTGCATTGCTTCCCATTCAGCACATAACGAGCCGTCGGGTGAAGCTTCCCGCGAAGTGCGTAGTCCCGAATCACGGAATTAAGCCAGCAATGGGGCGGCGCAGCTAGTGCTACAACGCAGCTTCATGACAACCTACTTCCATCTCCTTCTGGCAAGTCTGGCTGTGTATCGCTTGTCCTTAATGCTGAGTTCTGAATCTGGCCCGGTGGAACTCTTTGCCAGGATGCGCAAGCAATGCCCGCCCCAGACTAGCCAGGGTAAGGGAATACGCTGCTTTAATTGTTGGAGCGTCTGGCTGGCTGGCGGCTTTGTTATTCTCGCCTTGTATCTTTCCGAGCAGATGTGGCCCTTTGTTTACCTTTTCGCCCTTTCGGGCGCTGCGATGGTAATAAATAAGATCGCAAAATGATGCGGGCTGCTTGGACCCGAACGTGCTGCTACGACAGGATGCGAAACAATGACTTAGCGCAAAAGAAAAATCTCCACCGCGCCAAAGCTTTTCGAATAGGTTATCGCTTTAAGTCATCCGCGTGCCTCGCTGCCTTAATCCTTTCCATGTTGCTCGCTACTTCCTGGCTGGCGACGGCACAAACCATTCCGTTAGGTGCGGCGGATAACGTCACCATCTTAGGTGCTTCGACCGTGACCAATGCCGGTCCCACCTCTGTCGTTGGAAATCTAGCTCTTAGTCCTGGAGTATCTGTGACCGGATTTGGACCCGGAGCGATCACCAACGGATCCATTCAAATTAATAACGACCTTGCCACCCAAGCTCATGCCGATGCCGGGACGGCCTACATGCAACTGGTCGGTGAGACCCTCACTACCGACTTATCGGGACAGAACCTCGGTGGCATGATCCTAACCCCGGGCATTTACCACTTCGGCACGACCGCTTCCCTGGATGGAATACTACTCTCGATACCGGAGGCGATCCGAACGCGGTTTTCCACTTTCAGATCGGCACCACCCTTACGACCGGAACCGACTCCGCCATCACCTTGTTGAACGGCGGTTCGATGAATGTCTTCTGGCAGGTCGGCACCTCGGCTACTATCGGCGTGAATAGCTTCTTTTACGGGAACCTTCTTGCCGACCAAAGTATCACGGTTGATAACGGAGCTACGTTTCAAGGGCGAGCGATGGCGATCAACGCCGCCGTCACCATGGATACTAACAACATGATGGGCCCAGAAGTTTTTGGAGTTCCCGAACCGGGCACCTTATCGCTGGTTACTCTCGCTCTAGGCGTTTGCGGGTTCGCCCAGCGCCGCCGGCTACGAGGGCTTCTCGCTTCCTGACAAGGCAGGCATGACCTTTGCCTGACGAAAACAAAACGGCGGCTGCGTTGCCAGAGCCGTCGGGTGAAGCCTCCTGCGAACCATTCCTGAGCGGCGTTGGTAATTAACCTGCCCTGGTTAGACCTCTTTGGTGGCTGCGGGAGCGCTCATGGCGCGGACTGATGATATAAAACCGATAGCAACGACGACAAGGCGAAACGAATCCCAGATAAGCCAGCGATGCGCTAACTGGATCGATTCGACCTCCGTCGCAGTCACTCGACCGATCGCCGTGCCATACAGTTGATGGATCATGGGCCAGAAAATCGTCGGTGTAAGCGCCCAGATGATGAGAAACATAATCAGGCTGAGCCACAGCCAGAGGCGCACCGAAGACCTCCAGCCGGCAATCAGTGCGCCGATGCTACCCACCGCGACCAGCACAGAAAGCGGGATGAAGAAGTCACCGGGGTCAATCGGATAGCGTTTGCCGTAAGGCAGGAGCGCGAACGAAGCCGGGGGCGATGCACTCCATGCGCCAGCGACGACAACTAAGTCGAAAAGCTTGGCTCCAAGGGCGATGGCCCAACCGAGGACGGTAATCCAAAGAAAAATGCGCAGCGCTTTCACGATAAGCTTAGAAGTCTAACGAGACAAAGATGAGTTGCCGCTGCCGGGAGCGAGATCAGCTTGAAGTGAAGGTAGCCTTGTCATCGAAAAGGTAAACGCCGTACGGGCAGCGGTTAGCTCCATCGCCTGGTTAGACCTATTTCCCTGCCGGGACAAGGGACGCAATCCAGTATTTTCCATCTTTGAATCCGAGCGGCATGTCGCTCGACGACCCAACTGACTTCTTGCCGGAAACGTAATCAATGTGAAGTGATGCTACGACAGGTAGATTGAACTCGTATCGAAGACCATCGCGAACAAAAAAAACCGAAGGATCACAATGGGAGCTGGGCAGCGGCCATACCGCGGTGGAAACGATTCGAATGGCTTTGATAGGTTCGTCGAAGTTGTAGGACCGGGGATCAGATATCGTCTGATCATCCGCGGCAATTCGATCTAGGCAAGACAGCTTTCGAAGCCCGGAAATATCGCGGGAAGCATGTGCGTCCTTATAACTGTTGGTGAACTCAGTCTCGGGCGATGTCTGCGCCGAAGCTACACCAGTGAAAAGAAGAAGAAGGATTACAACTGTACGCATAGACCTAACGAGAATAAGATAAGCTACCGCCACTGACACAAAGCGTGAATCGCAGCGAGAGTGAATTAATTACTGAGAAAGTCTCTCCAAAACTGTACAGCAGTGGCGGTTAGCTTCATCGTCTGTTTAGGTCCGCGCGGCCGGCCTAAATGCATGATCATGTGAAACACACCCTGCTGCAAAAGCGCCGCGGGTGGAGGCGGAATTTTGGCATGCCTAATAGCATCAAGCACAAGCCCGAGTTCTGCTTCGCTCGCCCCATTTCGAACCAGCCGCAAGGCCGATAGTCTGCCATCTGGTAAGATCACTATGGCTACATCTATGGCGCCGGAAGCAGACGAAATCGACTCGTGCCAATGCGAAACGTCTTCGCTTACCACAGCGTGGTAAATGTTCACCTGATACTCCGCTGATGTTTGTGCACGGACGCCGCCAATGACAACACTCACAATTGTCAGAGCCCCAAGGCAAATGCAGCATCGACGCGTCATAGACCTAACGAGAATAAGATGAGCGACGGCGGACGAGGCCGCACGTCGCACGGAGTGGAAATGTGGAAGTCATCTCAAGAGTGGAGCCTACAACGGTCCGTCGTTCGCTCGACCGCCTGGTTAGGTCTTGTTCAGCTTCGCCCAGAGATTACGCGGCGCGGCAAGACGGTAAGCCTCTGTGATGACGTCCTCCACCTGAGTCCAGTCGATCTTAGGGAGGTCGAGCCAGAGACCTAGCCAACCACGGGCACCAACATACTTGGGGACGAAAAAGCGATCCGGGGCAACGCGCGCCAAAGTCTTATTTGCGCCGTCCGCACTCTTACAGTTAAGGGCAACGCGGCCATCGCCGTGATGGTTATCGAGGAAATAACCGAATATTTTACCACGCACTTTGAGGCTGAAATGGCTGACGCCAGCCTTAACTGCAGAAGCTTCGGGCAACGCGTTGACAAAAGAAAGAACCCTTTCCCGACGCGTCTCAAGAGCGGAAGCAGATAGTTGGCGCATGATTTAGACCTAACGAGACCCAAGATCAGCGACTCCGAACGCTTTCGGAGTTCGCTCCATCGCATGGTTAGGGTTTCGCCGCGCGAAGGCGAGGCAAAGCGTCAATATGGCGGCCGCAATTACACCGAGCATGAGTCCGAGAGGCAGAAACGGGCGGTGAAGCAAGACAACGACGGCCACGCGCCCCGCCATAAATATGAGCAGGGCGACCGCGAGTTGAACATAGCCGGGAACTACGACGCGCGCGTATCTCTTCAAAAGCCTCGCGGTGAGCGGACAGGCTGCGACGCCCGAGAACATGGCAAACCAGCCGTTAGTGATCGGCAACGGACCTTGATGCAAGAGGAGGAAGAAGCCGCCGCCACCGGCGATAAGCGCCCATCCCCAGGCCACCAGCCAAGCAATAACGGACAATGTCTTTTGCATGTTCACAATTCCTCTGCCGCCTAACGAGACCCAAGATCAGCCACTCCGAACGCTTTCGGAGTTCGCTCCATCGATTGGTTAGACTGCATAAACTACTTTTCACCAGCAGATTGCTCGACATTGAATACCACACCGTATGGGTCTTTGATGTAGCAGCGCGGAACAGCAGGATTCTCTTCGATTATCGTGCAACCGGCCGCGACGAGTTGCCGCTTGGCCTCTTGAATGTCCGGCACCAGAAAGTCAAAAACCGGCCCATGTTCTTTGCCTCGTTCCACGTACAGGCAAAAAGCACCGGTCTCAAAACCGACGATCGTTTTCGTCCGCTCTGTGCTCGGAAAACCGAGGACCTCCCCGTAAAAGTTCAACGCCTCCGACCAGTTCTCAGTTCGAAGGATAATATCTCGCGAAGCTTTGAATATATTGGACATAGTAATCTCCTAATTTGCGGTCTAACGAGATTCAAGATCAGCCACGACTCTGGCAGGCGCGCTTTGCTCCATGCCGAGGATACTAGGTAAGGTTAGCATTGGAACGCAACGCCATAGAGTCAGCCAGCTCGCGAAAACTTTCGGAGTTGGCTGCATCGCCTGGTTAGACCTGTCGGCTCGCATCGTTCGTTACGTCTTCGCTGCTGATCCTTTTGTACGGTCGTGCCATCGCGATACTGAAGATAAATCCGAGAGCGAGTCCAGTGCATAGGTGCTTGAGTGCTAGCAACTCGAAATACCAATACTTTGTGGCGTACCAGCGGTGATCGACTGCATAACCGAATACTCCCCATGCCAGGCCGGCCACCGCCGCGACACTCGATGCTGCTTTGGCCCAAGGCGCGTAAGCTCGGCGAGGGTTGAAAAAAACAAGCGCGGTGAATACGGCCATTAGGGCCGCGCCCAAAATGTGCAGGATGTCAAACGCCACGGACACGTCGAGGAGAGGAAGACCATAGACCTCTCGCATAACTTCAAGGCCTAACAAGACTCAAGATCAACGACCGCTGGCGAGGGCGCGTGTGGCTGCAAGTAAGAGGTTGTAGTCATGAGAAAGCTAGAACGCGGAGCGGCCAGCGGT
>CAWBSX010000011.1:0-8263 GCA_963791565.1 uncultured Verrucomicrobiae bacterium | reverse complement strand
TAGATGCTGGAGCCGGTCGCCCTATGAAAGTCCTGATGTTCCTCGTCGAGCTACCGGTCAGATTCGTTTTCGCGTTGGTGGGGTTTACCTTCGGAGGCTGGATCGGTTGGGTAGGCATACTGTTGGTCGCGCTCAGAATGTTTGGTGTCACACACTGGTCTTGGTGGCTCGCAGCACTGCCACTTGAGTACAGGCGTGCTGTGTTGCGTGTACATGACCATCGACGGAGCTCTGTATCGCGCCGGGTTGAAGAAGGCCGGCAGCTATGCGCGGTCCACTCAACCGTTCATACAGGAGTGAGCTATGGCGTCGTCGCCTTCCGCGGTAGCAACGTCAGCATCTAACCAGGCGATGCCGCTGACGGCTGGCAGCCTTGTCTCCCCACATTTCCAGATGACTTCCACCCTAAAACCCGCTGCGATGCTCTCTCCCGCCAGCGGTAGCTGATCTTTTTCTCGTTAGATACTCGCAATGGAACGCCTCAAGAATATCGCAGTAGTTGTTGGACTATTGTTGAGCATCACAACGCTATACAATTGGGGCTCGAAACTCTTTTCGCACGAGCTTAAGGCGCACTTAGAGGCAGGCGCGTTCGCGATTCCTCCTCAACTAGATTCCTTTTACTCGAAGTTAGCGGCGGGCCTTACGCAAGATGCCTTCGCCGCGCGCGCCCTTGGTGACGATTCATTCAAATCAATTTATTTCCCTAAAGACACCCCGGACGAACAGAAAGCGAGTGTTGTCCGACGAATTGCTGGGTTTCTCCCTAGCGCCGGCGACCTGTCGATCCCATACGATTTCAAGAGTATTGAAAGCCTGTGGACCGGAACCGTTGTAAACTCCCAGCAAAGCGAGAGTAACGGCGGTACAACTGTACCTGAGCGGCGCAAGATTCGCTTCTGCTCAAGCGGGACGATAATTCGACAACACCTCAATCCGTGCAGACCTCGTCAATATCGGCGATCTTAGGCCTGGGGAGACGATTCAACTTTCGATCTGGTCAGGCTCAGGGTTCAATTATTATAGCTCAGGAGACATTCGGCTGACACACGCCTCTGGCATTGGGCAGGTCGTGGTTCCTCGACCGGTCACAGGTTTCCCCGCGCTGATCGACAAGTATGACGTTGTTGTCTACGGCCTTATGTTTTGGGTCTTTGCGGCTTTGGTCGTTCCCTTGTCATTCGAGCGATTGTCAAAGTGGCGTGCTAGGCGCCGACGGATCTAACCAGGCGATCAGCGAACCGCTGGCCGCTCCGCGTTCTACTTCCGATGACTTCCACATTCAACCAGCAGCCACACGCGCCCTCGCCAGCGGTCGCTGATCTTGTGTCTCGTTAGGTCTCATGACGCGCCAGTCCTTTTCGCCACGCTGTTTCTCATCGCTGCCACCCGCGCACGCCCGTTGTTTTCGCTACACCGATAAGATATTATCGTCGCGCTATGTCCAGAAGACAACATAGGCCGTATCCGGGGAGCGCTGAGCACTTCGGCGCTCTACGTCTTTGATCATCCATCTAGTGACGACCCAAGACTGGGCAGGATCAGCACGGTCTGCACGCTAGCGAGGTTTCTCGGCGGAAGCATATCCATTATGGAAGCATTCGCTTGCCTTACGATCTCACAGGTGAGCACAAAGAGTTTTGAGATTGCTACACACGCGCCGGATCAACAGCTTCTGCTTTCGCAGCCGCAAGGCGGCTGCGAATCTCGGCATCTGGTATACTCCAGCCACTCTTGAAGAGGTTCGTCGTCGACTCGCACATATGTCCACATCGCAGCTACGAGCTGAGGCTAATCGCCAGGGGACGATGCAGGAGAGCAAGGATGAGTGAGCACACACAAAAGTATCCAGCAGGCGGTAAGCGCATGGTTTTACTTGAGCGCGGCATTCTTGTCGGGCAGGCGGATATCACCGGCGCACTATTCCTCGACCGAAATGAAACCTAACCAGGCGATGGAGGCGAACGGCGGACCGATGTGCGCTCCACTTTTTGAGATGACTTTCCACACTTCCACTGCGAGCGACGCGCGCTCTCGTCCGCCGTCGCTCATCTTGGTCTCGTTAGGCCCCGATGGCGCGAGCACCTCTTCGGCCTGGCGAAAGATGCGCATGCTTGCGCGATTACAGTTCGGCATTAGCGAACAAAGGTTCATGTGGGGCTACTCTGACCTACCCCAATCAAAAGGTTACCCGTGGCGAAGGAATCCGCAGCAGAGCGTCGCAGTTCACGATCAGCGCTGGAGGAACAAGTCTCGCTTTTCGCCGAGGTCAGACAGACTCAGACTTGAACATCCCGAAGAGTGCCTTTCCAATGACGATCTTTGGAGTGACACAGAGAAAGCGAACGGTGTCGCCAGAGACAGAGAGACCGGGACGCTCTGCTACACGATCGGCATTCGATTAGACGACGGGAAGTGGCAGGAATTTCGCTATGCGTGAGGATTCGAAGGCGCTCCTAACTTCGACGCTGTACAAACAATATCCAAGCTCACTCGGCCATATGAGCGTTTGGCCTAACCAAGCGATGCAGCCAACGACTCTATGGCGTGGCGTTTCCACGCTAACCTTAGTTAGTATGCTCGGCATGAAGCCATGCGCGCCTGCCGGAGTCGTGGCTGATCTTGTGTCTCGTTAGGCGACTCCGCGTTCACCTCTCATTTATGCCCCTGGTTCTTCAGCGATGCGGCGCTGCATTGCGAGTGGAGCCTTCCTCAAGAAGCTCGCTTCATCCCTATCGTGTCGGCATCATCGGGCGAATGCTGCCGTCACGCATTTCACACAGAGCATAGCCGCTTCCCTCACGACATCGCCGAGCTTCGTCGGTTCGCAGCCGCCCGCCACTTATCATTGCCGCTAGATGAGTTTGTCCGCATTCGCATCCGCTAATTAGTCCCCACTATTCTGTCTTGGAGGGCGAGACCAAGCCACCGGAGAGCAACACGGAAGGTCGGCGGCTCGTCGTCACCTACTAGGCTATGTGTGTTTGCCACGTCCAAGGCCTAACCAGACGATGCAGCGAACGGCTCGTGGCGTTGCGATTCAACACTTATGCTAGCTAGTAACTCTTCATTTCAGTTCACGCGCGCTCTCAGAGCCGTCGCTGATCTTGGGTCTCGTTAGATGCTAAAGCCGCTCGTGTTCGCGTTGCTAGCAACCGTCGCCGGGTGCTCGTCGCTTCCGCCGATCTTACAGCGATGGGGAGGGTTGGAGATCGCTACAACGGACCTTCACAGAAAGGGCGGTGACGAATCGCTCTACTTTTCTGAAGATGGGAGCGTACAGGTGCATCCCTCTGTCACCGGCGCAGCCAGAGTGTCATGGAGAGTTCGCGGACAGTGGCTCGAGATAGACACCACCAACGACGGCACGTTTCAGACGCGGATGCGCGCCCTCGCAGTCACGAAAGATCAGGTTGTTGCTGAAAGCCCGACCCGGAAGAGAACTGTATGGCGGAAGGATGAGGTAGAATTTTATAGAGCCGGTGAGGCCGCGGTCAGCCGGACTTTACCTCCCTTGATCGCGTCGACTATCGTGACCAACGCATCTAACCAGGCGATCCAGCGAACCGCGGACCGTCCTTATGCCCAACTTTGAGAGCATGCGAACACCAATTCTGAGTCGCGCGGTCGCTGATCTTGGGTCTCGTTAGATGACTAGCTTATCGCCACTTGTTGCACTCTTCTCGTGGGAGTATAGCCATGTCCGTTGGTTTGGCATGCGGGATAGTCTTCGGTCTCATCTTCATCGCTGCTCCTTTCACGACTTCTATTCGTCCTCAGATCTATCGTGCGAGTTGCCTATGGTTGTCGGCGCGTTTTGTCCTCTGGGGAGCTAGTGGATTGCTGAGCAGCGCCCGATCTTTGTCTTCGGGCACACGATACTTTCTGCGCTTCATCGAGCCCCGGTTCGGCGCTTCGGGATTTGGCGTCATATTGTTGCTGGCTTATCGGGTCATTTGTTTCGTCGCGCTTCTCGGACCTAGCGTGATCCCCGCAAAATCATCTAACCAGTCGATGCAGCCAACGACTCTATGCGTTGCGTTCCACATTTGACCTTACTTGAATATTCGGAATGAGCCATGCGCGCCCGCCAGAGTCGTGGCTGATCTTGGGTCTCGTTAGGCGACTATGCATCCGCTCACACATGCAACCATTTTCAGAAGCCCATGAACTGGCTCATTCTTCTCCCAGGAGCCGGAGCTTCTGGCGCGACGTCCCGGCATATTACGACACGCTCAAGTTTCGCCGACGCGTCGGCGACGTTCATTACGCTATCACGATTTCCCTGTCAGACTCCTCAGCTTTGGTGTATCCAGTCGCAGTCGGAGCAGATCAGCGTCGATCTTGCGATCGCAGCGGTCCGTGGCCTCACCGTTCACGAAGGTCCTACGGAGTCGCTCATGATGGAGACATTTTCACCTGACAGTTGACGCGGGCTTCTTAGTTTCGTCTCCGTCCACGCCTTGAGATCGAATGGCCATTTGAGGAGCATTGACCGCCGGTCGCCTAACCAAGCGATGGAGCGAACCACTGGCCGGCGTACGACCAAGATTTCAATGACTCCAACCTTCACTCCGCGCCACGCGCGCTCTCGTCCGCCGTGGCTCATCTTGTTCTCGTTAGGTGTTCCGAGTCTTCACCCGGTGATCAGCTAGATTGCGCTGTTTCCGCCACGGTCGCGATTTGGTGGCTGTGCGCTTCTCGGCTGATCGATCAGCACGTTCGCTCGCATTGCCCGCCACTGGCGATCGGTACGCCGAGGTTGGGGCTTTCAGCTCCTCGCCTTCGCGTGTTGGCTTGCGTTCCCAGCAGATTTTGCGGTTTGATGATCAGCGGTTATGCCACGTCTTTCGTCCGCAGACTTGTATACCATCGTTCGATCGCTCAGTGTGCGGCATCCGGTCACCTAACCATGCGATGGAGCGAACGGCGGACCGCTGTGCGCTCCACTTTTGAGATGACTTCCACACTTCCACCCCGAGCGACGCGCGCCCTCGTCCGCCGTCGCTCATCTTGTTCTCGTTAGATGCTGAGCGCACACACACGCGCTTGGACGCGGAGGCAAAAGTGGATCATGGTCGTCTCCGTGGTCGCAGCCGTCAGTGCGTTCGCGGTCGGCGTCTACAGCTATGAGCGCCATCGCGGACCTACTGATTCAGTCTTTTTCGGGACTTGGCAGATGCACGGCCTGTGTCTCGATTGCACGTTCTATTATCGGCTCCAGCCGGACCACAATGTTATCGGCTTCCGTGAGGCAGATGCCGATTTCCGCTCCCCGGTCGGTCACGGCCGTTGGTATGCTGGAGGAGAGCTTCTGGTTATCCACTTCGCGACCGGGGATGGAGGCAGCATGGTCGACTACTTGCGCGTTGTGGATATCGCTCCTGATCTCATTCGGCTCCGCTCGGATGGACACGACGTTCTGATGCAACGCGCGGCGCCTTCCGCACCCCAAGCATCTAACCATGCGATGCAGCGAACCGCTGGCCGCTCCGCGTTCCCGCTTTCGATGACTTCCACATTCAACCTGCAGCCACGCGCGCCCTCGCCAGCGGTCGCTGATCTTGTGTCTCGTTAGATGTTCGCGCTCGTCCATCGGTTCGCATCGATACTGCGCCTGATTTCGGTCGGAGTGTTGATATTACCTAACAGTGGCTTGGCAACGACCGCGCCTTACGCAGATGACTTTAATTCGTATTTTCCGGCTCCCCTCCAAACAATTTTGTCACAAGTGTCAGTGGTGTGAACAACTTTGGTAGTCTTTGGCAAGTTGATAACCCAAATGGCACCAACGGGTCGTATAGGGATGGCCTCTCCGGGGATTGAGTGCAGTCGTCAGCCGACGTAAATATTACGAATCTTGGTAACATCGATTTTACTCTCTCGAGCACTTTTGTGATCCAAAGCTACCGGTTGGCAAATGGTTTGGATGACCTTCGCGTAGGGCTAGGAGCATTGGCGCTCGGGTCGAGCCCTATCGATAGCGGTTATCGACTTTGTACCAAGTCGCTAACTTCGGATACAACATCGCTGAGACCGGGCACTTGGATATTTACGAGGGGAATAACCGTCTCACCTTTCCCAGCGGTTTTCTGCCTGTGGTTCTCGGCACAACTTACACGATAACCTTAAACGGCGTATACTCGGTCGCCGGGTTAATCCTAACCGGGATGCTTAACGACGGACTGAACAGTATCTCTGTTACTACGACTCGTCCTTTTCCATCGTCGGGACCCGACTTTGGTTACTACAACCTTGCGCAGGGCACCTCGACCCAATCCGCGGGGCTGAGTGTCGCATACGACAATTTTTCGATCAGCGTTCCGGAACCTTCCACGGAGCTTTGCGTTATTATAGGGCTGCTGCTTGTTGCGCTATGCGTTCGCCGCCGACATTCGCACGTGACCGATGTCAATGAGCCGGCCAAACGTCCTGACCGTTGATACCTTATTCCACAGCTAACCAGGCGATGCACCTAACCACGGCCGGCTTGTGTTTTACGCTTGGAGTAGCTACAATCTCTTCCTCGCTGCCATGCTCGCTCTCGGCCGTGGTAGATGATCTTGAGTCTCGTTAGGGCTACACGGCACGTTTGATGAAGCCACGTCACTGGATTGTTGATTCGCTGATCGCGTTAGTGTTCGGAGGCGGGTGCAACGCCAGCGCATGCAGCGCAACTCATCATAGGATTTCAGGCGCTTAATGGTAGAGCCAAGGCGCTCCTGCATTTCCTCCAGCGACGCGAGGATCGGTTTTATCGCTTCGTGCTGTACATAATGGCAGCTCCAGCTGAGTTTCCCGCGGGCGGGCGCGGAGAAGAAGGGTAAGGAGTCGTCGCAGATAACGCATACGTTCACTTGAACGGATGGGCGGCTCTTTCGCAAGAAAAATCGTCAATCGCGGTGAGAAAACCCTTTCCCGCCCCGTCGTGCGCCGGTCCTTCGCCATCGCCACTTCTTCTCGCGCCGCGGGGGCTGCGCATCCGGGCAGGGCAAGGGTTTCCTGAGTTAAGGAAGAGTTTTCCTTAAGCTCGGGAAGAATTTTCCTTGTTAAAGAAATCCTGTACTTAAGCCCGGGAAGAATTTCGTTAGTTAAAGAAATCTTCTTCTTAACGAACTCCTGATTTTTCTTAATTAAGGACAATCTTTCCTTAACAAAGGAAGGATTTCACATGGTTAAGGAAGCGCGGGTCTAATAAGAAAAAGATTTCACGAGCTTAAATCCGTCGTCGGTTTAAGTGCAGAAACTCCTTTCCTACCTAACGAAACCTTCGGTTTAACCAAAGAAAAAGTTTCCTTAGTGAGAGATAGCATTCGTTAGGCGCTTTCGGTTTGGAATAGGTCGCGACGCTAGCACTTGTTAGGCATTTCTCTTATCTGGCATACGTGTTGCTAAGTCTTCCATTCCATATCCGCGGCCTGCGCCTAACGGCACGGGAAATTCTGCGGAAACTCAACGCAGATGCCCCGCATGGAGCAGGGCTTAGAAAGCTAATAGACAAATGCTCAGAACATATAAAAACTTTGGTTCTTACTCGCCCATCGGCGTGTATAACCAGCTAGGATTAGTTATCGATGGGATGACTGGCAACGCCAGCTTCCCAACGCCTCCGGTCACGATCGCTGACATGACGACGCAAAAGACGGCGCTGAACACTGCCATCCTCGATGCGCAGACGGGCGGTCCGGAAGCCAAGGCAACGCGCGACAATGTGGTCGACCAGACCAACGTGATCTTGCGCAAGAACGCCAGCTATGTGGATATCCATTGCAATGACGACATGGCTATCCTGCTTAGCTCCGGCTTCCAGGCGGTCAGCACCAACCGCTCGCAATCGCCGCTCAACAAGCCGGAAATCGCGGCGGTAGAATACGGCCAGACGGGCGAGCTGCGTCCGCGCGTGAAAGCGCAGGCGAACGTGAGAAGCTACGTCGGCCGCATTAAGGAAGTGAACGGGAGCGAGTTTGGACCGAACCTCTCCTTCGCCAGCTCACGCGCGATCGTATTCGCCGGCCTTAAGGCAGGTGTTACTTACGTCATGCAGATCATGGCAGTCGGCGGCAGCACTGGCGCCAGCGATTGGAGCGAACCAACCAGCAAGATGGCGGTGTAGGTCCGCGCCAACCAACGAATACCGCGAGTGCGAAAGCGCTCGCGGTATTTTTGTTTCGAGAGCTTGAACCTGAGGAGAGTTTTTGTAAACTGGAATTCCCGCTTGCCCTCGCCAGCCGTCGCTGAGCTTGGGTCTCGTTAGGTGTTGAAA
>CAWBSX010000010.1:0-39456 GCA_963791565.1 uncultured Verrucomicrobiae bacterium | reverse complement strand
TTTCCGCATTTAAAGATAAAAAAGACCGCTATGAACAAGATTTCTCCCGCGCGCTTAGTTTTCTTTCTGCTTCTCACGGCTGGCCCGGCCCGAAGTCAGGATGATATTAGTGCGGATTTGAATTCGATCCGCATGACTTATCACATGCCGGGCCTGAGCGCGATGGCGATCAAGAACGGTCGCATTATCGCGCAAGGTTCCTCCGGTTATCGGCTGCAGGGCAACAGCACGCCGCTGCTCGTCACCGATCGGATTAACATTGCCTCCTGCACCAAGTGGATGACAGCAACAATTGCCGGACGTCTGGTCGATCGCGGAGTTATTTCCTGGAATACGCGAGTGCGGGACCTGTTTAGTGACTATGCGACTTTTAACAGCGCCTTTTACGATGCGACACTGGATGCGCTCCTTGCTCATCGAACGGGAGTGGAGCAGGGCAGCACATTCGAGGGCCGTTACTGGTCGCAGTTACAAGCGCAAAACGGAACTATTCCGCAAATTCGCCGCTGGGTTAGCGAAACAGTGCTCAAGGATGCGCCGGAAGTAACGCCGGGCACTTACCTTTACTCCAACCAAGGTTATACCGTGGCTGCTACCATGATGGAGTTAGCTACGGGTCAAGACTGGGAGACGTTGATCCAACAAGAAGTGATCTCACCATTGCGCATGACCTCGGCTAGTTTGGGAATAGTCTATGACAACGCCGTTCCGCCGGCTAACCCGGTAGGTCATGACCTTTGGTCTGGAAACACGGTTCCAAGCCCCCGCACAGCCATGGACCCGACAACGCTTTACCATTATCAGGCATCCAATGGTCCCGGCGGTTTTGTTATCTGCACACTACAGGATTGGGGAAAATTTCTTAACCTTCAATCTACCGGTAGCATCGGCACTTACCTTTCCACTGCCACCTTTACCAGGTTACAAACGCCATGGACAGGTGCTGGAACCGAAGGTTATGCGCGCGGTGTCGCTGCTTACAATCGCTCATGGGCGACACCTGGGCAGGCGCTCAACCATGCCGGCGATATCTTCGGCGAAGATACTGTTCACTGGATAGCACCGGCGCGGAATTTTATTACCATCGCTTTCACTAACTGCCGCTCCGATGATAGCTCTACGTTCTATGCCTTGGATAACGCCGCCGGCTTGCTCGTCGGTCGTTATAGTAATGTTACTACTGCAACCGGGCCGCTCTTCAAAACTCTGCCGCTTTCACCCCGACTGTTACTGGCGGTAGTTGCTCATTCGCCTTTACCAGTCTTCCCGGTGTAACCTACCGGATCGATACTTCGACTGACCTCGCAAATTGGACCCCGGCAAACGGCGTCAACGGCCAGGTGGCAACTGACCTGAAGACTGCTTATCCCGATACCTCACCCGGCAAACGGAAGTTCTATCGCGCCACAGCACTCTAGCACCGGTTGGTAAACCCACTAAGCTCACCGCGTTTTGAAGCGTGAATAGGTAATAGGGGCGTTGTTTTCCCCGAACAAGATTGTAGCGATCCAAAGTCTTAGAAATCAGCTCGATTCCAGCATTAAGGTAAAATTTATTGGCTGGACGCCAGGCTTTTCACAACCAACGAAAGAGACCAACACACCGGCCAACGAAGCGATCAGCAGGCATCCGCTTCTTTCCTTCTGCGCGGTCGCAAGGCCACTTCGTCATAGCCTTTCTCGCGTTGTTAGTTCGCCGGCTGTTGTCACGCTCAAGCGACAACGGGTGAGTTGACAAAATCTAACCAGGCGATGCAGCCAACGCCTCTATGGCGTTGCGTTCCAATGTTAACCTTAGCTAGGATGCTCCGCATGAAGCGATACGCGCCTCCCGGAGTCGTGGCTGATCTTGGGTCTCGTTAGGCGGCAGAGGAATCGTGAACATGCAAAAGACATTGTCCGTTATTGCTTGGCTGGTGGCCTGGGGATGGGCGCTTATCGCCGGTGTCGGCGGCTTCTTCCTCCTCTTGCATCAAGGTCCGTTGCCAATCACTAACGGCTGGTTTGCCATGTTCTCGGGCATCGCAGCCTGTCCGCTCACCGCGAGGCTTTTGAAGAGATACGCGCGCGTCGTAGTTCCCGGCTATGTTCAACTCGCGGTCGCCCTGCTCATATTTATGGCGGGACGTGTGGCCGTCGTTGCCTTGCTTCACCGCCCGTTTCTGCCTCTCGGACTCATGCTCGGTGTAATTGCAGCCGCCATATTGACGCTTTGCCTCGCAATCGCGCGATGAAACGCCTAACCATGCGATGGAGCGAACTCCGAAAGCGTTTGGAGTCGCTGATCTTGGGTCTCGTTAGGTCTATGCAGGGCGTGAAGACCGTAGCTATCTCTCTTTTGTCCGCGGCGCTATGTATTGAGCCATTCGCGAGCGCCGCCCCTAGTGAGTGGTCAAATGTTACGAGGCCGATGGACGTCGCCCGGTACAGACCGCCTTATCGCTCCGTCCGTCGCGAAGGCGCGCGCCACATACCCGGCAGCAAGGAAGCGGTTCATAGCCGGGCTGCCGCCCGGCTATAAGTTTGCCGTGTGGGTGCGCCTTTACGACAAGAACTATCAAGGTCGAAAGATTGCCGCCGCCGAAGACATCTTTCTCGACGTTGAACGCATCGCCGAAGGTCGGGTTTACGGGCGTATTCACAACCAGCCATTGGTAGTCACCAAGTATCGTGTAGGCGAGCGAGCCTCAGCACCCGAAGTCGAAATTCGCAATTGGGTGATCGTTCGGCCGGACCACTCTGAGGAAGGTAATTTCGTTGGTAAGTTCCTTGACCACTACAAGCCTCAATAGGCCTAACCAGGCGATGCCGCGAACGGCTCTTCGCGTTGCGATTTAACGCTTATGGTAGCTAATGACTTCTCATTCCAAGCCACGGACGCTCTCAGAGCCGTGGCTGATCTTGGTCTCGTTAGACCTCGTGAGGTCTCTCTCCCGGCGGACAAACATTCTGGTTTCGCTCGATAGGCCCGACGAACCGACACCGCATGACCCTAATCCTGAATGGCCCGCTCGGCGTCGGCAAATCTACTCTGGCCGAAGTGCTCGTCGAGAGCATCAACCACTGTGTGATGCTGGATGGCGACCATCTCATTGCCACAAACCCGCCGCCGGCCGATATGGTCGAGTACCTGCACTCGACGATCGCCTTGCTCGTCGCTCACCACCGGCGATTTGGCTATCACCATTTCGTCATTGATCATGTCTGGCGCACGCCTGCGGAGCTTGACGATTTGCGCCGCAGGCTTCTCGAGACCGAGCCAGGTGCCGACATCCGTTGTCTGCTCCTCACCCTTCCGCTCGACGAGAACCTCCGCCGCATTCGGCGCCGCCAGGACGCGCGCGCAATTGACGAGCACGCGTTCGAGTTGCAGATGGTTGCGGAAGAGCGCGAATCATTGTTCAAGAGTGGCGCCGGCTACTTGGGAGACCCTTTCGATGTCTCGGCACCGCCGGAGGATCTCGGCGCGAGGCTCCTTCCCAGCTTTGGGCTGCCAGGCACTTGAGCCTCTTCGGTATCCCTTCGCAGCTGAATATTCCTTGCTTCCCCGCCCTATAATGCGGGTGCCGACCAACGATCGGTGCAGCAGACGAACGCGCGCAGCGGCGCCGAATCAGGTCTAACCAAGCGATGCAGCGAACCGCAAGATGGCGTGACATCCGTGTCTTTCGTGTTTGCCATCCGCACGTCTCATTTCATAATAGCGGCTCAGGTCTCGCGGTCGCTGATCTTGGGTCTCGTTAGGCTTATGAAGTCGATAGCCAAAAACGTAACAATACTGTTACCTTTGCCTGCTTGCGGTAATGACAAAGATATTGTGAAGCTCTTTGATCATTGATACAAGTTTCGACAATATGAGTGCTGCACAGCGAGCGGTTCTGCTTATCGGCGCGGCCATCATCCTTCTAATGCTGTTGTTTCCGCCTTGGTCAGAAGCCTATTCGCTACACTCGGAAAAAGGCACGCGGTTTGCTGGATTTCATTTAATCTTTCGACCAGAAGGAGCATCGTCAATTAGCGCGGGCCAATTACTATTGCAGATTGTCGGTGTCGTCGTCGCCGCGGCATTTGCACATCGAGCACTGGAACCTAAACAGTGAAGGACGCACGTCCTGATTCACGTGATCTTTGCCTCGTTGGGCGCAAAACCTCGCTAGAATGAAAGAATCTGCCATTCGCGCGCCCTCGAGTGCCGTAACTGATCTTGTGTCTCGTTAGGCCGAATGCCCCACCGTACAATGAATCAAAAGACTTTGTTAACCGCTACGTCGTTGATCACGATCCTTCTTTTTACGATTCACCAAGCGGATGATGTTGTGCGGGGGATGTCTCCTGGAGGACTCTTGAATTTCGCGGTAATCGCTATCTGCAGCGTCTGGCTTTACGCCAGCCTGATTCTCGTTGGACGAAGGTCGGGCTATGTATTTATCCTTATCTTTTCGCTTCTCATGTTGGTTGTACCGGTCCTTCATATGAGGGGGCCGGGAATGGGGTTTGGGACGACCAGAAGCAATGGACTCTTGTTCGTCTGGACAGTGCTGGCCATCGGCGTGACCTCGGTATTTTCGGTTGCTCTCTCGGTTCGAGGACTGTTAAGCCTGCGGCGCGAACCACCGCGCAGAGCCTAACCAGGCGATGCAGCTAACGACTCTATGGCGTTGCGTCGCCGTGCTCACCTTCGCTAGAATACTCGGCATGAAACCATGCGCGCCGCCCAGAGTCGTGGCTGATCTTGGGTCTCGTTAGGTCTCTCCACGTCTCGTGAAAGCAGCGCTCCTTTTTGGCTCGTTTCTAGTTCTCACCGCCTGTGCCGAGAGCCGATACCGCTCGAATCTTCAGCACGCGCCTCTCACGCGCTGGACGCATTTGTCGCGCTCCGACTACGAGCAGGTAGTTCGCATTGTCAGCTATTCCCCCATCAGCCTATCATGGGCAATCACCACTGACCACGCAAAGAGTGACTCTACTCACCTACACGTCATTACCGGCTACAGCGATTCGGAGATACAGCGGTGGCACGGCATACACCTTGAGAAGCGAGCCGCTGGCTGGCACATTACCTTTAAAGGCGAGGTTTCACCCATGATGGCCGAGTGGTTATTATCCGGCACTTTTTGATGACACCCAAGAAAGACCTAACCAGGCGATGCAGCTAACGGCTGGCCGCTCCGATGTCTAGCATATGATAGCTACGACCTCTTACTCACAGCCACGCACGCTCCCGCCCAGCCCTCGCTGATCTTGAGTCTCGTTGGAGCACTAAAATCCTGTCGCAACCCCTCAACGTGAGCTAAAGGAGAGGTTTAATGCTTCAAATTAATTGGATTGCCGTTGTCGCCTCGACTGTCGCGGCCTTCGTCCTCGGGGGCCTTTGGTACGGTCCGCTATTCAGTAAGCCGTGGATGCGCGAAATGGGCGTAGGCCGCGACTTCAAACCACGTGTTGCACGGCTCGTTTTGTTCGGATTGGCAATCACATTGAATTTCGCCGCGGCTGTCGTATTTGCCGCCTTCGTCGGACCGGCGCCAAGTCTTCGTGGAGCGCTTGAGACAGGCGCCGCCATTGGTCTCGCCTGGGTTGGTCCCTCGATGTTGATAGCCTATCTCTTCGCCGGGCGGAGCGTGATCCTCGCAGCGATCGACGCAGGGTATGTGGTCGTCCAATTCCTCTTATTTGGAGCCATTTTGTTTTTGCTCGGCTAAGGTAGCGCGACGGTGCTCTAACTAGGCGATGTAGCGAACGGCTAGCCGCTCCGATGCCTACCTCATGATACTTACAACGTCTTACTCGCAGTCGCGCACGCCCTCGCCAGCGGTCGCTGATCTTGAGTCTCATTAGATGCTAGGATTACTTGCATTCGATTCGCCGTTGCTCACTCGCACGCTCGAAGCAATGGAGCGGCGTGGCAAAGCTATCCGATACTCCAGCGTGCTAAAGTGTAGCCGTGAGATTAGAAAGGGCCTGGAGCAACTCAACGTCAATCTTAGATCCGCCGATCAGTTGCGTTTGCGGTTCAGCCTTTGGCCAGACGGCGTGTTCTGGCTTAGCGTCAACAAGCCCGGGCCAGGGCGCAAAGCAGGTTGGCAGATCAACAAGCAGGTTGAAGGGACAATCGGCCAGTGGACGCCTTCTGAGATTGCCGAGCGCGTCGAAGCTACTATGACCACTCCTACAGATCTTTCGAGGATCTGGCAGCCTCTGGCAAAGGCAGCTGTGGAATGAATCACGGCGAAGCCTGTTTGACGTTTTACCCTTGCCGTCTCATCGTCGCGCACTCAGGTGTCAATCTATCTCTATACCGTCTGTTGGAATGAAGAGGAAATGATTCCTTTTTTCCTTAGACACTATGAGCCGCTAGTCGATCGAATCATCGTCTATGACGATGATTCGAGCGATGGCTCGCGCGAACTTCTCTGCGCTTCGCCGAAGGTAGAGATCCGTTCGCTTGAGCGCGGTGCACTATCGTTTCATCGCGCGCAAATTACCTTGTGCGATTTCTGTTGGCAGGAAAGCCGCCTGGAGGCTGATTGGGTCTGCCTGGTCGATATGGATGAATTTCTTGTTCACCCGGACTGGCACTGTTATCTGGGGGAGCAAAAAAGGGCTGGCATCACAATCATTCCCGCAGTCGGCTACGATGCGATAAGCGAAAATTTCCCCGGGTGCGGCGCCGACCTCGTCGCGACCATTACGCGCGGCGAGCGAAACACTCACCTCGATAAAGCGAGCATTCTTGACCCCGACGCGATCGAGCAGATCAATTATACGGTGGGGCGACATTGTTCTTCACCGGTGGGCCGGGTTATTTGGGCGCGTCCACGTCATTATGTGCAACTACGCCACTACAAGTCTCTGGGCTTAGAATATGTTCAAAGGCGAACCAAGGCTCTGGGTAGCCGGGTCACCGACGAAGATCGTTCGCTTGGCTGGGGTGCGCACTATTTCCGCGACGAAGACACCATACGCGCCGACTTTCAAAGGCAGCTCACTGAAGCGAAACCCATCCCTACGCCATCTGCCGTAGAGACACCTAGGAAGGAAGCGCAAAGAAAACGATGGTGGCAACGTCGTCCTGTCCTATAAGTGCCAAGGTCTCTATTGAAGACTCTTAGCGAACCAAACGATGCAGTAAACCGCGGCCTGTCCTTATGCCTGCCCTTGGGAGTGTGCGAACATCGTTTCTAGCTCGCACGGTCGCTGATCTTTTGTCTCGTTAGGAATATGAGCAAGAAGCGTAGATTTCGGGCACCCATTCAGCGTGGGGAGGGTGGGGGCGCGGGCGTGAGGCTCCCGTTTGATGTAGAGAAGATTTTCGGTCGCAAACGGGTTCCCATTAAGGCGACAATAGATGGCATCGCTTATCGCGGTTCGCTCGTACGAATGGGCGGACCCTGTCACGTCTTGCTCGTGAGGAAAGACATTCGAGAAAAGATCGGGAAAGGCCCGGGAGACAAAGTAGATATTGTCCTGGAGGAAGACATAGCGCCTCGTGTAGTGGAGATACCACCGGATCTAGCCAAGGAATTTAAAGCCAGATCGCAGGCAAGAATAGCGTTTAGAAACCTATCGTTCACTCACCAGCGTGAATACGTTCGTTGGATTGAAGAGGCTAAGCGGCCGGAAACGCGAGCGAGACGCATCGCACAAACGTTGAACCTGCTGCGCCACCCAAAAGTGAAATGAAAAGTTCGCCCGAGAATGGCTTCATAAAAGCCTGACCAAGTGCAGCCAAAGTCTAGGAAGACATGTCGATTCCAGTATTAAAGAAAATTTATTTTGCTGGCTGAATAGTCCACTTCTGTCGCACCCTGACCTGATCTGTCCAGCACTGTCCTAGCTGTCGAGGACGGACCCAGCACCTACCGCGTTTGCATTAGCAAAAAGTTGCGCAATCATCCCGCCGCGCAGGTCCGGCAGAGGATCGCCGCGACGCGACGTGACTCTTTCGCCAGTGTTCGAGCACATCGCGCCACAGCGGGTCGGCAAAGATATAGATCGCAGCGTAGGACCTAGGGAATAAACGCACGGTAGAAGCGGATCGTCAGCCACGGAGAACATTCCATTCGCATTGGCCGTTTGCAAGCTAAGGGTTTGCCAAGATGCCTCGTTTCCATTTTGGCGCTAGGTTAAGGACGCTCACCTGGGCTAGAGTTGCTTTATCGTAGGCAATGACCCAGCCGGTGTAAGGCCGAAAGTCGCAGTGACTACTCCAGGAGGTATAAATAAGGCCGTTTAGGTTGACCAGCCCCGCAACACGGCGAGGTGAAAACTACAGATGATCTTCCATCGGGCCTGCGCAACCCCTAAGAAAAGACTGACTACGAAAACCGCTGCGCCTATCATGGCCGACGCCGACATGAAAGATTGGGAAATCATTGCCGACAAAGTCTCTAGTGCAGGATGGTCTCACGGTCGCATGTCCTTCATCAGCGCCGATGGGGAAAAACGTTTCTGCGTTGACGCTCATCGCGACGACGGGAAGCGCTACATCGTTCACTCCGACCAACTGCTAACTGCTTTTCTAGAACTAGAACAGCAAACGCGCAGGGGAATAATCACGCGTGAGGAGATCTAATTATGAAGATCATAGAAGTGCGGCCGTGCGATAAGTTCAAAGGCAACTGGACATCGTTCGAGTGCGTTGGCGTTGAGCCTTCCTTCCGAGGCAAACAGAATGCGGTCGATTATGCGTCGCAGCGTTTCGGTGGTCGCTCCGGAGAGGTGCACGTTTACGCCGACGACGGCGAGACGATTGAGCGCGTCATCCCGGTCGATGGCGGCGATGTTTATTCGCCGGTCGGGCGGCGCTAAGATGATCGAAGTTCCACACCGAGATTTTTCAGCCGCCAGTCAAAAGGCGATGAACGAACTGCCGCAGATCGATCATCCGATCGTCTGCCCGGTTTGCGGCGGCGCGACTGTGCAGGAAAAGTGCAAAGTGATTTGCACCTCTGAAGTCTGCGTTCATCGGATCGTGATGAACTGCTCCGAGTTCTAAATTACCCCGCATCGTTGATTGCTTCTTGGGTCTTGCAGTGAAGCATGGAAATCGGATAACGCTCCTGAAGTGCTCTTACTCGCGAAGGTATTTGTCGTCTGGCTGGCGGGATTGGGAGTAATTCTGCTCGCACTCTGGCGAGCCAGTCGTCGTAGGCCAGAGGAATAAACCGCGGGCGACCCCTAGTGGCTCATCGGCAGTGCGCGGGCTACCGTTCGATCTTTCATTCGGCTGATCAGCCATCCGCCAGTGCCGAAGAAAATGGCGCTACCGAAGGCGACTGCTGGCCAAAACGGAGCATGCGGCAAACGCACCGCCGCTTCGGAGACGGCGGCAGCAAGCAGGCCGACGTAGGACCAGGAGGTGTATTTGTAGTGAAGGGTGAGCCAGGAATTTCTCGGACGGCGGGTGATCACAGGGATGAGCCCGGCCAGCAAGGTAACGAAGCTGACGATGGCTGCGATATGGAACATGCCGAAATGCCCAGTAAGATGGTAAAGGCCGAACGCCGTGAGGTTCGTAGCGAGCAAGGCGGCTGCATAGAGATAGCCGAGCACTTTGTGCAAACCCGTGCCTTTCACCATCGGGAAGACGAACGCGCCAAAGAGCAAGGCAGCAGTTGCGGCCCATACATGAATGTAACCAAGCCAGCTGTGAATCATTCGTTAGGTAGAAGCGGTTGAAGTAATCGGTTTCACGCGGAGTAAGCCCATTTCGCCGCGGGTGGCAGCGAGGACGAGGCCAGGCTCGATCAGAAGGTTGATTAGAAAATGGGCTACGATGCAGGGCGCAACACTCCGGCCGGCGAGAAGGAAGACGATGCCAAGCATCATTCCGAGGAACCCGGTCGCAATGGTCGCGCCCATGGCGGCACGGAAGCTCTTACCCATTAATCCCCAGACCCCATGAATGGCGCCGAATAGCACGCCCGCTCCGAGCATTTGAACGATCGCGCCATGACCCTGCTCCATCAGCCAGTTCATCGTCCAGCGCCGGAACATGACCTCTTCCAAAATGCCGGACACGATGGCTAGGGCGATGGCGAGTAGCTTGAGAAAGCTGGGGCAAAATAGATTCTCGCGCACTGAGGCTAGACGCAGAGCGAAGGCGACGAAGATAACTGTCGCGAAAGCTGCGGCGATCCAGCCGCCGAGATTGCCCACCAATCCCGGCGCAAAGCCGAGGTAGCGGATGAAGTGCCAGCCGTTCGCCTGCAGATTCGACACGACCCACCAGCCCTCGATCGCGGTAATGATGCCGAGGATGATCCCGCTTTTGTGCTCAGCCGTCATGTGTCGTCCCGTCCGTCGCGATCAATCTTGTTCATAACGGCGACTGTGACCTACTCGACGGCAGGCGTATTGGAGAAATGTGAACTAGCTGCGCAACGGGAGATGATTGCGTTGCACAATGCGGCTCGCGAAAAAATCGGCAGGAGTCACGGAGCTAAACGAGCGGAAGTCATTGATGAGATGCGCCTGGTCGTAGTAACCGTTAGCCGTAGCCGTGCCCGCCCAGTCGATATCGCCATGTGAGGGCAAGGATGCCATCGTCCTTTGAAACCGACGGACGCGCTGAAAGAGTTTCGGCGTCAAGCCAACCTGCTCGCTGAAGATCCGGCTGAATCGTCGCTCACTTAATCCGATCTTCTCCAAGACGGCGGCAACGGTGAGAAAAGCGTCTTGTTCAAACGCATTCACCGCATACCGGACTGCGCGATGTAGCAATAGAGATCGCTGTAACTGGCGCAGAAGAAATTTCTCGAGATGAAGAAACGTGGCTGCGGGCGTAGCTGCGGCAATTAGCTCCTCGCGCAGCTCGTCAGCGCCGATGACAAGTTCCAAAGGAACCTGCGAGTTCTTAAATTCCTTCGTGGGCACAGAGAGCAATCGAAAGACACCGCCTGGACGGAAAAGCACGCCGATGACTGCCGCGGCTGCGGGCAAGACGCCATAAGCAGAAGAACTCGGGCCGCAAAAGATGCTGCCACCAAATGTGCTTAGCTGGTTACTGGTGACGTGCTCGTAAAGGCCAATCCGGTTTTCGGACAAGTTGATAACCAGATGAGCGCAGCCATCCGGCAGAATCGCTTCTCGTGACGCGCCATGCAGCGCCGCAGTCTCCTGCGCGCGATACCAAAAGAGCTCGATCACTTCATTGAGAGGCGAACTCGGTATGTACTTGAGGATTGGCATCGCAATAACGGGAAGCGCTACATCGTTCATTCGGACGAACTGCTAACCGCTTTTCCTTGGATTGTAACAGCAAACGCGCGCGAGGATTGGACAGCACAGAGAGAAATTGCGATGGCGGGCCGCCGAAGTGATGTCCGATCAACGATTCAAGCATGTTGTCGCCACATTCGGTGTGAAGAAAAAGGGACCAGGACAACTCGTGCGAGAACGATTCCTAAAGTCCCAACGCGCGCAGGCGATATGTTTTCTCAGGCTTCGCTCCGCGCGAGGTGCGATTCTGGGGTGATGCAAAAAATGTCTGCGCCGCTCGGTTTCATCGAGCCGATGGAATACAAGGAGACCGACAATATTCCATCAGGCGATGAGTGGCAGTATGAACTGAAACTCGACGGTTATCGTACGGTGGCGGTGAAGGATGCTGGTGACGTGCACCTTTTTTCGCGCAATGGAAAATCCTTCAATTCCAAGTTTCCATCGCTGCTTAATCCGATTCGCGCATTGCAACCCAAGCGATTCGTGATCGACGGAGAGATCGTCGCGCTCGATGAAAATGGACGGCATTCTTTCTCATTGCTGCAACGCTTCGGCACGACCAAAGCACCGCTCCGCTTTTATGCCTTTGATTTGCTGCACATCGAAAAAGAGAATCTCAGGGCGACTCGCAACCGCCCCCCTACGGAAAGATAATGCGCGAGAATGAACTCGCGCGCTTTCGCCGAGAGGGGACCGCCCAGCCCCGCAATTCCGGTGTGTGTTTCAATGCAGCGCTACCCGACGTCATCGGGCAGAAGGTTGGCCCGCAGCCGTTCGAGCGTGAGGCTCTCCATTATCAGATAGGATGGACGCTGACGGAAGACAGCCGCGCCCTTGCAATCGAAAACATAATCGTGTGGTCCCGTGAGCCGGAGAACATCGCGCACGAGCTTGATGTCCGGGGCCGTCTCATTCCTGAAGGGAACATGCGGGGCGATACGGAAAATGAGCAGCGCCAGCGTCACGATGGCTACTGGGGAAAGCTTGAAGTGGCGTGGAGCAACGAGGTGCGGATAGCTACGCAGCCAATTACTGAACGAACCGCAGAGCCACGCTCCTAGGGCAACGAATACGATGGGAAGAATCGGCAGATAATCCTGTCGCGTAACGTGATTCCACGAAACCTTTAAGACAAGGATCGAAGCCGCGCCGACCAGGCAAACAAACAGTTTTGCAAACGGCGTAGCCCGCGCCCTTTTCCGCGAGACTAACCACGCGACAAACGCCGAAATCGCCGCCGCGATAACTAGGCGCATGTAAATCTTCAACGGTGACGAATCAGGAGGGATGTTGTGCTCGAAGACGCAGAGCGAAACTGAGGCCACACTCCTTTTGCCGCGAAGAAGGCAACGATCAACAGCGGCACCGCAGCCGCTGCTGCTATGAAACCAATCGTATTGGCCAACAGCGCCGACCATGTGATTCGCAGCTCTTTCCAATCGCTCATCAGCAGCGCGATGCCGGCGCCGATCGCGAGAGCGAGGAGCAGGAACGTGCTCTTCATGGAAACACCGAAGCAAAGCCCAAGAACGAGACCTGCAGCTAACGAGCGTCGAAAAGAAAGCCGCTCGCTGACCAGGATCAACAAACAGAGGAACCAAAACAGCATCCAAAGGTTGTCCGTCCGGTATTCGGTCGAGCAAGATTGGTATCGCCATTCGGCTCCCACGAGCAACACCGACCAGATCCCGACTCGCCGCGAAACGGCGACGGCGCCAATACGGTAAACCAACCACGCGCTGCCGAAAAAGAGCGGCAACATGAGGAGCCGCATCCACAACAGATCGCGCGCATGTTCGCCCATGAGCGCGAGAATCGGTGCGCATACCAGATGGAAGAGTGGCATGTGATTATCGAAGACGTCGCGGTATTGCATCATTCCCCGAGTCCAGGCCCAGACCACGTGCAAGTGCTGGGACTCGTCCGAATCGAAGCGGAAATGAAAAACGTTCCAAAGCTTCATCGCCGTTTCGCAGACAAAGCAAACGATGGCAGCCCAGAGTTCCACCGGGCCGGACATGCCGAGGTAGTCGGAAAAGGCGCGTCTCCGCGCTAAGAAAGGCAAGTTAATGACTGAACAGGACGGCATCAAAAAGCGGCATGACGGCAAGAAAAAGCCAAGGAAAGAAGAAGGCCCCTGGGTTACCCGGCGGCCTTCGTGGAAACGTTTCGGTTAGCGGTCAACTTAGCTCTGTGGCAATCAACGGACCCTTGCTCCCTATCGTTTGACTACGACGATCTGATTGGCGCAGGAAAAATGTTAAACGATCTTGCAGGGGATTGAGGCATCTTCATCCAGGGAGTAAGCGGCACGGATCCGATGATAGCCGTCGGCAATAATGACTCTGCCGGTGCGCGAGTCTCGGACGAGAAGGAGAGGGGAGAGCTTCTTCACCGCGACCCGCACGGCTCCTCACACTCGCGGCCATTTCAAAAGCGCCGGCGCAACACGCCGACCCTTTAACCCCCGAAGGTTGCCTTCAGAAGGCGGAAGAATAGATAGCCTCCTACACCGGCGCAGAGCAAAGACAGTAGGAACAGGCCAATTACCACCGCAATAACTAGAAACCAATCTTTCCTCGTCGAAACCACCGACCGTGATGCTACCGCTGGAATGTGTGTTCTGATTAGCTGGTAGTTACGGTGACTAGGACGAAACCAAAAGGCGAATGCTTCGCCTACTCCGGGAATCATACCAATGAGCGCATTTAGCAGGATGTTTGTGCCCATTCGCGCAATGACGATCTTTGGTATGCGATAACGAACCGCTACAAACAATGTCAACCCGGAGATTAAGGCCGCGGCTCCGTCGCCAACCGCGGGAATCACGTCTAAGATCGGATTCAAGCCAAAACGCAACCTTGTCCCCGGCACTCGGAACAGGTCGTCCATCAACAACGCAATCAGCCGAGGTAAGGCGGCTTTGTGTTTATCAAACTCCGCGCTTGGGGAAAGAAGCTCGAAATCAATTTCTTTCGCGGGAGGCGGGCGATCGGTGCGCATCAAGTGCTTTCATTCATATCCGCGTGATCTTGTGGCAGACGCCTCGTCTCCCAAAACCGTCGAGGAGGCGGAGGCTGCTGTTCCGCGTAATCGGACCGTTCCCGCTACAGGTCGAAAATGGTCTTAAACTATTTCCCGAAGACCTTCTTAACGTCGCCGACTTTCCGTTCTACTTTGCCTTCAACTTTTTCGGCGGTGCCCTGGTCTCTCAAATTTGGGTTGCCGATCGCTTTGCCTGTTTCTTCTTTGACTTTGCCCACAGCTTCTTTAGCCGTGCCCTTAACCTTATCCTTTGTGCTTGAGTTCATTTACTTGTGATTCGGTGTTCTCGATGCAGGTGGCTGGGTCCTTCGCGACGCTAGAGGCTAAAAAAAGGTAAGACGGCTAGGCCCGGTCTACATCAAGTGGCTTTTTCGAAAACCCTTGTCCCTCCTCTAGCCCTCAAGGTGGGGACGCCAGCCGCTAGTGCACGCTGGGGAAATGAATCTTCAATTTGTAACAGGCAAAGAGGACGAGAATCGCACCCAGAGTGGAGAAGACTAGTCCGGCTGGGTGGAAACGTTCATTAGCCGGACGGGAAAACATGTGGGTGATCGCTCCTCCAAGAAGCGAGCCAACTATTCCGAGGACAATTGTCCAGAAGAGCGAGATGTGCACATGCATAACCGACTTGGCGATGATGCCCGCAATCAATCCTACCAGCAGATACCAAATAAAATGGAACATAGTTTACCTCCAGAAGTCTCGACACGAAGGCTACTGAAGTGCTGAGCGCAATGGAAGCTGAAACAACTCTTTAGGCTCGTCGCGGTCTCATTATCGATCGAGCGAACTCCAAAGGAACTAGCCACCGCAATGGAAGTCTACCGGGCCGAAGTTAACAACCAACAGCCATACTTGGCTCTCCATTGCGCGCCCTCCCAAATCGGCAAAACATGAATCGCGGCAGCTTTGCTGCCGCATTGTCGGCGCGCGTTTCCTGAACGAAACGCAGCATCACGCCCAAAAGCACCATCAGCATCATCACTATGCCGCCAGCGATGTCCGCGGTGGCGAACGACAAAATCGCCAGAACGGTCAGTAAGATGACGAGCGGGTTACGCGTCGCAGTCCAAAGTCGCCGAAGCCAGGTGTGCTTCGCTTCCCGCGCCACTCCATTTAGGCCGAAGACCTCTAATCGTTCTGCCGCTTCTTCTTCGCTCAAGCCGCGGGGCGATGTCTTGAGGCGCTGAAAAAGTCCGTCAATGTCCTCAGTCGCCGCGTCCCGAATCAACTCGGATGTTCGATCACCGTTCGGCTCTTTTGCGGCATGCATAGTCGGCGAAATCGTCGATGAGCGAGACGGCTACTCTATACCCCTACCCCCTATATTGCGTCAAATAGATTTCTTCGCTAGATTGCGGCTCGCAAAGCATTCTTAATTGTGAAATCAAAACACGTTCGTCCCGGGCTCGAGAGAAGAGCGCTGGTCGTCCGCTTACGAAAAATCAAAGGTCAGATTGAAGGAATTGAAAGGATGGTAGAAGCGGATGCCGACTGCTCGGATGTGCTCATGCAGGTGGTCTCGGCCCGCCAGGCGCTCAAGTCCTTCAGCGAAGAAATGATCGAGTCGCATATGCATGAATGCATCGAAAATGCCGCGAGTGAACGAGAGAGCCGCCGGCATCTGCGCTCGCTACTCACGGTTCTGAAGCGATACGCCGTCTAAGGGTTAGCGTGACCGCGAAACCGGATTGAACCTTTCAGAATACGCGGTTGGATCAACAGATCGCGGCGAGCACTTCCAAGACTCACGCGTAGACCAGCAGGTGAATATCTTCCGGCAGTAAGTCCGCCACCTGGCGCACGAGATTGCCGCGCATAATACTGACCAGCGCGGCGCGACGCGGAGCCCCCAATAGTAGCCGCGAGGCACCGACCGTAGCTGCAATATCAACGATCGTATCGGCTGGCGAATCGCTCACGGCATAACACGGCAGGATAGGCACGCCGTCGGCCTTTTCGTTTGCGTAGGCGAAAATCGCCCGCGCCTCGTCATCATCCTGCCACTTTCGCTGGCGATCCTCGCTGACCATCGCCGGTTGCTCCCGCACATAGAGGAGGTAGAGCGGCCGATCTCCGTCCCGCGCTTCTTCCAACGCGAAGTCCAGCGTGCGTCCGACGCCACGGACCGCAGCGAGCATCGGTTGTCCCGCGGAACTACTGTTAGCCACGGTATAATGAAGCGCGGCGGCGACCTTAGTCGTGCGATCGGCAATCTCAGCTTTCCGCTGTTTCTTCTGCGCGCGTTCCGAAGCCAAGCCGCGCAGAACCAAGCCGACGGCGAGAATCGTGACGGCGAAAATGCGCGCGTTCGGTTTGTCGATAAAGAGCGAGATCTCGATCGCGGCCATGATGACGAAAGTGAAGAGCATCAAGCCGCGTTCCCATTTCTTTAGTTGAAGTTTTCGATCGGTAGCGCTTGCACCAAGGTTGGTGGCAATTGCGCCGACGACGCCGACTGCGTAAAGATCGGCGAGGCCCGCCATATCTTTCACGAGCAGGACCAGACCCATCGGGATGAGCGCGGCGAAGATCATACCCAAAGTGGGCACGCCGAATCGGTTCAGGCTGCTGAAACGCGGCGGCAACTCCCCATCGCGCGACATGAGAAAAGTAACGGAGATGATGTCGACGAGCGCCGTATTCACTGCGGAAAGGAGCAGAAATCCAAAAACGATGCTCACCGCCCAAGCCGCGACGTGCCCCATCGTCGCGCCTAACGAGCCACCAACAAAGACCTGCGCCATGTAGCGCAGCATGTAATCGCGCACTCCTGCGGCCCCCGGTGCGTTCACGTCGCCGTCGGCGACAGTCAAACCGCCGAGCGCGTGCATGGCGAGACCTAGCAACGCGGTGAACAGGCACACTTCGAGCATCACGACGATAATCGCGGGCGTAGAAGTCTTGGTCACACTCGGCTTGTCGTCGGTCGTACCCTTGTTGAGCTTCATCACACCGGTCGCGTTCGCGATTGCCTCCACGCCGGAAAGCGCGAGCACGATTCCGACGAAGCCATTCCAGTTCTTGAAGAATCCGCCGTGGAGCGGTTGGAGGTTATGCACGGCCTCTCCGAGATGCGGCAGACAGAATAAGCCGAGCAGGATGACTACGATCGCCGTCGGAATCGAAATCAAGAAGGCAAGGCCGCCGGAATGTCGCGGTCCAAAAAAATTCAGTCCGCCGATGCCGATGATAGCCGCGCCGGCGAATATCTCCGGATGCGGGACGCCGAGATATTGGAACGCTGACAAACTGCTGATCGCCGCGGTTACGATGTAATCGGCAATAAGTAGGAATGCGCCAACGATCGAAATCACTTCCGAGCGATGCCGCACACTCGCGTAAACGCCGCCGCCATCGGGGTAGTGTTTACAGATAACGATGTAATTAAGACCCACCAGTGCGGTCAGCACGCACATCGCGAGGATCAACCAGAACGAGCTGTAAGCAGCGACCGCAAAGGCGAGACCAACGACGTAGGCTTTGCTCGTGCCCCAGTCGCCGTAGAGAATCGCAGCCGAACGTTTGGTGTCGAGATTGCGCGGCCGTTTGGTGGTTGATGCGATCATTCTTCCGTCGACGGCGCTCGTCTACGAATGCGGTAGTGTTTGCCGGAAGCGACAAGCGTGTCCAATGACTTTTCTGGACGAAGGACCGGGGGCCGACAGCGTCGAATTAATACGAGGCCGCCGATTTAGGGTAATGGCGCCAGGCCATGCGGGCTAACGCTGTGGCTTGCGCTGAGAAACCTACAGATGTCAGCTGTTCTCTTGCTGCTTGGATGTGTATGTTCTTTCTCCCAATTTACGATGGTCATTTCGTTGCAACCAATTAACTCTGCAGCGTCGATTTGCCGACGCCCCAAGTCGAGCCGGCACTTGCGGATGGCTTCGCCAATTGTGGTTGGCCGGGTCGGATAGCCTTTCACCTTTATAAAGAATGGTCCTTTGGGGCAACGAATCCCAAGTAGCGTTGCCCGACAAAATGGCAACGAATCCATGTCCACGCGAACGGTTTACGGACATAAAGTGGCGGTCGCTGGAATTGGTGGAACGCGCGTAAGGTAGAGGTTCGAGCCCTGTAGGCTCCGGTCCCTTTTTGACATATCTTTAGGAGAGGGAAGATAACAGTGATCGAGTTCGACCTCGTCCTTGGAGATCACGATCTTGCTCGTGATGCATTCCACAATCTTGCGCTTTTCATCTCGATCCAAATCAGGCCAAGCGTCTTGAAGGTATTCGGCATTGGTGCGCGGAGGAACCTTAAGAATGTTGACCATCCTCGACGAACACACCCGTGAGTGCTTAGCGGCATATAACACGCCCGGACCCGGTCAAACATGAAAACCTTGAAGATGCACTGCCGAGATCAGGAACCAGAGCGTGCCGTTGAAATCGACGGCACGCTCGGTAAGGCCGGTAATTCTGGTTACGGCGTTATCTTACAATTGCGGTGCTCGTATTTCGATATACTTCTCCGGCGGCTCAAATAGCTTTGTATCCTCGATCTTCTTTTTCTCCATCTTTTCTACTTTGAAGCTAAGTCGTTCCTGGCTGCCTGGCTCCATTTTCCAGGAAGCTTCAAGCGGAAAGAGCGACTTATCGCGCAATAACTCCGGCCAGGTTTCCTCCAGCATACGCGGGCCGAAGCGGCGCCCGAAAAAGTCGCGTTCGATTAAGCGGAATGGAAACAAGGCGGAATCGTTAGTTACCCACAGCTCAAACTTTTCGCCGCGCTGATTGAGAGTATAGAGCGTGCAATCGAGCCCTTGTACCTTCTTAGTCTGTTCAGTCTTCTTTAATTCAGCCGCGCCGAAACCGCCGCCTGGCGGTGGTGGCATCATTGCCGGCATGCTCCCCATCCGCGGCTGCATGGGTGGTCCCGCGGCGGCGGGATTAGGCATTCCAGGCATACCAGAGCTTTGCGAAGGAAGCTGAGGTATCGATGGCATGGTCGGCGGTGTCGGAAAACCAGGTGCCGGCGAAACAGCCGGGCCTACTTTGGCTGGTGTCGCGGCCGGTGGTATCGGCAGGTTAATTGGAGGTGCATTGCCAGGCGGCGCGCTTGTTCTCGTTAGGTCGATGGTAACAAAGGTGGTGTTGTGCGGATAGACAATGGTTAGCTTCTTTGCTTCCAGATCGATCACGTTAATCGGCTCGAGCTTGTTGTCGGTATTCTCGATCCGCAGCAAGTTACCTTTGCGCGTGAACTGAAAATGGTTCGCCTGCGTGCCCCCGCGAATAAGTGTGGCCGTAGCTACTCCTTCAAACCTGGCTTCGCCCGCGAGCGAATAGCTGGCCCAGGCATAAAGCAAGGCGAGCGCGCGAAGCAGCCGGTTACTCACGGATAAGGATTAGCGCCGCTGCCGCAGAAATATTGGTGAGTTCCTGCGCTGAAGACCGTGGCGCTGCATCCGACGGCGATAGAGGCAACCAGTCCTATGCCGGTGTCGCCGGCGCCGTAACAGTTCAGGGCGGTTTTATCGACAAAAACGCCGAAGCCGCTGCCGCTGCTTTGGCCGTAACAGTTCTGGGCGGTGCCGGCGTAAACGGCGTAGCCGCTGCCGCTGTTGTATCCTTGGCAACCCGTCGCGGTGATGGCATGCACGCCTGTGCCCGAGACGCTCTGGCCGTAGCAATTGTTGGCGGTGGAAGTCGCATACACCCCATACCCCCCAATACCTGTGCTGTAGCCCAAAGAGTTGTTGATTGTTCCAGCGTAGATTCCGGACGCGCTCGCGCCAGTAGCGGTGGCATGACAGTTGTTGACGGTAATTGCATCAATACCGGCTATCCCACCTTGATAAACAGTCGAATCGGACACTACGTCCGCAAGAATTCCGGAGCCTCCGACCGTGTTGATGTTGCAGTCTCTTACCACGATTGCGCTGCGCCCCAGGTTTATTCCATCCATCAGGCACTGGGCTACAGAAACACCGGCTACGCGCACGTTCGCCGGAGCAGTGCCGGTATAGCCGACGCCGTTAACAAATCCGCCCCCGCTGTAGCTGCCGCTGTTGTAGACGATGGTGCCTTGGATATGACCATTTACAATCGTTATGTCGCTCAGCCCACTATTGATCAGAATCCCGGTGCCATTGGCATTGGCATCGTTAGAGTAAATGGTGAATCCGTTCAAATCGAGCGTCACACCACTTGCGGCAATGGTTATCGCGTTGCCCGACGCCACAGACATATTCCCAGTCAAGTAATATGAACCCCGCGAGCTGATCGTGTAAGGCGCGGACGAAATAGGTGTGCGCGCTTCGATCTGGTCTAACGACTTCATCGTCGGCATGGGCGCGGCCGTCGGATTAAGCGGGCCTTGACCGAAGAGTTGTTGTCCGAACAAAAGAACGGTGCCAAGAACTAGAAGGGCGCGCAGGATTTTCATAAGCTAGGCCGTGCCCGATTCAACCCAAAAGGGAGCAAGATGTCGAGCCAATCTGCGCCAACTTTGCTTCGAGTCGCGTACCGCGCTCACAATGTTCCTTCGGACTTGGTCGCGGATCTCTGCCACTTCTTCATTCAAACGCGTAGAGTTTCTTCTTGCGAGTTCCGGAAGAACTTGAAAAGCCATTCGCGGAGGCTGCTCGCGAGCTCCGAGCCTTCTGATGGCGTGGCTAGGAAGATAGCTTGTCGAACCTGGTAGAGCTTGTCGGCTTGTCCGTCGCAGATTAGGCGCGCGAAGAAACTCTGAATCACGAGACCGCCTTGGCTGTGGCCAACGAGCGTTAGTTCTCGGTTCCGATACTTCGGCGAATCGATCTCACTACCAAATGCCTCGCCGAGTTCTGCAAGCGGCGGGATCCGCTTGAGCGGATTTAGCTCTGCTAGCTTGGTGGTGTATGGCCAAGTGGCAAACTCATAACGATCTTTAACCCTCGGATCGTCATTCAAGAGTCCCAGCATGGGAGTCCAAGTCTCCGGGCCGCTTAAAAAGCCGTGCACAAACAAGACGATACCCTTGTCTCGCTTTTGGTCCGAGGCCAACGGGGCGTTCGAAGACTCGGGCACAACTCGATGAATATCTTTTCGCCATCAGTGATGCAATCAATCCTGATCATTTTCGGGGTAAGAGCGGTGATCCGCGCAAAAGTGACAGGTCCAACACGATACCCATCCCGCCAGTTCCCGACGCGGAGGAGGTCTGATTCTGGCGTGAGGCGTCCACACCGGGCCGGACATGTCCGGAAGAGTCCACACCAGAGCACTTCGTTCGCAAAGATTTTTTGCAGTTCTACGTACTCGTTAGGCCTAGTCCGGACGGATCAGGACAAGAGCGGACGCTAAAAGAACTTCCTTTGCCGTGACTCCGCACAATCGTGTGGACATTTCTGGACAGGAGCGGACTGATTTTCCAGCACCAGGGGGTCAAAACGGGGGGCCCTATACCTACTTACTCGCCATTCGTAGTTTTTTCCGAATCGATGCATTGTTTTCTTCGTGCTCGATCGGCTGGCAATTCTGCTTGCACTTGATCGTTCCGTAATCCGACCACTCGAAAAACGTTTTGGTGTGAGACGCTCAACAAGGTAGCTCCGGAAGTAGGATTCGAACCTCTAGGCCGAATTCTGTTGATCAGCTTTTGTCAATGCCTAGAAAGTTTTTGACGTTATCCATTTTGTTCGCGCGAGGATCAGTATGTCCTTTTTCCCAATTGACGATCGTCATCTGATTGCAGCCGATAATTTCCGCTACGTCGGCCTGTCGGAGTCCTAAATCGAGCCGTCGTTTCCGAATGGCTTCGCCGATTGTGTTTGGCTGGGTCGGATAGCCGTTGACCTTTCTGAAGTATGGTCCTTTGGGGCAACGAATCCCAAGTAGCGTTGCCCGACAAAATGGCAACGAATCCATGTCCACGCGAACGGTTTACCGATATGAAGTGGCCGTCGCCGGAATTGGTCGAACGCGGGTAAGGCACCCAGTCTTTTTGCTCAGCGATATCTCTCGTCAAAGCCCGAAGATCGTTTGCGTATGGCTAGCGAGATTGGGAGTATTTCTGCTCGGGCTCCGGCGAGCGATCCGACGCCGACCAGAGGAATGATGGCCGAATCCTAACGAGTGCTGGCTGCTCGTGAGGCTAACGAGCTCAGCAGGCTGTTATCAAAATAGAGATAGACGTCGTTGTTCTCGCGTTCGTAAATCCACACTTCTTCGCTCGCGTAGTTCGCTTTCGGAGTCCGGTTGATTCGTAGCGGATATCCCCAAGCTCGGCGCACTTCAGTCTCACTCATGCCGATCAACACCTTGTGCGCGACGATGGCTACGGCTGTCTTTGCGCTCTTCTGCAATTCTTTCATTTCCGTGGACGCTGCCTAGCCTCGCGCTTTGCGAGAATCATTTCATGCCCGATTAGACTGAGGACTAAGACAATGCCTACGAGAATAAGTGTGGCCTTCGTGCTTAGGTCCCCGCTTTTCGACGGAGTGGTAACCGCGACCTGACGTTGCGGCTTCGCCTCTAAGTTCACCGTTGGCGCGGGAGTGAATGGCACCGCTAATCAGTGAGCAGCCTCGATGCCCCGTTCGCCCTATTTCGTGAGCACCTGTTGAATGGCCCTTCATGCTGATTCGATAGACGCTGCTCCTGACCTGCGATTCGTTATGGTAATTCAGAGGCGAAAAAGTCTCGCGATTGTTAGTCGGCTGTCTCAATGTCAGTTTATCTTAGAACCATCCGACTCGGACATTGCGGCTTTGGTAAGTGCCATCCAGCAACGAATTGCCCGACGCGGGCTTTATGCGCTGATGGACGAAAGACTGAAACTCATTTGCGGTGACGATATGAACCTCAATAATTTGCGGACATACCACGCCGAGCTTATCGCATTCGCCCGGACACATCATTGGAGGGCTGAAATCGCTGGTGGGATGGCCACCTTCTACCCAAAGTGAATTGGGATGGCACGGAGCGCCCATTCGGCCTTATACATGATTCGTGGCAGATAGATGCCGAAACGGAGACCGGCGGCTCTTAACGTGCTGCAATGGGGCAGCATGAACACCCTACCTACTTACACACTCGCCTCTATTTCGAAACAGGTGGATAAAATACGCGAAGAGGTCCGAACGAAGGGACAGTTTGTGGCCGGATGCGAAGAGTTAGCGATCCTGTGCTCAGACCGCATTTCCGAGGAAGACCGCAGGACCGGCCTCGAACAAATCGCGGAATGGGAAGGTTGGATTGTAAACACTCTAGCCGACGGCCGGGTTCGCTTCAGCGGTCTGCGGTCGAGATAACTGGCGCTTAGCGCCGCTTGGTTTATATTGGCCGCGTGGCAGATCGCGACGAGAATCACCAGCAGCGCCTCGGGAATGATTCTCCGCAATACGAGGGTAAGGGAAAGTCTTTGCCCCGCCCCGACGCCAGTCAGCAGCCTCTAGAGCAAGTCGAGAAGTTGACGGAATCAGGCCCCGTTGATGGAGCAGAATTACTCGGTTCCGAGGAACTGAAACGTCAGCTTCGCGAGGCGAAGGCCAGAGAGAGCAACCGCTCAAATTCCGACCGCCTAAACTAGCCGACGAATCCGGCACGGCAGAGGCACGGCAACGCCGGAGTTTTTTGCCTCCGATGGAAGCTGCTAGTGCCGCGAAACTTACGAACCAGAATTTCGTTTTGTCTGCGATGCGAGTGGGACATGGCGATATTGCCCTAGGACCGGGGAATGGAGATTTGTTGCGAGCGATTGATAGAGGCGGTCGCTGCAGGCTGCCGCGCGGTCTCTCGAGATGTCATATATGCGCGGCGATGACTGCGGCGCTCTTTGCGCTCTTCTGCTTCTCCTTTATTTCCGTGCGCTCCCTGGCCTCGCGCTTTGCGAGAAACCTTTCAGCGCCCAGATTAAACTGAGGGCGAAAACAATACCTACGAGAGAATAAGTGTGGCCTTCGTGCTTAGGTCCCGCTTTTCGACGGAGTGGTAACCGCGCGACCTGACGTTGCGGCTTCGCTTCTAACTTTACCGTTGGCGCCACGGGCGATTCGCTCCGAATGCGTTGCATCTCGGGCATTCGTTTTGACAGACGTCGTTTCGCACCAGCGGGAACAAGGGCGTTCTAGTCTAAGACCCACATTCCCGGTAATGAACGATGCTAATCAAGAGATAATATCCAATGGACGCAGCGCGTAAGATTCTGGCGATCGATGACAATCCATCGATTAGAAGCTCGATGCGCTTTATCTTTCCCTGGACCTCGTTATCAGGTAACCGACGTGGAAGATGTCGATGACGCGCTGGCGAGACTGAGTGCGAACGACAATCACTACGATGTGATCATTGTCGATCAGAAAATGCCGCGCCTATCGGGTCTTGAGTTCGGTACAAGAGATCAGGCAACGGGGCATTACCGGGAAAATTATGGTCCTGTCAGCACATCTGACTCCAGAGATACGGGAGGCCTTCGAGCAAATGAATGTGGGGTTGCTACTAGACAAGCCCTTTGATATTCACAAATTGCGTTCGGAGTTGGATAAACTGGCGGCTTAACGGTCGACGCAGTTGTTGCTGCAGGTGTTTGGCAGAAGGGTATTTCATGGATGGATTACGCCCGACAGCTTGCTTCTGCACAAGCGGCGACTAACAAACACGTAGGAGATAACGCTTTAAATGCGAGTAGTGGCGCCGCTCCTAATTCTAGCAATTGCGGGTGCGGCCTTAGTTGGAATCTGGAGCTTCGATCTCGCGCTGGCTGCGTGGGGGCAGCCGATCCCAATGAAGGCGCTGACCGCTTGCGTCTTTATACTGCATGCGGTGGCGATGCTGTGCTATCGCAGCCGCTGGCGTTCTCTCGGAGTGTTTGCGCTCGCGATCGCATCGATAACAAGCTCGCTCATGCTAGGAGGTTTGATCCTGGCTCTTTTTCAAATGGAAAACCTGAGCGCCGGGCACCCGACGATCGGCCTCTTTCCTTCGCTGATGACGCTGTTCGCCTTCTTTCTGGCCGGTGTGCAGGAAGGCGAAATTCTCTATCGGAGAGGAAATCGCGGGGCGGCATGGGTTATTGTCTTAATTGGTTGCATTGGCCTACTGGGTTATGCCGTAAACCAACCGGGTCTCTACTATTTCATTCCGCATCTGAGCACGGCGATGGCACTGAACACTTGTATTTGTTTCGTCCTTCTTGGTCTAAGCTTAATTCTTATCGAGAACGCGCCTGCGATTACGTTGACGGACACTCGTTAGGCTATGCTTGAAGCCTCAACGCGCGTGGGCGCGCTGCCAGGTCCTGTCCGCTGGCATCGCTGAGGCTGCGATCTTGCTTGGAACGATGTCAGGTAGAGGATGCGCTGAAGGTTCCGGCAAGTGAACAGTAAAGGTAGTGCCGCTATTTACTTCGCTGGTTACGTCAATACGGCCCTCATGTAGAAGGACTAGCTCGCGCACAATTGCTAAGCCAAGGCCGGCGCCACTCTCTCCCGCAGTCGCCTTGGTGGTGGTTTGGTGAAATTTGTCGAAAATATGAGGTAGTTCCATTTCCGGAATTCCGAGACCGGTATCCTGCACGGAAACGCATACGCCGCCTGACTCAGGTATGATTTTCACGCTCACTCGACCCCCCGCCGCGGTGAACTTCACTGCGTTGCTCAGTAGATTGTTGAAGATTTGTGTGAGGCGCAGCGGATCAGCATAAAGGATCGGCTCATCGGGAGCGACGTCGAGATCAAGCGTGATATGTTTGGCGTTGGCGTTAATTGTTAACGGCTCGATTGATTGCCGGATAATTTCACTCGCTAGGACGTTCTGACGTTCCAGGACCATTTTGTCGGCTTGGAGTTTGGACACATCGAGAAGACCACGCACCATCGCGACCATTCGGCGGGCAGAATGATCCATGAGGTTGAGCAGATCTTCGGTGGGCTCGTTCTTCTCGCGCAGTAAATCAATCACTATGCGAAAGCCGGTGAGAGGAGAACAAAGGTCGTGCGAAACCACGGCGATCATTTCGTCTTTGCGCCGGTTCGCTGCGGCGAGTCGCGCATTCGCAGCATCGCGAGCGGCTTCCACTTTCTCCGACCGCTGTTACGGTCCAGCGGACAAGCGCGATCAGTAGGATACTCAGCGTGGTGGCATAAAAGCGCGGTCCCGAAGGCCGACTCAACCCAACCATTTTTCTCGATCCAGACACGAAGCCATCCAAGGAAGAACGTCACGAGCACAGCTAGAGGAAAAAGCTGCCGTGCTAAAATCCCGCGCGTGTCCTTCGCTGCGAAGACCTCGGCCAAGTCCGAATCGGGCGCGGCAAAGAACAAACCCAGCGCCAGCACCAGGAAGGTCGTCGCCGTATGCAGCGCCATCGGAATAAAAGAAGCCAGCCCTTGGAAAGAGTGGACTCCATAGGCGTAGCCGGTAATGGGCAGGATCGCTCCGAAGCACACCACCACTGCCAAAGCCTGACCAAGCGTGCGCCGGCTCTTGTAGTTGATCAGGAGGAGAAGCAGGCCGAGCAGAAAAAATTGAAAAGCGGTATTCGGCGCCATGCAGATTCGACCGGCCACCCTCCAAGACAGCGATCTGCGACGGGAACAAAAATTCGTCCACCCGCGAGTGCCAGATTCCCGTTAACTCACACATTTCGGAAAACCCGCAAAGGGCGATGAGAGCGCCGAGCACTATGATGGCTCTATTCGGTCGCTCCAGCCCTCCCTCTCGCACCACGAGTGCGAGGGCAATGCCAGAGAGGACGAACAACGTAGCCGTGGCCGGATTCATCGCGACAAATCCCGGCACCACGCGCTTCAACGCCTCGATTTGGAACTGCCATCCCACTAACACCAAAGCGCCAACGGCTAGCGCAAAACGGCTGGCAAACGACGGCCACACTTGGAGCAAACGAGGGAGCCGAACTTCGGCGGGACCAGTGCCAGGCCGTGATGCCTCAGACGGCGCATCATTCGCCGCGCTGTCGAGTGTCTCAATGTGCATCTTTTTTGCGGAACTCAGCAGGTTTTATACGCACGAGACCGACTATGTGGTCGCTTTTTACTCGTTAGGCAAATTGGCATTGCTTGACGCGAACCTGCTCGCCAGCATTTCATCGGTTCCGAGCCCAAAGTGGTCGGAAATCCCCGCTGGGCCGCCGCTATCGGAATATCATAAAACGCGATCGTTCCAGCGCGAACCACGCGGACAATGCGCGACAAAAATCAGCGGGGATGGAGTGCGCTCAAGGCTTCGTTGAACGATTAGGCGGTGATTGCCAAACTGTCTTGTAGTCTGGCGAGATTTTCCAGCGCCCGACGCAGATTAAGTTGTGTCACGACCTGTCGCCCGAGAATTTCCAGCGCTCGCTCTTGCTCCGCAGTAAAGGCCCGCGGCACGCGATCTATCACACAAAGGGAGCCTAAGGCCCGGCCCTCAGCCGCGAGCAAAGGAGCCCCGGCATAGAACCGGATATTTGGATCGCCCGTGACCAACGGATTGTCCGCGAAGCGTTCGTCGAGCCTCGCATCCGGCACCACCGTTTCGTCATCATTGAGAATGGCGTGGGCGCAGAAGGAGAAATCGCGCGAAGTCTCTCGCGCGCTTATACCCACGGCCGACTTGAACCATTGCCGGTCCTCGTCCACCAGCGAGATGAGAGCGATCGGGGTTTGGCAGATGCTCGAAGCCAGTTCCGTCAGCTCGTCAAACGCTTGCTCGGAAAGAGTGTCGAGAATGTCATACTGATACAAAATCCGGAGGCGTTCTCCTTCGTTTTCGCCGATTGGTGCTGCACCCATAGGTCCATTCGAGCTAATCCCGTGCCTTGCCTCTGCGCAGCCATTCAAGACGCGCAGGCCATCTTTCATGTCGGGAAAACTCAAAGCAGTCGAAAAGTAAAGGCCCCGTCCTTTTGTCTTAATCCCAAATCCAGCCGCCGTTTCCGAATTGCAAGGTTTCAAGAAATTTTCCTCGCGGGCAGCGCTCGCCCCGCTCCCCAGCGCGCAAGTGTGGTCGGATCAATCCCGATTTTGCGGGCGAATTGTTTGTCGGGTCATACCAAACGTTTGCCGGTGATGGGCGATCCGCTCTGCTATGGTGGTGCCTTTGGAAAGGGGATTGTAGCCCAGGAACTTGATGATTTTGGCCATCTGATCGATGCGAGGAGAGGTGTAACTTTTTTCCCAATTGAGCACGCTCAATTCATTGCAGCCGATCGCCGCGGCGACATCGATCTGTCGAAGTCCTAAATCGAGTCGTCTTTTTCGAATGGCATCGCCGATTGTTCTTGGATTAGCCGGATAGCTTTTTGCCTGGATGAAGTATGGTCCTTTGGGGCAACGAATCCCAACTAGCGTTGCCCGACAAAATGGCAACGCACCCATGTCCGCGCGAATGGTTTACGGATATAAAGTGGACGTCGCCGGAATTGGTCGAACGCGGGTAAGGCAGAGGTTCGAGCCCTGTAGGCTCCGAGGATTTGTAACACATCATATTCTACCGATGGGCTTCAAATCGATAGAATGGCCAGTCCGGGTATTTGCGATCGCGTGGCAGAAGGGTTGTCATGAGTGTAGGATCGACTCCTCGATGATCACCTTAACCTGCCGTAAAAGGAAGTCTGTGCGGGCAGACCGGGCAGGCACAGTCTTCGGGACGGAGGTAGCGGAACTACGATAGAAGGGCGATGAGAAAAAGGACGATCCCGGTGAGGGAGGTATTAAAAAACACGATTGAGCGGAGTAGGCCGAAGCCCGACGCAGCGGCCAAAACGTAACCTACCCGTCCCCAGAAGTAGAGCTGCACTCCCCACAGGGTCAACGCACCGTGACGATCAGCGAGATGGGCTGCCAAAACGAGGGCAACGAACAAGGGAAAGGTTTCCATGAAGTTGGTGTAGGCCTGATCCACTCGGTTTGCGATCCCGCGCAACGGAGGAACAGGCTGGTCCCGGCTACTGCCTGTCCAGCGATATCCGAGTTGAAGGCTGATGAGATGGGAGTCAGCGATTAGGTGAACAAGTCCCAGAATCACCGTAGCGGCAAGAAATCGAAGCTCGGTAGTCATAGTTTAGGAATGCTTCCTCCTGCTAATGACCAAAGCATATAGGCGCGGAGTCCCGTGGGCTAGCGTTCGCTGATCGAGACCTGAGCTGGAAGTAGGTCGTGAAGAATGACGATCGCAAACAGTTGTCCATCGGCATCGTCGGTTAAGACCACCGTGCCGGTGACGGATTCGATGAGCGATGTTCGGCGTGCGCGGATTGAGTCGCCCGGACGCCCTGTGTGCGCCGGCTGCAGGTTTAGCGCGCGCTGTTGGCTGAGCGCTGCTCGATTTCGCTACGCGCGGCGATGCCTTTAACGTGCCCATTTTCGATGACCGGGAAATACCGATAGGGATGTTTCTGCAAGGTTGATCGTAAAGATGACTCCGGTCAGATCTCCAAGACAATGGGATTGAAGTTAGCGATAGCGGATATCGGAAGGTTATGCCAACTCCGGAGATCGCGCGGAGGAATAATGTGTTCCATCTGATGTCCATCTTGCAGCAAAACTTGGTCGTAAAAATTGTACCTAACGAGTGATCGCGCTACGACCTGACTTACGAGACACGCTACCATGAGACCGGAAACGACGGCGAATTGGTGTGTCATCTCGAAGATGATGAGAACGGCCGTAACAGGTGCCTGCACGACAGCGCCAAGGCATGCGCTCATTCCGCCTATCGATAGAAGCAGGACATCCGATTGATTGAGCACGAGAAAGTGCGAAGCCAGTCCACCGATGAGCGATCTGCACATTCCGCCGAAGAAAAGATTGGGCGAAAAAATCCCGCCGCACCCACCGAAGCCGTAGCTCGCCGTGGTAGCGATTAGTTTGCCCATAAGAAGAAGGGCGGCTAAACGCCATGCCATCCCGTGCGCGAGCACATCGGACAAATCGTCATAGACAAGCGCGAAGACTCCAAGCCGACCGGTAATGGAGAAGATAGTAACTCCTGCGATTCAAGTAATGAGTCCGCCGATAAGCGGATGTAGCCATTTCGGGATAGCCTTCATTTTTCGAGTTCGCGTGCGCATGAAAAGAGAAGAGCGCTGGAGAGAATGCCGACCAAAGCGGCAAGGGCGGCGACGATCGGCATTATCAAATAGACGCACCAAGTGGCTCGTTGACCTTTGAAGGAGAGAGGGCTCGGCCCGGCCGGCGAGAAATCCGCCAAGAAGCGGATCGGTCGCACAACCGGACGACGATTCCCCGGCAAGGAGCAGGAGAGCCAGCCGCCGTCCGAGGTCAAAAACGAAGCTGGACGGCGCGGCGACATTCTCAACTGAGCCGAAGTCGGAATTCATTTGCGTCGGCGAAGATCGATGTCATGCAACGACCGTTCGTGTCCGCGATGATCTTGCTCGCGCGATGATATGGCTGCCGCGTCAGACGCCCGCCGCCGGTTTCCGGTTCAAATCTAAAACGTTCGTCGGAGACAGCTTCATTCGCCGAGAAAACAGGTGTGGCGGTCAAAGAGACTGGCGCGAGCGCGTCACCTAATAGACGCCAGGAGCGCTGGCGTCGCTGTCGTGCTGTCGTCGCTGCGTGTCGTAGAATGGCGTTTCACTGCGGCAAAAAGCCCAACGACGGTTCTCATGCTCGGCCCGTGCGGCTTAATTAAGGAGAATGGCGTTACACTCGAAGCGGCACGGTATGTTGGATACCCACTCGATTATTTTGGGACTAGAGATGCGGCTCTGAGCAGTTCGTCCACCTGTTCGGCTTCGACTTTCGCATTGCGAGCGATAATCCGAACCGCTTCCTTTTCTTCGTCCGAGAGGGAGTCTCGATTTGCCAGTGTCTCGATTGCAAACATGATGGCGGTAAGAGGCTCCCGTAGGGTATGACTAACGTGCCGTAAAATCGCACCCTTTGCGACGGTCGCGGCGTTTCGCTCCTGAATTAATTCGGCATGAAGGTCTTTCAAGGCCTGAGCCTGCTCCTCCACAAATTCGACGGTCGAATCGATTATAAGATTATCGAAAAAACGACTAAGGATCTGATCTGCCTTCCTGCGCGACGCCCCAGAGAAGGATGGGTTTACCTGCGCAAAGGCGTCCGGCCACGTTTCAAAAAAGTTTCTGCGAATGAGGCATATTTCACGAATCAGTTCCTCAAGCCTGTAACCCTGCTGCCAACGCTTGCGGCCATGCGCGGTAGCGTCGTGCCTTGCAAGGTCGCGAAGTCCCTCGTCGCCGGGCTGTCGCAAGAGTGAGGCAAGTTCGGTGCAAAGTTGCGGCAGATGGTCGAGCAACTGGCGATAGGTTAAATCCTCCGACGAGGCAACCTCGGGACTCCGATCGACCACCGTCACCCAGCGGCGGGTAATTTCGTCGCGATTAGCCAGCAGGAAATCGCCGAACGCTGCTGTCACCTGCAAGGGAGAGTTAGAGGTCGGGGCCATTCTGGGAACCGTTTTGGCTCCATTAGCTTATTCGTATCTCATGGTCGGAGGGACGTAGAAAAATTGCAAGCTATGAGGCACTTAGGGGTGGCGCTGTGCGGGTCGGTAGCGAACAAACTCCGGGCGCGCACCGGCCGCGCAGTGATTTTGAGCGGGCCAGCTGATCGATCTTCCGTTCACGGAAAAAGTGCCAGGAGCACCACGAATGTCATTACTGTCTGCGACGAAACCAGCGCCGAGCGATGTCCCATCTTTCCAAGCGGAGCGACTTGGCTGCATTGGAGTTTTCCCGATCCGTCCACTCTCAACGGCGATCGTTCCGAGAAACACTAAGATTCGAGAGATTCGGGATGAGATTCGCTGCAAGGTAGAAGAATGGTGCCAAGAAGTCTGCCCCAAGGAAAGTCAACTGAGGATGCCGAGCGAACCTCCAATCCGACTCGCGTAGACCGACGGAGCTAAGATTTGGATTTCAAGGCGCGTTGCGCGAGGCGGGTGAGAAAAATGGTAACGATAAGTGTCGCGAGCAGGCCGAGCGCCAGCGCCCAATATTCCAACGGACTCTTCGCGGACCGCGCAGAAGCGGCATCGATTCCGACCTTGCCGATGGTTCCGAGATAAACTGTACAGCAAGGTGCCGGGTAGCATGCCGAAGAAACTGGCTAAGATGTAGGGCAGTAGTTCGATCGCGCTTAGTCCATAAAGGTAGTTGCTTAAGTTAAAAGGGATGAGCGGACTTAGTCGCAGTAAGGCCACCATCTTCCAACCTTGCTTCCCAATCGCCTGGTCAATGGCGGCGAATTTCTTGTTCGCGGCAAAGCGCTGCGAGACCGCGCGGCGCGCGGCATAACGCGAAATGAGAAACGCGAGCGTCGCCCCGATGGTCGCGCCGCAGATGGCTACGACCGTGCCCCAAACCAAACCGAAGGTAAGGCCGGCACCGACTGTGAAAATCCAAGCGGGCAGAAAGAGCACCGTGGCCAGAGCGTAGAGCGTCGCGCCACGTGGTGCTGTCAACCTTTCCTCCAATGCTCGCAACTCCCCAATGACTGAATTGAATTGAGTAGTGCTCACGATTTCAAAAAGAAACGCTTGTCAGAGCGACGCTGGACGCTCGGCGATTGCAGCGAGACGTACTAGCGATTAACAAGAGGTATGGGTTTTGAACAATATCACGAGCCGGCCAACGAGTTACCGAAAGAGACGCGCACGTTCGCGCGTATGATTGTTTCGCTCACGGAGGAGGCAGAAGCGGTTAATTGGTATGAGCAGCGCATGGCTCTGGAAAAGGATAAGACGGCGCGTGCCATCATGGAGAACGCGCAAAAGGAGGAGTTCAAACATTTCGCGATGGACCTGGAGTGGTTGCTGCGCGCAAAACCAGTCTGGCGAGAGATCGCCAAAGGCGTGCTTTTCACGACCGGCGATATTGTCAAAGAAGGAGACGAAGCAGAGGAGGCGCATGACGACTAGTCCATACATTATGCACTGCGAACTCGTTAGACCGCGCTCATTTCAAATCGATCGCCGGCGCATCGATCGACCACTCGTTAGGCCAATTAGCGCCTAACGGGTGGTTCAACCACCGGGCCTACCGCCGGTATTGACAGGCCGCGGCGCCGGAGCGTCGAAGGGTGGCCGGCTGGCGAAAGGTTGCGGATTATTCGCGCCGTTGCCGCCGAAGGTGCCGTTGTTTTGATTTTGTCCGCCGGGACCTCCGTAGTTGGGATTGTCGGTATAGACGTTCGCCTTACCGGCGTTGCCGGAGATGGTGACGACGACACGTGGGTTGATGGTAATGGTCGAAGCAGCCAGATCGATCCTACTGCCGCTATTCAAGGTGGTGTTAGCGACAAAGATCAACTGGCCATTGCTGCCTTCCGCGTAAAGTCGAATCAAAGTATCGGCGCTAATGTTGCTGTTGCCGATGCTGAGCGAGCCGTTTGCGCCCAGAGCGTTGGCTTTGATGACATCGGCTGAGAGAGTGGCGGGAACAGGAGCGGCGCCGTTGCCGCCGGAGAAGGTGATGTTGCCGCCGCTGCCGCTGTTACGAATATCGATCGTGCCGCCGTCGGCCTGAATTCTGCCGCCGGTAACATTGACGTCGCTGTTCGAGCCGGTGGCGAGAATGGTAACCTTCCCGCCGGGTCGTGGAGTGGGCGCGGCGGCGAGCAAGGAAAGGAGTTGGCCGCTGCTGCTGACGTTGATCGCGACCGCGCGGCTCCCCGCGGGGGCGGACTTACCACTCGTTAGGCTAATGTTGCCGCCTTGGGCGCTGCGCCGGCGCGGCGGCGGCGAAGGTGTGGGAGAAGCAGCCGCATCATTGGATGAAACCTGAATGCGCTCGTTGACTGTGATGGTGCCGGAGGTGGAATTGAGATTGACCGTGCCGCCGTTCCCCGAGGGCAAAGCATTTTGCGGGACCAATCCGGTGGTCGCTTCGATGGGGCTGCTGACGGTGATGTCGCCACTCGCGTTGACCGTTAGGCTTCCGCCATCGCCGGCAAGGGTTGGGGCGGTGCCGTTGGAAAATCCGTTCACGTCGGCGCCGTTGAAATTCACCGGTCCTATACCCGTGCTCGGATCGAAGGTAAGAGAGTTCGCATTGATCGTGAGCAACCCGCCGGAGGAATAGCCCGCGATACCGTTAAATTGATTGCCGCTGAAATCGATTCCGTTAGGCGAAATGATCGAATCAACGGAATAGACATGCGGAGCGGCGGCGCCTTGCTCCACGATGGTCGGATCGGTGCTAAAGACGAGAGGACTGATGCCGCTGGCAACCCGCAGGACGCCGGTGGGCGAGGTAATGTTCTGCACATGGGTGCTGCCGGCAGTGATATCGCCGCCCGCAGTGACAGACGTTGCGGACATGTATTGGCCGACAACGACGTCAGTGCCGGCGGTGACGTCTGCGGCGATAAGGCCGCCCACGACATTTATCGCTCCGCCGGCGGTGATGCTCCCTTCCCACAGGTCATTGGCGATGGAGATGGTTCCGGTGGCGTTCACATGTCCCCGGGCGACGCCGTCGCTGAATTTGATGGAGTTTGCAGTGATGTCCCCGGCGGACATGAGATTGAGCTCGGCGCCGGCGTAGGAGATATCGGTGAATTGGGCATTGATCCCACCCGCGCCGGCGTTGAAGGCGGTATTACCGGAGAGCGGGAGCGTGAGGGTGGCCGGCGCGCTCGAGGTTCCGCCGGTGAAATTGATCCCGTTGCCGGCCGTCGCGTTCAGCGTGAAAGAATACGCGAAGCTCGTATTCGCAGCATTAATAGTAATATCACGCGCGACGTTCCACGTGCCGCCGAAAATATTGATCGCGGCGCTGTTGTTAGGCCCGATGAGGAGATCGCCGCTGCCATTGATATTGAGCGTGGCTCCTTGCAGGGTGGCGCCATCGAGCGTGATCAACGGAATCATCCCCGCGGGATCATTTTGGTTGAGGGTGATAGTGCCGAAATCAGCCCGCACTAGCCCGTTCACCACGATGTCCGCTCCCCTGGTGGAGAGTGTAATTGAGCCGGCGGGCCCTGGCGCATTGCCGCTCAAGAGCGAGAGCAAGCTGCCATCGGAGGCAATCGTGATGCCGAGGCCAGTGGTCAGACCGGAATGCAGCCGGATGACGCCGCCACTCGCGCTTTCCCGTCCAGCTCCGGTTCCTTGAAACCGCGCGTCTTCAGACGAAACCTGTATCGTCCCCATGATGTTAAAAGCTCCCGAAGCAGCGATATCCACTCGGCCTCCGTTGCCCGCATACTGCGAGGTGACGTCGGAAACAATTCCCGTCGAGGCGAACAGAGCCGGCCCTCCACTGGCCGGAGGAGTGACGACAACATCGCCGGACACGCCCATGAGAATCTGGCCGCCGTTGCCGCCATTGAACGGCCCGGTCGCATTGAAGGCTCCGCCGTTCGCCAAAACCGAATCCAGATTCATCCGGGAACCGATCGTTAGGCCGCTAGTGTTGATCCCGAGGAAAATGTATCCGCCGTTGCCGGGATTGGAATCGTTGAAGTTAGGATTCGCGTCGCCGCCGTTGGACGAGACAATCGGATAGGTCGGACCGCGGCTTGAGATGGAGCCGACCTGTAGGTTGAAATCGGTAAAAGTTCCCCCGTCGTGATTGACTGAGCCGCCGTTGTTCGGCCCGAGCGTCGGGACGTTAATCAAGGTCAGGGTACCGGCGGAGAAAGGCGCCTGGCCACCGTTGGCGGTGATGTTGTTAGCAATGATGCCGACGCTGAAAGATCCGGCGCTGTTATCGATCGTGATGTCTGTTCCAGCCAGGAGCGTTCCGGTGATGATGCCGGGCGCACTGATCGAGCCACCAGCCGACACGACGACCGGATCCCCGGGCATGAAGATTCCCCCTGCGGCCGAGATATTTCCGCCCGCGGTGATATTGCCGAAAGTACCGTTAGGTCGTTGTTCTAATTGAATCGAGCCGGCAGAGGAGGTGATATTTCCATTGGCGATAATCGAACCGCCGTAAGCAGTAATCCCATTCGCGCCGTTTATGTCCGTCCCGGCAGAATCCGGTGCCGAGCAAAAGTCCGCCAGTGTCAATTTCGGAAGTTATCGAATCGATCGAACCGGGCTCGAGATCGCCCGTGGCGGTGATGGTCCGCTCGCAATCACGCTGCCGCCTAGCACCGGCAGATCATTTACAAAGGTGGAATTCAGCGAACGTATTTGGATGTTCCCAGCCGGGGCATGCAGGCTGATAAAGCTGCCGAGGAAATTGACGCTATCGCGACCAAGTCGCCATTGTTAGCGACAAAGTCAGCTGAAGTGGCGTTGCTGAGATCGAGAGTGGTGGGCGCGCTGGCGAAGAGGTTGAGGTTCCCCCCTTGCGCCAGAATATTGGCCGCGGCGGTGAAGACCGAGAGATTATTCTGGAGCGTAATATCGAGGGTGACTGCCGCGTTGAGTGAAAGCGAAGTGTTGACGAAACCGCCGGGGGAGAATAAGTCACTGTTAAAAGCTATATTGCATCAGAGCAATATAAGTGCCGGCTGCGGTAATGACCCCGCCGCCGGCGAAGGAGCTCGATCCACTAAAGGAACTGAAGTTAACCTTATTACATTACCCTCGATCGTAACCGCTCCTTCGCTGTAGAGTCGCAGATCGTTGTTCGTGGTGATTTCCGAACTAATGGAAAGCTGAACGTCGCTGCCGCGCGCATAGACGAACATGCGGTCGATGTTCTGGAAGGAAACCTGCGCGCCGAGGTTGATCGAGCCGTTCTGCGTCGCCAGGAGCAAGCTACTGATTCCGGAGAAAGACAGGCTCGCGCCGTTGCCTCCGGCCGAGATTCCATCCACGCCGACGAGGCCGAGATGAGTCACTCCATTTGCAGTCGAGATTGTTGGATTACCATCGATTTCGAGCTGTTGAAACTTGAAGACGGCTATTTGATTCAGGTAGGTGGAAGTATCCGGTCCGCTTTCAAAGCCACTGCGAGTATCGAAAGTAGATGTAGAACCAAATAGCCAGTTGCTGCGCGAGCCGTCGGTGGCGAAATCCCGGTAAATCTTTCCGTAGTCGGTCACTCCTTCGTAGTAATCGCGGGGTCCGTGGAAATAACCGTAGTGTTGTCAATCACATAAGGAACCGATGAGGTAATAACTGGCGGCGTTCCAAATTTACTCGGCGTCGGTTGAGGTGTTGGTGTCGGAGTCGGGGTTGGGGTCGGTGTTGGTGTTGGGGTCGGAGTTGCTGTTGGGCTGGGAGTGGTGGGGGTTGGTGTTGGCGTCGGGGTAGGAGTTGGTGTTGGAGTTGGAGTTGGTGTCGGGGTAGGTGTTGGTGTCGGAGTAGGTGTTGGGTTGGGGTAGGGGTTGGTGTTGGGGTCGGGGTAGGTGTCGGGTTGGAGTAGGTGTCGGGGTGGGTGTTGGTGTCGGGGTAGGCGTTGGAGTCGGGGTAGGCGTTGGTGTTGGGGTAGGCGTTGGTGTCGGAGTGGGTGTTGGTGTCGGTGTCGGAGTTGGTGTTGGGGTAGGGTAGGTGTTGGAGTAGGTGTTGGTGTTGGTGTTGGTGTTGGTGTAGGTGTCGGAGTAGGTGTTGGAGTCGGGGTAGGAGTTGGAGTCGGTGTTGGTGTTGGCGTCGGAGTAGGTGTTGGAGTTGGAGTTGGTGTCGGTGTAGGGGTAGGGGTTGGTGTCGGTGTTGGTGTATTTCTGGGCCGCCGCTTTCTGATCGATCACGCCTTGCGACGTCGGATTGTGGAAACGGGTCAAATGCGTATCGACCACCGTCCCATTTGTCTTCGCATCCAGCTGCGCGAGGATTTCCTGCTGGATTAAATCTTCGCTGCCTAACGGCCCAAAACCGTTCGTGAGGAAGAAGTCCGACCAGTTGTTTGATATCCACTTCCACCGGCGTGCCCGGCGGCACGCCCGGTTTTCCGCTTAGCATCTGGCCCGGACCGAGATCGACGCACTGCGGTGGATTGTCCGTTTTCCGATGCGTCACCGGATCGATGATCGGCTGACACACCGTGGACTTTCCTTCCAGCATGACGAACTTGAAGGAACTGCCCTCGTGATATTCCGCCATCATCGTCGTGCCCGTGATGGCCGCGGTCACGGCCGCGGTATCGATTTTGGCGCCGCCGGAATTCTTCGGCACCCGCAAGAGAATCGCGCCGCCACCGAGATCGACCGTGCGCGAACCCTTATCAAAACTGAAAATCGTATTTGCACCCAGGCGCGCGATCGTCAGATCGGCGAAGGTCAGTTCGCTGCGCGAATCAGCTCCGGTACGTACCGCGGTGTCGCCCGCGACCTTGTCATTCACCGCCGCCGGTTTCGGCTCCGCCTGCCCGGCAACAGTTTTACATCTTTTATCACCGCTGTGACGCGTGCCTCTTTCAACTCCGCGCCGAATTCATCACCGAGCGCGACGAAAAAAAGAATGAGCGGAAAGAAAAAACGCAGCATCATGTGGTTGCCGACTTTACGCAGAAGGTTTTCCCGCGGTCGATGGGAATTATGACGCAACGGAATATCCGTCAGCTCAACCGCCGTGATTCCGTACTTCTCCTTAACTGCGGCGATCACTAATCGACCGCGTCCACCCTGGGCATTTTTGGATTGCCAGAGCGCGAGCGCGACCTACGTTCGGGACTATGAATAAACCTGTCGATCTCATCGTTGCGTTCGATGGGATTTTCTCCCGCGACCCTCTCCGCCCAATCGCCTTCACCTGCCGCCAGTCCGGAAACTTCGCCGAGCCCTGCGAAACACAGACACGCCAAAAAAGAGGCTTCCGCGGCCGCGGCCGAATCTCCCGCTGCTGCCTCTTCAGTTCCGGAATCTTCTCCCAGTCCGGCCAAGAATAAGCGGGTCAAGAAAGATAAGTCTGCGGCAACAACTTCTCAGCCTGCGACGGCGCCGGTCGCCGCGGTTTCTCCTTCGCCCGCCAAGCATTCCTGGTTTGGATCAAAATCCGCATCCCCAACTCCCGCCCCAGCGCCTGTCGCGGCAACATCTGCCGCTGCGACATCCGCTGCGAAGACCGTAAGCGCTGCACCCGCCGGTCCCGTCGCCGCGGGCGGTGGACCTGGCATGGTCTGGGTGAACACGGAGAGTCACACTTATCATAAGCAAGGCTCCCGCTGGTATGGCCGGACCAAGAAAGGCAATTACATGAGTGAGCAGGATGCCATGAAAGAAGGCGCTCATGAAGACAAGGGAGAAGCGAAAGAGAAGAAGAAGCCTTAGCGCCTTACTCGCCGGCATTTCGCGTAGCTTCTAGTCAGATTCGGCGACATAAGTCGTCTTGCGCGAGTTCATGGTCGCGGTGGCAATGAGCGGATA
>CAWBSX010000009.1:0-55779 GCA_963791565.1 uncultured Verrucomicrobiae bacterium | reverse complement strand
CTCGCTGTCGGCGAGCTCAGTCACATCGAAAACGAGCAACTTCGCTTCTGCTACGAAGCGATCACGACGGAAACTCCGCTCGAGGGCTCCAAACTCGAGATCCAAAGAATCGACGCCATGGTAAAGTGCCCGCACTGCTCGTATCGCGGCCGACCGAAATATTGGGACGGCGCCTTGTCCGGCATTCCTGTCGCGACTTTGGAGTGTCCGTCTTGCGGCAAGACAACCGAGGCCACCGTCATCAATAAGAGTGCGCGATCAGATCGCTTCGCTTCACGGAGACTAGCTCCGTCGCCACATGATGACGCTTCTTTCGATTCTGCTCCTCGGTTTCTTCCTTGGAATGCGCCACGCGACCGATTGCGATCACGTCGTGGCCGTAACCACAATCGTCAGCCGACAACGCAGTCTCGGCAGCGCTGCGCTAACTGGAATTTTCTGGGGCATTGGCCACAGCCTCACGCTGCTTTTCGTCGGCGGTGCAATCATTTTTTTTGGGCTAGTTATTCCCGAACGGCTCGGCATGAGCCTCGAATTTTGCGTCGCCCTAATGCTCATCCTGCTCGGCGTCCTTAATGTTCGTTCCGCTATGCGATCTCTTCGCGGCGCTGAAGATGAATGCGAACCCGACATGCGTTTGGATCGCATTTTCGGCCGCGCGAAATGGTACGGCCAGTCCGGCCGCTCATCATCGGGGTGGTGCATGGCCTCGCCGGTTCCGCGGCGGTCGCGCTTCTCGTCCTGCCAATTATTCAGCGGCCGATCTGGGCTTGGCATACCTTGATCTTCGGCCTCGGCACCGTCGCCGGCATGATGTTGATGACAACCACCATCGCAATCCCGATCACTTACACCACGCGCTTCAATTTCTTCCGTCATCATCTCGCAAGGCCGCCGGTGTGTTAGCCTCGGGTTCGGATTGTTCTAGCCTATCAAATCGGATTTGTCGGCGGCCTCTTCACGCGATAGAGCCTAACGAACGATGCCCATCTGGTTTTGGTACGCGGTGGTCGCCGCCGTTTTATACGGCGCACATCAAATCTTTACCCGACTCGCTTCCGAGCACATCGGCGACGGTCTAGGCGGCTTCGTCGTCGAAGCCACCGCAGCACTGACTATTCTTATTTATCTTGCGGTCCTTTGGCTCACGAATCGTTGGGAACAAAAATTTAGCAACACCGGTTTCAATTATTCCGTTCTGACGGGAATCTGCGTTGGTCTCGCACCATCGCGTTTTTTCTTTTATTCCAACGCGGCGGCCCGCTCTCTTCCGTGCCCGCGATTCTCGCCGGCGGTGCAGCCATCATGGCGATCGCGGGCATTCTATTTTTTAAAGAACCCATGTCATGGCAACGCATCGCCGGAGTTGTTCTGGCCATTGTCGGCCTCTTTTTATTGCGTCGCTAATGATCTCCTCCAAGCTTCGAGGAGCGATCAAAAAAATCCGGTGGAGTTGCTGACGGACGCGGAACGCGGTGATACTGTTTTGTTGTGCGACGGCGTGGCGATCAGCAAGGTGCGGCCACATGGGCCGCGGGGTCTAACGATGTGCCTCGCAATCCCCGGTAAATTGATCGAGATCGCACTCGACGCGCAGGGCGTTCGCATGGGGAAAGCGAACTTTGGCGGGATCGTGAAAAAGGTTTGCCTGGAATACACCCCCGAGGTCGTGCTGGGCGATTACGTACTGGTGCATGTCGGTTTTGCGCTCAGCAAAGTGGATGAAGAAGAAGCCGCGCGCACTTACAAGGCGCTGGAGGAACTGCAGCAATTGGGTGAGCTCGATGTTCCGGATGTGGATGATCCGAATGCGGACCCCTTTTCAGAATCCACGTAACCGCCGGCACAAATGATGGCAACGCAGACGTTGCTAGTTAGGTGTCCAGCTTCACCGCACGAAGCCGCAGGGCATTCCCAATCACTGACACAGAACTCAAACTCATGGCGGCACCAGCAATGATCGGGCTGAGGAGAATTCCAAAGAAGGGATAAAGCGCGCCCGCCGCGATCGGGATGCCTAACGAGTTGTAGATAAAAGCGAAAAAAAGATTCTGCCGGATGTTGCTCATCATTGCACGGCTAAGACGGATCGCTTTTTCGATGCCGCGAAGATCACCTTTCAACAATGTGATGCCGGCGCTCTCCATCGCGACATCGGTGCCCGTCCCCATGGCAATCCCAACATCGGCGGCGGCCAGCGCGGGCGCGTCATTGATGCCGTCACCGGCCATCGCGACTATGCTGCCCTGCTCGCGCAGCTTGCGAATGCGATCGTTCTTATTCTGCGGTTCGACACCGGCTTCTACTTCATCGATGCCGAGCTTCTCGGCGACGGCGCGCGCGGTGCGTTCGTTATCGCCCGTGAGCATGATGATCTTGAGACCTAGCTTGTGTAGTTGCTCGATTGCAACCGGTGTTGATTCCTTGATCGGGTCCGAGACAGCGAGAATCCCCGCCGCGTGGCCATCGATGGCGACGAAGATAACAGTTTGGCCTTGCTGTTGCAGTTCGGTGGCTTTCGCTTCCACCGTCTCCAGATCACTGATGTTTTGCGAACGAAGGAATTGCGCTTTGCCTACTAGCACGCGCTTGCCATCGACCTGGCCAACGACACCGCCTCCCGTTGTTGATTGAAAGTCAGTAACAGCAGGAAGCTTCACGCCGCGTTCTTTAGCTCCGTTCACAATCGCGGCGGCGAGAGGATGCTCGCTGTTCTGTTCCACGGCCGCCGCGGCGACGAGTAGCTCTTCCTCAGTAACTGAACCCGCAGGAATCAGTGTCGTTAGGCGCGGCCGGCCTTCGGTGAGCGTGCCGGTCTTATCGACTATGAGTGTCCTCACTTTTTCCATCAGCTCCATCGCTTCCGCTTTTTTAATCAGCACGCCGGCTTGCGCGCCGCGTCCTACCCCCACCATGACCGACATTGGCGTCGCGAGTCCGAGCGCGCAGGGACATGCGATGATCAAGACCGCGACCGCGTTGACGATCGCGTAAGCGAGGCGCGGCTCAGGTCCCACGAACCACCAAACAAAAAACGTGATCACGGCCGCGAGGATTACTGCGGGCACGGACCAACCAGCTACCTTATCGGCCAAGCCCTGGATGGGTGCGCGGCTGCGTTGCGCTTGCGCGACCATTTCCACAATCTGCGAGAGCATGGTTTCGCTGCCCACACGTTCCGCTTCGATAACGATGCTCCCAGTTTGATTTACTGTGCCGGCCGTCACGCGATCGCCGTTGTTCTTTTCGGTCGGCATTGGCTCGCCGGTGATCATCGCTTCATCAATGCTCGTCCTGCCGTCGATCACTCGCCCGTCCACGGGAACTTTGTCGCCGGGACGAATGCGGAGCCGGTCGCCTTTTCGCACTTGCTCAAGCGGAACGTCAGTCTCTCCATCGTTGCGAATGATCCGTGCGGTGTTTGGCGCTAATCCGAGTAATGCACGAATCGCGCTACCGGTGCGGCTGCGTGCGCGAAGCTCCAGCACCTGGCCTAACAAGACCAGGACAGTGATTACCGCCGCCGCCTCGAAATAGACGCCGATCTTCCCAAGCATCGCGAACGACTGTGGAAAAATTCGCGGCAGGAGCATCACGACCGCGCTATAGAAATACGCCGCGCCCACGCCGATCGCGATGAGCGTAAACATATTGAGCGAGCGATTGACGATGGATTGCCAACCGCGCGCGAAGAATGGCCAGCCACACCAAAGAACAACCGGCGTGCTCAGGATGAATTGCGCCCAACGCGACACATCGCCCTCCACCCACGCTGGCGCGCCCGGCATCATATGCGCCATCGCAACAAGGAATACCGGAGCGCTTAACGCAACGCCGATCCAGAACCGTCGCGTCATATCGCGCAGTTCGGTGTCATCTTCTTCACCGCCGGTGACGACATTCTTCGGCTCGAGCGTCATTCCGCAAATTGGGCAATTGCCGGGATGATCCTGCTCGATCTGCGGATGCATCGGGCAGGTGTAGATCCTCTTCGCCGGCGCGCGGAGAGTTGGATTGCGCTCCGACGCCATGCCGCACTTTGGACAACTGCCGGGCGTGTCGCTCTCCACGCCATCGCACATCGGACAGAAGTATTTCTTCGCTAGTTTACGAGCGCGCTCGGTTGTTCCTATTTTCATTTCTGCCGCCGAATCGAATACGATGCCGCTACGCTCGTCCAAGATTGCCGCAACGCACTAATATGAAAAAGACCATCACAACTACAGCGGCGCGATTTTGAGCCTGGCCGGTTTTGCATTTACCGCGGTGGCTCACGACGACAACGAGAACATTCCGCAGCAACAACAACCGGGTTACGACCAGCGCGGGTAAAATGCACGCTCGGACTTGGCGCCCTATTCGCTCCGTGAGTATCACGGCCCTATGTCACGGCGGAGTCAGCGCGTCCCCCTCCATGCACGTGATGCCATCGGCTTTTGACGCGCAATTCTGTATCGCCGTCGTCACTTTTTCCAGTAGGGACCTTCGTGCCGAGGCTGCGCATTGAACGTCACTTCCGCCGCGGAGAGCAGGGATCTACGACGGCTGCGATCGCGCCATGGAGATATGTCACGGCACTTAACCACTTCGGCAGGATCCCCGTGATCGCACGAAAGTAATTATCAGGGCGCTAGCTAAGGCTCTGCCGGTTTCTGCTTCTTCTTCCTAAAGCTTCCGTTACCATCTGCATGCGCCGCAAATCGAAGGCACGGGATGCATAATGATTCCACGGTCGTCGATAGCAAAAGGGTCCGCCTTCGCTAAAGCTACGGCGCGACAGGTGACGACACTTGAGCCCGCGGGTTAGATAGTCAGATATCTACGGAGTCTCGAAAATGCTAATAAACACGAAGCTGCCGCAGCTGAAAATAGGAGGAAGGCAGTGGCGGTTGGTTCAGGCACGACCGAGAAATTCTGCCCAGCGTTGTTAGTGAAGATCGCGCTACCCGAGGTGAAAGTGTAGTCTGTCGCATTGTTACTACTCGAGGCAGAGGCCGTCCCTTGGAAAAGCAGCCCTCTGGTGGTGCTGGAAGGAAGCGGACCAGAAAACGGGGTGCCGTAACTGCCGTTGAACGAACCCGCCGGAATGCTCCCTGTAAATCCACCGTCGCCGAAACTGATCGACCATAGAATCGCGCCATTCGCCGCTTCGTAATCCAGTTGGCCGGCTGCGAGGTAGCTGGCAGGTATCGAATTTGTAAGGGTAAAGTCGCTGATAAGAGGAGAGCTCGTGAAATTCGCAAAATTGGCGGTCGTTACCAGCACCGTGCTACCGAGATTTCCAATCGCGACATCGTTTGGAAAAGAGATTAGCAAAATCGGATTTTGTCCCGATGCGTCGAGCGCGACTAGCTTGGCTGGGCCGTTACCTCCTCCAGCGTCGGAGTGAAGGAAGTTTTGTCCGCCTGCGCGCATGCGAAGCTCAATCGCTTGAGCTGATGTATTTCCGTTCACCCCTGCGATTACCTGCTCAATTTGCATGAGATGAAACGACGCCCTCAGCACGGGTGCTGGCAGCAAGAATAGCGCGGCGAAAAACCAGAAAATCATTCGCAGGCGATAAGAGCGAGGACGTTTGTCCTCCGGCTGAGTATGAGCGCGGCCCATCCTGTTCTTGAATTCTCTTAGTTCACTCATAATCTCCTGATTAAGGCCCTTCCAGACAGAGATCAGAAGACATTTAAAGTAACAACATTGTTACTTTAGGTCTTTTCAGCAGAGGGTGCTGCTTCTTGATGAAGCAGCGTTGGGTATGCGTCACTCTTATCGACGTTCATCGACTTGTTAGGCCCTAACGAGTCGTTTTTGTGGAGTCTAGGGGCTCCTTTGCCATTTTGTCATTTGCGGCTGAAATTGGTTAGAAATCGGTTCCGGAATCATTGATTTCTCCTCGGTCGAACCCTCTTCCAGACCTTTTTGTGAAAACAACGCCGCGCTGATCATGCCGGTGCTGGTGATGCGACTGGTTGCGGTTGCGGATTGGGCGCAGACTTCCTTCGGAGCGCAAACTTTTCGACGGCGTAGAACGTTACCGGAATCATGAAAATCGCGATCGCTGACGCGGCGATCATGCCACCGATCACGGTCGAACCGAGGATCTGACGAGCCACAGCGCCTGAACCAGTGGCGAACCACAATGGCAGAAGCCCGAAGATGAAGGCTAAAGAAGTCATCAGGATCGGGCGCAAGCGCAAGCGCGCGCCTTCGAGCGCCGCATCCAGGAGCGGTTTTCCTTTTTCGTGTTCGGCCTTGGCGAATTCGACAATGAGAATGGCATTTTTTGCAGCAAGACCGATGAGCATGACCAAGCCGATCTGCGCGTAGATGTTGTTTTCCATCCCGCGCAACCAGAGCGTCAGAAACGCGCCAAAGACCGCGATCGGGGTGCCGAGCAAAACGCTAAACGGCAATGACCAGCTCTCGTAAAGCGCGGCGAGAATCAGGAACACGAACAAGATCGACAACGCAAAGATCGCCAATGGTGAAACGCCTTGCTGCGCTTTCTTCTCTTGAAACGACATGCCCATGTAGTCGTAGCCCATTCCCGGCGGCATGGTTTCGCGAAAAGTTTCTTCCAGCGCTTTCATCGCCTGCGCTGAGCTATAGCCGGGCGCCGCACCGCCGATAATCTGAGCGGCGCGGTATTCGTTGTAGCGCAAGGTAAATTCCGGGCCGGCGATGTTTTTGATCGTCGCAATAGCATCGAGCGGCACCGCATCGTTGTTTGAATTGCGGACATGAAATTCGCGCACGTTCTTCGCATCGGTCCGATAATCGCCTTCAGCCTCTACGTAGACTTGCCACGTTCGTCCGAAGCGGTTGAAGTAATTGACGAAGTAGCCGCCCATGAATGTCTGCAGCGTCTGGTAAACCTCGTTCAGTTTAATTCCCTGCTTCAGAACCTTGTCGCGATCGACGTCGACGAAGACTTGTGGGACAGCGGGTAAGAATGCCGGAATAATGCCGCCGATCTCCGGCCGTTTGCGCGCGGCTTCTACAAACTTCCCTACGTTCTGCGCCAGGAAGCTGATGTCTTTCCCCGAGCGATCCTCCAGCGCAAAGCTAAACCCGCCCGACGTGCCCGCTCCGGGAATAGCCGGCGGTGGAAATGCGAATGCGACGCCGTCAGTCAATCCGGCAAGCTCCTTCGTTAGGCGCATCTTGATGGCGGCGTATTGCTCTTCGGGCTTGGTGCGTTCGCTCCAGGGTTTCAGTGTGACGAAGAAGAAGGCGCTGTAACTGTCCTGGACAAAGGTAACAAGGTTGAACCCTACGATGCTCGTCGTGTGCTGAACTCCCGGTGTCTGACTTAGTAGCTCCTCGATTTTGTGACAGGCGGCATCGGTGCGTTCAAGCGAAGCGGCGTCGGGTAGTTGTAATGCCACGTAGATGTAGCCCTGGTCTTCTTCCGGCAAGAAGCCGCTGGGCAATCGCGATCCGAACCATCCAGCGCCGGCTGCGACTAATGCGAGCAACGCGAAGCTAAGACCGGCCTTTCGAATCGCGATGCGCGACCAGTTCACATAACCATTCGTTAGGCCGCCGAAGACCTTATTGAACGAGCGGTAGAACCAGCCCAGCGGTCCGCGCGTTTCCTTGCGCGGACGAAGCAACAACGCTGACAGCGCGGGGCTAAGTGTAAGCGCATTGAATGCGGAAAGAATTACGGAGATCGCAATAGTAAGTGCGAACTGCTGGTATAACCTTCCGGTAATTCCCGGCAGAAATGCGGTTGGGATGAAGACCGCGGCCAGGACTAAGGCCACGCCAATCACCGGGCCGGTCACTTCACGCATCGCCTGGAGTGTTGCTTCGCGCGGACTCATTCCTTTTTCGATGTGATGTTCAACTGCTTCGACAACGACAATGGCATCATCAACGACCAGACCGATCGCGAGGACGAGACCGAAGAGCGATAACGTATTAATCGAAAAGCCGAATAGCGGAAACAAAGCGAACGTGCCAATTAACGAGACCGGCACCGCGCATAAAGGAATGAGCGTGGCGCGCCAGCCTTGCAGAAAGACGAACACAACTACGACGACGAGCGCGAGTGCTTCGAACAAGGTTATCAAAATCTCGTGCATCCCTTCCGTGACCGAGAGCGTCTGATCGAGCGACACGACGTATTCCATGTCGGACGGGAATTGCTGCTTTGCTTCGGCCATGAATTTGCGGACGGCATCCGCAGCTTGAACAGAATTGCTGCCCGGTAACTGATAGATGCCGAGAACCGCGGCCGGCTGGCCATCGAGCCGACTCGTGATGTCGTAAGTTTGCGCTCCTAGCTCAATCCGGGCGATGTCCTTGACCCGAACAAACGAGCCATCGGTATTAGCCCTAACAACGATCTCGCCGAACTCTTCCGGCGTTTGCAATCGTCCCTGCGCACGCACGGTGTAAGTGAAGGTCTGACCTTTTGGGATCGGCTCGCTCCCGATCTTGCCGGCCGGGTTCACCGTGTTTTGCGCCTGAACCGCGCTGATGATATCGGGCACGGTAAGTCCTAGCTTGGCTAGTTGGTCAGGTTTAACCCAGAGCCGCATGGCATACTGCCCGGCGCCGAATACCTGCACGTTGGAAATGCCGGGCAGCCGCGACAGTTGGTCGACCAGGTTTATGTAAGCGTAGTTAGCGAGGAAAGTTCCGTTATAGGTCTGCTTGGGAGAAGTCAGAGAAACCAGCATCAAAGGAGCAGACACCGACTTCTGCACCGTTACCCCGAAGTTGTTCACGTCCTGCGGCAACTGCGATTGCGCCTGCGACACGCGCAGCTGCGTCAGGATTTGGTCGATGTTCGGATCCGTCGCGACATCGAAATTCACCGTCAGACGCAAATCGCCGTTGCTGGCGTTGGTTGACGTCATGTAATTCATCTTGTCCACGCCGCTCATCTTCTGCTCGATCGGCGCGGCCACTGACTGCTCGATCGTTTCGGCGTCGGCACCGGTATAATGCGTCTGCACGACGATTTCCGGCGGCGCGATCTGCGGATACTGCGCGACCGGCAAACTAATCATGCAAACCAGTCCGATGAGGACTGTAAGAACTGCGATAACAATGGCGACGATTGGCCGCCGAATAAAGAAGGATGACATGACTTAGGGTTCCTTTCTTTCGGCTGAGGCAACTGAAGTTACCTGGGTGGCTGGCACCCATTCTTTAACTACCACGGGCGCGCCGGGCGGCGTCTTTTGCATTCCTTGGACGATGACTCTATCGCCGGGCTTGAGACCTTCTACTACTTCCCAAAGCGCGCCGAAACGCTCGCCCATCCTGACTGGCCGCATGCCTGCCGTGTTCGTTTGTTCCACAACCATGACTACCTGGTTACCCTGAAGCTCCGTCACGGCTTCCTGTGGGATGACGAGCGCTCCCTTCTTGGTTTCAACAATGGTGCGGACTTTTCCAAACTGGCCTGGCCGCAAAAGATTCCCTGTGTTAGGAAAGGTGATCTCCATTTTGATGGAGCCGGTCTTAGCATCGAGATTTCGGTCCTCGGCGTAGAAGCTTCCCTTTTTCGGGAACACCGTTCCATCTGCTAGGAGCAACTGGAACTCGAGTTGGCTTAGATAACTATCGCGTTCGTCTTGCTCGGGATGCTTTGTAAGGAACTGGGTGAATCCCTGTTCACCTAGACTTACAGTAGCCTTAATCGGATGTACCTGTGACACTGTTGTAAGTGTCCCACTTGCCGGACTGACGAGATCGCCTACTTGAGCGGTGGCTATACCAGCAACTCCGTCAACCGGAGCAATGATCCTGGTATAACCTAGGTTTAACTCAGCGGTTTTCACTGCGGCTTCGTCGCCTTGCACATTCGCTGTGCTTGAATCAGCCGTTGCGATGGCACTATCGCGCTCCTGTGGACTAATCACCTTCCCTTCGAATAGCTGCATGGCGCGTTTTTTATCCGCGGCAGCCTTAGCCTGAGTAGCCTTGTCCCTGGCCAGGTTCGCTTGAGCTTGCGCAAGGGCGGCTTCGAACGGCCGTGGGTCAATCTGAAAGAGCAGATCACCTTTCCTAACCACGCTGCCTTCCTTGTAATCGCGTGAGATAAGGTAGCCCTGAACCTGAGCGATGATGTTGGCGTTGATCACCCCGTCGAGAGTCGCGACACCTTCTTTCACTACTGGCACGTCGCGCGGTGTTACTGTTGCGACCACCACCGTCGGCGGAGGCAGTCCGGCTTGTTCTGCTTTGCGCGAGCAAGCCGTCAGGCATGTCGCGAGCATGATGATTGGCGTGGCCCACGCAGTTTTTGTTTTCATGCGTCGAGTGTCGCGCCGCACACCGCTTCTCGGGAAAGACTATGTTTCTTGCCTCAGCATGCGTTGAGGGCATACCCTCACGGGCGCAGTGGAACTCAGGCATCTGCGCTACTTCGTCGCCGTGGCCGAGATGGAAAACGTCTCGCGTGCCGCGATGCAACGACTGCACGTTTCGCAACCGTCTTTGAGCCGGCAGATTCGCGATCTCGAGGATGAAATGGGCGTGCAGTTACTCGAACGCACCGCCAAGTCCGTTCGTCTCACCGACGCCGGTCGCGCGTTTCTCGATGAAGCGCGCGCGATCCTGAAGCACACCGATGACGCGGTGGGAAAAGTGCGCGCGATCGCCGGCAAGGGCGAGACCGAGCTGCACATTGGCGATTGGCCGCTCGCAACTGGCCAGGTCATGGCCACGCTTCTTCGCGCTTATCAAAAAACGATGCCGAAGGTGAAAGTGAAGGTGCACGACTGGCCCGTGGAGAAGAACATCGCTGGGGTGCGCGATGGCCGATTGCAACTTGCGATCATTCTTCCTCCGCTCAAAGCAAATGCGCTCGAGGAGCTGCGGTTCGAACCATTATTCGATGGGCGCGTTTGTTTGGCGGTTTCCTGTGATCATCCATTCGCCGCCCGCCGATCCGTTTCGTTAGCCGATGCCGCGCGCGAACCGTTCATCGGGCTAACTCACGAGGAGTATCCGCGTTACCTGGAATATCTGAGTGCGATCTTCGCGCGCGTGAACGAGAAGCCGCGCCTGGTGGAGGAACAGGATGGTTGGTCCGGTGTTTTTTCGTCTGTCAGCGCCGGCGCGGGAGTGGCGCTCACATCGGACGCGTTCAACTATGCGTTCAACGACCGGATCAAATGCGTGCGGCTCACGCCTGAACCGAAACGGGTCGTTGTTGGAATCATCACGCGAAAAGGAAAACTCAGCCCTGCCGCGGAGAAGTTCTGTCAGTGTGCAAAAGAAGCCTTCGCAAGCATTCGTTAGGCACTCGCTGAACTGCTACGCCTCTGCGTGCATGCAACGCAATTCTCTGCGACAGGCTTCGCTAAATGCCTTGAGCGGATCGATACCTCCGCTATGCGCCCGCTTATGAAATTCGTCGACCGAAACATTCGGCGCGGAGTATTGCTCCATGATGAATTTCACGAGGCCAACCGCTTGCGCGAGGACCGCGTCTGAGGCGCAAAGGCGGATGCGATTGAGTAACGCGTAAATCGATAATAATCGCTCGGGCTTGTCGAGATTTCGCTCGAATGAGTCGATGACGCTCTTCGAACATTCGTTGATGAATTCGCCGTAAAGCGTCTCGCGCTTGTTGAGTTCCGCACGAATTCCGTTGTGCTTGGCGCGTGTTTTTTGCGTCAACCAGGCGGTAGCGAAACTTGCCGTTCCACCACAGAGCGAACCGCCGACCCCGGCCAGCGCAGTAACGATCGTCGCGTCCATAACTACGCGGCGCGACGGTCGCGAAGGCGCGCCCAGCGCTCACTGAGTTCTTCGATATCGCGCAACGTGATCATCTGTTCGATGTCGCGTCCGAATAACAGATCGAGCGTCCACGCCAGCATCACGCGCAGTTTCTTCACCAGGCGTGGAAGCTTCGCGAGATAAACGGAGCGCCACATCCACCACGCGATGAAGCCGGAGAATTTGAATCCGAACATACTCGCCACGCCAGTGTGATGGCCGATGCTCGCGAGCATGCCCATCGTGCGATAGCGGAACGGCTTTAGCGGTTGCCCGAGAATTGTGCGCTCGATGTTTTTCGCCGCGACAACTGCTTCGCGCATTCCGTGTTGCGCAGTGGGCGGGAAAAAGATTCCGGTTTCATATCCATCCGGAACCGCCGCACAATCGCCGACGGCCCAAAATCCGTCGAATCCGGGAACCTGGAGATATTGATCCGCGACGATCCGCCCTTTCTCTTTCGCACACGGCAAAGCGGCGACCACTGGACTCGGTTTCACTCCCGCGGTCCAAACGAGTGTCGCCGCAGGAATCGAGATGCCGTTGTTCAGCGTAACGACCCAGCCATCGTAGCTCGCCACACGCGCGCCTTTGATGACTTCCACTTTGCGCTCGCGCAGTTTCCCTTCGGCATAACGGCCAAGCTCCTCACCTAGCTCGGGCAACAAGTAATCGCCCGGATGAACCACCACTACGCGAATTTCCTCGTCGCCGAAACGCGGATAAAACTTCGCCGTTTCGCGCACGAAATCGTTAACCGCGCCGGCCGTTTCCGCACCGGCAAATCCGCCGCCCGCGATCACGAAGGTCAGCGATTGCCGGCGTGCCGCGGCATCGTTCTCCAGCGTCGCTTCTTCCAAAAACGCCACCATGCGATTTCGCAGCAGCGCCGCGTCACTGAGATTCTTCATTGTCACCGCCCAATCGCGGATGCCGGCGTTGTCGAAGAAGTTTGTCTCCGAACCGAGCGCGAGCAGCAAATGATCGAAGTCGTATTCGAGCTCACTGCGGTCGAGTCCATGCAGGCAACGAACTTTGCGTCCGGTAAGATCGACCCCTTGCACGTCGGCTTCGACCACGTTGACGTGGCGCAAAATGCGGCGCAACGGATTCACGATGTCGCCGGGCGCAAGGTCGCCCGCCGCGACTTCATGCAACATCGGCGTGAAGAGAATGAAATTCTCTCGCGCGATCAGCGTCACCTCGATGTCCGGCCGACGCGCCAGATGTTTGTCCAAATATTTTGCGGCATAGAGCCCGGCGAAGCCGCCACCTGCGATCACTATCCTTGCCTTTTTCATGTCAAAAGTCTTCGCGCCGGGCGGTGGGATTGTGAAAGACGTTGTTTCTCTCCTCAGCATAGCCAGCGAGCATGGTGGCAGGTGCACGATTCTTAGCAGGGCTGTCCTGCGATTCCTCCCGCAGAATCCGGATCACTTCAGTCCGCGCTTCGGGATTGTTGAAAGCGTTGTGTCCGCTTTGCACGATCAACTCTGAGTTTGCACCGTCGAGATGCGAGCTTGCATAACGAACGACGCCGTCGCTTTCGCTGCCGTTGTGCTTTTCGCCCATGATGCTGTGAAATGGAACTCCGATCGGCAAACGGGCGAGCGCGAGCAGCATCGGATCGTGCGGCGAAAGCATGTGCACGGAGGTGAAGTTCAATTGCTTGAAGAACGCCGTCGCCTCCGCTGTCCTTACTTCCACGTTTTCCTCGGCGATGTCCGTCAAGCCAGTCTGTAACTTGTCAGGCAACCGAATCAGTGACTTGGCCAAGCCGCCAATCCAGGAATCCGCCATCGCACAGCCGTGATGCGGAGTCGCGACGAAGATGGCGCGCACTACTCTTGGATTTCGACGGAAGAAGAAGGCGCGCTGCAAGAGCCGGATCGTCTCCGGGTTTCCGCGCAATTGCTCCGGCTGACTAACAAAGAGGCTCTTCCACAAACGATCGCCACTAGAACTGACGAGTGTGTGCGCCAGCAGTCCACCCATGCTATGGCCCAAGACGATGATGTGATGCGTCGCAAAATCGGCATCGTCCGGATCGACGATGTGCGCTGTCCGCTCGAGCTCTTCGCGCAACTGGAGCGCGTTCAGTAGAACTGGTGTGCCGGGACGATAATAGAAGTGCCAGAACTGAAACCGCTGCGCGATTTCCGGATCGCTTTTCAGGGCGTTGGCCAATTGCAAAAACGTGAACGGCGTTGATTGCAAGCCGTGCACCAGCAAAATCGGGATCTTGTTTGGATCGTATGGTTGGCTGAGAACAACCTCCCCTTTAGCGCGAATGTCCGGATGCAACAGGTTCGTTAGGCCGCTCTGCGCGACACGCCGCGCCCGACGCGCGAGCATCGAAGTAGCCGCGGTCTTGTCCGTAACGAGCGGATAGGTCGTTCGACCCACCTTGATGTTGTCACCAGCAGTAATGAAGGAAAGATGCGGTTGGTTGTGCACCCGCTGGTAAATCGCCGTCGCAGAGACAAACATTCCTTCGCGCGGGTAAATCGGAGCGCGACTGGTATCATATTCGAGTAAGACCGGCGCGCCGATCGCGAAGGACTCGTTAGGCTGCGCAAGAGTCCGGACCGCGTGATAGCGAATCAGCGGCAACTGCACCGCCGGTTCGTCGATCTTTACTCCAGCCTGGCCGAGCTCACTGCGCAGGAACGCTGGCGTTGCCAGATCGACGTCTCGCGCAATCGCGTCGAGCGCAGTGTTGTATGCCTGGGTATGACTTGGCGTTAAGTCCTGATACGACGCTTCGACTGCAGCCACGTTACGCCGCAGATGATCCGACGAAGCAACGCGCGTCGACACGCAACCGCTAAACGCAAGAAGCGTAGCTAAGACAACACCGCAACTGTTCGCGCTCGCCAGCGTGTTCATCGTTAGCACCACACGTTCTCGTGCTGCGGAATCGGACTGAAGATACGGTCCCATCCTCGACCCGAATTAAAGATCGACATGCTCAACACCAGCATCGGGTTGTGCCGAGGCCGGCGCGCGCGAAACCATCGCCGCGATTTGCTTGTCGTGTTGGATTTCGTATTCATAGCGCCCCCTAATTGGCTGCACTCGCCGTTAACGCCGGCTGCATCGGCGCGAGGGTTAAGCGCAATTTCCGAAGTGCGTAGCCAGAAAGAGTTTCTGGTCCGTGCTGTTGCCATTCGGCAATGAGCCGAGGCGAGGACGGCTGAACTCGTAGGCGGATCGGCGAAACGTCAGACCGCGATCGTGATCCGATTTGACTCCTCTTATATAATGTTTGCATAGGACGAGCATCGAACCACCGACGCCATTTCGTGAAAGACTATGTTTCTTGCCTCAGCATATCCCGGAAGCATGCTGCACTTCGTCTAGAATTACTGCGTCTTCGCTACCGTGGCCGTTTCGCCTAACGAATGCCTAACGAGTAGTTAATATTCGTATTACACAAAATGGAGCCTAGGGGCTCCGTTTTCCTCTTGTGAAATCCGGCTGAAATGGGAAAGAAAAGTACGCAAGAAATCCTGATTTCTCGAGGGTCGAACCCCGCTCCGAGACCTTTTTGTAACTGCGGGCTGTTGCTCAGGTGAAACGGAAAAACGAACGGATCAATCCTTCCACGTCCAATCCATGAAAACGGCGGGAAACAAGAAACTCCTTCTCGCGCGAGACGAACCGGGGCGAACTACAAATCGCGCGAATGGAGGCAGCCTCTCCCTGGTCGACAGTGTGATGTGCTTAACTTCGTAGCGTCCGCAGAAAAGCCGTTATCGCCTTGATATCCTCATCGTTTAGCTTCTTCGCGAAGGAAGGCATTTCACCCTTGATTCCGCCAGTGACGATTTCATGAATGCGAGCATCGGTCTTATGCAGATCGTATAGGTCTGGGCCTTCGTCGCCATGAGCGTCATCGGCATGGCAATGGGCGCAGTTCATAAGGAACAAGTGTTTCCCTTGCTCCGCCTCGGCGGTTAGGTTGAGCGGAGCCAGCCGCCGCCTGCGCGCTCGCTGGCAGACTTGGAAGCTGGACGGCAAACTTCGTGTGCTGCATCAGGAGCGCAAACCCGAAATGTGCCAACGAGTGACGCGCCTGACACAACTATAGCAACTAACAAAGCTGGTCCCGCACTCCGAATTCTTCATTACTTGAGTTCAATGCGCAGCTACCCGGCAATCAGCATTTCTCCGCCAAAGAAACCGGCGACAGCAATGCAGGCACAAGCAACCATAACTATGCCGAGATAAATCGCATGGATGCGCTGCGAGTATTTCGCGCCCAACCAGGAATCGCCATGTGCCCAAGCCCACGATCAGGGCAAAAGAAGGCCAGACGAATAGGTGATGTCGCAAGACCAATCCAGCTCCACCGAATGTCCACTTGCTGAGGGCCAGCCCGGAAAAAACGGCACCGAACGATCCGAGACCTGCGATGATTATTAACCAATAACCGGTCGCCCGAAATTCGCGCTGCTTTGGCGAGTGCTGGAAGACAAAGGCCAAAGTGTCGAAGCAGGCGGCACCAAACACTAACGCAATGGGAAAGTGCGTAGCGCCGCCATGCATCCTCGACCAAAACAATGAATTCATTTCGGCGATTAAATGCTAGTTAGGCAAGCGTGCTATCTACGACTGCTAAGGAATGATTGCCTTCGACATAGTGCACATCGGTGATTCCCAGGACCGAGCTAAGTCGATCGGCTTCTACCTTCATCGGGCCGGGCTTCGGGGCGGTGCCAGGCGCGGGTTGCGGGAAGGCGGTCGACATGGCGGTGTGAAAGGTAATATTTCCTTCTACTTTTTTTACCGTTTGATGGATGTGACCGTTGAGGACAGTTACTGATCCGAAGCGACGTAGGAAACCTAGCGCCTGCTCGGCATCATCGGTCCCCCAGCCCCATTCGGGTAAACTGCCCAAAGCGGAATATGAGCAAAAACAACGATCGGCGTGCTTGTGGAGAGCGGCTCGAGATCCTTCTTCAACCACTCCAGTTGGTCAGGACCAAGAATCCCCAAACCGCCCTCCTTAATGTTGACGACATTGACTAACCCAACGAAATGGACGCCGTTTTTATCGAAGCTATACCAGCCGGCGCCCAGGCTCTTCTTACCGAAACGTTCGCGGTATTGAGCACCATTGTCGCTGATGACGTCATGCTCACCAGGAACGTAGAAGATCTCTCCCGTCTTGATTGACTTAAGGTTCTGGTCGAGCGCATCGAACTCTTCCGCCTCCGATAAGTGACTTAAGTCGCCGGTGTGCAGAATGAAGTCAGGAGGATTAGGTAAAGCATTAAGCTTAGCTACCGCCTTTTGCAAGGTGCCGATCACGTCCTTATTGGCGTCCTTGTTAAACCCGATATGGCTGTCGCTGATCTGCGCAAAGGTAAAGTCGACGCCCGGCTTGGCTATCGGCAGTTTTGATCCGCCGCATCTGCGGCTGCGCCGAGAACCCTGGAAGCCAGCACCCCACCACTGACCGTCCAAAGCACACCTGTGCCGGCCCAGGCCATGCACTTGAGAAAACCACGGCGATCGATGCCGTCATGTTCTTGCTCGTGATCGTGAGTAATGAAATCTGACATATGTTTGCTCCTGTCTAATTTGGTTGTGATGCTAACTCATGCTTCTACGTCCCGTCTTATTACTGACTTTCGGCGCGGTTTTAGTTTCCCGAGTTAGTCGATGCCGCGCTGAGCTTGCACCCAGCGCAGCATCTTGGGCGAGTTTGCGTCCGGTTTAGTGAACCTGTCGCTTAGCGGCGTCAGCTTGTTGGCCAGCGATAAAACGCTTGCCTGCGATTGTCCGCGGAAAAGCCCGTCGGCAATGAAGCTGTTGATAACGCCGATGCGCCCAGCTGCCCGGCCCTGTCGGCCGGATCACTCGAGCAGGCAGGCAGGTTCGGACTAATGAACTCGCACGGCTCCGGCATGATCAGATTGGACTGCAACGTCTCGGGCTGACCTGTTGTTAGGTCAGCAAAGGTCACCGTCGAATTGTTGATCGGATCGAAATCCGTCAAGGGAGTCGCGTTGCCAGCCTTATCCTGCCAGGTTTGGAAATGCATGATCTCAGATCCGCCGATGCTGATGAGGATGCGTAGAACTTCCAGGCTCGTTACCTTCTCGGCCAAGGTGGCATAAAGACTGGTGCCGCCTTGCTCGACGTAGGCAAAGTGAAACCCAGCGGTGAAGGCGATTGCCTTCACGTGATCGCTCGGGTTATTTGGATCGCCTAACTCTGCATCGCTTCGCGGGATTGCCGTATGGAGTCCGCTAGCTAAACTCGGGACAGCGTGAGGAAACGTCGCGCCGAAATCAGGATTGGTCGTGCTACGGTAACGCGTCCACCAGCTCGTATCGACCGTGAGTTGCGTAAGGTTTGTTAGGCGTCCGATATTCGTCGCCCCAGTAGCCTTACTGCTCGGTAGCGTGCGGAACGAATCCAGGTTTACACCTTTCTCGCCTTTGGAATGAAGGTAAGCGTTTAGAAAAGTCGCGCCATGACTTACCTCATCATCCGTATTGTCAGAGATATACTGCGGCTGATCGCCATCGAGGATCACGAGACCAGCTTGATAACCTGAGGCCGCCGCGTCGACACCGCCTAGTTCGTTGTATTGTTGCCAGAGGTCGGTCTCGATCAGCTCCGCCGCAGCTAAGAGCTGGAGGATGGCAACATCGCCGCGCGGGAGACGGCCGTTATCGTTACCAGCAAACGCCTTGCTCGCACTACCTACGAGGGCCCCCGCTGGCCCGAGAAGAACGGCGCCGAGGCCGAGATTGCGTAGAAACGTGCGGCGAGCGAGTCCGTTCGAAGGCGTTTGCGGTGACTCTGCCTGCGTTACGGTATCATTTTGGTTTGGATGGTTACTATCGAGCGACATAAGATCTCCTTGTTATGAGTTTGGTGTTAACTACAGGCATGTAGATTGCCTTGCAGTTATCCTTACCGACGCCGCGCATTTTTATTCCGAAGAATTTTCCGGAACCCAGATTACTTCACGATGATCTTCCCCGTCATCTCTGGGTGGATCGAACAGGAATAGGAAAAGGTTCCTGCAGTCGTGAAGGTATTAGAAAACGTCTGTCCCTGCTTTAGAACCGGTGACTTGCTGAATTCGCCGCCGCTACTTGTTACCGTGTGCGGGGCGCTGTCGCGGTTCGTCCAGGTTACTGTAGCGCCGGTTGCTATGGTAATGGAGTTCGGCGAAAACCTGTGGTGATCAATGACAACCTCAGTTCTGGCGCCTCGCGGCGCCGCGAATTCAGTAGCTTTAGCTTGCTCGCCGCGGCTGTTACTGCCGAGCACGTAAGCTAGCAGAATGGCAGAGCCAATTACACCAAGATTTGATCGAACAAGGCGGCAAAATGGCAGGGAGCGCCCGTTGCAAATACGATATTGCTGAATAGTAGGAGCGAACATAAGTGAGTGTCCTTTCTTTGATTCACTTATTCCTTACTATCCGCGGGGCCGGATATTCCCCGGAAAGTTTCGCCCTAGAAGCCTGGCGAGATCAATGGTGCGCGGTGTGCGCAACGAACTGCTCCTCGAACAAATGCAGATCATGAGCATTAACGTCCGAGACTGCCCAGTAGTTCATGTCACCGGCAGTCCAATGCAGAAGTTGGTAGCCTTGGTGCGAGATCGTTGTCGTTTCGTCGTTGCTTCCCGCCGGATCCCTCGGCCAAACAAATAGGTTAATGAAATGTTCACGCCTCTTGTAGACTAAGGCTGCAACTGGTCGCTTCTCGAGATAATCCAGCCGTCCACCTAGCAAAGGAAATCCGTCATTAACGAGGTCGACTACCGGCGGCGCGAAATCCAGCCTGGCATCTAACCATGGTTTAACCGTGTGCTGGTCGGCAGACGCAACATCGGCAATGTGGTTCGCCATGAGCGAACGAACGTGACTGGCGATCAGCTCAGTTGCCAGAAATTGGTTGGCGTCAGATCGGCGGTTTCGCGAAACGACGGTCAGAGCGATGACTGCTGCCAGAGCCATCGCCGCCGCCATGGCGAGCAAGTTCCATCCTATCGCGGGGAAAACAGTCGGCTTTACTAACTTCTTCGCCAAAGGTGTGAGTTGAGGAGAAGCTTCTTCTCGCAACGACGAGCGGATGCGCTCGCGCAATCCTTGCGGAGCGTTGTAGTAAGGCGCGGCATTTTGGATTACACCGAGCAGCGCCCGATGAGACTCATACGCCTCCGCACACCTACCGCAGACCTGCAGGTGCTCCTCGATGGTCGCATTGGTAATCGGATCCAGTTCGCCATCCAGGTATCCATCCCTGAGTTGTATAATTTCTTCGCAATTCATCTCATTTATCCTTACCTAGGCGACCCACTATATATTCCTTTAATTTCCCCCTGGCCCGCGCCAGCCGCGACATTACCGTGCCCTGAGGCACGCGCATGACCGAGGCTATTTCCTTGTAGGACAGGTCTTCCTGATCTCGCAAGGCCAGGATTTCGCGAGCATCCGCGGGCAACTGTTCCATCGCTTCCTTAATCAAGTCCGCTTCTTCGCTTAGTTCGAGAATATTCGCCGGACTGAGCGACGCTGCGCCCGACCCATGTATCTCGTCGTCGAAGCTCGTGGTAAGGTCCACCGCGTGATTCTTCTTTAGCAGCGTGTAAGAAGTGTTTCGCACAATCGTTAGCAACCAGGCTCGCCCATTGCCACCGTGGAAGCTGGCGAATGAACGAAAGGCGCGCAGATACGACTCTTGCACTACGTCCTGCGCATCCTGCTCGTTGCGAAGCAACCACCTGGCCAGATTGTGAGCGGCATCGAGATGACCTAACATCAGCTCTTCGAAAGAGCCCAGGTCGCTCGGTTGCGTGGGCCCAGTCTCCGGCTGCTCACTCACTAACTCGAACCTTACAATGTTTGGACGAGATTCCAAGTCCTCCGGGACCGCAAAATTCGCGAAATCGTTGATACACAGTTGCACCCAACCTTTTAACTTCCACGCGAACCTTTTATTCCACTAATCCAAAGAAAATACTCCAAAACCGAATTGCTCGCCGTTCGGCGCCACGGAAAAGCAGGAGTGTTCGGGAATATTATTCTCTTCCCGAAGTTTGATCAGGTGAACACTCTTACCAAAAACACTTATGACTCCAATACTCGCCAGTATCCTAAACTTCGCCGGACCAGACATGATGGTCATTTTGCTCATCGTCTTGCTGCTGTTTGGAGCGAAAAAGTTGCCCGAGCTGGCCAAAGGCATGGGTCGTGCGGTCAAGGAATTCAACGCCGCGCGAGATGAAATGGAAAAAGGATTTGCTCAGACAACTTCGAGTGCAGTCGCGCAGCCAAGGATAGAAAATACAAAAACCGCTGAGGCTTATCCTGACTCAGTAGCCTAAGTCGGCTGTTTTCTCGCAGGCAGTTTGTCTCCAGACAGAACCGGTATGCTCGCGATGCCAACTGATAGCTCGAAGAAGAAGCGCATTGTTATCCTCGGTGGTGGGTTCGGCGGAGTTTACTCCGCGATTCACCTACAAAAGCTACTCGCACGCGAGAGTTCGATCGAAATTTGTCTAGTTAGCCAGGAGAACTTCTTTCTCTTTACCCCGATGCTGCACGAGATCGCAGCCAGCGATCTCGAGGTAACCAACATCATCAATCCCCTGCGCAAGCTACTGCGGCGCGTAGAGGTGTTAGTAGGCGACGTAACCGAAATTGATCTGCCGATGAGACGCGTTCTGATCGCGCAAGGTTATCGGCGCCACTCGCTCCAGTTAGACTACGATCATTTGGTTATTGCGCTCGGATCGGTTACTAACTTCTACAACTTACCCGGTTTCGCTGAGTCAGCCTTGGCGATGAAATCGCTCTCGGATGCGATTCAGTTGCGGGCTCAGGTTATTCGACACTTGGAAGATGCAAATTCCACCCGCGATGCGGCCGAGCGACAACGTTACTTACTTTCGTCGTTGCGGGCGGCGGCTTTGCCGGCGTAGAGACCGTCGCGGCGTTGAATGACTTCTTGCGCGAGGCACTGCCTTTATACCCGAACCTGACTGAAGCGATGCTGCAAGTCATCCTGATCCATTCAGGGCCGGTGATCCTTCCGGAACTCGGTGAAAGCCTGGGCCGATACACCCGGAGTGTGCTCGCCTGCCGCGGAGTTAAGATTCGGCTCAACACTCGAGTCGTAGGGATGACTGAGGACAGAGTTTTCCTGCCTAACAAAATCGCAATTCCCTGTCGCACTTTAGTGTGGACTGCCGGAACTGTTCCGAGTCCGGCTATTTCTGATCTGCCCTGCGCCAAAGAAGGAGGCAGGATACGCGTAAACGAATACTTCCGAGTTCACAGGTGGCCCAACGTTTGGGCCGTCGGGGACTGTGCCTACGTACCCGATAGCCGAAACCCAGGAAAATCTCATCCGCCAACTGCCCAACACGCCATACGCGAAGGCAAAGTTGTGGCGCAGAACATCGCTGCTTCAATTTTAGGCAAGGCAGTGAAGCCCTTTGCCTTCACCACCATTGGTCTATTCGCATCTCTCGGCCGACGGACCGGAGTGGCGCGAATCTTTGGTTTCAATTTTTCCGGCTTCCTAGCGTGGTGGCTCTGGAGAACTGTCTATCTAAGTAAGCTACCCGGTTTGGATAAGAAGGTTCGTGTAGCATTCGACTGGACGCTCGATCTGCTCTTCCCGAAGGACGTCTGCGCCGTGCACGCTCTGCCCATCCGGCATAAGCCCGAAAGCCATGACGAACATCGTCGATCTAGTCGAGTAGAAGCGGATTGGTTACTTCTCAATGGCTCCCGATAGCACAGGGGTCAGGCTTTGCGGATTACCTCCGCACTGAAGCGTTCCATTTCTTCCAGCTGCGGACTGCATTGCAGTAGGAGCAAATCAACGCCGGCCGCTTCAAATTCTTCGACTCGTGTCTTAACTCGATCAGGTGTCCCGACCAGGCCGGATCGAAGTCCGCGATTTGAAACGGAGTATTCCTGCATCGACATCTCGCCTTCCAGCTTCGTTCCGCTAAGCCATTGTTGATAGTTACTAAAGCCAGCCGCGGAAGCGTTGACATCAGTAACGCGACCTAGTTCCTTGTCCGCTTCCTTTTCCGTATCACGAACTATGGCATAAGCGGCAATGCCGTATTTCAGCGGTGGTAACTCAAGTCGTTCGCGACGCTCGCGCATGTCCCCGATCTTTTCTCGAATTCGCGCCGGCGAATCCCCATGCATGACGTAAGCGTCACAGCGCTCGGCGATGAGACTTTTCGCCGCTTCCGATTCGCCGCCTGCGTAAATCATCGGGCGTGGCTTTGTGATTGGCTTGGGCGCGAGGATTCCACCTTCAATCTCATAATACTTCCCGGCTAATGAAAATTCGTTCTGCTTCCACATTCCGTCCACGACCTCTAGCCACTCGGCTGTCCGCGCATAGCGGTCGTCGTGTTCTTCGAAGTGAACACCGTACCTTTTCGCTTCATCGGCCCACCAGGAGCTAACAACGTTTAATGATAGGCGATTACCGCCGCCTATTCTGTCAATGTTTGCCGCCTGCTTGGCCAGAAGCGCGGGAGAGTGAAACGTAGGACGCACCGCCACCATTAATTCAAGCCGCGCAGTCACTGCCGCTAGCGCCGCCGCCGTGCTCCAAGCATCAAGCGCCGGTGCACCGATACCTTTGATGTCGTTTAGGTTCAGCTCGGCGATCAGCGCCAGTTCGTAACCGATCTGCTCACTTCTTTGCGCCAAGCGGCGCGCATATTCCCAACTGGCCTCCATTCCTTCCTGTTCGACATTTCGTAACCAGCCTCCAAAGACTGGTAACCAATAACCGTAGCGCATTATAGCTGCCCCAATTGTTGTTCGAGGTAATCCACCAGCCGCGCGTTCGGATCGAATCCAACCACATTTTTGGCATCAGCCACGAAGTTCGAAAGCGCGTTGATGTCGTAGAAGATAGCGCGGCCGTCGCGATCGTCGGTTAGGTATTCGACACTCCCGGCTTCTATGCCGGCCATAGCGACAATGTTCTCCACTGCCTCGATCACGGCAGGCGACGGAGTGCATGCGCGCACGGTAACGTCCGCTTTCGGCGCATCGGCTAGTACCTTAGGCTCGACTGCATTCTCCGTGCGGCAGATTTCTGCTGGACAAAGGTTAAAGCTTTCGCCGGAGGTGAAGACGTCGATCGCGTAAAGGAACTTACCGCCAAGAGTCTCGACGCGCGTAATGTGGCCATCCCGCAGCGGGATTAGTTCCTGAACAAGCGCCACCTGATCAACTCCTTGTCCAAAGCTCGGCTTATTGATCGCTGCGCGGAGTTGGTCAGGCGAATCGAAACGCACGACGCCGGCCCCTCGTCCGCCGATATTGGGCTTGATTAGCAAGGGAAACCCGAGCCTGGTGGCCGCAGCCAGTATCTGGTCGTTGCAATTGACCACACCTGTTTTAGGACAAGGTATACCTAACGAGTGCATTAATTGCAGTTGCAAGGCCTTGGATGTTTCCAAGGCGAAAGCACTGCTGCCATTGATTACGCGAACTCCGGTCGTATCGAGGTGTGCCAGGTAGGCATGGGTGAAGAATATTCCTTGCGCGTTCCCACGCAGATACGCGGACGCGCTCATGCGGTTGAACAACAACGCGAAATCTACGTCCTGCGCGGCTGGATCGTAGGAATGGCAAGAGGCGTCTATTCTTACATACTCAAGCCCGCGCGCATCGAGCTCGGCAAACAAAGGACGGAACCAGTCCGGATGTTCGTAGTAGATTGCAATTCGTCTCGACGTCATCGGCGGAGCGCCAGGTAAACCTCAATTACTGTAGTCTCCGTCGGTATAACTCGCAGCAGATCGGTTTATTCCCACCGATACTGAAATTCGCGGCCGCGATACGTAACTGGGAATAACAGTGTCGCCGCTAGGTATAGAGATAGTTAGTATGACGATCTCTGCCGACCGACTACCGCACTCGTTGAGGATGCCGAGTGTTACGAATACCTTCTGCCGCCGCAGGGCGGCCACGCAGCGACGGTTATCGGGAGATCGGTGTATCCGGCAACTGAAGGCGCTTGCGGACTCAACTCGCCTCCGGATTACCGCGGTGCTCTTACGCGAAAGTCTTGGTCTTCAGACACTCGCCGGCAAACTCGGCACGTCACAGAATGAACTATCCCGACATCTGCACATTCTTCAGGACGCGGGAATCGTGGCCATAGAACGAAGAGCCGGCGTCTGCCGTTATTCCGTTGCTGACGGCTTTCAGCCTGAAACAACTGAAATCATGTCCTCCATCCTGGCCGCGTCGCCAAGCACCGCGCCATGACTCTGCACAACGTGTTTCGCTTTCGGCAGATGCCGGAAGACGCAACCGCAAAGCCCTTCCTCGCCCATCTCGAAGACTTGCGGCGCACTCTCGGCAAGATGGCCATCACTGTCATGATCACGATGGCCGGATGCTTCGGTTTTCGCCGATCTCTGGCCCAGATCATGCAGCGGCCGTTGCGCGAAATTGATCCTACGGTCGCTCATTGCGTGCGCTCGGCATCACCGATTCGATGACGATTTCCTTCCACCTGGCCTTCTATGCCGGCCTGGTAGTTTCGTTCCCGCTGCTCTTGTACTTCATCGCCGAGTTTGTGCTTCCAACCCTAACTGCGATGGAGAAGCGGTTCGTCCTCCCGGCGATCGCCGGCACTTTCGCGCTCTTCCTAACGGGTGTCCTGTCTTGCTACTTCTGGCTATTGCCGAAGACAATTCTGTTTTTCTTTCACGATACTCAGACGCTCGGTTGGTTGCCGGCGTGGACCGTCCAGGAATACTACTCGTTTGTAACGCGCTTCACGATTGGCTTTGGCTTGGCTTTTGAGTTACCGGTCGTCGTGCTGGCACTCGTTAGGTTCGGCATTGTTACCTATCCGTTCATGGCGCGAACTCGTCCCTACGCCATTGTGCTCGTCTTTATTCTCGCGACCATCATCACCCCAACACCCGATATTATGACGCTGCTCGCCCTTGGTTTACCGATGTGCGTGCTTTACGAGAGTTGCATTTGGATTGCGTGGATCATGGAGCGGCGTAGCTGAGATCCGCAGAACCGCGTCGTAGGGACGCGGCGAGACGATGTTTACGCCAAACACCTGGAGCCTAGGGGCTCCGTTCCCATTTTGTGAGATCCGTCTGGTTTGGCGAAGAAATCCGCTCGGCACGAGCTAACTTCCCGAGGGTCGAACCCCCTCCGAGACCTTTTTGCGATTAGCCCGTGGTCCGATCCTGCCGCGCCTTGATGTTATTAGGATCCACCGCCGCTAGAGCCCAATGTTTGGCGACAGTTTCCCGCTCATTACCTACAATTCGGCGACCGGGAATTTTTCCACCGTCCACGCGCCCGGTTTTGATTTCAATGCCGCTACAATACAGGTAACTTTTCGTTATTTGCGGCGGCGCGGCCGACACTCCCTCTACGGGATCGTCCCCCCGCCCTCCTTAATTCCATTGAAGCGCTCTACCAACTGAGCAAGACCGAGCCAGAGAAGCCGACTCTATGTTGTGCGTCGGTGGTTGCCGAGGCGATGGCTAGGGCGAGGGAGAAGGTGAAGGCAATGTGGACACGTGGTTTCCTTTCGCTGGAGAATGAAGGGTGCCATTCGTTGGCGGCGGCGTAGGAGCGCCTCTTTCCTGGACACGCGCGCGCGCGCGCTGGCGACGCACCCCCTCCATTTTAGAGGGAGCCTCACTGGGCGAAGGTAATATAGTTGGTGATGGAGCTGGAGTAGGTGAGGGTGAGACGTGGCGAGGGCCGGGATCGGTCTCAGGAATAGGAGAGCTCGGTGTCGATGGCTGTTCGCCGCCAACAAGCTGCACGACAAGGCTAAGTGAGAGGGCGAAGAAAACGCCCAGAAGCTTGTGTTCCATCCTTGCGGTGCGAGTCAATCGGGCCATGGGGCGAGGCTTTTTGCTGTAAACGATCAGCCATTATTCTATCGTGTGCGCTGCATTCTGCAATTCCCAACCCGCGCCCATGAAATTCCTGCCGCGTTCTCTTCTATTAATAGTAGTCACGGCCGCGGTGGCGCAGGCTGAGTTAGTGACATCCCGCCTGGATCTTTCCGCGGGGCAGGAACAAGTTCAAACGAAGTCGGCCGCGTCAGGCCCGGTCACGGATTCCAACTCGAAAAGCATTCCGGGCCAGTCCGTTTCCGGACAAACGCTGACCTCTGGAATTTCAACGACGGGCTTGTCGCAACATCCGGGTGTTTTCCTGACGACGAACCTCTTCACGACGCGGGCAGAAGCGAATCAATCGGCCGCCCAATCCTCAGCGGCGGCGGGTGCGGTGAGTTCGTTGGAACGCATCGGGCGGTGGCGCATCGACGCGATCCAAGCGGGATGGAATGGGACGCAAGGGAGCGTGCAACTGACCTTCCGTTATGCCTGGGCAGCGCAGATCCAAGGCTCGAGCGCGGAGAGCACGTCGCTCAATCTGGGTTACCTGGTCGATGACGGCGATGGCGGCGGTGATGCGTTTTCCGTCCCACGGCAAGGCAACGGCAGCCTAACGAGTAGTAACGGCACCGCCTTTTGGACTTCTGTGATTGAGATCCCAATTATCTTCGGCACGGAATTCCAACTCGACTGGACATTGAGCAACGCGGCCAATGTCTCGAATGGCCCGGGCGATTCCGCGGTTGTGAAAGGATCAGCGGAACTTTGGAACATGCAGGTGCGAAATTCTTCCGGCCAGGTCCTCGCACGTTTCACTGATTATGATGTGATCGAGATTACCGACGGCAATAACATCGCTTACTCTTCCGGCACAGGCGATATCCTGCCGCCGCGCCTGGCGACGACGACATTCACCCGCGACAACAACGGAAATATCATCCTCACCTTCACCGGCGACCTGCTCCAGTCGACCGACCTGATCACCTGGTCGCCCGTAGACCTGACACTGACGGGCCCGTACCTGATCATGCCGCCATTCTCCGGCCGACATTTCTTCACCGCGGTTTATCCGTGGTGAAATCGAAGTGGAAAAAAATTTCAGAATTTCATTGACACACTAAGTACCGAACCGCTCTGATCGTCGTGAGATTCGGCCGGCCGCTCCGGCTACATCTTTTCATTCTTACCCCTAGCCCTCCCCCTGAACCTCTCATGAAAAACTCCCATACCCGTATTGCGTTTTGCAGCCTAACGACTGCAGCTTTCTTCGCACTATTTGTTGGTCTAACGACACCAGCGCGCGCCACCATCAACTTCGGTGTCGCCACACAATCGGCCAGCGATCCAAGCTTCCTGGCCGGTGAAATCATCACCGCCGTTGGCGATACCTGGACGCTGACGTTGCCGAACTTCTTCGTCAATAATTTCAACAGCGGCTATTTTAGTTTAAGCCTGCCGATTACGACCACCGGCAACGATACCATCACCGCCGCGTCGTTCTCTCTTCCCGGCTCGGTGGTTAGTCCCGCCACGGCGAGCGGACCAATCATGATGTCGGGTAATCAACCAGGAAACACGACCAGCACTAATTTCAGCTCGCTCCCGGCGAGTGGTCTTCTCACCCTCCCCCAAGGTGCCTCGAGCGCTTTCCTCGACCTGACAATCAACCTCGACGCGACGAATGGCGGCTCGGCCAGCGGCACACAGGTGCAGTTTAACATTCGACATTTCATCGGCCAATCGGCGGTGCCGGAATCTTCCTCCACTATTTTGCTGCTGATCATCGGAGTGAGCGCAGTTTTCTTTGCCAACCATCTCCGCATTCGCCGTCCAAGTTTTTTTAAGCTGCCCGCGCTCTTAGTCGGCGCGGGCTTACTCATCGGCGGCTCGGCAGCTAACGCCCAGAAGCCAATTGCCTCGGATATTCGTGGAATCATCCGCGTTCAAATCGAGAATATTGCCAAGGGCCAGCAGTATCAGGACGCGTCGCTTCAGATGAGCCCGATGGGGCGGATCGCGAAGGTTTACTCCCAATGGGTGGAAAAAGGCGGCGCTGGAAAAGTGGTGGGGAACAAGCTGGTCTATGTTTCGCCCGATGGAGTGTTAGCTAAACAATCGTTCTTGAATGGCGCGAACGATGGCGACGACTCGGAGTGTGATGACGATTGCAACAACGATCCGGACGTGACTGTTTCCATCCCCGGCGGACAGGCGGAATATTCCGTAGCGGTGGACAGCACCGGCCAGCATATCGTGATCGGCTTCAACGACACGCGTGGATTCAACGTTAACCCTTTCCTACTCTCCGGATACGCATATTCCGATGATGGTGGCATTACTTTTACGGATGGCGGCGGGTTGCCCTCGGGACCGACCAGCGCGATCGGCGCGACCTTGTATCCGCAAATATTTGGCGACCCGGATATTAAATACGCCGGTGGAAGCAATTTTTACTACACCTCAATTATGGTGAAGAACAATTCACCGAATTCGCCGTCGACCGTGCAGACTCTTTGCATCCATCGGTCAACCGATTACGGCCATACCTGGCAAGGTCCTTTCGAAATCACTGCGGCTAGTTTGCCCAGAAGCACGGGCGACGCGTCGGACAAGGAATTCTTCGACATCAGTCCTGTTACCGGCCGCGTGCTCGTCACCTGGACCAACTTCCGCGGAAGCGCGGCAGGCGGCGGCGCCGAAAACGTGAGTACCTATAGCGATAACGTGGCCGCCGGAAACCCACCGACCTGGTCAGCGCCGGCCATCGTTTTCCCGGCCACCTATGATGGAGGTTTCCCGCAAGGTATCCAGCCGCGCTGGAACTCAACTGGCACCGCTGTTTACGCCGTAACTAACGCGCGCAATTTCCCGGTGACGGACGCGAGCGGTTACCCGAAGAACAACGAAGGATTTAGTCGCTCCCTGGACGGGGGCAACACCTGGTCAGCGCCACTAGACCTGGCTCCTACGCCCTTCATCATGGTCGATCAGATACTGGGCAATGACCGCGTGCACTCCTTCCCATTCATGGGCGTGCAAAGTACGCCCCTCCTCCGAAGCGCCCAGAGCAAGCTGAGCAGAATCAGTTCGGGCCTTGCAGCCTTGTCCGTGCCCGGCAACATTTATGTCACATATGCAGGGAACTTTAACGGCGATGGTAGTGACATCGCGTTCCAACGCAGCACGGATGGCGGCACCACTTTCTCGTCGCCTGTGATCATCAATAGTCGTCCGGGAAGCGATCGCGCGCAGTGGTTCCCGACCATGTCGGTAGATAAGACCTCGGGTCGAATTTATATTACCTATTACGATCAAGGTATCGCGCCGAGCGGCGACCTCACTGAAATCACCGTTGTTACTTCAGAAGATAACGGCGTTACTTTCAGCAAGCCACAGCCATTGACGACAGCTCCATTCCACGCCGGCTGGGGTAATGACACCGGTCAGCCCAACATCGGCGACTACAATCAGACCATCGCACAAGGCGGCGAGCTCTTTGCCCAGCACGCGATCACGGAATTGAAACCATTCGGCAGCGGTCAGGTTCCGGCGGGCAATCCAAACAACGGCAGCATGAATACCCCGGATGCGTATTTCGTGCGCAAAACTATCACCGCTGTCCCACCGCTCAGCCTCACCTATCTCGCCTTTCCCGCCAGTGGCGGAGAGGGCGCGGTCAGTTTCACTGAGAGCGGCGGCAACGGAATCATCGACGCCGGCGATCAAGTCCAGATGACGATTCCATTAAAGAACTATGTAACCAACCCGGTGCTGTCACCTATTACGGTCACAGGTATCAACGCGACTTTATCCACCACGGATCCCAATATTACATTCCAGCGCAGCAGCTCGGCCTATCCGGACATTGCTGCGGGAAGCTCAGCGAATAACACGCTTACCTTCGTCTTCAAAGTCGGCGCTGGGTTTGTTCCGGGCACGCGCCTGCCGCTCACCCTCACGGTCACGACGAACCAGGGCAATCGCACCTTCACCTACCTGCAACCGACCGGCAGTCCCCTTGCGACGACGCTCTTTTCGGAGAACTTTGATGGAGTTAGTCCGGGCACCTTACCGGTAGGATGGGCCACGTCGCATGGCGGCGGCTCCAATACCGTTCCGTGGACGACAAGCAGCACCGCCTTCCGGCCCGTCGGCTCGCCGAATAACGCCGCCTTCCACATCAATGCGAATGACGCGACTAACCCGACGCGGTTCGAGCGCTTGTTCAGCCCGATCATTGCGGTTCCGTCTAATGCCGAATACATCACCCTCGACATGGATGTGGCCTATAACACAGAAGAAGATCCCAACTACAACGTCCTTGCCTACGACGGCTTCACCCTCCGCATCACGGACCAATCGGGCGGCACACGCTTGCTGCGTTCTGTCCTCGCAGAAGCATTCGAAGAGGAACTCTTCACCGGTAACCTCGAACATTTCCCAAGGCATCTACCGCGGAATAGCAGCACTGCCTACTTCCAGGACATGTCCGTTTGGGGCGGCTTCTCCAATGGCTTCCAACATGTGCATATGAAATTCCCCGGCACATCACTTGCCTCGGTTGCTTCGGGTGAAAGTCTGGCCGGATCCAGCATTCAGCTGCGCTTCGAGTTCACACAGGATAGCGGCGGCACTGGCGGGGCTCTTCGTCCACCGGATGGAAGTGCAGGCCGAAGTGCTTCAGGTGTGGCCGTTGATAACATCGTTGTCAAAGCGGTTACCTCGCAATCCGTGGAACTCGCCAGGCTCACCCTCACTCCATCACGGGTCAAACGGGCCAATACAATGGCATCATCAGGAGCCAGATTCCTGCACCCGCTTCGGGAATTACCGCCACGTTGAGCAGCAGTGAACCGGCCAACGTAACGCTACCGCCTACCGCCACCATCGCGGCGGGACAATCGGTGTCACCAGCATTCGCGGTGACTCTGGCCCCGGCGGGATTCGGACACGTCATAACTGTCAGTGCTACCGGTCCGACGAATACCAAGAGCGCCGGTATCCTCGTAAGTCAGTAACCGGAGCGGTTTAAAATTCGGGAAAGGCGCTGCGCAAGCAGCGCCTTTATCGTTTTTTTGCGGCCTACACACAACGCGAAAATTCTCGCAATCATCGGTTTTCCACTAGGCCCTAACGAGTCTTTGCTCTGGAGTCTAGGGGCTCCGTTCCTCTTTTGTGAAATTCGCCTGATTTGGCGAAGAAAGCCGATCCGGAATCGGTGATTTCTCCGGGGTCGAACCCTCTCCGAGACCTTTTTGTGATTGCGAGCTGCGCGATCAGAAAATCCTCAAAGCCGACTCGTCGCTCAAACCCCTTGCTCGACACACTCGCTGACTGACGAAGCACGACGATCTCTAGCCTAGTCGCGCGCGCTGCCGCCGCTGCGAGAACTTGGATTTACTTCTTCTTGTCCTGTGCTGCTTCCTTCGCCTGATCTTTTGGTGTCTCAGTTTCCACCGAAACAACCTTCCCACTCTTGGCGTCTACTTGGATTTCTTTGATATCGCGTGTTCCATTTTGCGCAATATCAAAAGACCAGATCAACTTGCCATGCTCGCGCTCCAGCTCAGCGTTTGCTACTCGCCCATTGGGAACTTTCGACAACGCGATATGCTCCGCCGCGATCCGAGTGATCTTCGCTTCTGCGGCCAATTGCTTTTCACTTGGCGCAGCGTGCACGTCGCTTAACGGAATGAGAGCAGAGAGGAGGAACGCGGACGCAAGAATATTCTTCATGCCGTATTTAGACATGGAACCGAAAGCGCTGTTCAGAAAGATTCCCGCTGGATCGGCTAATTCAACGCGCGCCGCTAACTTACGAGCCGATCGCGGTGACCAACACTTGCTTACACCGGCCTCCTCGTCTGCATTAACGCTTCTGATGAAGATTAACAAACGCCCAGCGCTCATCCTTGGATCCGTCCTTATCGCGGTTGGGCTGTATGTCATGTTCGCCCGCGCCGGCAGCGACGCCATTTCCTATTCGACTTCGCCGGTGGAGCAAGGAGACATCCTGCAAGTGGTGGACGCCACGGGCACGATCAACGCGGTTACGACTGTGCAGGTTGGCTCGCAAGTCTCCGGTGTGATTTCCGAGTTGCATGCCGATTTCAATTCGAAAGTGAAGAAAGATGACATCATCGCACGGATCGCTCCTGCGCTTTTCGATGGAGAACTCGCGCAGGCGAAAGCGGATCTCGAAAATGCGCAGGCGAATGTTGGGGTCGCGGTGGCCAATACGACCAAGGCGAAAGCAACGCAGGCCCAGACAAAGGCTGATTACGGGCGCAATGTTGGGCTTTCAGGTAAGGGAGCGGTCAGCGCGCAGGCTTTTGATTTGGCGAAGGCGGCAGCTGATACCGCGGATGCGCAGGTAGCGGCATCGGAAGCGCAGGAGAAACAGGCACGAGCACAGGTCGCGCAAAAACAGGCGGCAGTGCAAATCGCGCAGACCAATCTCGACTACACTGTAATACACGCGCCGATTGATGGAACGGTTGTCGCTCGCAACGTGGACGTAGGCCAAACAGTCGCGGCATCTTTGCAGGCGCCGACTTTGTTCACGATCGCGCAGGATCTAACCAAGATGCAGGTCTACGCAAAAACGGATGAGTCAGATGTCGGAGGTATGAAAGCCGGGCAGAAGGTGACTTTCAAAGTCGATGCTTATCCACGCGAGACTTTCACCGGCGAGGTTTCGCAAGTGAGGATGAATTCGACCGTGGTACAAAACGTCGTGACCTACGACACGGTAATCAACTTCGATAATCCCGAGCTAAAGCTATTTCCAGGGATGACAGCCTACGTCACCATTCCGGTCGCGAAGGCGGAGAATGTCGTCAAGATTCCAAACGCTGCCTTGAGATTTAAGCCGGACCTCTCCCTGAGCGAGCTTCACCAGCTTTATCAACAAGCAGGAATTCCTGAAGAGAGCGACGCGTCTGCGAAGGGTAAGGCGAAGTCTCCTTCAAAGAGCGAAACGCGCATCGTCTGGAAATTGCGCTCTGCGAAAACGATCGAGCCGGTCAGCATCACGACTGGTATCACCGATCATACCAGCACTGAGTTAGTGCAGGTAACCCACGGCAGTTTGAAAGCAGGCGATGCTGTCATCACTGGAGTAGCGCAAAGTCGCGCGGAAGCGAAGGCATCGGGAGGACCTCGTCGGCCATAAGGCGGCGGCGCATTGCATTTGAGCGCGGCCGAATCTTTCAACGGCTCTTCCAACGCGAGCAAGCGCGTGATTCGAGTGGAGGAACTGCACAAGTATTACCAGATGGGTGAGAACCGCGTGCACGCTTTGCGCGGTGTGAACCTCGAGATTCAGCGCGGCGAATTCGTTGCCATCATGGGCGCGAGCGGAAGTGGCAAGTCGACTTTCATGAACATTCTCGGCTGTCTCGATAAGCCGACGGGCGGTCGTTACATTCTCGAAGGAACAGATGTCGCCGCGCTTGATAAGATTCAGCTCGCGCGAATACGAAATCGACAGATTGGCTTCGTCTTCCAAGGCTTCAACTTGCTCGCACGCACGACTGCGCTGGAGAACACTGAACTTCCGACTCTTTATGCGCGCATCGATAAATCCGAGCGACGAAAGCGCGCAGTCGAATCGCTGCGATTGGTTGGGTTAGCCGAGCGCGCCGATCATTTTCCTTCGCAACTCTCGGGTGGTCAGCAACAACGAGTCGCGATTGCGCGCGCGCTCGTTAATCGTCCTTCGATCCTGCTCGCGGACGAGCCAACGGGGAACCTCGATACGCGCACGTCTGTCGAAGTGATGGAGATCTTCCAAAAGTTAAACGACAACGGTCTCACCATCATTCTTGTTACCCATGAGACTGACATCGCGAGGTTCGCGCGGCGGAGCATTGTATTTCGTGACGGTACCGTGCGGCGCGATGAAGTAATCACAAACCGCTCCGTCGCCACTGAGGTGATCAAAACAATTCCGCGACTGGAAGATTAGCAACGAGATGGATTTCGTATCCACACTTCAGATCGCCTTTCGCGCGCTCTTGCGAAACAAGAGCCGATCGATCCTGACCATGCTCGGAATCATCATCGGTGTCGGAGCAGTTATTACGATGATCAGTATCGGGCAAGGTGCCGATCAGACCGTTCAGAAAGAAATTTCCAGCCTCGGATCGAACATGCTTTTCGTCACGCCCGGCTCGGGTAGCCAGGGCGGTTTGCGCATTGGAAATGGAAGCACCAAGACGCTGATTGAAGCGGATGTGACCGCGATGTTGAAGGAATGTCCCGCGGTCGTAGCCGCGGCCCCGGCAACACAAACTTCAGCCCAGATTGTCTTCGAAGGAGATAATTGGGGGACGCGCGTGGTCGGAACCACACCAGAGTATTTCGACATCCGTTCCTGGTCGTTTCAAAGCGGAACCAGCTTCACGCACGATGACGTGATCACCGCTGCGAACGTCGCAGTGATTGGCGAAACGGTGCGCAAGAATCTGTTCGCTTCGACCAACCCAATCGGCAAAACCATTCGCATCGGCAATCTGCCGTTTATCGTCACCGGCGTTCTCGTCGCCAAAGGTCAGTCCGCTGCCTTGAGCGAAGATCAGGATGACACGGTCATCGCGCCGCTCACCACTGTGCAAAAAAAAATCACCGGCCAACCCTGGCTACGTTTCGCGATGGTTTCCGCAAATTCCCGCGCGTCGAGCTACGCCGCACAACAGCAAATACGCGGACTCTTACGCGATCGACATCGCATCCGCGCCGGACAGACGGAGGACTTTGCGGTTCGCAATCTTGCGGACATTGCTGACGTCGCTTCGGAAGCGAGCAAGGTGATGACAGTGTTACTCGGTTCGATCGGCGGTGTTTCTCTTTTCGTCGGCGGTCTCGGCATCATGAATATCATGCTTGTCTCGGTGACCGAACGAACGCGTGAGATTGGAATCAGAGTTGCGATCGGCGCAACGGAAGGCGACGTGCAACGTCAGTTCCTTTTCGAAGCTATCGCGATTAGCCTGCTCGGCGGCGTCATGGGAATCCTGGCCGGCATCGGTTCATCATTTGTTATCTCCTCCACCGCAGGTTGGCCGGTGGCGATTTCCACTTTCGCCGTCGTTGTTGCCGCGGTCGTGTCGGTCGCGATTGGAATCTTCTTTGGTTTCTATCCGGCGCAAAAAGCGGCGCGGCTCGATCCGATAGAAGCTCTTCGTTATGAGTAACGAAACTTAGCCTAACGAGTAGTTATGATCGTCGACACAATCATCCCTGAGGCGCTAAAGGCACTGCGTCGAAACAAGGTGCGTAGCATTCTTACTATGCTCGGCATCATCGCTGGGGTTGGTTCATTCATCTGCGTGGTTGGTGTTGGCGAAGCCGGTTCCAAGCGCGTCGAAGAACAGCTTCATAACGTGGGCGACAATCTCATCTGGCTCGAGGCCGGTGGACGCGCTCGCAACGGAGTGCGTATCGGAAGCCGCGGAAGTAAGACACTTACCTTCGGTGACTATCGTGCGGTCATGAATGAAGTGCCAGGCATCAAAAGCGGTTCACCGAATGTGGATGGTCACATCCAGGTTGTGTTCGGCAACGCGAATTGGGGCACGCAGTTTCGCGGCGTGACGCCGGATTATTTCGAAATCCGACAGTGGACGATAGGTCTCGGTGGACCCTTTATTGAAGACGACGTAGAACACGCCTCCACAGTTTGTGTGATTGGCCAAACCATTGCTTCGAATTTATTCGGCTCTGCCAATCCCGTTGGCGAGAGCATTCGAGTTCAAGGTGTGCCGTTCAAAGTGCTCGGCGTTATGCAGGCAAAGGGATTCTCGACTACCGGCCAGGATCAGGATGACTTTCTGGTCGTGCCGATCACGACCGCTCAAAAACGCATCAGCGGCACGGAATGGCTCGACGACATCTACTTCTCCGCCGCGCGCAGAGAGGATATCGGCGAAGCAACCAAACGCATCATCGCTCTCGTGCGCGAACGCCACCATCTGCGCTCCGGCGAACCGGACGATTTCAATATTCGCACGCCAGAGGAAGTTATCCGTGCTCAGCTAAAGGCCGCGAATGTGTTCACACTTCTACTAGCCAGCGCGGCCTCGCTCTCACTCCTTGTCGGCGGCATCGGAATCATGAACATCATGATGGTTTCCGTAACGGAGCGAACGCGCGAAATCGGCATTCGCATGGCCGTGGGCGCAAGCGAGCGTGACATCCAACTGCAATTTCTTAGCGAGGCGATCGTCATGAGTTTGCTTGGAGGAGCGCTCGGAATTGCGGCCGGAATCGCAGGGTCTTACTTGCTCCGAAGCACGCTCCATTGGGACATGCTGCTTTCACAAAAAATCATGGCCATCGCGGTTTTCTTCTCTGCGGGTGTAGGTGTTTTCTTCGGCTACTACCCCGCGCGTAAAGCATCACAGCTCGATCCGATTGAGGGCTTGCGCTTCGAGTGAATGGCGGTTACGCGGGATACAAGCGGCGAACTGTACGGCGAGATTGCGTGCTAACAACTTCGCGACTTTTTGTGAGCTGAGGTTTTCATGGCCCAACAATGCGGCCACGAAGCCGATCTTGTGAAAGACTACCTTTCTTGCCGCAGCAAAACCAACAGGCATACTGCCACTCTCCCAATGCAACTACGGCGCGCTCCCTTTTCACGCAGGCGGTACAACGAGTGCGGAGATTGAGATGCGCGAGCAGCTGCAGGATTTCGCGGACCGCGTTGTAATCGTTACCGGCGCGTGGCGCGGGCTGGGCCGCGCCGCAGCAGAACGCTTTCTCGAACGCGGCGCCAGTGTAGCGGTCAACGTGCGTGAACACGCGCGCGCAGAAGAACTGGCAGCCTCGCTCGGCGAACGTGCCGTAGCCGTGCCGGGCGACATCGCCGCCATTGATGTGGCGGAGGAAATTGTACGGATGACGCTGGAGCGTTTCGGCCGCCTCGACGTGATTGTGAACAACGCGGCGCTCGCGCGATCGACGCGCTTTCATGATCTCACCGCGGAGGAATGGCGCGCCGCGCTCGAGGTGAACATGACCGCGCCATTCCTGCTGATAAAAGCGGCGTTGCCCACGATGCGCGCGCAAAACTACGGCCGCATCATCAACATTTCGTCGTCCGCTGGTCGCATGGTCAGCACTCTGGGCGGCGCGCATTACACTGCATCGAAAACGGGGATGCTCGGTCTGACGCGCGCGGCCGCGAAGGAACTCGGCAAGTTCGGCATCACGGTGAACGCTGTGTGTCCGGGAATGATCGACACCGAGCTGACGCGCGAGAATGCGAACGATGAGCTGCTGCAGAAACTAGCGGCAAGTTATCCGATCCCGCGCCTCGGCACCGCGCGCGAAGTTGCTGACTTGATCTGCTTCGCTGCGTCGGAAGCGGCGGGCTACATCACCGGCGCATCGTTCGATATCAACGGCGGCGACTTGATGATGTGATGAAGGAAAGCATTCGCGTTCTTCTCGCTTTGGTCGCTGCGATCGTCATCGGCGTCCTCATCGCGGCATCGCACAATGCGACGCTGATTCGCGCCGCAGACGCTATCGCGCCAGTCGGCACGCTGTGGGTAAACGCCATCCGCATGACTGTGATCCCGCTCGTCGTTTCGCTGCTGATCACTGGCGTCGCTTCGGTCTCAGATATCAAGTCAATCGGCCGAATCGGCGGGCGCACGATCCTTGTTTTCTTGCTGCTTCTCATCGGTGTTGCCGCGGTCGTTGCGCCAACTGCGCTCGCGATCAACGCGCTGCTCCCAACGCATGGCGCGCTGCAACTTCCAGCCGGCGCGGTCGAAGCAGCCACTGAGATTCAGCACGCACGGACAGGCGCAAACATTTTCGGCCTGGCTCGTCTCGCTCTTCCCGGCGAACCCGGTCGCCGCCGCGGCCAACGGCACCATGATGCCGCTGATCTTGTTCACGCTGCTCCTCGCGCTGGCGATTTCACGCTCGTCCGAATCATCGCGCGAGATTCTCACACGCTTCTTCCGCGCTCTGAGCGAAGCGATGCTCGTTCTCGTTCGCTGGATCATTCTCGCTGCACCGATCGGCGTATTTGCGCTCGTCCTTCCCCTCGCCGTGCATGCGGGCGCGACGCTGGCCGGCGCGATCGGCGTTTACGTCATCGGCTACTCGATCGCATCGATCGCGGTGATATTGCTCCTCTACCCTGTCGTCGCCATCGTCGGCCGAATCCCGATGAGTCGCTTTGCGCGCGCGGCCCTGCCGCCGCAGTTGATCGCGTTCAGTTCCAGCTCATCGATCGCATCGTTGCCCGCGCTGATTAAAACCGCCGAGGACAACCTCGAACTGCCTGAGCGAGTGACCGCATTCGTGCTGCCGCTGGCAGTCTCCACTTTCAAAATCGCCGGACCGGTATCGTGGACAGTCGGCGCGCTTTTCGTCGCCTGGTTTTATGGCTTGCCGTTCAACGCCGCCAGCGCAGCGACGATCGCAGTCGCGGCGGTGTTCCTCGCTTTCGGTGTGCCGGGCATTCCACGGGGCGCGTTCATCATGTTGACGCCGCTCTTTCTCGCGATCGGTCTGCCGCCGGAAGGAATCGGAATTTTGATCGCAGTCGATGTCATCCCTGATGTCTTCGCGACGGTGTTGAACACGACCGGCGATCTCGCCGCGGCCGCGCTCGTCGCGCGAAGCTGCGCCAGCCGCGATCCGTAGGAATCACACGTGCAGCAATCGCTATGTTTCTTGCCTCAGCATATCCCGGAGGCATGCTGCCCTTCATGTAGAATTACTGCGTCTTCGCTGCTGTGGCCGTTTCGCCTAACGAATGCCTAACGAGTAGTTAATATTTGTATTACACAAAGTGGAGCCTAGGGGGTCCGTTCCCCTTTTGTGAAATGCGGCTAAAATGGACAAGAAATCGTCGTAGAAATCCTGATTTCACGAGGGTCGAACCCCCTCCGGGACCTTTTTGTGAGTCGGGAGGCTTTTTAGGCCGAAACCTGGATTGTGACCGCACTGCCTCTCCAGGAAGAAGAAGGCGGCGTTATCGGGCACCGTGAATTCTTGAAGTTCAAATCGGGTTCGCAATCGGGATGTTCGGCGCGTTGTGTTCCCTTGAGCAAAACTTCGATCGTGACCAACTGAACGTGCGCTCGTCATCAGGCTTGATTCCGCCGCCCTTCACGTTCACCACGATTTTGCCCACTTCCTTCTCGTCGAGATCGCGAAAGCATTTCGGCCCCCGATGTGAGGAGTCTGCGCCCTAAGGGTCCACTTGCACGCGGTAGAAGCCTCGCGTGGGATCGGGAGACTGATCATTGAATGTAAGCACGCCACCAGTCGCACCATTTTGCGGAGGGCCCGCGTTTGTGAAGCTCGCGCCCGTAGGGGAATTGCCGCGTTGCAGTTGATAGGTATGGCCGCTGTAGCCGTCGATGGCGACGCTGAAAGTGCCGCCCGACTTGGTAAAGCTTTTCGCCTTGACCACACGGGAATCGAGCACGATGCCGTTGTTCACGAAGCCAGTCGGCTGCGTAAATGAACCGGTGATAACGTCTAGCAGACCGCTGTTTATGAAAGAACTCCCGATGGGAACGGACAACACGGCGCCGTGTTCGATTCGAATCGTTCCGATGTTCGAAATGCCACCGTTAAAGGAGACTACGCCGGAGGTGGCGAGGAATGTCGCGCCGCTATTAACAGTGAGGAGACCATTGAGCGATGCAGAATGGGGAATAAGGAGTGTGCCTGCCGCGACCAGCGTGGGGCCGGTATAGCTCACGGTCCCGAGCAAAGTGAGGGTGTTTGCGCCCAGCTTGGTCAGACCGAAGCTGCCGCCAAAGTTACTACCGTAAGTGAAGTCGCCATCGCTGGTGTCGATTCCGAGCGCTGAGCCGGGATTGAAGGCGGCGCTCGTCCGCAGCGAATCCAGGTTACTCGTGGCCCATTCGTTCGCGCCGCCGACGTTCACCGCCATGGTGGCGCCGCCGGCGATGCTCACGCTGCCGAGGTTAGGCAGGCTGCCGGGGAACTTCGCCTGCAGGATGCCGCCACTGATCTGCGTGCCGTGGGTATAGGTATTGGAGCCAGTCAGCATCTGCGTGCCCAAGCCCACTTTGGTGAGGCCGACGGGAAAGCGATTGAAGGAGGGACCGCTATCCTGGATCGAGCCGCCGTAGGAGCCGTTTCCATCGCCAGTGCCGACCGTGATTGTGAACAAGGTGGAGAAGCTAGAGGTGCTGGGCGTGATGAGGCCGGCGCTGCCATTGAGCGCTCCGATCTGCAGCGTTGAGAACCCAAGCAAAACGGTGCCGCCGTTCACGGTCAACGGGCCGCTCGTATTGCCCAAGGAGATGCCGGGGTGCAGCGTTCCCGCAAGGAGCGTCGTGCCGCCCGAGTAGGTCGAAGCGTTGTTGCCGTAGAAATCGCCGGAGCCATCCTTGATCAGCACGCCGGAGCCCGAGATGGGCACTGAGGTGATGCCATTGCCGTGGTTGTCGTTATCCACGTAGTAAGTCAGCGTGCCGTTGTTCGTCGCGGGGCCGACGATCGGGGCGGTGTTGACGTAATTGGGCGGCGGTGCGTTGACGTAAAGAAAAACGCTCGAGCCCGGGTTGACGGTGGTGCCCCCGGTGTAGGTGGTCGGATTGGCAATGGTGACCTGACCAGTGCCAGCGAAAACCACGTTGCCGGGGCCACTAATGGGCCTGCCGAAGCCGGTCGAGTCGGAACGATTGAACACCAACGTGCCGTTATTCAGGATGCCATTTTCGCCGATGTAACCACTGGTCCCGCCGTTACCGAGCTGCAAGGTGCCAGCGGCGATCGTAATCAGACCAGTAGTAGAACTGTTCCCCGTAACGGTAAGTGTATTCGGACCGAGCTTCGTTACTGCCAGCGTCCCGCCGATGGCACTGGGGTAAGTGAACGACCCATCGGTGGTATCAATGGCTAAGGCCGCGCCGGAACTGAAAAGGGTGCTCGCGCGAAGATTGTCGAGATCGGACGTTGTCCACTCACCGGTGCCGCCGACGTCAACCCCGACGATGGTGCCGGCAGCTGCAGAGACGCCGGTCATATTCGGGATACTCGAGGTCGTACGTGCTATCAGGCTACCACCCGTAAGCTGCGTGCCGCCGGTGTAAGTATTGCTGCCGGCGAGCGTCAGGACTCCCGTGCCTGTCTTCATCAGCGCGACGGTTTTGCCGGAGCCCCCATCCGTGATCGAGCCGGCATAGTTGCCTCCGGCGATGCCCAGCGTGCTCGCTCCCGTCGCCAGGTTCGTGATCGTCCCGCCGCTCCCGTTCAAGAGGCTGATGTTTTCGGAGCGCGCGTTCAAATCGAACGTGCCGGCATTTACGGTGACGGGGGATCCATCATAAATCTGATCACCGCCCGTGCCCCCGAGTTGTGCAGTCCCGCCGGAGACAGTGAGCCCAGCGCCGCCAAGGGCGTGCACGTTCCCATTGCTCGTCTTAGCGAGGATTAGCGTGCCGGCCATGACGTTTGCGCCCAGGGAAGAGTTATCGTCGGCGCCAGCCAAAGAAAGGGTACCGGCACCGGTCTTGTTGAAGGTACCGTTACCTCCGGTGGTAGCTACTTTGCCACTTAGAGTAAGCGTGCTGCCCGCGTTAGAAACCGAGATTCCCCCGCCATTTCCGGTATCAACAACCGCGCCGCGGTCGCTGCTAACTGTCGGGCCCGAGTAATCCAGAGCGCCGCCGTTGAGATATAGGTTATTGGAGTCATTGGAGGACTGGCCGATCGGGCTCGGGCTACCGCCGCTCGCGAGACTCGGAACGCGGAGCGTGCCGGCATTGATTTTCGTCTGCCCGGGGTAAGTGTTCGTGCCGATTAGTATGACGGTATCGGTTCCTATCTTGGTGACACCCGCTCCGTTGTCTCCCGCAATGGTGGCGGAGAAAGTAATATCCGGCGCCGTATTTGATCCCAGCTGAAGTGTTCCGCCGTGGACAAACCAGCCCGCAGTGCCATCCGTCTGGTTAATCACAACCTCGCCGACGGTGTTCGTATTTAGCAAAGTGAGAAACGCGGCGGGCGTCTGGCTCGATGCAGTTCTGCCCGAGTTCGCTGACATCTGGTAGATGCTGTTGCCGAGATCAGCCGTGTTCTCCGCCGCACCTCCAATCGTTGAATCCTGGATGGTAACGGTGCCGTTGAGGTTATATACAACGCCGCCAGCTCCCGTAGCTCGCGAGCCGTTGAACCCCACGAGAAACGTATCGCCATCCAATCCTCCATGGGCGGAGTTGTTCGAAGCAGTGGTCCTCACCAGCATTAGCGTGCCAGTGTGGTTGAAGATCGCGCCGCCGAGCCCTTGGCCGCCAAGTGATTTCTGGTGTGTGTAGAAAGCTCCACCTCCACCTCCAAAACCACCGCTACCGCCGCCGGACCCGCTGCCGCCCCCACCGCCACCAAAACCACCGCTACCACCACTATAACGGGCTCCCCCACCACCACCTCCCACTCCGCCGCCGCCACCACTTCCCGAGAAAGCCGCCCCGCCGGCACCAAATCCGCCGCCTCCACCGCCAATCGGGCCGAATGCGCCTCCGCCACCCCCGCCACCCCCACCGCCCGTTCCTGGGTTAGGCGTACCCCCATTGTCGCCGGGGTAGAAACCGCCGCCGCCGCCGCCAGTTATGTCCTGATGGCCCATCCCTCCATTTCCGCCGAAGGCACTCTGTCCCCCATTTGAATGAAACGTCCCATCACTACCGGTAAAACCTCCGCCGTCCCCGGCATCGAGCGCTGTCCCACCATTGTAACGAAACCCCCCGCCGCCGCCCTCCCAGTCGCTCCCGCCCCCACCGCCCCCACAGCCACCGGCTCCGTCACCGCCGATCCCTCCGCCGCCGCCCTCTCCATCGCAGCTATTGAACGTAGTACCCGCGTCACCGCCTTGGGCCGTATTTTGGCTTAACTGAACATCGGTCAAAGTGAGATTCCCCTGGTTGAATACAACGCCACCCATGCCGGCGCCCCCGCCACCGGGAGAATTGCCTTTTCCACCGCGGCCACCTTGCGCAAGACCGCCCGTTAGGGTCAGGTTTTGCAGAGTCAAGTTCCCGGCCGCCACCGTGCTGACACCACCTGAGACATAAAAGAAGCGGAATTTCGGCGACCCACTTACGCGGCTAATGGTCGCGTTATTGCCGTGAATAATGATCGCGCTGCTAATGGCCGGAAACGCATTCGGCCCATACCACCAATCCGAAGGCGCCGAAACTGGATAGGAACCTCCTGCTGCCAGCTCAATGGTTCCGCCACCGCTGCTGTTCAAAGTCTGAATCGCGGAAATGAGTCCAGCAACGTCGCCATCGTTTATCGAAATTGATGACGACGAAGGCGCGATGTGGTCGGAGCCAGGAGATGCTGCCACCCACGCTACCGCAAACAGAAGTTGGACTCCTGCGATGAGAAGTGCTGTCGCCAGGGTCTTGCGAAGCAATCCTCTCGAACGCGGCTGATGGAAGTCGTTTGTCCGGCTGCGAAAGTGCGCTGGTTTCATTCTGTCGGCTCCTTGGGTTAGATGGCGGGAATCCGGTTCCACCTGAAAACGAGAGCCTCCCATGCAAACCTTCGCGCTCGGCTTCTATTTGGATCCAGTAATCGCGTAAAGCGATGCCCCAGCGAAGGTCCAGCCCCAGGGGCTTTCGCTCTGGCCCGGCCGAAGGTCCGATGAAACGTCGGGTGACGTAATTGGGAGGTTTCTTATACAAATGCACCAAGCCGGTCAAGCGTCGCTTCACACGCTTTCCTAGATCTGCGACTGCTGCTCAGCTTCGCTTTCCGCTTTCGCCTTCTTGAGGTTCAGGTCGGGCTCGTACTCGGAATGCTCGGGGCGTTGCGTGCCACCTAACAGGCGGCCGATCGTGAGTAACTGCACCCGCGCGAACTTGTTCTTCGTCGCGCTTTCGTAGAAGCCGGCGAGCTCAAAAAGCCATGTCTAGAACGGACTGCGTTATTGATGCTTGCGATGACGACTCGCTGAACGCCGTTACAAAAGCTCCGGCCCCCCCGAGGCTTTGTTACAATTTCGCCTAACGAGTAGTTAATATTTGTGTTACACAAAGTGGAGCCTAGGGGGTCCGTTCCCTTTTTGTCATATTCGGCTCAAACGGACTAGAAATCAGATCGAGAAGGCTTGATTTCTCCTGGGTCGAACCCCCTCCGAGACCTTTTTGTGATTCTGTCGGTTTCTTGTTAGTTGCTACTCAGTTGGCGCCCAATGCTCGTTCCCCAAGCCAGGCAAAATGCCGTCGAATTCGAGTCCTTAGCTTAAGGCCGAATACGTCAATCGCGTTCTTGCGAATGTGTTCAACGGCCTCTCCAACTGAATCGGTCGAGTAGACGAAGTTCACGTCGTTGGCGCTAATCATCCCGAACTCCGCCATCTTGCTAATAAACTCGAGGAGCTCTTTCCAATAACCACGACTCATGATGACCGATGGGAAAGTTTTTGATCTTTCCCGGTTGAATCAGAGTTAGAGCTTCGAACAGCTCATCTAACGTCCCGGCGCCGCCGGGCATGACCACGAAGGCGTAGGAATATTTAATGAGCAGTGCTTTGCGGACAAAGAAATGCTGCATCGCCACGTAGCGATCGAGATAGCGGTTCGGTTTCTGTTCATGAGGTAACTCAATGCCGCAGCCCACGGAGGGGCCACCAATTTCTTTCGCGCCACGGTTGGCTGCTTCCATGATTCCCGGACCGCCGCCCGTCATCACCGTAAAACCGAGACGAGCGATCGCCGCGCCCGATGCCTGCGAACTTCGACATGCTCGACCTTGAGCAAAAGCTTCGTTGAAGGTCAATAGCTTCTTCGCAAGGAAGAGCGACTTCTACGACTAGGGATCGTGCGCGTAGTAGAAGCGCGTTGTCACGTGAGCCGGGTTCGGATCACTAATCATTTGCGTGGCGGTGCCGAAGTTTACCGTGCCAAGGTTATTCCAGGTCGCGGGCAGCGTATTCGAGAAATCCGTTTTCCAGGTGCTGCCAAGCGTGCCGGTCAGTGTTAGCTGCGCGCTCGTATTAGTGAAATGCTGGATGTTGGTGATGCTAGCCTGGACCAGCGCATGCGCATGCGGAGCGAGCTTCGAAACATTAATGGACAGGAAGTCCGTGCCATAGGTTACCGCTGGCGTGTTCGTGTTACTGAAATGGCTGTTGATGCTATGCCGGAAGTCTGGGAGGGCAAACGTAACCTGGCCGTCGCCACCATAGGTAATTCCGATGAGATTAAAAAGGGTCTCGTCCGCCGAGATTGCTAAGAGCTGGCCGCTGGCAACCATCCAACCCCCTTGGTCAATTCCTGGTGAGTTATTCGCCGCGATTAGTCTTAGTTCTCCGACGCACGGAAAAGAAACAGGGCCCGCATTAGGAAATGAGCCGAAAAGGGAAATGACCCAGCGCAAGGTCAGCGATGGCTGGTAGTTACTTGCGCTGAAGCCTGCCCCGCCAGTCGAGCCTGTGCTTGGGCTACCAGTTACCGTGTGCGTGTGAGCGGGGATATCATTGATCGCTAGAGTGACAGAGTTACTCCCGAGAGTAGTGCCAATAGGATAAGGCTGCAGGGTGTCATCATCACCTATAACTGCACGGCCGCGCAGGTCGGGTAAGTTGAAGCTAGCCCCACTGCCGCCAAAGGTATAATGGATAACGTTGAAGAGAGAGCTATAAGTCGAGGTCGATAGCGAACTACCATCACAAAGCGCCCAACCGGCGGGCTTAACACTCCAGGGCGCAATCATGATTTCGCCGTCTCCGGCGATAAGGTAGTTAACCGCGATGGATGGCTGACGGTTCTCCAGCGGCGCGCCACTTCCAGTTGAGACTGTATTACCTCCACCGCTGAGGCTGTGGGTATGTGGAGGAAGGTTAGCGACCGACAAGGTTGTGCTTGCCGCTCCTACTACGTTACCTAACGAGTAGTTAGGCAGGCCATTTCCCTGGCCGGCTCCGATCGGCGCACGCTCACGCAGATCAGGCAGGTTAAAGTTTGCGCCGCTGCCGCCATAAGTGTAGCCAATCAGATTAAAGAGCGCCGCGTTTTGACTTGTAGTGAGTGTTTGGCCTTCGCAGAAAACCCAGCCGCTCGGCACGAAGCTAAACGAGACGGAACGGATCTCACCTAAGAATGGCGTACTGCGATTAGGAGTAAAATTGCCGGGCGTACCGCCGGTGTTGTCGGGAAGAGTTCCCTGCAGCGCAATCATGTAAGCCGTAATTAAGGTCGGCTGTCGATTATCGATGGCGGCGCCGCTTCCGGTATTACCAGTAAAGATGGTATCGCCCCAGATCAGCCGGATGCCGGCGGAAAAAATGAGGATCGCGCAGGCACAGGTAGATCGATGCATTCCTGCACCGTATGGGGATCCGGGCGGAAGTCACTAATCTTCGCCGGAAAAGAAGATGCGTTACAAGATCGTGTTCGCCTGACAGAAGATTTTGAGGGCGACATCCAGGGAAACTTCAACTCCGCAAAACCTATGAAGACCCGCACTTCAGACTCAGCCGAATAAGGTCGGCTTGGTCTTCGCCGCGCTCATTGGCGGCTGGCACATCCTGTGGGCGATGCTCCTCCTCACCAACGAGAGCCTAACGAGTAATCAGTTTCTGTAATACAAAAACCGTGGAGCCTAGGGGCTCCGTTCCCCTTTTGTGAATTCCGCCTGGTTTGGGGAAGAAAGCCGACGCGAAATCATTGATTTCTCCTGGGTCGAATCCCCCTCCGAGACCTTTTTGTGATTGACCGACTTAAACCTACATTCGCCCACGAAGCAACTGTCCAGCGACGTGATATTCCGGGTTGGTCCGAACATCGATAAGAATCGGCCTCCAACGTCTGCCGTCCGGATCATAATGCACGTAGAACTATCGATATTCTTGCGAATAGGGCACGTAACTGGATGTTAAAAACAACTCATCGTTTTTAAAGTAGAAGAGGATCCTGTTGGCGACGTCACCAAATCTGTTAGTCGCGTTGGCGTGGCCGCTCGCACGCTTCGATGTGATCTCGTTACGGAAGTTTTCTTTTCCGAAAATCCCATCCAGAACGATCTTGAGATAGTGTGAGGCGGTCGGATCACAATGTAGATAAGGTGAACCGGTTGGCTTTCAGGACGCACTGTAACTGCAACAACCGATTGGCCCTCATGACAAGATATGCCGTTATGTCGCTACCACCGATGAACTGGACCGGTGATTTCATCATGTCTGCCGCGCCCGTGTTTGCCTGATGGAGTAATTCGTCGAATTCACGTTCCCCCTGACTGCCCTCGCTACTTGACCAATGCCACGTGTCCTCGAAAGCCTGGATCTGCGCTTCGCTCGTCGTCCCTTTCGGTGACTTAAACAGCAATTGTAATCACGCTGCGAATTAAACGGCGGATCGAGGTAGATCAGGTTGACCGATTCATCTGGAAAGTTCGCGCGGTCGCGCAAGACATCGAAATTGTCGCCGTAGTAAAGCTGGTTCATTTAAATCGGAGAAGCGGACTTATTGACCTACGAGCAACGGACCCCAGGCGTACATCAGCCGCAAGATAGGCTTCGCGTTAGGGAAAGGTAAGCCGGTAAAAACGTCTCGTTAGACCGGCTGCGCCGGCATCATCGTAAAGCACGACGCCACTCGCATTGCACGTCGCTGAGCCGAGGAAACTGAAACCGCCAGCACTCGGATCGGAGGCAGCTTGAATGGTGTGGAGGCTGTTTGCGACACCGAGACCTTGCAGACTGATGTGTCCATTCGCGAGATGGATAATCGAAGTGATCTTCAAAACCGGCAGCGTGCCGCCAAACTCAAACGCCCCGATGTCGCTTGGGCCGCTACGGAGATAGCCGCGCTGGTCGGTTGGTGACGCCTGGCTGTCGTCGCCGTTGTCTATGGCCGTGCTATCACTGAAAAGTGCGCAGGTGTCAGTGGGCCCGCCATTGTTCTTAAGCGTATCCAACCTCGCATCTCCAACAAAGGCCAACCCAACAAGTCCCATGGAATCGCCCACGTCTCCAATGAAGTTAATCGTATCGGCGGTAAAGTTCCCGCGGACATCCGGATCGCGTTGCGGACTTGAAGCTGAAGTATTTCCCGCGATGATGGTGTTGCCAACATGGTGCTGTCCGGAGCCACCTTCCGCCCATACGCCCCCGCCGCCGTCGCCGGCACCGGTGCCAGTGGAAGTAGCCTTGCAGTTGGTAATCGTGCAATTACGCAATGTCAGTGTAGCAGTCCCACCATTGAACCTAGATACGATGCCTCCGCCGTTGAGCGCGGTATTATTAAAGAAAGTGCAGTTGGTTGCGGTAAACGTTCCCTCGTTGTAAACGGCCCCGCCGAGTCCGCGGTCAGCAAGATTACCGAACAGAGTGCAACGAACCAGCGATAGCGTCGCGCCGCTCTTGTTAAACACCGCGCCTCCACGCCCACCGTTCTGGGTCGAGACGATGTAGCTGTTCGACAAGGTGCAGTCAGCCAGCGTGAGGGTGCCGCTGTTATGATAGATCGCTCCCCCGTCCGAATCAAAGCCACCCCCGTTGTCCATCGACAATCCTGAGATGGCTACATTGCTCGCATCGACGTAAAACAAGCGGTTTGGAAATCCCGCGGTGGTGATGCTGATGAGCGAGAGAATGCGGGCGCCAGGTCCGTTAATCGTTACTGCATTCGAGATACGCAGCCCGCCCGGCGTAAGCGATGTGGTGATCTTTCCGCTCAATCCGGCAAGAAAATTGATCGTGTTATTACCCGCGGTCGCGTTTGAGGCGTTCAGGGCTTCTAGCGACGTTCAATCGTCGTTGGTGCACGCGCCATCGTTATGCTCCGAAGTGTTGGTCACGGTAAAGGTGGGACCGGTTTGCGGAAGGCCCGTTTCCACCGCGCCGATGTCGCTCCCGTCTCCGCCGATCGCGTTGGTTACACCAGGCTGATCCACGATCCGCGGCTGTCCCCGTTGATCGACCGTCACTCCGCCGCTTTGGCCCTGATCAATGACCGGGCTGCCCGGCTGCGGCCTCATCGTTAGTGTGGGACCACCATTATCCTGAAGCGGGCCCAACATCGGATTGCCGGGGTTCATCGAATTACCGACTTGATCATGCGATCCCGAGACCCCGAAACCGGTGCTACTACCCACAACGCCAATGAAGTTATACCCATCGGACGCGAAGGCACCCCTCACATCCGCGTGGGCCGAATCACTCACGCTGTTGCCAGCGATGATGTTGCCCCGGGCGTGCGCGGCGATGCTCGAGCTATTTCCGATGCCGCCTGCTAACACGCCAGTGTTCGCGCTCAGAGTGCTGTTATTGATGGTGAGCGCGCCACCCTCGTTCTGAATTGCGCCGGAGTGAATGCCGTTGTTCTGCGCAAAGGTGCACTGGTCTACCGTGAACATTCCGCTGAAGTGGTAAATCGCTGCGGCCGATTGTGGCGAACTGTTGAAGGAAAAGGTGCTGTTACTGATGTGTGAGTCGCCGGCGAGGTAGAGCGCTCCCCCGCTCGCCACGGGGACACCGTTGTTGTTGGCAGAATTGCTGGTGAAGTTACAGGTATCCGCAACGAAGACCCCGTTCTTATTGTGAACGGCTCCCCCGCCAAAACTGCCAGCGTTGTTGCTGAAGGTACAAATTCTTCACGGTCAAATCTCCGCCGGTATTCGAAATTCCGCCGCCATAGGAGCCCGAATTCGTGTCTTCCAATCCGTTTGCGATGGTAAGGTGCGAGAGCGTAACCGGACCGGCCGTGATACGGAAGATATTGAAGTTAGCGGCGGCGGCAGCGCGTTGCACCACTATCTTCTGATTCCCGCCATCAATTGTTAGACGATGGTCGATAAGTATTGCCGTACCCGGTGCAGTAGTGCTCGTGAGCGAAATCGTGAAGGTGCCGGTCGCCGCGTTGAAGCCGGGATCGCTGGTCGGGATTTGAAAGACGATCGTATCGCCGGCAACCGAGTCTGACTGAATCGCCTGCCGCAGGGACCCGACGAGATTGTCATGCGTATTAGTAACAGTAATCGTAGCCGCCCGGGCGGACGCCATCATCAGCGCCGCTACGAGCGTGAGGGCGAAGCTACCCCTGCAAACCCTGTGCGTATTCATAAAGTGTCTCCCGCGCGCAAAACGAACAGGTGCTGAATTCGCAGACGCCCAACGAACTTGACGCGCACACGCCGAGCGTGCCGGAATTTCCGCTCCGTGTAAACGCAGTTCTTCCGCGATTCTTTAACTTACCGCTCGGAGCGAAAATTTCTTCCTCGCCGTTGCGCATTGCGCCTTTGGCTAACTTAGAATCTTAATCCTGCTGACTAGGTTGCGATGACTACAACTATATTGTTCAACAAAAGCAGCATCACGAACGGCTGCCCTGTTCCGCCCAAAGTTACATCGAGATAGACTTGGGCTGGCCGAACAGAAACATTGTTTCTTTTCCGGTAAATTGATAGAAGCGGGTTAACCCGCTCCCGCTTATGAAAACATTTCCGGAGTCGCCGCAGAGGCCAACGGAGGCTTCGGCTTCAAGATCGGGGACGCCGGGCTGATCAGTCATTGTTCAGCGCGTTATAATTCTTCGGACAATATCGCCACCGGTTCTAACGCCAATGTCCTCCACTGCATCGCAGTCGGCAGCCTCAATGGCAACGGCATTAACCTGGGGAAAGATAGTAAGCTGAGCGATTGCGCGGTCAGTTCCAACAAGCTGAACGGCTTCAACACTGCATCCAACTGCACGCTCTCCAACTGCGCGGCGAACGAGAACCTTGGGACTGGAATCAGCGTCGGCGCCGCCAGCCTGGTTCAGAGCTGCATCGCAAACCAGAACGGAGTGGATGGGATCCAGGTCACGAGTCAATCCGTCATCCTCAATAACACCTGCGAATCCAACGGGGGCGGAAGCGGCGCCGGGATTCACGTGCTCAGCACTAAGAATCGCATCGAAGGCAACGCAACGGTCAACAATCCCATAGGTTACGATGTAGGTGCCAGCGGCAACCTCATTATTAAAAATTCTAATAGCGGAGGCACCACGCCGTTCAACTTCGCCGTATTTGGCTGCCCCGACGGCGATGGTTGCAACAGCGTTGGAACCAGGATTGACGTTTGGAACGGGGCCAACGGTGGAACATCACCTCCTCAAACCCGTGGGCAAACCTTTTGTATTAGGGCGTTACGAGAAGTGGACGATAAAGTTCGCGCTGACTACAACTGTGTCGTTCAACAAAAAGCAGCGTCGCCGCGCGAACGGCTACGTTATTCTACCAAAAAGCTTAACTTTCGATCCGATCCGCCTGCGCACAATTTCTGCGCTGCACCCACCGCCCTCCCGCAACTGCGGTCACGAGTTATTTCACTGCGGCGTCGCAAATCCCAATTGCGCGCGCCAACTCGTTAGGCTTGTCAGCGTTGATAGCCCCAAGTGTTCCCTTGTTCTTCATCTCTTGGTAGAGGTCCAGGCTTTTCTGATACGCTTCTTTCGCTGAGACCCGCAGTTCCGTTTGCCTTCCCGCTGACGTGCCCGGGTTAACCGCGAGTTTCGCACGGTTGTTCCCTAATTCTTCGTAGAGCTGAGCCAGGGTATTGCGGGCACTTGCATTGGTCGGAGCCGAAGCTACTAATGCCTCGGCGATCTTGACACCTTTGAGGTCGCTTTCAATCGCGCTCCCGAGATCATCAAGGTCGGATTGAAGATGACCCTGCATAAGGTAGCAGTGGGCCCACTGTCGTCGAAAGTCAGCATTATTGGGATCCTTTCGGTTTAGTTCGGAGAAAATTTGGAGCGCTTGATGGAAGTTTTCCAAGGCATGCGCACCGCCTTCTACTCCCAAAGCCGCTCCGACGTTTCTGTAACCAACCGCCAGGTTGCGTCGGATCTTCACATCATTTGGGTCTGCGGCGGCTAGCGACTCATATATCGACAAAGCCTCCCGCGCCTTTTCCAAGGCACCAGTCTTGTCCTTTAGGCGTAGCAGCGTGGTGCAAGCATTCCCCAGCTGCACGGCCAGTTCTCTACGATACACCGTGTTCTCGGGATCCGTCCTGACAAGCGCTCGGTCGATCTCAATTGCCTTCAGGTATTCTCTCAGTTCATCTTCTTGTTTGCCGTCCGCCGCGAAGAGAAAGCCGAGACTGTTATAAATGGTTCCGAGTAACAGCTGGTAGTCGGGATCGCCCGGGAACTGGGTAGCGAGTCGCTCTTCAACAGCCTGGGCTTTACCCATGTAATTGAGCGCAGCCTTTGTGTCTCCGAGATTAGCCGCGCCTGGAATACCCGAAGCCTTGGCTAATCCGATATAAGCTATGGTTAACTTATATTGAAGGTCTTCGTCCGATGGTTTCGCAACCAGAGACGATTCCAGCAAAGGAATCGCTTTGCGGGTGTATACGATGGCCTTTTCCGGAGGGCCAGTTAGCAAGTAACTGCCGCCAAGACTAAGGTAACAAAACGCTAGCTCGTCTCGAATATCGAGGTTGTTTGGCTCCATGACACTTAGTCTTTCACGGATTTGAAGAGCTTTTTGCATGCTAGCAATGGCTCCGGGCGTATCGCCGAGGTTAGACGAAGACAGTAGTGCGCCACGCTTAGAGGTCGCCGCACCGCCTTGAACCGCGGCAACTTTTTCGTAAGCATCAGCCAGTTCGCGTAGTAAACTGCTATCGTTGCCAGCGTCTCCCGACAAGTTATCCAGATACTTCAGGCCATCCTTAACTAGCCTTTGCCGTGTAGCTGTTGATCCTGGTAAGGCCGCGATGGCCTCATGATAATCAAACGGAAGGGAGTGAGCTAGTTCGCGGACCTGATTGAAGCGCTGTTCCGTTCTAGCCTTCTCCCTCCGGGCCTGCCGTGCCTCCCAGGCGGTCGTAATAGTTCCAATGACCAAGGCTGAGGCAAGGAGGGTAGCCGAACCCACGCCAAGCTTATGACGTTGAATGAATCTGGTCGCGCGGTAGGCCGCCGTGTCTTTGCGAGCGCGCACGGGCAATCGTTCCAGATGCCGACGAATATCCTCGGAGAACTGGTCTACAGAAGGATAGCGTCGGGCCGGTTCTTTCCGGAGCGCTTTAGGACTATGTTATCCAAGTCACCACGCAGTTGGCGACGTGCTTTTTCCACAGATGTAGCTGGCTCCGCCAGCTTAGTAAGAGCGGTCTGGGCGTTGCGGATCCTGATTGCAAATCGCCTTAGTGATCTGCTCGGGCCCGCCCTGCAACTTGTAGGGTAGGTTCCCCGTCAGCAATTCGTCCAATGATACGCCTAACGAATAGACATCGCTCACAGTTGTGACCGGTTCAGCTCTTACCTGTTCAGGACTCGCGTATTCCGGCGTCAGGAGACGCTGTGCGGCGACGGTAACATTCTGCTCGTTTGTATCAGCTTGGAGAAGCTTGGCTATCCAAAATCAAGGAGCTTTACCTGCATCATCGGTCACGAGGATGTTAGCTGATTTAAGACCGCGATGAACGATAAGATTTCCATGTGCATAGATAACCGCTGAGGAGACGGTGCATAATAGTTTAAGCCGTTCCGTGATGGATAAGCTCTTTTCCTCGGCATAGGTCGTGATCGGCTTACCCGGCACGTAGTCCATGACGAAATACGGCGAGCCGTCATCGGTCGTGCCCGCGTCAATGAGTCGAGCAATGTTCGGGTGGTTCAAACCCGCGAGGATCTCGCGCTCAGCACCGGAAACGCCGTAGAACTACAATCGTGTCAGTGCCCCGCTTGAGTAACTTAATCGCGACCTGCTTTTCGAACTCGCCGTCCGCTCTTTCTGCAAGGTGGAGCGTTCCCTGCCGCCCCGTCCTAATTCCCGGACAACCATGTAAGCACCGACGTGATAGCCCGGAGCCAAAACGGATATTTCAGGCCGAAGTGACTTATTGGCCTTCAGCGCAGAGTTCTCGATCGAGTCAGTCGGCTGCTTCAAAAGGGACTCCACTTCACTTAGTAACTCGGCGTCATTGCCGCATCGCGCCACGATCATCGCAGCACGCGCGCTGGGCATTGTCTCTTCAAGGGCATCCGCAACGATGGCTTTTGCCTGTTGCCACCGAGTAAGCGTTACTTCTCCGATCGGCTCTGCCATCAGCTAGGAATCGTCCGATAACGCTCGTCGCAACCAGCGTTTTGCTTCCGCCATTCGCGCTTCACTACCAGTAGGAGAATGCCTAAAGCCTTGGCAGTTTCTTCCACGGTTAGGCCGCCAAATAAACGCAACTCGACGACCTTGCCTTGTGTTGGGTCAAGCTGTTCAACCTTCTTGCAGCGCTTCCTCGATTTCTAACAGGTTGGCTGTCTCGGCGCTGTAAATCTCCAGGTCGTCATCCAGTGTGATGCGGACAGCCTCCTTACCGCCACGTTTTTCAGCGGCGCGGGCCTCGGCGTGGTGAATTAGGATGCGCCGCATCATGCGCGCGAAAATTCCGAGTAATTGCGCGCCGTTTTGCCAGGTGGATTGGCGTTGATCGGCGACCCGCAGATAGGCTTCATGCACTAAGGCTGTCGGCTGCAGTGTGTGATTAGGGCGTTCGTCGCGGAGAAATCCTGCGGCGAGACGACGTAGCTCATCATACACCGTGGGCAGCATGCCCCGAATCGTGGCTGCGTCTGCGCTCGGCAGTGAATTTGTCAGTTCAGCGACAAGCTCGGGAGTAAGCGCCGACGGAGCTGGCATCCCGGGGATTTTACGCTGATTCCCAAATCACGTCGAGTGGTAAGAATTTCTCACATTCCTGGTCCCTCAGCAGCGAATTTCCGCTTCATCATCCGTTCGACAGACATAAAGCTCATGAATCTCTTGCTCCATCTATTCGTTCGGCACGGTTCGCGAACAAGAGTTGGCTGCAATAACCCCAACCCGCTAATGAAAACCTCGAATCCACGCTGGCCCAATCAAAGTTTTGAAACAACAAATGCGCGTGCGTTTCACACCAGGAGATTCGCCCGCGCGCTAGTTACCGGTCTTGCATTCATGGTGCCGGCATTATGTCAGGCGGACGAAATCTTCTACAACATCCAACAGGTTGAGTATCCGAGCACTAGCCAACGAAAGGTGAAAAGGAGCATGCCCACCGATGCCACGGCAGTCGGCATGATAAGTGATAGCTTAACTGGCCCCCGTGGGGCGGTGAATGCGTTCGTGTCC
>CAWBSX010000008.1:0-89565 GCA_963791565.1 uncultured Verrucomicrobiae bacterium | reverse complement strand
GTTAGGCGGTGCGGTGCTGCAGGAACAAATATAGCGATGAGGTGGCGCCGCAAGGCCGGCCAGCGCGTCAGGCGCTGACCGACTGCTATTCGACCGATGAACTTTTACTGCTTGTCGAAAAAGTACGTCCCGTCCACCAGCTTCCCGTCTGCGTCTGGCTGCGTCTCCGTAACGGTTCGGCTTTTGCCGTCCGCTGCGACAACCACTTTGCCGTGGCCTACGTTCTTACCGTCTTTGGTCAGTGTATAGGTGAGCGTGTTTGCGTCGACCTTCGTATAAGCGCGCACGGTGTGATTGGTAGCGCCTTTCGCTGCATAGTCTTTCCCGTCGAACTTTCCGATCCATACCTGATGCACCGGCTTGCCGGCAGCGTCGACGCCATCCCCGGTGATCGTCACCTCGTCCCCGCTTTGGGCATAAACGACGGTGTTATTGTGGGCCGCATTTGCCGGGACTTTAGATTTCGCTTCGTTAAGTTTCCATGTTCCCATAAAAGCGTCGTCGCTTGCGAAGCAAAGAGTTGCCGTGATGGCCGACATGAGAGCTATTAGTACGGTGGTGTTTCTTTTCATGGCGAGTATTCAGCGGCTGCGGTTACGACCGGGTCAAGTCCCAAAAACACGTAATTGCTTTCGTCGTTCCCCAGTTTCACCAAGCCGTGCTGCTACGGATTCGTTCTTGGACAAACGCCTAACGAGACCAAAGATCAGCGACGGCTCTGAGAGCGCGCTCTGCTGGGAGTGAAGAGTAACTAGCTACCATAAGTGTTGAATCGCAACGCCAAGAGCTGTTAGTAACTGTCTTGGTCATCAAGTAGTAAGTGGTTGAGGTTTCAGAGCAGTGTTAAGAGCGATGAGTAGTTTACGCATGACCGCGGTGAGCGCGAGTTTGGGCGGTTTGCCGGCGGCGCGCAAGCGTTGATAGAACTGGCGTAGGATCGGGTTATAACGCGCTGCGACCAGCGCGGCCATGTAAAGGCCACTGCGCACCTGGCGCCGTCCGCCATAGATGCTGCGTCGTCCGCTAAGCTTCCCGCTGTCGCGGTTAAAAGGTGCGACTCCGGCTAAGGCGGCCGCTTGACCACGGTTAAGCTCTCCTAGCTCGGGCATCTGGGCCAGGACTAGGGCGGCGCTGCGCGCGCCGATGCCACTGATGGCGGTGAGCTTGGCCGCTTTGGCACTTAACTCCCTGGACTGACTGATCAACTCTTCGATGAACTGATCCAGTTGCGCCAGTTGCTTTTTGATTTGCCTGATTAACTTCGCTCCTAAAGCTCTTAGTTCCTTTTCCCGCAGCTGGCTCTGACGGTTTTGTTCCATGATGAGCAGCCGACTCAAGTGTCGGCGTTGCCTGTCCAGCGCGCGCAAGCGCTCCTGTTCCGCGCTCCAGGCTCGCGTCGGCGCGGGGGCGATCGCTTCGCCATACAGAGTTAGGAGACCGGCATCAATCCGGTCGGTCTTAGCCCAGAGCCCACGGGCACGGGCAAACTGCCGCACTCGACTAGCCTGCACCAGACTCACTTCGAGCCCGCTTTGCTGTAAGGCCTGCACTAACTCTCGCTCATACCCGCCACTGGCTTCACAGATCACCTGCACCACTCGATCCCTCTGCCCCAGCCAGCTCACTAACTCTTTTCGTCCTCTGGCCTTATTGGAAAAACGACGCCGCTCCGGACCTTGCGCCGTGTCCAGCCACTCCTTGCCGATGTCAACTCCAATGTAGACTTTTGCTCCTTGCATGCGCTAGATTACTCCTGCTTGTAAGATGCGAGCTGGCCAGGCCGGACCTTGCCCCTGGGTAAAGGCCGGTCCTGGTCGCTCCAGTAACTGTTCGAGTTTACTAAGCGCCCAAGGGCAGGTGCCGATCAAACTAACCGACCGCTCCGGGTCTCTCGGCCCGAGCTGCTGCATCGAGGATCTCGCACCCGCCCCTCTTCTACACAGAAGAATCACCCACGCAATGATACAGGCTGCATCGCTTGGTTAGGCCTTGGACGTGTCAGTTTGTTCGAGCGGCCAAACCTCGACGACTCCATAAGCGACAGCGCATGGAGTCTGCGACACCATCTGTATAGCCTCGGCCAGAGTTGGCGCCTCGATCACCGCAAATCCTGCGACGGGAAGTTGTGAAGCCATGTAGGGGCCGTCCTCCGTCTGAACATGTGCAGCCTGGTGATTGCGGACCTGCACGGGAGGGCCCGCAACTCCCATCAAAGTTCCGCCTTCTTGCAGCACCTCGTCATGTGCGTGAGCTGCATCGCGAACGGTCTTGGCTGTCCGGTCGTAACCTTCGCGGTCACCGTAACCTATGGTTATGAACTTTGGCATATCGTTGTTCTTTCTTCTTGTTTGAATTTTCTTGAGGCGTTCCTCACCTCGAAAGGTGTGCCGTGTAGGCCTAACGAGACCAAGATGAGCGACGGCGGACGAAGCCGCGCATCGCTCGCTCTGAAGGTGTGAAAGTCATGTAAAATGCGGACTCAGATCGTCCGCCGTTCGCTCCATCGTATGGTTAGGCGACGTCGTGTTCTGATCATGGTCCATCAGTTACGTGCCGCTTGGGAGACAGCAAAGCTGTCTTCTAACATCTGAAAACGGACAATCTCATCGTTAGATATGGTGAGGATGATAGCGAAGTCCGTAGTAACGATCTGGCCGGTTCGCTTGAGCTTTGATGCGAGCGAGCCGAGAATCACTGCCCGCTTATCGCTGGCCAGAATGTCGTAAACCTCAAAGCTGATTCGCTCAAGCATGGCGCGCGAATCGCGAATGAAATCTGTGATAGCGCCTCTGCCGGACTTGTGACCGATCCAAGGTAAAACGCCGGCATCACCCGCAATGTCCCACTCCAGCGTCTCGCTAAACAGCTTTGCGATTTCGGCCGGTTCAGCGTCACTACCCATCCGTCTGAGAAACTCTTGAGCGAGTCGGAGGGTACCGTTCTGATTCATGGACATTTCGTGGAATCTAGGTGCGCACGGATCGCCTAACGAGAAGTGGGCCGAATAATTCGGCATTTGCATGACGAAAGGGGAATAATTCGGCCTAATCCGATTCTCTTTTCAGGAGCACTTAAAAAAATCCCGGCCATGCGAAAGAGCTTATCGGTTCTCTGCGCAAGATTGAAAAGAAAAAGCGCGCCGAGGATCACTCGACGCGCTCTTGTTAGTTGCAGCTGTCTATGTCTTACACTGCCATGGCGGTAGCGGGCGCAAACGCGCTTCGTTGATCAAGGGGAGCAATATGTTTTGTGATGATTTGCCCGAGGAAACCCGTATGGTGGACCTGATCTATCTCGATCCGCCATTTAACTCGAAGCGCGATTACAATTTGCTTTTGACATTTCGTTAGTTAACCGCGTTATGCGATTTGGCATTCTCTCCGCTCTGGCGCTCGCAATCCTCGCGTTACTGCTCTCGATGTTTGTCGGTGGCGTCTGGACCGCGTTGCTAATCACTAACCTAAAGCTGAGTCCAGCCCTGCCCTGGTCTGTGGTTGCGATGGGCGTTGTGCTCTGGCTCATGTGGCGTTACCTCGATGGCCACGGGCCACCTCATAAGACGGCTGGTTCGCGACATGGGTTGTTGCGGGCTAATCCGGTTTCGCGGCCAGTCTTCAACTGGGCGCTGTTGGCTGGGCTGCTCGGCGTTTTTGCGCTGGCCGGATTCTGGATTGTGCTGTCGCAGGTAGTAAGAACGCCCGGTCGCTCTTTGCCCGACTTCTCTCAATACCCTGTCGTGACTGTAGTCGCGGTCGTAGTTATGGGATGCTTAGTTTCTTCAGTGGCCGAGGAAGCGGCTGTGCGAGGCTACTTCCAAGGTTACCTTGAGAGGCGCCTCCCAGGTGCCGCGGCCGTGCTCATTTCATCGCTCGTGCTCGCGCCCGCGCATAGCCTGACGCAAGGATTCGTCTGGCCGACCATGCTATTTTATTTCGCGGTGGATTGCATGTTTGGAACGATGGCTTACCTCACGAAATCAATCCTTCCTGGGCTGCTTATTCATTTCATTGGTTTGCTGACGTTCTTTACCTTGGTCTGGCCGGGCGATGCGCTGCGTCCACCCGTGTCTACCGCGGGCGCCAGCACGTGGTTCTGGATTCATGTAGGACAGACAATCACCTGCGGCATCCTTGCAGTTGTTACTTTTAGCCGCCTTGCGCACATACAATCGAAGTCGCTACTAACCTCATGAACCAGCTCTACTACGGCGATAATCTGCAGGTGCTGCGAGCGCACGTCGCGGATGATCGGGTTGCTGGTGAGCTTGGAGACTCCGACACGAGGCATGAGCGCGGATACCGCAAGCGCCGGATTTTACGAAAGCCCAAACGGCAAGAAGTACCCGCGCGTGTAGCTGCTTACAATCGAGGGTCTCCTCAGCGAAACGCAACGCGCCGAACATCCTGACTACGAGCCGGATCTGAACTTCAGGAAAGCGAAGGTTGAGACAGACGCGGAGCAGCAGACCCTGATTTAGCCAAAGACTAACTACAACACAACATCGCGACCGCCGCGGCGTTCATCGCCCGGAACTAAAACACAAACATCCCGACTGCCGCGCCAAACATCAGCAGCGTAGTTAGTCCTACGACGGCGCGACCGAGAAGCGAACTGGGCTGGTGACACATGATCTTGTCGTCAGAGGCGACGAGCAGGATGCCGATAAGGAGAAAGGGCGCGAGCAGGCCGTTGATGACGGCGGTCAAGAAAAGAGCTTTGACGGGATTCACGTTGGCGAAATCCATGGCAATCCCGATAAGAGTTGAGAAGATGATGATTCCGTAGAACGCACGCGCTGATTTGAATTTCTGATCCAGCCCTTCTTCCCAGTGGAAGGTCTCCGCGAAAGCGTAGGCGGCCGATCCTGTGAGTGTGGGAATGGCCAGCAGACCAACCCCGAGAATACCGAGCGTGAAGAGGGTAGAAGCAAACTTCCCGGCCAGCGGAGCGAGCGCCTCCGCCGCTTCCTTAGTGGTGGAGATTTCAGTCATCCCATGCTTGTGCAGGGTCAGCGCGGTCGTGAGAATGATGAAGTACATAACGAGATTCGAAAAAAAAGTCCCGGTGCCGACATCGAGTTTGCGGTTTCGAATCTCCTTTTCGGTGGCGTTGCGGCGTTGCACGAGCATGCGCCGACCTATCGCCTTATCTTCTTCCACCTCCTGTGAAGCCTGCCAGAAAAACAAGTATGGACTAATTGTCGTGCCCAGGATGGCTACGAGGGTCGCCCAAGCTTCGTGACCGTGCGGCCAGGTAGGGATAAAGGTGTCGTGCAGAATCGTGCCCCAATCTGGCCGGATAAGGAATGCGGTGATCACATAAGCAAAAAGAGTCATGGCCAGCCACTTCAACACCCCGGCGATTTGGTGGTAACGGAAGTAGACAGTGGCAAAGGCAATCGCTAGACCGAAGAGCACTACGAACCAGTGAGAGTTTACCCCGGTAAGCATTTCCGCCGCATCAGCCATTCCCGATAAATCGGCGCCGACATTGATCGTATTTGCCCCTAACAGAGCAAGCGCCACGAATGCGATGACGGGCCGCGGAAATTTCTCGCGCAGGGCACCTGCGAGACCTTTGCCGGTCACCATTCCTATTCGTGCGCACATCATCTGCACTGGGGCCATCAAGGGCCAGGTGATGAATGCTGTCCAAAGCAGGGTGGTCCCAAGCTGCGCTCCGGCAATGGAGTAAGTCGCAATGCCCGACGGATCGTCATCCGCGGCTCCGGTAATGAGGCCGGGGCCCAAGATGGAGAGGAAACGACGGACGATGTTTTTTTGCTTAGGGGATGGCTTGGAACGGCTCATTGAGTTCTTGCCGTTAATCGTGCCAACGGACGCGATTAGCCGCCCGGAAACGCTCTGGTCTTTTTCTTTCTTATCTTTCGCCTAAACGATCATGAAACGCCCGTCCATGTGAGACCGTTCCCGAATCCCAACAACGGGTGCGTAAGCAACGGTCGGGCCTTCCCGTAACGGATACGAAGTAACGGCCGGGCTCTCAAACGGACGCAGAGCAGTAGACGTTGATCCGCGGCTACTTCGTGTTCCTCGATCGACGATACACGGTAGCTTTGGATTTGAGTTAACAGACCGTGGTAGTCTCAGACTGGGAGCTAGTTTCTGTTGCCTTCTTTGTATAACAGGGCCCTATGATCTCATACCTAACAAGTATGAGGCTTCAATCATTTTCCACGTAGATTGCAAGCTTAGTTACGTCGCAGTGTCAAATAACCGCGGGTGCGGCCTTTCTCGCTGCACTCTACCAGCGGACTAAACGCTATCCTGTTATGATGCACGAATTCCTATCGGAAAACCGAGGTGAGTTGATCGAGCGCTGCCGGATGAAGGTCGCGCAACGGCCCTCGCCAAGAGCAACCGCAGAAGAGTTGGAGCACGGGATTACCATCTTCCTGGACCAGATCATCAAAACCCTGCAGGCGGAGGAGTCGGCGCAGCCCAGGGAAAGTCATCGAATGTCAGGTTCCTCCAATGGTGTGGACGCCATTCTCTCGGAGATCGGCCTAAGCGCGAAGGAGCACGGACGCGAATTGTTGCACAACGGATTCACCATCGAGCAGGTGGTCCACGATTACGGCGATCTGTGCCAGTCAGTAACCGACCTGGCGGTGGAAACGGAAGCGCCCATTTCGAATGACGAATTTCGCACCCTCAACCGCTGCCTCGATAATGCCATCGCCGTGGCCGCGACCGAGTTCAACGCGCAGCGGGATAATCTTTTTGCAGACAAGGATGCCAGGGCGAATGAGCGGCTGGGATTTTTCGCGCATGAATTGCGTAACCATCTTAATAGCGCAATGCTCGCGCTCACCGCTATCAAAGCTGGCTCGGTTGGTTTAACCGGCGCGACCGGCGCCGTCCTCAATCGGAGCCTGGTCGCGTTGCGCACACTGATCGATCGCTCTCTGGCTGAGGCCAGGACTAACGCCGGCATGCCAGCGCGACATCATCTGTTTTCCATGGCCGAGTTCATCGCCGAAGTGCAACTCTCGGCCTCGCTCGAAGCGCAGGTAAACAAGTGCACGCTTACTGTCTCTTATGTCGACTCGAAGCTGGCCGTTGATGCCGACCGCGAATTGCTCCTGGCGGCGGTGGGAAATTTACTGCAGAACGCCTTTAAGTTTACCCACCCTAAGAGTGAGGTCCTCCTGAGGGTCTACGCCCGCGGTGATCGCATCCTTATCGAGGTCGAGGATAAATGTGGCGGCCTTCCATCGGGAGACGTCGAAAAAATATTTCTCCCCTTCACGCAAAGCGGCGGCGACAAGACTGGCCTCGGCCTTGGCCTATCCATTTCCCGGCGCAGCGTGGAAGCAAATCATGGAACTCTCACTGTCCGCGATATACCAACCTCCGGGTGTGTTTTCACCATCGATCTGCCGCGCTATACCCTGTCGGGATCGCGGAGCTCACCCTTGGACGGCAGCCAAACGTTCTAGGTACCTAACGAGTCCAGCCGAAAGACTCACTGGCCTGATCAACTTCTCAGCCCTTATGCCTAAACAAAAACTCCAAACCAACGCCACAAGCGATCGGTCGAGCCCGAAGCGAAACAGCCCGCGCACCGAAAGAGTTTCCGCCAAGGAACGAAAACAACTCGCGCACAATGCGCCTGTCCGGCGCGCCGCCAGCAAAGCTCGCGAATAACTCCGCGGGAAATTCGCCATCATCCACCCGCGATGTTGGTTAGGCGGCCTTCCATGCAACGGTTGTGGCAATAGCGGTGATGAATGTCCACGTATGGAGAATGGTGTGCTCGAGATTCGGGACTGGCCGGCCTGCACGCACCGGCAGAAATGTAATCGTGCCGCCGTGCAAGCGCTGGTGGATGCCGCACCAATGCGTTAGCGTGTCTCCTCTTTCGAAATTTGAAGTGGCACAGGCCAGCAGGAAATTATAAATGCTCCGCGACCGGCCGGAAGGAACCGTGAAGTACGGGATCCACCAAATGATCAGCTCCGCCGCAAAGAGGAAAAAATAATAAATGAGGCCATAGGTCATGAGTCCGCGAATATGAAAAGCAAAGCCGATCGGAGCTAGAGTCATGAGGACGAAGTTGCTCGCACCTTCCGCGAGCTTCTCTTTGAGTGAGTAGTTGCGGGCGCCGTTGAAAGGAAAGAAGTCGAAGTGTGTGGTGAACTGGTGGTATACCAGCAGGATAATCTGGCAAAATACCGCGATGCGGATCACGCGTTTAGGTGGCTCCTAACGAGCCCTAAGATCAGCCACGACTCTGGCAGGCGCGCATGACTTCATGCCGGGCATACTAACTAAAATTAGCATTGGAACGCAACGCCAGAGAGTCAGCGGGCTCGCGAATGTTTCGGAGTTCGCTGCATCGCCTGATTAGATTTAGTTGGCCATCGTGTAGTTGATCGGCGTACGGAACCGACTCACCTTGCCGGGCTTGAAGCGCCACTGCCGGAAGGCGTTCAGTGCCGCTTGATCGAGTAGCCGGTAGCCGGTGCTCTTCTCCATCCTAACGGATGTAACTACACCGGTCTTCAGGTCAACCTCCCCTATGAGAATACCGCGTCCCGTAAGGTGGGCTCGACGTGCCTCATAGGGATATTCAGGGGGAACTTGATGCACGACGACATCCAGTCTGATGGCGTCGGGTAACGCCGGACCGGACGAAGGCTTGAGAACCTGCGCCTGAAGGCAGAGCGGCGATAAGCTGATCGTGAGTGCGACGTGGAGTGCAATTCTTGGCAGCCTGTGCGACATAACGAGAAGTGTTTGAATCTAATGAGACTCAAGACCGGCCACTACTCTGGCGGGCGCGCTTGGCTTCATGCCGAGTATCCTAGCTAAGCTCATCATTGGAACGCAACGCCGTAGAGTCGTTCGTTGCATTCGCCTGGCTAGGCCTTTCGCGTTTCATGATATGCGATGTTTGGATAGTGGGAAAGCAGCTCCTCTAATGCTAGCTTGCTTGCACGGAACATATCCCAAACCACGGCGCACCACGAGTGAATCGCTTCGTCGCGCGAAGCACCCGGCGCGTGCGCCAGAACATCCAAAGCGGTGATTAAGCCCTGATCGTGCGGTAACGCAAATGATGGCCAAACGCGCTTACGCCGCGCCATCGCAATGTGCGCGAGCTGCACCTGTCGGCCGGTGAACTCTCGCTCCACGTGGAGATAGAGGCCCGCGAGAGCGAAGGTAAGTTTAATCGGCGGCGTGCACTGATCGGCGGTCTGAGCGGCAAAAGCGTCAACGACGTGTTGATGTATGAATGCCGCATCGCCGCGCGTAAGTGTGTATGCACACAGTTCATCGAATGCCTCGCGCTCGGTCATGCAGGCCTAACGAGAACAAGATGAGCTACGGCGGATGAGGGCACGTTTCGCTCGGAGTGAATGGAATGGACTGTCAAGCCATGACATAGACGTTAGCCCGAAGGGTATGGGAGCAGCGCGACCATATCAAAATGTGGAAGCCATCTCAAAAGTGGAGCACAGCGGTCCGCCGTTCGCTCCATCGTATGGTTAGGCTCTGAGTGCGCAGTGGAGGAGTGGCCCTTAATGCGCATCTGCCTGCATCGCCGCCAATTCATTGCCCCCCGGGTCACGAAAGTGGAAGCGCCGGCCACCGGGAAAGCTAAAGATCGGTTTGGTGACAAGCGCACCGGTTGCGGTCACCGCCGCCAGAGTCATTTCCAGATCCTTCACTTCGATCACCGGAAGAGGAGCTTTCGTCGCCTCCTGATCATCCGCTTGCAGTCCAAGATCCACATCACCCGTCAGAGTGCAGGCATATGTCGGCCCGAAATTGGTCATCGCCATGCCAAACACCGTTTCAAAGAAGCTCCGGCTCGCGGCCAGGTCGCGCGTCGGCAACTCGATGAAGTTAGGCCGGCCACGATCGCGCCCTTGAGATAAGTTGGTCGTTTCCATGCGCGTGAGCTCCGTCACTTATAAATCGACGATGCTGGATTCCGTTTTCAATGAGGTCAATGACATTTCTTCCTCCGAGAGTTCTTGGATCCAACATGCAGCCAGCCTCATAGGCCTAACGAGAACAAGATGACCGACTCCGAAAGCTTTGATTCCTTCATTCACCATTCAGTCAGCCTTAGGCCTTACCGTCCACGTCGCAACGCCCAGTTGCTCCATTCGAGAGTTCGCTCCATCGCATCGTTAGGCGTTGCGGGTTTTGGAATTGGTGCGTTCATCGCCGGTACTTGTCCGGGAGTAACTCCGCGACAGAAACAGCGACGGGCTGACCGTCCCGTGGAATGATGACGGTAGCTGCGGGTGAGTAATCGCCGATGAGCTCGCGGCACATGCCGCAGGGAGAAACGATCTCGCCGAGTTCGTTGACGGCCGCGATAGTCTCGATGTCGCTGTCCCCGGCGGTGGCAGCGGCACCGATGGCGATAGCCTCTGCGCAGACTGCGATGCGACCGACATAGGCCTCGACGTGGACGCCCGTGAAGACGGCACCGCTGCGAGTCCGCAAAGCCGACGCGATATGATGACGACCCTCGACGAAACGGCTTTTGATAAGGTCGCGCGCAACTTGGATTAGTTCAGTTTCGTTCACAGTGAGCGCTAGCACCATCTAACGAGAAAGAGATAAGCCACGGCTAGCGTTGAACAACATTACGGCGGGAGTGCGTGAGCGCGAAGACGCGAATCGCACTAGAGAAGCCGGGAGCCTGGATGAAATCCAGGGTCTCGTGGCAAACACGCTACACGTGACTTGCAATGGGGCCAGCCTGCTCGCGAAAGCTTTCGGAGTTGGTTTCATGGATTGGTTAGGCGGTATTTGATTTCACTCCGACCTCTGCCTCACAAAATGCGTTCCCAAACCGCCACATACTCCAATGATTGGCCACCGGATACGAGTGGAGGCGTGGACAACAACAGCCGAGAGCCCTCAAACTTAAAATGACGAAGCTGATCGCTGCCGATCCAATTCGGGTACGATGCACCCCGAACGTGATGTGTCACAGTCTGCCTCGCCAGATCGAAGGTGTAAGTGCCGAAATACGAAGCGTGACCCTCGAATGCCGTCCGGACTTCCGCATCTGTGCCGCGCTCAGGATCGTTCGCGGCGAAGAGGGGCCGTTCATTCTTCATAACATGCGCAGACATATTGCCGGCGGCATCATAGACAAGCAGACCGGATACATCTTGTCCTAGTGGGTATTGAAGTTGACCCTTCGAATCCCGCGCTTCAAATGATACCAGTCCCCATGTTCCTGGCAGGCTTGGTGCGCACTGTGACTGAGCCATGTTTGGAGAGGCGGTCATCGTGCCGGCGATGACATAACGTAGGCTGATTTCATTGTGATTGCCGGGTTGATCCGATTCTGCCGTCTAACGAGACTCAAGATCAGCGACCACGCGAATGGAGTGGACTGGCAAGCCACGACATAGACGGCAAGCCCGGAGGGTGAGTGAGTGCGCGAGCGAATCAATTAGAAGTGATGTTCGCACGGTATAAGACTTAGGCATAGAGACGGTCCGCCGCCTTCGACGACTGACTGAAGGCTGCTCTTAATATCGCTGACGTGCCAGAAGGCCGCAGGGCCCGGCGGCGTGTTAGGAGTGATACCTATGTCTTGGTCACCGACTTTGAACCCGACGTAATACGGGCTGTCAACACTTGGCTCGACCCCCAGCAGCTTTGTGAATAGAGCCTTCGCTGGGTTAATGTCGGCTGCGGAATAGAGGATTGTTTTAATACCTTGATTTATGTTTGTCATGGATCCCTTCTTGTTCGTGCTGGAAATGTTCGAGGTGGCCTAACGAGACACAAGATCAGCCACGACTCTGGCAGGCGCGCGTAACTTCATGCAGAATATACTAGCTAAGGTTTGGATTGGAACGCAACGCCAGAGAGTCGTTAGGCTGCATCGCTTTGTTAGCTGGAAAGGGTGAATGGACAAGCTTCACGGAGCCAGCGCAAAGTTCCAGTAATTCAAGAGTCGGTAAGCGATTAGCGCGAAAAGCGCAATGTAATGAAACCAGCGAGATCGAGTGATCGCGAGCAGGACAAAAACTAATAGCGGGAAGCCAACCCAGGCGCCGAGCAGAAGCGTTTGCCAGTGGTTACTCATGCGGAGCCCGGCAAAATAAATCCAGTGAAGAAAAAAGGACGTCTGAAACAACGCGAACAGTGACCATAGGTAGGTCCTGTTGTTCTCGTAAAATGCGCCTAGGTCGCAGCCCTCCTCTGCCTCATCCGGAAGGCAAGCCGCGCAAACGAGGAAAAGCACCATGAACTCAATAAAAAGCGATAGATAGAACGGGTAGGAGAGCACGGCCTTGACGCTGCGGATCGACCACACTTCAAACCACATTCCAGTGATGGTGATGATCACTACAACAACGCAAAGGATCACACGACCGTCCCACCTGACCACGCGCGCCTGTCGCAGTAATCGATGAAGGCTCGCTGCAACGTCAGCCAAAGCGAGACCTACGAGGATCGATACCAGCCCTAAGGCATAATCAAACGGGCTCATGGCACGACTAGTTCACGTCTAACGAGGACCCAAGATCAGCCACGCCTCTGGCAGGCGCGCTCTGGTGCATGCCAAGCATACTAGCTACGGTTAACATTGGAACGCAACGCCATAGAGTCAGCCGGCTCGCGAATGTTTCGGAGTTGGCTGCATCGTCTGGTTAGGCCGTGGACCTTGCTTGTCGCAGCGATTCACTGGCGCGTTCTCTCGTCCAAGAACGCAAACACGTCCGGCTCCCACATGGACAGGCCCAGGTAATAGAAGTCATGGCCATCAATCGCAGTCTGTCCGATGGGCGGGTAGATTTTGACGCGATTCGGCTTTCCGAGCCGGGCCATTTCTGCCGCCAGCTCTTTCCCTGGTGCGATAGAAAAATCGTTCCCAGCATGAATGAAGAATGTCGGCACATTCGTGTGTCCTACAGCAGCAAGGAGTCGGGAACGCAACTTGAGTGAAGATTTCCAACTTCCGGCCGCGGCTCCAAAGACAATGGCGGCCCGCAGGCTCGGTTCGCGCTCGGCCAGGAGCAACGTGAGCGACCCGCCGAAGGAGTGCCCGGCGGCCGCGATGCGGTGCGAATCTACCTCAGGCCGTCCACGCAGGAACGCGAAACCTCCAAGAACATCTCCAAGCTCAGTCTCAAGAAGCTGCAGCTGCAAGTTATCGCGCGCCTCCTGCCCCTTCTTTAATGCCTGGGACATGAGCTCTTCACTGTTGGTGCCTTGATCGGCCGAGAGTCCCGCACCTCGGCGAAAAAGATAAAGGAAGACGTAGCCGTGCCGGACAAACGCGGGACCGAGCGCGGCTGGCTTCTGCGGGTAGGCGCAGCTCCGCTACCGTGACTAAACAAAACGGCCGGGAACGGACCAGGCCCGCTTGGACGCCAAAGTAGGCCACGAAGTGTTAGCGCCCCACTCCGCACCGCCACCGTCTCGGGTGCCGCGGCCGGTTGCCCCTTTGTCTGAATGGGAATGGCCCACGCGAGAGCGACTGCTACCATGAACATGCGGACCTTCATCATCTGGTTCCGAGGGTGTGTTTGCTGGTCTAACGAGACCCAAGATCAGCCACGACTCTGGCAGGCGCGCATGGCTTCGTGCCGAGCATCCTAGTTAAGGTTAACATTGGAACGCAACGCCATAGAGTCAGCCGGCTCGCGAATGTTTCGGAGTTGGCTGAATCGCCTGGTTAGATGGTTGCGTGCCACTGCGCTTTGCTGTGGAGCTATCATCAGAAAGGAACGAAGGCCTTCACTAAGAAGCCTACTCCGGCTATGAATCCAAGCCATACCGGTAACCAGGGATATTTCATGTTCCGGATGCGAGCGGCGATTTCGGGCTTTACCGTGCCGCGCTTCTCCAGTTCATCTAGGTGCTTCCGCCGGTAGGCACCGTTGATCGCAAAAGCGAAAAAGCACAGCGCGCCAATGAAGTAAATGATGTCGAAGTGGAATACCATCTAACGAGCACAAGATGTGCGACGGTGGACGACGGCGCACTTCGCTTCCATTTCATCTCTCATAATTCATCCGTCAGCCTCGATCTACGACGGTCCGTCATTCGCTGCATCGTAAAGAACATTGGCTCATCAATTGTTTTCCACTTCCGCCCTTGAATCGTTCCACGCGATCACTCACGGTGTAGAGTCTGGAATCGAAGCCTTCGATCTCTTACTTGGTGTATATGGGCGGCTCCGGATGGGCCATTAGTTTTGGCCCGCCAAAGTGGTAGGTCGCTCCCAGGCTGAAAATGTCGGCGTGGGTGTCGAACTTGCCAATCAGGACGTGCCCAGCGTTGTCCGGGTTGCTAATGTTAGCGTCCTTGAAGAAGACGTGGTTATAGGCCAGGTCGACGCTAAACTTCTGGCTTATATTAATGCTGGTCCCGGCGCCGATCGTGATGCGATCATTGTCCGGAAGGCGCGGAGTCCGAGTAACGCTACTATCGACGGGCGTGTTATCATACGCCACGCCGGCGCGTAGAATCGCTCTGCCGGTAGTGTAAGTGGTGCCCAGCGAGTAGCGGAAGGTGTCATTGTAACTGAAGTCCAACGGCGCGGGACTCAACGATGGAGCGTCCTGATAAACTCCGCACCTGCTGGATGCTGCTCCAGCGCGTCCAGGTCACATCGCCCATGACGGCCCATGCAGGGTTGATGTCCTGGACCAAAGAAGCTGAGGCGCTCATCGGTAAATCCAGATCTGCGCTGATCTGTCGTTTGATAAAGTGCGCGCCAACGCCATTGGAGGCGGCGCCGGCCGAGGCACCTACAACGCCCGCACCGGCCGCACCAAGGATTGGCGTCAGCGCAGTCGTCACGGCGGTACCCACGCCGGCATAGTTAGGCACGTTCTCAAAGGTCGCGACGCTGTGGAGTAACACCACCTAAAAGGACCGGCGGTTGCCTGGGCCGCGGCGGCGGCGGCGGCCGGCCGCAGCGCGGCCGGAATGCCGGGATTTGTCAGAATCCCGCTCACGATGCCCTGTTCGAGCTGAGCGTTGATCAGGCCGAAGTCGATCGCGTTATGTAACGCGGCGTCCGTGTAGGCGATGTCGATGCCCGCACCGAGCGACAGGTTAGGGAGAATCTTATACGAGATCGATGGGTTCACGTTCACCATCGTGATGCGCGAATCGGTCGCGTTGTAACGAACGACCGACTGCGAGTTGTAATTCGTATTAAGGCCGAACGGCGCATTCACGCCCAGGCCGAAGGCAAGCCGGTCGTTATATTTATAGGCCACGTAAAATTGCGGCACGATCGATTCCACGAAATCCGCGTTGTCCGAATCCGTCACCGACTGACCACGCATCGGGGCCTGGATAGGCGAACCGGGAGCGGTCAACGAGCCATGATTGGAGAAGGTGAGGTCCGGCAAGATGTAGCTCCCGCTGATCGTGAAAGTCAGGTTGTCTTTCAGGAAGCTCATGCCCGCTGGATTATAGAAGATGGTGGCCGCGTCGTAGGCAGTCGCCGCACCGCCTGCGCCGACCAGACCGAGCCGGCCACGCTTTGCTCAGGAAAGAGACTGAACGAAGACGCGCTCGCGTGAGAGGCCGCTGCAATAAGGACGATCGCTGCGGCGAGGGCACTTAAGCTGCGATTAGAACGATGATTCATGAGGATTTTCAAGGAGATGGAACGGCCCGCAGGAGGTAGGCGAACCGTGGAACGCGTAATGCCAAATGTGGCCCGTCAGGTCAAGTTCGCGTTGGGCGGCTCTTCGCCACCGCAACGGCTGCAGGTCGGCGTGGGGCAAAAATGGATGACTACAAGACCAGCTGCCGGCTGCCTAACGAGACCCAAGATCAGCCACGACTCTGGGCGGCGCGCATGGTTTCATGCCGAGTATTCTAGCGAAGGTGAGCACGGCGACGCAACGCCATAGAGTCGTTAGTAACTGTCTTGGTCATCAAGTAGTAAGTGGTTGAGGTTTCAGAGCAGTGTTAAGAGCGATGAGTAGTTTACGCATGACCGCGGTGAGCGCGAGTTTGGGCGGTTTGCCGGCGGCGCGCAAGCGTTGATAGAACTGGCGTAGGATCGGGTTATAACGCGCTGCGACCAGCGCGGCCATGTAAAGGCCACTGCGCACCTGGCGCCGTCCGCCATAGATGCTGCGTCGTCCGCTAAGCTTCCCGCTGTCGCGGTTAAAAGGTGCGACTCCGGCTAAGGCGGCCGCTTGACCACGGTTAAGCTCTCCTAGCTCGGGCATCTGGGCCAGGACTAGGGCGGCGCTGCGCGCGCCGATGCCACTGATGGCGGTGAGCTTGGCCGCTTTGGCACTTAACTCCCTGGACTGACTGATCAACTCTTCGATGAACTGATCCAGTTGCGCCAGTTGCTTTTTGATTTGCCTGATTAACTTCGCTCCTAAAGCTCTTAGTTCCTTTTCCCGCAGCTGGCTCTGACGGTTTTGTTCCATGATGAGCAGCCGACTCAAGTGTCGGCGTTGCCTGTCCAGCGCGCGCAAGCGCTCCTGTTCCGCGCTCCAGGCTCGCGTCGGCGCGGGGGCGATCGCTTCGCCATACAGAGTTAGGAGACCGGCATCAATCCGGTCGGTCTTAGCCCAGAGCCCACGGGCACGGGCAAACTGCCGCACTCGACTAGCCTGCACCAGACTCACTTCGAGCCCGCTTTGCTGTAAGGCCTGCACTAACTCTCGCTCATACCCGCCACTGGCTTCACAGATCACCTGCACCACTCGATCCCTCTGCCCCAGCCAGCTCACTAACTCTTTTCGTCCTCTGGCCTTATTGGAAAAACGACGCCGCTCCGGACCTTGCGCCGTGTCCAGCCACTCCTTGCCGATGTCAACTCCAATGTAGACTTTTGCTCCTTGCATGCGCTAGATTACTCCTGCTTGTAAGATGCGAGCTGGCCAGGCCGGACCTTGCCCCTGGGTAAAGGCCGGTCCTGGTCGCTCCAGTAACTGTTCGAGTTTACTAAGCGCCCAAGGGCAGGTGCCGATCAAACTAACCGACCGCTCCGGGTCTCTCGGCCCGAGCTGCTGCATCGAGGATCTCGCACCCGCCCCTCTTCTACACAGAAGAATCACCCACGCAATGATACAGGCTGCATCGCCTGGTTAGGCGTTTGGTGTGCCAATAGCGCGGCGCTTACGAATAAGAGCTACCAAGGCGAATGCCATAAAGACGAGGAATAAGACATGGAAGACTCGGCTGGTGTCGTAGGCCGACGCTTGCACTCGGGTGAGCGCCTCAGGACTGGCATGAGCGAAGCCCGCTGCAAAATTGAAAGTGAACCACGTGCTGTGCATGACGAAGTGGCAAATGCACGCTAACAGAAGAAACACGAATGGTCGAACGCGCTGGATGCGGCATAGCCAAATCGCGAGAAGAAGGACAAGAACTTGGAGTAGCAGTGCTAGCCATTGAAGGGCTTCCCAAGTCGCGGTCATGTCGCCTAACGAGAAGTGGGCCGAATAATTCGGGATTTGCATGACGAAAGGGGAATAATTCGGCCTAATCCGATTCTCTTTTCAGAAGCACTTAAAGAAATGCCGGCCATGCGGAAGAGTTTATCGGTTTGCGCAAGATTGAAAAGAAAAAGCGCGCCGAGGATCACTCGACGCGCTCTCGTTAGTTGCAGCTGTCTGTGTCCTACACAGCCATGGCAGTCGCAGGACCGCCGTATTCGCTCGAGCCTTGCGAACCGTTCGCCCAGGTGCGCAGCTTTTTGTAGCCACGACATGGGATAGCTGCCTTTGCGACTCAGGGTAGGGCGTTCGGATGTAGTAGTTGTTGCCCTTCCTGGTCAAAAAGGATCAAGGGCGAGAAGTTAGTCCCGTTACTTAAGGTCTGCCGCATCATGTCTCTTTCGGAAGACGCGTAAGCCTCGGCGACCTTGCTTGTAATTTCCGCCGTCGTCTCGCGCGGCCCACGCTTGTCCTGAGGCGAGTTCATATAGCGTGCGCAGATTGTTGCCGGCCGCCAGGGCCGCCTCGATCTCCGCATGGTTGTGCTCTGGGAATGCGATGCAGTTTAGCTGCAACTGCCGCTCCGACTTGTCTAGGCCGAAATGAACCACACGCTTCCAAAGTTCGGGTTGCTGGCGGATTTCTCGCCATGCGACAATGGCGACAGCGATATTTCCTTTTGCCCGCAGCAGCTGGATGAGCTGGCGATGCAATCGCGCCTTTGGATGGTTAGCAATCTCTCCGGCCGTCTTCATCGGAGCGCCAACTCCGTTTAGAATTCGAATGCTACTGTCCCATAGAAGCCGCGTCGTTGTCCGAACTGCGGTGCGTGCACGCCGATTCCGGTGCCGTCGCGTATTTCGTAAATCTTATCGAGCAGATTGACGACATCGAAGCGGACACGGATGGAAGTTTTAGGACCTAGCTTGAAGCGACGCTGCAGGCTCGCGTTCAAGGTTTCGTAAGGATGGTTCTTCATCGTGTTGGCGAAGCCGCGCCGCAGTCCATTTCCGTAAAGAGCGTCGACTGCGATACTCCAATCATCCCATGTGTAGGAGGCACCGCCGGAGCCGGTGAAGCGTTGATCGTGGTCGAGAAAGATCCAGTGGTTCCGAACGTAAACGAAACTGACTGGATCAAAGAGAAATTGGCTGGAAGTCCATTCAGTGCCTCGCGCCCATTCGTAGCCAGCATTCAGGTAGGCGGAGAAACCGCCTTTGTTGAAACTGGAAGTTAATTCAGTCCCATAGATTTGACCGCGCCGGTAATTGAAAGCCGATTGGATGAGCGCAGTGCCGAACTGACCTTCATCAATGACAGAGTGCGTGCTCTTGTAATAGCCGTCCAGCCCAACTTCGAAGCCTTCCATGACCTTCTGCGTTACTCCTACATCGAAGTAGTGCGCGCGCTCTGCGTGCGTCGGCGTATCAAGCTTGATAGCTGGTTCGTTTGTCGTGCCGTTGAACTTGTTGATCGTGCTTAGCGCGACATTCTCCAGCGGCGGCGGCGTGAAGTAGCGCGCGTAGCCGCCATGAAAGGTCGTCCCGAGCCATGGCGTGTAAACGAGGTTAATGCGCGGACTCAGCTGGTTCTCATCGGTAAAGGCATTTATGAAATCCAACCGACCACCGAAGTTGATCGTCAGTTGCTCGAACGGCTTCCATTCGTCCTGTAAGTAGAGGCCGTAGAAGTAGCCATACTTGGAACTGTTATCGACGATGTTAGTCGGCGTCGTGCTAGTCTGGCTGCCGTTAGCGTCGACAGGAAAAACCAAGGTAGCTGTGTTGTTGGTGGCGTATTGCTCAGTAAAAAGGAATCCGCCGCGCAACGTATGTTGTTCGTTTAGCTTATAACTAGCGTCGAACTCGATGCCGTTGGAGAGAATGTCCCGATCAACTCGTGAAGCTACGCCATTGAAAATCAAATCGCCGACGTTATCTGGCCGAAACAGGATCGAGCTGTAGCGATCGAAGACAGAGGCCTGGAGACTCAGGTCGCCGGCTGTCTTTTGATAGGTCAGGATAGCGTAGGAGGATTGCTCGGCCTGATTCTCGTTCAGCTTCGCGGAATCGAACGTGGTCTGTCCCATAACGTTGAAGACCGGTGTCTGTCCCGGATTATTCGGGATCTGGAAGTCGCTGTGGTTTCCACTCATGAGTAAGACGAGGCGGCTGGTATCGTCGAAGATGTAGGATAGGTAGCTGAAGAATTTATATTGATCCGTGTCGTCATGAATCGGATCGCTACTCCGCGTCGGATTCTCGATCCCGATGCCGTTGTGCAGGTAGCTGGCGGAAACGTAGTAGTTCAGTTTTCCCTGCGCACCGCCTGTACTCGAAGCTTGGATTAATCGTGTCGAAACTACCGACATGCAGCGAAGCCTGCCCTTGTTGAAAGAGCGCGCCGTTCTTGGTGTGAATGTCAATCACACCCGTAGTGCGAAATCCGAATTGCGCGGGCAACGATCCCGTAATCAGCGAGACGCTGTCGGCAAAGCGCGTCTCCAGTTCCTGGCCGAAGCCGGGGATACTTTCGGGTAGTAGCACATCGTCGATGCGGTACTGCAAGTTAGCGTGTTCGCCGCGGACGTGAAGTTGTCCGAAGGAATCCTGGGCCACGCCGGGAAAGCGCAGGATGGTTTGATTGAAGGGCGCGTCTTCGCCCTGGGCTTGGGAATCGAGCCGATCGGGACCTGCGGTATAACGAGTAGCTCCCAGACTCGGGACGATAGACTCACGCGTAATGTCGAGGTCTTCACTTTGTACGATGATGCGCTCGGTCTCCGCCGTTCGGCCCGACGGCGACGCGGTCGGTGAAGGCGCTGCGTTTGATGGCACCGCTTCTTGCGCGTGCGTGGAATGGCTCGCGACTAGCGCGAGAAGAATCAGTAATAGCTTTTTCAAAATTTGGTCTCCTAGGTTGAGGTTCAACTGCATGGGATGGGAACGCGGCACTTCACGACAGGTGAAGACCGCGAGGTGACTGGGACTAGCCAGTCAAGCCGCGAACTGCGGACTGCGGAGCGATAACCGCTCCGTCAGACAACAGGCGGCGAAGCGAGCGCGACCAGGCGCTTTAGGAGACGACCGGCGGCGCGTGCTCGAAGATAGACGCGCCGAGGAAAGGAGCTGCCACCCAGATCGCCTTCAGCGACGGGACGGTCCCAAATTGCTTAGAAGGTTGCGGCGGCGCAAAAACGATGGGCGCCGCGGAGTGTTCGTAGTTGCCGGAGGCGATTAGCGTAACCGCGCACTCGTGATTGGCTGCACTGCCTTTGGCATGAAGTCGCGCATGAAGCCGGGGCGCGGCCGCAAGAGTGAGTGCGAGCAAGAGGGAGCCGATGAGAGCAACAGCAATCGCTCCCAATGTTGTCTCTCGCGTGAGACAGCGCTTCATTCCCGGCGAATGTGACTGGTTTGTTCGAAATGGCAATCGCAATCGTTACGGGCTAAGACGTTAGCCGGGCTTGTCGTAATAACGGGATCCATTTAGAAGCACTGCAGATTGAATCAGCTCTACTACGGGATAACTTACAGGTGCTTCGCGAGCACACTCCCGATTACGAGTCCGAGCTGGGCTGGCGTTTTTTAAGAAGGCGAAGGCGGCCGTAACCCGTAACGCAGCCGAGGCCGGGCTTTCAAATGCGCAGCAAGGGCCGGGCTTTCCCGTAACGGATACGCAGTAACGGTCGGGCTTTCAAACAGACGCCGAGTAGCAGCAGCTTATCTCTTCTAAATTAGACGACATGCTCCGGTTCCTGCTCGCAGGGATGCGTGGGGTCACCGCACTCGCACTGCACTGTGACGTGCTCGATATGGAATCGGTCGTGTAACTCTTCTTTCATTCGACAGAGCAGAGCGTCGTCGATGATTCCATCGGGTTTCACGAGGTGAGCGGTGAGCGCTGTTTCGGTAGTGCTGAGCGCCCAGATATGAAGATCGTGTATAGCTGAGACGCCGGGTTGCGCCGCGAGATATTCGCGCACCGCCACTGGGTCGACATTTTCCGGGACGATATCGAGCGCCATCTTCAAGGAATCGCGCAGCAAACTCCAGGTGCCCCAAACGATCACGGCGTTAATCAGCAAGCTGGCTAGCGGATCAAGGATAACCCAGCCAGTGATCAGGATGAGCACACCAGCCACAACTACACCCCCGGAGACGGCGGCATCGGCTGCCATGTGCTGGAACGCGCCCCGAATATTCAGATCGCTCTTGCGGCCGGAGATGAAGAGCAGCGCGGTGATGGTGTTTAAGATCACTCCGATCGCGGCAACCCAGATGACGGTGGCACCGGCAACCTCTCCGGGATTACTCAGCCTCCGGATCGCTTCCCAGCTGATCCCGCCGACGGCTACAAGGAGGAACGCGGCATTGGCGAGTGAGGCGAGGATTGATGATCGGCGTAACCCGTAAGTGCGATGAGTGGTTGGCCGCGTCTTTGCCAGCCGCATCGCCGCCCACGCGAGAAGGAGGCCGAGCACGTCACTGAGGTTATGGCCGGCATCGGCCAGCAGCGCGACAGAGTGCGCGAAAATGCCAAAACAAACCTGCACGATGACGTAGGTAATATTGAGCGCGGTGCCGATCGCGAAAGCGGGGTCGAAATCTTTCGGCGCGTGCGAATGACTGTGATCATGGTCGTGCGGCACAGTGAAACTGCTACGTCGGGAAACATGATTGGCAAAGCGATTGATGCGGGTGCTTGTCGAGCGCGAAAGTAGATTTCCTTACATTTCGAATCGCACTCCCTGGGCGAATAGGTTGGGAGCTTTCGCAACCTGGAACTCGCGGTTAGCGCACAGATCAGGGGAAGTAAAGAACGACCCGATAAGAACGCCGCGGCAAACTGGCCGCGCCCGCATCCGGATCGCTCGCTGAGACCACGCCTCCCGTGCCAATAACATTGTCGGCGTTCGTCACCGTAATCCACATCGTCGCAGTGAGATCATCTTTCCGTTCCAGGCGATAGCTACTCTCCTCGACCGTAGTGAAACTTATCGTCGGCGCTCCGTCCGTAATCGCGAACGATGTTATTGTCGGCGGCGGCCGCCTGAGAAATCCGCGGGTTTCACCGTCGGTGAAGATGGTGGTGTGGATGTCGAAATATGCTTTGCCCTGAGCCAGGGCGGCGAAGAGCGCATTAGAAGCGGTCGAAATCGTTCCGCCGTTTGCTGCAATGAAGTCGGGATTGTAGGCCGACGCTTGTGTCAGGTCGAAGGTATGGTCGTAGGTCCCATTCGTCACCGCCGTCGGGAAGGCTTCGAAGCCTGGCGTCTGGGTTGCGATTCCTGCGGTTCCGGAAAAGGGAGCAGCGGTGGCCGCATGAATATGTGCCGCGGTTACGGTTCCTTGCAGCTCGCTAAAGGTCGCTTCCAACCGCATGGTAAAAAGATCAAAATCGAGTGTAACTTTGACTATACCTGCTCCAGGCGAAGCGTTGGCCGGACTTTCGAACTGGCCGTTAAGAAACGCAGTGTAAACCACCTGGTGTGCGCTTACCTGGAACGAGACAAAGGCCGCCAGTAAAACAGCGAATGAAATTTTCGTTTTCACGGTCGTGTCAGGCTCGCTCGCTTACCTCGTATTAGGGAATTACTCGCGTGCTAGCCAATCGAAAATCCAAAGCAGGTGCTACATAGCGCTTTGAAGGTAACGCAGTAATAGACGCTAGTTTGAAAAATCAGAACCGGACGGCGACGCTAGCTCGCAAGCGGTAATCGGGCACGACCTGAAGCGCGGTGTTATCAATTAAGAGAGGAAACTCGGCCGCGAGTTCGCCACTGATTTTTCCGAGTGAGGCTACAACGCGAGGACCAAGAAACACGGAAGTGATACCCGTGTCATCAGCGGGAGCGCCGCGAAAACGGTCCACGTCTTTGTGTTCGCCAGAGCAAACACATTGCGCCCCGATGATTACCTTGCGGCTACGCACGAAGTAGTAGCCAGGTCCGCCGCTCCAGGAGAGATCATTGGCAAAGTGGTATTGATGCAAGCCATCACCGCGCAGGGTAAACTGCACGTCGCCTTCGAAGAAGAATGACTTGTAGCGCAGCGAAGCCTGGCCTCCAAGGACGGCATCGTAGGAGCCGGTGCCTAACGTGAGATCATGTCCATGAATGCCGCTAACCGGTGCGCCCGGAACTCCGATTTCATTGAATTCCTCTTTGATGCGGCTGGTTGCACCGGTCGGGAATTTCATTCCACCGGTTAGCACCATCGAGATAATGAAGTCCGGAGCGTGTCTTTCCAGGCGCGGATTTTTTGGATCGTCGAAATTAGGTCCACGACTACCGCCAGATTCCTTGTGAAACACGACGAACTGACTCAGGAGCGATATATCGCCGAGACCTGATTCGGTTCCGCGATCGATCGCGAAGCCTTCGGGGCGCTGGAAGGAACGGTAGATCAACGGGATGTTTATCTGTAAGGCAAAGCGCGGAGTGAAGCTGTAGCCGGCGACTAATTGCGTGATCGAGCTATCTTCGTACTGCCCGCTCGGGTTCGGTGCTTCTTCTCTGTCAATCTGCACTGTGCCGAAGTGGGTGAACTGTTCTGCGACCGCAAAGTAGGTTCGATCGAGCCAGCTATTGTGACTACCGCCGACACGAAACGGCTGACCGATGGCTTCATCTTCCGGTTGCGACATGGTTTCCATTTGCGGTGTATAACAACCGCAGAGATCACAAGCGCGGGCACAAACCGCAGCAGTAGCTGCGAAAGCAAACATGATCGCAGCACGTCTCAGAGCAACCACGGGTGAACCTTGCTGCTATGCGCCGATTCATCAAGCGGCGTCATCTCGTCAGAACATTTCTTTGCCGACCCGGACCTGAACTTGCCTTGCGATCAGGGATAAACGATGCGGTAGAAACGTTTCGAGAAACTTGCCGCGTTCGCGTCACTGAAGTTCAAATGGCCGGCGTTGTCGGCGGCAGCGGAGGTAATGAAAGTGAAGGGCTGAGATAGGTCGCTCGTACCCTTCAGAGTATAAGTAACGGAAGGAGCACCATTGCCCTGGATAACTATAGGGCCGAGACCGATCCTGGAGATAGCGGTGAATTGCAGTGGTTGTCCGAGGGCAATGAAACCTATCGTGTCAGTCGCGTTGGTGTAGAAGGTGACCGGAGCACCGCCGGCCGGAGCATACTTGTAGACGCTGGCGCCGCCGGCACCCAGGATAACGCTCAGATAAACATTGTCCGCCGTATCGATGGCTAATCGAACCGGCGCGTCTGTGCCAGCTATGGTAGCAAAAGTCTGGTGCGTCCCGTTGGGGGCATACTTAAGGACCAGGTTCGTACCTTGTTCGACGACGAACACGTTATTGGCGCTGTCGATGGCGATGCCGGCGGGTGCATTCAATCCTGTGGTAAATGTGCTAGGTGTTCCGCTTGGTGTGAATTGAATGATCATCCCGCTGTTGCGATCGACCTCAAAGAGGTTGCCGTTTTTGTCGAAGGCCAGGTCGGCGGGGCGGTTCAAGCCGCTGGCAAAAGTGCTCTGCGCGCCCGCGGGCGTGATTTTGCGAATGAGATTGGTACCAATGTCGGTGACATAAAGGTTACCGGCTGAATCGAAGGCCAGGCCGCTCGGAGTAGTGAACCCGGTGGCAAAGGTGCTCGCCGCGCCGGCGGGAGAGATTTTGATGACCGACTGGGTGGTGACATCGCCGACGTAAAGATTTCCCGTCAGGTCGAGGGCAAGACCTTTTGGATTGCTAACGGAGGCGAAGGTTGTCGGGACACCATTCGGTCCGATTTTTAGAATCGCGCCCGAAGTGACATCAGAGGCATAGAGATCGAGGGCGCGAGCGAAATCAGCGCAGCCAAACGTAACGAAGGCGACGCCGAGGAGAGCAAACAAGGCGTGGCAACGAGAGACGAAGGACAGTTTCAGGCGGATGGAGTTGGGGCTGGAGTAGGACATAAGCGTGGCGGTGATCGATGCTTTCACCGAGCTATAGCGAGAAGCGGCCCTCAAAACGGGCGGAAACTTTCGACGACGTAATGACGGTTGGTCCCGCCGTCTTTGATTTCCGACGCTAGAGACAGGCAAAGTGACGTGAGCGACACGCGACCAATATCAATTCCAGCGGTGGGCGAGCAATGATGCTTCCCGTCCTGTCAGTTTGGTAGTAACTTGTGTTTCTGCCATGCGCCGTCCTAAGGATAAATTGCAAATGTTTTTCTGCGACGTGTGTGGTGGCCGGAAACGGTTATCGAGCGCTCAACGTCACTGGTGCGGTGATTGTGTTGATCCGATCGAGATGCGGGTAGCAAGCGGCAGGATGTGGGTCAAACCTCAGGCTCAGGCGAGGGTTACGCTACCTAAGCCATTGCCGGTCTGGTAATGCAGTCTTCGATGTCGCGACAGGCCGTGGCCGCGCGGTCAAGCGTCAGTGCGGCTTCGATTCTAAGAGCCGCTAACTAGGCAGCCTCTTGCATCCCGCCGTGTAAGATGTGGCTCAACTTAAGCAACAGACTGCGAGTGGTGTAAGGCTTGGTCATGGAGCCATCGATATTGAGCGCGGCGATCTCGGCTGCGTTGGATTCGTCGGTGCGGCCGGTGGAGACGATGATCTTGAGGCCGGGCTGCATCCTGCGCAGGGTGCGCACGAGCATCAATCCGTCCATGCCGGGCATGGCCAGGTCGGTTATGACTAGGGCGATAAGTCCCATCTGCCGGGCGAAAAGAGCCAGGGCCGTTGGGCCGTCTTCAGCCAGGAGCACTTTGTAGCCATGACTCTTCAGGATAAGTTCGGCGACTTCGCGGATCCTTGGTTCGTCATCGACTAACAAGACAGTCTGGCCGTTACCTTGCGGGATCAGTTCATCCACCTTTAGAACACAAGCGGTGTTGAGGGCGGCTTTGGCCGGCAGGAAGATTTTGAAGCTGGTGCGTCCCGGCTCACTGTCTACGCCAATGAAACCTCCGTGGCTCCTAACGATTCCGGCAACGGTGGAAAGTCCGAGGCCGGTGCCGTGGCCGATGCTCTTGGTCGTGAAGAAGGGATCGAAGATTTTATCGATGACTTCTTTCGGAATGCCGCTGCCCGTGTCAGTAACTTGCAGCATGACGTGTGGGCCTGCGGTCGCGCCCGGCGTCATCCTCGCGTAGGGCTCGTCGACGTCGAAATTTTCCGCGCCGAGACATAACTCGCCGCCGTTCGGCATGGCGTCGCGTGCGTTGATGCAAAGGTTGAGCAGCACTTGATGGAGCTGGGTAGGATCGGCTTCGAGCGAGCGGATGTTTTCGTCGTAACAGGTGCGCAGGGAGATCGATTTCGGAAATGTGCGGCCGGCGATTTTGGAAATTTCTTCGAGAAGATAGATTGGTTGCAGAAGGATATGGTCGCCGTCCGCGCCGCGGGCAAAAGTAAGCATTTGCTTGATCACGTCAGCGCCGCGATTAGCGCTCGATTCCACAATATCGAGGAATCTTTCCCGCTCGGCGGGGTCTGTCTCCTGCCGCAGGACGGGAGCGGCCATCATGATGGGTGCGAGAATGTTGTTGAGATCGTGGGCCACGCCGCTGGCAAGTGTGCCGATGCTCTCGAGCCGTTGCGCGCGGAGGAATTGCTCTTCGATTTTTTTCTGCTCCGTCATGTCGGTGGCGATGATGAGCTTTGATTTAGGCTGGCCATGCTCGTCGCGCACAAGCGTCCAGCGACTGCGGACGAATACCGTGGTGCCTTGTTTGGTAAAGTGACGGCATTCGCCCGACCAAGAGCCAGTCTCAAGTACAGTACCCTCCGCAAGGATCTTGACGGACGCTTCGTAATGAAGGAGATCGCCCGTCAGCCGTCCATGCGCCTCCTCAGCCGTCCACCCGTAGAGGAGTTCGGCGCCGCGATTCCAAAACTCGATGCGATCATCCATACCGCGCACCATGATGGCATCCTGGGCGAGGTTGAGGAGGTCCGCTTGCTCCGCCAGCTTGTGCTCGACCTGTCTGCGTGCGGTGATGTCCTGCGCGCTTCCTTCGTAGTAGAGAGCGTTGCCCGCAACATCGCGGACAGTGCGAACGTTTTCCGAAACCCAGATCGTACTCCCGTCTTTACGTTTCACTTCGTATTCGAAGTTATCGACGACACCCTTTTCTTCCAGCAGCCGCTTGAATTCTTCTCGTCTTGCTGGTTCGGGATAGCCCTGCTGCTCGACGTTGTTCCGTTCGCGGATCAGTTCCTCGGGGCTGGCAAAGCCAAGCATCCGCGCCAACGCCGGATTGGCAGACAGGAGGACACCTTCAGGCGTGTTCTGGAAGATTCCTTCCGAGGCGTTCTCGAAGATGGAACGGTATTTTTCGTCCGCCTCGCGTAACTGTTTCTGCGCCGCTTTGCGTTCGGTGTTGTCCTGCACGATCACCTGGATCGCGTGTCTTCCTTCGTAGAGGAATGGAATTACTCGTGACTCTACTTCGACGGCCGAGCCATCAACGCGTATGAGCCGGCGCTCCGCCGTGGGGGGTGCTTTCCTGCTGCGACTTCTCTCGAGCGGCGGGAAACCTCAGCGCGTTCGTCTGGGTGCAGGATCTCGGATACGTTGCGCCCAAGAAGCTGCTCGCGACCATCAGCGCCCAGCAATTTCAGTGCGGCCGGATTAACGAAAACGATTTCCTCATCACAAACGACAAGGATTGCATCGGGGGAATGATCGACCAGAAGCCGGTAACGCGCTTCGCCCTCGCGCAGTGCCAGTTCCGCGCGCTCATGCTCATCTACGGCCGTCTGTAAATTCTCTTTGTCCCGTTTGAGCCTGCGCACCATTCTCGCAACCGCCGCGCCGGTGCCGAGCGCGATGACGATTGCCAGCCCAATCAGGATGTCGCCAAGGATGCGGGTTCGCTCGATTCGAGCGGTGATGGTCGCAGCAGCTCCGTCAGCTTCAGCCGTCTCGGCGTTCAGTATTAGAGCCAGTGCTTCTTGATATCGATCGAAAGCGGGCCCTTGTGCCGCAAGGGAAAAAGTGGTGGCTTCGCCAGTCCGTTGCGCGCGACTTAGCGCGAGCAGTTGCTCGGTCCGCTCGGAGTAGACCTTCCCGGCTTGCCGCGCTTCGGCGTCACGCTGCTTCTCCGCTTCGTTATCAATGCAGGTTTCTTCGTACTCAGCCAGGTTCTTCTCGTTTGTTTGCGCCAATCGCGCGATGACTTGTTCATGGCGTTTCTTCTCTTCAGGATTCGTCGCCGCTACATGCCGAAAAACCTCGGCTTGCTGCAAGCCCAGGCTCTTGCCGAGACCTCTTGGAATCGCGATCTCGCGCATGGCATAAGATCGCTCTTGGCCGTCGAGTTTCTCAATGGTATGCAGTCCGACGGAAAAGACGCCGCCAATCGCGGCGAGAATTGCGCAGAGCAATCCAAAGCAGAAGAGGAGCCTGGCTACGAGGGAAAATGACCTTGTGGGTCGGCTGTGAGCTCGCGTGGTTCGATCCTTCAAACCCTGATGATCCCGCATGTCTTGAGCCATTTCCTAAAGAAACCCATCGCGACACCCCACGGACTAACTGGAAGGAAGCGCCTGATGACGAGCATTACTTCGTTCCATCAGGCGCTAATATCTAAAGTTCGACTAAGGCCGAACTGGTTTAATTGGCGATCTTAGTCACGCACTTCGGTGACGGTAACCTTGTCGACTAACATGTCGTTGCCTTCTTTGACGTAGTGAACGTGAACCTTCGAATCCTTCTTAATTTTGGAAGCTTCGATCACTTTACCATCTGTCGTCACATACGTGACGCTCTTGCCGAACTTGTATTGAATAGGCTGGGCTGCTTCCGTTTTGAGGAAGAAACCGTGGCCGGGCGTAAACTCTGTCACAACGCCGTTGCTTTCCGTCGTCGTAGTGGTGGTTTCGGTCGTTCCGTTGGTTCCCGTGGCCACCGTGGTGGAGGAGGTGGAGGTTTGCCCATAGGCAACTGTTGAGACGAGGATAGTAGCAAACGCTACGCTGAGGAATGATTTAATCATTATTAGGCCTTCTAATTACTAAGTTGCTGCAGTGATCGCAGCGAAAGGACATCCGGCTCGTGCTTCCCGAAAGAATTGGGGCGAGCCAGGGAGGTAAATGATGCGGCAGGTAATTGCACATCGCCCCGCCTTTGGTAATTGGCAACCTTTATTAGTCAAATAACTTCCTGGACCGACCAACCGTGGTTCCGTGGTCGCGGCTCAAATGCTTTTCCGATTCAGGACGATGAATACATGAATGCGTGCGAAGCTAACTATGTGCATTCGATATGTAACGTGCCGATTGGCTGACATACGATTCCATCCGACTCAGATAACAACGTCTCTTACCCAATTATTAAACCTCACTGCTTTTTCACTCATATCGCCTTTTCCATCGACGCGGGTGTACACACTATCCCGAGCGCAACCGCGAACCTGTTGATCGAAGTCAACGATGCAGCGCTAATATCCGGCGGTAAGGAGAAAGGGGTAAATGTTTTCGCGCCGCGGGAACTTCGAGAAGCCGAATTGGCTAGTAACATCGCCAGGCGTGCTGCCCGTGATTTTCTCAACTTAGAACACGAGTTCGACAACTATCCGGTCCGTCGATTTGTCGATTTCAACCTTATTGAAACTCCAACCTATATTTCGACTCGCCCTGCGCCGGACAAGGTATTGCCGGATGATTCAAAAGTATGGCGATTGGCAGAATGTGAATCAGACAAGCTTAGGACTAAACCGTTGTCCGTCACTCTCCGGACAAGTCAGACGCGGAAATAGGTAAGAGCCTCGACGGAGGCTCGTTCTCTGCCTGCTGGTCAGAACAAAGCTGATTTTCGTCTCAGTAACGAGTTCGCGCCGCGGTTAGTTTGTGCCCAGCCGAAGACGCACAACTAGCAAAGCTACCACTGCGGCCGCAAGCAGGCAGATGCTACTACTCCCTTCAGGAACAGCCGCAGGACTGGTGATGAAGTAGGTAGCAGGAATGCTATTACCGCCTATGAAACCTGGCTGACCAGGGCCGGGGGTATAGCTGGTCGCTCCGAACAGGTTCTCCGGTAAAGTGAACCTGTTAGCGTAAAAGGCAGACGGGAAACCCGTGTCCGCGAGCGCGCTGCCACCCGCGAGCGAATAGAAGACGAGCGAGGTAACAAAAGTATTGGGATTAACATTAAAGCGAATGACATCCGATATCCCGCTCGCGTCCGTCAGGAACAAGTCGCCTGCGGTGACGGAAAAGGACAAGAAGTAGGTGAGTGCGGATGCTCGACCACCGGGCCCGGGATCGGCTGCCATGGAACTAGGTAGGGCAAAGGTAGCGTTGTTGTTAAAGGTTATGCTGCCGTTACCGGCTTCATCCAGGGAAACGGATTGAACGGGAAGGGCTCCCGCGTGCGCCTCTGCGACCAGGGCAACCGTAAGTGCGAGAGCGACGAAGGCGACGAGAGAACGAAGCTGAGATATGAATGAGGATTTCATGGGGGAGGACGATTTTGCGCGAATCGCTTCGCCTTCGCAATGATAAAAGGTTCGAACGAAAATCGGTTCGCCTGTTGCATGGCAAGTTGATAATAACTCCCACCGCGCCGAATTTTCGTCGGAAGAACGCGGGAAGACCGAAATAAACATCATGCGGACACTGTTACCTGCGGTTCTTATCTTCACGCTTCTTTCAGTAGGCCCAAGCATGACTAACGGGCAAAAGAAAGAGGACCACGCTCTACCGACCGTATACAACGATGTAACCGCGGGTAAAACGAAGCTCGATAAAGATGCGAGAGATATTTACGTCCTGCTGCCTTGAAAACTAACAAGAAAATTTCTAAGTCAGTTCGCGTGCCAGTGCCTGGAACTCTGTGAGATCGAGCGACTGCCTTCCGTCGGAGCGTGCGCGATCCGGCTCTGGATGAATTTCAATCATAACGCCATGGGCGCCGACTGCACGCGCGGCTCGCGCCAGTGGTGCGACCCATTCGCGGCGACCGGCCGCGTGGCTAGGATCCACGATCACCGGCAGATGAGTGCGCTCGCGCAGCACGGGAACAGCAGAGAGATCGAGCGTGTTGCGCGTCGCGGTTTCGAAGGTGCGAATACCGCGCTCGCAAAGGATAACACGCAGGTTGCCTTCGGCCATGATATACTCGGCCGCGGCTAACCATTCGTCGATGGATGCCATTAGTCCTCGCTTAAGAAGAACTGGCAGGCGCGTCCTTCCCACCGCTTTCAAAAGCGCGAAGTTTTGCATGTTGCGCGCGCCGATTTGCAGCACGTCGGCCTCACGCGCGACTGCTTCTACGTCCGCGGGATGCAATACTTCGGTGATGACCGATAAGCCATACGCGCGTCCGGCCTCATGCAATAGGCTCAATGCTTCAAAGCCAAGTCCTTGAAAGTCGTAGGTTGAGGTGCGCGGCTTGAAACATCCGCCGCGAAGAAGGCGCCCGCCAGCGTCGCGGACGGCGCAAGCGCAGGCGATGATTTGCTCACGCGATTCAACAGAGCAAGGCCCGGCAATGGTTACAAAGGAAGCATCGCCGCCCAGGCGCACATCGCCGATTACAATAACACTGTCTTTTGCCGCGGCGCCCCGTGCGACAAGGCGATAGCTACCATTGTTAGCCGCTTCGGGAATGGCGGAACTCGCTTTGCTTGTCACGCGTGTTGGTAATGGCGCCTTATCTTCTTTCTTGATAACTGACGTGCTTCCGCTGCGCGGATAGCTACCTAGAATACGGACGGCTTGCGCATGTTTTGTTACCTCACGCAAAGCGGCCTCTACCTGCGGTTCGTGCAAACCGCCTTCGTGGTCGAGGTAGAAGAGATACTGCCATGGACGTTCTGCGCTAGGTCGAGATTCCAGCTTGGTTAAGTTAACTCCATGTTGTGCCAGGGCATCGAGACAACGCGCGAGGGCGCCTTGTTCGTGCGCTGTTGTTAATAGAAGCGAGGTCTTATGAGGCAGCCGACGATCCGCGGCTTGAGCTTCTCGTGCGACAGCTACAAAGCGGGTGTAGTTCTCTTTTTGGTTAGCGACGTTTCGTTTGATGATGTGCAAGCCGTAACGGATAGCCGCTTCTTCACTGGCTATGGCGCCGCGCGAAAGATCACCCGACTCCGCCACCAGCATGGCTGCGCTCGCGGTATCGTCTTCAATCTCAACCCGACAATCCTGTAAGCCGCGCAGGAAACTACTGCATTGCGCGAGTGCCTGCGGATGAGAGCCGACGCGCCGAATTAGTCCAAGCGGCACGGGTTTGATCGCAAGAAGGCAGTGCTTTACGCGATGTACTTCCTCGCCAATCAGATGGAGATTCGCCTGACTGAGCAAATCGTAGGTCTCGGTGATAGAACCGGTGACACTATTTTCGATCGGAAGGAAAGCTACCTGTGCCTCACCACGTTGCACGCTCTCGAGGGCCGCCGAGAATGACCGATAGCCGTGATATTGCACCTCACCTTGCGCGCTGCCGAAATAGCTACGCGCCGCGGTGTGACTGTAAGAACCTTCAACTCCCTGATAAGCGACAACAACCAGGGTGCTCGCCATCTTATGATTCTGGCGGTCTGCCTGGAACCTGACGGAATGTTCGAGAATTCCGCGATAAAGTGACTCGACGAAGTAACTGTCGAGACCTTGTTCACTGGCCAAAGCCGAGACGCGCCCGAGTAACTCTCGTTCGCGGTCCACGTCGCGCAAGGGTAGCGCGGGATCCGATTTAACCGAGGCGACTTCAGTAACAAGTCGCTGACGTTCCGCCAGGGCATCAATTAGACGGCGATCGACTTGGTCGAGACGTGTACGGAGAGATTCAAGGGAAGTAGACATAAACGGGAAAGCGAAAATGCGCTGCGAAATACCGCGCGATTTACCGCGTCCGCCCGAGCCCCGCCGAGAAGGGAGCGCCGAACGAACGCATGCTAAATGGATAGCCAAACGCAAACGCGAATGCGTGCGCCGTTGGCATAACCGGTAAGCTCATTGGAGCGAGGCTATCGCGTGACACAATTAGAAGTCAAGCACCTTGCGGCTACCAAGTGTTCATTTACACTGCCGAATGAAATCGCGTCTAGTCGTTGCCATTTTCGCCGCCGCAGTTAGTACTTTCTTCGCCTCTTCCGCGCTGTGCGCACCGGAAACCTACAAGATCGATCCGGCGCATTCCTCAGTCGCGTTCAAGGTGCGCCATCTCTTTAGCTATGTGACGGGCAAGTTCACTAAATTCGACGGGAGCTTCACGGTTGATCCGGATGCGGTTGATAAATCATCGGTCAAAGCAGACGTGCAGACGACGAGCATCGATACGGGCAATGAAAAACGGGACGAAGATCTGCGCAGTCCGAACTTCTTCGACACATTGAAATTCCCCGGCATCAGCTTTCAGAGCAAGAGCGTGAAAGCGACCGGGAAAGATACGGCTGATGTAGTTGGAGATTTCACCATGCATGGCGTGACCAAACCACTAACCCTGCACGCGCAATTTCTCGGCAAAGGAAAAGGCATGGGTGGCGAAGTAAGTGGCTGGCATCTTACTTCGGATCCGATCAAACGAAGCGATTACGGTTTGAGCTGGAACAAGGTAATCGAAGGCACGGCCGTGGTGGGCGACGACGTAGAAATCACCATCGACATCGAAGCGCACAAGGTGGACGGGGCCTAGCACTCGTTAGGCAATCGTATCTCGACTAGCGGCGCGAGGGCGCGGCGAAAATTCATCTCATGCTCATCGTTATGAAAAGCGGCGCGGCCGCGGAGGAAATCGACGGTGTCGTACGCATCGTCGAACAGTTGGGTTTCCGCGCGCACGTGATGCCAGGCGCCACGCGGACGGCCATCGGTGTCACTGGCAACCGCGGAACGGTCGATCCCGCGCGGTTCGAAAATTTGCCCGGTGTTTTCGAAGCGATCCGCGTCAGCAAACCCTACAAACTGATCACGCTCGATTTACAACCTGATCCGACGATTGTGCGAGTTGGCGACGCCGCCATTGGCGGTAATGAACTTGCGATCATCGCCGGTCCCTGTGCGGTGGAAAGTCGCGAGCAAACTTTTGCGGTCGCTGCAGCGGTGCAAAAAAGTGGCGCGCGTTTCTTGCGCGGAGGCGCCTTCAAGCCGCGTAGTTCGCCCTACGATTTCGCGGGCCTGGGTGAGGAAGGTCTGAAAATTCTCGCGGAAGCGCGCAACGAATTCGGATTGAAGATCGTCACCGAAGCGCTCGACGTCGATGGCGTGGAACTGGTGGAACAATATGCCGACATGATTCAGATCGGCGCGCGCAACATGCAAAACTTCACGCTCCTGCGTCGGGTCGGCAAATCGAAGCTGCCCGTTCTATTGAAACGCGGCATCGCCGCCACGCTCGACGAATGGTTGCTCGCCGCGGAATGCATCATGGCGGAAGGAAATTATCAGGTCGTATTGTGTGAGCGCGGCGTGCGCACTTTCGCGCAACACACGCGCAATACGCTCGATCTCGCGGTCGTTCCGGCGATTCGTCACATCTCACATTTGCCGATCGTGGTCGACGCTTCGCACGCCGCGGGTAAGAGTCACCTGGTCGGGCCGCTCGCTCGCGCTGGCGTCGCGGTCGGCGCGGATGGCGTGATGATGGAAGTGCACAATAATCCGGAAATGGCGTTGTGTGACGCGGCGCAGGCGCTGACGCCGTCGGAATATTTGAGGACGGTGCGCGAAGTCCGCGACATCCATCGTTTGCTCAAAGGCGCAGGAAATTTTCGAGTAAGCTAAGGCCGTCCGGCGTGCCGATGGATTCGGGATGGAATTGCACCCCGTGAATGGGAAGTTGGCGATGTTGCAGGGCCATGATCTCACCGCTTTCCGTTTCCGCCGTCAGCTCCAGGCAATCAGGCAAAGATTCGCGTCTAACGACTAACGAGTGGTAACGCATCGTCTCCATCGGATTCGGCAGGTGAGCGAAGACTCCGGCGCCGTTGTGCCTAACGAGTGATGATTTCCCATGCATGAGCTGCGGTGCGCCGATGATTTCTCCGCCGAAGACCGAGCCGATGCATTGCAGGCCGAGGCAGACGCCGAGGATAGGAACATCGATTTCGCGAAGGATGTCGTTACAAATGCCAGCATTCTCCGGTCGGCCGGGGCCGGGGGAGAGGCAGATTTTTTCCGGACGAAGCCGGCGGATTTCGCCTAACGAGACCTGATCGTTGCGCCTAACGAGTAGTTCACAGCCAAGCTCGCCGAAATATTGCACGAGGTTGTAGGTAAACGAATCGTAGTTATCGATGATCAGGATCATCCGCGCGTGCGATCGCGTGCAGAATGGCGTTCGCTTTGCTTATCGTTTCTTGATATTCCGCCGAAGGAATGGAATCGGCCACGATGCCCGCGCCCGCCTGCACATAAACGCGGCCATCTTTCAGCACCGCGGAACGAAGGGCGATGCAACAATCGAGCGCGCCATCGAAACCAAAATAGCCGACCGCGCCGGCGTAACAGCCGCGCGTTTCACCTTCCAGTTCGCGAATGATTTGCATCGCGCGAATTTTCGGCGCGCCCGAAACGGTGCCGGCCGGAAAGGTGGCTCGCATCACATCATAGGCGTTTTTCCCCGCAGCGAGTTTCGCTTTCACGTGCGAAACCAAATGCATGACGTGGCTATAACGCTCGACCATCATCTGCTCGGTTACGCGCACGCTGCCGAACTCGGCGATTCGTCCCAGATCGTTGCGCGCGAGATCGACCAGCATGATGTGCTCGGCGCGTTCTTTCGGATCGGCCAGCAATTCCTCGGCGTTGCGCGCATCGGCTTCACTCGTTAGGCCGCGCCGTCGCGTGCCGGCGATCGGACGCACCTCGACCACCTCATCGACCAGCCGCACATGCAATTCCGGCGAACTGCCGACTAACGAGAAGTCGCCGAAACGCAGACAGAACATGTAAGGCGATGGATTAACCAGCCGGAGACAACGATACAAATCGAGTGGATCGCTGCGAAACTCGGTCTGGAATCTTTGTGAGACAACGACCTGAAAAATGTCGCCTGCTACTATGTGTTCTTTTGCTTTCGTCACTGCGCTCTCGAAACGTTCGCGCGAGAAGTTGCTTTCCATCGGACGCGGAAGCGTCTCGCGCTGCGCATCGATCTGCCGAAGTTCGAATGGTGAAGACAAGCGGGCCAGAGTCGATTCAATGAATGACTGTGCTTTTGCATAAACATTGTCCGCTTCCTCGGGCGTCTCGACGAAGGCGTTCACGATCAGTTTCATGCGGCGCTCGCGATGATCGAAAACGATGACCAGGTTCATGATCATGAAAATCATTTCCGGCACGCGCAGATTATCAGTCGATGCGCGCAGGACAGTCGGCTCGAAGCTCGCGATGGTTTCGTAACCAAGATAGCCAACTGCGCCGCCGGCGAATCGGGGCAACGCGGGATCGTTCGCAAAACGGAACCGCGCCATCACTTTTTCCAGATGAACCAGCGCATCCTGCGTGATCGGTTCCACCGACGTTTTCCCATTTTCTTCACAGGTGAACGTCTTGCCGTCGCTGCGCATGACCACCCGTGGTTGAAAACCCAGGAAGGAATAACGGCCGGTCCGTTCCGTTTGTTCGGCCGACTCAAAAAGAAGGAAAGTTTTCCGTCATCCAGCCGACGGAACGCTGTCACCGGCGTGTTACCATCCGCCAAGACATCGGCGTAAATCGGGATGACGTTGCCGCGTTTCAGCAAGGCCAGAAACTCGTCCCGTGTCGGTCGTAGACTGACGTTCATCTCTTCTGTCTATCGCGGTGAGAAGATGCGGCGTCTATTAGATTTCGCCCTTTACAGATGACGCGTCGGCCGTTTTATCAGAGCATCGAAATCGCGCTGCGCGTGACCGATGTATCAACTGGATTGGATCGAACGTTGGCGATCGCGCAATCGTGGACCGGTCGCGGTGATTCACCCTGTCGTCTGGCGATTGGGTTACACCAGTCTGCTGACCGATATTTCGTCGGAGATGGTCAACAGTTTGCTGCCGGTCTATCTCGTGCTGCACCTGCATCTCGGCACGCTGCAATACGGCGCAATCGACGGCATCTATAACGGCTTCGCGTTGGCGTTTCTCAGTCTCGCCGGTGGTCTGGCGGCGGATCGAACTCGGAAGCCGAAAGAGGTGGCCGCTTTTGGTTACGCGCTTTCCGCGCTGAGCAAACTCCTGCTCCTCGTCGCTGGTGCGGCCTGGGGTTTGATCGCGGTTGTCATCGGGCTCGATCGTTGTGGTAAAGGAATCCGAACCGCGCCGCGCGATGCGCTCATTTCACTGAACACGCCTAACGAGTCGTTGGCCAGTGCCTTTGCCTTGCATCGCGCGCTCGATGCTGGCGGCGCCTTGCTCGGTCCGGTCATCGCTTTTGTCTTGCTCAGTCTTTTGCCGAACGACTTTCACGCCGCCTGGCTCACCAGTTTCGTTTTTGGAGTTCTCGGGCTCGCTGTGCTTTGGCTTTTCGTGGAAAATCCGCCGGAAATTGCCGCCTCGCTCCGTCCGAGATTTTCCTGGCGGAAAATCGTAGGTGCCATGAGTGGATGCGCTTTTTGGCCCATCGTCCTCGCCGGATTCTTGTTCTCGGTCATGACGATGAGCGATGGCTTCGTCTATCTACTGCTGCAACGTCAGAGCGATTTAAAGACTGGATTCTTTCCGCTTTTCTACGTCGTGACCGCTTGCATCTACATGTTGTTTTCTTTTCCGATCGGACGCGCCGCAGATCGATATGGCCGTCTGCCGGTTTTGTTGTTGGGAAATTTCGTGGTCGTGGCGATCTACGCGTTGCTTCTCTGGTCGCATCTGTCTGGCCGCGCGTTGTGTGGCGTGTCTTTATTACTGATGGGAATTCACTACGCCGCCACTGAGGGGGTCCTCGTCGCGATGGCCAGCGCCCGATTGCCGATTGATTTTAGGGCCAGCGCTTTGGCTGTTCTAGCCACGTTCATTGGCTTCGGAAAATTTCTCTCCTCGATTTTGTTCGGCTGGGTTTGGCAAACCTTCGGTGTGCAAAGAGCGATCGAAATGTTAAGCGCAGGTTTGGTCCTGGCGATTTTGTTTGCGATGTTCTGGCTGCGAAGTTCCGGCAATGGAAAAAACCTCGCGCACTAAAATCTTTCTTGTTCTCTGCGCGGCCAGTGTCTGCCTCCTCGCCGCATATTTTGTTTGGACGAGACCAACAGCGGACAGAATCGCGGAGACACCTTCACTCTCACAAGATCTGGGCGCCTTCGAGTCAAGTGCTTCAACTGAACGACCGCCCCGCTACCTGTTCTTCCGTTACACCGGCGTGGACGATAACTACGGCAAGCTCGCCCTGGTCGAACTGCAACACCGCGACCAGCTTCGTTTCGTCGAAGGCTTCTCCTGCGAAGCAGTTCACTTCACCGGCGGTCATGGCATTTGTCTGACCGCGGATCGCGGCGTTTTCACCACCTATGCCGCGCTTCTTTTCGATTCAAAATTGAAACCGCTTTTCAACATTCCGCTTAATGGCGGGCCGAGTCGGGCGCGGGTTTCGCGCGATGGCGCCATCGCCGCCTGCACCGTTTTTGTCAGCGGCCATGGATATGATTCGGTCGATTTTTCCACGCAAACACTTCTGCTCGAAACTTCGACCGGAAAGGTGCTCGCTTCTCTGGAGGATTTTTCTGTGACGCGCAATGGCCAGGCGTTTCATGCGGTTGACTTCAATTTTTGGGGAGTGAGCTTCACGCCTGATTCGCGGAATTTTTATTGTACCCTTTCATCCAATCACGCGCATTACCTTATGATGGGCGACCTCGCCACCCGCAGCGGGAAAGTCGTCCACGACAACGTCGAATGTCCTTCCGTCTCGCCCGACGGGAAACGCGTCGCTTACAAGAAACGCTTCATCATTGATAATCGGCTCATCTGGCAATTGCATGTCCTTGATCTCGCCGGCATGAAGGAAACGCCGCTCGCAGAAAAGCGAAGCATCGACGATCAAATCGAATGGCTCGACGACGCGCATGTTCTGTATGCGGTCTCTGATAACCCCGAAGGTTCCAGTGCCACTACTAATGTTTGGATAGCGGACGCCGAAGGCAAGGCGGCGCCAAAGGTGTTTCTAACCAAAGCCTATTCGCCCGCGATCGTGCGGTAGGAAACAGGCACTCGTTAGGCCGCGATCAACTAGCGTGTCTTACCAGGTGCGTTCGCGCGCGGGCGGAACTTCCGCGGGCGGGACGCGTCCGAAATTGAGACGCTTGTCGTTGGCCCGCCGCATTTCGATCGGCGAACCGGTGGTGCAATTATCACACCAATGGCGTTTGTCGCTGGGCAGACGTTTGCGCAGTCCGCAGTTATCGCAGACGAAGACTTCGCTTCTTTTCTTTTCGCGCGGCAGGAGAGCCATGAGTTAGTTTTCCTCGGTAGTAGTTGGAGGTGACATTGCAGATTGAGGGGCAACGGTCAAGCCGGGCGGGACTCATTTACATCTTTCTATCGGATCAGGCCTAACCAACGGTTGCACTTCGGCAAGGAAAAGCGGCCGTTCTTATTCTTGCCTAACGACTTCATACTCGCTTGAATGCGAGCATTAATATTTCAAAACTGGTTTGCTGCTTTTCTTTGGCGCTGCTTGCCGGGTGCGAGCACTTGTCCCCGTTATATCAGAATACGACCGGCCAGGTTCCCCAATCGATCAAACCGGGCACGGGTTTCAATATCGCCTTCATCGAGTTCGGCGAACAAGGCTCATACCTCGATACTTCGCAGGTAGAAGCAGCGGTTAAACTCGTTCGCACGACGAGGAAACCGCTGGTCATTAGCTATGTGCATGGCTGGCATAATAACGCCGGCTCGGGAGATGTTAACCGGTTCGAGACCTTCCTCGCTCAGATTGCCGCTACCCCATTAATTAGAGATAAGGGGTTTCAGGTCATTGGTGTTTATCTGGGCTGGCGTGGTGAGATCACCGACGTTCCGCTTGTCAGACAACTGAGCTTCTACAGTCGCAAAGCCGCGGCGCGAGCGGTTAGCGAGTAACTTCGATTGTTTCGATGCCATTTCTTCGATCGCTGAAGCCGCTCGGACTCACGGGCGGAGTGAGCAATACACTATCTTGTTAGGCCACTCCTTCGGCGGCTTAGTCGTAGAAAGAGCCGTGGCCCATGCGATCGACGCCGAGATGCATGGTCGTTCGCATCGGTATAACTCATTGCCGGCAGACCTGACTCTGGTGCTGAATCCTGCTTCCGATTCTATCCTAAGTCGGCAGATGATCGCCGCGCTCTATCAGGAGAAAACGGAAAATGCGCGACCGCTCTTCGTTTCCATTACTTCCACAGCTGACGGAGCGACTGGAAAGTTCTTCCCCTTGGGGACATCGATCGCTGCGGTTACTAAAGCATTCAATCAAGTAGGCGATCCCGGCGCAGAAACCAAGGAGAGCGAGCGTGCTTACTTTACTTCGACACCGGGCCACAACCAATCGCTGGTTAACCATGTGGCAAAGAAGCTCGATGAATCTTACCAACCACCAGCCGGCCTCACGGCATTGGAGATAAACCTTTCTCATTTGTTATCGAACGATAAGGTTGCGCTACCTGGGCAAGGCGGCGGGCTGGAGCTCTGGCAAATAAAAAGAACTTCCGCCGTCGATGTTCCCTATTGGGACGTGCAGGTGGATAAGAGTATCATCGCTAACCACGGCGATATCTGGAACGAGCGAACCAAGGCACTTATGGCGGGCGTGTTCAGCATCGCCAATCCGATAACTCCTCATCGCGAAAGACACGAAGCGAACCTGCAAGCGAAACGCGATTTTAAGCGCGCCTCCTACAAACAGGATAAGGCACCGCCAGCCAAGCCGTAATCTCAGGAAACGGAGCGGCAGGCTTTGACCCATTGCCGCATGCAAAGAGTCATCTGATAGAAAAAACCACGCGTCGCATCGCTCCAAATCGCCCCGGTGAAGTGAGCGACCTGGGCATCGATCGCATCTGCTAACGCCAGGTAGGTTTCCGGATAACTCGAGCCTTCGAGTTTCGCATCATGCAGCCACTCGATGAAAGGCTCCAGCACCTGAATACCACCAAATTCTCCCGCCAGATCGCGCAGGTAGTTATGCGCATTGCGCTTATGATCAGCGATAGGTGTGCCCGCACGAATTCGATCGCCAAGGTGGCGAATACAAGCTTGTGAAAGATAACCGCTGAAGATATCGCCGAACCGATCGATCGGCATACCGCCCAGCGGATACCCCATGCGAACGCAGTAGTAGCTAACGATAAGATCACGATGCAGCGCGGTGTTTTGGGTGTTAATCGGGCTCCACGTGTTCTGACCTAGAAAGCAGGAATCGGCGGTGAATCGTTGCGCGCGCACCGGCGCGGCCAGCCAGGTGATAGCGTCAAGGTCGGGCTCGTCCAGCCAAAGGCCAACATTCATGCGCACGCGACCTGTTTCTTCGCAGTAGCTAACGACCGGCGTTTCCGTGCGTCGAGCATAAGGATAACCTCGCGGAAAAACACGGCTTTTGGGTTGAAGCTCAAGCATGTCGCAAAAGTTAACCCAACCGTTATCACTATGGATGGCAGGCATGGTTAAGCTGTCGCTACAAACCAGGCCGCAGGTAGTAAAGGTTTCGCCGATGCAGTAGTTATCGTCGTCGATCGAAAGAAGAACTTCGTAGCCGGATTCTAGTGCCATTAAGTATCCGACATTGCGGCGATTCTCGGAATCGTATGGGATAAGAGGTGCGAGATCGGTGAACTTCTTGAGATAGCTATCCTGCTCATCGAGCGTAGGGCAGCGCAAATCGAAACCGCTTTCGATAAGGCTTGAGCATTTGCGGTAAAGCTCAGCCGGCGTCTTGCGATCGGGTATGACAACGATACGAACGGCGTCGCGCATTCCTTCCACATCAATCTGGCGGCAGTAACCATCAAGAATGTCGCCCTTGTTGATTGTAGTAACGACGATGCAGGTGCGGTGATTCATGAGCACTTGTTAGACCCGGCCGAGTAGGCGCAGCCCGAAAAGCCGGCCGAGATTAAGCAACGCGTCGCTAATTGCTTTGCGCCCGACCTGATGGCTGGCCGAGCTGTATTGAATAGGAACTTCCGCGATGCGCAGGCGGCGGCAGTATGTTTTCATTTCCGTTTGAAAGAATGGTCCGCGCGCATGAATACCGCGGCGCAGAATCATTTCCAGTGCGCTGCGCGAGAAAAGCTGAAAACCGCTAGTCATGTCATGCAGCTTCGTGCCGAGGAGAGCATTTGTCAGAAGAGTCCCACCGTAACTAACGACACGATGGCCGAGCGAACTATCCTTCAAATTTCCACCGGCCGAAAAGCGACTGCCGAAAACGCAATCGTAACCCTCATCCATCTTGGCGAAGAGCAGGGGAATGTCCGAAGGTTGATGCGAAAACCCGGCGTCGATTTCCAAGATCCAATCTGCGCCGCGCGAGATTGCTTCGCGGTGTCCGCGCAAATACGCGTCGGCGATGCCGCGGTTTTCCGGCGCCCAGACTACTTCCAGCTCCTGCGTGCTGCGCGCTAGTTCTTCCATCAGCTCGCGGGTTTGATCGGTGCTGACGCGGTCGAGCACGATCAGCATCTTCGTTTGCCGAAAGTCACGACACTGTTCCAGAACAGCGTGAACGAAATCGACCGCGGTGGCGGCTTCGTTCGCCATGGGACAAACGACGGCGAGAAAAAGATGAGCTCGAGCGCGAGCTTGAGGCATTGCGAATTATAATGGGACTTCACCGTTCGTCCGCATAGTTTTCGCGCATGACAGCCCTTCGTCGCGCCGCTGCGCCGGTACTGCTGCTCGCAATCGGCATCGTGTTCTTCCCCGCGGGAGGGCGCGACGATGCGCACATTGGTTATTGGGTCGCGTTGTGTCTGTCGCGTTTCGGGCGGGTGATGAATTACAACGGCGACGCGATCGAACAGAGTTCGACGCTGTTGCATGCGCTGATTCTGGCCGCCGCGCATCGCATGAGTGGAATCGACATGATAATTTTGGGACGCCTTTCCGCGATTGTTTTCGGTGTGGTCGCGGTGCTTTTGGTGCAACAACTTGCGACGCGCATCGATCAACGACTTGCGGTCCCGACCGGTCTGTTGACCGCGAGCTCGGCCTATTTCGCTTACTGGAGTTTTGGTGGGATGGAAGCGACCCTCTGCGCTCTGCTCGCGGTTTGGATCGTTCTGCTCTTCGGCGATTTCGTTTCGCCGCCTAACGAGAGGTTGATTAGCGCGAAGTTGATTTGGATCGCCATTGCGATGCTGGCCTTTGTACTCGTTAGACCAGAGCAGCCGCTCGTTCTCTTCTGTATGCTAATCGGCGCTGTCGTCGTCGGGTTGTACCGGCGTGACAATATCGGACGAAGGGTCATTCCACTCATCGTGCTTGCCGTGATCATCACCGCCGCGATCTTTCTTTGGCGCTGGCACACGTTCGGCAGTCTTTTTCCGCAGCCGGTCAGCGCAAAATCCGGCAATCTTTCCGCGCACACGCTCAAATCCGGCCTGCACTATTATCGGAAGCAAATCATTCTCGAGCCCGGCGTCGCGTTGTTCACCATCGCAGCGCTCGCCGGCATGTTTTTCGCGGTCCGAAAAATTCTTCGCGAAAAAATGGCGAATGCGCATCTGGTTTTCGCCCTGCTTTTTTTTGGCAGCTATGCCGCATTTGTTCTCTTCGCGGGTGGAGATTGGATGGAAGCAGGGCGGTTCTTTGTTCCGTTGCTGCCGATTGCCGCATTGTTCGTCGCATTTGGGTTGTCGCAATTTTCGCCGAGTCGCTTCCGCATCGCGGCGATCGTTCTCCCGCTCGCGCAAGTGGGCGCAATCTATCGACTCGCGGCGCATGACTCGACGGCAGTTCCATTTTGGAACTCAGTTACCACCGAGCCTTATGCGACAGAATTGCGTTCGTTAGACTTCAGTTGGTTCGAGCGCAGCAATCGACCAAACCTGCGTGACATCCCGACGGTGCGCCGATTGGATGCACTCGTTAGGCAAATCCGTGCTGCGAAATCAGACGCTGAACCGGTGCGGATGATGAGCGCGCAACTTGGGATGGTCGCCTATTACGTCGTCGGCCGATATTTTGGTCAGGTGGAAATTCTTGATCGCCGCGGTCTGGTCGATCGACGTTTCAGTTCCTGTCCGTCGCTGGCCAAGCTGGACCGCACCGCCGGCGGATTGCAGCTCAACTACGAATATTATTTTGCGCATCGCGCTGAGCTCGAACGCGACTGCGCGATTCCGCGCCCCGATATTATTTTCGATATCGGCGATGCGCCCGCGCTGCCGGATTACACCGTCGTCTACACCCAAACGGGGACGATTCGGACCGATTCGAAATTTCTTCCGGGCAACGCCTTTCGCGCCAGCCAATTCATTGCGGTGCGAAATGATTGGTTGCCGGCTCTTCGCGCTGGCGAGTAATTTAGCCGTCGCAATCAGCGGGCCTATAGCTCAGCGGTTAGAGCAGGGGACTCATAATTGAAACAGCCCGGATTTCCCCGAATTACGCTGAATTTCGTAGCGTTGCAAAAGTGCGTCTACGCCTTGCATGCCGATCTGACAAAATTGCGGCGCTTGTCTTTTCGTTGCAGAGAATGACGACGACAAACACCGCCGACCGTAGAAAATGGCCGTAGAAAAACCGCAGTATCAGATAATTATGGCGTCAGGCCTCCCCGCAGTAGATGCTCGGCCCAACGCCACAATCTTTGATCCCGAAATCGTTCGACTTGGTGGTGGGAAGTACCATTAATTTCCTTCAGCGGAAGAAAGGTCGACCAGTACAAAGGCATTTCCCTGGAAACTTTTCGGCCCGTATCGCTCAAGGGAATTGCTAGGACACGTTCCAAGTGTCGCAGTAGGTCTTTGGCCGGCGCGCCGTTTTTCTCGATCGCCTTGAGTTGTCTCGCCAAGAAAATTGGGACGCAAATATTTAGCATCTCCAGATGCTTCAAATCATTTCGCCCGTGCTGATCTAGGGAAATCAAATTGTGAAGTTTGCCTGCCAATAATGCGATCGGATCGGCTATGTAATAAGTTTGTCCCCCTGATTCGAACGGCACGGCCAATTCGACCAACTCTGCCGTCAAAACACCCGGCGTACAGCGTAAGAATTGAACCATCCGGATCGCCCCTCCGGTTTCAATGTAGATATTGGCGACGACCGGTGACGCTTGGCCCTTGCCCGGCGTTTCTATTTCCGCGTTGGCTTCAGCGGCGGCTCGATAGGCTCGATTAAGGCTTCCCAGCACGTCCATATCGTGACTCGTGAACGGCTGCAGACTTGCCAGATTGTTTCGATCTGACAAATAGCGTTCGCCCCAAAAATTGACCGCTTGTCCTCCGACAACGATCAGCGGCTGATCGCCGCTTGAAGCAATCAGTTCGAGGACAAATTTATAGTCGGCAAATGACGAGAACTGATCTGACGCAGGCGACTTAGCAGGCAAAACCCCGCCCGAAGGTTATACGAACGCGTAAACAGACTGCGCCGGCACGACTGTGAATTGTCGGGCGTGCGGAAAGCAGGAGTTCTTTTTTTGAAGCATGGACGCGGCCGAGGGGTCTTGGCGCAACACATGCGCATCGCTGAGGCGTAATTTCACCTTGCGATCACTCATGGATTTAACCGTAGCCACGTTCGTTTTCATCGTCGTTATAAAAGCAACTCCCGCACCCAAAGGGAATCGGCCGTTATTTCGGTAGGAGAACGGTGTCAGCGTAGCCTGTTCGCGTCAAGAAAAAAGACGCCACACTTCCTCTCAAGAACACCCTCGGGAGCCCGAAACCATTACAACCTAAACCAGATACCGGCCCGGCCCGACGAGGACAATTACTACTACTAAATTAGGATTCAACCCGAACTGGAAACGTACAGAAGCAGTCTGTGCGTAATCTTCAGAAATCTGAATCGGTCTATTTCAATTATTTAACTGGACCGTTCGGGAACCTTGAGACCGGAATTGACGGTAAATCGTGAACATGTTCGACTGAACATTGTGCGGCTGTCGAAGCTTTCTGAAGATCTCAAACGCCTGAGAGAAGCGGTCACCGCTGTAGAGCAAACGCTCGATGAAATGCGCGAGGAATCCGATCCGCTAGCGGTGCACATCTTCATTTCTCGGCGTCGATACCGCAGGACCACCGATTCAAAAGGGGGAAAGCGCCATCAACAGGCCGTCGAGTCCACTTACTACCCAGCCTGTGATCTCGGTTTTCGCGGCAGCTTCGATGAATGGCGAAAGCTTTTGGGCGGCACACCCGGGCGTGACTGATTTTCGGATTCGTCTTGCACGAATCACGCTTGAGCAAATAGACTTCGCCATCGCTGCGTGAACGGCGATCGCCAACTCAGATCCCGGCTTAATCAACCGGCGGCGCAGTAAACCTGAGAGAAACAGCCTGTTTGGAGATAGCCGTTCCGGGTGATGCCGTGCGGCGATAAGGTTCACGCCTTCTTCAAACAGGCTTTTTTTATCGATGAAGAAGAATGGAAAAGGAAAAGCGCGCGGCCGCTCGGGCCGGGCGGCGTCGGAAAAACGATTCAATAAATCGGAAGTCGAGCGATTGATTAGCCTGTCGATCGCCTGGAACAGCGGCGAACTCCGCGTTGTTGATGGGAGGCGGCGATGAATAGACCAATCCTGGTTCGCATCACGCGACTACACGAAGAGATGGAGGCGAGGCGATTCCCTAATTGCAGAACGGTAGCCCGCGTGCTCGAGACTTCGCCGAAAACAATTCAACGCGACTTGGATTTCATGCGCGACCAGCTCGGGCTTCCGATCGCTTATGATCCGAAGCGCTACGGATTTTATTACGAATCAGAAGGCGCCGGCTTGCTGCCGTTTCCGTGGCTGAAGCTTTTCGCCGATGCGCGCGAAGCCAGCCGCCTAGTTTTGGGAAACTGAACGCTCGTTCCGCCCGCGTGTTCAAGCCGCGCGGGCCTTCGCGGCCGATTCTTCTTTTATGAAAAAGGCTCCCCGAAAAAAGAAATTGGCGCCGTTCAGTTCGTTGCGAATTGACCGTCTAGCAGCGCGAATCATGGCCGACCTGGAAGCGATCAGTTTGTTGAAAAAGAAGGAAGTCGCGCAGGCTTTCAATATCGATCCGCGCAAGATCCCGATAGTTCTTATAGGACCGAAGACGCGTCGCTATCGGTTAACGGATGTGCGCGCGTTCGTCGAAGGAAGGAGGTTACTCCGAACTTAGTCTGCCATTGACTGGACGAGTCCTAGAATTTGCTGCACTGCTCCAAGAAGGCTGTCGCTGCCGCCATCGTCCTGTTCTTTGTCAGCCTTAGAGTCGCGGGAATGGCGATCTGCGGCATCTTTCTCGCGGGCCAGGTAGGCGCTTTTCTCGCGCTGTGAGCGGCGAAGTTGATTGTGATAAGCGAAATTATAACCGCCTTCGCCGTGGTCGATGTTATCGAGCGCTAACCCGGCGTTGAAAACATCCGAAGCGGCGCCGAGGCGTTGTGATGACAGCTTTAGTCTGTCTTCATCCTGCATTGGATGTTGTAACTGACGATTAAGGACACCAAGACGCTCTTTAGCGATCGCCAAGCGTGTCTTGTCGTTGTTTACCGATTTCGCGCCGAGTTCCGTAATCCTGTATTCGGTCTCGGCCTGGTCTTTCTTAATGTCGTAAGTGCGATCGATCGTTTCCAGATTTTGCAGGTTGCGTTCAGCGGCGGCTTTTTGCAGTTCGTTTCGCGCCGGCCCTCCCCCTTCAACGCCCGCATAACGTTCATCGATGGCGCCGATTTCTTCTTTGAAACGGCGCATCTCTTTCATTTTCTCCACTTCGCGCTGGCTGCCCGAGAATACTTCTTTCTGAATACTGACGAGGTCGTGCTGTTTTTCGATCTGCGCGGCAAGTTCGATTTTAATCGCACTCTGCAGGGTCTTTAGTTCCCCTGCCTGCTGCACCGATTGCGTGCTTTTCATCCCCGGGAACATCGCGTCGGAAGCCCAGATTGCGCGCGCCGTCGTCGGAATGCCATGGAACTCTATATTGGTCGCTCGCAGTTCATCCATCTTCGATTGTAGCGTGCTAATGCTTTTATCGATTTCTTCTGTGCTCCGGAACGCGCCGCCACCAATATTAGAAGTGGCTCTAAGAACTGAGGAATGAAAATCATTCATCTGGTTACGGGCATCGATGGCGGCTCTACCCAAGCCGATGCCAAGGGCTGCTCCCATCGCAATCCCGCCGGCCGCGCCGCTGCCGGCGAATTTCTCCAGTAGCCCACCTGCGAACTGTTGGGCCTTCGCCGCAGCACTACGCAATCCGTTTTCAAACGCGGATGCGTCCAGTCCTAACTTGATAACAGCTTCGCTCATAACTCTTTCTTTCTAGTCACTGCTACCAGGAACGCCCGCTGTGCCGGCGAAAGTCGTAACCACGCCGGCCGGTGTGATCTTGCGAATCGTGTGGTTCCCGGTGTCGGCGACAAAGACGTTGCCTGTACTATCGACTGCAACGCCGTGCGGTGAGTTGAAGTGAGCGGCTGAACCGGTTCCGTCTGTGGAGCCCCGCGAACCAGCGGAACCAGCCAGAGTTGTGACAGCACCGCTGCTGATCTTTCGAATGGCGTGAGACTCGGTGTCAGCGATGTAGATAATTCCAGCACCATCGACAGCAATGCCGCGTGGTTGCCAGTAGAGCGCATTTGCAATTGTACCGTCCAGACTAGGGCTGCGATTCACGGTCCCGCTGTATGTGCTCACCACGCCGCCAGGAGTGATCTTCAAGAGGGTGGAAAATCCCGTGCAGACATAGAGATTGCCGGACGCATCCGGGGCGAGCCCATACAGGCCGCGCGGGATCCCCCCAACATCTAGGGGACCAACGGCGACCAAAGTGACGGTGCCTGATGGCGTGATCTTACTGACCTTTCCGTCTTGCTGAGTCGAAACGAAAAGATTGTCAGATGAGTCTATCGCGATGCCAGTGGGCTGATGGAAACCACTCGCAAAAGTAGTGACCACGCCTGCAGGAGTGATCTTGCTAACGAGACCTGTCCAAAATCGCACGACGTAAGCGTTGCCAGATGAATCAACGGCAATATCGATAAGAACGCCGTCGAGGAATCCAGTTGCTAGTGTAGCGACGACTCCGGAGGGAGTTATCTTTCGAACCGCGGCATTACCCGCATCGGCGACAAACAAATTGCCTGAACTGTCGATGGCGATACCTCGCGGAGAGTTGAATTGTGCGGCCATGGTAACGCTAGGTTCCCGACAAACGCTTCTCTGAATCCGGTTCTGCTATCTGCTCTTCGAAAGGCAGACCTATTTCCATTTCCAATTCGGTGAACAAGGATCGCAAGTGATCTGGCAAATCCGGATCGCCGCGGAATGGTTCTCTTTTCATTTCAGCGCGCGCTTTGCTACTCGATTGTGCCACGTAAGGAAACTTTGCCCGTCTTTCGGAGTGCCAGGACGGGCGCCGGCATCAACCCGCAGAGAAAAATTAGGCGGCCTTGTGATGCGGCGCGGGTTGTTCGGTTGCATCGTGCTTGGCTTGATCCTTGGGCGAAAGATATTCGGCGACACAATCGCCAACTAGCATTCGCGCGTCTTCTTCCCGGACTTTGTGAATCTCGCCCGGCTGCGCATGGATCCCGCCTCGGCCGGTATAGGGGTCGCGCAAGGACACGCCACCGGTCATGCCGGCCTTTCTCTGGACGGCATTCGTCATACGGCCGTCCGGATCGATGATTCGAATTTTTACGATGGCTTGATGTTCGCGTTCGACCTTCCGGTCGTCCTTTTGGGTAATTAATTGAACTCTCATAAGTCTCTCGAGTCTCCTGGCTGTTTTTTCGGGGTAGAAATCTTTCCATGCGGCCAATCGTTCGCCGGCCGCTTCCTTGAATCCGTTCCACATCGGCGCGTCATTGAGCCGCACTGTCTGAGGAAACGGTCGCCGAGCTTGCATGGCGCAAAACCACATCGGCAAAAGCGTTGATCGTGACCTTGATCTGCCTTGTGGCCGCGAGCGTGTAGGGGTCAATGACCATATCGAAAGCCCCGCCAAACATCGCGACTACAACGTCCGGCATCCAAACGAAAATGAGTTGATGGGTCGACGTAAGCTGATTCGAAACTTCGGCTTTGTAACCGAGCATCTCGTTGCCGGATTCTGGCCAAACGAAGTTTCCTTCTACGCCTGAAGATTGCCGCGGTCTCTGTCGGAGTTTTGCCCTGGTATTCGGCGAAGCTATCCAGACTGGCGGTTGCGGCCCGCTCGTGTCGACGTTTCCTGTTGCAGCGAGTGTGCGTTCAAATTCGACGATATTACTGAAGGACGCCGGCCCGCCCAGCGTGATGCTTCCAACGCCGGTGGTATTCACAATGCCCCTCGGCTGATTCGAAGATCCTGTGCCGAGGACCGCCGCGCCGTCGAGTGCGACGCTTATGAGTTCCGTCAAATCGTTCTGCACGACTTGCTCTATCATCTCGTTGGTCTGGCGAAAAAGTTGGACGCTGTAATTGGTTTGTCCGGTGATTCGGTGCGGAGTGAGCGGGAGCGTGTCGAAAGTTCCGTCAGCTTCGGACGCGCCGCCGGTCTCCGATAACCAACTGACAGACGCGGTGCCGGATTGGCGCGGCAGAAACGCACCGCTTTTTAAGTCTCGGATAAAGGTGGCGTTGTTCCTTAGCACTACGCTCTTGTTCCGAAGAATATCGACCATCGTTAACTTCGTGCTTTGGACGAGAGCGCCGCCTTGCGCGGAAACGCCCGTGGTCATGTCCCGAGCAAAAGCATCGATCGGCACAGCGATTCCATCCGTCGGAATTTGATGGGTGCGCTTGTTGTAGGTGGAAAGTTCCTGGTGAATTTCCTTCTCAAGTCCGACAGGACCGCCGGTGTTAACAATGTCGGTGATGGCGCGGCCTAACGAGTAGTCGCGAAGGTCTTTGGGGGAGAATAAGCGGTTCATGGCGTGCAGTGGCGCCAGTTGTTCGCCCTGTTCTTCTCAACGATGTCTGCGAGCGCTTCTATGCGCTCCGATTGAAACAGCGTCATGTCGCCGGCTCGTGCGTCCGGTTGTAGGAGTCCCTTACCGATCAGGTCCTGCACTCGCGTCGAGGACAGGTTCAAGCGTTGCGCTAACTGCCTACCGGTGAGGTAGCGAATCAGTTGGGGAGGGTTGTCGTCTGGCACTTCGCTCGTGCGCGAGTGTCAACGTTCAGGGTCCTTCCCAGGCAAGAACCGAAGGCAGGTTCCAAAGGGCCCCGTGAAATCCTAGACATAGGGGCCCTATAGGCTCCACAACAAGCGTTCTCGATTTTCATAGGTAAAATCAGAAATGGTCTTGTGCATTTCCCCACAGATTTCCTCGTTTTGCCTATGAAACTCGAAATCTATTGTGGAGATTTTCCAAAAGTTCTCGCGCTAAGAAATAACCGCGCACTTTGGAACCTGCTTGGTGCTTAGGTGGCGAAAGGACCCGTCGAATTCTGTCGCATGTTCTTTCGCGGTCGCGTCTTCCACGCCTCGCGTTGTGCGCGTGAGTAAATGTTTCGCGCTCGCTTGCTCTTCAATGTCGCCATTCCCATCGCGTCTCCGAACATTACGACATACTTTGATATAGCAGCCCGGCAGAGTCCGTTCGCTTCGCCGACCTCTTCCATTGACCGCGGCTCCATGTGAAGCAGGAATCGAAGAGCTAAGACCTTGGCTAATATCCCAGCTGGTCCAATTGTTTCGAGCATCCACCGGATCGCCTTTAGCGCTGCGTCTCTTTCCGCTTGGTCATCTGGCATCTCGAGCGGTTCGATATGCTCAACCGGATGATCGGTATCGATGAAGTGTGCGCCGGCTTCGTCATAGACTACCGGATGCGAGTGAGCGAGGTCGTGAATCACACATGGTGTTTGTTGTTAACTCACGCATTTAGATTTCTAAGCAGGGCCGCTTTTTCTTTGTGCCACTTTTCCCTGGTAGCAGCACGTTCCTCATCCGTGACTTCCCGAATCGGTCGTAGGCGGACAGCTGGCGATTTATATGACTCACGCTTTAATGGTTTGGCTCTCGGCCTCCATTTATTAAGGAAGGCCTGGAAGCCTGACGACCGCGGCTCAATCCGGTTACTGGTGGTCTTCTTGAACCAGTGGCGATATTCGGCGCGAACATCAATGTGCGGATAGCGCGGTTGGAATTGAGCAATCAGCTGCTCTGCCTCAACTTCTGTTGTTGTTGTTTCTTCATAAGATTCTTCAGATCTCGGCAACGAGTGTTGCTGCGTATCTTTTCGGATCGATGCGCGTTTATTTGTGTTCGTTACGCGCTTATTGCCGAACGGGAGGACTGTATAGGTGCTAGGTGCCTTCAACTTGCTGCCTGGAACCTTGTTTCGTTTAACAAGAATCAGCCCTAGCTCTTCGAAAGGTTCGATCAATGGGCCCGCAGTCCTATCAGACATCCCCGCAAGATTAGCGATGTAGGGAACCGAAGCGGTGAACGTCGCGTTCTGCTCGTCCGACGCGATCTCAGTAAACGCGTCGTAGAGAGCGAGCGCCGATGTAACATTGCGGCTCTCGGCAAACTTGTCGCGAATCATTCGTCGAGCTTCCTTTGTTTGCCAACAGAAGGGGCCATCATCCGGGGCCCTGTCCGCTGTTCGGATCTCGCCGCCATTGTCGGCGCCGGCGTCCATCCTAACTATTCTGTGAAACGGCCGATGAGATTGTTCGCTGTTCCAGAAATCGCTCAACCTGGTGAGGTAGGAACAAGATGCGGCGGCCTATCTTGATGTGATCAATTTCTTTCTCATTCGCCCACGCCCGCCAAGTTTTGGGCGTGAAGCCGAATCGCGCGGCCACTTCCTCCGAATCAAGCATCGTCGGGAATTTATGTCCTATGACAGCCGTCTTCATACTTTGGTAGCCGTCTTGTCAACCGCAGCGCCGTTGTAAACGCCTGCTGAATCCAGGACGCGGGTTACCTCGGACTGAGGTATCATTATTCTGCCGATATCAGTGATGGTCTTAACTCGACCACTCCAGATTTGGCGATAAGCCCAGACAGGCTCTCGGCCGAACAAGCTAGCGAACTCTGCCGGAGATATAGCTACGCGATCGCGTAGCGGGATTCTGTTTCTGTTCTTAACCCGTCGCTTATTTAAGTGGCGAGGGACACTATCGGCGACTTCTTTTGCTCTCATCGCCACTATTTGATAAACCGCCCGACAAATCCGTCAACGAATTCACCGCAATTTCCGTTGCGTTATCTAGTGTCGCGTTTCACCAAAGCTCACTCTCTTCGCTTGTGCCGAGCTGTGTTCGTCGCGCAAATGACCGTAGGTTTTCATCGCAAGCACGCCTCCGTCTTTATGACCTAACCACCCGGCAATCGTTGGAATGTCGATTCCTGATTCGATGCACGTTGTCGCGAAAAGGTGCCGTAAATCGTGATGCGTGATGCGCGCGACTCCGACCTTGCGGCACGCGGCGTCGATTGCCTTTTGCGCCTCTTTAACGCGGAATACTTTTTCCGTCCGCGGCTCGCCATCTCTGGATGCGAGCATTCGTTCGAAGAGTTCACGCGCCGCTGGAACCATAGGGATTCGCCTTTCTTCCCAATTCTTCGTGCCGTTCTCTGAGTTTCCGCGAACGACAATTTGGTCGCGCTGAAACAAGAGGTCGCGCCGTTCGACTTCCGCCGCCTCGCCCTTTCGCAGACCCGTGAACGCCAGGCCTTCAACGAGATCAGCGCAATCTTTCGAACACCACCCGCCGGCCGATCGAATCTTTTCGACCACCGCGGCGAACTCGGAAACACTCGGTAGCTGCAAACGCTTCTTGCGAATCGTCATGCGTTCCACTTTGGCAGAGGGATCAGTGTGAATAAGACCGGCATCCAATCCGATTTTGAAAACGTGACGGAGGCCGCCGAGCGTATTGTTGAATCTGGTCGGCGAAGATGTGCGCGCGAACCGGCGAGCCCATTCTTCGCACGCGGTTTCGCGGATCTTTCGAATGTCTTGCTGCTCGAGGAGCGGCCAGCTCTTCAACAGCGCGGCGAATATCTGTGTCCAGTAGTGTTCAGTGCTAGGCTTCGTGTTTTTCTTTTCGACATCATCTTTGATCTTGCGGCGCTGAATCACGAGCGCCTCGCCAAACGTCATCTTCCCGCGGCCCGGGTTCGTTTCCGCGGCGAGATGCGCACGGTGTTGCTTCATGAAGCTCGCCAGCTTTGATTGAGCGACTCCGAAATGTGATGTCTTCAGTGACTTCCAAACTTCTTTGCGGCCGCCGAACGCTCGCGCATAGTAGATGCCGGACTTATGCCGAACGAGATTTTGCATTCGTGTTTTTCGCCACGTCTTGCCGGTCGGGGTTTGCGTCATAACGATGATCGTAGAAAATCACCGTGAAATGGCAAGTGCAATCAACTCGTTAGGGCATGGGAAGCGGGCCTATAGCTCAGCGGTTAGAGCAGGGGACTCATAATCCCTTGGTCCCAGGTTCGAATCCTGGTGGGCCCAATTCTTCGGCGATGATCGAGCCGTTCTGCAGTGCGCCGTGGGTGAATTGGAATCAGCGACGGCACACCTCAAACCCTGGTCGAGATGCAAGAAAGAGTGACAGGGCAGGACAATTCGGGTGTAAAACCTGTAGGTCGCCACGAGCTCGATCACGTTCAGGAGTTCGCGTTTTCTGACGGGTTCTTTTCCGGAAGCCTTGCAAAGCGCGAGCGCATTATCCGGACCGAGCGGGATCCGCCCATCGAGTTAATTGCGCGGGCTCGATCGATCAAATGATCCGTTGGCCTGACTAGCTAAGCGCGCCGAAGTGGTAACCGTGTCTGGCGAGGTTTCTTTCGTCTTCGGCAAAGATTTTTTTAAAAATTTAACAAATGGCCAAACCAAAATCTGTTCTATCAACAACATGGCGACCCCATATGACCCCAACGGTGCTCACAGCGCGAAAAGCAATGTGGGCGTGCAACGCACACAAAGTAAACTAAAGAAAACTGAGCGGGATTACGCCGAGGACGAACTGAAGTTCAGCCGGCGCTCCCTCGATGAGGCCCTCGATAAATTGGATCCTGAAACTAGGATGGATATTCTATGCTGTCTTCTGCAGCATGCCATGGCCCATTCCCGTGTGGCCAAGACCCGGCGCAGGTTGATGTGATCGCGAAGGTTCTCGATCACGTCGATCAAGCGGATGAAAGGGCTGCAGGCCTCCCAAAAAATCACAGGCAGACGCAACCCGAGTCCCCTTCAAGTTCGAAGAGGTAGAGCGGCTTCCGTTACGATAGCCGCGGCACCTTGACCGGTGCCGGTTCAATCCCTGCGCCGGTCTGCAACGTTGATGTCCAACTCGGTTTAGCCGCAATCGGGACCGGTGTCATTTGGCCCAAAGCGTTCGAAAGAATTGAGTGAGACCCATCGAAATGCGCGCGCGCGCTCTACCGCCTCCGATGGATTGGGTGGACGCTCGATAAGCAAAAGTCGATTGCTGACTCGCCGACGCAGAATGATTGACTTTCGAGACAAAATCCGCTGTTAATCATCATTTTCCCTCTAATCCGTTGACAAACGCGCGAGGTGGTTTCAATAATGCGGTGTGCTGAAAAAATTCATCCCGCAGAAGCCCCTGTCGTCGATCGGAGAAGGATCGTTGAGCGCGGGCGCTGATGATAACAACGGCCCCGCCTACCGCGAAGAACCAAGACCCACACCACCACCAACTACCGATCACCACAAAATTATGGCAGAACATTCCGGCAAAGACATCCTCTCGAGCGACGTTGAAATCAAAGGCTCGATCAAATTTCAAAAGGAACTCCTCATCGACGGCAAAGTTGAAGGCGAGATTAACTCCGATGGCGTTCTGACGATCGGGGAAAATGCCGACATTCGCGGCGAGATCAAAACCAAGTCGATCACTGTTTTCGGCAAAGTGCAGGGCAACATCACTGTCGGCGAACGTTGCGAGCTCAAATCGCGCTGCACGTTGCAGGGTGATTTGAAAGCTGCGCGTCTCGTCATCGAAGAAGGGGCCACTTTCATCGGTAAGTCCGAGGTAACAAGTGCGGGTGCGGGCAAAGCGAGCGCGAATTCGCGTCCGGAAATCGTCCGCAACGACGAACCGGCTACGCCCGTGAAAGCCGCTTTCGGCGCGCGCGCCTAACGAGAGCTTTTAGCTTCCGCGCCCAGTGGCAAAGCCCGGCCCTGCCAAGCTCAGTGTGGAATGTCCGCACTGCGGCTTCAAGCAGATGGAATATGCTGCCGTCAAGAGCACGATGTGCCGGCAATGCGGCAGCGCTTTTGTTCCATCCGCGCCGAAGCAGGCCGAGATAAGATTACGTGCGCCGCGGGAAGTGCCGAGCGCGCCGCCTTCGGTTCGCGAGGAACCGTCGATCCTTAATAAAATCGAGGGTTTCTGGAAACCGCAGCGCAGTTCCGTCGTGGAATGTTTCGAATGCAAAGCGAAACAGGAAGTGACCTCGGCCGCGACTTCCACGACGTGCCCGAAGTGTAGCGCGCATCTAGATCTGCGTGATTACAAAATCACCACGAGTTTTAGTCGCGCCATTCGCACGCACGGCGAAGTGCATATCACGGCCAAGGGAGATCTCAGCAGTAGTAATGTCGTTTGCAGTTCCGCCTTGGTGGAAGGAAAGCTGCGCGGCGATTTGCATTGCGTCGGCACGGTCACGATTAACTACAGCGGAAAAATTCCAGGTCGCGTTTCCGGCGGCCACGTTTTGATCGAGCGCAAATCGGAAGTGCAATTTTTCCGGCGCGTTCGAACGAAGAGCATCGAGATTCGCGGACAAATGACGGGCGAGATCATTGCGGAAGGTGTGGTGGTGATTCATCGCAACGCCTCGCTTGATGGCAATGTCACCGCCAAATCTATCTCCGTAGAAAAAGGCGCGACGTTTTCCGGTCAGCTCGTGATTGGCAGCGGTGGATTGACGCAAGCCGAGTTGTTACCGGCGGAAAGTTCGGCCCCGAAGAAAGCAGAACCCGAAGGCGTTTTGCCCGGGATGGTGCAACCGCTTCCCGCTACTTAACCGGCCCTCGGGCTGAATGCGCAAAAAGTTTCCGCGCAGTCCTTACGACCGTCTCGGCGGCTACGTGCATTTGCCGCGTCTCATCGACAAAGCAAAGCTGCATCGCAAAGGCCTGCTCAACGGCTACAATTATAAGACGGTTGGTTTCGATAAGCATTTGCTCGCATTCCTGAAATTGAATCCGGATGCCTTCGAAGAAGCGGCCCATCGTCTCGATAACGATGTGGCCATTCTGGAGTGGATCGAGCAGAACGGCGCGAAACATTCGCCGGAAGCGATCGAGGAATGGAATCACGCCATGATCGAACGGCATCCCGATACCGCCGTGAAAAAAGCGCGCTTTCTTCATTTCTTAAAAGAAGCCGGCGGCGAAAATCGAAAAGATATCCGGACTTATTTCGACCTGATCGAGTTTGACGAAGGGCGAAAAAAATAATCGCCTAACGAATGAATTTCTGAAAAAGCTGATTCGCTTCTTCGAGCGTTTCCTTGCTTCCGATGTCGAACCAGGTGCCGGTGATCTGGTGCGTCTTGACCGGCTTGCGCGTATAGAGCCACTGGATAAAACGGCCCGGTTGATCGGGATTGTTTCCGGCCGCGATATAGGTCGTAAAAAGCGAAATTGTCTCGCGCGCAAAATAATAAAGAGCGATCCCGGTCAGCGTGCTTTTCGGATCGGTGGGTTTTTCCTCGAACGAACTTAGGACTCCATTCGCGTCGGTGGTGATTGCGCTGTATTTCTTGATCGCTTCCAAATTACCGACGTCGTAAGTCGCCAGCGTTGCCTCCGAGCCGAGCGCCGCGCGCACAAAATCGGTCAATGGCGCGCTGAAAAGATTGTCGCCGGCGACGACGAGCAAATCTTCCTCGGCCAAATTCTCGCGCAAGAGCGCGAGCTCAATGTCGCCGATCGCTCCTAACTTGTCGGAGTCGTCGTTCGACCCATCGTTGATGATCTTGATTGGATGCGACGGCTGGCGCGTTTGATATGTCGCCGGCCCATTCCTGAAAATCCTTGGCGAATTTATTATTGGTCACGACAAAGATTCCTTTGATGTCTGGAACCGGACTCAGATTGTCGAGGACCCATTCGATCATCGGCTTTCCGGCGACTTCGAGCAGCGGCTTCGCTTTCGTCAGCGTCAGCGGATAAAGGCGCGTGGCGTAACCGGCGGCGAGAATGAGAACATTCATTTGGCGAGGCAAAGGTGGCCGCGAACCTTAGCCGACCGCCGCGGCGGAGTCAGTCGCAATTTTACCCACCGCCGCTTGTTGAAGACGTTTCTGCAGAGAATCGATCCGGCCGGATTCGGTGATTTTTGCGCGCGTTTCCGCCATCGACCACATAGAAGGTGTCGATCGCCGCACCTTTCTCTGTGCTCACCCGCGAAAGCGCGATGGAAATTCCGTCCTCACTCATAACGGAGAGCAACTCGAAAAGCAGACCGAGTTGATCCGGCGTTTGAATTTGCACCAGGGTAAAACGGGGATGTGTTTTGTTATCGATTGCGATTGTGGTTGGGAATTCGACCCTCGGGCCTTTTCGTTTTTCGATTTTGCTTCTTCGCTTCCGTGAGCAAAGGCTGGAAATCAAAATCCATATTCGCGGAGGCGCGAAGAGTCTCGGCCACTCGAGCGAAAACGGCTTCATCGGTGACGGCGCGGCCGTTTACATCGCACACGCGAAAAACATTCAACACGACGTTGTCGCCGCGCGTGTAAACATCCGCGCTCAAAATGTTGAGTGGGACGACAGAGAACGATCCCGCGATCCGAACCAACAGGTTCCGCGCGTCCCATCCGCAGAGCGAAATGACGGAATGTCCTTGTTCGGGGACCGCCTCCCATTGCACGACGGGAGCGAGCGACGGATTTTCGTGAAGGTAAAGATTCCGTAAGAAACTGCGAAACAACTGCGCGTGAGATGCAATTTCCTTCACGGAAAAGGCGCGGAAATAATTGTCCGGCATGAAATCAAAGTGCGCTTCGATTTCTGCGCGGAAGTCTTCCGGAAGTTCGGAGCTAACTTCATCGCTGCACTTTTTCGCGTTCAATTTTTCGCGCGAGATGAAAGGCCGCCTGATCTGCCAGGTATTGCGAAGTGGCATGATAGATCTGCCAGACTAACGACTCCTTCCAGTCTGACCATTTCTCCGCGCTTGTGCCCTGACCATCGGCCAGGGTCAACAACATGAGTGCATCGAGATTTTTTTGGTCACGCACCAGGCCGGCTAATTCTACGGCGGTTTCCGGATCGTCCAGATTGCGCTGCCGCGCGATGTTGGAAAGCATCAGGTGGTTGTCCACCAAAAGAATAAGCGATTTGCGTTGCTCCGAAGTCAGTTGCAAACGAACTGCAACACGCTGCGCGAAAAGAGCACTCGCTTCCGCGTGCGGTTTGGCGCCGATGCCCTTGCCCGTGTCGTGCAAGAGTAATGCGAGATAGAGCACGAGTGGATCTTCCAGTTTCTCGAAAAGCTCCCGATACGCGCGCAATCGCGGACTGGTGGTCGTGCACAGTTCATCGAGCTTATCGATGCAGATCAAAGTGTGTTCGTCCGCGGTGTAGCGATGAAAGAATTCGTGCTGCACCAAACAAGTGAGCGGTCCGAATTCGGGAATGTATCTGCCTAAAAAATCCACCCGATGCATCAGGCGCAAAGTGGCCGCGGCGCTTCCTTTGCGAGACAGAATGCGTTTGAAAATCTCGCGCGGTGCCGTGGCGTAACGAAAAGCCCGCGTCACCAGCGCTGGTTGGCGGGCGAGATGATCTTCCAGTTCCGGGCTCAGGTCTAACGAGTGCAATTGTGCTGTCTCGAAGATGCGCAGGATGGCGCTCGGTTCTTTTTTCAAAAGATCCAAGTCATGGAGATAGAGCTGCCCCTGACGATTGATGAAATCTCCCAGCCTCTCTTCCCTGGGACGGACCATCGGTAGAAATCCGAACAGACTTCGCGCGCCGTTGATCGAACGACCGGAGGCAAATTGCTCGGTGATGCGCTCGGTCACGCGATAAATAATTCGCGTGTGCCCATAGAAATCTTTCATCAACGCCTCCATCGGAAGCGCTCGACCTCTGCGCGTGTAGTGTAACCGCTGCGCGATTTGTTCCTGCAGATTCAAATGCAGCACATCGTTCGCGCGGCCGGCGGCGTAATGCAGATCGGTGCGCAGCCGCAAAAGGAAATCGTAGGCGGCTTCGATTCGGCGCTGATCGGCTTCGCTCAACCAATCTTTTCCGACAAGTTGATTGGTCGTTAGGGCGCCTTCTTTGAAATAAGTCATCCAAAGAAGATTTTGATAATCGCGCAATCCGCCGCAGCCGCTTTTCAGGTTCGGCTCCTGCATGTAAACGCTGTTGCCGAACTTCGCATGCCGCTCCGCCTGATCCTGCATGCGCAGCTCGACGTAATGCCGTTCGTAACCCGCCACGCACTTCGCGCGGAACCGCGTCCGAAAGAGAGCTTCGACCTTCTGATCGCCGGCGAGATAGCGCGCTTCGAGCATGGCCGTCTTCGTCAGCATGTCTTTGTTCGCTTGCGTGATCGCGCCTTTCACGGAGCGCGTGGAATGGCCGACTTTGAAACCGATGTCCCAAAGTAGATACAGCACCTGTTCGATGACTTGCGCGGCGTAGGGTGAAACTTGCTCGCGGCTGTTGTTGTGCAGAAACATCACATCGACGTCACTCGAAGGATTTAGTTCGCCGCGGCCATAACCGCCCAGCGCGAGCAGAGTCAGCGAAGTAGGGGAAAGATTTTTTTGCTGCCGCGCAAATGAATCGGCCGCCGCAAAAACATGTTGCAGCAGGACATCGACGAGATCGCGCCGGCGCGCGCAAATCTCGCGGCCGCCGCCACCGGCCTGGTGTTTCAAACGCAAACGATGCTCTTCGATGCGAAGAAATTTCTTGTAGAGCGGCAGGACCTCAGTGGGGCGCGCGCCGCCGGCGGGTGCGAGTTGCCGCTCCGCATGCGCGAGAACCTTATCGAGATGCCGGGACACGGAAATATTGTAGCGGCGGTCTATGACCGCCGAAAGCGCCGACAGATTCGGCGGTCATAGACCGCCGCTACAAATCAGCTCAGAGCTGGATCGCGTGCCGCTTCATCTTGTTGTAAAGCGTCGGGCGTTGAATCCCGAGCAGCTGCGCGGCTTTTTTCTTGTTCCCATGCGATTGCGCGAGGGCCTGCAAGATCGCTTCACGTTCAAGATTACCGAGACTTTGCACCCCGCCGTTATGTGTGGGTGACACGTGCGTGCTGCTTTGGAGAACGGACGGCAATTGCACTTCGACGGGCAATTCTTTGATTCCGATTGTGCCCGCACGCGCCAGCACCACCGCGTACTCGATGGTGTTTTGTAATTCGCGCACGTTCCCGCGCCAGGTGTAGTCGAGCAATTTCTGAAATGCTTCCGGCGCGATTTCCGGTTCCGTTTTCCCCATTTGCTGCGCAAACTGTTTCACGAAGGATGCAACCAGCGGCGGAATGTCCTCCTTGCGGTCGCGCAACGGCGGAACCTCGATTTGAAAAGTATTGATGCGGTAATAGAGATCGGCCCGCAGCCGATTTTCCGCCAGCGCTTGCGCGACCGGTCGATTGGTTGCGGCGATGACACGAAAGTCGGCCTTCAAAGTTTTCGTGCTGCCTAACGAGCGGTATTCGCGTTCCTGTAGGACGCGCAAAAAACGCGTCTGCAATTCCAATGGCATCTCGGAAATCTCGTCCAGAAAAAGTGTGCCGCCCGCCGCGGCCGCAATCATTCCGGGAAAATCGTGCATCGCGCCGGTGAACGCGCCTTTCACGTAGCCGAATAATTCCGATTCGATCATCGTTTGCGGAAACGCAGCGCAATTCAATTTCACCATTGGGCTGTCGGCGCGTCGGCTGCGACTGTGAATGACATTCGCGATCACTTCTTTGCCGACGCCGCTCTCGCCCGTGACCAGAACATTCGCGTCCGACGGAGCCATGGCGTTGATCAGTTCGTGAATTTCCTGCATCGCCTTGCTCTTGAAGACCGGAGCGAGTCGCGTCTCCGCGATTTCGAGACGCTTTTCCAATTGCTGCGTCCGCTCGCGCAATTCTTCCGTTTCGCGAAGGAGCGATTGTTTCTCCATCGCTTTTTCAATCAGGCTGAGCAATTCTTCCGGCGCGTACGGTTTGCTAATGAAATGATAGGCGCCGCGCTTGATCGATTCGATCGCGTTGTTCAGCGAATCGTGCGCAGTCAAAATAATCACCTGAGTTTCCGCGTGCTCGCGTTTGATCTGCTCGAGCATTTCCAGTCCCTGAGCGTCCGGTAATTGCAAATCCAGGAGAACGACCGTCGGGGGATTATTTTTGAGCGCGCGCAAACCCTGCGCCGCAGTGCTGGCCGCTTCTACTTGATAACCGTGCCGGCTGAGGAGCGCTTCGAGCGTGAGCAGAATCGGACGCTCATCGTCGATGATCAGAATGCGCCTGTTCTCTGTTGCCATCGTCATTTCCGCTCCGACGACTTGTTAGACCTGATGAAGCGGCAGCGCGACCGTCGTAACGAGAGAGGCGCGAGCTGAATCAAACTGGGCGTCAAAGCGGCCGGCATGAGCCTCGATGATAGAACGCGCCCGATGGAGTCCAAGGCCATAATGTCCATGCATGACTTTGGCGAAAGGTTCGTGGCCCCATTTATCGGTGGAGCCCTCAAATTGCGCCTTCGGTTCACGCAGAGTGAAAACAAAATCGCCCGCCGTAATTGCACCGCTCGCTTCCATCGCTTCATTTCCCCGACTGTGTTGGAACGCGTTCCCAAAAAGTTCCAGGAACGCGAGCTGCAAGTTCTGCGGGTCGATATTCAGCTGCGCCTTTTCCACTTCGATCGTCCACTGCACTGACTTTGCTTCTTCGGGAAATTGCGATTGCAGTTTGCTCCGTAAATCTTCCAGAAACGCGGCGGCCTCATACGGCATCGTGGTCAACTTTATCTCCGCCAAGGCACCGGTAAGTTTTTGCAGGCTGCTTCCCATATCGGAAAACATTCCGCGCAGCCTTTGCACTTCGCCTTTCATCTCTGCGTCTGTCGTCACCTCATTCATGTAAGCGGCCTGCAACTCCGCGGCATTGAGATGATTCCGCAGGTCATGGCTCAATTGCCTGACGAAACGGACCACACGCGACATCGGTACCTGCAGGGTCGCGGAGTGGTTGTTGGAGTCAGACGGGTGCAACATCAGGAGCGGAATTCGCCCCACAGTATGCATCGAAAATAGCGTGTCGCTATTTCCATGAAAACTTATCGGCGCCGGGATTTTCGCCGACGCTACGACTGATCGCAGAATCGTTGGCCGCAAGATGCCGCAAAACGTGGTACACATCCTCTGGATCGGCCCCAAGTTTCTGCGCCAACTCCTCGGCAGTCTCTGCGCGAGAGCCCAGTTGTTTCTGTAAACGCTGCTGCAAATCCAGCACTGCGGTGGCGGCTTTTTTCCCCGCCTCAACGCCCGGCTGATGATAGGCGTTGATGTTGACGAGCGATCCGTAGAAACCGACCGCGCGTTCGTAAAGCGCAATCAGCATGCCGATGTTAAAGGCATTCACTTCCGGAATCGCGATGGTGATCGATTCGCGTCCGTTTCCGTAAAGCGCCGTGCGTGTCCCGCGAAGAAAACCGTGCAGGTAATCACCGCTCGTCACGCCAGGTTCCACCTCGAAGGCTTGCCCGGCGCGATCCTTTTGCACTTCAATAAAGGTGACAAAGAAGTTCAAGACACCATCGCGCAGTTGTTGCACGTAGGCATGCTGATCGGTTGAACCCTTGTTCCCGTAAACCGCGATGCCTTGATGCACGACGTTACCATCGAGATCTCTTTCCTTGCCTAACGACTCCATGACCAGCTGTTGCAAATAGCGGCTGAAGAGAAGCAAACGATCTTTGTAGGGCAGGATGACCATGTCCTTTTCGCCCCGGCCATTTCCGGCGTAATGCCACATGAGCGCGAGCAACATCGCGGCGTTGTGCAGCGCGCTTTTCTCGCGCGTTTTTTTGTCCATAGCTGCTGCGCCGGCCAGAAAGCTATCGATGTCGATTCCTTGTAACGCCGCCGGCAGCAAACCCACCGCGCTCATGACCGAAGTCCGACCGCCGATCCAATCGAACATGGGGAAGCGGTCCAACCACTTGTTAGACTTTGCGTAACGATCGAGCTCGCTATCGACACCGGTAACGGCAACGGCGTGTTGCCCAAACTCGACTCCCGCTTTGCGAAACCGTGCTTCCGCCTCCAGCATGCCGTTGCGCGTCTCTTTTGTCCCGCCGCTCTTCGAAATGACAACGACAAGCGTTTGGCCTAACGAGTCCTCAAGCTGCGCGAAAACACGATCGAATCCGTTCGGATCGGTATTATCGAAAAAGAATAACTTCATGCGATCGGACGGTGAGCCGAGCGCATCTGAAACAAACTGCGGCCCGAGCGCCGAACCGCCAATTCCGATCAGGAGCAGGTTGCGGAATTTGTTTTCTGCGTGGATGCGTGCAGCAAATTCCTTAATCCGCCGATTTGTTTCCGACACATCCCGCTGCAATTGCTCGTTAGGCGCAAGCTCCGGCGCGCGCAGCCAATAATGGCCGACCATTCGCTTTTCGTCAGGATTCGCGATCGCGCCCGGCTTCGAGTTCATCCATCGCGCCAAGGCCGTGTTCGACGTTCGGCTGCATGCGCGACAGGAAATCATCCGGAAAACGCATCCGGCTGATATCGATGAAAAAACCGAGATCCTCGTAAGCGAGGAAATATTTCTGAAACCGATCCCAGAGAGACGATGAACTCACATGTGGTCGATGATGTTCTGTCCGAACTCGGAGCACTTGATCTCCGTCGCGTTGTCCATCAGTCGCGCGAAATCGTAAGTCACACGTTTGCTCGCGATCGCGCCGTTCAGTCCTTTGATGATCAAATCGGCCGCTTCTGTCCAATTCATATAGCGGAACATCATTTCGCCCGAGAGAACGACTGAGCCGGGATTCACCTTGTCCTGGTTCGCATACTTCGGCGCGGTGCCGTGGGTCGCTTCGAAAACGGCGTGGCCGGTGATGTAGTTGATGTTGCCGCCAGGCGCGATGCCGATGCCGCCGACTTGCGCGGCGAGCGCGTCACTCAAGTAATCCCCGTTCAAATTCAAAGTCGCGATGACATCGAAATCCTCCGGCCGCGTGAGAACTTGCTGCAACGTGATATCGGCGATGGCGTCCTTGATAATAATGCCGGCGCCCGGTTTTCCCATCGGAATGCGGCACCACGGCCCGCCATCGATTTCTTCCGCACCGAAATAGCTCTTGGCAATTTCGTAGCCCCAATCGCGAAACGCGCCTTCAGTAAATTTCATGATGTTGCCTTTGTGCACCATCGTCACGCTCTTGCGCTGGTTCTGGATCGCATAACTGATCGCGCTATGAATCAAACGCACGCTGCCGGAACGGCTGACCGGTTTGATACCGATGCCCACCATCACATCGTCCTTCTCCGGCGCGCCGACGCGTTTCCAAAATTCCGCCGCTTTCTCCTTTGTCCCGAAACGAATCTTTTCGAAACCTTTGGGAAATTCCTTCTGCAAAAACGCCAGGATCTTTTTCGATTCCTCACTGCCGGCGGCGTAATCGATGCCGGCGTAAATGTCCTCCGTGTTCTCGCGGAAAATAATCATGTCCACCTTCTCGGGGTGTTTAACGGGCGAGGGGACACCTTTGAAATACTGCACCGGTCGCAGGCAGACGAAGAGATCGAGCATTTGGCGCAACGCGACATTAAGCGAACGAATCCCGCCTCCGACCGGAGTCGTTAGCGGGCCTTTGATACCGACAAGGTATTCCCGAAATGCCTCGACTGTGTCGTTAGGCAACCACTCATCGAACTTGTCCTTCGCCGCTTGTCCCGCGAAAACCTCGAACCACGCGATCTTCTTCTGTCCGCCGTAAGCCTTCTCCACCGCTGCGTCGAACACGCGCTCGCTCGCCGCCCAGATATCCGGCCCCGTCCCATCACCGCGAATAAATGGAATTACCGGGCGGTCCGGCACCTTTAGAGTCTGATCACGCGTGATCTTATCGCCCGTCGGCGGAGTGATGTCTTTGTAAGGCATGTCGCTGACTGTAGCGGCGCTCACTTACGTCGCAAGCGGCCCAGTCGGTACCGTTGACAGGGTGCTCTTCCCAGCGATTGAGGCCGGAGGACGAACTGTCTTTCTTAGCTGAACATCAACAACGCCTTCAGACGTGCGTTATGAATAGCCGCACCTAAGAGATTCTCGCTTCCCCGGCGCGCCTGGATCGTAGTAACGCGTCCGATGGCCAGGCCGGGCTTTCAAACACTGAGCCTTTCCTTACGAGCTAGTAGGGAGAAGAAGAAAGGGAAAGAAGTAATCGGTGAACAGGTGATTGGCGACAGACAGACCGAAGATCAGAATTCAGAGGAATCTATGCTCGAAGCTCCAGGCCTTGCTCGCGCGCTACAGCGTCAGTGAACTTCTCTACCATGGTGTCGAGCTGGTCGGTCACTGTCGCGGCATAACCAATTAGTAGCTTGAGTTTCTCGGGATCGAGCCGCAAATCGCAGGCATGATTGATGACATGACGAAAAGCGCGAAGCTCCCGTAATTCCTGCGCGATTATCTCTCGAAATAAAGGCGGGCGCACGCCGCCGATGCGAATAGTCGTTCGCCGGATCAGCTCTGCATACCACCCCTTATCATCGGCGATACTGTTTTCAAAAACGCTCGCCGCGCGCAGCGCCATCTGTTCGACGACATTGTAAAAACGCGCTAGGTGATGCGCACAGCTATCCAGTGAAGCATGCGCCTTCGCTTAGCCGCATTTGGGCGATCCTGAAAGCATCCGCAGCCACTGCCGCATCCTTCTTCAATTCATCCGCAGAGTGCTTAGTTCTATAACGTCCATCGTTCTCCTTCTCGCAGGATTTTCTCACGCAGACGAGATCTATCGGGCAAACGGACGACAGAGTCGAGGCTCTAGACGTTAACAATAAAATGTTCAAGCTGATTTCCTCGCCTGATCGTCTCTCTGCTCTGGATTGGATTTCGTGTGGTATGCCTTCTACCAGGCTGCGCAGTTGCCGGCCTGCCCACTCGCGTTTTTTTTCCGCGTAGGCCGCTACGGTTGTTTCTTTTTCGGATTGAGTGTGCGATCCGAAGAACCCGCTTGTTAATCCGAATCGAAGTGGTCCTCTCAGCGTAACCAGAAACGGAGGCGGCGAAGAACGGAACGAACCAGCCGTAGCTCTATTGCTCGTTGATCGACCATTGGCTGCTTATGACGGCACAGGTACGAGCCAGAGAGCCGCAATCAACGCTCCGAAGATCGTTAACTGGTTACGGGAAACGCGTGCCGCGCTCGAATCGGCAGACAAAATTGTCGCGACGGTTTCCACGGAAGAAAAAGAATATTCCGCATTCTTGACGAAGCGAATCCACAATCGAAAAAACAGTTCGCCTTCAACAAACTCAATAACGCCCTCGCCGCCCTGCGGCTTTCGCGGTAATCTTTACCCGTGGATTGGAAACATATCGCGACACTTTCCGAAAAAGAACAAATGCGCGCCTGGGTCGAGAACTGGAAACGCGTCGGTCCGGAATTGGAGGCGATCAAACGCCGCGAATTGCGCGCCATGACTGAAGAGGAGGGAACGAAACGCGCTCTCCGCGTGATGAGCGCGCGTGTAAAGCCGCGCTGGCGCGATTAGCCCTTCGTCTTCCGGCCTCATCGAACAGCAGCGTCTTTTCAGGAAATTCGTCGGTCGCTCCAAGTGAACGACATCTTGCGCGCGGCCGCGGAGGTGCAGCGATTTTGTGAAGAACATGGTTGGAAATTTTGTTTCATAGGGGGCCTGGCCGTGCAGCGTTGGGCAGACCCGCGCCAAACGGAGGATGCCGACTTAACCGTGCTTACCGGCTTCTCGGGCGAAGAAAAATATGTGGACGCACTCCTCGATGTTTTCTCTGCGCGAGAGGAAGGTGAACGCGAGCGAGCTCTTCTGCGGCGCGTCGTCTTGCTTTATTCGAGCGAGGGAGTGCAAATCGATCTCGCGCTCGGCGCTCTGCCATTCGAGGAAAACTCCATCTGGCGATCCAGTCTCTGGGGGATTTCTTCCGAGTTCTCGTTACGCACGTGTAGCGCTGAGGACCTCATTGTGCACAAAGCGTTTGCTTCGCGTGATATCGATTGGGCAGACGTGCAGAGTGTGGTCATGCGGCAGGGCCCGAAGCTAAATGTGAAACAAATTTGGGAAGAGCTTCAACCCCTAGTGGCGTTGAAAGAGGAGCCGGGAATTCTTGACAAGCTGCAGCGCGTCTTCGATCAGAATTTGGACTGATGCGAATTTAGCGACGCCAGGCACATGGCAGGAACTGTCTCTCGCTCATCATGCGCTCGGAAAGTGATAAGGCACGTATCGAAAGCTTCATGGCGGCGCTCGGTGCGCGTGTGCGCGATGCTGGCCGAATTTACTTTGCCGGGGGCGCCACAGCTATCCTTTACGGATGGCGCGCTACCACCATCGACATTGACATTAAACCTGACCCTGAGCCAGCGGGACTGTTCGAAGCTCTAGCTATTCTTAAGGACGAGCTGGACATCAATGTCGAGCTAGCCGGGCCGGATCACTTCATTCCCGCTATCCAAGGTTGGCGTGAACGCAGCGTATTTATCGCTCGCCATGGAGCATTGGAGTTTTTTCATTATGATCCTTACGGGCAGGCCTTATCCAAACTACAACGTCGCCACGATCGCGATCTGTTGGATGTCGAAGCGCTGGTCCGGTTTGGCCTGGTCGAACGGGCACGCTTGCCAGACATGTTTGCTCTCATTGAGCCCGGTCTCATCCGGTACCCCGCCATTGATCCCACGACGTTTCGCAAGGTCGTGAAGGACTTTTGTAATGCCGGCCGGTAACCAAGACTATTCGTTACCCGGCGAAGCTCTTATCCGGCTAGGGATCGAGGATTATGAGGCAGGTCGGCATACACCTGCAGCATGTCTCGTCCGCATCGCACGCACTCGACTCAGCCAGGCAGGATTACTTCAGAAGACAGAACTCATAGACGCATCCGAGGCCGAGCTTGACCTTTATCGCCTGCTCCGAGAACAGGGGGGCGACGCTTACTCGCGTTACAATAGTCTCCTGCGCGAACTTGTTAGCTTCGAAAATGCGCTCGATGCAGGAAGCTAACAAATTGGTTCGAGCAGCAGCGACGATGGATGTGCGTGTGCTCGGCTCTTTCTTGGTGGAGCTAAAAATAGACCATGGTTCGCAAACCGGATGCTTTCAACATCCGCGTACTATGGTAAGGATGCGATCAATGGAAGTCCGCAGTGTCGAGGCGATCGTGCGGGCGTTGAATGACGCAAGCGTCCATTACCTAATCGTGGGAGGCTTGGCTGTGAACGCCCACGGGTTTGTGCGCTTGACTCGCGATGTGGACATCGTCCTAGCCCTCGATCCAACTAATGCCGCGCTCGGCTTGAACACGTTGCTTGCTATCGGTTATCAAATGGCTATTCCAGCAAGGCCGGAGGAATTCGCCGATGCGGCCACGAGAGAGAATTGGTGGCAATCGAAGCACATGATCGTGCTCAAACTCTGGAGTGATCAACACCGGCGCACCCCGGTAGACATCTTTGTCTACGAGCCGTTTGAGTTTACGCAAGAAGCGAAGAGTGCCAGTAGGCTCGAAGTCTGCGCCGGTGTTCTTGCGCCGGTAGTCTCACTGCCCACCCTCCTGGACATGAAACGCACCGCTTCTCGTCCGCAAGACCTTATCGATATCGCCGAGCTACAAAGAATGCGATGAATCCAAAGGACCCGATCAAGCCTGACTGGCGCTGGGGCACGGCGGAAGGTAGTCGAGACCTCGATCGGCTGCTGGATCGCCGCCTGACCTTCCGTGAGAAGCTTGAATGGTTGGAGGAAGCCGAGACGCTCAGTTTATCGCTGGCGACTAGCCGAGAGGAAACGGAAAAAACCAAAGCGTTGTGACGATTGCGCGTACGATTTCCGGCTTGTCGGGAATGAGCGGCCGCGCTATGTAGCGCTCGCATTTTTATCCGCGACAGCGGACGAGCGAAAATCAAATGCTTTCTAGCGGGTCAAAGGAGAAGCTCAGTCTGTCGGAGTTGATTTTTCACGCCGACCAATTCTGCTCCCGGGTCGAAGCGGCTCTGGCTCATTCAATGCCAGATGGGGCAGAGGACGAAGAATTGCGCTGGCAAATGACGCAATCGCGGAGTCTCCTCGGGCGATTACAAACGGCCGACAGAGTCGAGGCTCTAGACGTTAACAATAAAATTGTTCAAGGTGATTTTCGTCGACTGATCGTCTCTCTGCTCTGGATTGGATTTCATGCGAGGAGGTTATTAAGTCCTAAGCTCTTTGGTTTGCTGGTGATGATTGAATCCGAGTTCACTTTTCTCCTGATCAGTCGCAAGTGATCGGCGATGCCTAGAAAGGTTAGGAAAAGGCGTCGTCGTTTGCTCGAGGGCGAGCGGGTGATCGTGCGCGACTCGTGGCACTCCGACATTCTGCCTGGGGTGAATGGTGAGATCGTTAAACCAATGGGTCGTGGTTACGCTGTGGAAATCACGGCAATCTTTTCAGATGCCCTCGGTAGAAGAGGGCTTGAAACACGCTGTCTCTATTTCACGCATCGAGCGCTAGCTCCGCGACGATGAATCGGTCGGAAAATCGGGCACGATGCTGCCATCCTCTCAACAATATCCCTAAAGATATTGCTCGCCTTCCGGTGGGCCATCTCCAAATGGCCGGTGGTGCGCGACGAGCGGTAGCTACTTTCACAACGATTGGTAGCCTAGCTAAGAAGTTAGAGCGATCTAGCGCGTGCCTTTCATTTAGTTATGCCGCTTGGGCGGACATTTGTGCCGTTAGCAGCCAACTTCATAGCAGTCAGCGACAGGGAAGAGTTGACTGGGATCGCTTTCGCAGATCCCGTCCACTCCAAGCGGATCCGGATTCAATTTACTTCATGAGTCCTAAACTGCGTTTGGTGAAAAACCACCATCGAACAAAGGAGATCGGCGCACTCCATCTTTCCCGTAGAGCTGTTAATGCGTTATCCCATTTGCAGATTCGCACGATCGGCCACCTCATTGATCATTCCCGCAAAGGCATCCATGGGCTTCGAAATATAGGAAGGCTCACACAATTTGAAATAACGGAAGGTTTGGATGCACTCGCCGAAGCTGTCCATGATGACGGCAGCGTTTCTTGGATTACCTACGCCGTCAGGCAGCATTTTAAAATTCTGCCGTCGAAAGAGCGCCGGCGGTGGGAGGTACGGCCTTTTCTCGAAGATCTTCCGATGACCCTTGAAGCAGCCGTAAGAATAAAATATGGCGAGAAAGCAGCTATGCTCTTTCGGCAGCATACAACGCAAGCGTCGGGGAGTGTCGCGCGATTAGTAGACGTCGGTTCCAGTTGGGGGTGTACTAAGCAACGCGCTAGTTTTCTCGAGAAAACGATCATTACGATGTTACGCAGAGTGATCTGGGAAGATAACTATCGAGGTTGTTCTTTTCGCTTCCGGGAAGAATACCTCAAACCGTTGCGCGCACTTCGAACTGCGCTCCAACGTCGAGGGAACCATCAGATAGCTGAAGCCGATTGGAATGGTCTTCTCCACACGACATGGCACATTGATCGCAGTGACGTAAGATTCATTGAAGGCTTACTGCTAAGGCTGACGGAGTCTAAATTGTTCAAAGGGCGAGGAGCCAACGCGTTGCCGCTGACTCTGCCGCAGAGCGCAAAATCGGGCATCTGCGATCGCGCAGTGCGAACCATCATAGGTGTGTTATCGGCCGATTACCCGGCTGGCCTCGGGAAGCGTGACTTAAGTCGGGTACTTGAAGAGGAGATTTGGGGTCCAGGCTCTTAAGTTGCCTGATTTATCGACACTGCTTAATGCTGCTCCAGAAATTGAACACTTTCCGGATCGAGATTGTTTTCGCCTCAGCCTTGGGTTTTTAAAGAGAAACACCGATCGGTGTGAAAGACTACTGACCGAAATCGGAAAGCCGATGCATTTTCGCCAACTTGTTTCGCGCTTAGTGGCAGCATCGACAACGAATTTAAGATTGTCCGGCCTACCAGAACAGTTGTCGCGCGATCGCCGGTTCAAATCTGTCGGCCGCTCCGGTTGGTGGGGCCTGGCGAATTGGAAATTTGAGACACGCGCGGCCGTTACAATCGCAGCTGAGGTTCTTCGACATTCAAGCAGACCAATGCATGAGAGTGAGCTTTTTGAGCTTATTTCCGCGAGGAGGCCGACGAGGCGAAAATCTTTGTCGAGTCAATTATATGCGGACAGTCGCTTTCGAAGGATCGGGCCGGCTCGATGGATCACTACAAAAACAACGGAGACCTAACACGTCCCACCAAGGCAATGAGGCTGTGGGTTCAACAGCGGGCTTAGTGGACCTCGAGCGGAATCCCCATTGCCCGGTCGACTCCGGGAGAAATCTCAACCATTTTCAGTCCCTTGCTCATCGGCGAGCTCGCGATAGTTGGTCGTAAGCTTCGACGGATTGTTTCCCATTTCCAAGGCGACGCATGCCGCGTCGGTGATCAAAGCGAGACGGAGGGAAGAAGAGCGAGACCTACGCGCCCTTTCGCTTTCGCGCAATTTTTGCGCTCAGGAAGCGCGTCCTCCAGATCTTTCGGGCGACCGGCGGCTCGTTTATTTTTCAGTAAAAGCACAAGATCGATGTAGCGGGTAGATATTTTTTCGGACCCGGTTTGAAGTCGCACATTGATGCGCGAATTCCATGCTTTGCGAAAGGTAACTCCATCAATTTGATTCAGAAGGTCGATGCGGTGGGGCGGTCGGCCGAATTGGGTGATCAGTCCTTCTGGTAGGCAGAGCTTAGAAAGTCCTTGTCCATGCCAGTGAAGTACAAACCGCAGAGGTTCACCGCGTGCGCCTTGGCAATCAATAATTCTGCCGACGCGAGCCGTCTGTTAAGCGCGAGCCAGATTCGAATTTCGGGACTCTTTCTCCCGGATGCAGGCGCCGTCGGTGCATGGTTGGAAAAGAGTTAGCTCGATCATCCTGCAACGCTAGCGCGGAAGAAAGGAATGCACTCGCTCTCACTTTTCGCGCTGGCGTGGAATCGATTGATCGCGCGGTGGTCTGCCGCGCCGCCGCGGGAGGTGAGGCTCTGATTCCAGTGATGGCCTCATACATCTTCCCTTGGGTGCGTTTGCGGTATGGCTGTCCGCGCAGGATAAGCTGAAATGGAAACAGCTTTTCCGTGGGAAAGAGGCCGGATGCTTTTACGCGATAACACGGTCGACAGGCAAGCGTCACGAGAGCATCATGTTCCGTCTAGTCTGGTCGGAATATGGGCGACGAATCTGGCAAGTTGAAGATTAGCAAGCAACGGCGCTACCAGCTTCGAATGCTATCGAGCAAACGCTGTTACATCTGCGGGGGGGAAAGCGATCGATCGACTATATTGCAAACGGCATAGAGAACTACATCGTCTTAGATCGTTAGAGAGGTATCGGAAGCTGCATCCCGGCTTTCAGGCAAGGACAATTAAGTTACCTTCGCTGAGTCTCGACGGCGTGAGTTAGAAAGACTGCTTGAAACAGATACATTTGGCTCGCCCATGAGACTTACGTGAAAAAAATCATTATCTTCTCAGATGGCACCGACCAAACGCAAATCGGAGTGCCGCGGCTCTACTTCAATGGCTAGCGTAAACGCGAAGGCGGTGGCTTTTTGCTGCTATGCTAAGGAAGCAAGCGGACGTGATAGAACGCCTTGGTTTGGCTAGCTCCGCCAGGGTCTGTAATCTGCGCAACACCGGTATTCCCTGCTGTCGAATCGGCAACGCCTGTGATTCTTTGCCAGGACTTATCAGTGATATTGAGCTTACGCTCCAGTCGATATGTTTTTCCCGCGGTCGCATAGAAGGCAATCACCATGTCGTTGCTGCTGCGGGTGATTGCGATCGGACGCAGGAGCGGGTCGACTATAACGTTTAGCCGAAAAATGGTACCGCTTCCGTCGTTGCCGCCGGAAATCGTAGTTCCGTAGAAATTACTGTCGGTTGCAAGTGTGAGGGAACCGCGTGGGTCCGCCCCGTCCAATCCGTCGGTAAAGGAATAGAGAGTGGTCAGAGAACCTGCTGGGGTGACGCGGAAGATTGTGCCGTATAAGATGGTGGTACCGTTTGCAGCGCGACCACCCAGATGCGCTGTGCCATAAAAGTTGCCATCATTTCCGAGGACGAGAGCAGCTAATGGATAATATCCGTCCGCAGCGCCTGTGAATGAGTAAAGCGTGGCGAAAGAACCGGCGGGCGTAATGCGGAAAATGGTGCCCCAGTGGATACCCGAAGATATACTCGAATCTGAGGTGGTACGTAAAAGTTGCCATCGCTGCCTTGCACCAGGGGAGCTTCCGGGTCGCCTCCATCCGCTGCTCCAGTAAAGGAATATAATGGGGTCAGACTACTCACTCCGTCGAACATAAATACCGTCCCGTAGTTCGTGGAACCGCCCGCGGAAGTGGTGCCGTAGAAGTTGCCGTCGGTCCCTTGCACCAGTGCGGCCTTCGGGGACTTCCCATCAGCGCCGCCGGTGAAGGTATACAGCGTTGTGACGACGCCTGCACCGTCGAGTTTAAAGATGGTTCCCTTGTTTGAAATTCCGCCGGCCTGGGCCGTAACCATAGAAGTTGCCGTTGCTGCCCTAAACTAGCGCTGCCACTGGGTTTGCTCCATCCGCGCCACCGGTGAACTTATAAAGACTGGTGAAAATGCCGGTTGGGCTAATCTGGAATACAGTACCATACGTAACACCGCCGTTTCTGATGCCGCCGCTTTGGGTCGTACCATAAAAGTTGCCGTCAGTGCCCTGCACTAAGGCTGCTTTAGGAGCGCCGCCGTCGGCGGCGCCAGTAAAGGGATATAGAAGGGTGACCACGCCTCCCGGAGTCATCTGAAAGACCGTGCCGAACCCGCTGAATCCACCGATACTCGTACCGTAGAAATTGCCATCAGTGCCCTGGACTAGCCCCGCCGTGGGTCGTTCCCCATCCGAGCCAGGGGTCGCGCTAAATTCGTGCATCGCAGTGAACGTAACATTTTGCGCCCTTGCAGCCGGACTACACGCCGCCCATAGCATGCCAAAGCTCGCCACGTGGGCGAGGTGCGCGAAACGGAGGAAATGTTTACTCCCCGTGTAACTACGCCGCGTCGCACCCACTGGGATATGCATCTTCATAGTTAGATTGAGCCGACGCCTTCTGGCGGAGAATCGATGATTGTGCCTATTTCACACCTCAACGGAATAACTGCGGGATCCGAGGTCGGAAACGGACATTGAAAATGTGCGAAACCACGTGACCCCTGATTGGTTGTATGACACCGGTCAGTTGGCTGTAGAAGGGGGACCGTCCTCTGCAACTTCGTTTCCAGCGATGCTCGCCGCGGGAAAGCGACGCGTTTGTAGCTTCGATAGGTACCACAAGAACATGCGCGCTCCTCAAGCGCGGTTTTACGACACGCAAAGCTTCCCTCCGTCGACTGACGCATAACCTCCGGCAGCTCCGCCGTGCTTTTCGTTAGCCGATGAATCGCCGGTCGGGATCCCAGCGGGCAGCCATTCAACGGCTTCGGCCTAACGAATACCTCTCAGTTCGCAACCGGCAGCTCCGTCTCGCTTCTGGATGGGACAAGTAGCAGCAACAGTTATGTTCAGGCGGAATTCACAGCTCCGCCGCCGGCGCAAGATGGGGCTATTGCTGTGAGTGACGCGGTAAACCTCAAGGGTACGGGGAGCGATCCAGTGGTGGTGCAACTCAGCTTCAATCCCAGTCTCGCTCAATCAATTTTCGGCGGCCTTTCCAAGCTAGGTCTAGGTTGGTTCGATCCCGCCCTGCAAATTGTCCGAAACGCGGTTCTCGGCAATAGCAGCGGCGGACCTACATTCATCAACGGGCCCTACGATCCTGCGATGGATTTCCATCTTGGTTACTTTGGAGTCGACACTGCACATGGTGTGGTTTGGGCCGTGGTCAACCATAACAGCGAGTTTGTTGTAACGAACCTGGATACTTTAGCAGTGCCTTCAGTAACTCATCTCGCCAATAGCCACATGTTCTTGAATCTTACCGGTGTAGCAAATGCGGTTAACCGAGTGGAAGCGTCGCCCGATTTATCGGTTGGTTCCTGGACCACGGTCGCGACTGTTACCGCCGGACCAACCGGGACCGTCTCTTACGAGGACTCAACTGCCGGAACCCAGAGCCGTCGCTTCTATCGAGTCTCGTCGCCTTGAGGACTATCGACGTAATAGTTTCGCATACGGTTCCGCAGAACTCCCTCAACGCCTCACGGGTTGTTGATGTGAACGAAGCTACTTGCGCGGAGCGATTTCGACGGCTGCAGGAGAACTAGCGGCTAGCCCTGCGGCTGTCTCTGACGCGGTGACCAGGAATGGTCACCGCAATTCGCTCAGTTTTCATGCGCAAGCGAGATTCACAATAATTGCCTCGGAGATTGCGTTTTCCGAAGCGGGGAGGTCATATTAGCAATGAGGTAGTATTTTTTTCCCTGTCGCTCTGGAGTCTAGGGGCTCCGTTCCCATTTTGTGATTCGACTCACATCCGTCGATCAGGCTCTGTCTAACGCTTTGGGGCACAATCCACGACGACGTGATACCCTTTTGACACCGGACGTTGTTTTCCATCTTCCACCCTCCTTTACGGCTTCCTATCTTCACCAAGCTTATGGAAGCGCAGATCGCCGAGGGTATCCAGGAGATGCCGAATCTCCTCGAACCGGAATCGAACGTGGCGTTACCTTGTTTGAAACGGCGGAAGTTTATGGCGCTTTGTTAATAGGTACGAAAGCGGGCTGCCTCTTCCGGTTTTCCCGAGGCTTCGTAAAGCATCACGAGCCGCCGGCAAGCGTCTTTTGTGCGAGGATCTTTGGCGCCTAGATCTCGATCGAAGGCTTTATAACTTTCGAGCAACAGCGGTTCGGCTTCGGCGTAATGTTTTTCCAGAAGCAAACACTCCCCGAGTGCGCCACGCGCCGAGGCGACCGCGGCATGGCCGGCGGGAAGTGTGGCGGCAAGCGTGTCGAGCGCGGGACGGAGGGACGATTCTGCTTCGCTCAACTCGCCCGTGCGCATCAGAATTTTTCCAAGTGTGAGACGCGACCGAACCAGATCGATGTGTTCGGCAGGAAGCGCGCGCTGCTGGATTTGCATCGTAAGATCGATGGCCTCTCGCGCTTTCGCGTAATCGCCGCGCCGATAGTAAATCTCCGCCAGCGTTGCCATGGAATATGCGCTGTATTGATGATTTTCGCCGACGGTCTTCCTGAAAAGTTCGAAGGCATCGCGCGACAACGACTCCGCGCGATCGTAATCGCCTTGCAAAACAAGAATGCTGGCAAGGTTGCTCATGGCGAGGGCCAGTTCGGAGCGGGGCTCTCCCGGCAAGGCGCGATGTTCCTCGATCGCTTTCTCGAGAAAGGCAGCGCCGCCGGGAAGATCGCCCTGATCCCGTCGCGCGAGACCGAGCGTGCTGTACATGATCGCGCGCGGCGCACGTTCGGCGCCGGTGAAGTTGGTCGATACATCCAGCGCTTCGCGCAAAAATTTTTCGGCCGCTGAATGATTTCCGCGGAACCACTCGAGCGTGCCGAAGTCGTTAAGCGCGATGGCGAGCCATTTCGCATCGTGCGCGGCGCGAAAGACCGATAACGCATCGCGAAATAATGGTTCTGCCTCGGCGTAACGACCGCTCACGACGAACCATTCCGCCATCGCGATCATACTTTGTCCGGTCTCAGTATTGTCTGACCCAAGGACTCGGCGACGAATATCCAGCGCCTTTCGCAAGTGCGGTTCTGCTTCGGGATAGCGGCTTTGGGTTCGGTAAGTATTGCCGATGGTGAATAACACGGCGGCGAGTGCTTCGGGTTCGTTCGCCAGTTCTTTTTCCGCGCGACGTTGCGCTTCGATCAACGCTTCTGAAATGGTCGCGTCACGTTTGCGGTTGGGATTCGAAGACGCCCAACTGGGATCGGAAAAGCCGAGAACATTTTGCAAAAATGTTGTGACTCGTCCCGCTTTGGCCGCTTGTTTTTCGGCGCGATCGCGCTGCTCCGCTGCGATTCGCGCCTGCATCACCGCGCGCCTCGCCTGCCAGGCGGTGCTAACAATGCCAGCGATCAGCGCGCATAAAATGAGCGCTGCTGCCACGACACCGATCTTGTTTCGCCGGACAAATTTCACAGTCCGATAACCGACCGTGTCTTTCCGGGCGATGACCGGCAAACCTTCAAGGTGACGGCGGATGTCTTCCGATAATTGCGCGACCGAAGCGTAACGGCGCGCTGGTTCTTTGCGCATCGCCATGAGCACGATGTTGTCGAGATCGCCGCGGAGCGATTTCAGATTTCTCACCTGCGACTTCTGATCTCTGCTAATTGCTGTGCTGGGTGGCGTCGGCTCCTGCGCAGTGACGGCGTGGGCGATCGCGTCTGGCGTTCGACTCTTCAGACGATAAGGCTGCTCTCCCGTCAGCAACTCGAAAAGTAAAACGCCGAGCGAGTAAACGTCGCTTGTCGTGGTGATATTGCCCCCGTTGACTTGCTCGGGGCTGGAGTATTCCGGCGTCATCACTCGGAGCGCCGGCATGGTTAATGTGAACGACTCGTTAGTCTCGGCGCTAAGAACTTTCGCGATACCGAAATCGAGTAGCTTCGGCTCGCCATCCGGTCTAACGAGTATGTTCGAAGGCTTGAGATCGCGGTGAATGACAAGGTGTTGATGTGCGTAGGTCACGGCCGCGCAAATTTTGCGGAACAGTTTCAATCGCTCGGCCGTCGCCAGGTTGTGTCCCTCGCAATAAGCGAGAATCGTTTCGCCTTCGACGTACTCCATGACGAAATACGGGAGGCCTTCGTCGGTCGTGCCGCCGTCGATCAAGCGCGCAATATTTGGATGATCGAGCTGCGCGAGAATCTGCCGCTCGTTCCGGAAACGACGCAAGATATCCTCCGTGTCCAGGCCGCGCCTAACGAGTTTAATCGCGACCTGCTTTTCATATTGTTCGTCGGCGCGCGCCGCCAGATAAACGGAACCCAAACCCCCGCGCCCGATTTCACGAAGAATTTTGTAAGCACCAAACTGGCGGCCGATGGCGAACTCCTCTTCGCCATCGCGGTCTAACATGTCGCGCGGAACTTCCGCGATAGGACTTTCGATGAAGCCATCTACCGAGGCGTCGGACTGGAGAAGCGTTTCGACTTCGCGGCGTAAGGCGGTGTCTTCGTCGCAACTCTTATCGAGCAGAGCGCCGCGCTCCGATGGACCGAGATCAGCGGCCGCGTCAAAAATTTCTTTTACCCGCCGCCAATGTTCGCCCGTTGTCGGCATTGTTTTCTCCTCTCGCGATCTCGCGTCGCAACCACGCGCGGGCCAGTCGCCATTCGCGTTTCACGGTTCTCGGCGAAATTTCCAGCACCTCCGCCACGTCTTCGACAGTAAGTCCGCCGAAGAAGCGGAGCTCCACAATCTGGCTTTGTCGTGGATCAAAACCGCTGAGGTTTTTTAGTGCTTCATCGAGCGCGACCAGATCGACATCTCGTTCTGGCGAAGGCACGACGTCTTCATTGAGTTGAAGTTTCTCGAGGCCGCCCCCGCGTTTCTTCGCACAATGACTCCGGGCGTAATCAACCAAAATGCGACGCATGACGCCGGCGGCGACCGCGAAAAAGCGCGCGCGGTCGCGCCAGGTGGTCTCCGCTTGATCAACCAGACGAAGATAGGCCTCGTGCACGAGCGCGGTCGCCTGAAGTGTGTGATCGCGCCGTTCGCGTTGCAGATACTGGCGCGCGAGTTCCCGCAGTTCTTCGTAGACCACAGGCATCAAACGCTGGGCCGCGTCCCGATCGCCTGTGCTGCCGTCGAGGAGGATGCGCGTAACGGCTTCGCGCGGGATTGGAGCGATCATGTCAGCATCGGTGGAGAATCATTCTACCGAAAGCGCGGGATATTTGGAAACGGAAAGCGCATCCGCAAACGGCATTCGTCATCTTGCCGAAAGTTTTTGGCCCCATCTCCCGGCTATTTTCGCTTTAGGGCGATAAGGCAACATCATGAAAACAATCCCCACCCAGCAGTACCACTTCGCTTTTTTTACATCAGGCTACTCGTTCCGCACACTTATGTGCGCGATGGCTTCATTACTAGTGTTGTTCGCAGGAGTATGCGCGGCTGACACCTCCTTCGGAACAAGCGCGGCGTGGCAGATTTCGCTCAACAATGGAGCGAGTTACGGGCCTCCCGATGCTTTGTCCACCAGGACCTTGCCGGACGGGAGCACCGCCACCGGCATTGAAGGTGGCAATCCATTCAACGTGGCCGACCGCTATTATAAATTCACCTTCACACTCAGTGAATTGACCATGTCGGCCAAAACCGTGTTCGAGACCAACATCCTATTTGATTTGCTCGTGAACGGCAATTCGGTGGACCTGAGTTCGGTCCAAAATAGCGGTCCCAACACCAACAATCGCTCGCCGAGCACTGGTATACCGATTCCAGCCTCCTACTTTCAACTGGGATCGAACACGATCATCTTCGAGACCCACTCGCTCACTGGCGGTAGTGCTGGCGATCCATTTCTCGCAGCCAGAGTAGATATCACGGCAGTGCCGGAACCATCCACTTGGGCAATGATGCTTGCCGGCGCAAGTGTCTTCGCTGCTCTGCAAGGAATCCGCCGGCGCGGCAGTTCCTCGTGAAAATCGGACTGGCCGCGCCGTTACGGACATTTCCGTTCATCTTGTTAGGTATTTGTTTGGTGTCGACGAACGGTGCGACATTGATTGTAACAACGACCGCGGACACAAATAACTTTTGCGCGCCTGGTGGCTGCAGTTTGCGCGAAGCAATCGCGGCGGCCGCGGATGGCGACGAAATTGTGTTTGCCTCGCCGCTCTTTGATTCGCCACAGACAATCACGCTTACACCCATTGGGATGGGCGGCCTCGGTGGCTTGGTCATTAACAAGAGCATCACGATCACGGGCGGGGGCGCGGATTTGCTCACGATCGGTCGTCCGGCGCCGTCGGATCATCTGGATCACAACCGCATGCAAATCTTTAACCTCGGCAGCAATACGACAGTCACACTAAGTGGGATCACCATTAGTGGCGGCCTCGCGGCAAACTCCGGCGCCGGAATTCAAAGCAGCAGCGTGGGTGTAAATACGACGCTGATTGGTTGTCATATCACCAACAATTACGCCCTCTCCACCGGCGGAGGCATTAGAACCGACAGCCCGATGACGATTATCAATAGCACGATCTCGAAGAATGGAACTGACGGCATCGGCGGGGGAATCGGCAACTTCGCGAATCTTACCATTACCAATTCCACAATCACAGGTAACACCGCAGGCAGCGGAGGCGGTATCTACAATTTCAAAGGCATCGTGACCATCACGAGCTCAACCATCACTGACAACCAAGCGTCCAGTGCGAGCAGCGCCAGTGGAATCGACCGCGCTGGCGGCTCCCTTACGATCCGCAATGCGATCATCGCGGGGAATCGCAACAATTCGACGATGGCGGAAGTTCACGGTTCCTCGACTTCGAGTCACAACCAATATGTTTCGCAAGGTTATAACGTCATCGGCAATGTCGGTGACGTAACGGACTTCAACCAGCCCGGGGATCAAACCGGTGTTACCAATCCGATGCTGGCGACACTGGCGAACAATGGCGGCCCGACTCCGACCCATGCCTTGCTCTCCGGCAGCCCTGCCATCGACAAAGGGAACAGCTTTGGCCTAACGAGTGATCAGCGAGATCTGCCTCGTCCTTCCGACGACCCGAGCATTCCGCCCGCAGCAGGCGGCGACAACAGTGACATCGGCGCCTTCGAGTTACAGCTGCCAAAGGTGCGGATTACTTCCATCACAAGAATCGGCGGCGGCTTTTTGCTGCAAGGAGTCGGCGTGCCGTCCACGGTTCATCGAATCCAGGCGACAGCAAGCCTGTTACAGCCCTTCGATCCGAACCCAATCGGCACACCAGCCTCGGACGCAAACGGCAATTCCAGTTCGCGGACAACACCAACCTTTCGCAGCGCTTTTATCGCGCGGTGTATCCTTAGCGGCACGCATCAATCATTTATTTAGCAGTCGAAATCGCGCCCGTCCCTCAGTGAAACTTCCACTTCGATCTTTGTCTCTCGCGATCTTTCTGGTCATCCGCCTTCCCGGCCTCGCGCAGCAGAATTCCACCGACCAGAATGAGACTAAGTCGTGGCAACGATCACAACGGGTTCAATCGGTCGAGGTCGGCGATTCCGCAGTTCAGAGTGATCTTTCGTCGGAGAAAACTGCGCCAAATTATTCCACGTTCGGACTAGCCCGCCCTAATGCGCAGCCGCAAACACCCAAGAGGCCGATCGTTTATTCCGTCACGTTTAATGATCCCGGCAGTGCTTACGCCGCCTATTATTCCGCGATCACTTCGAATCTTCAGGCCGCCGGCGCGAACTGGGCGCGTTACATTATTGGTTCGGGAAATCTCGAGGTCGAAGTGGTGATAACCACAAGCGTCCCGCGCATCACCGGCGCGAGCGTCACGAGCGGTTTTGTCCGCAACGACGGCACCCGCGATATTTTCGAGCAAGGTGCCGCCTACGAAATACGCACCGGGATAGATCCAAACGGCGCGACTCCCGACATTCGCATTTCTATCAACCCCACTTACCTAACGAGTAACATGTGGTTTGATCCAAATCCAACCCAACGAACCGATCCGATCCCGCCAAATCACACCGATGCCATTAGCTTATTTGAGCATGAGCTCGGACACGCGTTCGTCTTCAACGGCTGGATGGATGGAACGAACGGACAGTTGCCGCCGAATTACATGTCGACCTTTGACGCCAATGTTTATTTTGACGGAACCAACTTCTTTTTTATCGGCTCGAATGCGGAGGCTCGCTACGGAGGACCGGTGGCCATTACTTTTGGCAATCCATTTCACCTCGGGAATAATTCGCCGCGCCCCGGTTCTAATCTTATCGGCGATTTGATGAACGGCGTATTTTACAATTATCAAACACGCTATCGCATTTCGCCGGTGGATTTGGAAATCGCGAGGGATTGTGGCGTCGCCGTTACGCCTTATCTCCAGATTCTCTCGGTCACGAAGTTGACTAGCGGTGACTTCTTTTTGCAGGGGATCGGAACTCCCACCGCCGTTCACAAAATTCTGGCGACGAGTGATCTCTCGCAACCCTTCGATTCAAACCCAATTGGTAGTCCCACAGCGGACAGCAACGGCAATTTTCAATTCGAAGACCTCAACACAGCGAATTTCACGAAGCGTTTTTACCGCGCGGTTTATCCTTAGCGCTTGCGTCAAGGCGCGTATTTTCGGGCCAATCGTCTATTCCATCACCTCTAACGATCCCGGCAATACCTACTCCGCCTTCTATTCAGCTATTACTTCCAACCTTGCGAAAACTCAACGAATCCCATACTACTTCTCCGATTTCAACGCTCGGTTGTGCAAGGCGAGTGAGAAATACAGTAACGATAACTGTCGGCAGTAGTCCGAGCGCGAGCTAGTACTCCAGCGGGCTTTTTCGCCTAACGAGTAGTAGTTTGTGAAAAACACAAAGTGGAGCCTAGGGGGTCCGTTCCCTTTTTGTGAAATCCGCCTGATTTGGCGAAAAAGCCGCTCCAGAAACTTTAATTTCTCGAGGATCGAACCCCCTCCAGGACCTTTTTGTGATTCATCCTCAAAAACTTTCTCTATGGAATGATAGCGCGGCCAAACCGAATCGTCGTGCCGGCGGGGAATTATCTATGACGGAAAACAGTCCGTTGAACTAACAGTCTTCTACCCGTCATCTCGGACCACAGATAAGAAACGGCCGCTAGCGGTAATCAAAGTTATCTCTTGGACGCGCGCCCAAACACCGTGCAAGTGCGCGCCCTGGGCGGTTCGACCGGTTAAGCATTGGAGCGATCCGAGCTCGCACATGTGTATGTGAACAAAACCAGAGGTAGAATAGAACGATAGCCCCGAAGATATCCGGGGCTGTGTTGTCAGATCGACAATCGGTGAGGGACAGCGCATTCTTCCCGGCTGTTTGTTTTGTTAGGCAAGCTTACACCTTAACCAGCGATGATTCATGCTGGTTTGTGTCGGCGCAATTGGTTAAGATCACGGCCGAGCCGCGAAACAGCCACGTATTATTCCTTCCCGGGTTGGAACATGGCGTTTCTTAATATGAGACATCGAAACTCGAGATGAAATCACATCCGCCCAGATCTCGCTCATCGAGAGAGTCATCCGGCCAGCGGAGAAAATGGGCGACGGTCGGGTGGGTAGCACTGTTTTCATTGCCATTGCTCTGGGTGCAAACGCAGCAGAGCCTGGCTGTATGTCCCCCGACGTGTGGAATCGCATACACCGTCGACAGCACGGGCGACGGCCATAACGTGGGTCCCGTGACGCAGTGCAACGACGGCACGAACCACTGCACCCTGCGGGCGGCGATTGAGGCGTCGAATGGCCACGCGGGCGATGACGGGATCTTCTTCGACATCCCCACGACTGATCCCAATTTCAATGGGATATTCTGGACCATCCGCCTGGGTACAGCGCTGCCTGACTTGAGCACCAATATCAACATCACCGGCCCCGGCGCGGACAAGCTGACCGTGCAGCGCAGCACCGTTAACGGCACGCCGGTTTTCCCCATCTTCAACGTAACGACCACGGGCTTAGTGGCCCTGTCGGGCATGACCATCCGCAATGGGATAGCGGCGGCCAGTGGCACGTTTGGTGTCCCTGCCACTGGCGGGGGCATTGCCCACAATGCCAGCGGCACACTTAATGTCGCCAACTGCATCCTCACCGCTAACTCTGCTGGAAACGGCGGCGGCATTGGCAACTTCGGCGCTATGACCGTCACTGACTGCACACTCAGCGGTAACTCTGCCAGCAATGTGGGGGGCGGGATTTACAGCGAGGGGGGGACAGCAAGTGTCAGCAACTGCACGCTCAGCGGTAACTCAAGCCTTCCTCCTTCGACCAATTCCACCGTTTATGGAGGCGGCCTTGGCATCGTCGGCGCCGGCACCGTGAATGTTACCAACTGCGCGCTCAGCGGTAACCAAGCCTGCGGGAATTGCGGCGGCCTCGGCGGCAGCAGCGGCAGCGCCGGCCTTGGCGGCGGCATTTATATCGAAAGCAACGGCACCGTGAACGTTACCAACTGCTCGCTGGGCAGTAACTCCGTTGGCTATAATACTGGTAGTGTTATCGCGCGCGGTGGCGGCATTTGCATCCAAAGCGGCGTCGTGAACATTATTAATAGCACGCTCGGCGGTAATTTTGGCTCGAAGAATGGCGGCGGCATTTACAACGAGGCCACTACCCTAAATGTCACCAACTGCACTCTCAGCAGCAATAGTGCGCAATTCGGCGGCGGCATTTTTAACCCGGCCGGCAAAACAGCGAACGTCAAAAGCAGCATCATCGCCTTGAACACGGCTGGCGGCTCCGCTGGCCCGGACCTAAATGGAACATTCATTGCACAGGGTTTCAACTTGATCGGTAACAACGACGGCGCGGCGGCGAGTTTTCCCGCCGGAAACCCGAACGCGAACAACGACATCGTCGGGACCAGCGCATCACCGATTGACCCGAAGCTCGATCCGAACGGCTTGCAAAACAATGGCGGGCCAACCCAGACGATCGCCCTGCTCTCCGGCAGTCCGGCGATCGATAAAGGTACTAGCCTTGGATCGACAGGCACTCTGACGACCGACCAACGCGGCGCGGGTCGCACGCTCGATGATCCATCGGTTGCCAATGCCGCCGGCGGGGACGGCACCGACGTTGGGGCATTTGAATTTGGCGCCACGCTCCGCCTTATCAGCATCACGCGCAATGCCTCCGACATCATTATCACTTTCCAGGCGGGGCAAGGAGTGACTTATCGTTTGGAGCGCAAGCTCAACATCACCGACGCTCAATGGCAAAGCATCTCCGGCGTGAATGATTTGACCCCATCAAGTAACGGACCCGCACCGATCACCGATCCGGGCGCTGTCAGTCTCGGCAAGTCTTTTTATCGGGTGCGCTTGCTGTAATGGTACACGATGCGGGTGCTGGCGGATCGCGATCGACCGGTGAATCACCTTTAGCGAGAAACGAATCGTCTGTGTCAGGCGCGTCGGTCCGATCAGACCGACGTAATGGAAATGTTTGCATCATCACAGGTGAGTTGTCGAAAAGCGTGAGCACCGAGGCGTTAGGAATCCTCAATTCTTGGCTCGCATTTCCGCCAAAAGCTTAGTTGCCATTTCCTCACTCATCCCATGAGTGATCGTCACGCCCAAATCAGTCCTCAGATAGTCTTCAAACTCTATCCATTCGCCTCGAACTCTCACTTTTTTTGTCCACGCGCACATCGTGAGCAGTTTGCTTACGGTCTGAAGTTGAATTGAGCGGCGGTTTGCGATTACGCCCAGCATTGTCGTCGCGACGAGTGCGATCAAGATGATGGCATAATCCGCCAGCACGACTTTAAACGGCACGCCGATGTCCGGCGAAAAGACTATCGCCACGGCTGCTAAGATTCCGCACAGCACCGCCATTAGCGCGGTGTAAAGAGTGGACGATGCGCTCTGCAGAAGAATGATGGGAACAACGTATAAGGCGGCTAGGTTGATTCCCCGGGGAACGATTACATCGACCACGAAGATAGTAAGCGCGACCCCGATGCAGAGAGAAAGAACTGTCACCTTATTGAGACGAGGCTGCTTCCCTTTGGTGAATCTGTTGTCTGAACTACTTGCCACGGCAATTTGCGTGCAGTGTCCATGCCAACCCGCGGTTAAACGACCGCGCCGGACGACTTCAGCGTGCTACATGCCTGGGCGTTTGCTGTTCCAATCCAAGAAACGCCCGTTAGCAGTTGATCCGAGTGAACGATGTAGCGCTTTCCCGTCGCTTCGATGAGCACCGGCTAACTCTCGGAGACGACGGCAATCAATATTCAACCAGCGCGCGTGATCTCTTTACGAGCAAAAAACAAACAGCGCCTTTCCAAGGAACTTCGACCGAAGGCGTTCGAGAAGACGGCCGTGACATCAACGGCATAGCCGCCCCGCATCTGTTTCGAAACCGTCCCCTCCGTGCCTGGGCGTATGTCCGACGACCAACATTTGCTAATGATGACTCGTTCTCCCGGTCGCAGGCGAATGGGCGAAAATTTTTGGCCGTCGGCTGGTTGGTTTTCCGCATTTAAAGATAAAAAAGACCGCTATGAACAAGATTTCTCCCGCGCGCTTAGTTTTCTTTCTGCTTCTCACGGCTGGCCCGGCCCGAAGTCAGGATGATATTAGTGCGGATTTGAATTCGATCCGCATGACTTATCACATGCCGGGCCTGAGCGCGATGGCGATCAAGAACGGTCGCATTATCGCGCAAGGTTCCTCCGGTTATCGGCTGCAGGGCAACAGCACGCCGCTGCTCGTCACCGATCGGATTAACATTGCCTCCTGCACCAAGTGGATGACAGCAACAATTGCCGGACGTCTGGTCGATCGCGGAGTTATTTCCTGGAATACGCGAGTGCGGGACCTGTTTAGTGACTATGCGACTTTTAACAGCGCCTTTTACGATGCGACACTGGATGCGCTCCTTGCTCATCGAACGGGAGTGGAGCAGGGCAGCACATTCGAGGGCCGTTACTGGTCGCAGTTACAAGCGCAAAACGGAACTATTCCGCAAATTCGCCGCTGGGTTAGCGAAACAGTGCTCAAGGATGCGCCGGAAGTAACGCCGGGCACTTACCTTTACTCCAACCAAGGTTATACCGTGGCTGCTACCATGATGGAGTTAGCTACGGGTCAAGACTGGGAGACGTTGATCCAACAAGAAGTGATCTCACCATTGCGCATGACCTCGGCTAGTTTGGGAATAGTCTATGACAACGCCGTTCCGCCGGCTAACCCGGTAGGTCATGACCTTTGGTCTGGAAACACGGTTCCAAGCCCCCGCACAGCCATGGACCCGACAACGCTTTACCATTATCAGGCATCCAATGGTCCCGGCGGTTTTGTTATCTGCACACTACAGGATTGGGGAAAATTTCTTAACCTTCAATCTACCGGTAGCATCGGCACTTACCTTTCCACTGCCACCTTTACCAGGTTACAAACGCCATGGACAGGTGCTGGAACCGAAGGTTATGCGCGCGGTGTCGCTGCTTACAATCGCTCATGGGCGACACCTGGGCAGGCGCTCAACCATGCCGGCGATATCTTCGGCGAAGATACTGTTCACTGGATAGCACCGGCGCGGAATTTTATTACCATCGCTTTCACTAACTGCCGCTCCGATGATAGCTCTACGTTCTATGCCTTGGATAACGCCGCCGGCTTGCTCGTCGGTCGTTATAGTAATGTTACTACTGCAACCGGGCCGCTCTTGGAAACTCCTGCCGCTTTCACCCCGACTGTTACTGGCGGTAGTTGCTCATTCGCCTTTACCAGTCTTCCCGGTGTAACCTACCGGATCGATACTTCGACTGACCTCGCAAATTGGACCCCGGCAAACCGCGTCAACGGCCAGGTGGCAACTGACCTGAAGACTGCTTATCCCGATACCTCACCCGGCAAACGGAAGTTCTATCGCGCCACAGCACTCTAGCACCGGTTGGTAAACCCACTAAGCTCACCGCGTTTTGAAGCGTGAATAGGTAATAGGGGCGTTGTTTTCCCCGAACAAGATTGTAGCGATCCAAAGTCTTAGAAATGAGCTCGATTCCAGCATTAAGGTAAAATTTATTGGCTGGACGCCGGCTTTTCACAACCAACGAAAGAGACCAACACACCGGCCAACGAAGCGATCAGCAGGCATCCGCTTTCTTCCTTATGCGCGGTCGCAAGGCCACTTCGTGATAGCCTTTCTCGCGTTGTTAGTTCGCCGGCTGTTGTCACGCTGAAGCGACAACGAGTGAGTTGACAAAATCTAACCAGGCGAT
>CAWBSX010000007.1:0-1583902 GCA_963791565.1 uncultured Verrucomicrobiae bacterium | reverse complement strand
CCGCAAACGCCGCCTTGGTGCCGACGTCACTTCCGGCGGCATCGCCTCGATTTCAAATTTCGGAACGTTCGGACTCGATTGGGGCACGCCGATTCCGCTGCCCGACCAGACGCTGTTGCTCGGCCTCGGCGCCGGGAGAAAGGCGCCGAACTGGAGCGAAGAGAAGCAGCAATTCGTTCCGACGACGCAGGCCGAACTGACGTTCAGTTTCGATCATCGCAGCCTCGATGGCGGCGGCGCGGGGCGTTTGCTGAAGCGCGTCACTGAGTTGTTGAGCGACCCGGCGAAGTTGTAAGCGGGCCTGCGCGCCTCTACATTACCGCAGCATGAACGCTGCGACTGCGATCGATCCGAACGTCACGATGCGGGAACTGCTCGAGCAATTTCCCGGCGCGCAGCGTGCCATGTTTCGGAAGTATCACATCGGCGGCTGCAGCAGTTGCGGATTTTCGCCTAACGAGACATTGGCTGGTGTGTGCGCCCGCAATGAAAATGTCGATGTCGAAGAAGCGATCGAATATATCATCGCGAGCGATTCCGCTGATCGCGCAATGCAGATCGAGCCAGGAGAATTGAAGGAAAAGCTTTCGTTAGGCGAGAAGATGAACCTGCTCGATGTGCGCACGCGCGAGGAATTCGACGCGGTGAAAATTCCCGGCGCGCAATTGTTCACGCAGGAAATCCAAGGCCAACTCCCCCACGAAGAGTTGCTCGTGATTTATGATCATCAAGGCACGCGCAGCCTCGACGCGGCCGCGTATTTTCAAGGACACGGCTTTACGAACGTGAAGAGTCTGCGCGGCGGAATCGATGCTTACAGCGCGGAAGTGGACTCATCGTTGCCGCGTTATCAACTGGAGCAGACATGAGCGCGGACGAAAATCTCGAAGCGAAAATCGAAGCGGCAGTAAAGAATCCGCGCAACGTCGGCGAGATGGAAAACGCCGATGCGGTCGGCACGGTCGGCAGCCCGGACTGCGGCGACATGCTGCGTATGTGGATCAAATTCAAGGAAGAGAACGGCCGCAAGATTATCGATCGCGCGAGTTTCCAATCGTTCGGTTGCCAGACTGCGATTGCAGTCGCGAGCGTTGCGACTGAATTACTCGCAGGAAAGACGATCGAGGAGGCGAAGAGCATGTCCGGCGAGGAATTGGCTGCGCCGCTGGGTGCGTTGCCGCCGGTGAGAATTCATTGCGCCCAGTTAGTTGAGGGAGCGTTACGCAATGCCTTGACCGGTGAACAAACGGTCACGCCTAACGAGACCAAATCCCCCACTCTATTCGATCAACTTTCCGCGAATACGAACGGGAAAGTGAAAATCGTGATGAAAAAATAATCTTATGTACGAGAACACTGAATTCACCTTGAGCCGCGACACCGAAGCGACCCAGATTCCAAGTGGTCAGAAGACGACCATTCCCGCCGGCACGACTGGCGTGATCACTCAAACACTTGGCGGCAGTTACACCATCGCGACCTATCAGGGTTTATCGCGTATTGCCGAGAAAGATCTCGACGCGCTCGGAATTGAAAAACCGCAGCAACCAAATGGCAGCGCTCCTACAACACCAATCGCGGGCGGCGAAGTCGATGAGAAGGCTGTATGGGATCAATTGCGCCAGTGCTACGATCCAGAAATTCCAGTCAACATTGTCGATCTCGGTTTGGTCTACGATTGCCAGTTAAAGAAGGGCGAAAACGGCGGGACCAAAGTGGAAGTGAAGATGACGCTGACCGCGCCTGGTTGCGGAATGGGACCGGCGATTGCACACGATGCGCAGAGTAAAATCATGAGCATCGAAGGCGTCGATGAAGCGCAGGTCGATCTCGTTTGGGATCCGCCGTGGAACCAAAACATGATCAGCGAAGCCGGCCGGATGAAGCTGGGGATGATCTGATCAGCCCGCACGCTACGGAAAGGCGGCGCGATAAAAACGGACGGTGAACGAAGGTGAGTTCACGTCGTCGAAGGTCCAATTCCCGCTGCCATCTGTCGTGACGGCGTTGAGAGTCTGGAAGTTGAGCGGATTGGGATTAAGCGACGCCTGGAGGTTGTATGAAGTAAGGGGATCGCCGACGCCGGTGATGCGAATGTGTCCACTGAAGGGAAAGATGGCCGTAATCCGGAGATGAGTATTCGTTAGGCGCGCGAGGGAGTAGCGCGTGATCCCTTGATAAGTCGAGAAGAGGCCGCCGATGAGAAGTTTTCCATCCGCCTGCACGGCGAGGGCGTCGAGTTCGGGCACGCCCGCGGTGGCTAATCCAGAAGTCGTTAGGCCAGTGCCGGTGTTCAACGTGGAATCGATCACGCCAACGGAACTAAAACGCGCCAGTTGATTCACCGGAGAAACGAAAGTTCCGCCGACATCGACTTTGGTATTTTGTTCCACCAGGCAACGCGCAGTCGCGATCAAGCCGGGATTGGCAAAGGTGCCATCGAGACTGCCATCGGAATTTAATCGCGCCAAACGTCCGCGCGCGGTGGCGTTGTAAGCTCCGAAACTTCCCGCGGCGTAGTAACGATTGTCGCTGCGCAGCAGAAGCGCGCGCACAGTGCCGCTGAAACCGGTTCCGCCCGCGGTGGTAAACGCGGTATCGAGCGCCGCGGTAGTTGTATTCAAACGCGCGATGCGATTGGCGGTGGCGCCGCCGTATTTCGTGAATAAGCCGCCAATTACAACACCAGCGCTGGCCGTCGGTGGAGTAACGGCAAAGACGGTACCGTTCGCTCCGACTCCTGGATTAAATGTCGTATCGACCGCGCCATTTGGCGCGAGTTTTACGATGTTATTGCACGTGAAGGTATTGAAGCTGGGGAATGCGCCGCCGATATAAACGTTATCGGAAGCATCGACGGCGGCGGCATTGAGCGAATTGAAACTCGGGCCGATGCCGGGATCGAACACAGCGTCGAGCGAACCATCGGTGTTGAGTCGTGCCGCGCACGATTTGGCCACGCCGTCGATGGCGAAGAAATTTCCTACTACGAGAAGTTTGCCACTCGATTGCCTGACGAATGCGCGGACGGAGCGCGACGCGCCGTTGATCGTGAGAAAACTCGAGTCAGTCGAGCCATCGGCATTTAGTCGCACAAGATTGTAACGCGGCTGTCCGTTCACCGAGCTGAACAAACCGCCGACGATGATCTTGCCGTCGCTCTGCGGATAAACCGCGTAAATCTGCGGAGCGAAATCGGTCACGCCGGTCGTCAGCGGCAAGGCCGGATCGTTTGTTCCGTCCGTTTTGATCAGCACAAGATTGTTCCGTCCGTCCGGTCCGTAGGCTGAAAAATATCCGCCGACAAAATATTCATCATCGGTGGTACGTTTCGCGAAACAAAAAGTCTGGCCGGCGAGTTTGGTTCCGGTCACATCAAAACCGGGATCTTGGTCACCTGAATTATCCAGGCGAATGATGGAGCCGACCGGATTTCCGCCGAAGGAATAGAACACGCCACCGACGAGATATTTTCCATCCGGCTGTTGCGTGCACGATTCAACAACCGCGGTTGCATTGTAATCTTTGAAGACGTGCGCGGGGGCGAAGCCTGAATCGAGCGCGCCATTCACGCCGAGGCGCAAGAGTGAATTTCGCCCAAAGCCGTTCCAAGCCGCGAACGATCCGAAGAGCATGATCTGGTCATCGGTCTGCACGAAAATTCCAAAAACGAGGGTCGGATCACCCGCACCGGTGCCGACGCTGAAGGTGGCGTCGTAGCTGCCATTGGTATTCAAGCGCACAATTCCCGGAACCGCGTTGCCATCGAAATGATCGAACAAACCGCCGACAATCACCTTGTCGCTGCTCTGCCGCGCAGCGTAATTTCCCACCGGTCCATTCGGATCAGGTACTCGTTAGGCCGGCGCCGGGATTGTAGCCGGAATCGAAGGCGCCAGTGCTATCGAAGCGCGCGATGCAGGAACGCGGCGCGCTCGTGGTCGCTCCGTTCGCAACTCCAACGAACTGGCCTACTGCAACAATTTTCCCATCGCTTTGCAAAACTGCTGCCGCGACAAATCCAGGCACCGTAGCAACTCCGCCGCTGACAACGCCATCGGCGGAAATCAGCGCGCCGGGATCGAAGGAGGCATCGAGTGAGCCATTGGCATTAAGCCGCGCGATGTTGTTGCGAGCTGTGCCGTTCACGGTGCTGAACGGCGTGCCGCCACCCGCATCCGTCGCTCCGCCGACGATGATGAATTTTCCGTCGGCAGGCTGGCGAATCACCTGCGCGATCGATCCGTCGGTGCTGCCGGCGGGATCGAAGGTCACGTCTAACGAGCCATCGGAATTTAGTCGCGCGATGTTGCGCCGCGCGATTCCGTTTACTTTGGCGAATCCCCCGGCGATGACGAGCTTCCCATCCGGTTGCACCACCATCGCCTGCACCTGGCCATTGGTGAATTGCGCGGCAAAGCTCAGGTCAAGATCGCCGTTTGTTTCGAAGGCGTGAGTCGCCGGAGAAAAGAAAAATGTCGCGACGACTATCAGCGACAGGAAAAATCTTCGCGTCGTCATTCCGCAGGGTAGCGAAAAAGGGCGCGCCTTTACACGTGGAAAAATTTCCAAACGCGTGTGGTTTGACATCAAGTGCGCGGTCTCTATACTCGCAATCCCTTCGCCGCGGCGCGGTGAAAAATTTTATGCCTTCGACTCAGATCATTCTCACGGAAAACATCCCCGGCCTCGGCGCGGAAGCCGATGTCGTTAAAGTGAAGCGCGGTTTTGCGCGCAATTTTCTTTTGCCGCAAGGCAAAGCCTTTGAAGTGACAAAGGCCAGCATGCGCAAGCTCGACATGCTGAAAGCGAAACGCGCGGAGCGTGAAGCGAAGGAACTGAACGAAGCGGAAGAGACTTCGCGCCGCATCGGCAAATCGAAAATGATCTTCACGCTCGAAACGGGCGAATCAGGGAAAGCGTTCGGTTCCGTCACGGCCAATGACATCGCGAGCCGCTTGAAAAATGAAGTTGGCGTCGAGATCGATCGTCATCGGATTCATTTGGAACACCCGATCAAATCGACGGGCGAACATGAAATTGCGATCAAGCTACACGCGGACGTCACGGCGACGATGAAGTTTACCGTGAAATCCGCGACCGAACCAAAACCGCAGACCGAAGAAGAGCCCGAGCCGGGCACACGGACTCGTCCTCCCCGAACACGCGATAGAAAATAAATGGCGCAAAACCCCGCAGGAGAAAATCCTGAGGGGCCTCGGCGCACGGCGACAAATGGCGCTGGCCGAGGCTCGGCGTCGCGAAACGGCGGAAAAGTTACTGACAACCGTTTAACAGCTTCTCCTCAGGATATTGGTAGAACGCTGCCTCACAGCGTCGAGGCCGAGCAAGGCGTGCTCGGTTCCATGCTCATCTCACCGCGCGAAATTATCGCCGAAGCGGTCGAGAAAATTAACGAAGAATATTTTTACGTTCCGGCGCATCAGACGATCTACACCGTCCTCGTGGAATTGTGGAACGTGGGTCAGGGCATCGATCTGATTACTTTCACGCAGGTGTTGCGCGATCGAAACGTGCTCGATGCGGTCGGTGGCGCGTCGTTCGTCACCAGTCTGTTCACGTTTGTGCCGACGGCCGCGAACGTGACCTACTACCTCGAGATCGTTCGCGAGAAATATATTTTGCGCCAGATCATCGCGGCCGCGACGGAGAGCGTGCGCCGCGCCTACGAAGAGCAGGATGAAGTAAATGCGCTGCTCGATGAAGTGGAGCAGAAAATCTTCGCCGTCGGTGAAGATCGCTTCAAAGGTCAGATGCCGACCATGAAAGAGCAGGTCATGGGCGCGCTCGAATCGATCGAGAAACTTTGGGAGCGCAAAGGCGGCATCACCGGAATCCCGACCGGCTTCATCGAGCTCGATCGCATGACGAACGGTTTGCACGACGGTGAAATGATTGTCATCGCCGCGCGACCGAGCATGGGAAAGACGGCGCTGGCCATGAACATCGCCGAGCATGTTGCGATCAACAGCAAACTGCCGGTCGCAGTTTTCAGTCTGGAAATGAGCAGTCAGCAACTTGTGCAACGTCTGCTTTGTTCACGCGCGCGCGTAAATCTGCAAAAAGTTCGCGAAGGATTTTTGGCTGATCGTGATTTCCCGAGTCTCACCGCGGCGGCTTCGAAGCTGGCGGAAGCGGAAATCTACATCGATGACAGCGCCGGCTTGAGCATTCTGGAACTGCGCGCGAAGGCGCGCCGGCTCAAAGCGCAAAAAAATATCCAACTCATCGTGGTCGATTATTTGCAACTTCTAAAATCGACCACGCGACGCGCGCAGGACAATCGACAGCTGGAAATCTCGGAAATCTCCGCCGGTCTGAAAGGCCTGGCGAAAGAGCTGAAAATTCCGGTGATTGTTCTCGCGCAGTTGAATCGGCAACCGGAAGCACGCTCGGGCGGTAAACCGCGTTTGAGCGACCTGCGCGAATCGGGATCAATCGAACAGGACGCCGACCTTGTTGGACTACTCGTTAGGCCGGAAATTTACGAGGAAGACGAGGAAGCCCGTGCCGAAAAAGCCGGTGAAGCGGAATTGATTATCGCAAAACAGCGCAACGGGCCGGTCGGCGATATCGCTCTCACTTTCTTGAAGGAATTCACGCGCTTCGAAGATCGCGCGCGAACTTCCGAACCGCGATAGTTACAACTTCACGAAAGTGAAGACACCGTAACGCATGGCACCGACGCGATACGCGATCCAGATGCGAAAAATCGTCAACGCGAAGATGCGATTGTGCGTGTGCCGATTGAAGAGGAATTTCAAATACGTCGGATTGCTGAAGAGCTTGCCGGTTAAACGACGAACGATTGCCGGCCACGTGCGCGCCGCCGCTTTCGTAACGTCCTCGAAACGAGTTAGCGAAAAGCCAGCCGTTTCGCCTAACGAACGGTAGTCGCCAACTGTTCCCATGATTGGCATGCGTCCCTCACGACAGATCGGTTCGAGCAGAAATCGCTGGGCAGTCGAGCTCGGATTATCCGACGAAAGCCACGCGCAAATGACCAGACGTCCGTCCGATCGAAGAACACGATGCGCCTGTGCGAAAAATTTCCTGATGTCCGGCATGTGCTCGGAGCTTTCGATCGCGTAGGCCGCATCGAAGCTCTCGTTAGGCAATTCATTCGTCAGCCAATCACCGAGGATGAAACTCCGGTTGTCATCTTCATCTTTTGCCACCGCGAATTGCGCCGTCGAAATTGTGATGCCCACAACTTCGGCGCCGCGTGACGCAAAGACACGCGCTGCCGCGCCGTAGCCGCAACCGATATCGCAGACTCGCATGCCCGAAGCGATTTGCGCTTCGCGTCCAACGAGATCGACTAACTGCAAGACAGCTTCTTCGCGCGTTTCATCGCCGCGCAACCAAAGGCCGTGATGCACATGGTCGCCCCAGACATCGCGGTAAAAATAATCGAGATCGTCGTAATGCGAGGCGACGGCTTCGCGGGTGACCGAAGCGGAAATCAAAGCGAACGCGCCGCTTCGATAACGTGCTGCGCGTCGATCCCGAATTCTTTCATCACTTGATCGCCCGGTGCACTCAAGCCGAAGCGATGGAGTCCTATCACTTTTCCGTCCAAGCCGACGTAGCGGTACCATGTGTCCGGCACACCCGCTTCGATTGCTACTCTTCGTCTGCATTCGTTAGGCAAAACTTCTTCGCGATATTCCACTGGTTGCCTTTCGAACCGCTCGAAGCAGGGCATCGAAACCACGCGTGTCCCCTCGCCCAATTCTTTCGCCGCCGCGAGAGCGTGTTGCAGTTCGCTGCCGCAGGAAAGAATGATCAAGTTCAAATCGACCGATTCGCGTTTGGCAATGTAACCGCCGCGCGCCACACCTTCGCGTCGCAGGTTCACATCGATTTCATTCAACATCGGGACCGCTTGTCTGGTCAGGGCGAGAAGCGTGGGACCGTCGATATGTTGCGCGGCCGCCGCAAAAGCGCCGGCCGTTTCTTCCGGATCGGCGGGTCGAATGACGTCGAGCTGCGGAATGACGCGCAATCCGCTCACGGTCTCAACCGGCTCATGCGTCGGCCCATCTTCGCCGACGCCGATGGAATCGTGCGTGAAGATGTAAATGTTCGGCAGCTTGGCCAGCGCCGCCAAACGAATCGAGGGCCGGCAATAATCGGCGAAGACAAGAAATGTCGCGCCCGAAGCACGGAATATCCCATGGTAACTGACGCCGTTCATGATCGCGCACATGCCATGTTCGCGAATACCAAAATGGAGATTGCGACCTTTGGAGTTGTCGCGCGTGAAATCCTCGCCGCCTTCGATGTAGTTCAAGGTCGAACCGTGCAGATCCGCGCTGCCGCTGATGAGAGAGGGCATTTCCTTGGCGATTGGTTGCAGCGCTTCGCTGCCGGCTTTGCGCGTCGCGATTTTTGCGTCCGTCGGGAAATTTGGAATTTTGGGGAGCAAGTCCGCCGGAACTTTTCTCTCGATCGCATCGTCGAGCTGCGTAGCGAGCTCCGAATTTCGCGCGCGCCATTCTTCGTAAGTTTTCTTCCAGCGTTTGTATTGCCTAACGAGTGCTTTCTTGTGCTTGGCGAAGTAATCGCGCGTTTCCTGCGAGACGAAATAATGCTCCTCCGGCAAGCCAAGTTTGCGCCGGTCTTCGTCGACATATTTCGCGCCCGCTTCGCCGTGCGCTTTCGCCGTGCCCGCCACTTCCGGAATTCCTTTTCCGACCAGCGTGTGCGCGATGATCATTTGCGGCCGACCGTTATCGCGCGCCTTGGCTTTTTTCAGTGCGCGCAGAAACGCGGTCATGTCCTGGCCATCGATTTTCTGCACATCGAAGCCGTAAGCCTGATAACGCCTGCCCGTGTCCTCGCTCTCGGTCGCGCTGGCCATGGCATCGAGGGTGATGTCGTTCTGATCGTAAATCAGAATGAGGTTATCGAGACCGAAATGTCCCGCGAACGCGCTCGCTTCCGACGCGACGCCTTCCTGCATGCACCCATCACCTGCGAGACAGATGATGTGTTGGTCGAAAATCTTATGCGCGTCGGTATTGAAGCGCGCCGCCGCCATCTTCGCCGCCACTGCGACACCAACTGCATTGCCCACGCCTTGACCGAGCGGGCCGGTGGTACATTCGACTCCGGGCGTTTCAAAAAATTCCGGATGGCCCGGCGTTTTGCTATGGAGTTGGCGGAAGCGTTTGATTTCTTCCATCGGCAAATCGTAACCGCTCAGGTGCAGCCATGCGTAAAGCAGCATGCTGCCGTGTCCGGCGGAGAGAACGAAGTAGTCGCGATTAATCCAGCGCGGTTCGTCCGGATTGTGTTTCAATTCATGGCCGTGAAGAACGGCCGCGATTTCCGCGCAACCGAGCGGCAAACCGAGATGACCAGATTTCGACGCCTGCACGGCGTCCATGGCGAGACCGCGCGCTTCCGTGGCCGCGCGCGAGAGCGCTTCGATATTCAAAGGCATGGCTGGTTATACGAGCGTCGCGCGCGCAAGCAAGTTGTGACCGCGCGGCAAATCAACGAGAATAGCGCTCACATGAATCAGCCGCTTTTTCTTCACATCGTCGAGCGGCTGGAAGGCTTTCTGCACAAACTGCCGGAGAAATTACAGAAGCCGATCCTGCATGAACTCACGCCGCTGAAGGAACTGTTTTTGAAGCAACGCGAGCCGCGGATCGTTCTGACGGGATCGCACAAATTTCCGGTGCAGGAGGTTTTCGGAGCGCTTTTTTCCAGCGCGTATCCCGATGAATTACGCGACACACTCGTAGAGGTTTTCCGCTGGCAGAATATTAATCTCGCAAATGCGGGTACGATCGCGCTGCTCGATGCGCGTGGTGCTGATGCCGAGGCATTGAAGCAAATCGAGACTGAATTGCAGCGCGAGCCGGCCGATATCTTTTTGCATCTTGTGGATGGAAATAGCGCGCGGCCGATCCTTTCGCGCGATACAGAAAATCTTGCCAGTGTCAGCGGCGAACCTGCGACGAAAATTATTGGTATCTCGCTCGTATCTCCCACGGGAAGGTCGAAAACTCGCGAAGGACAGCTCGCGCGCGAAGATCGAGCCGAAACAAAATTGCAAAACGCGCTCACCTCGCACCCGCGCATCGGTGAAAGATTTTTGCAGGCGATGGAGATCGCACTTCCTCAATCTGAAACCGCCGCGCCGACAATCGGTGCGCAGCGGTTAATGTCTTTACTCGCACACGCCCTCCCGAACGAAGCGCGCATTAGAATGGTTCGCCTTTCGCGCGATCGCCAGGCGCAACGCGAAATCGCGCAGCAGTTGATCAAGTCGACCACCGCGATTTGCGGAGCGATCGGCATGCAGCCAATTCCGCTGGCTGATCTTCCCATCCTGACCACGCTGCAATTGGTGATGATTTCCGGCATCATGGATATTTCGGGACGCGAACGAAGCTTGCGGGCGGCCACGGAATTCGTCGCCGCTATCGGGGTGAACGTCGGGGCCGGGATGGTGCTGCGCGAAGGAACGCGCGCGGTCCTGAAGTTTTTCCCCGGTTGGGGCAACGTCGTTTGTGGAATGGTGGCTGGAGCCGGCACTTACGGGTTGGGCCGGGCCGCAGCGGCTTATTTTATCGAAGGCGTCTCCATCAAAGACGCGCGGCAGACCTATCTTCGCAGCCGAAAGAAGCGAACGGTGCGCAAGAGCCTGTCATAACTTTGCGACCGCACTCCCCCGTCGAATAACTTGTGAATAACCAACGTCGCCACGGCGCATTGTGTTCACATCCTTTTGTGAATAGAGCATGCAAATCCAACGCAATAAGGACGCGTGACGATGAAACTTTCTGAGATCGACGCGACGCTGCGCGAGATCGGTGTCGCGCCGGTCAAAACGCTCGGGCAAAACTTTTTGCACGACCAAAATCTTGCCCGCTGGATCGTCGATCGCGCCGACTTAACCGCGGAAGATTATGTGGTCGAAGTCGGTCCTGGGCTCGGCGCGCTCACGGAATTTCTTCTCGCCTCCGGCGCGCAGGTCTTGGCGATTGAGAAAGACGGACGGCTCGCAAATTTTTTGCGAGAACGTTTTCCGACGGAGCGTCTAGAAGTGGTCCATCAGGATGCGCTCGAATTCGATGTGCGAACACTCTTTGCGCGACCGCGGGTAAAATTTGTGGGCAACCTTCCTTACAACATTTCGAGTCAGATCCTTCTTCGCTTCGCAAAATATCCAAGCCCGATCTCTCTATGGCTGTTGATGTTACAAAAGGAAATGGCGCGACGTCTTTCGGCCGAACCTGGCAGCGCAGAATACGGAGCGTTGACGTTGCTCATGCAACTTCATTATCGCGTGGAATATCTGCGAACCATTCCGCCCAGTGTTTTCCTGCCACGCCCCGATGTCGAATCGGCTTTCGTGAAACTAGAACCGCGCGCGACGAATGAGTTGCCCGATTGCGACGCGACACAGTTTAGAGAATTGGTTCGAAAAGGATTTTCCCAACGCCGCAAACAGCTCGGCAAGCTCCTCCGTCCGGAAATAATGGATTGGCCGACCGCGGCGGACGCGATCGGTGCGAACCCGAAGACGCGCGCGGAGGAATTATCTCTTCAGCAGTGGATTGCTTTGACCAATTTTAGCGATCCCGGCCGAGCGACAAACGAGTCCGCGACCAGTCAGGAGGAATTCGCGGTGGTGGACCGGGAGGATCGTGTAATCGGCCACGCTCCCCGGGCCACGGTGCATGGGAATAACTTGCTCCATCGCGCCGTTCACATCCTTCTCTTTAATAGAGAGGGTGAGCTTTTCCTGCAAAAACGGTCACGCCTGAAGGACCGTCACCCTTGCGTGTGGGATTCGAGCGCGGCCGGTCATGTGGATGACGGTGAAGAATACGATGACTGCGCTCAACGGGAACTAAAGGAAGAACTCGGTATCTCGGATCAGGTGCTGCAGCGCGTGGCCAAGCTTCCGGCTTCAGAACAGACCGGCCAGGAATTCATCTGGCTTTACCAAGGCCGTAACGATGGCCCGTTTCAACTAGCCGCCAGCGAGATTGAGCTCGGCGAATTTTTCCCGCCGGAGCTCGTCACGAAATGGTTGAAAGCGCGGCCGGAAGATTTCGCTCCCGGATTTGCCGAATGCTGGCGCGTCTTTTCCGACAATCGCGCCTAACGAATCTCGTCTCCGACTAACGACGCGATTTACCCTTCTTCGCGCCGCTCTTGCCCGATTTTTTCGAGGCGATCGGTCCGCGGAAAACGCGATCTGGCAAATCGCGCATGGCGGAGCGCTTGAACTTGCGCGCCGCGCGACGGGCCAGTTCTTTACCGCCGTAAACGGTATCACTGAACATTCTCGTGACTGCGCTGTTCCCGCGCAAAAAGTGCACCTGAAATCCGTGAGTCTGTTTCTTCGCTTTCGGCTTCGAATCGATGCGGCGGATGTTTGCTTCGGAATCGGAATTGGCTCTTTTTTTCATACAAATTTGCCTAACGAGCGCAAGGTAGGGAAAAAATCGCGTCGCGCAATGATCAACCGTAATTGTTTTTTGTAACGTTATCTCGTGGCGATTGGCGCCGGTAAATTCCATTGCCGCCATTTTTCTTTGTATTCCTCGTTAGGCAAAAGCGCATAACAAGGATGGGTTGGGGCGCGCAGCCATTGAATCACACGCACGAGATTTTCCCGTGCCATCGTCGTGCAACCGCTCGTCGGCCGCGAGACGCCGCGCCGGGTATGGAAAAAAATTGCGCTCCCTTCGCCGGGAATCGGCGGATCGGAATTGTGCTTCACTTCAATCAACCAATGATAGGCGAAATCGCCCGAGCGCATTTTCTCGTGCGAAAAATTATCCGGCGGATTGTTCGGATCGATCACGATGTGTCGGTTGTAATTCGGCGAACGCGGATCGTCGCTCCAGATGTCGCCCTCGCCCACCTGATGAAATGGATAATCGGAACCGGGCGGAAGTTGCGCGTCGTAGGTGTAAACTTTTCCCAGTCGAAAAATTCCTGCGGGCGCGCGGCCATCGCGCTCTTTCTTGTGCAGGCCGTGTTCGTCCTGCCCGGCCACGCCTATTCCCCAGGCGAGCCCATTCTTTCCAAACAGGACTGCGATCGCTTCTCCGCGTTGCGTCCAATTTCCGCCGCGCTCGCGTTGGAACATCCGCAGTTCGCCGCGCATCGAATTCCAATCCGGTGCGGTGGCGACGAGCAACTGCTGGCAATCCTCGGGCACACCGGCGGCATAAGCGCTGCTTGCCAGGAGAGCGAGCGCGAGGATTCGAAAACGACGAAGAGCGACGATAAACATTTGCTGACTTAGACGCGTAACTTATTGCTTCTGTCCATTGCTTCGGTGAAAAAAATTCTTTCGCTTCTGCTTTTGGGTCTCGCGACCTTTGTCGCTTATGCGTCCGCGATTCGAAACGGATTCGTCTGGGATGATACGGCGCTGATTCTGCGCGATCCATTTATCCGCAGCTGGCGACTCATTCCCGAAGGCTTCCAACACTTTCTATTTACCGATGCAACTGCGTCGGATTTCTACCGGCCAATCCAACGGCTAACTTACACCTTCGATTACGCTGCCTTCGGTTTTCGGCCGTCAGCCTTTCATCTCACGAGCGTCGCGATTCATTTTTTGGCGACCGTTGCGCTTTTCTTTTTCACCACGGAATTGCTCAGGAGTTTTGCCATCGAGGAACGTCGGAGAACACTGACCGCCTTCATCGCCGCTTTGGTCTGGGCGATTCATCCTGCTCTAACGAGTGCCGTCGCGTACATTTCCGGAAGAGCCGATTCGCTCGCCGCGCTTTTTGGATTTGTTGGCCTTTACGTGGGTCTGATCGCTGCGCGACAAAACGGTTATCGCGCCTGGCTGCTGAATGGATCCTGCGCGCTCTTGCTTTTGCTCAGCGCGCTGAGCAAAGAGGCCGGCCTGATTTTTCCGATCGTTTGGATCGCGCTCCTTCTCCTGCAGCGAAAAACGAAAGCGATTCTTCCCGCAGCGGTCGCGATCGTCTTTGCATTGGTGATTTATGGCGTGCTGCGAACTTCCGCCGAGCACACACCAACGCCTCCGCCGCAATCGATTCCACTACTCGTTAGGCCAATTCTGATTGCGCGCGCTATTGCTGAGTATGCCGGGATCATCATCTTCCCATTGCATCTGCATATGGATCGCGACGTTGAAACGCATCCATTCGGTTTTGGCAGCGCGAGCATGACCAACGCGGCGTGGCGCGAATTGCAAACACTCGCCGGCCTTCTCATTTTCGCCGCACTGCTCTTCTGGTGTGTTCGGGCGTGGAAACGCGATCGCATCCTCGCGATCTTTCTCATTTTGACCGCGATCACCTATTTGCCGATCAGCGGTTTGGTCCTGCTGAACGCGACCGTCGCCGAACACTGGCTGTATTTGCCGACAGCTTTTTTCTTTGCCGCAATCGCATACGCGCTGTCGCGACACACGTTAGGCATTTGTCTGCTCGCGTGTTGGAGTTTGTTCCTGGGCGTTCGCACTTTTGTGCGCTGCCACGATTGGAAAGATCAACGCACTTTCCTGGAACGCACGATTGCTGATGGCGGCGATTCCGCGCGCATGCTCATCAATCTCGGAACGCTCGAATCGAGCGAAAACCATTTGGACGAAGCCAAAAAAGATTTGGCCGCCGCTCTGCAAAAAGAACCGGATCAACCGCTGGCGATCATCAATCTCGCGGCCGTGGCCCTGAAACAAAATGACTTCGCGACGGCGCACACACTTCTGGAACGCGCGACGAAAATGCCGCTGGTCGAAGCGCAGGCGTATGAGTTGCTCGCGATTTTGGAGAGTAAAGAAACCGGGCACGCGAATTTGCTTCGCATGCGACTCGCCTCGCGCACCGGCGCGCAGAATTGGTCGATCGAAAAGCGCTACATCAAGTTGCTCGATGAACTTGGCTCAACTGACGCCGCCATTCTCGAGCTGCGGCAATGTTTGCACGAGCAATGGTACAGAGCGGATTCGTGGAAATTGCTCAGCGAATTGTTGAGCAAAACGCGACAGGCGCACGAGGCCTCAGAGGCCTTGCATCGCGCGCATCTTTACGACGTCCGTCTCGACGAACATTCCTAGAGTTATTCGTTAGCTACCGCGTGGGTATCGGCCGCAAGAAAGGGCGTGGCGATCAACCAAATGAGTCCGGCGAGCAACATCATGAAACCCACGACGAGAAACGCGATGTTCATATTCGTGTGACCACCGATGTAACCGACGGTCGGAAAAGCGGCGACGTCGCCTAACAAGTGGATGACAAAAATATTGAGCGCGAAGGCCGTCGCGCGGACGGAAGGCCGCGCCACATTCGCGAGCGCGGTATTGGAAGGTCCGGTGTTGAGGAAGGCAAAAAAAATCGCCACGAACATAAAGAACCACGCCGCCGGAAACGGCACATAGAGTGAGACGATGAAAAACGGAAACGCCAGCAGCATTCCAACACTCGAAACCAGAAAATACGAACCGGCGTAGCGCGGCCGCAAACGATCAGCAGCCCAGCCGCCAAGAAGAGTAGAGCCTAGTCCCGCTACGACCGTGATGAGACCAAAGTAAGCGCGCTGCGAATCGGGCAATCCGCGGTAGCGCAAATAGGCGGCGACGAAAAATCCGAGCCCACCAAGCGCGAAGGTAAACGCGGTTTGCGCGAGACAGTTCAAAACATACGAGCGCGTGCGCAGCAGCTCCTTGTATTCGTTCCAGCCCGCGCGCACACGTTCCGCACGCACACCGTGCACAGCGCGCGGATCGCGTTGCAGAAAGCAAAGCAGACCGAGCAAGATGCCCGGCGGCGTGACGAGATAGAAGGCCCAGCGCCAGCCGAACCGCGCGCCGATAGCACCGCCGATGACATAACCCAGCGCGCTGCCCACGGGAATTGCCGCGCAAAAAAGCGCCAGAATTCGTCCGCGTTTTTCGATTGGATAAAGATCGGCCAGGACCGTCGGAGCAGCCGGCCCATAACCGCCTTCGCCGATTCCGACAAAAATCCGCGTGCTGAAAAGCATCCGATAAGAAGAGGCGAGACCCGATGCGCCGCTGGCCAAGCTCCAGAAAATCACGGATGCCCCCATGATGATCCAGCGCGAGAAACGATCCGCTAGCCAACCAAGAAATGGCGCAGTCACCATGTAGCTAACCAGAAAAGCGGCACCCAAAACGCCCGTGATCGCCATGGCGTTCGGATCGTTCGGTGCAAAAAATGTTTCGCGAATCTCTGGCTCGACCGCAGCAAGAACTTGTCGATCGATATAATTGAAAAGGTTGACCGCGAGCAGAAGCACGAGCGCGGTCGTCGCGCGCGGTTTTACATCTGTTTGAGCGCTGGCCATCGAATTGCGCGATTGCAGAGAGACGCGCGCAGATTGTAAATCATAAATGATGGCGCATGCCTCATTCGCGGAACGCCTCCTCTACCTGGTCGGGCTCGGCCTCGGGCGGCTAATTTATCGTGTGGCGATTATCGGAAACGAAAATATTCCAACGAGTGGTTTTCTTTTGCTGCCTAACCACATCACTTGGATCGATGCGATCGTGCTGCAGATCGCATGTCCGCGTCCGATCCGGTTCATCATTCACGATGAATATTACCGGAACAAATTTCTGCATCCGTTTCTAAAACTGGCCGGCTGTATTCCGATCACGTCCACGCGGGCAAAAGATGCGGTGCGAGCGGCCGCCCAAAACCTTCGCAATGGGCAAATCGTCTGCCTTTTTCCCGAAGGCCAGCTTTCGCGTTCCGGTTCGCTGATGCGATTGCGCCGCGGGTATGAATTGATCGCGCGGCAGGCGGAAGCGCCCGTGGTGCCGGTGTGGCTGGACCAATTGTGGGGCTCGCTCTTTTCGTATCAAGGCGGGCGCTTCTTCACGAAATGGCCGCGCGAATTGCCCTATCACGTGCAGGTGGCCTTTGGCACCCCGCTCGCCGCTGATGCCGCCGACATAGCGACGGTGCGCGAAGAATTGCTCAAACTCGGTGAGATTTGTTACAGCCAACGGTTGATCTTGCGCGGGCGTCTTACCGCAGCCTGCATTCGCGGATTGAAACGCAAACCGTGGCGCACCGCCATCATCGATGGCCTCGATCACACCACCTTGTCGCGCGGAAAATTACTCGGCGCCGCCACCGCGTTATCGCGACATCTCAAACAAAAATGCGCCGAGCGGCGAATCGGAATTGTCCTTCCCCCGGGGAAAGGCGGCGTGGTGGCGAATCTTGCCGTCGCGCTTGCCGGAAAAATTCCGGTGAATCTCAATTTCACCAGCGCGCGCGAATCGATCACATCGGCCATCAATCAGGCGGAACTGAAGACGATCGTCTCCGCCCGAGCGATGGAGAAACGATTGGAAGATTTTCCCTGGACCCCAAATGTGATTCGTCTCGATGACATTCTGCCATCGATGAAGCTCGCCATTCTTTACTGGTGGATTCTTTGCCTAACGAGTCCTGCCATACTACTCGTTAGGCTGCTGCACATCCCGCGCATCGGCGATCGGACGGAGGCGCTGTTGCTTTTCACCAGTGGGAGTGCCGGTGCACCCAAAGGCGTGCCGATGACGCATCGAAATATTCTGGGCAACGTCTCGCAGTTCGCCGTCCTGCTCGATTTACAGAAAGACGAAACGGTCCTCGCTTCGCTTCCGTTTTTTCACACCTTCGGCTGCACGGTCACGATTTGGTATCCGATGATCGAAGGCGTGCGCATCGTCACTTTTCCCAGCCCGCTGGAGGCCGCGAAGAATGCTGCGCTTATCGAGCGCTATCGCATCACCGTCATGTTCGCAACGCCGACGTTTCTGCGCAATTACATGCGCAAAGCCGAGCCGGAACAGTTGCGGAGTTTGCGATTGGTTATCACCGGCGCGGAGAAATTACCGCGTGATATCGCGGAAGCCTTCGAGGCGCGATTCGGCAAACCGGTTTACGAAGGCTACGGGCTGACGGAGACGTCGCCCGTCATCAGCGTGAATCTGCCCGATCCCATTCCGCCGGTCGCGGGCGCCTCTGTGCAACCGACGAGCCGCCCGGGATCCACCGGCAAAATGGCGCCCGGCATCGCGGCGGAAATTCGCGAGCCGGAAACGGATCGCGAACTCAGCTTGCATGAGTCGGGAATGTTGTGGGTCCGCGGACCAAATATTTTTGAAGGCTATCTCAAGAATCCGGAACTCTCCGCCGAAGTCCTGCGCGACGGCTGGTTCAAAACGGGCGATCTCGGACGCTTTGATGAAGATGGATTTCTCTTCATCGAAGGACGGCTCTCGCGCTTTTCAAAAATCGGCGGCGAAATGGTTCCGCACGAAATGGTCGAACAAAAAATTCTCGCGGCCTTGAATCTGAGCGGTCAAGCCGAACGATCGATCGCGATCATGAGTGTGCCCGATGAAGTGAAAGGCGAAGCACTGGTCTTGTTGAGTGCGATCGAAATCGATGCGCACCAACTGCGCGCCGCTTTGCGCGCGGCCGACGTGCCCAATCTGTGGGTGCCGCGAACGATCTGCCGCGTGGAGGCGATTCCCGTTCTCGCCTCGGGCAAACTCGATCTCGGCAAGTGCAAAGACCTGGCGAAAGCCGGCTAACTACTCGTTAGGCCGACGCTGCACCATCGCGTTGGCCATGTAGCTCAACACCACTTCGCCATTCTGATTCGTCATGACATTGCGAATACGAATGATCCCGCGCTGCGGATTCGACTTCGATGGACGCGTTTCCAGAATCTCCGTTTCCAACTGCAAGGTGTCGTTAGGCCGCACCGCGATTGGCCAGCGCAATTCATCCACGCCGAGTCCAACGGCGCCGCCTGCAAAAGGAATCGTCATGGTGAAGAGTCGCATCGCAATCGCCGCGGTGTGCCAACCACTGGCCGACAATCCGCGGAAAATACTTCTCTCCGCCGCAATGGGATCGAGATGGAACGGCTGCACATCGAATTCGCGCGCGAATTCCGTAATCGCTTGCTCACTTATCTTGAACGGCTCCGATCGAAAACTTTCTCCGACTTTGAGATCGTCGAAATAGATCGGGTTCATCGCGCGACGAAAATGCCAGGGGGGAGAGTTGAACTCCCGACCAAGGGCTTATGAGTCCCCTGCTCTACCACTGAGCTACCCTGGCGCGCGTCAATTATTGCCTGAGTTGAACTCCCGACCAACCCCGAATGCTTTCGGGGCTGCTCTACGACGAAGCTACCCTGGCGTGGGCGAGAAAAGTGTATGCCGCGCCGCAGTGTGTCAACGCTCTCAACCGCCGGAGCCGTCGCGATTTTGTTTCGCAAGATACGGCGCCAGATCCTTCGCGTTGCCGCGCAAAGCGGCCATGAAACAGACTCCGTTCTTGACCTGCACCGCACCAGTCCAGCCTTCCTGTTCCACGAAACGCCAGCCGTTAAAGAGTTTCGGTTTCATGTCTTTTGGATTTCGTTCCGCGGGAAAAAGGAAAAACTGCATGCGTTTTTCCGGCACACTGATCTGCGCCACACGATGGCCTTCGTCGTCGTCGAAAACTTTGCAGGCGCTCGCGCGCAAATGCGCGAACTCCGGCGCGACATCGTAATGCTCGAGCTGATATTTCATGAAAAAGAAATCGCTCAACGAACCGGCATCGGCGTTGACCGGATCGAGCTGACCGGACTTGGTTGAGCTAGCGATGGTCAGCATTTTCCGCGCGGTACCTGAGCCGGGAAATTCCTTCATTCGTTCCATGACGATGAAGACGACGATCCCAACGATGACCGCGACCGCAAGCGCGGCGGAAATTACGGCAGGATTGCGCGCGATTTTTCGCCAGCTCCGTTTCGCGGTCGGAATCAGCTTCTCATTGCGAAACCATTCGGCGACTTCCTGCGAAACCGGGATCGTTTGCACGAGATCCGCCACGGCCTTGTCGAAAGATTGCTGCAACGAAAAGTGTTTCGCCGTGTGCTTGCCGCGCTTGGCTCGTTGCACCGCCACGCGCATGCGGTGATCGATCCCGGGCTTTTCGCTGATCGGCGCGAAGTGCGTCAAGAGTTGCCCGCGTCGTGAGTTATGAAAAAAACTCATTCTTCTTCGTAAACTTCCGCGGGTGTCGTGGCGTTAAGCCACGCCTGGAATTGACGACGCGCGCTTCTGATGAAACGCGCCAGCTCGTGAGATTTCAGTTCGAGCAAAGCCAAAATCTCACGCGGCGTAAATTCATCCAGGTAATAAGCAGCGAGCGCGCTCCGCTGCGGATCGGGCGCAGCGGAAATCCAAATCGCGAGTTGCTCGGGAGCTAGTTGGCTAATTTGCGCAGGCGCATGTGGCGAAAGTTCATGCTCTTCGATCTCGCAATCTTCACACTGCAGGCCTTCCTCGGCCAACGCCAGGCAACGAAAGCGGGCCTCGCGATAGAACCACATGCGATCGGCCGGCGGTTCACCGCCCGCAGCGCGATGCGCGCCTTCACGCAAAGTATCCTGGAAAGCTTCCTGCGCTTTCCCGGAATCTCCGGTCATGAGAAAGCAGAAACGATAAAGCTGCGGAAGATTTTGGTTTGGTTCTAGCACTGCGATTTACGAGGCGAAATTTTACGCGCCTCAGTGTTTATCGCAATTTTTGCAAACGCCGGCCGACTTCCTCAGCGTTCTCGCGACTGTTGAAAGCTGAAATACGAACATAGCCTTCGCCGCATGAACCGAATCCGCTGCCCGGGGTAATGACGACATGCAATTCATTCAACATTCTGTCGAACATTTCCCAACTCGTTAGGCCATCCGGTGTTTTCAGCCAGATGTAAGGCGCGTTGATTCCGCCGAAAACTCTCATGCCTTCTTGTTTTGCGGCTTCAACAAGAATGCGCGCGTTGCCCATGTAATGCTCGATGAGCTCGCGCACCTGCGTTTTGCCTTCGCCGCTGTAAAGCGCTTCGGCGCCGCGTTGCACGGGATAGCTCACGCTGTTCGCTTTCGTGCTCCAACGACGTTGCCACAGCGGATGCAACGGGAGCGAGCGACCGTCCTCCGTCTGCGCCATAACTGATTTCGGCATGACCGTGAAGCCGCAGCGCACACCGGTGAATCCGCCATTTTTCGAAAAGCTGCGAAACTCCACCGCGCATTCACTTGCGCCGGGAATCTCGAAAATCGAATGCGGAATCTTCGGATCGCGAATGTAGGACTCGTAGGCCGCGTCGAAGAGAAGCAGCGCCTTGCTCTTCTGTGCGTATTCGACCCAGCGCTGAAGCTGCTCGCGTGGTCGCGACGGCGCCCGTCGGATTGTTTGGGAAACATAAGTAGACAAGATCGGCGTGTTGGTTAGGCGGCTCCGGCACGAAGTTGTTCTGCTCGTTGCACGGCAAATACAAAATCCCCTCGTAACGACCGTCCTTCGTCGCCGCACCAGTGTGACCAGCCATGACATTGGTGTCGACATAAACCGGATAAACCGGGTCGGTGATCGCCACGCGGTTTTGATGTCCGAGAATGTCGAGAATGAAACCGCAATCGCACTTCGATCCGTCAGAGACGAAAATCTCATCATCTGCGACCTCGATTCCGCGATCGCGAAAATCATTCTGCGCGATCGCAGTGCGCAGAAATTCATATCCCTCGTACGGCGGATATCCGCGAAACGTCTCGCGATGCGCGAGCTCTTCGACCGCGCGATGCATCGCGTCGACCGCGGCGCGCGGTAACGGCTCGGTCACATCGCCGATGCCGCAGCGAATTAAGTCCGCGGCAGCGTCCGGAGTGCGATCGAGAAACTCCTTCACCCGCCGGCTGATCTCGGGAAAGAGATAACCGGCCTGGAGCTTGAGATAGTTTTCGTTTAAGTACGCCACGCGTTACTTCTCGTAACGCTTGGCGACCGCGTCCCAATTCACCACGTTCCACCAGGCCTTGATGTAATCCGGCCGGCGGTTTTGATAGTTGAGGTAGTAGGCGTGTTCCCAGACGTCGACGCCGAGCAGCGGTGTATTGCCGTCCATCAGCGGGCTGTCCTGATTCGGCGACGATGTCACTTCGAGTTTGCCGCTTTTGTTTTTGATCAACCATGCCCAGCCGCTGCCGAAACGTTTCGCACCGGCGTCGGCAAATTTTTCTTTGAACTGATCGAAGCCGCCGAAGGTCGACTTGATGTCATCGGCGAGTTTGCCTTTCGGTTCGCCGCCGGCATTTGGTCCCATGATTTGCCAGAAGAAGGAATGATTTGCATGACCGCCGCCGTTATTGCGCACGACGGTGCGGATGTCTTCCGGCACCGCGTTGAGATTGCTGATCAGATCCTCGACGGATTTATTTGCGAGCTCGGGTTTATCTTTGAGCGCGTTGTTGACGTTGGTGATGTAAGTCTGGTGATGCTTGGTGTGATGAATTTCCATCGTGCGCGCATCGATGTGCGGCTCGAGAGCATCGTAGGCGTAAGGGAGTTTCGGTAGTTCGTAAGCCATATTACTGAATTGTCCGCCGCCGAGTGGCAGGAACAACCGAAATTTTTTGTCTGAATGCCGCTTGGTTACGCGGCGGCGGGAGCGAATTGCTCGAGAACGGTGTGCAGTTCGTCGAACTTGATCGGCTTCACCAGGTGCGCCAGAAATCCTGCCTGCTCGGTGCGGGCCAGATCATCAACCATGCCGTAGCCGCTCAGGGCGATGCCGCGCAATCCGTGCTCGTTAGCCAACTGCAACATCAAATCGACGCCATTGCCATCGGGCAGACCGAGATCGCTGATGACGAAATCAATCGGGTGATTGGCCGCGAGGGAAAGCGCGTCTTTCACCGTGGTGGCCGTGAGCACTTGATGTCCGCGGCGACGCAGAAGACCTGCCAGCACGGTCAGCGTGGGCTCGTGATCTTCCACCACGAGCAAGCGATGCAGTTTTGCTCCTGATTGCTCAGGTTTCGCGTCGTTCAATCGACGGACAGGGAACGGCGCGACCGTATCCAATCCAATGCTAAAGAGCGCGCCGAGATCTCGACCGGCGCTTTCCGCGGTGATCGTTCCTCCATGCAACTCGACGATCGTTTTCGAAATCGACAAACCGAGTCCCAGGCCGCTGGAGGGCTCCGCGCTTCTCGTCGTGCCCTGTTCGAAAGGTCGAAAAATAATCGGCAGCGTTTCGCGATCGATGCCGATGCCGTTGTCGCGCACGGTGACAGCCAGACGTCCCGGCGTGGGATTGGTCGTGCGCACGGTGATGCGGCCGCCGACAGGTGTGAACTTGATCGCATTCTTGACCAGGTTCCAAAAAACCTGATGTAAGCGCCCGGCATCGGCTGCGACGTTGTGCTCGGTCGCGGAAAATTCGAATTCGAGATGCACACGTTTGTCCTGCGCATCACTGCTCACGATTTCCTTCGTGTGTTTGAGCAGCGCATGCACATCCACCGGTCCGGTAACGAGCAGTTTCAGTTTGCCGTGAGAAATCCGAGTCAGGTCGAGCAGGTCGTCAATCAATCGCGCTTCTAATTCGACGTTGCGGCGGATCATCCCGATTTGTTCGCGATGCTCCGGGGCCAGGCTGGGCTCGTCCTCCAGTGTGGCCGCGCACATCAGCACCGGCGTCAATGGCGTACGCAGTTCGTGCGAAAGCGCGGCTAGAAAATTGTCTTTGGCGCGATTGGCCCGCTCCGCCTCTTCTTTCGCCTGTTGCTGCTCGGCCGTACGATTCGCGATGAAGCGCATCTCCCGCACGCTGCGCAGGCAGGAAATGAAGAGGAAAATATCTTCGAAAAGTACCCACGCCCCGTGCTCGAGAAATCGCCAGGGGCTCGCGCTCAACACGCCGTAAACCGAGTAAGGCGCGTAAACTCCCCGGAGGAAATGATCCAGGCCAACCACGATCGTCGCGGGAATGAGCACGCGCCAATCGCGGTAAAAAGATAAAATGACGAGCGACCCGAAAACATGAAAATGCGTTTCGATTCGACCATTCGTTAGGCCAATAAGCAGACCGGACATGAGCAACTGCGCCACCGCGATGATATGACGGGTCACAGCCGCGCCGGGCCAGATCCTGGTCATCCAAATAGGAAAGAAACTGATGGCGCCACCGAGAAAAATTGCCGCCCAGAGATGAATGTGAACTGAGCTCACTTCGCCCGCCCAGGTTCGTGGCGTGACGACGGCTGCCAGCAAGATTCCCAACAGCCACTGCAGCACCATCAGCCTGGCAAACCACTTGTCGGTCTGACGAAAAATCTCCCTGCGGTGCTGTTGAAAAAGCTCTTCCGCGCGCTCTGCCGATGCGCTGGAGGGCGGCGGTTTGGTGGTGATTCTTATCACAGGAGAAAACGGCCTCTCCTTTTGAGCAGACCGCATTCCACTTTGCGCGCGAATTAGCGCGTGTTCGCGTGGCGTTTAGGCCAAACGCGCGTCGCTCCGTCCTGCGAGATCGGTAGCCCGCAAACGAACCGCTAGTTAGCAGTGATAGAAACTGGGCGGATGTCCGAGGCCGCGGCGATAATTGACGTAGGTCGCCAACGCCATGAGGGGAAAATTTTGCCGGTAGAAATCGTATTTCAAATAGAAGACGCCCGGAAAACCCGTGCCGGTGATTTGCGGCTCCGTCCACGAACCGTCGTCTTCCTGTTTGCTCAGGAGAAAACGCAAGCCGCGTTGCACACTTGGTCGATCGAGATCGCCGCAAGCGCAGATTCCCATCATGGCCCACGCTGTTTGTGATGCGGTGCTAGAGCCGCGGCCTTTCAAAGTGGGGTCGTCGTAGGACGCGCAGGTTTCGCCCCAGCCGCCATCTTCGTTCTGACAGCTCTCGAGCCAATCGCGTCCGCGCAGAATCCAATCCCGCGTCATGTTTTCGCCGATGGCGCGAAGGCCACGCAAGACCTGCCACGTGCCGTAAATGTAGTTCACGCCCCAGCGGCCATACCACGAGCCATCATCGTCCTGCGTGTCGATGAGATATTTCACCGCGCGGCGGACGCAATCGCGTTTCGGATCGAAGCCGATGTAGCCGAACAGCTCGAGGGTGCGCGCAGTCAGATCGCTGCAAGTGGGATCGAGGATCGCGTTGTGATCGGCGAAGGGCATGTCCTCAAGCCATGGCGTCGTCACTTCTTTATCAAACGCCGCCCAGCCGCCGTCTTTACACTGGAAACTCAGCTGCCAATCGATGGCGCGCGCGAAAAGTTCTTCGAGCTGTGACTGCTCGTTAGGCCGAACCAGGCGCAATCCCATCAGGACCATCGCGGTGTCGTCGGTATCCGGATAATAAACGTTGTTGTATTCGAAGGCCCAACCGCTCGCTTCCGCATGCGGGTTGTTCTCCGTCCAATCGCCACGCACGCGAACTTCCTTGTCGACCAACCACTTCGCAGCCTTTTGCAGCGCCGGATGCTCAGGATCAAGGCCGGATTCCGCGAGCGAGATGATGTTGATGGCAGTGTCCCAAACCGGCGAGAGACATGGCTGAATTCGAAGATCTTCCGGATCGTCCACGAACAAGCCGCGAAAATCGTTCATCGCTTTTTGATAAACCGGATGCGTCGTCTCGTAGCCGAGCGCTCGCAATGCGATCAGGGCATTGAGCATCGCAGGGAACACGGTCGCGAGCCCATCGCTGCCTTCGCCGATTCGTTCCAACATCCAACGCTCCGCTTCTTCGAGCGCGCGGTTGCGCATCGGACGCCAGCCGAGCGTGGAAATGATTTTGATGGCGTGATCGGCGCGCAGGAAAAAATTTCGCCAGGTGAGCGTGCGGGCGTCGCGCTCGAGCGTGAAATCCTTGTGCTCGGTGCCGAGCGGATAAAGCTCGTGCAGTTGTTTCAAACCGGGCAACTCGCGGGTCGGTTTGAAATGATTAATGATCGCGAGCGGAATCAACATCGCGCGACTCCACGAGGACATCTTGTAGATGTGGAAGGGCGACCATTTCGGCAGCAAAATCATTTCCACCGGAATCGTCGGCAGATATTGCCACGGGAATTGGCCGAGCAGTGCGAGATACAACTTACTGAAGGTGTTCATTCGCGGAATGCCGCCGAGCCGCAGAATATTGGCGCGCGCTTCCTGCATGAACGGCAGATCGGCCGAATGCCCTGCGAGTTTCAAAGCGAAGTAGGCTTTGACCGACGCATTCACTTCGCTCGGTCCGCCGTAATAAATATTCCAACCGCCGTCGGGCAGTTGGCGTTTCAGAATGTGGCGGACGCAACGTTTCTGAATCGCTTCATCCACGTCGCCTAACCAGTGCATGAAGAGCACGTAGTCGGAGCACAGTGTGCTATCGACGAGAAGTTCGCCGCACCAATGACCGTCCTGCTTCTGCTGCCGCAAAAGATTTTCCTGCGCGCGCGTGATCGCGTCGTTCAGCGCGGAAATCTCCGGCGCGTAGGATTCCGTCGCGTTTGGTGACGCGCTCGGAAGAGGAATGACGTTGGAAGAACTCGGGGGCATCCGTCAGGAGGCGACCGCTTCTTCGACTTCCGCGCGTTTGCCGGTGATGTGTCCATTGCCGGAAGTGACGCCATTGTAGGCGAGCACTTCGTTGCCGAGGCCGGTTGGTTTTGGTTTCGCGCCGAAATTGAATTTGATGGTTTTCCACGTGTCGCCGCGCTTTGCGTTGAGGCCAAGACTAGCGGTCGGTTCGTAGCCGCAGTGCGTCATGCAATTTTCGCAACGCGGATCGCGCGCCACGCCATCGACCACGCCGTATTTGTCCCAGTCGACGTGCTCGAGCAGTTCGGCATAGCTGTTGTAATGGCCGGTGCCGTTGGTTCCGACTTTGTCGGTCATGAAATAACAGGGCGCTTTCCAGCCGGCCATGTTGCGGGTCGGAATCGCCCAAGCGGAGCAGGTGAGATCGCGTTTGCCGGCGAGAAATTCGAAATAAACCGGCGTGCCGAAGAAGGTGTACTTCGCCATCCATTCTTCCATCTTGGCGAATTTCTTCACCGTCAGATCGCGGGTGAGGAAGAAATTCTCCGGCTGCAAATTCAAACGCGCCACCATGTCTTTCTTGGCCGCGTCGTATTCGTAACCGGGCGTGATCGTGTGGCCATCCACACCGAGATCGGAAAGGAAATCGAGCATCTGCTCCACTTCCTGCATGTCGGTTTCTTTGTAGATCGTCGTGTTCGTCGCGACCTGATAACCGAGAATCTTCGCCATCTTGATGGCGAGAATGCATTCCTTGAAAACGCCTTCGCGTTCCACGATCAAATCATGCGTCCGCTCGAGTCCATCGAGATGGACATTCCAATACATCCATTCGCTCGGTGCGATCGTCGGCGTCTTCACTTCCGATTTCGGATCGCGAATCGCTTCCGCATCTTTGGCTGAAATTAGATTCTGTCCGACCAGCTCGCCAATCTTCGAATCCAAATCATTCCGAGCCGCAGTGTTGCTCTTGCGATATTCCGCCTTCATCCATTCGCGCATCTTTTTGCGCATGAACATGGCGTTGGTGCAGACGTAAACGATGCGCTTCTGCTCGAGCAGACCTTTGATCAGCGCTTCGATCTGCGGATGAATCAGGGGCTCACCGCCACAGATTGAAACCATCGGGGCGTTACACTCGACTGCCGCTCCGAGGCAATCCTCCAGGCTCATCATGTCCTTGAGCGAGGTGGAATACTCGCGGATCCGGCCACAGCCGGTGCAAGTCAGGTTACAGGTGTGAAGCGGCTCAAGCTGTAGCACGGTGGCGAATTTCTTCGTTCCGCGCAGCTTGTGACCAATGATGTAGGCTGCGATCTTGCTCGTCAGCGCGAGCGGGAATCTCATAGAGGCGAGGATGATACTAACGAGGCGTAGGGTGTCAATAGACGCGGCCCAATTCCGCTCCGACCACGAATGGTAGTATAAATGACCGAAAAGTCACAATCAGTTGCGGTTTTGGGCGCTTCACCCAAGCCGGAACGCTATTCGAATCGTGCCATGCGGATGTTGCGGGACTACGGACATCACCCCATTCCGATCAATCCGGCGTTCGAAGAAGTCGTGGGCGAAAAGTGCTATCCGAAAATCTCGGACGCACCGCAGCCGATCGACACGCTGACGATGTATCTCGGCAAACGTCGTTCCGATCCGTTGATCGACGAAATCATCGCCGCCAAACCGCGCCGCATCATCATGAATCCCGGCGCAGAGAATGACTATCTCGCAAAGCAAGCGCGTGAGGCTGGAATCGAAGTCGTCGAAGCCTGCACGCTGGTGATGTTGCAGATCGGAAATTTCTAAGGCGTCTGCCAACCACGCCGGATCAAGCTGACGGCGATGGCGGCAAGCAAGAGCGCGACTAATTTCGACGTTCCGTTGAGTCCCCGTTTTCCCAAAACGCGCGCGAGCATATCGGCATTACGAAACGCCAGGCCGACGATGAGCAAGTTCAGCAAAAGGGAAATCAGCGTGTAGAGAATTCCCACGCTATCGACCAGGACGAGCAACGCCGTCAGTAGCGCCGGACCCGCGATCAACGGCATCCCGAGCGGCACCACACCAAACGCCTGACCGGCCGGCCGATTTTCGCCACCAAGATCGAGAAGTTCGCGCACCGCGAGTCCGAGCAGAATTAATCCACCCGCGACCTGGAAATCGCCCACCGTAATTCCGAGCGCCGAGAAAATCGCTTTGCCCAAAAAAATAAAGACGATCGAAACCGCCAGCGCCGTGATGAGTGCGAGCGTGCCTTCGCTCTGGCGTTTTTGCGAATCGACCGAACCGGACAGGCCGAGAAAAATCGCGACCAGGCCGATGGCATCGACCGCGACAAAAACCGGAATGAAGGCCCCGAGAAATTTGTGCGCAACGTCTTGCATAAATCGACAGCTTTACCTCGCGGCGCTTCTACACAATGTTCGACAGCCCTTCAACTCACCATGAAACATTCTTTCTTCGTCTGCTTGTTCTTTGTCGCTTGCCTAACGAGAGCTGCGGAGCTTCGCGCCGTCGATGCTTTTCGCGACGCCGCGACCAAAGCGAACGCAATTCTGACTGTTCCGGAGTGGGAACAAACACCCGCCGCAGTCGAAGCGGCCACGAAAGATGTGATCGCGAAAAGTAACGCCGCGCTCGATAAAATTGGTGCGCAGGACCTGGGCAAAGCCACCTTCCAGAGCACGGTCGTCGCGCTCGATGATGTTGGTTGGGAGGCAACGGTGGTCGCAAATCGCGCGACTGTGATCCAGGAATCAAGTCCATCGAAGGAAATGCGCGAAGCCGCGGAAAAAGCGGTGAAGGATCTGCAGGATTGGTTCGTCGGTCTCGATTATCGCGAAGACGTTTATCGCGCCGTCAAAGCTTTCGCCGACACCAAACCAAAGTTATCCGGGGCCGATGAGAAGCTGCTCAAAGAAACGATGCGCGATTATCGCCGCGCCGGTCTCGATCTCGCGCCGGAAAAGAAAAAAGAAGTCGAACAGCTGCGCAAAGATCTGGCGAAACTCGGCACCGATTTCTCTACCAACATCGCCAACACCCAGGCGCCGATTCTTTTCACTAAAGAAGAACTCGCCGGCGTGCCCGACAATTTTCTCGCCTCGCCCGGAGTGAAGACCGGCGACAACGAATTCACCGTGAAGGCGAATGTGACTTTCCACGCCAACACTGTCCTCGAAAACGCCAAGCGCGAAGATGTGCGGAAGCGGCTCTACCTCGCGCGCGATAATTTGGCCAAGGACAAGAACGTGCCGCTCTTGAATCAGATGCTCGCGTTACGGAACAAAATTGCGCTGCGCCTCGGTTACAAATCCTGGGCCGATTACCAAACCGAAATCAAAATGGCCAAGACCGGCGCCGGCGCGGAAAAATACATCAACGATCTCGTCATCGGCAGTCAGCCGAAGTTCGAATCGGAAGTGAACGAGCTGCACAAAATTCAGGTGGCCGAGACCGGCGACGCGAAATCGAAGATCAATATCTGGGATTTTCGTTACTACAGCAATCAGCTGAAGAAACAGAAATACGACGTCGATGCCGAAGCGCTGCGCGTTTACTTCCCCTACCAACAAGTGGTCGATGGAATGTTCGGCATCTACCAAAGCATTTTCGGGCTGAAGTTCGAGCGCATCGAGCCGCCCTATAAATGGGTCGACGATTTACAGCTCTACGTCGTGACCGACGCGGGCAGCGGCGAACCGCTCGGGCTTTTCTACTTCGACATGTTTCCGCGCGAAGGAAAATTCAATCACTTCGCGCAATTCGACATTATCGGCGGCAAACAGTTGCCCGACGGAAAATATCAGCGTCCGACCGTCATTCTGCTTTGTAATTTTCCGCCGCCGACCGAAGGCAAGCCATCGCTTCTGAGCCACGGCGATGTCGAAACATTGTTTCACGAATTCGGACACGTCCTGCATTCGCTGGTGACTCATGTGCCCTTCGCGCGTTTCGCCGGCTCCCATGTGCCCGGGGATTTCGTCGAGGCGCCGTCGCAGATGTTGCAGAACTGGGTTTGGGACAAAAAAGTTCTCGATACTTTCGCGGCCGATTATCGCGATCCGTCGAAAAAAATTCCGGCTGAGATGATCGACAAATTAAAAGAAGCGCGTCTGGCCACGACCGCGCTTTTCTACCGCCGGCAATTCGCCCTCGCCTCGTTAGACCTCGCCTTGCACGAGAAACATCCGGAGAACGAACCGTATGACGCCGTCGCGATGACGAATCCGATCCTGCAAAAAGTTTTCCTGCCGATCGATCCGAAGCACCGCCTTCGTCGCCTACTTTGGACATCTTGAATGGTTACGATGCTGGCTATTACGGCTACGCCTGGGCCGACGCCATCGCTGCCGACATGGCGACCGTTTTCGAAAAATCGAAAGACGGTTATCTCGACAAAGACGCCGGCATGCGCTTGCGCAATGAAATTTACGCGGTGGGCGATTCGCGCGACGTCACGACCTCGATCGAAAAATTCCTCGGCCGCAAACAATCCGTCGAGCCATTCCTGAAACACATCGGCATCGGTGGCGCAAAAAAATCGGGCGATCAACCAGTTCCACCTACCACTCGTTAGGCAAATATGATTCGAAAATTTCTCGTTCTTCTTTCCGTTTGTTCGATCGCGCAAGCTCAGCCACCACCGCAGGCCGCGCTCGACACCATTACCGCGGACAAGTTGCTCAAGCACATCAAGGTCCTGGCCTCGGACGAATTCGAAGGACGCGCCCCCGGCTCGAAAGGCGAGGAACTTTCCGTCAAATATATCTACGAGCAGTTCAAAGCGCTCGGGCTCAAGCCGGGAAATCCAAACGGCACTTATCTGCAGGAAGTTCCGCTCGCCGGAATCAAAACAGAACCGAAGGCCACCTTCGAAGTGAAAGGCCAGAAGACCGCGTTGAAATTCCCGGACGATTATGTGGCGTCCTCAGCGCGCCTGCAGGAAAACATCAAAGTCGACCAGTCCGACATCGTTTTTGTCGGCTACGGAATCGTCGCGCCGGAATATGGCTGGGATGATTACAAAGGCGTCGATGTGAAAGGCAAAACGATCCTGATGTTGATCAACGATCCGCCGATCCCCGATCCGAACGATCCGACGCAACTCGATCCGAAAATGTTCCGCGGCCGCGCCATGACTTATTACGGACGCTGGACCTACAAATATGAAATCGCGGCCGAGAAAGGCGCGGCAGCGGCGATCATCATCCACGAAACCGGACCGGCCGCGTATCCATTTACCGTTGTGCAAACCAGTTGGTCGAAGGAAAATTTCGAAATCGATCGGCCGAACAAGAACATGGACCAGGTCACGGTTCGTTCATGGATCACACTCGATGTCGCGAAGAAATTGCTCGCGGACAGCGGGCAGGATTTCGATTCATTGAAATCGGCGGCACTGAGCAAAGACTTCCGGCCAGTCTCGTTAGGCGCGACGGCCACCTTCGATCTCAAACAAACCGTGCGTTCCTTCAAATCGCACAACGTGGTCGGCAAAATCGAAGGCGGCGATCCGAAATTGAAAGATGAGTGGATCATCTACAGCGCGCATTGGGACCATCTCGGCAAACATCCGGAGTTGCAGGGTGATCAAATTTTCAACGGCGCGCTCGATAATGCGTCAGGCGTTGCGGCGATTATCGAACTGGCCGACGCACAGATGCATTTACCGAAACCGACCAAGCGTTCCGTGCTCTTTATGGCCACGACGGCGGAAGAAGCCGGCTTGTTAGGCGCGAAATATTACGCGGAAAATCCGCTTTATCCGCTCAAGCAAACTTTGGCCGATATCAACATCGACGGCACCAGTGTCTGGGGAAAAACGCACGACATCGAAGACATCAGCGACGGAAATTCCGATCTCGACGATTTGTTAGGCCTGGCAGTCGAACGACAAGGCCGCGTCCTCGTCCCGAACAGCAAACCGGAGCACGGCAGTTTTTATCGCGCGGATAATTTCGAGTTTTCCAAAGTCGGCGTGCCCTCGCTTTACACCGGACGTGGACGTGATTTTCCCGGCAAGCCGGGTTTCGGCGAAGCGAAGATGGAGGAATTCGTAGCCAAACATTATCACCAGCCGAGCGACGAAGTTCAGCCGGACTGGGACCTCTCCGGCGCTGTTCAAGATATTCAGGCGATGTTTGAAGTCGGTTACGTTGTGGCCAACGCCGAGAAATTTCCTGAGTGGAAGCCAGGCAACGAATTCAAAGCAAGGCGCGATGAGATGATGCGCAGCAAAAAGTAGCTAACGAGTAGTGAACGCTTCCCTGCCGATTATCAGTGCACTCATCGGCGTGGTGGTCTTGTTCTTTGGACGAAAACTTTTCTGGCTCTGCGTGGCCGCGCTCGGTTTCGCCGCCGGCGTTGAACTCGCACCGCATCTCCTGCATGAACCGACACCGCTCCTGCAATTAACTATCGCGCTCGTCCTCGGATTTCTTGGCGCATTACTCGCGACACTGCTGCAAAAACTCGCGATCGGCGTGGTTGGCTTCGCGGCCGGTGGACGGCTCGCGGTTGGAATCGCGGCGACCTTCTTTGTCGATCACGCGCAACTATTATTGGCTCACCTTTTTCATCGGCGGAATCATCGGCGCGATCTTGCTTCTCTCGCTCTTTCGATTGGGCATTGATTTTCATTTCGTCGATGATTGGCGCACATCTGATTCTTCGCGCAATCACCCTGCCCCTAACTGGCGAAACGATCGCCTTCATCGTGCTGACCATTGTCGGAGTGCTTGCCCAAACATCCATCTTTAGCCGCAATCGGCGCGTCGCAGCTTGAGAGCTTACTCCGCTAGTGCCGCATCACATTGGGCAATGTCTTTACCTACCTCGTCGGCCTTGCCGGCGTCGACAGCACTCAGTTGACCTTGCTCGCGCATTTGCAGCCAAATTTCCAAGCTGCGTTGGAACGAAGCTTTGGCTTCGTTCAATGCTGTTCGCCGTTCGTCGACAGATTTTCGATTTGCAGCGCGATTCTGATAAACCTTCCCCAGCGTAACGTAATTCAGTGCCAGTAGGCGACGGGCTTCTGCGTTCGCCGGCTTGATCACTAACCAATCCTGAAGAACCGCGAGTGCCTTGCCATAACTATCGAGCGCGGCATCTGCTTTGCCAACCTTCTCCAGTATCCCGCCAATCTGTTCGTGTGTATCAACCAGAAAGTATGAACGGCAATGTTTGTTGGCTCACCCGCGAGTAGCTTGGTGAAGCCCGCCAGCGCCTTCTCACTTTGTTCCAAGGCGCTTTTAGTATTACCTGTTTGCTCAAGAGCTTTGCCAATGACTTTGTCGCTAGAAGCTATCCAGAATCGAGCTTCGACGTTGCTCGGATCAGATTTCGCCAGTGATTCAAAAATCGAGCGCGATTGATCGAAGTGCTCTAGAGCGTGCGTGGCGTCGCCTATTTTCAGCTGTGAGTTGCCGATATCAATATGCGCAGTCGCGACAAGCTCCTGATAAGAGGCATTCGTAGGATCGGACGAAGACAAGGCTTGGTTGATTTCCAGTTCCTTCCAATGACTCTCAAGCGCTAGCCGATAGTTTTCCGAATCACCAGTCATGTCTCCGACCTCTCGTTGGACAGCGCCGACAAATTGATAATCTGCTCCGACCGCCCAGCGATAACCTGCCTCCGTTGGTTTGGCCGCAAGTAACGCTTCATGAATCGAGAGTGCCTTGCGAAAGACCTCGAGGGCATGCCGAAGATCCACAAGGTCAAGTGACGAATGTGAATTCTCGTCGAACATGGCCATACCCAGATGGACGTAGGTGTCCGCAAGAAGTTTCCGATTCTGGAAACTGGCTGGCTCCGCTGCTACTAACTGCTCGGCGATCGCTATCGCCCTGTGGGCGTCCTCGACAGCTTCTGCTCTGTCACCTTCCACCATTTGAAGACGGCCAAGGTCTTCGTAAGCGGTACTCAATTCGAATAACACTTTCGGATTCCTCGGTTCGACATGATCCAGGTCTTCCAAGATTGCTTGTGCCTTGCGATAGCTCATCAGCGCTCCGGCCGCGTCGCCAATGTTGGCCCGGAAAGGTCTGCCCTGAATGTCGCCGATCTTTAAGTATGCTATGGCTAGTTCGCGGCGGAGTGATCGGTCACCCCCCGATTCCTGGACCAGACTATCGAGATACTTCAGCGCGCGCTTGACCAGTAGCACCCGCGCAGCGGTTGAGCCCGGCAAGTTTTCAATCGTGTCGTTTAGCTCAAAGACAAAGGAGTCAGCCAGCTCGCGCACATCATTGAAGCGTCGCTCGGCCCTGCGCTTTTCCCTTATCGTTGTTGCGATACCTGAGAGTAGCGTCGCCAATACAAGCGTGACGGAGATAACTCCCAGTTTGTTTCGGCTAACGAACTTTGACGCTCGATAACTAAAAGTGTCCTTGCGCGCGATAACCGGCAGACCTTCGAGGTGACGACGGATGTCCTCGGAGAATTGACTGACTGATGAGTAACGTCGCTCTGGCTCCTTGCGCAGAGCCATCAAGATGATGTTATCGAGATCACCGCGGAGACTTTTGCGATCTGTGACGAGACTCGGACGTGTCGGTTCCTGTTCGGTGATAGCGCGCACGATCTCATCGGGCCGACTTGTCTTGGTCCGATACGGACTTTGCCCGGTAAGTAACTTGTAAAGAACAGTACCTAACGAATAGACATCGCTCGCGGTAGTCATGGCTTCGCCGCGTATCTGCTCAGGGCTCGCATACTCAGGTGTCATCGCACCTTGCAATGTAAGTGTCTGGCCGCTGCTCGGCGCATTTTCCGGATCGAGTAACTTGGCGATGCCGAAGTCGAGTAGCTTAGGCTCGCCTTCCGACGTGACGCGAATGTTAGCGGGCTTGAGATCGCGATGGATAACAAGGTGTTGGTGCGCGTAGCTCACGGCCGCGCAGACCTTGCGAAAAAGTTCCAGTCGCTCTTTCGTTCCCAAGCCGCGTTCGTCGCAATACTCATCCAGCCGCTGGCCCTCGACGTATTCCATGGCGAAAAATGGAACCTCGTCTGCGCTCACGCCACTGCCGTAAAGCTGCGCAATGTTCGGATGACTAAGACTAGCGAGGAGATGTTCTTCGCGCTTGAAGTGACGGATGACATCCTCCGAATGCATGCCAGCACGAACTAACTTGAGCGCGACCTTGCGCTCGAGTTGTCGATCCTGCGCCAGATAGACTTCGCCCATTCCGCCCCTGCCGATCAGCGAGATAATCTCGTAGTGACCGATCGCCTGTCCGGCGCGATAGGCACCTTCGCGCAGGAGAGACTTGGCCGCGAGGTGAAGAGGGAAAGTTTCGAGAAAGCCGCTCGCGCCCTCGTGCTGCGCGAGAAGCGACTCGATCTCGGCGCGCAGCGCGGGATCGGTTGAACATTCTTCGTCCAGGAACGTTGACCACTCGTTAGGTTCCCGCTCGACCGCGGACTTGACCAGCTCAGCTATCCGCTCTGACCGCTCGTTAGGCATAAGCTCTGTTTGCCTTTAATTCACGACGCAACCAGAGCTTGGCGAAATTCCAATCGCGCAGAACAGTCTTGGGCGAGATGTTCAGCACTTCGGCGATCTCGTCGGTCTTCAGTCCGCCAAAGAAGCGTAGTTCCACCACCTCGCTTTCACGCCGATGAGAGGCGCCGAAAGTCTTCAGCGCCTCATCCAGCGCGACCAAATCCGGTTCGCAGTCCTGCGCCAATTCGCGTGTTTCTTCGAGAGTGATTTTCGCCCACTTGCCCCCGCGCTTTTCCGCGTTGTGCGCCCGCGCGTGCTGCAGAAGAATTCGGCGCATGAGCTGGGCGGCCACGCTGCCGAAGTGCGCCCGGTTCTTCCAGGTCGCGCGATCCTGATCGACTAGTTTCAAGTAAGCTTCATTGACCAGGGCAGTGGCTTGCAAGGTGTGATCGGGTCGCTCCAGCCTCAGATAATTTGCGGCCCGGTGGCGTAGCTCTTCATAAACAATCGGCATGAGCCGCTGGGCGGCGGCGTCACGGTCGCCGCGATTCCATTCCTGGAGAATGCGCGTGACCTCTTCCTCGGGGAGCAATGCTCACTTTTACCTGCGCAGCCTAACGATTCGCCACGAAAAGCGGAAGTATTTTGCGAGGGCGTGTCCGTTTTCGTGGCCGAACCGGACGGTACTAGCCGGAGACCTCTATGAAATCGAATCAACTCTTTCGACTTACCCTTGTGGCGCTCGCGTTTACCGGCGTTGGATTGCGCTCTTCGCCGGCGCACGCGCAAAGCTGTGTGCCGCCGCCATCGGGTTTGATTGCGTGGTATCCGGGCGACGGCAACACCTTAGATTATCAAGGCGACAACAACGGAGCGCTGCAAGGGGGCGCAACCTACGCGTCCGGCAAGGTCGGGCAGGCGTTCAGTCTCAATGGCACTAGCTCCTATGTGGAAGCTCCAGATTCTCCGGCGCTGAATCCCACTCAACAGCTCACCCTGGATGCATGGGCATTTCCCACAGCTGACGCCGGCGGCGGTGACGTCGTTGCCATGATCATCAACAAGCAGCGGCAGGGCTGGCCCGTTACCAATATGAAATTCGCCGCCGGAATCTAACGCGTGTCCCTCCGTGGGGGCATTCCGACAGCCGGGAAATTCGTCGTTTTTCTCGGCGGACTTTCCGGGCTTCGGACGATTGTGGTGGCTGGGTGGATAGTGGGGCGCAACTGCCGCTCAATACCTGGAGCCATGTTGCGCTGACCTACGACGGCAGCCGCGGCCAGCAGCTTATGTGAACGTCAACGGCTAGTCGACGACAGCCGGCGGCGACTGGCACGCTACAGTCACCGACGCGAACGTTTACAATCGGCGACAGCGCCCGGCAGCGCTCCGGATCCTTTTGGAGCGGCACATCGACGAAATCGAGACTCTTCAACCGCGCTCTAACGCAAGCCGAAATCCAAGCCATCTTTAATGCCGGCAGCGCGGGCAAATGCAAACCGGCGCTTGTTATCCAGCCCACATCGCTGCCGGATGGAGCAGTCGGATTGCTTTACAACCAGGCCATTACCGCTGGCGCCGGAACGGGGCCATACACTTTTACAATCAGCAACGGTTCTCTGCCGCCGGGTCTTAGTTTGTCGAATGGCGGCACCATCAGTGGCACGCCGCAGACAACAGGTAGTTTCAACTTTACGGTTCGAGCGAGAGACGCAAACAACACAACGGCGCAGCGAGCTTACTCGATGTCGATTGTGCCAGGCTGCATCACGCCACCATCTGGTTTAGTGGGATGGTACCCGGGTGACGGTAACGCAGTCGATATTGAAAACGGCAACAACGGTTCACTAGTAACGGTGCGACATTTGCGCCCGGCAAGGTCGCGCAGGCCTTCAGCTTCAACGGTGCGGGCGCCGAGGTTAAAGCCGCGAACAATCCGGCGGCTGACCCAGCCAATGCCGGAAGTATAGATAACGTGGGTAAGATTTAATCAACTGCCGTCAGCCGCCGGTCACGGTATGCACATTATGTCCATCGGCGACAACCCCGCAGCCAATTTTGATTTAACAGCGGAAACCGACGACCATTTTCGATTTTACGTGAACCGGCGCCGCCGAACAGCTGTACATGTCGATCTCGACGACAACCGTTCAGACAAACGTCTGGTATCATCTTCGCCGCGACTTGGATTCGACTATCGGTCTGCAGATTTATGTTGACGGCGTCGTTGGAACAACACCTTCGCATTCAATGTGCCCATAGCTAACAACACGCGAACTATAGAGATTGGCGCGGATCGGTGGTGGCACGCCCTCAATCCAGCAAGAAGTCTTTACGGTTGATCGATGAACTTGCAGTATCTAAACCGCCTCTTACAGATCCGAAGTGCAGCACATCTTCAACGCCGGTATCGCGGGCCAGTGCAAATCGCCGTCGCCGAACTTTTGTGGCATGATTTCGGGACAAATTACCGATGCGCAAGGCGCAGTCTCGGGTGCGCTCGTGCAAGCATGTGAACCTAACAATGGCCCGTGTTCCTTCAACGCGACCACGGATGCCAGCGGCAATTATCAAATCACCGGGTTGCCCGTCAGCACACCTTTCGATCTGACCATTTTTCCGCCGCAAGGATCAGTCGATGTGCCGGGCGAACTTCTTAATCGCAGTGTGTCGGCCTGCGGGACCACTCGCGAACCAGAACGTCATGCTGCAGGTCCCGACTACGCCGCCCCCTGGCACTAGCATTGAGCCGCATCGCGATGGCGGTGGCGGAGTGCCGACGGTCTACTGGGGTTCACCATTGACCATAACCGCGAACGGCACGCCGAATCGAACAGCCACCTATCTCTTTTCGCGCGGAACTACGATTTTCTCGAACGGATCGATGTCGGAGTCGCCCGCTGGGAGCGGCACCTACGTAGCCATGATCCCTCCTTTCTATCCGTTGCACGGGCCGGTTGATCTCGTGATAACGATCGACAATATTACGATCGCCTTCGAGATCTACATCGATCCGAGCGGAACGGTGCAGGACAGCCAGGGCGCACCGATTTCAGGCGCGACGGTGACGTTACTTCGCTCTGATACCGCGACTGGAACTTTCACTGTCGTTCCCGACGGCGGCGCCGTCATGTCACCCGGGAACCGGCATAACCCCGATACGACAGACGCTCAAGGCCACTTCGGCTGGGATGTGCTATCGGGCTTTTATAAAGTGCGCGCCGAGAGCGCCGCTTGCGCCGCTCCCGTCGAGACGGCCATTTTACAGATTCCGCCACCCGTTACCGATCTCGTCGTGACGCTCACCTGCCCGACACTGAGCAACCCAAGAGTTGCGGTTAATCCCGGCGGCGGTTTCCGCGTTAGCTTCATGGGTAATCCCGGCCAGCAATATACTATCCAATTCGCGCCTGTGCTTCCGCCGCTGCCCGCCGCGCCGAACTGGCAAACACTTACTCGTACAAACCGCCGATGCCAACGCGATGTTCTCAGCCATCGACACTCCGCCGGCTGGCACAACAAAGCGTTTCTACCGCGCCATTGTTCCATAGGGAAACCTAATGCCGGAAGTGACGCACGCCGGTGAAGATCATCGTCATGTTGCGCTCATCGGCCGCAGCAATGACCTCTTCGTCGCGAACTGAACCGCCCGGTTGAATCGCGGCGGTCGCGCCGGCGTCTGCGGCGGCGATGAGTCCGTCTGGGAACGGAAAAAAAGCGTCGCTCGCGACGGCGCTGCTCCAAAGGGGAAGCCCGGCTTCCTGCGCTTTCCAAACCGCGATACGCGAGGCATCGACGCGCGACATTTGTCCTGCGCCAATGCCGAGCGTGCGGTCAGCCGCGGCGTAAACAATGGCGTTCGACTTCACGTGTTTAACCACGCGCCAGCCGAAAATCATGGCCGCTAATTCTGACTCGTTAGGCTTGCGCTTCGTCACGACTTTTGCGGCCAGGTCCGCGACTTCGCCGACATCCTTGTCCTGCACGAGCACGCCGCCGCAAACGGAACGAATATCGACTTCCGTTTGCGCCGAAGGTTTCGCGGGGAGATGCCGGATAAGGCGGAGATTTTTCTTCTTCTGAAACAAGCGCGCGCGCTTCGCCATCGAACTCCGGCGCGATGATTACTTCGCTAAAAATTTCGCTGATCGCCTTCGCGAGCGCTTCATCGATCGGCCGATTGCAAATAATGATGCCGCCGAAGGGCGCCTGCTTGTCGGTCGCGAAAGCTTTCTCCCATGCCAGGCGCAGATCTTCATCGCTGCCGACCCCGCAAGGATTGGTGTGTTTCAAAATCGCCACGGTCGGCTCATCGAATTCCGCGATCAGATTCGTCGCGGCGCTGATGTCGAGAATGTTATTAAACGACAATTCCTTGCCGTGGAGCTTTTCGAAACATTTGTCGAACTCGCCATAGAGTGCGGCGCTTTGATGCGGGTTCTCGCCGTAACGCAATCGGCTAACGAGTGGTAGCGCGAGCGAAAACGAAGCGTCGGTGGTTTGCTCGCGATTCAGAAAATTCCCGATGGTGCGATCGTATTCTGAGGTCTTGATGAAAGCTTTAATCGCCAGGCGTTCGCGCAACTTCAGCGTCGTTTGGCCTTCGTTATCGCGAAGGTTGTCGAGCACGCTTTCGTAATCGGCTGGATCGACCACCACCGTGACCGATTCATAATTTTTCGCCGCGCTGCGAATCATGGACGGCCCGCCGATATCGATTTGCTCGATCGCTTCGGCCAGCGTCACCCCTTTTTTCTCGATCGTCTTTTCGAACGGATAAAGATTTACCACCACCAGATCGATCGGCTGAAAACCTTGTTCCTGCGCCTGCTTTTCGTGCAGCGGGTTGCCGCGTTTGTAGAGCAAGCCTCCATGCACCCGCGGATGTAGCGTCTTCACGCGACCTTCCAGCACTTCCGGGTAATCGGTGAAGCTGGAGATGTCGCGCACTGGCACGCCTTCCTTGCGCAAAAGCTCGGAGGTGCCGCCAGTGGAAATGATATCGATCCCCTGTTTTTCCAGCGCACGTGCGAAATCCGCGATGCCGGCTTTGTCCGAAACAGAAATCAGAGCGCGTTTGATTTTCATCACGAAAAACGGAGCGCGATCTTCAAATAGCCCACACGCGATTGCGAGAAATTCTTCAGCGATCGAGCACGATGTGCTTCGCCATCGGGTAAAGCACCGGGCAGCAGCCGATCGTTTCGCAGAAGGCTTTGCTGAAGTGACTCAAACTTGAGTAACCGACTTCGGTCGCGGCCTCAGTCACGTTGTATTTTCCGGTGCGCAATAATTCCGCGGCGCGTTCCATGCGCAGGTTGCGCAGAAATTGCGGAATCGTCAGACCGACTTCGCGTGAAAAAATCCTGCTAAGATAAAAGGAACTGCAGCCAACTTCCTGGCCTAACGACTCCAAGCTCGGCGGATTCGCCAGGTCGCGCGCGAGCAATTCCTTGGTTCGTTCCACGCGGTCGCGCGCTACGCGTTTTTGCCGCATGCAAAACAACTCCGGATCTTTCGGCGCGAAAAGTAAATGCGACATCAACTCCAGCGCCTTGCTGCGATACCACAAACTCTGCGCCGCTCGCGGCACGGGCGGTTGCAGCAAACTCGAAACAACAGCGCGCTGCTCCGGCGCCATCGGGCGCGGAGTGGAAACGATGTTCTTTTCGTTCCCGGAAAAAACTGCGCGACGCAGGTGCGGATCGAGTTCTCCTTCGCAATCCGACAACTGCTCCTGCAAATGATCGCGCGAGAATTCGAGCGTGACGAATTGATGACGATCGCCCGCCTGGCGCGAAGCCGGGAGTGGATCTTCGCCTAACGAGTAGTAGCCCGAGCTGCCGGCAACGTAATCACTCTGGCTGCGCCGTCCGATCACGCCGCGTCCCTCGAGATTCAGACAAAACTCCACACTGCGCGGACGAAAAGTTTCCCCCCAATTGAGTTCGCGCTCTGGCCGGAAATCGTGCCATTCCACGCTCAGGCCGAGACGATCGAAATCGCCGTAAAGTTGTCGGCAGCCTTCACGCCAGGGTGCCGTTTCGGGAATCATCGCGCGTAATTACCAGTCTGAGGCCGCGAAAAGCAAGAAGGCGGAATCAATCGCGATCGCCCGCGATGAAATCCGCAAAGGAACGGCGTACGCGGTGAAACATCGCGGCCGCGTCATCTTTTGTGCGATGAAACATCGCTTTGATGCGTCGCTTGATCACATTTTCGTCTTCGTCGCTTTCTTCGATTCCTTCGTCGCTGCTCGACTCGACAACCTCGTCATCGGCTGGCGTGCGTCGGACATCTTCCCTCGCAATACGATCGCGATGATCTTCTTCGACATGTGCGATGTTCGCACCGTGATACAGCCCTTCGACGCGCACGACATTGCCGCGGTTGGCGTTGATTTGAATGGTCCCGAGCGGGCGACGTGTTTGATCCTGTAAAGTGACGATCCAAACGGGAAGGTGCTGTTCGTTCGTGCGCAGCGTGTAACTGATGCGTTCGAAATTTTGGTGCGATTGATCGGCGGTGTGACTCGCCACCTGAAACGCGCCACTCGAATCGAGATTTAATTTCGACGCCGCGAAAGTTGCATTCGACGCGGAACCGACCACGCCGTGCGGCGCTTGATTGGAAATGATGCGCCGACCTGCCACTTGGATTTCACGCACGCCGCCGGGCGCGGCGCGGTCCGCGACGAGAATATTCCATTTCGTGGGCTGCGGATCACCATCGACACCGGTGACGGAAATAATTCGGTTCAGATAGCCGCCGTTAAGTTGGCGCACGGTCTTGAGCGCGTCGTAGGCGGTTGTTTGTTGCTGCGCCGATGCGGAAGAAACGATGAACAAAACCGCCAGCGCCATTGTCAATCGCCTCATGCGGCAGACAAAACTGTGATTGTGCCTATCTGTCCAACTCAAATCCGTTCGAAGCTTGAAGAACGGCGGCGCAACGTTCAGCCTTGCCGCGAGCGATGAAGAAAAAGCGGAAGGTGGAATTCTCCAGCCACACCGGAAATCTCGCTCTGATGCGAAAATTCGTCCGCGCATTTCTCGACGCCTACCCTTTTTCGGAAAAGGAACGCACGCTCATGGTGCTGGGAGTAGACGAAGCCTGCACGAATATTATTCGGCACGCTTATCATTTGCAGGACGATCAACCGATCGCGCTCTCGCTCGAAGGCAAACCCGATTGCGTCTGCATGCGTCTGCGGGATTACGGCAAACAAAGTCCGCCGGAAAAAATGAAAGGTCGCGCGCACGACATCATCCGGCCGGGCGGGCTCGGTCTGCATCTGATCCGCCACGCCTTCGACAAAGTGGATTACATTTTGAAAAGCCGCGGCACGGAGCTGGTGCTGACCAAAAGACTGGGATGAATTTGAAAACCAGAAAGCCAGAAAAAATCTGAACCAAGAATTCTTTTTCTGGTTTTCTGGATTTCAAATTCTACCGCATTCCTTTTCTTCGAATGAAATCACCTGAGCCTGATCCAATTTTCGAAATCTCGCTGCGTCCGCCGATGTTCAGCGAATTCACCGGTCAGGTGAAGGTCTGCGAACGTCTCGAGGTTCTGGTGGAGGCGGCCAAGAAACGCGGCGACGTGCTCGAGCATATTTTACTGAGCGGACCGCCGGGATTAGGCAAGACGACACTGGCCCACATTATTGCGAACGCCATGGGCGTGAATGTAAAAAACACCAGCGGCCCGGTGATCGAAAAAGCGGGCGAGCTTGCCGGACTGCTGACCTCACTGGAAAAAGGCGACGTGCTTTTCATCGACGAGATTCATCGGCTGCAACCGACGATCGAAGAATATTTGTATCCGGCGATGGAGGATTACCGGCTCGATATCATCATCGATCAAGGTCCGCAGGCGCGCAGTCTGCGACTGCAGTTACCGAAGTTCACACTCATCGGCGCGACCACGCGCGCGGGAATGGTGAGCGCTCCATTGCGTTCGCGTTTCGGGATGACGGCGCGACTCGATTACTACACCGCGGAGGAGATGCACAAAATTATCCTGCGCAGCGCGGGTTTGCTCGCCGTTCCGATCGACAACGATGGCGCATCGGAAATCGCGGCGCGTTGTCGTGGGACGCCGCGGACGGCGAACAATCTTTTGCGTTGGGTACGCGATTACGCGCAGGTGAAGGCGGACGGAAAAATTAACGCCGACGTAGCCGATCGCGCGCTGACGATGTTGGAAATCGATCGCGACGGATTCGATCAATGGGACAAGCGCATCATCGAAGCGCTCATCCACAAATTTAACGGCGGACCCGTGGGCTTAAATTCGTTAGCCGTCGCCATCGGCGAAGAAGCCGGCACGCTCGAAGAAGTGAACGAGCCGTATCTGATTATGGAAGGCTACATCAAGCGCACACCGCAGGGTCGCGTGGCCTTGCCGAATGCGTATCGCAAACTCGGATTGAAACCGCCGGTCGGTCCGCAGAGCGAATTGTTTGGATCCTAGTGCAGAGCGATTTCTTCCAACAGACGGCGAGAGTCTTCACCGTCGGTGAATTGACCCGCGCCATTCGTGGCACGCTCGAAACAAACTTCGGCGCGGTCTGGGTGCAGGGAGAAATTTCGAATTACAAACTACATCCTTCAGGTCATCAATATTTCACCCTGAAGGATCAGCGCGCGCAGATCAGCTGTGTAATTTTTCGCAGCACGGACTTTTCCGCCTCGCAGCCGCTGACCGATGGCGCGCAGGTGCAGGTCTACGGACAAATCTCTGTCTTCGAAGGGCGCGGCCAGTATCAGCTGAGTGTGCAAATTTTGCAGCCGCGCGGGCTCGGCGTGTTGCAGGCAAAATTCGAAGCGTTGAAACGCAAACTCGAGACGGAAGGATTGTTCGATCCGGCGCACAAGAAGCCGCTCCCGAAATTTCCGCGACGAATCGGCATTATTACTTCCGCCAGCGGCGCCGCGATTCGCGACATGCTCAATGTCTTGCAGCGGCGCGCGCCCGGACTTCAAATCTTAATCAACCCCGTGCGCGTCCAGGGCACAGGCGCGGCTACCGAAATCGCTGTGGCCATCCGCGAACTGACGACGCCTAACGAGTCTTGGCCGACTCTCGATCTCATCGTCATCGCGCGCGGCGGTGGGAGTATCGAAGATTTGTGGGAGTTCAACGAAGAGATCGTGGCCCGCGCAATTTTTCATGCGGAAATTCCGATCGTCAGCGCCGTCGGTCATGAAATCGATTTCACTATCGCAGACTTTGTGGCGGATCTGCGCGCGCCAACTCCCAGCGCCGCGGCCGAGTTGATCGTGCCGGACATCGCCGATATTTCACGACGCGTTGATGAACTCTCCGCAGGCCTGGATCGCAACCTGCGCAATTTCATTTCGCACGCCCGCACGCGATTGCGTTTTCTTTCCGAGAAATCAATCGCGCGCGAACTGACACAGCGGCTGCGCGACGCACAACAATCAGTCGATCTGTTCAAGGACTCGTTAGGCCAAAAGTCGCGCACGTTCATCACGGCGAAACGCCAGGCATTGGTTACGCATGCACAGACGTTGCAGGCGCGCAGTCCCGTGCGAGAACTGAGCGCGCGCCGCGCGAACTTCCAACAACTGCAGCGTCGCCTGCTTGGACAACCGGCGCGCCTCCTGCAAAACAGCAAACAACATTTCCAGCGGCTGGATGGAATGCTGCGCCTACTCGGACCCGAGGCGACGCTGCGCCGCGGCTACAGCATCACGATGGATGCGAAAGGAAAAATTATCGCGACGGTTTCGAACGTGCGGCCGAAGATGAAGATTCGCTCGCGCGTGAGCGACGGCGAATTTTCTTCCGAAGTGATCGAATCCTAACCTAGCCAGACGGATTCGTTAGGGCAGTCTGCTGGTCTGAATTCTGCAGTGTCCCGTCGGCGTCGCCGCTCATTTTGCCGACAGTGGATTGGAATTTGTTAATGCCAGCCTGGCCTGCGCCGTAATTTGCGGCCGTCGACTGGTTCTTCCGCAGGATTCCCGCGTCGCCGCCTTTATGCATTACGACGAAGCCTTTGTCGCCGTAGGGAGCACCCGTGGCCGTGAGCGCGGCGTTGTAAGTGTAGTTCGAGGTCACAGCGAAAAGAACGTTGGAGGAATCGACTTCTTTGACCTTGTAGACTTTCAAGCCGCTCTTGCCGGAAAGAGTTACGGTCGCGACGCCATTGGCATCGGTGGCTGACGTTACCGTGCAGCTCGCGCCGGGTGCGTTGAGCAATTTCTGGAGATCACCGGGATTGAGATAGCCGTTCGAGACGAGCTTGCCGCAATAATCTGCCAGCGTCACGATCGCGCTGCTGCCGGTATAATCGCCCGGCCAGGCATAGTTCGAATCCGAATTGGTCGCGCCGTCCAGCGCCATCTGCTGACCGGCGAGATAAAGTTGTCGCACGTTATTCATCGTGCCGGTCATTTGACCTTTGGAAAGCGCTTGCGTCAGCGTCGGCACGGCGAACGCGGCGATGATGGCGATGATCGAAATGACAACCAACATTTCAATCAAGGTGAAGCCGGCGGAGGGTTTTCTCGTCATGGGAGTCGAGAAAAATGCGGGCGCGGAGAACTTCGGTCAAGCCGAATGAATTGAACGCGTTTAAGTCTGTGACGCGCGTTCCAACTTAAATGCGAGCGTGGCCAGGGGCGGAACTTCGATCATCAACGAATGCGTGCGGCCTTGCCATTCCGCCGCGGCCGCCTCGAGACCGCCCATGTTGCCGACGTTGCTGCCGCCATAAGTTTCGCCGTCGGTGTTGATGATCTCTCGATAAAACCCTCCTTCGGGAACGCCGATGCGATAACCGTGCAGGACTTGCGGCGTGGCGTTGACGATAAAAACAATCACGTCACCGTCCTGCGATTTGCGCATGAACGTGACGACACTGTTGTCGGAATCGTGGAAATCGATCCACTCGAAACCATCATACGTGTCGTCGAGATCCCAGAGCGCGGGCTCGTTTTTGTAGGTGTAATTTAGATGTTGCACGAGACGCCGCAGCCCATCGTGTTTCGGAAATTGCAGCAGGAACCAATCGAGTTCGCGATCGTGATTCCATTCACGCACCTGGCCAAATTCGCAGCCCATGAAAACCAGTTTCTTGCCCGGATGTCCATACATCCACGCAAAAAACAGGCGCAGGTTGGCGAACTTCTGCCATTCGTCGCCGGGCATTTTGCCGAGGAGCGAACCTTTGCCGTGCACCACTTCATCATGACTGAGCACGAGCACGAAATTCTCGCTGAAGGCATACATGAGCGAGAAGGTGATGCTGTTGTGATGAAACCGCCGGTAGATCGGATCGAGCTTCATGTAATCGAGGAAGTCGTGCATCCAACCCATGTTCCACTTCATCCCGAAACCCAGGCCGCCCAAGTATGTTGGTTTCGAGACTGCCGGCCAGGCGGTTGATTCTTCCGCGATCGTGACGATGCCGGGAAATTTTTCGTAACAGATTTCGTTCGTCCGCTTCAGGAAATAAACGGCCTCGAGATTTTCGCGGCCACCGTAAGCATTCGGAATCCATTGTCCCGGCTGGCGCGAGTAATCGAGATATAACATCGAGGCGACCGCATCCACGCGCAGCCCGTCGATGTGATATTTGTCGAGCCAGAAAAGCGCGTTGGCGGTGAGAAAATTTCGCACCTCGTTGCGGCCGAAATTAAAAATGAGCGTGCCCCAATCCTGGTGCTCGCCCTGCCGCGGATCCATGTGTTCGTAGAGATCGGTCCCGTCGAATTCGGCGAGCGCGTGCGTGTCTTTCGGAAAATGCGCCGGCACCCAATCCATGATCACGCCGATGTTGGCCTGATGACATTTGTCGATGAAATGGCGCAGCTCATCGGGATTTCCGAAGCGACTCGTCGGCGCGTAATAGTTCGTGACCTGGTATCCCCACGAACCTTCGAAGGGATGCTCCGCGATCGGCAGCAGTTCGATGTGCGTGTAGCCCATCTCGACCACGTAGGGAATGAGTGTGTCCGCCAGTTCGAGATAACTGAAATGACGATTACCCGCCGCTTCGTGCCGGCGCCAGGAACCGAGATGCACTTCATAGATCGACATCGCGCTGCGATTCCAATTCTTTTCCCGCCGCGACTTCATCCAGGCATCGTCATCCCACTGGTAACGCTCCAGATTGAAGACGAGCGACGATGTCTCTTTTCCCCACTGACCGAAAAACGCGAACGGATCGCTTTTCAAAAGCAACTGACCGAAAGGCGTGCGGATTTCGAATTTGTAGTGCACCCCTTCGCCGACATCGGGAATGAAAATTTCCCAGACACCGCTGCCTAACAAACGGCGCATGGGATGGACGCGGCCATCCCAGCCGTTGAAATCGCCGACAACACTGACGCGCTGCGCATTTGGCGCCCAGACCGCGAAATAAACGCCTTCGACATCTCCGATCTTGCGCAAGTGCGCGCCGAATTTTTCGTAAAGTTGATGATGATTTCCCTCGGCAAAGAGATGCAGATCGACTTCGCCCAGGATTGAGCCGTAGCAATACGCATCACGCACCGTGTAGTCGTCTGCCTCCCACGGAATGACGCGCACCTCGTAATCGCAATCGCGTTTTTTTCCGGGAATGACGGCTTGGAAAAAACCTTTGTCGTCCAGCCGGTCGGCCGGAAATTCTTTCCCACCGGTCAGGATGTCGATCTCCTTCGCGTCCGGACGAAAGACGCGCACAACCAGATTTTCGCCCACGCGATGCGGACCGAGAATGCGGAACGGATCCGGATGCGCGCCCGCGAGAAAGGCGTGCATCTCATCGACCGGCAGACCAAGGATTTCGAAATTACTCATTTGGCTAACGAGTGACCTTAACCAGAACGAAAGAGATGAAAACAACGGATGCGCCAAACCGTTGCCACAACTCCGCTCCAGCGGGTACTATCGCGGCGATGAATTTAACTTCGCGCGATGCAGTGGATGAACTGCTGCAAACCTACAGCGAGACCGGCGGCATTAATTATCTCGACGCCGCCGCCATTCTTCCTTCACGCGAAGCGGTGCAATCGATCTGCGCGGAATTGATGAGCCTGATGTTTCCCGGCTTTCGCGGTGAAGCGCTGATCGATTCCGGAGACCTGCCCGACGTGACGCGCAGTCGCATTCGACAGATTCGCCACACGCTCATCCCGGAAATCTGCAAGAGCTTCGGTGATTTTCCGCCGCGCCCGCAGACGCAAAAGAAAGCCGAACAACTGCTCGAGCATTTCATTTCCCAACTGGCGGATCTGCGACGCTTGATCTGGACCGATATCGACGCCGCTTACGAGGGTGATCCGGCCGTGACCAGCTACGAGGAAATCATTCTCGCTTATCCGTCACTCGAAGCCATCGCCATTCAACGCATGGCCCATGTGCTCTATTTGAAAGAGGTGCCGTTCATTCCGCGCATCATGACCGAGTGGGCGCACAGTCGCACCGGTATCGACATCAGCCCGGGCGCGAAGATCGGCTCGCATTTTTTTATCGATCATGGCACCGGCTGTGTCGTGGGCGAAACGGCGGAGCTTGGCTCGCGCGTGAAGCTCTATCACGACGTCACTCTCGGTGCGCGCTCCTTTCAAAAAGACGAGCACGGCAAAATAAAAAAAGGCGGCAAACGCCATCCGACCGTGGAAGATGACGTCACGATTTATCCGAACTCCACCGTTCTCGGCGGCGAGACCGTGGTCGGCGCGCGCAGCACCATTGGCGGTAACGTTTTTCTTACCAAAAGCGTCCCGCCCGATTCGTTAGTCTATTACGAAGCCACACAGATTAAGATCGTTTCGAAAAAGGACCGGCAGGCGAATGGTGATGGAAAATTCTAGGTGATCTACCTCGATTACAACGCGACGACACCTTTGTGCACACCGGCGCGCGAGGCGATGCGACCGTTTCTCGAGGAACACTTCGGAAATCCATCGAGCATTCATGCGGCCGGCCGCGAAGCACGCGCGGCAATCGACGATGCGCGCGATCGACTCGCGCACTTGTTAGGTGCAAAACCGCACGAACTAATTTTTACCGGCAGCGGCACGGAAGCGAACAATCTTGCGGTGCTCGGTCTGGCGCGCGCGCGTCGCGATCACGGACGTCATTTGATTTGCGGCAGCACCGAACATCACGCGGTTCTCCACGCGTTCGAACATTTACAAAAACGCGAAGGCTTCGAAGTGACGTTCCTGCGCGTGGACTCGTTAGGCCGAATTGATCCAGGCGATCTAGCGACTGCGATTCGCGACGACACCACACTCGCTTCCATAATGTCGGCCAACAACGAGACCGGTGTGACGCAACCGATGGATGAAATTTCCCAGACGTGTCGAGCGCGCGGAGTTCTGCTGCACAGCGACATGGTGCAATCTTTCGCCAAACAGCCGACTGATCTCTCCCCGTTCGATGCGGCCAGCTTCGCCGCGCATAAATTTTATGGACCGAAAGGCGCCGGGTTTTTGTTTCTGCGCGCCGGAATATCGATCGAGTCGATTCAATTCGGCGGCGCTCACGAAAATCAGCGCCGGCCCGGAACGGAAAACGTCGCGGCGATTGTCGGCATGGCCGCCGCGGCGGAATGGGCGCTCGCGCGATTTCGAGCAGGAACAAGAACGGGAAACCGGTCTGCGCGACAAGCTCGCGAGTAGAGTTCCGGGCGCGAAAGAAAACGGCGACACCGCGCATCGCCTGGCCAACACGCTCAACGTCAGTTTTCCCGGCATCAGTTCCGAAACGATGCTGATGGCGCTCGATCTCGAAGGCATCTGCGCCTCGAGCGGTTCTGCTTGCATGGTTGGCTCCGTGGTCGCTTCGCATGTCTTGCTCGCGATGGGCGCGCCGCAGGAGATTGCCGCTTCTGCGATTCGCTTCTCGTTAGGCAAACACACCACCGAAGAAGAAATCGACGCTGCCGGTGACGCGATCGAGCGCGTGCTGCAGCGGCTCGCGCGCAACAAGAAGTCAGTAAGAAACGAAGCGTATGCTGTTGTTTGAACAGCTCGCCTTCGTCTTCACCGCCCCATCAACCTTCGTCGGCCGCGATGCCGCCTTGGAGGTAGATGCGCGTCGACTTCTCGAAAATCTTGGCGAAAGAAAACTCGCGAAAAAAGTCTTGGTGGAATGGAATCCGCGCATGCGCAGCGCAGCGGGTCGCGCCGTTTTTCGTGACGCGCTCGTCTCGTTGAATCCGAGATTGCGCGAGATCGGCCCGCACGAAATCGATCGCACGCTTCGCCACGAACTCGCGCATCTGCTCGCGCAGGCGCGCGCGGGCCGTCGCCGCATCGCACCGCATGGCGCGGAATGGCGACGCGCATGTTGTGATCTTGATATTGCCGATGAGCAACGCTGCCACACCTTGCCGCTCCCCAGTTCACTGCGCGCCAGACGGTATCTTTATCGTTGTCCGCGTTGCCAAACAGATTTTCCGCGCGTGCGTCGCATTCGCCGCGCGAGCGCGTGTCTCGCCTGCTGTCGCCGCCATAGCCGCGGAGAATTCGATCGGCGATTTCAGCTCGAACTAATTCGGGCGGTTCGGCCTAACGAGTAGTTAATCGAGATCGGTCCCCTCACTCTTCTTCGCTTTTTGTCCGCGAAGTTTGGCTTGGATGAACAGATCGATTTCACCGTCCATCACTGATTGCACGTTGCTCGTTTCCGCGCCGGTGCGGTGATCTTTCACCATTTGGTACGGCTGAAAAACGTACGAACGAATCTGACTGCCCCACGCCACATCGCCTTTCTCGCCATACTGCCGGTCGATCTCCGCGCGCTTTTTGTCCTGTTCGATTTCGTAGAGTTTCGCTTTCAACATTTTCATCGCCAGTTCGCGATTACGCCCCTGGCTGCGCTCGGCCTGGCAGGCGACGACGATGCCGCTCGGTTTGTGCACAATGCGCACGGCGGTCTCGACCTTGTTCACGTTCTGGCCGCCTTTGCCGCCGGCGCGGTAGGTGTCGACTTCGATATCGGCCGGATTGATTTCGATCGGCGCTGAGTCGGCCATTTCCGGAACGACATCGACACTGGCAAATGAAGTGTGACGACGCTTGTTCGCATCGAAAGGCGAAATGCGCACGAGCCGATGCACACCGCGTTCGGTATTCAGATAACCGTAAGCGTATTCGCCACTGACCAGAAACGTCGCCGATTTGATTCCGACTTCTTCGCCAGTCTGGATGTCGATGGTTTGCGATTTGAAACCGCTGCGCTCGATCCAGCGCTGATACATGCGCAAAAGCATATCGGCCCAATCGCAGGATTCCGTTCCGCCCGCGCCGGAATGAATCGTGACGAATGCGTTCGACCTGTCGTTAGGCCCGGAAAGAAATTGACGCAGCTCAAACTCTTCCAGTTTGTGAATCAACCGAGCGTGTTCAGTCGCGATTTCTTTTTCCGCGTGAGCGCGTTGTGACGCGTCTGGTTCTTCCGCGGCGAGCTGTTGCAGCGCTTCGAAATCTTCCGTCTCACGTTCCAATTCCCGGAACGGAGTGATGAGCGATTTCAGCCGCGAAACTTCTTCGACATCGATCTGCGCGCGTTCGCGATTATTCCAGAAATCGGGCGCGGACATGCGCTCTTCAAGCGCGCTTAATTGGTCTTGCAGCTTGGCGACGTCAAAGAAACCTCCGCAGTTCGCGGACGCGCGACTTCAAATCTTCTGCGCTGATTTCCTGGACTTCCGTGGCCATGACAAAAGATAACGATCAGCCGCGGACGCGCCAGTTCGTTCTCGCCTAACGACTACTTCCGCTTCGGTTGCTCGAAGCGAAAAACCGTTTCGCCTTCCTTCATCACGTCGAGACGGTCGCGCGCGATGGTCTCGAGATAGGTCGAATCGGTGGTCAACAAACGAACTTCGCGGGTTTGGCGCGCGAGCAGTTGTTTTTGATCGTTGACCTGCGCCTGCAGATTTTCGATGTCGCTGCGACTTTGCGCGAGGCGTTTCTGTTGCGGAACGAAGAGACTAACGACAACAAGAATTCCCGCGAGCAGGAGCATCACTCGCAAAACGCGGTTGAGCTGCTGCCAAACCGATGCTTCGCGTCGTCCGCGGAAATCGCCGTCGCCGGGGTAATCCACTATGCGCGCATCTTACCGCCGTAAACGGCCTTGTCACCAAGTTCTTCCGCGATGCGGAGGAGTTGGTTGTACTTCGCCACCCGGTCGGTCCGGCAAAGCGAACCGGTCTTGATCTGGCCGGCGTTGGTTGCGACCGCGATGTCGGCAATGGTCGTGTCTTCCGTTTCGCCGGAGCGATGACTGATCACGGCGGTGTATTTGTTCTCGGTGGCGAGACGAATGGCATCGAACGTTTCGGTGAGCGTGCCGATCTGATTCACCTTCACAAGAATGGAATTTGCCACGCCCTGGTCGATTCCCTTTTTCAGGAATTCGACATTGGTCACGAACAAATCGTCGCCGACTAATTGAATGCGATCGCCGAGTCGTTCGGTGAGTTTTTTCCAACCGATCCAATCATTTTCGGCGCAACCGTCTTCGATCGAAATAATCGGGAACCGTTTCGCGAGTGATTCGTAAAGATCGATCAACTCTTCCGCGTTGCGCTTCGAGCCGTCGGATTTTTTGAAAACGTAATTGTTTGTCTGCTTGTCGTAGAACTCCGACGACGCCGCATCGAGCGCGATGAAAATTTGTTCGCCGAGTTTGTAGCCAGCCTGTTTTACCGCCGCGGCGATTGATTCCAGGGCATCCTCCGCCGAGCTCAGACTTGGGCGCGAAACCGCCCTCATCACCGATCGCGGTGGAGAGCCCGCGTTTTTTCAAAACATCTTTGAGCGCATGAAAAACTTCCGCGCCGTAGCGCAGCGCTTCGGGAAAACTCGGCGCGCCTTTCGGCATGATCATGAATTCCTGAAAATCGATCGGCGCATCGGAATGCGCGCCACCGTTCAAGATGTTCATCATTGGGACTGGCAACGTGACGGCGCGTTCGCCGCCAAGATAACGAAAGAGCGGCTGACCGGAAAATGCCGCGGCGGCATGCGCGTTGGCTAACGAAACGCCGAGCAACGCATTCGCACCGAGATTTTTTTTGTTCTGCGTCCCATCAAGTACGATCAATTTTTTGTCGATCGCTTCTTGCTCGAGCGCATCCGCGCCTTTCAAGCCTGGCGCGATGGTTTCGTTAATCCCGCGAACTGCCTTGGTTACACCTTTGCCGCCGTAACGACTCTTGTCGCCGTCGCGCAATTCCCAAGCCTCATGTTCGCCGGTGCTCGCCCCGCTCGGCACCGCTGCGCGGCCAAACGCGCCGCCATCCAGATAGACATCCACCTCGACGGTCGGATTCCCGCGCGAATCAAGGATCTCGCGGCCGATGATTTTGTTAATGCTCGTGCGCGCCATAATGAAAAATCCGGCTGAAGATGCGTGGCCGGACGCGGTAGTTCAATCAATCTTTCGAACCGGGCACAGACATGGCGCGCTCACATTCGCGTTGGCATTCTGAAGAAGGCTGCATAATCTGGCACATGGTTTTCCGACTGGGAACTTTCGCGCTGGCGCTCGTCGCCGCTTCTTTTTGCGTCGGCGCGACGGATTCCCGCTCGCTCACTTCCGATCAATTGGCGAAGGCGATCAAGACCGATACGATCACCATTCCCACGCCGGGCGAGCTCTTCGCGGCCTTGGAAAAACCGGGAAAGACCGATTGGTCCGGCCAATATCGCGGGCCGATTCCCACGACTTACAGCAACCGCGCGCAGATCGCGCTGAATCTCGGCGGCTTGATCGCGGATGGATTCATCGCCGTGGAAGCGCAGGATAGTCAGCAGGTAAAAAATATCGGCGCTGACATTCTGAAACTGGCCAAGGCCCTCGGCGTAAGTGAAAACGTCCTCGGCCGCGGCAAGAGCATCAACGATTTCGCGGAGAACAATCAATGGGAGGCGCTGCAGGAGGAATTGGAGGCGACGCAGAACGAAGTGAAATCCTCTATGCAATCGAACCAGGACCAGGACTACGTCATCCTCGTTAGTCTGGGCGGATGGATTCGCGGCACGCAGGTGGTGAGCGGCTCGGTCATGGCCAACTACAACGAGGCCAGTGCGAAAGTCCTGCGGCAGCCGGCGCTGGTCGATTACATCCAGGCGAAGGTCAAAGAGATGTCGCCCGAGTTGCAAAAAGACGGCCTGGTCAAGAGTGTCAGCGATCAACTGGCCGCGATCGAAAAGCTTGTCACCTTCTCTGGCACTCCTACTGCTGAGGAAGTGAAGAAGCTCAATGAGGCCGTGACCAAGTTGATGGGCGAAATCCAGAACAAACGCGACACGAAATGAAATTTTCGCTCTGTATTTTAATCGCCAGCGCATTGCTCCTCCGCGCCGCTGAAACGGATAGCCAGGTGGACGCACGTAAGGTCGCGCTCGATTTGGCCGGCGCATTTTCCAACGACGGTTTCAAGCTGCGCGATGGTCACTGGTCGGGACCGATCAAGAAGGGCGAGCAAGCGCTGGTCGCGGTCAATCTTTACGCCGGAAATCAGTATTGGTTTTCGGTCGGCGCGAGTCCGACCGCGAAAAAATTTACGGTGCAACTTTTCGACGAAGCCGGGAAACCGCTGACCACTGAATCCTACGAGGATGAAGAAAAAGCAGCGGCCGGATTCGCTCCGACAATTAGCGGCCAATATTTTGTCGCAATCACACCGGCGGATGGAGAAGCCAGCACTTTTTGTCTGGTTTACTCTTACAAATGAAATGGCGGTTCGACCTAGCATTCGTTAGGCGCGTATTACCTGTCATCGCGGTAGTTCTTCTTTCGTCCGTCGCTTTCACCTCCTGCGCTACCAAAGGCGCCGAGTTGAAGAAAAGCGGCGAGAAATATTTCGCAGTCAGCGCGGCGAAGGCATCGTTTTATCGCTACGGCCCGCAACAGGGAAATGGACCGGACGAAACGCTGCCGCACGACACGCTCATGACGCTGATTCGTCCGTCATTTGGTTATTGCAAAGTGCAGTTGGTCGGCACTTCGAAACAAGGTTATGTCGCGAGTGAAGACATCAAACCGGCGCCACCCACCCTGGTCGCTGCTCTGACCGCCCCGCCGCCGAGTCCGGCCCGCGAGAATCTCAGTTTTCGAATGACCGAGCCGCCGCCACCGGAAACGTTGCCCGATCCGGATCTGCCGCCGCCGACCTCCGAGCCTTCGCCGCAGTAGAGGCTCGCTCGACGCGCGGCCCAGCACTCGTTAGGCTCCGGAACGAGTCATGATTGCGAAGCAGGTGTTTTATGAAGGCCATGTGCAGGGCGTTGGTTTCCGCTGGTCGGTAAAACGAATCGCGCGCGGCTTTGATGTCACCGGCTCGGTGCGCAACCTGGCCGATGGGCGCGTAGAACTTCAGGCCGCAGGCGAAGCGGATGAAGTGGACGCGTTTCTGGAAGCAATCGGGCAAAGCGAATTGCGCGCGCACATCAAGAAGCAAACGGAAGCGCCGCTGGTCTCGCCACCGGCCACGCGCGGATTCGAGATTCGGCATGATTGAACCTGCCGTCGCCGTCATCGGTGTAACCAAAATATTTCCGCTGCCCTTCCAGCGGAAATCGATCGTCGCGCTGCGCGATCTCAATCTAAATGTAGCCGCCGGGCAGGTTTATGGATTGCTCGGACCGAATGGTTCAGGCAAGAGCACGACGTTAAAAATAATTCTTGGACTCGTTAGTCCAACAAAAGGCCAGACGAAGATTTTCGGGCGCGACAGTTCTTATGTCGCCAGTCGCGAAGCGGTCGGCTTCCTTCCGGAGAGCCCCTACTTTCCAAAATATCTGACCGCGCGAGAGATGCTGAAGTTTTACGGAAAGCTCAGTGGCATGCGTCCTCGGGATTTGAAAAAACGCGTGGATGAATTGTTGGAGCTGGTCGGCCTAACGAGTGCTAGAGATCGACGACTGGGCGGTTATTCCAAAGGAATGTTACAGCGGATCGGCCTGGCGCAGGCACTTGTGCACGAGCCGAAACTTCTCGTCTTGGACGAGCCGACGGCCGGCGTTGATCCAGCAGGCACGCGCGAAATCCGCGATCTCATTCTGGATTTGAAACGACGCGGGACCACCATTCTTCTTTCATCGCACTTGCTTGGTCACGTGCAGGAAGTTTGTGATCGCATCGGCATCCTGGCGAACGGCGTTCTCGTGCGCGAAGGCGCGGTGGACGACCTCCTGGCGATTCGCAGCCGCACGGAGGTCGTGCTGGAAAACGCCACGCCTGATCTGCTCGAAAGAATTTCCGAACTGACGCAGAAATCTGGCGCCAGTTTGGTCGAGCAACGAAATTCGCAAACGACGCTCGAAGAACTTTTCCTCGAAGCAACCGAACGAGGGCGTCACACCGAATGAGATACTTCTCGTTGGGCCGCGTCGCCGCGCTGGCGTCGAACACCCTGCTCGAACTGACGCGCCAGAAAGTTTTCTACTTTCTCCTCCTTTTCGCGGCGCTCATCATTGGCAGTTCCGCCTTCATGGCGCGTCTCACTTTTCAGCAGGAATTCCAGGTCCTGAAAGACATCGCGCTCGGCGCCATGAGCATTTTCACCTCGCTCCTCGCCATTCTCGCCACTGCGGGCATGCTGCCTCAGGATATCGAAAATCGGACGATCTACACGATTCTGGCGAAAGCGGTTCCACGCTTCGAGTACTTGTTAGGCAAACTCATCGGCGCGATTCTTTTTTTGGCGATCAGCACCGGCGTGATGACGACTCTTTTCTTCGCCGTGCTCTATTTGCGCGAACAAGGAGCGCTCCTGGAGACAACCCGACAACTGACCGGCGCCTCCGCCGAACAAATCAATGACGCGGTTAACGAAATCCGTTCGGCTAGTTTCAATCGCGATCTCATTCCCGGCATCATGATCATTTATCTGAAGTCTTGTTTGCTCGCGTCGCTCACGCTTTTCATTTCTACCTTCGCCACCAGCAACATTTTCGCCGTCGTCGTCAGCGTCTTTGTTTATTTTATCGGTCACCTGCAGGCGACGGCGCGCGAGTTTTGGTTGCAGGAACAAAGCGGCGGCGGCTGGCTCAGTCGCACTTTTCTCGCGGTCGTAGCGCTGGTCTTTCCCGACCTGCAGCTATTTAATTTTGCCGACGATGTCGCTTTAGGCGCGGCAATTCCGCATATGCTCTTTGTGAAGACGGCGCTTCTCGGATGTTTCTATATAGTGCTTTATCTGCTGCTCGCGACCGCGGTCTTCTCCGGGAGAGAACTATGAGAATCGCGCTCGTTCTGGTTGCCCTGCTGTTTTTTGGCGTGCTACGGCTGCCGGCTGAGCACGCAGTTTACGACGCGCGCGTCAAACACAACCTGCAATCGACGTCGCTCAACATCGGTTCGCGCGAGCAAATCGGGCAGCTTGGATTCATCGCGGCCTTGAGCGGATTTCGCGCGCTGGTCGCTGATCTCTTGTTCATCCAAGCGCACGTCGCCTGGGAACGGACGGATTGGCCGCGCGTGCTCTTATTGTTTCGAGAGGTGACGACCCTGCAACCGCACGCGATTCTCTTTTGGGATATGGCGGCGTGGCACATGGCGTGGAATGCGAGCACCGCGGCATTGCATGATCGCACGCAACCAAGCCAGGCCCGCCGGATCAAAGCGCAACGCGAATACTTCGATCTCGGTCGCGATTTTCTCGAAGATGGAATTCGAAATAATCCCGATTCGGCGAAACTCCACGAAGCGCTCGCACGATTGTATCGCGACAAATACAAGGATCACGAACGTGCTTCGGTGTATTTTCTGGCCGCCTCCCAGAAACCAGGAGCGATGAGTTATGTGAAGCGCTTCTCCGCTTACGAGCTTTCCTATTGTGAAGGACGCGAGCGCGAAGCCTACGATCGGCTCCGCGCGCTTTACGACGAAGGTGAACACGAACGTTTGCCGAGTTTGATCGCGCGTTTGAAATTTCTCGAAGAAAAGCTCAACGTTCCGCTCGATCAGCGCATTCCGGATTCGGCGCGCTAGCTTTATCCTTCCATGCGCATTGCGATTTTCAGCGACCTTCACGGCAACCTCGAAGCCGCCGAAGCGGTAATGCAGGACGCGCAGTCTAACGAGTGCACGCATTACGTCTGCCTGGGCGACCTGGTCGGTTACAACGCCAACCCGCATGAATGTGTAGAACTCGTTAGGCAACTCGATTGTCCCACGGTCAAAGGAAATCACGACGAACAAGCGTGTCTCGGAAGTTCTTCGCGCGATTTCAACGATCTCGCCGAGCAGGCGATAAATTGGACGCGCGAACATTTGACCGAGGAAGACAAAGAATGGCTAGCCGGTCTGCGCATGATCCGGCAGGTGCGCGATTTCACCATCGTGCATGCGACCCTCGATACGCCGGGCGAGTGGGGTTACGTCTTCAAAAATCTCGACGCGGTCGCGAGTTTCACCTATCAGCACACGCCCGTTTGTTTTTTCGGGCACACCCATGTCGCGGGCGCGTTCGTTCGCGATGAAGGTGTGAAGCGTGTCGTGACTGAGCAACTCATGATCGAGCCCGGCAAGAAATATTTCATTAACACCGGTAGCGTGGGACAACCGCGCGACGGCGATGCGCGCGCGGCCTACTGCATTTATCACACCGACCGCAACGTCGTGCAGCAACGCCGGGTAAAATATGATCTGGCGACTGCGCAACAGAAGATCATCAAAGCGGGCTTGCCGCGCTTACTGGCCGAGCGTCTGGAGCTGGGCCGCTAGCGGTGAACTTTCACCGCAAAAAGATTCTCATTATTAAACCGAGTTCGCTCGGCGACATCGTGCACACTTTGCCGGCGGTGGCGGCGATTCGCGATGCCAATCCCGATGCGGAAATCACCTGGGTGATCAATCCGGAATGGGCTTCGATCCTGCGCGGCAATCGCGATGTCGATCACGTCCACATTTTTCCGCGCGGCGAATTCACCGGGCTCGGCGCTCCGCGCAGTTTGCTGCCGTGGTTAAAAAAAACGCGCGCGATGCGGCCCGATGTCGCGATCGATTTTCAAGGACTGCTGCGCAGCGCGCTCATCGCGAAAGTCAGCGGCGCAAAAGAAATTTGGGGAATGAGCGATGGCCGCGAAGGCTCGCGTCTCTTCTATCATCACGTCGCGAAAGTGAGCCGCAAAGAGCACGCGGTGGAGCGCTATCTGAAACTGGCCGAGGCCTTCGGCGCAAACATCGGCGAGGCGTTGCGTTGTCCGTTGCCGACGGGCGATCACCTGCCGCGTTTCGACGAACATCCGCCGTTTATTTTGCTGCACCCCTTCGCGCGGGGAAATCGAAAATCGATTTCGAACGATGTGATCGATGCCTTTTGTTACGCCTTCGCGCCGGCGCGCGTGGTGGTCGTCGGGAAATCGAAGCGCAAATTTGATCCGCCGGATAATTGCGTCGAGCTGACGAACCAGACGACACTTCTAGAACTCGTTAGGCTGATTCGTGCCGCGCATTTCGTGATCAGCGTCGACAGCGGACCGATGCACATCGCCGCGGCCATCACCGATCGTCTCATTTCCATTCACCATTGGACGAATCCCAGACGCGTCGGCCCTTACAACGCCGATGCCTGGATCTGGAAAAACGGCGATCTCATCCGCGTCGGTGATTTGGAACAAACCGGAAAACTGCGCCGGAGTCGCCCTTTCAAACGTAACGATGTTGCGCCGATGGCGAAGTTCGTTCTCGATGCGCATCCATTGCCCGCATGGTGATCAGCGACGTCCGGTCAGAATCATTTCCGCGAGTTTCAAGTCGTCCGGGAAGGTGATCTTGAGATTGATCTGCTCGTTAGGCACGAGCAGGACTTTGTGCCCGAGTCGTTCGACGGCGGAAACTTCGTCCGTGATCGTAGCTTCGCTTTCTTTCACGGCTTCGTAAGCGCGCCGCAAAAGATCGACCGCGAAGATTTGCGGCGTCTCCATCGCGTACAGACCCTCGCGGGAAACTGAGCCGGAAACAAAAAACTTCGGATCAGCCTGCTTGATTGTGTCCTTCACCGGCGCCGCCAGTGCAGCCGCGCCGGTCTTTCGCGCTTGCGCGACAACTGCTTCGATCTGTTCCGGCCTAACGAGTGGTCGAGCGGCATCGTGCACGGCAACGAACTGCGCGTCGTTCCGCATTGCCTGCAATCCATTCGCCACTGAATCCTGGCGGTGTGTTCCGCCCGCGATGACTTTTGTCACCTTGCGAAAACTTTCGTGGGCCGCCAACTGGAGCAATTCAGCCACACGATCCTCGCGCCCGACGAGAATGATTTCGACAACCGACGGAGTGGCTTCGAAGGCCGCGATGGAATGCGCAATCACCGGCCGGCCGTTGATCAGCGCGAAAGTTTTATCGAAACCCATGCGACGGCTGCTGCCGCCGGCCACGATGATCGCTGACAGCATTCGTTAGGCGCCGAGCTGCCGCTGCACTTCCTGGCTCAATGTCTTGCCGTCGGCTCGGCCGGCCAGTTTGGTCTGCAGAGCTTTCATGACCGCGCCCATTTGCGCACGCGACGTCGCGCCGGTCTCGCTAATCGTTTCGCGCACTGCTAGCGCGAGCTCTTCGCTACTCATCGCCTGCGGCAGATACGAATTCAAAATCGTTAGCTCTTCTTTTTCCTTCGCCGCTAATTCCGGACGTCCGCCTTTTTCGAACTGCTCGATCGAATCCTGTCGTTGCTTCACCTGCTTGCGAATCACCTGCGTCGCTTCCGCATCATCGAGCGTCGCGGTCGCGCCGCCTTTTTCGATCGCGGCATTTTTCACCGCCGATTTCAGCATGCGCAGGACGCCAAGTTTCGTCACCTCTTTCGCGCGCATCGCATCTTTCAAGTCGGAATCGATTCGCTCTGGAATGGTCATGCGCGGCGAAGTTACGGCTATGCGCCTTTAATCAGCAACTCCGAAGAATGCGCTCGGCGCGCGCCGGCCGAGCGCTTTCCAGATTTTGATCACCTCGTAAACGATGATGGTGGTGAAACTCACCGCCATCCAAACGCAAGGCTCTTCGATCGGTAAACTCGACCAGGCGCCGATGCGCAGACCGATCGTCGTTTCTTCGCGGAAGTTCCACCACTCGTTAGGCAAAGCGAGGGTGACTTCCCAAAGCAGGCTAATGAGCAGCAGAAGAAAGAAGGTAAAACTGAACGCGCGCCAATTAATGAAACTCTGCGCCGTTTTCAAAAACCCCGCCGACGGGATGAAGGAGACGCAAACCAGATAGACGAAATACCAGGGGAATCCGCCCGGCGCGCCGGAAAATATTTTCCGATAAACGATCGCGCTGACGATGAGAAGCGCACCGACGACGACGGAGGCGAAATGAAACCGAACGATGCGCGGAATTCCTTTCGCGGCTTCGCGATAGTCGGGCACGTTGTAAGCCGCCAGCCAATATTCGTCGCACCAGACGTAGCTGAGGAGCGTGAGAATGAAGCCCGTGAGATAGAAGACGAATTCCTCAACGGGAATGGGGCCGCCGATGGCGGGAATGTTGCATCCGAGTGTTGCGTCTTTGTTGGAGAAAACGAAGAAGGTGTTGCCGAAAAACAAATCGAGCAGAAATCCGAGCGGCGCGAGGACGGCGATCGTTCGCCAGAAGGCCGCACGTGGAAATTGCAAATCGGTCCGGCGCGCGAACCAGATCGCGAGCGCGGCGATTGGAATGATGAAGAGCGACAAACTCCAGGTGTAACCGAGGCGGCTCACGTGCCGCAAAGTGAGCGTCGCCGGGATCACGAGCAGCGCGGCGATGGCAAAGACGACTTGAAAAGCTTCTCGTGCTGGCGGCGTGCGCATCGAGGCAACGACTCGTTAGGCCATTTCGCGCAGCTTCACCGCGCAAGCTTCCACCGAAGCCGCGTCACTCACACTAATCACTTCGGTGCCTTTGCGCGTCCGTTGCAGCAATCCCGCCAGCACACCGCCCGGCCCCAGCTCGAGGAACAAATCGCAACCGCGATTCAGCATCCATTCCATGCAATCCGTCCAACGCACCGTTCCAGTAACTTGATCCTGCAAAGTGCGGCGAATTTCCGGCAAGGTTTCCGCCGGCGCGCCCGTGACGTTGCTGCACACCGGAAAGCGCGGCATTTGTAATTCCGCTTCCACGAGTGCTTCGCCTAACGAGAGGTAAGCGCTGTTCATCAAACGCGAGTGATACGCGCCCGCGACATTTAAGAGCGTCGCGCGACGAATGCCGTGTTCTTTGGCCAACGAGACAGCCAGTTCGACTTTCGATGCTTCCCCCGAAATCACGATCTGCCCAGGCGCATTGAGGTTCGCGACATCGACGTCGGTGTCGCTCGCAAGTGCACGGACAGCCGCCTCGTCCGCGCCGATCATCGCTGCCATCGCGCCCGCGGTCGCGTCGCAGGCTGCTTCCATAAACTGGCCGCGTTGTTCGACCAACTTTAAGCCGACGGCGAAATCGAAAGTCGTTGCCGCTGCGTGCGCGGTCCATTCGCCTAACGAGAGGCCGGCCGCCGCCTCGATTTGTAAATCCGGCACACGCTCGCGCAGCGCCGCCAAACAAGCCAGACCGTGAATATAGAAGGCCGGCTGACAATTCCCAGTCCTCGTTAGGCTTTCGAGCGGACCATTCCACGCGATCTCACTTAATTTACGGCCGAGAATCGCATCGGCTCTTTCAAAAATCTCAGCGGCCACGGGATATTGTGCGGCCAGGTCTCTTCCCATCCCGACGACCTGTGCACCTTGACCCGAAAAAAGGAGCGCGATTTTTCTCATGCCGACAGCTAACCGCAAAATTTTCGCAGAGCGAGCCCGGATCGAAAGTCCGAAATCGTCGGGATTTTAGTCCTCATAATTTAGCTTGTATTTCCGATGGGAAATTCTCAAAATGGCGCGCATGAGCCAACAACTGCAGTTAACAAGATGGTCTCGAATCTTGGCCTGTGGAGTGATGGTAGTCGTGGTCTCGCTTTTTGCGGCGAGCTCGGCACACGCTCAGTGGGCCTCGAAACCAGCGCCAGCGCTGCCACGCACGATCGTTGATCAAGGGTGGTCCGGTTCGGTGGTGCTCGGTTTAGTATTCGAGAGTAACGGTCAGGTAAGAGACGCGCACATTCTGCGCAGCAGCGGTTTCGCCGGTCTCGACGAAGTCGCCTTACGTGGTGCCATGAGATGGCGTTTGGATCCCTCGGCCCTTCAGGCGGGCGATACGACAGTGGGCCGTCAGCATCTGATTAAATTCTTCCAGGACGCGCGGGTGTCTCGCCGGGTCGAGCCATTCCAGGCGTATTGGAAAGAGCTGTGATCGGTTAGTTATTTCCTAATTGCACCGCGGTAATCGGGCCGCGGTGCCAGAGTGCGCGATTTTCTTCGCGCATTTTTTTTGCGCTTGCGCGGCCATGCGCTGTCGCGAGCATAAACGCAGCTCTGCAATCATGGCTTTTACCACGCGCGAAATTGAAAATCCCCGACCCGTTGACGCGCGTGGCGCGGCGGAAACAGAACTCGCGCCACTCAGCGACGACATCGGCGAAAAGATGGTGCTCAACATGGGCCCGTCGCATCCGGCGACGCACGGAGTTTTGCGGCTCATCCTGGAACTGGATGGCGAAATCATCACCAAGGCGACACCCGGACGTCGGCTACCTGCATCGCGGCGACGAAAAAATCGCGGAGAACATGCAGTATAACCAGTTCGTTCCCTACACGGACCGGCTCGATTATCTCGCGCCGCTGGCGAACAACGTCGCCTACGCGCTCGCGGTGGAGAAACTGATGGGCTGGGAATTGCCCCCGCGCGGCAAAGCCATTCGCGTCATTTGCTGCGAGCTGGCGCGTATCTCAGGCGCACCTGCTCGGCATCGGCGCCATGGCGCTCGATCTCGGCGCGCATGACGGTGTTTCTCTACACCTTCACCGAGCGCGAAAAGATCTACAACCTCTGCGAACTGATTTGCGGCGCGCGGTTCACCACTTCCTACACGCGCGTCGGCGGACAAATCCGTGATTTGCCGGACACTTCTTCCCGCAGCTGCGGAAGTTTCTCGATGAATTCATTCCGGTGCTCGATGAAACCGATCAACTCCTGACGCGCAATCGCATTTTTGTCGATCGCACGCGCGATATCGGCGTCATTCGCGAGACCGCGCCATTGCCTACGGAATTTCCGGACCGAATCTGCGCGGTAGCGGCATCGAACACGATCTGCGGCGGAAGCATCCTTATCTCGACTACGAGAATTATGATTTCGAAGTGGTCGTCGGCACGGCAGGCGACTGCTACGATCGATACCTCGTTCGGCTGGAAGAGATGCGGCAAAGCGCGCGCATCCTGCGTCAGGTCATCGGATAACATGCCGCGCGGTCCGATCAACGTTGCCGATTGGAAAAATATGCCGCCGCCGAAAGTCGCACGTCATGACGAAGATGGAGGAACTCATTCACCATTTCATCGTGGTGACGGAAGGACTGGACGCGCCCCCGGGCGAAATTTATTTCGGCGCGGAAAATCCGAAAGGCGAACTCGGCTTTTACATCAACAGCAAAGGCGGCGGCGTGCCGCATCGGTTGAAGATCCGCTCGCCCTCCTTTGTGAACCTCAGCATTTTACCGGAATTGTTGCCGGGATCGAGTCTCAGCGATGTCGTCGCTATTCTCGGCAGTCTGGACTTCGTCATGGGCGAATGCGACAGATGAGCACATGAAATTACTGAAAACTTTCCCGCTGATTCTCTGCGCACTGCTCTTTGCCTTTTCCAGCTGCAATCGCGCGACTCTGACGCGGCTCGAAACTCACGACCGCCAACTACGATCAGATTTCGATGGGCATGTCGCAAAGCGCAGGTGGAAACAATTCTCGGCAAACCCACCACTGCGGAAACGAAGGACATGCTCATTTTCAAAAAGACGACCTACCGCTGGGAAGACGGTGCGCGGTTCGCGATTGTCACTTTCAAAAACGACGAGGTCGACAGCAAGGATACCAACCTCGGCCGCGAGCGTTGATTTATCGGACGCGCCGCGATGAAGATTGCCTCGCGTTTTCTTGTCCTGGCCAGCTGTGCGCTGATTGGCCTAACGAGTTGTCAGCCGAGCCGGCGTTTGCGAAAGCGAACGTCGATCAGGTTGAAAGAGGGATGGCGAAAAAACAGGTCGAATCCATTCTCGGTCCGCCGACGACCGTCGAGACGAAGGATCTGCTCGGATTGAAAAAAACCATCTACCTTTACACACAGGGGAAAGACAGCGTCACCGTGACATTTCGGGACGACAAAGTGGAATCCAAGGAGTCCACCCTAAACGATTAGCAAGCGCGTGGCTTCGACGACCGACATCGTTCCCCGCCGAGCTCGAGCGGGAAATGGACAAAGCAATCGCGCGTTATCCGGCAGACCGGAAACGCAGCGCGTCCATGCCGCTGCTGCATTTGTGGCAGGAACATTTCGGATTCATCAGCGACGAAGGCGTTTGGTGGATCGCAGAGAAACTCGGGCTGCAACCGATCAACGTTCTCGAGTTGGTCACGTTTTATCCGATGTATCGGCAAGCGCCCGCCGGGAAAAAACATCTGCGTGTTTGTCGGACGTTGAGTTGTGCAATGGCGGGAAGTTACCAACTGCGCGATCAACTCGCGGCTGTCACCGGAATCGATCTGCCTCACAGCGGAAGCGGCATGCACAATCCCGTTTCAGTCTCCTCAGACGGAAACTACAGCATCGAATTTGTCGAATGCCTCGCCAGCTGCGGCACCGCCCCCGTCTGCATGGTCGATGATGATCTACACGAAAACGTTCAACCGTACGCGGCGGCAAACATTCTCACGCAAAATCCCCTAACGAGTAGTCCGCAACCACATGCACTCGAGCACCGCCTCATTTTCAAGAACATCGGGCGCGAGAATTTCACCAACGACATCGATTGTTATCTCAAGAACGGCGGATACGAAGAGTTGAAGAAGGCCGTGACCATGTCGCGCGCCGACATCGTCAACGAAGTGAAAACTTCCGGCCTGCGCGGCCGAGGCGGCGCCGGTTTTCCGTGCGGCGTGAAATGGGGCTTCATCAAGCCCGATGAAAAGAAGCCGATCTATCTCATCTGCAACGCCGACGAATCGGAGCCCGGCACCTTTAAGGATCGCTACATCATTCATCAGGATCCGCATCAGCTCATCGAGGGAATGCTGATCTCAGCTTTCGCGCTCGGCGTGAAGACCGCCTACATCTACATCCGCGGCGAATTTCCCGAAGGCGCCAAAATTCTCGAGCGCGCGATCGAAGAAGCACGCGCCAAGAACTTGTTAGGCAAAGGGATTCTCGGCGTCGTCGGTTTCGATTGCGAAATCTATATTCACCGCGGCGCCGGTGCTTACATCTGCGGCGAAGAAACTGGCTTGATCGAATCGCTTGAAGGCAAGCGCGCCTATCCGCGCATCAAGCCGCCTTACTTCCCCGCCGTCCTCGGTCTCTACATGTGCCCGACGATCGTGAACAACGTGGAGACGCTTTGCCACGTGAAACACATCATCGCGATGGGCGGCGCGAATTACGCCAAGCTCGGCCGGCCCAACAACACCGGCACCCGCATCGTTTGCGTGAGTGGCGATGTGCAACGTCCCGGTTATTTCGAAATCGAAGTCGGCAGTGTAACGATGGGACAACTCATCAACGACATGGCCGGCGGTCCACGTTTCGGTCACTACATAAAAGCTGTTATACCTGGCGGCAGCTCCGCGAAAATTTTGCGCGCAGATGAGCGTTTCAGAATCAAAGATGCCGACATGTCGCTCTTCGATTTACCGATGGATTTCGATTCGCTGGCCGCGGCCGGATCGATGGCGGGCTCGGGCGGCGTCATCGTCCTCGATGATTCGCGCGACATGGTCTGGGCGCTGAACAACATCAACGAATTCTACGCTCACGAGTCGTGCGGCCAATGCACACCTTGTCGCGAAGGCTCGCTTTGGATGAAAAAAATAACCGACCGCATGTTGTTAGGCGGCGGCACAACGGAAGATCCTAAAACTTTGAAGACGGTCGCCGATAACATTGCCGGCCGCACCATCTGCGCCTTTGGCGAAGCCTGCGCCTGGCCGACGCAAAGTTTCATCGAAAAATTCCCCAACGAATTCGCGGCGCGGTCTAACAAGTCCTGGCCACCCCCACTTCCGCCCGAACTCACACCGGGCGAACTAATCCACGAGCAGGAGATTCCAGTTTCGCCGATGGCGCACGATCCAGGTTGGGAGAAGGCTGGAACCGCCGGTACAATCTGAAGAGGATGAATTTGAAAACCAGAAAGCCAGAAATGGAAGACGGGAATGAGGCGCTCATTAACCGCATCATCGGTGCTGCCATTCGGGTCCACACTGAATTGGGCCCGGGCTTTCTCGAATCGCTTTACGAGGAAGCGCTGGCTGTCGAATTGCGGTCGCTCGGAATTCAATTCGAACGCCAAAAGCCGGTGCCGATTTTTTATCGCGCGCAGCCGATCGGCGAACACCGCGTCGATCTGCTCGTCGAACGCGTGGTCGTTGTTGAACTAAAAGCCACAACAGCGCTCGAAAAGATTCATTTCGCAATCTTGCGCTCCTATTTGAAGGCGCTCGGTCTGTCCGACAGCGTTCTCTTCAACTTCGCCGCCTCCCGTCTAGTGATAAAACGAGTCGGCCGCGAATTTCATACACATGCCATCGAGGAGGAGGTCTCCTTCTGATTTCTGGTTTTCTGGCTTTCAAATTAATTCTTCTTCGATGTTCGACGCCGCTGCAGTTCCGATGATCAACGTCCAGATTGACGGCGTCTGGAAACAATTCCCGAAGGGCACACGCCTCATCGAAGCGTGTGAGCAAGCCGGCAGTTACGTGCCGCGTTATTGCTATCACAAGAAACTCAGTTCCCCGGGAAATTGCCGGATGTGCCTGATCGAAATGGGCATGCCGAAGATGGGACCGGATCGCAAGCCGGTTTTGGGTGAAGACGGCAAGCCCGAGATCAATTGGATGCCGCGTCCGCAAATTTCCTGCGCCACGGATGTCGCGGAAGGAATGGGCGTGCGCACTACTTCACCCTTGGTCGAGGAGTGCCGGCGCGGCGTGATGGAATTTTTGCTCATTAATCATCCGCTTGATTGTCCGATCTGCGATCAAGCCGGCGAATGTCGTTTGCAGGAATTTAGCGTCGAATATGGGGCGGCGGAATCGCGCTTTCTCGAGAACAAAGTGAAGAAGCCGAAGAACGTCGAGCTTGGTCCGCGTGTCACGCTCGATGATGAGCGCTGCATTCTTTGTTCGCGCTGCGTCCGGTTCTGTAGCGAAGTCGCGAAGGACGATGTGCTCGGCTTCATCGATCGCGGCAGTCACAGCGTTCTCACCGCGCATCCGGGCAAGCGACTGGAAAATAACTACTCACTCAACACCGTCGACATCTGTCCGGTCGGCGCGCTCACCTCCGCGGACTTTCGTTTCAAGATGCGAGTCTGGTTTTTGAAGGAGACCAAAAGTTTTTGCACGAGTTGCGCGACGGGATGCAACACGATCATCGGAACGCGTGAGGGTGTGATCTATCGGCAAACGCCACGCGAAAACGACGCCGTTAATTCCTGCTGGATGTGCGATTACGGCCGGCTCAATTTCGAATACCTGCAATCGGACAAACGCTTGCTCGAACCGAAAATTTTCGACGGCACGAATCTGGTCGCGACGGATTGGAACACCGCCATCATGCACGCCGCCGCGCAGTTGAAGCATTTCAACGGCCGGGAAATTGCGATCATCGCTTCCGCCCGCCTGACGAATGAAGAACTGTGGCTGGCCTCGCGTTTGAAGCACTCGTTAGGCGCGCGCTTCATCGACATCGTCCCGCACATGGGGGCGGGCGACGACATCTTGCTCAGCCAGGATCGCAATCCAAACACAACCGGCGCGCACATTATTCTTGGCCTAACGAGTGATCCTGGCACGCAACTACCGCAGATCGCGCAAGGCGTCGCCAGCGGACAAATCAAAGCGCTGATCGCACTGGCGGAGAATCCGCTCGAAGCCGGAATTCAACCGGAACATCTCGCGAATTTGCCCGCGTTCATCTTGATGGATTTGCTAGAGAACGACGCGACGAAATGCGCGACGGCTTTGTTGCCCTCATCCGGTTTCGCAGAAAAACGCGGCTCGATGATTAACGGCGACGGCCGTCTGCAGCGATTGAATCGCGCCGTCCCGCCCCCAGGTGAAGCGCGCGATGACTGGGAAATTTTGCGCGACTTGATCCAGGCTTGCTCGGGGCAAAACGGCATCTACACCATCGAAGAAGTTTTTGCGCAGATCGCTCAGTCGGTGCCGCAGTTCGGCGGATTGAGCTTGAGCAAAATCGGCGATCTCGGCGTGCATGTGACGGACGTCGACGCGACGCCCGGCCCGCCGCACGAAATGCCTTTCGACGAAGACGAGATTCGCGACGCGACGAGGCCGCCGAAGGCAAACTGATGGATTACGCTTTCATCGGAATCACCTTCGTGAAAATCGCAGCGCTGCTCGCCGTCGTGCTTGGACTGATGAACTACAGCGTCTACGCCGAGCGTCGCATCAGCGCGTTGATCCAGGATCGGCCCGGCCCTAACCGCGTTGGCCCATCCGGCCTACTGCAACCGATTGCAGACGCCTTCAAGTTCTTGCTAAAGGAGGACTTCACGCCCGCGCACGTGAACACCTTCTACTACTGGCTTGCGCCGTGTCTCGCCATGATTCCGGCGATCACCACGCTCGCCGTTGTTCCCTTCGGCAGCACGCTTTTCGGCGTGCCGATGGTCATCGCCGACATCAACGTCGGCGTGCTTTTCGTCTTCGCCATCGCCTCGTTAGGCGTTTACGGCATCGTCATCGCCGGTTGGTCTTCGAATTCCAAATTTCCATTTCTCGGCGGCGTTCGTTCCAGCTCGCAAATGATTTCCTACGAGCTCTCGTTAGGCCTGGCCGTTATTCCGGTTTTTCTGCTCGTCGGTCAATTGCGCCTAACGAGTGTTGTTCAATATCAGATCGAACACGGCTGGATGATCGCACCGTTCATCGGTGACTGGACGAACGTCGGCAAGTGGCTGCTCGCCATTCCGATGTTCATCTCCTTTGTCGTCTTCACCATCGCAATTTTCGCGGAGACGAATCGGTTGCCGTTCGATTTGCCGGAAGCGGAAACGGAATTGGTCGGCGGCTACCACACGGAATACGGCTCGATGAAATTCGGCCTCTTCTTCCTCGGCGAATACATCGCGATGATCACTGGCTCCGCCATCATCGTAACGCTCTTCCTCGGGGGCTGGCATTTTCCCGGCGTGCCGGATGGATCAGCGGGTTGGATTTGGGGCCTGGCCAACATCGCGATTTTCTTCGCCAAGATCATCGCGCTCCTTTTCGTTTTCATTTGGGTGCGCTGGACGCTGCCGCGCTTCCGCTACGATCAACTCATGCGGCTTGGTTGGATTTTCTTTTTCGAAATTGCGCTCGTGAACATTTTCGTCGCCGCGCTCATCCTCGCGTACTTCCCACAATAAAATGGCGATCACCGTTCAACGTCCCAATTTGAGCTGGAAAGAGCGCGCCTATCTGCCCGCGATTCTTAGCGGTATGGTGCTGACGTTTCGCCACATAAAAAACATGGTCCTAGGTCGCACGAAAGTGACCATGCAATACCCGGAGGAAAAATGGGACGCGAACCTGCCGGAACATTATCGCGGCGCGCCAGCCTTGGTGCGCGATGTCGCGGGACGCGTGCGTTGTGTGGCCTGTCAGCTTTGCGAATTCATCTGTCCGCCGCGCGCGATCAAAATCATTCCCGGTGAACTCCCGAGCGGCGACAAATTCGCCAAGGTAGAAAAATATCCTAACGAGTTCGACATCGACATGATCCGCTGCATCTACTGCGGCATGTGCGAGGAAGTTTGTCCCGAACAGGCGATTTTTCTGCGCAAGGATTACGCCATTACCGGCTTCACGCGCGCCGACATGGTGCACGATAAGGAGAAGCTGCTCGAGATCGGTGGCGTCATGCACGGCGTCGTCCTGAAGTGGAATGAAAAAAAATAGTAGCCACGGATTAACACGGATGTTCACGGATTTTCAAAATCCGGCATCCGTGTTTCATCCGTGTTAATCCGTGGCCTAACAAATGCCTGCGTTTCTCTTTTGGATCTTCGCAATTCTCATGCTCGTCTTCGGCGCCGCGGTTGTGCTCAATCGCAACCCGGTCGCGAGCGCGCTGAGTCTGGTCGTTAGCTTCCTCGGGCTCTCGGCGCTTTTCATGTCGCTCGATGCCTACCTCATCGGCATCCTGCAAATCCTAGTCTACGCCGGAGCGGTGATGGTGCTCTTCCTTTTCATCATCATGCTGCTCGACATGCGCGCGGAAGAACGGCGCAAGATCAACGTCATTCCGGTCATTGGCGGCGCGGTCGTTTCGCTAGCGCTGTTCGCGCAAATTCATCTGGTCATCAAACAACTGCACAGTGCGAAGGAAACTTTTCCACCACTCGTTAGGCCACAGGCCGATGATGTGCGTGCGATCGGACTTCTTCTGTTCGACAATTTCAATCTGCCGTTCCAGATCATCGCTGTGCTTGTTCTCGTCGCGACGATCGGAGTGATCGTGTTGAGCAAACGGGAGCTACGCTGAGATGGCGACGCTGGGCGATTATCTCTTTGTCAGCGGCCTGCTCTTCACGATTGGATTCGCCGGCGTTCTGCTGCGGCGCAACATCATCATCATTTTCATGTCGCTCGAATTGATGTTGAACGCAGCCAACCTCTCGTTAGTCGCGTTTTCCCGTTATCGCGTCGGAACGGATGGACTGCCGAATTACAACGCGCAGGTCTTTGTTTTCTTCATCATTACCGTCGCCGCCGCCGAAGTTGCGGTCGGGCTCGCGATCATCGTCGCGCTTTACCGCGCGCGGCAAACGACGCACGTCGAGGACATCAACGCCTTGAAGTTCTGATGAACAGCGCGCTGCCCTGGTACCTCCTCCTGTTGCCGCTGATCTCAGCTGCGTCGATTCTTCTTTTTCTTCGACGCAACTCGACGATCAGCGCGTTTGTTTCAGTTGGTGCCGCCATCATTGGGTTCATCTGCGCCTGTCTTGTCTTCCGTTCAACGGAAGTCGGCGCAGTCGATTTTCCCTGGATTGATCTTCGTCCGCTGTTTTACGTCCCACTTGGTCTAACGATTGATCCGTTAAGCAAAATGATGCTGGTGCTGGTGACCGGTATTGGCGCGCTCATTCATATCTACTCGTTAGGCTACATGCGCGATGACGCCGGCAAGTCACGCTACTTCGCATCGCTCTCGCTCTTCATGTTCTCGATGCTCGGCATCGTGCTCGCGAACAATTTCGTGATGATGTTCATCTTCTGGGAACTGGTCGGCGTTAGTTCCTATTTGCTCATCGGACATTGGTTCGAACGCGATGCTGCCGCCGAAGCAGCCAAGAAAGCATTCCTCACGAACCGCATCGGCGATTTCGGATTCATGCTTGGAATCCTCATGGTCTGGACGGCGACAGGCTCTGTCATCTTCCGCGACATCGCTGGACAAATGAACAGCCTAACGAGTCATCCCGGCTACCTGACAATCACTGCGCTGCTCATCTTTTGCGGAGCGGTCGGAAAGTCCGCGCAATTCCCGCTGCACGTTTGGTTGCCGGATGCGATGGAAGGTCCGACGCCGATTTCCGCATTGATCCACGCCGCGACCATGGTGGCCGCGGGCGTTTATATGCTGGTGCGAGTCGGCTTTCTTGTCCAGGCGTCGCCGCAAGCGTTGCACGTCATAGCGTGGATTGGAACGATCACCGCAGTCATGGCCGGTTTGATCGCGACGCAGCAGGACGACATCAAGCGCATCCTCGCCTACTCCACACTTTCGCAACTCGGCTACATGATCATGGCCGTGGGGCTCGCTTCGGGCGAAGCGGCGATGTTCCATTTGTTCACGCACGCATTTTTCAAAGCGCTCCTTTTCCTCGGCGCCGGCGCAATTATCATCATGCTCCATCACGAGCAGAATATTTGGAAGATGGGCGGCCTTGGGAAAAGACTGCCGATCACTTGCGCGACATTTCTGATTGGGACACTCGCGCTTATCGGTTGCCCACCGTTCAGTGGATTTTTCAGCAAAGACACGATCCTCGGACTCGCACACGAGAAGAGCCCTGCGATTTTTTACATCGCACTCTTCACCGCGTTCCTTACTGCCTTCTATATGTTGCGGTTGGTCCTGGTCGTCTTCTTTGGCAAACCGCGTTCGGATAACGCGCTGCATGGCGACGAAGCGCCGTTCGTCATGACGGGGCCGTTACTCGTTTTGTCAGTGCCCGCGTTGCTCGCTGGCTTCGGATTCTTCGCGAAAAATTTTCTAATCCTTCCGCCGGCAGAAGAAGGTCATCTCGTTCCAACACTCGCGGGAAGCGCGATGCTCCTCGGTGTCGCCGTGGCGATTTTTGTTTATCGCAAACGCGAGAGCGATCCGATCGATCTGGCTATCTTGCGGAAACGATTCTACTTCGATGAACTTTACGCCTGGCTGATCAGCATCACTCAAGGATTCCTCGCCAGCCTTTCCGCATTCATTGATCGCTGGATCATCGATGCGCTCGGTGTGCGCGGCGCAAGCACTACGACCTGGGGAGTCGGTTCGCTTCTGCGTTGCCTTCAGATGGGAAATCTTCAGGCCTACGCTTTCATCTTCGGCCTTGGAATCATCGGACTGATCTACTTCGCCGTCTTCGCATGACTCCGCTCGTTCTCGTTTTCTGTCCGTTAATCGCGGCGCTCGCCATTCTGGCCGGTGCGGCGGCGCGAAAGACGGCGATGTTTGCCGCGGCGGTGACATTGGTCGCGGCTTTTTTCGCCCTCGTTAATTTCGATCGCGCGCAGCAATTCAATTCCATCACGTCGTTTCCGATCAGCGCCGAGTGGGGATTGAACTTCTCGTTAGGCATAGACGGCTTGAGCCTGATCATGGTTTTGCTTACCGCGATCGTCACATTGGCCGCGATCTGGTTCACCGGCGAAATCAAACGACATGAGAATGCATTCTACGCTTGTCTCCTTTTCATTTCCGCCGGCGCAATGGGTGCCTTCGTCTCGTTAGACCTTTTCTTCTTCTACGCCTTTCACGAGCTGGCGCTCATTCCGACATTTTTGCTGATTGGAATCTGGGGCAGCGGTGATCGTTACGCGGCGGCGTGGAAGATCACGATCTATCTTGCGACCGGCAGTTTTATTCTGCTGCTCGGTTTGATCATGCTTTATCGAAGCGTGCCGGAAGCGGCGCGTTCGTTTGATATTCGCGCATTACAAAGCGCGAGTAGCGCGATTTCCGTCGATGCGCAGCAACATATTTATCTACTGCTGTTGATCGGTTTTGGAATCCTAATTTCACTGTTTCCGTTTCACACCTGGGCACCGGAAGCCTACGCCTCCGCGCCAGCGCCCGCGGCGATGTTGCATGCCGGTGTGCTAAAGAAATTCGGACTCTACGGTTTGCTGCGTATCGCGCTGCCGATGCTGCCGGAAGGCGCACGTCATTGGGCCTGGCTGCTCATCTTGCTCTTGTTAGGCAACATTATCTACGTCGGCCTCGTCACGATCGCGCAGAAGAAACTCGATTGGATGCTCGGGTATTCGAGCGTCATGCACATGGGTTACATTTTTCTCGGGATTGCCAGCGGCAACATCGTCGGAACAAACGGCGCGGCTATTCTGATGTTCGCGCACGGACTTTCCATCGCCTTGCTCTTCGCCGTTGCGAACGAAGTTCGATCGCGCACGGGAACCTTGTCCTTCGAAGATCTGGGCGGCCTCGCGAAGGTCATGCCGCTGGCCGGACTCGCTTTCGGCCTGGGGGCATTCGCGTCGATTGGATTGCCAGGCTTCGCCAACTTCGCCGCCGAAATCATGGTTTTTTTCGGTGCGTTTCATCACGGCGCCGACATGGAAAAATTTCACGTCATGCAGATCGCGACCACGCTCGGTCTCTGGGGCGTGGTCATTTCGGCCGTCTACATGCTGCGCGCATATCGCGCGGTCTTCATGGGCAGTACACCGGACCGATGGGCGACGATTCCCGATCTGCGCAGCTATTTTCGTTGGCCGATCGGAATGCTGGTTGCCGTACTTCTCTATGTCGGATTTTTCCCGCAGAAGTTTGTGAAGATCCTGGCGCCGACTTTTCGCAGCTATTTCGTTGAACGATGATCGCTGCGCCCTGGTTGGAAATCGCGGTCAGCCTCCTAGGATTCCTGATCCTAATGATCGATGCGTTTGCCGAACGCATCGACAAGCGCAAACTCGCCTTCACGTCGATGATCGGCCTCGTTGCCGTTTTGGCGGCGAGCTTCTTTCTTTCGCCCGCGCCTGCCCAAACAGCGACTGGATTCTGGTCGTTCTATTCCGCTGATCCGTTGGCGATTTTCTTCAAGCGCTTCGCGCTCGTCACCACCATCCTCGTCCTCATCATGATGATCGACTACGCGCCGATCGTGCGTCGCACCGTTCACGGCGTCACCGAACAAGCGGGACTCGGCGAATTTTTTGCGCTGCCGTTGTTCACCTGCGCGGGGCTGATGTGGATGGCGTCGGCAATCGATTTCGTCATGATCTTCGTTTCGCTCGAGGTGGTGACGATGTCGTTTTACGTCCTCGTCGCGTTCACCCGCCGCAATCCGCTCTCGCTCGAAGCCGGTGTAAAATATTTGATCCTGAGCGCGCTCTCGACTGGATTTTTGGTTTACGGAATCACCTGGATTTTCGGCGTAACCGGCGAAACGAATCTCGCGCGGATCACGTCGGTAATTGGCGTCGGAACTGTCGAACAAACCCCGCTGCTCTTCGGCATGGCGCTCGTGCTGGTCGCACTCGGATTTAAAATCGCCGCGGTGCCATTTCAAATCTGGGTCCCGGATGTTTATCAAGGCGCACCAACGCCGGTGACGGCCTACCTTTCTGTCGGCTCGAAAGCCGCAGGCTTTGTCGTCCTACTTCGCGTGCTCACGCCGTTTTTCATGCTGCCGCAGATGCAACGCCTGCTCGTGGTGGTTGCGGTTCTGACTTTGCTTTACGGAAATCTCGCGGCGTTACCGCAAACAAATCTCAAACGCCTGCTCGCTTACTCGAGTATTGCGCACGCTGGTTATTTGTTGATCGGTGTAGTTTGTTTATCTGGTGCGGCGGTCGGTTTCTATCTCGTATCGTATCTGCTCATGACGGTCTTGAGCTTCGCGGTCTTGGTGGTGGTCGCGAGTCAAACAGGCGATCTCATCGAAGATTTCAACGGCCTCGCCAAGCGCGCACCGTTTCTCTCGTTAGCCATGCTCATCGCCATGGCTTCGCTTGCGGGGATTCCGTTCACCGCCGGATTCCTGGGGAAATTCTTTATTTTCGATGCGGCCATCCGGCAGCATCAAACCACCCTCGTGGTCGTTGGTGTGATCACGGTCGCGTGCGGGTTCTACTATTATCTGAAAGTCGTGCGCGCGATGTATTGGGAATCTTCACCGAACAACGAGGCGATTCCCTTAACAAGTCTTTCGCGATTCACGATGATCGCGCTGATTGCCGGAATCTTCGTGCTCGGCGTGTACCCGCAACCGATCCTAAACGCGCTGCGTTAGTCGCTCAGCTCAACGTTCCAATAAGCGAGATCGACGAAGTGTCGCCAGCTCTCGTGGTGTTGCGAGGCAAAGGTGACGTGGACAAACGGCCGCCACTTCGGGCGTTTCGGTTTACGAATCAACGTCATGTGCGCCTGATGGGGAAGGCGGTTTCCCTTCTTCGTGTTACACGGAATGCAGGAACAGACGACGTTCTCCCACGTAGTCAGGCCGCCTTTATCGCGCGGCAGAACGTGATCTAGATTCAATTCGCTGCGATCAAAAATCTGGCCGCAGTACTGGCAGGTATTCTTGTCACGCTCGAAAACATTGTGCCGGGTGAATTTTACTTCCTTCTTCGGGAGTCGATCGAAAAGCAGAAGCACGATGACGCGCGGCACGCGAATCTTCCACGAAATGGTCGTAACCATTTCGTGTTCCGGCGCGGTCCCGGAAAAATCCAGCCAGCTATCGAAATCGTGTGTGAGAAAATTATTCTGCGGATCGGAAGAAACGACCTGCGCGTGCCCCTGATAAACGAGCGCAAAAGCGCGACGAGCCGAGCAGACATTGACCGCCTGCCATAAGCGGTTCAGGACCAGGACCTGACTATTCAGGAGCGCGTTCAGAATTGGCGCGTTGGATAACACTCCGTTTTTGAAGTGTCAATGCTACGCGAGTAATCAATATTAGGTTACAAACCATCCTTTGACCACGAAATGAACCGCCTACCCGCTTTCACCATTATTCGTCTTCTCTTCGCGCTGCTTTTTTGTTCGCTCGGAATTCTGCTGGCTTTGACCGGTGTAATGCAGCACGACCAGCAATACGTCGCGCGTGCAAAAGACATGCCGGTACTTGGCGACAAGGGCGAAGATCTCGATCGACTCGAGACGGATTGGTCGAATCGGCTCACCTACCCGACAGGCATTTTCAATCCGGAATGGGTCCGACAAGCCGCGGAGCAGGACGAGACAATCTCGCGCGGTATTCCGGCCGGTGCACAGCTTTCGAGAAGGAACAGCACGTCTGCACTCACGTTGAGTAATAGCGGATTTACCGCGTTAGGGCCGGCGCCGTTGCACATGACCGGTTGCTCGGGTTGCTACGATTACGGGAATACATCCGGCCGCGTCAACAGCATCGCGATTGATCCCACTACAACGACGAATGGATCCATCGTCGCTTACATCGGCACGGTGGGCGGCGGTGTTTGGAAAACAACCAACTGCTGCAGCAGCACGACGACGTGGAATGTGCTGACGGACAGTTCGCTTATTAGCACGACGAGCATCGACAGCGTGGTGATTGATCCAAACGATCACAACACCATCTATGCCGGCACGGGCGACTTGAATTACGGCTCCTTCTCGATGGGCAGCCAGGGAATTTTGAAATCAACTGATGGCGGAGCCAACTGGACCGTTCTGGGCGCGAGTGTTTTCGGCGCGGCGTTGCCGGAGCCGGCCGGACAATTCCCGCAATATCAGGCGGTCGGGAAAGTGCGCGTCGATCCGAACAACAGCAGCAACATCGTCGCCGGGACCAAGACCGGTCTCTACTTTTCCTACGATGCGGGGCAGAACTGGACGGGACCCTGCACGACGAACAATTTCAGCACGCAAAGGCAAGACATCACCGGCCTCGAGCTAACGAACATCGGTGGCATAACGCGCATCATCGCGGCGGTGGGCGTGCGCGGCTTCGCAACGACCGTGCAATACAATCTGAATCAAAATGGCGCGAACGGAATTTATCAGGCGAATATGCCGGCGAGCGGTTGCCCGGCGAGTTTTACGCCGATTACGACGAACGCGAATGGTTGGACTGGCCTCAACGCCACCACCGGCACGGCGTATGTGAATTCCACCACCGGGAATCAAATTGGTCGCATCGACATAGCGGTCGCGCCTAGTAATTCAAATTACATTTACGCGCAGCTGCAAGCGATCACGCCGCAGAGCAGTTGTTCAAATGCGAATGGTTGTCAGCTCGGCGCATATCGCTCGACGGATGGCGGCGTTACATGGACGCAAATTCCCGGATCAACCGGTGCATCTCTGCAGGACTGCGCGGCCAGTTCGGCGGATTACAGCCAGAATTGGTACGACCAGGGAATCGCCATCGATCCAACTAATCCCGACCGCGCATTCTTTGACACCTTCGAGATTTGGTTTTGGGACGGCAGCACACCAGCCACTTCCGCGCTTCCCTGGAATGACCTGACATGCGGCTATAACACTCCGAATAACGGCGTCCACGTTGATCAGCACGCGCTCGCCTTCGTGCCGGGGTCCTCGTCCATCCTGCTCGCAGGAAATGACGGCGGAGTGCACGGAACAACCAATGCCAATCTCACTACCGGAGGCACCGATCCCACCTGGTTCAATATGGATACCGGCTTAAACACGATTGAGTTTTATTCCGGCGACATCAGCGGAAATTTTGCGAGCTCCGCGACGCCCCAGGCAGACGGCGGTGCGCAGGACAACGGCGCCGCTTCTGTTTCATTTGCAGGCAGCCCCACCGGTCCGGTGCAATGGCAGAATGGTAAGGGCGGCGACGGATTTTCCGGACAAATTGACCCGATCGGCACCGGCTCGAGTCTTCGATTCTGGCAAGGCAACAATGGCGGCGTGCTCTCTCGTTGCGTAAGTAATTGCACGGCTTCGGGCGCCTCTTGGTCGAGCAAGAGTGGCGGTTGGGGAAGCGAACAGCAGTCGTTTATTCTCCCCATTAATCTTTTCCACGGCGGCATCGCGGGCGGTGACGATTGTCCTACGAGTGGACCGACCGGCGGCTGCGGTCACCTGATTGCCGGCACGACACGCGTTTGGGAGACCATCACCGGCAATGCGGCCAGCACCGTGAGTTGGTATGTGACGAACAATTTCACAGCGCCGGACCTGACCAAGGAATCGTTAGGCAATCGTTCCTTCATCAATCAGGTAAAGTATTCTCCAAAATTTCAGAGCGTCGCCATCGCCGGCACGAATGACGGAAATGTGCAGATTGGCTTCAACCTTGGGACCGGCGTTGGTGCGCAGGCCACTTGGGTCAACGTCACCGGCAGCAACGCGGTCTTGCCCAATCGTCCGGTCCTCGGAATCGCGCTTGATTCGAACGCGGCTTCGGCAGCGGTGCCGACAGGTTACGCGGCCGTGGGCGGTTTCAACGCGAACACACCCACGACGCCTGGTCACGTTTTTCAAGTCGTGTGCACGAGCAACTGCGGCTCCTTCACCTGGAATAATAAAACCGGAAATCTTCCCGACGTTCCGGTTGATTCCATTATCGTGAATCCAAATTTCCTGCAGCAGGTTTTCGCGGGCACCGACTTCGGCGTGTATTACACCGACGATATCACTGTCGCTTCGCCGATCTGGTATCGGTTCCAAAATGGCTTACCGAGCGTGATGGTTTGGGACATGTCGATCGATCGCGGCGCGACCACGCTTTCGGTTTGGACGCGTGGACGCGGCGCTTTTGTCTGGCCCTTGCCTGCGCCGCCGACGATTAATTTGAAAATTGTTTCCGTCAGCGAACCGACGGCCAATACTTTGCATCTCGATTGTCGCGGCGTGCCGGGCGTGATCAATCGAATCGAGTCGTCACCTGATCTCAGTCCCGGGAGTTTCCAGACTCTCGTTTCGGTTCTCGCGCATGCGGATGGCTCATTCAGCTACGACGATACAAATGCGACGCCGCCGAAGAAGTTCTACCGCGTGGCTTATCCTTAGCGCCGCGCCGGTTTCGGTTTGACGAAATTTCCCGGCGCGCGCTTTTCATCATCGGGTGCGGCGCCGGCGGAGTTGGCGAAATCCTTTTCTTCTTCGGGCAGGAATTTTTTGAATAGATTCTTGTCGATCGCCTTCATGAAGGCTTCATGCGGTGAGACAATTCCCTTTTGCAACAAGGACCAGATCGCGTCGTCCATGAACTGCATTCCCTGCCCTTTTCCGGCAACGATCACGTCTTGAAGTTTTTGCGTGGCGCCTTCGCGAATGATGGCCGAGACCGCGGCGTTCGCGATCAGGATTTCATTTACCGCGACGCGGCCGCCGCCCGCTTCCGCAGTTTTTTTCAGAAGCAGCTGCGCCAGAACTCCGCGCAGGGAATTCGCCAACATCGTGCGCGCCTGCGCCTGCTTATTCGCTGGGAAAACATCGACCATGCGATCGACGGTCTTGCGCGCGTTGTTCGTGTGCAACGTTCCGAAAACAAGCAGACCAGTTTCGGCGGCGGTGAGTGCGAGCGAAATAGTTTCGAGATCGCGCATCTCGCCCACGAGCACGATGTCGGCGTCTTCGCGCAAGGCCGCTTTTAAGCCCGCCGGAAATGATTCCGTGTTAATCGGCACTTCACGTTGCGTGATGATGCTGAATTTATTTTCGTGTACGAACTCGATCGGCTCTTCGATTGTGACGATGTGCCGCTGAAAGTTATGATTGATGTAGTCGATCAGCGCCGCCAGCGTCGTCGATTTTCCCGAACCAGTTGGACCGGTCACGAGCACGAGTCCACCTCGTAAATGTCCGAATTCTTTTACGACCGTCGGAATGCCCAGCTCCTCGAGCGATGCGATCTTTGTCGGAATTAAACGAAAGACCGCGCCGTAGCCGTTCGCCTGCTTCAGATAATTGCAGCGGAAACGGGAGTGCGCGTCCATTTCGTAGGCGAAATCCAAATCGCCACGCTCTTCGAAGAGCTGCCAATTATGATCGCCGGCAATTTCACTCAACATCGACATTGCTTCTTCGCGCGTGACCGGCTCATCACGAATCGGCGCGACATCGCCATGCTTGCGAATCTTCGGCGGTTGCCCTTCACCGATGTGTAAATCCGATGCGCCTTGCGCCACGACCAGCTCAAAAAATTGATCGATGTAAGCCATTCGTTAGGCGCCGACGTGTTCGCGCATCATCTGTTTTTGCTCAGCGCGCGCATAGGCTTCTTCGCCGCTGATGACGCCGCGATCGAAAAGATCGATGAGCGCGTCATCCATTAATTGCATCCCTTGTTTGCGTCCGGTCTGGATGATTCCGGGCAGCATGAATGTTTTCGCCTCACGAATAACGTTCGCGACTGCCGGCGTGTTCGTCAGCGTTTCCAAGGCGAGCGCGCGACCAGTTGCATCCACTCGCGGAATCAGTTGCTGGCTGATAATTCCGCGCAGTGATTCGCTCACCATGATGCGGATTTGCTCCTGTTGATCAACGGGGAAAACATCGAGTAGTCGATCCAATGTTCGCGAAGCATTACCAGTGTGCAGCGTCCCCAGAACAAGGTGACCGGTTTCCGATGCGGTGATGGCGAGGGAAATCGTTTCGAGATCGCGCATTTCACCGATCATGATGACATCGGGATCTTCCCGCAGCGCGCCGCGCAAAGCGGCACCGAACGAAACTGTGTGGGTATGCACTTCCCGTTGCGTGATGTGACAACCCTTCGGTTCGAAGACGTATTCGATCGGATCTTCCAGCGTGATGATGTGCTCGCGTCTTTCCACGTTCACTTGTTCGACGAGCGCGGCCAGCGTGGTGGATTTACCGCTGCCGACGGAGCCGGTGACGAGAATCAATCCGTTGTGATAACGCGTGAGTAGCTTCAGATGCTCGGGCAACCCGAGTTCATCCATCGTTTTCACCTGCGTGTTGATGATGCGAAAAACCAAATCTGTCCCGAGCCGTTGCCTAACGACACTGGTGCGGAAGCGGCCGAATTCGTTGGCGTAAGCAAAATCGGCATCGCCGCGATCGCGCAGATGTTCCTTTTGGATATCAGGCAGAAAAGCTTCGGCGAGCGCGGCGGTTTCCTCACTCGTCAGGCGGGCGGCGTCCGGCCAGATCGGTTGCAGCACACCTTGCATGCGCCAGAGCGGGGGCGCATTTACTCCCAGGTGAATGTCCGAGGCGCCAGCTTGCTGGCCGACGGCGAGATAATCGTCAACGTGTTTGTATTCGTGGGCCGTCGCGTCAATCGAAGACATGCGTGAACGCGGAGAGATTCTGCGTCCGCGCAGTTTAGCGCAAGCTTCTACTCACATTCGCAGACGATGCGAAAGCCGAGATCGTTGCAGGAATAATTCGGCAAATTCGAGCCGCGCGTCGTCGCACGCATGCTGTGGAAGCGCGATTTCCAGCTGCCGCCCCGATAGACGCGCTTCTGTCCGCCGGGAGCGCCGCCGCGCGGATTCGATTTGTTGGTGCCGCGATACGCTTCGAAAAAATCGGCACACCATTCCCAAACATTTCCCGCCATGTCTTCGATCCCAAACGGACTCGCGCCTAACGGAAACGAACCGACCGGCGAACTTTCGGCGAAGCCGTCGTCGATCTCGCGATCGCTCCAGGCGAAGACGGTATTTTTGTCGGCGAAATTTCCCAGATCGCCGCGGCCTTCGTAATTACCCCACGGATATTTTCGGCTGTCGATCCCCCTCGCCGCATATTCCCATTCTGCTTCCGTGGGCAGACGATATTTCTTGCGCTCCCGTGACGTGAGCCATTGGCAAAACTTTATTGCGTCCAAACTGCTCACGTAAACCACCGGATGCAGATCGCCGGCACCGGCCGCGCGTTTGCGTTTGTGCGAGGGATCGAACAATTCGTATTGCGCGTTGGTTACCGGATGCTTGCACAGATAGAATCGATCGAGCGCGACCTTCGTGAGCGGCCGCTCGTTCGGCGCGGCTTCCGGTGCTTCGCTGCCCATGTGGAATTCGCCTGAGGGAATGAAGAGCATGGCGCCGCCTAACGAGTTCACGAAAGCGGTGTAGCGCGCGCGCTCCGCCACCGGGTCGTACACTCGCGCTTCTTCTTCCGGATGATTATTCTCGTTCGTGGAAACAGCTGCCGCGGTTGCAGGAGCGGGCGCCGCGGGTTGTGAGAGGCGCGGCGCGGGCGTTGACGTAAGAGGCGCGTTGGCCAGGCCATCAGCTTCATCGAGATAATCGTCGATCAAGTCTTCGGCATCGCTCGCCTCGAGGCCGAGATTTTCCGCCATGTTAACGAAGGCGTCGCGCGTTTCGTCGGACATGCCGTCGCTATCAAGCGCGCTCAAGCGCAACATGCGCATGAATTCTTCTTTCGGTGGTAGCGTGCGGCGCCGCGGATGTTTTCCGTTGGCGGACGCGGCCGTGGGCGGCGGAACGATCGGTTCGACGACGGCACGTTTCGCGCCGCTGTGATTCAATTCCGTTTCGATGTAACCCTGCATCTCTTCATCGGTCAGTCGATGCTCGTGGCCGAAGCGAATCAAATTCTTCTCGCCTTCCAGAGTCAGCGTTCCCTCGGCCAGCGCGAAGGTAAGGAACTTGTGAAACTCCGTGATGGCGTGCTCGTGTTCCTGCGCGGCCAGCTCGTTATCCATCGCGCGACGCCGTTGCGGGTCGAGCAATTCGACTCGCGCCTGCGTCAAATAACGCGACGATTCATCCAGACCGGGCCGCAATAATTGGGTGAGCGGATTGCTCGGCTGATTTTTCAGCGGCAATTTTTTTTGCCACCAACGCAACAGCTCGCGGCAGTGCGCTTCGATCAGTTCGTTGGTCGGATTCTGTTTCGGATCCAGGCAAAGCCGCTCGTAAAAATTTGGCGATTTATACTTCGTCCAGCCGTCCCACTTATTCGGATCATCGGGAAGCGGCTGCGGTAACTGCTCACTTACCGCCACCATGATTAAGTGACGTTAAGAGCTGCGAGGCCGGCTTTCGCTTTCTCGATCTCATCCGGTGCCAAACCGGTTTTGCGCGCGATCGAAACTTTCTTCTCGTTGCCCGCGGCGTGCACGGAGACTTCGAGAACCTGATTGAGATTGTATTCGTAACGCAGCTCGATCGGCGAGCCTTTCGGCAAAAACGGCGGCAGCTCGACGTCGAACGTGCCGAGGTTGGTGCATTCACCAGGGAGTGAACTTTCGCCTTCGACAATGCGCACGATGGCGCGTGGCATATTGGCGTTGGCCGTGCCGAAGAAATTTTTCGCGGTCGCGGGAATCGGACTCATTTTGTTGATCATAGGGAAGACGTATTCGTTGTGCTGTCCGTCGTCCCAAAGCACCACGCCGAGCGTGTGCGAAGTGATGTTGGTCACCTGCATGAGCGCACCTTCGCGCGAAGAAAACTGCTGACGCGTATCCTCCGGCAGAATTTTTTCGCCCGATTGTTTTTCTTCTTCCAACATCACGAGGACGGCCTGAATGGCTGCACCAATCGCGACGGCTTCATCAGGATTCACTTCATCGATGGGCGCGACCGGCGACATTTTCGCAATCAAGTTGCGCACCATCGGCATGCGGGTCATGCCGCCCACGAGCAGGACTTTGTCGATCTTGCTCCAATCCATTTTCGCTTCCTGCATGACCAGCTCACAGATGGTTTTGCATTTCTCGATCAGGTGGCGCGTCTTCTCTTCGAATTGCTCGCGCGTGATTTCCACCTTCACGCTCTTGCCGTTGAAGCTGTGCACGACGGCGGTGCGTTTGCGGCTGGTCAGCTGAATCTTCGCCGCCAGCGCACGGCTTTGCAGGTCCTGATAGCTTTGCAGATCGAGCAACGGATTTTCGCCGTGTTCCCGATCAAATTCTTCCGCAACGTGATTGACGATGACATCGTCCCAATCCTTACCGCCGAGACGATGGTCGCCGTTCGTCGCCAGCATGCGAATCTCGTGGCCTTCGATGCGCATGATCGTGACGTCGAAAGTTCCGCCGCCGAGATCGAACACGAAAACGGTTTGGTTTTCCTCGAGTTTGTCGAGACCGTAAGCTACGGCCGCGGCCGTCGGTTCGTTGATGATCTGCAGAATGTTCAGGCCAGCGAGCTTGCCCGCGGTGATGGTGGCGGTACGTTCCGCGTCATTGAAATACGCCGGCACGGTGATGACCGCGTCCGTCACGGGTTGCTTCAAATATTTTTCAGCGTCGTTCTTCAGCTTGCGCAAAATCAGCGCGGACAATTCTTCCGCCGAATAGACTTTGCCGTCGAACTCGCGGTGAAATTGTTCCTTCGATTTCCCCATCTCGCGCTTCACGAAATCGACGATGCGCTCGGGCTCGGCCACGGAATGGTTTTTCGCCAGCGTACCGACGACCGCATTCTGACCTTCGAACAAGATTACCGAAGGCGTAATCCGCTCGCTTTCCGAATTCGGCACGATCTGCGGTTTTCCGTATTGGTCGATGTGTGCAGCGGCCGAGAAAGTCGTGCCCAGATCGATACCGATGGCTTTGCGTTTAGACATGATGGTTTCCGTTCGGGCGCCACCACGGCAATCCCGTTCCTCCCTAGTCGCAGTTTCCGTGCCGGAGAACGGACGGAATTCGCGGAATTTTCCCGCACGAATCGCGGCGGCGGAAGCGTTTAGCCGAAGCGTTTCGCCACCACTTCTTCCGGACGCAAGACTTGGTCGCGCCAGATAAAGCCGCGCTTTAGCCTTAACACGATCCGGCCGTCATCTTCCACAAACTCCGCCGGCTCATAACTAACGACCCGGTGCATCCCGCGATCGACAAACTCCCTGGCCTCGATCGGGTTCACATCCATTCGATGCAAAACTTCCAGCAACGCCTGCACGGCATTCTGCAAATTGGTCGACCATTGCTGCGCGGCGTTCGCTTTTTTCGAGGAACCGGCCGCGTTTTCCATTTGCGCGGCCAGGTTGCTGAGGTCGTCAAAGAGCATGACCAGATCGCGAATGAACGGCTTTTGTAACGACTCGCGCAGGAAATTGTCGCGATAACTTTTCAGCTCTTGATGGAGCGAATTGAAGAGACGGTGGTTGACACTCTCGGTCTGGCAAAGCTGCGCCATTTGCTCTTCCATCCGTTGCAATTGCCCCGCGACCGCGCTGGCGGCTTCCGTTGGCACCGGCGACGAAATCTTTTTCGCTACCGTGGCGAGGATCCGTTCGAGGCTGCCAATACGTTCCGCCAGGTAAGCCAGGCCATTGTCCGAAGCATCGGCATACGATTCCGCGCTGCTTTCGCGTGAAGGGCCTTTCCTTTCTGCCTCGGCCACGAGGTGTTGCATCGTGGAGGCGAATTCGTCGGCCAAAGTGAGTTCTGGATCGCCCGACATGGTCAATCCTTGAGGCCGTAAAATTTTTGGATCGCGTCTACCAAACCGAAGACGTCGTGGCGTTTCGCTTCCACATCAACTTTCAATCCATGCTCGCACGCGGTTTTCGAAGTGATCGGTCCAATGCTCGCGACCTGCATCCGTTCCGGCCAGGGCAGACCGAGCGCTAGATAATTCTCCACCGTAGATGAGCTGGTAAAGGTGATCAGGTCCGCCCCTTCCTCCAATAGACGACGGCGCGCGCCGTTAACGTCGCGCGTTTCGGCCACAGTCCGGTAAGCGAAACCTTCGTCCACAATTGCTCCTAACGCTGAGAGTTCCCTCGGTAGCACATCGCGCGCCTTCTCGGCGCGAGCGACGAGAATGCGCAGATTTTCAACGCCGATCTTCTTGAATTCACGCACTAATCCCTCGGCCACAAACTCCTCCGGCAGCAAATCGATGTGCAGATGATAATCCTTCAAACGCTGCGCGGTCGTTGGACCGATAGCCGCTATTTTCACTCCGCCAATTTCCCGCGCGTCATCGTAGAGCTTGTAGAACATCTCGAAAAACGCAGTTACGCCGTTCGCGCTGGTGAAAACGATCCAGTCGTAAGCGTGGGCATCCTGGACTAATTCGGCAAAAGCGCGCAGATCCGTCGGCGGCTCGATCCGAATCGTCGGCAACTCCAGGACATCCGCGCCTAACGAGTGCAAGCGCGCGCTCAATTCGCCGGCTTGCGCGCGCATGCGCGTGACCACGATTCGCTTTCCGGAGAGCGCACGATTCTCGAACCAATTCAGTTTCTTCCGCAGCCTAACGACTTCACCGAAAACCGCGACGGCCGGCGCCTCGAAGTTATTTTCCTTCACCCGCTGCGCGATGTTCTGCAATTCCCCGACCAACGTCTGTTGTTGTCCGGTCGTGCCCCATCGAACCAATGCAACCGGCAAATCCACGCGCACGCCCCGCGACAACATTTCCTGCGTGATGACTTCAAGGCGCTCCACACCCATCAACATCACCTGCGTTCCACCGAGTTTGGCTAACGCCTCAAAATCGATTGTGCTCTCGTCTTTCGCCGGGTCTTCATGACCAGTGAAAAACGTGACGTGGGAATTGTTACCGCGGTGCGTAACCGGAATTCCCGCATACGCCGGTGCGGCAATCGCGGACGTCACGCCGGGAACAATCTCGAAAGGAATCTTCGCCTCAGCCAAGGCGAGCGCTTCTTCACCGCCGCGCCCGAACAAAAATGGATCGCCGCCCTTTAGCCTAACGACTTGTTTCCCCTCGCCCGCCTTCTGCACGAGCAGCGCGTTGATTTCATCTTGGGACAAGGTGTGCTGACCTGCCTTTTTCCCCGCGAAAATGATCTCCGCATCCGGACGAGCCCACTTCAACATCTCCGCGTTGCAGAGATAATCATAAACGATCACGTCCGCCTGCCCGATCAGCTCCTTCGCGCGTAGCGTGACCAAACCAAGATCGCCCGGGCCTGCGCCGACCAGCGCACATGTGCCGCGCTTAGTTTTTTTTTCCATACATGCTCTCGAATAACGTCGCCGCGATCGCTTCCGGTTGCGCCGTCATTCGTTCCCGCAACCGACCAACTTTCGGCTCAGTCTCGCCTTCGGAGAAAACCTGTGCGCGCAAGTTTATCCACTCGCCCTCCATTTCCGCCAAAACGCCGACAGGTGTTCCGCAATCCCCCTGGAGCAGACGCAGGAATTCACGCTCAGCGCGCAGACATAAAAGCGTCGCTCGATCATTGATCGGTGCGAGCATTTCTCGAAGAGCGTTATCCTCGCAGCGAATTTGCAACGCGATCACGCCTTGTCCGCCAGCCGGAACGAACTGCTCGTTAGGCAGAATTACGTAACGATCGTTGGCGATTTGCAGCCTCTCCAAACCGGCCCGCGCCAGGATGATCGCTTCCCAATCATTTTCCGCCAGCTTGCGCAAACGCGTCGGGACATTCCCGCGCAGGTCGGCGATTTGTAGATCGGGGCGCACCCAACGCAGTTGATGTTGCCGTCGCACGCTACCGGTCGCAACCGTCGCGCCCTTGGCGACAGTGGCGAGAGAATCAGCATTCTTCGCCACCAGCACATCTTCGACATTTGCACGCGGTAACGTCGCACAGATTTCCGAACCACTCGTTAGGCTACTCGGTAAATCTTTCGCGCTGTGCACGGCCACGTCGATTTTGCCTTCAAGCAGCGCGCGTTCAATCTCCGCGGTGAAAAGCCCTTTTCTCCCCTGCGGCAGATTTTTCTTTTCATCACCGCTGGTCGAAACGATTTCGACGGAAATCTCCAACTCAGGATTCGATGCGCGCAACGCGCTTTCCACCAGGGAAGTTTGCGCACGCGCCAGCTCGCTGCCGCGCGTGCCGAATACGACGCGATTCACAACCGCCCGCCGCGCAGCCAGCTGCCGAAGTCCGCTACGTGTTGCGCGATAATCTCTTCGCCGGCGGCGATCTGTTCGCGTCGCTGCGCGAGCGATTGATCGGCGATCGATTGCAACGAATCGATATCGTAGAGATAAACGCCTTTCATCTCGTTCACCTCCGGCGCGACATCCCGCGGCACAGCGATATCGATGATAAAAAGGGGCCGGTCCCAACGCTCGCGCAACATCGGCGCAAGTTTTTCCCGCGTCAGCAAAGGCGCGTCCGCCGCAGTGGATGAAATCAGAATATCGACTTCGCGACACTGTTCTTCCCAGCGATCAAAATCGACTGCGCGTCCACCGACCGATATCGCCAAGGTTTCGGCACGTTCACTCGATCGATTGGTCACGCGCAAATCGCTCACGCCGCGCGACGCAAGTGCGCGGGCGGTGCGTTCGCTGGTATCGCCCGCGCCCACGACCAGAACTTTTCGCTCGCGCAGTTCGCCGAAGATTTTTCCAGCGAGCTCGACCGCAACCGAACCGATGGAGACCGCGCCTCGTGTAATTTCAGTTTGGGTGCGCACTTGTTTGGCCACGCGAAAAGCGCGTTGGAAGAGCCGGTGCAAAAAAGGGCCCGCGCCGCCGGAATTCCGCGCCGCTTCGTAGGCCTGCTTCACTTGCCCGAGCACTTCGGTCTCGCCCACGACCATCGAATCCAAACCGGACGCGACCCGAAAAAGATGTTGGACGCACTCTTCGCTTTCGTAACGATAAAAGGCCGCGGCATCATCGATCTCGAAAACTGCGCGACTCTCGACTGGCCGTTCGCAAACGCCATAAACCTCCACGCGATTGCAGGTGGAGAGAAGCAAGGCCTCCGCGCAGCCGATTTTTTCGCGCAAAGGCGAAGACGTGCCGTTGCGCGCATAGCGCTCACGCGTTTCCACATTCGCGGTGTGATGACTGAGGCCGACGCAAAAAAGATTCATCACGACGAAGGTAACTGCTGGGAAACGAAGGTGATTCCCCACAAGACGGAAACCGCCGCCGTGAAGGCCACGACGCAAAGAGCAGCGACGTGTTTGGGTGTGAGCCGAAAAAGATAGCGACCTTGCAGAATGGCAGCGTAAAAAAACCAGACGATGACTGCGCAAATGATTTTGATTCGTGGCAATGGCTCGCCGGTAAAAAATCCGCTGATCAATCCCGCGGTGTAGAGAACGAAGCCTAGCCAGAGCAGACGCATGATCGCCGCGTGTAAATCGGTCAGCGGCGGCAGATGATGAAAGATCGAGTGCAGGTGACGCGTCTTCAGTTGCCGCTCCTGCACGAGATACATCAGGCCCGCCACGCAGGCTAAAGCGAACGCGCCATACGCGATCATTCCCATGGAAGCGTGAAACTCTAGCCACGGATTCGCCGTGCTCGTCTGGTGCGGCACGTCAATCGGCGCCAGGAGCGCGAAAATTTGAATCACGAAAACGAGCGGCGCCGTGAATGCACCCATGAGTGAAAGTCGATAGGCCGGCCCGACCAGCATGTAGATCAATACGATCGACCAGGCGAGAAAGGCGAAAACTTCGAAGAGGTTAGTAATCGGACAGCGCCCAACCTGATGACCTCGCACGGCGAGAAAGGCCGTTTGAAAAACAAAACCGAGCGCGATCGCGAAGAAATTAAATCGACCGAGACGAAAATCTCGCGCGCGAAACGCGAGCAAGGTGCGCACGACCGCGACCAAAAAACACGCGGTAGCGAGAATCAGAAACTGACGATCCATCGGCAAGTGCCGACCTTAACGGAACGCCCGCGCAGCCGCAAGAAAGCGACCGCCGATTAGTTGATCATTACAACCGTTCCGACCGGAATCTCCGTGAACAATTTCCGCGCGGCCGCTGCCGGAAGACGAATGCAACCATGCGAGGCTGGATAACGCGGAACACTGCCGCTTTCGTGCATGCCAAAATCAAGGCAGTTCAAACGCATGAAGTAGGGCATCTCGACTTTATAAATCGTGGAGCGGTGGCTGAGGTCCTTGTCGGTAATTACGAACTCGCCTGAGGGCGTGCTAAATCCGTCACGTCCCGTCGAACACTGCGTCTCGAAGATCGGCGTCCCATCTTTGATCACCGAAGCCTTTTGCGCGTGGAGCGAAACTTCGATGTGCAATTTTTCCGGGGTCGGACCGCCGCCTAGCAACATCTGCATGCTCTTCCAATTCTTGCTGTGCGCGGCGAAATAAAGAGCCATCATCTTGTAACGACTCGTTAGGCGATTTTTCTCCGCGCCTGCATCTAAGAGCGCGCGCACCAGTTCCGGTTTGCCGAGACTGGCGGCGACCATCAGCGGCGTCACGCCCTTGTCGACTTCCGCATAATCGCGCAGATGCCGCGGTAGCGCGGCGAGAAAATCTTTTTCCGGCGGCGCGGGCAAGACAGCGTTCGGATTAGCGCCTGCGGCGAGAAGTTCACTGCACGTGTCGACGTCGTTCGTCAGTAAAGCCTGCACCAGGAGCGGCGTCGTTTTCCCTTCGACGGTCGGCGGCGCGGAATGTTTTTGCAGCAACAGCCGCGTCAACGCCGTCTGCCCGCGATCCAAACTCGCCTGTAAAGCGCGCCGCGTTTCCGGCGTCCACGACAGATTTTCCGGCATGTGATTTAGAACCGCCGCGACCATTTCCGGTTGGCCGGAATCGTCGGCGAGCGAGAGTAACTCAGCGCCTTCCGTATCCGAAAGTGGCGGTTGCGCGCGCGAGTCTAACAAGCGCGCCAACGCCTCGGATCTACCCGCCATGATTGCATGATGCAGGGCGTTGTGGCCTTTGCTATCGACGGAATCGCGGTCGGCTTTGTGCGCCAGAAAAGTTTCGAGCAAGTCGAGATCGCCGCGGTCGGCCGCCATCATGAGTGGCGTGATTCCATTCGAATCGACGCGATCGACATCCGCGCCCTTGTCTAACAAATGTTGTACGGTCGCTGGTTCCTCGCGCGCGGTCGCAAGCCAGAGTGGAGTGCGTCCATTTTCATCCCGCGCATTCACATCCACGGGTGGTGAAGGCGGCGCCTCGATCGACCGAGGTGCCTCGACTAGTTTCGGCGCTGCGACGGAGGCAACCGGTGAATGGGTACCGGGATTGATCGCAATCCAAGTGACGGCGAGCAAAAGGAGGCCGGCCAGAGCCGCGCCCATGAGCCATTTGCTCAGCGTGTTCATTTGAGCGGCTGATCTTGTTACCATCTGGCAAAAGAATCAAGAACCAAGCAATCGTCGCGCCCAAGCCGTTGACCTTTCGAGGCGAGCCGCTAGCGTCCCGCGATGGCTGCCGCTTCCCTCGAAGAATTGCGAAATTCGATCCGTGACGTGCCCGATTTTCCGAAGGCCGGAATCGTCTTTAAGGACATCACTCCAATCCTTACCGACGGGGCGAAATTCCGGCAGGCCATCGATCTTTTTCTCGAACGTTGTCGCAAAATGCAGATCGACAAGATCGTCTGCATCGACGCGCGCGGATTTCTTTTCGGTTCCGCCGTTGCTTACGACCTGGGGCTGGGATTAATCCCGATCCGCAAAAAAGGGAAGCTCCCATACAAGACGCATCGCGCTGCTTACACGCTGGAATACGGCGAAGCGGAAATGGAAATGCACATCGACAGCATCGAGAAAGGCGAACGCATTGTGCTGATCGACGATCTGCTCGCGACCGGCGGCACGTCTGCTTCGGCTGCGACGCTGGTGCGAAAGGTCGGCGGCGAACTAATCGAAGCGCAGTTTTTGATCGAGCTCGATTTCTTGCACGGCCGGCAAAAGCTCGATCCGACACCGGTCGTTTCGTTTCTGCATTACTGAGCTGTAGCGGCGGTCTATGACCGCCGAGCGGATTGCAGTGAGACTGTTCGGCGGTCATAGACCGCCGCTACAAGTGCAGCCTTCGCCGCAACCGGATTCGGCGACGACCACTTCCATTTTGATTTCCTGCAAGGCGAGCTGGTCGTGAATCAAACCTAACAGCTCGACCGCGCGCGCGTCGGGCATGTCGGTGCAATGCAATTCGATTCGCGCGGGTTTTCCGGCTAATTCCGGATGCGCGCTGAGCATTTCGCCATCGAGCAAAAATGAAACGTAAGCGTTGAATTTTTCCTGCAGTTCATGCAATCGCAGATCGGAACCGTCCCACGGTCGATTCTCTTTCATCACGAGCAAGACTTCGTCAGCCTTCTGATCGTGCGCGAAAAGATCGATCACCGCAGGATTGGCGACTCCGGTTGAATTCGTCATGATCGGGACCGCTAACTTGCACGACCAATGACAACCGTGAAGACAATTTTGCTCGCCGTTTTTTTTGCGGCCCGGACGAGCGCACAATTTACCCCGACGCTTCTGCAAAACGACGGCTACTGGGCCGACGGGAAAGCGGAGTTCAACATTTACGGCGCGGAGATCATGCGCGGCGGAATCGCGCGACCCTGTGAGGTCATACACATACTGGTGCGCGAGTCGATCGATTCGATTCCAGTTTTGAAGCTGAACCAAATCCTGAACGTTCCCACGGGTCTTACCACGCAACAGCAGATGCATTCGAGTTATTGGCGCGTGGATAATTCGGCGCTCGTGAAATTTTGCCTAACGAGTAGTGACGGCGTCACCAACGTCTACAAGGAAATGCGTCGCAAAGAGGATCAGTTGGCCTACGAATATCGCGGCGCGTCGGTGGCAACGGAAAACATCACACTGCCCGCTAACAGCTGCTTCTACGATGAGCTGCCTTGGTTGGTGCGAACGATTGATTTTTCCAAGCCGTCGGTGCCCTTCGAAATCCAGGTCGCGCCTTCTGTGATCAAATCGCAGCCGGACAAATTCGAATTCAAATCGGCGAAAGTTACTTTTTCAATGACGGCGAAAACGATCGAAGTTCGCGTCGGCGAAGATCGTTTCACGCTCGATCGCGATGGTCCGAATTTGTTACGCGAATGGAAAGCGGCCGATGGCAGTCATCTGAAAATGAAACGCGACCTGAAGGTCGATTACCTGAAATACGACAAGCCGGGCGATCGCGAGCGCGCGCTGAACGATCCCATGTTGCGCCTGCCGGATTGATGGGTAGGAAACGTCGTGGCGAAAAAGAAAAAAACGAAACTCACCCTGCTCGGCCGGAGCGAAGCGCGCCTGCCGTCGTCGCCTAACGAGTCCACGCTCGAAACTTTTCCCAATCCTTCGCGGCGCGATTATCGCATTCGTTTTGAAACGGCGGATTTCACCTCGCTCTGTCCCATTACTGGCCAGATGGATTTCGCCCAAATCACCATCGAATACGTGCCTAACAAGTGGTGCGTCGAGAGCAAGTCGCTCAAATTTTATCTCGCCTCGTTCCGCAACGAGGCCGCCTTCAACGAAGCGGTGACCAATCGAATTCTCGATGACTTCGTCGCCGCCTGTTCGCCGCGCGAGGCGGTCGTGACTGCGCAATTTTCCCCGCGCGGCGGGATCGGCCTGACCGTGCGGGCCGAGTATCCCGACGAGCGCTCGCGTTGACTTGATTCGGTTCAGTTCTAGGCTTCGCCAGCCGTCGTTACCCCTGTGAAAAACGTCCTCTTCGTCTGCACCGGAAACATCTGCCGGAGCCCGATGGCGGAGGGTTTATTTCGGCGGCTCATCGGCAATCGCAAGGACATCACCGTTTCATCCGCCGGCGTGCATGCAGTGCGCGGACAACCGCCGAGTCTCTATGCCGTGGAAGTTTTGCAGGAACGCGGCGTCGACATTTCCGGCCTGCGCAGTCAACCGCTGACCGCGACTTTGATCGATCGAGCCACGCACATTTTCGCCATGACCGGCGCGCATTTGGAAACGATCCAGATGCTCTTCCCGCACGGCATGGAAAAGTCGTTTCTCTTGCGCGAATTCGAGGAGCCCGGCACGACCGTCTGGCGCGATGTCCCGGACCCGATCGGCTGCAATCGCGAAGTTTATGTCGTCTGCGCCGACACTATTGAAAACGCTTTACCGAGCGTGCTGGCGTTCGTAGAACAAAGCGAAGTCGCGGTGCCGGCCGTCGCGCGCGGCGGCGGAAGTTCATCTTATTCTATGGCTGATTTGTCTTCACAAACTTCGAGCGTCGCAGGCGGGACTAACCCCATGAACTCGTTAGGCGGCGGTTTGCGCAAAGTTGATCCGGAAATTTTCGACGCCATTCAAGCCGAGGAAAAACGGCAGCGCGACAATATCGAGCTGATCGCCTCGGAAAATTTCACCAGCCGCGCGGTCATGGAAGCGCAAGGCAGTTGCCTGACGAATAAATACGCCGAGGGCTATCCGGGAAAACGCTGGTACGGCGGCTGCGAAAATGTCGACACCGCCGAGCTGCTCGCCATCGACCGCGCCAAGCGTCTTTTCGATTGCGAACACGTCAACGTCCAACCGCACAGCGGCGCGCAAGCAAACATGGCGGTTTATTTTTCGATGCTAAAGCCGGGCGACAAGATCCTGGCGATGAATCTCGCGCATGGCGGACATCTCACCCACGGCCATCCGGCGAACTTCTCCGGGAAATTTTACACCGTCTCGCAATACGGCGTGAACGAGAAGACCGAGCAGATCGATTACGATGCGTTGCAGCAGCAGGCCGAAGAAGTGCGACCCTCGATGATCACGGCCGGAGCATCCGCCTATTCACGGGTCATCGATTTTCCGCGCTTGCGTCAAATTGCGGACTCAGTCGGCGCGCTTCTTTTCATCGACATGGCGCACATTTCGGGATTGGTCGCGGGCGGACAACATCCGAGTCCGATTCCGCACGCGCAGTTTGTCACGACCACGACCCACAAGAGTTTACGCGGCCCGCGCGGCGGCATCGTCATGTGCCAGCAACAGTTTGCCAAACAAATCGACGGAACCGTTTTCCCCGGCGTGCAAGGCGGCCCGCTTATGCACGTCATCGCCGCGAAAGCGGTCTGCTTCCACGAAGCATTGCAGCCGCAATTCCGTGACTATCAGCGACAAGTGGTGGTGAATGCGAAGGCGCTCGCAGCTGGGTTGGCCAAGCACGGTTTCCGCATCGTCTCCGGCGGAACTGATAACCACCTCATGCTGGTCGATCTTCGTCCGAAGGAAATTAACGGCAAAGAAGCGCAGGAAGTTCTCGACCGCGCCGGCATCACCGTGAACAAAAACGGCATCCCCTTCGATACCTATCCGATCTTCAAACCCGGTGGTATTCGTGTCGGCACGCCCGCCATGACTACGCGCGGGATGAAGGAAGAAGAGATGCTCGACATCGCGGATCTCATCGCCGAAGCGCTCGAACACCGCGCCGACGCGGCCGCGCTCGAAAAAGTGCGCGAGAAAGTTCGCGAAATGACGCGGCGTTTTCCGTTGCCGTCCTAAACGGCGATGGACACCGTACAAGCGCAAAGTAATCCGCTGCGTGAGGGTATCGTCACGCGCACGGTACCCGAGTCGTGCACGGTCGTAATCTTCGGCGCGACCGGCGACCTAACCCATCGCAAATTAATTCCCGCTCTCTACAACATTGCGGCTGATGGCGAAATGCCGCCTGGACTCGCCGTGGTCGGATTCGCCCGGCGCCCGAAAAGCGATGACGAATTTCGCAACGATCTCGCGCAGGCGACAAAAAAATATTCGCGCCAAACGGTGCGCGACGATTTGTGGGACGCGTTCGCCAAATCCGTTTCCTATCATCAAAGCGAATTCGCCGACGAAGCCGGCTACAAGTCGTTAGGCGAAAAATTACAGCAGATCGAAAAGGATCGGCCGACCGGTGGCAATCGTCTTTTCTATCTCGCGGTCGCGCCGGACCAATTCGAACCGATCCTGAAAAATATTGTCGCGGCTGGCCTGAACAAACCGGGCGGCGACGCCTGGGCCCGCGTCATTGTCGAAAAACCGTTCGGCACCGATCTCGATTCTGCACGCGAATTGAATCGGGTGGTCGAGTCCGCTTTTCCCGAAGCCGACACCTACCGCATCGACCATTTCCTCGGCAAAGAAACCGCGCAAAACATTTTGGTGCTGCGTTTCGCGAACGCGATTTTCGAGCCGCTTTGGAACACGCGCTATATCGATCACGTGCAGATCACGGCGGCGGAAACGCTGGGCGTGGAAGGCCGCGCGGGTTATTACGAAGGCGCCGGCGCCCTGCGCGACATGGTGCAAAATCACCTCCTGCAATTGCTCTGTCTCGTGTCGATGGAGCCGCCGACCGATCTGCGCGCCGATAGCATTCGCGATGAAAAAGTGAAAATCGTCCGCGCGCTTCGCCGCTTCACCGCCGATGACGTGAAGAAATGCGTCGTGCGTGGCCAGTATTCCGAAGGCGCGATCGCGGGAAAAACCGTGCCCGGTTATCGCGCGGAGCAAAACGTCAAACCGGAGTCGACTACGGAAACTTTCGTCGCTCTTCGTCTTTGGATCGAAGATTGGCGCTGGGCCGACGTGCCGGTTTACCTGCGTGTCGGCAAGCGATTGCCCAAATCAGCCACGGAAATTTCCGTCCATTTCAAGAAAGCACCGGCCGTTCTTTTCAATCGCGAAAACGACTCGTTAGACCAAAACGTTCTCGTCATTCGCATTCAACCCGACGAAGGAATCTCACTGCGCATGCAGGCCAAAGTTCCCGGCACCAGTTTTCGCATCGAGCCGGTAAAGATGGATTTCCATTATGGAACTTCCTTCGGCAAAGCGAGTCCGGAGGCCTACGAGCGTCTCCTGCTCGACGCCATGAGCGGCGACCCGACGCTTTTCGCGCGTCGCGATGAAGTCGAACAAGCCTGGGAGTTCATCGATCGGATCGAAGACGCCTGGCGCGAGAATACTTCGCAACTATATCAATATCCCGCCGGCTCATGGGGACCTGATGCCGCGGATGATTTGCTCGCCGCGGACGGCCGGGCCTGGCGCAGACTTTAGTTTGCCTAACGAGTAGTGAGCGCGCTCCCCGAAACATTTTCCGTCGGAATGCCGGTTGAGATCGGCAAGATCGATCGGGAACTGAAGAAGCTGTGGGAATCGGGTGACGAAAAGATGACGCGCGCTTCACTGATGAATCTCGCGGTTTACAGCGAAGCCCAGGACTCGTTAGGCAAAAACACCCAGATCATCGCCCAGATCACGGAGGACCACGCGTGTCGCGCGATCGTCATTGCCGCCGATCGGGCGGCGCAGGAGGAACGCGTGGAAGCGTGGATCGCGGCGCATTGTCACGTGAGCGGGGCGGGCAGCAAACAGGTTTGCTCGGAACAGATTTCCTTTTCGCTCGCAGGTTCGTTCGCCGAGTTGCTGCCGAACATTGTATTTTCTCATCTCGATTCCGACCTGCCGTTTTATCTCTGGTGGCAGGACGAATTTCGCGAACCGATGGACCCGCAACTTTGGACCTGGGTCGATCGACTGATCTACGACAGCCGGCCGTGGGAAAATTTTTCGGCGCAAATGCGGCTGGTCAACATTGCGCAAAAGGAAACGAATCAGCGCCTGGTTCTGTGCGACCTGAATTGGACGCGGCTGGTGCAATTGCGTTTGGCCCTGGCGCAATTTTTCGATTTCCCGACGACGCACGATCGACTCGCGCAGGTCACGCAGGTCGAAATCGATTTCGCGCCCGGCTATCGATCAACCGCGATTTTGCTGCTCGGTTGGCTGGCCGCGCAGCTCGGCTGGATGCTGCAGGAAATGCCGGACGATTTCACCGTGAGTTTTTCGGATTGCGCCGGCGAAATTATCCGGGTCGGTTTGAAGGAGTCCGAAGGCGAACCGATTAGCCGATGCAGTTTGTTTTGCGGCCAGACGGAATTTCGCGTTACGCACGCGGCGGAATCCGATTTGCTGAAGACTTCCGTCTGCAATGACGGCACGGAACGAATGCATCAGCTGATGCCCGCCGGCCGCAATGACGCAGTCGCACTGATGCGGGAAGAACTGATGCGCGGCGGACCGCACCGCGTGTATCTCCGCGCGGTGCAAGCGGTGCGCGAGTTATTGTAAGTCGCACAACTGATTCACGTTTTCTGCAAGCGAGAATTTTCTCGCGGCTAATTCGCGGCCGCGCCTTCCAAATTCTTGCGCGCGATTGCGATCGGCCAGGAACGAATCGATCGCCTTCGCCAGTTGCGCGACATCGCCGGCCGGAACGAGCTCGCCGTTTACGCCAGTTTGAATCATTTCCGGAATGCCGGCGAGCGGCGTCGAGACGACTGGCAACCCCGCGGCCATCGCTTCCATGATGACGGTTGGAAGATTGTCCATGTCGCCGTCGCGCGTCATCGCGCAGGGCAAAGCGAACACATTTGCTTCGGCCAATCGCGCGATGATTTCGCGTTGCATCAACGGGCCAGTCAATCGCACGAAATCTTCCAATCCACTGTCACGAATTTGTGCGCGCAATAATTCTTCGAGCGGTCCTTCGCCGATGATCTCGCAACGAAATTCCCGCGGCAATTGACTGCAAGCCGCGACCAGATCGGAGAAACCTTTTTTCTCGATCAATCGACCAACAGAAATAATCAGCGGAATTTCGCGGGCGAACTTTGCACGCGTGAATTGATCGACGTCGATACCGTTGTAAACGCGATGAAACTTCGCCGCATTCTTGGGAAATTTCTCCTGCAACAGCGAGACCGCGAAATCGCTCACGGTTACGATCAACGCCGCCGCATCGAAAAGATTCGCCAGGCCAATTTCGAAATCGCGCGGAGCAAAGATGTCATTGGCGTGCACGGTCAGGCTGAATTCGATGCCGAAGAATTGCTTGACCCAGTAGGCCGTCCGAGCCGCCATGCCGGCAAAGTGCGCGTGTAATCGGCGGATCCCGGCTTCTTGCAAACGCAGCCCGACATACGCCGCCTGATGGAGCCTGAGAAAATCCGGGCGGCGATCCCATTCGTGGATCGCGCGAACGGCCGCGTCGGGTAGCTGCTTTAGCCGAATCCGACGATCCACTTCTTTGATCAGCTCCGCTTCAGCGGGCAGATAGCAGACTTTACCGACGAGATCCGCGTCCCAATCTTGCGCGGGTTCATCAGTCGGGTGACGGATAGAAAATACCGAAACGTCCGCGCCTTGCCTGCGCATTTCCGCTACTTCGCGATAGCAAAAAGTCTGAGCGAACGAGGGAAAGCGTTCGAAGAGATAGCCGAGCCGAAGCATTGGCGACTCTAGCATTAACAGCCGCTCCGTCCTGCACGACTCCTGCTCTACACGGAGGGGAATGGCGAACCGCGACTTCTTTTCCTTTTGCACCTCGCTCAAGCCCGTAGAACTTCGCGCGCTCGGCGCCCTTTCCCAGGTGCGGCACATCGATGCGCAGGAAGAAATCTACAGCGCCGGCAATGCGGCCGACGCGCTCTACATCATCAACCGTGGAATGGTCGAGATCGTGCAGGAAAACGCTCCGCGCTCAACCGATCGCACTTATCTTTCGCGCGGCGACATTTTCGGCGACGTCGAGGTGCTGATCGATTTACCGCGCCGACATTCCGTAAAAACACGCGAGCCGGTCAGCCTGCAGTGTTTCGCGCGGAAAGACCTCGAAGAGCTCACGCGCCGCGTTCCGGCATTTTTTCATTATCTTTCCGAACAACTGGCCAGCCGGCTTTTCCAGGCGAGAAACGCCGCGCTCTCCCAAAGTCACTGCCTCGAACTCAGCGGTTACCTGGCCAATTTCGATCTGGTCACGATTTATCAGACGATCGTGCACTCCTCGCAAACCGGTGAACTAACGATCCGCGATGAGCACGACGAATTACTGGCGGCGTTTCACTTCGATGCCGGCCGGATTTACGGCGGCCAATTTCAGCACCTCACCGGCGAAGAAGCGTTCGAGCAACTTTTTCTCGCGCAGAATTTGCGCGGCACTTTCGCCTTCTCCTCCGCCCAAACGAAAAGCAGCCGCGCCTTACAAACCAACATGGCCAAGCGCGATGCCGGCGAAGTTTTGATTCACGCCTTGCAGAGCCGCGATGAACTGGATGCGTTGCGCAAAGAAATACCGGATAGCGATCGGCGTTTGCTGCGGCAAAAACTGGAAGTCGATCTGGCGGCCATGCCAGCGGAAATTCGTCCGATCGCGCAGAAAATCTGGCGCCTGGCCAGCGGCGGGCGATTACGGCTCGCAGAAATTTACCAAAAACTGGAAGTGTCCGAACTGAAGATTTACGTGGCTTTGCGCGAGTTGATCACGACCGGTCAATTGGAGCTGGCTAATGATGTGCTCGAAGAGCAAGTTGCCTAACGAGTAGAAAAATGATCCGACCGCTTTCGCTTCTCCTGGCGGTGACGTTCGCCTTCGCCGGTTGTTCCTACATGACAGAAACGGGCCGGCAACAGCACGCCTACGCCCGCTACGTTCGAAAAATGAGCAAGGGCCGGGTGAAGCAACAGACGAAGTTTCGCTCGAACAAACCGTCGATGCCAACGACGCAACCAAATGAGCCCACGCAAAACATCCAGTCTGGTCCACAGGCCGTGCCGCGTGAAGATGCGCAACCCGCGCCGACGCAGCCGCAGTAACTAATCGCGCTTCACCGGAATCGGTTTTCCGTTTTCGTCCACCGCCACGTAGATAAAAACGGCGCGGGTGACGCGTTCGATATGTCCGCCCATGCGGCGACGCACCCAGACTTCCACCGGTATGTGCATCGAGGTGCGACCGATTTTTTCCACGGTGGCGAAACACGCCACCGTATCGCCGACCCGCACCGGCAAGAGAAATGACATTCCTTCCATCGCCACCGTAACGACGCGGCACTTCGCCGTTTTCGCCGCGATAATTCCGCTGCCGAGATCCATTTGCGCCATGATCCAGCCGCCGAAAATATCGCCGCTCGGATTTGTGTCCTTCGGCATCGCGACCGTTTGAATGACCAGTTCGCCCTTCGGCTCCTCGGGAGAATTCATCCGCGCGAAGTTAGCAGTTCAAAGAATCAGCATGCAATCTCCGTAGCTGTAGAAACGGTAACCGTCGCGAATCGCTTCTTCATAAGCGCGCAAAATGAAATCGTGGCCGGCGAAAGCGCTCACGAGCATGAGCAAGGTCGAGCGCGGCAAATGAAAATTCGTCACGAGGATATCGATCATTTGAAATTCGAATGGCGGATAAATAAAAATCTTTGTCTCACCAGTCTGTGGACTAATCAGGCCGTTGACCGCGGCGCTTTCTAACGTGCGGACACTCGTCGTGCCGACAGGGACGATGCGCGAGGCTGCGTTGATCTTTTCCGCGGCTTCCTCGGAAATTGAAAATTGTTCCGAATGCATTTCGTGCTCGGCGACATTTTCGCTTTTCACCGGCAGGAACGTTCCTGGGCCGACATGCAAAGTGACGAAGGTGTGCGGCAGCGTTTGCAGCATTTCCGTTGTGAAGTGCAGACCAGCGGTTGGCGCGGCCACCGCGCCAGGCACCTCGGCAAAAACAGTTTGATATCGTTCGCGATCCGCTTCCTCGACCGGCCGACGCATGTAAGGCGGCAACGGCATTACCCCGCCTTCATGCGGTGAAATATCCGATGCGAGCTCGATCAGCCGACTTCCATCCGGCAGGATTTCAATCACGCGCGCATCCGTCCCGCCTATTCGACAGACGGAGCCGACACGCATTTTTCGTCCCGGTTTAACCAGAGTTCGCCAGCGACACGGCACCACTTTTTCCAGGAACAAGAACTCGATCGCGCCATCATCGGAAAATCTCCGAGCCGCCACCACGCGCGCATTATTCAAAACCAGCAAATCACCCTCGCGCAGAAATTCCGCCAGCTCGGTGAAGCGCCGATGTTCGATGCGCTGCGTTTCGCGATGCAACACCATCATGCGCGAATCTTCGCGGCGCGGCAGCGGACGCTGCGCGATCAGTTCCGGCGGCAGCGCGTAATCGTAATCCGAGAGGCGTGAACTCACGCGCGCAGCATCAAAGGAATTGCCCTCGCGCGCAAAAATTTACAACATCATGCATGGCGCAATTTCAATCGGCTCTCGACTTGGTCATCGGACGATTGGAAGAAATTCGCGACGGCGGCGGACGATGGCCGCGCGCATCGCGTTCGAGTTTGTCGGTTCTACAGCAGCACGCGCATTCGCCGCGCTTAAATAAGAATGAGCTGCTCGCCGAAATCCGCGCGCGCGTTCAGGTTTGTAAATTGTGTCCACATCTCGCCGCCACGCGCACCCAAACGGTATTCGGCGTGGGCAATCCAGATGCGGAATTGATGTTCGTCGGCGAAGCGCCAGGCGCGGATGAAGACCGGCAGGGCGAACCGTTCGTTGGCCGCGCCGGACAACTGCTCACGAAAATTATCGAGACGATGGGTTTTCGGCGCGAAGACGTTTACATCGCGAATCTTTTGAAATCGCGACCAGACATGCCACCGGGCGCGCCGGGCAATCGTCCGCCCACGCCGGAAGAGATGAAAAATTGCCTGCCGTATTTGATCGAGCAGATTAACATCGTGCAGCCGAAAGTAATGATCGCACTTGGGGCGACCGCGGTGGAAGGATTGCTCGGCACCCGCAGCACGATGCGCGAAATGCGTGGACGCTGGCACTCGTTCCACGATACGCCGCTCATGATCACTTATCATCCGTCGTACTTGTTGCGCAGCCAGACACCGACGGAAAAACGCAAGGTTTGGGAAGACATGTTGCTCGTCCTGGAAAAACTCGAGCGACCCATCAGCGAAAAACAGCGCCGCTATTTTTTGTCGCCTAACGAGTAGTCTCAAACTCGGCTCGCAAAAAACGCGGCGAACCGAGGTTGAGCAGCGTCTTCGAAAGAATCTTTCGGACTTCACCGCGGCTGATTTTGATCTTCCGTGCGAAAATCTCCGTGCCCGCGGTGCGCAGGTGCGCAAGCGTCCGCGCACCGATCAGCGCCGGCAATGCAGTCGCAATGCGCACGCGCGGCGCACGCAGCGCGCAGGCATATTCAATTCCAGCACCGATCCCCTTTTCCGCCCGTTCCAGCCAAATATTCGCGATAGGCAACGCGCGCGACGGTTCGCGCAAAATCTCGTCAGGCGAAATACCGAGCGATTCGAGTTGTTCGGTGGGCAAATAGCATCGACCCGCGCGCAGGTCGGCGCCGAGATCGCGCAAAATATTGATGAGCTGCAAACCTTTGCCGTACTCGACGCCTAACGAGACCATTTCTTGCGCCGGCCGCGTGGCGAATTTCGGAAGATGGCGCAGCCCGATGTTCGTCCAGAATTCTCCGACACATCCCGCGACCAGGAAGGTGTAGAAATTCAGCTCGGTCGCGGTTTGCAACGCGCTGACCCGCGATGAATCCGCGAAACGAAGAACGTCGAGTCGTTGACCTTCGTTGATTTTCGCCAGCACGGCTGTGATATCGTTACGATCGTCGGCAGACATCGCACGCAGCCAGGCGAGCGCGGACGGCACGGCTTGAATCAACGTCCGTTCTGCTTCGTCTTTTTGCAGCGCGATAAAAGATTCGAGGAAGTCATCACTTGTCTCCTCGCCCTGAACGCGCGCCGCCAGTTTTTTTAATTCAGCCGCGCGCAACTCGGCGCTGATCTCACTCGTGTCCGCGATCGTGTCGGTGGCGCGGGCGAGCAAGTAGGCCAAGGCAATCGGGTCGCGCAGTTCTTCCGGCAGCAGACGAATCGAAAGATAAAAGGAGCGCGAGACCGAACGCAGAATCGGGCCGCGCAATTGCCGGATTTCGCCTAACGAGTTCAAGGCGAGAGATGCCGCTCATCGATGCGCGTGAGGTCGGCGTTACCCAGTCCCATTTCCCCGGCCAGCGCGACATGCGAAGCCAGATCACCGATGGCCGGCATCTTGGCGTCGGCGCGAAACTGCTCTAGTCGCCGGAGAGCGAGCGCATCGATCGCCACGGGATCTTTGCTCGCATAAAGCGTTTCGAAATGAATGGCGAAATTCGGATCCGATCGCGGGCCGCCGGCATAGGCGGCGATCAACCCATCCATGATGTTGAGAACCACTTTGCCGGAAATATTCCGCTCCGCGTAAAGCTGCGGAATACCCGCGGCGCCGAAGCGGCCGTACTGCGCGAAACGCCGCCAGTTGTCGATATTGGGCAGTGTGGCGTTGTAAAGACAACCGGCCAGGCCCGTGGCGAAACTGTCGCTCATCACCGGCACGTTGATAATTTTCGTCACCTTCTCGGTCACAATTTTCGCGAAATGGCTCTGGTCGCTCGCGTTCACGGTGTCGGTGCGCATCGGATTTTCTCCGCGCTGCGGAACGAAATCGAGATCACCCCAAATTAATTTGCCCATGGCCGGCGCGGTGAAAATCGCCTTCGCATCATAACCATCGTGCGGCGCGATCGAGAGCAACTGATAGCCGTCCGCTTCCGGCCGGTAGCCCGCCAGCTTGATCGCATCGAGCTGTCGGTCCCAGACGATGATGTCTTTGCGCGAATGTCCCGCGGCCACCAAGCCATCGACGATGGCATCAACAATTGCGTGATGCGTAGTGAACAGCTCGCCGCCGGCCGCAGAAATTTTGATGCCGATCTTGTCGTTAGGCGAAACGAGCGAGGCCCAGGCGCTGCCGACATTGATTTGGCCGGTGATCGCGATGACCAGCCGATCGACCATTCGTCGGACGACTGCTGGATCGGTTCGATATTGCTTAATCGCTGACGGATCCCGGATCGAATAAACGACGGAAGGTTTGGGCGTGGGAGTCGCGGTTGGCGCAGGCGGAGATTGCGCACGGAGGTTGCCGGCGACACTGAAGAAAAACAGCGCGCACAGGCCAGGGATCGAGATATTCACCGAAAATGGAATTAATGGACGCAAAGGACGCCGCACGTTCCACGCGACGCGGGCAAGGTTCAACCGTGCGGCATTTGTATGTCCATATTCCATTTTGCGCGCGGATCTGTCCGTATTGCGCTTTCTACAAAGAGCGCGCCGACCCCGCGCAGACGCAGCGATTTTGCGACGCGCTTCTGCGCGAGTTGGAAATGTTGGCGAACGAATACGAAATCGCGGCCGAGACAATTTTCTTCGGCGGAGGAACTCCGACGGCGCTTTCGTCGGCGCAACTCGAGCACTTGTTAGGCGGATTTCGCCGACATCTTGATCTTTCGCAGGTGATGGAATGGACGATCGAGGCGAATCCCGGAAGCGTCTCGCCGCGAAAAGCTGCGCTGCTGCAACAACTCGGCGTCACCCGTCTCAGTCTCGGCGTGCAATCGTGGGACGACGACTTGTTAGGCCTGCTCGGACGGGAGCACAATTCTGCGCAGGCCGAAGAATCATTTCACATTTTGCGCCAGGCCGGTCTAACGAATGTAAACATCGATTTGATGTTTGGGTTGCCCGGGCAATCGCTCGCGCAGTGGGAAACGACACTGGAGCGAACAATCGGATTGCGACCGGAACATGTTTCCGCCTATTGCCTGACTTACGAAGAAGACACCGAATTCTTTCTGCGTCATGCGCGCGGCGAATTTCAGCAAGACGATGCGAGCGATGCGCGATTTTTCGAAAGCGCGATGCGAATTTTAGAAAGCGGCGGGTACCGGCAGTACGAGATTTCGAATTACGCGTTGCCCGGTTACGAATCGACGCACAATCGCGGATACTGGTCGGGCGATGATTATCTCGGGATTGGACCGAGTGCGTTTTCGACTGTTGGCGAGACGCGCTGGCAGAACGTCTGCGATTACCGCAACTACAGCGATCGAATTTTCAAAGGCGAATCCGTCGTCATCTCAACCGAAACGCTGAGCGCGAAAACGAAACGCGCGGAGCAAATCGCTCTCGGCTTACGCACAAGGACCGGGGTTCCGGTCGATTGGCTGGTGTCATGGCCTAACGAGTGCAAGGAATTTTCCCAGCTCGGTCTCCTCGGCCAGGAAAACGAACACTTCGTTTTGACCCCAAAAGGGAAATTGCTGGCCGACTCGGTCGCCGAAGCGTTCGTCTGAATTAACCCACACCGCCGTAGCGTCGCTGGCGTCGCCCGAATTCTTCCACCGCCGCGAAAAGATCTTGGCGCGTGAAATCGGGCCAGAGTTTCGGCGTCACATACATCTCGGTGTAGGAAAGCTGCCAGAGAAGAAAATTGGAAATGCGCAGTTCGCCCGAGGTGCGGATGAGCAAATCGGGATCGGGATAATACCGCGTGTAAAGATGTTTACTGAACATCTCGACATCGATCATCGCGCTATCGATGTGACCTTCTTCGACCTGGCGCAAGAGGCTCTTGATACCATCGATGATCTCCAGACGTCCGCCGTAGCTGAGCGCGAGAATCAAAGTGAGGCCGTTGTTTTTTGCGGTCTGCTCGATGGATTTGTGCAACTGCCGCTGGCAGGCCGCGGGTAGATCGGTCAATCGCCCGATCGCTTGCAGCCGCACATTTTTCTCGAGCAGCTCGGGCGTTTTTTGTTTCAAAAACTTTTCCAGCAAATGCATCAAGGCCATCACTTCGGCTTTCGGACGTTGCCAGTTCTCCGCGGAAAATGCGTAAAGCGTGAGAAATTCGATCCGCAATTCGCCGCAGCCTTCGACACATTCGCGCACCGCTTCCGCGCCTTGTTCGTGACCTTTGATCCGGGGCAAACCGCGCGATTTCGCCCAGCGTCCGTTGCCGTCCATGATGATGGCGACGTGCCGCGGGACAATTTTCGCTGGGGTGGCCATTGCTACAAAATAATCGTCTGACCGCGGGCTGGCCCGACGCTGACGATTTTCAACCTTGCGCCAGTCAGCTCCACTAACCTTTTCACGTAGCTGCGCGCCGCCGCCGGCAAGTCGGAAAATTTTTTCGCCGCGCCCGTTGGTTTTTTCCAACCCTTCACTTCTTCATAAACCGGCTCGCATTTTTCCAACTGCGCGGCGTCGCATGGTGGCACATCGAGGCGTTTGCCTTTTAAGCGATAGGCAACACAGATCCGTATTCGGTCTAACGAGTCCAAGCCGTCGAGATTGGTGATCGCCAGTTCGTCGATGCCGTTAATCATGGTGGCATAACGTGCCGCGACCGCATCGTACCATCCACAGCGTCGAGGGCGGCCGGTGGTCGCGCCGAATTCGCGGCCCATTTTGTGGAGCATGTCGGCAATCTCGGCGTCTTCCGTCGGCAGCGCGCCTTCGCCGACGCGCGTGGTGTAGGCTTTGACGACGCCCAGAACAACATCCATGCGATGTGGCGGAACGCCCGAACCGGTGCAGGCGCCGCCAGCGGTCGTGTTCGATGACGTCACATAAGGATAGGTGCCGTGATCGATATCGAGGAACGTTCCCTGCGCGCCTTCGAACAAAATCGCTTTCTCGTATTGTAACGCGCGATGCAGCCAGACCACCGTGTTCGCGACGAAGGGTCGCAACTTTTTTCCGGCCGCGAGATATGCGTCGTTGACTTCCGCGAAGTTGATCGGCTTGGCGCCGAGCGCGCGGAGGATGCTGTTGTTCTCGCTGATTTTCGCCTGCAATTTTTTCGAAAATAACGCCGGCTGGATAAGATCGGAGATGCGTAATCCTGTGCGCGCCGCCTTATCGCCGTAGGCCGGACCGATGCCGCGCTTGGTTGTCCCGATTTTCGCGCGGCCTTTGCGTAGCTCGCGTTGTTCGTCGAGCACGCGGTGGTAAGGCAGGACCAAATGCGCGCAGTTACTGATGAGCAAATTTTTCCCGACCGCGATGCCGAGTTTGCGCAGACCTTCGATCTCTCCGACGAGCGCAATCGGATCGATGACGACGCCATTGCCGATGACGCAAACTTTGCCGCGTCGCAAAATTCCCGAGGGAATGAGATGCAGCACGTACTTCTTGTCGCGATGAATGACGGTGTGGCCGGCGTTATTCCCTCCCTGGCTGCGCACGACAATGTCGGCCTGCGCAGTCAGCACATCGATGATTTTGCCTTTACCTTCGTCGCCCCACTGCGCTCCAACCAGAATCGTGTTCGCCATTACTGCTCAGACAAACGGACATCGCGATGCGGCTGCAAGCAGTTTCCATTAAATGGCCGCCCGAGAAAATGATTGTCAGCCGATTCGTGACTGCTCACTCTCCCGCACATGCGCACTATCCTTCTCATCGTTCTGATTCTACTGCTCATCGGAAGTCTACCGACATGGGGATACGCGCCCGCAGGTTGGGGCTACTATCCGGGTGGCGGTTTGCTACTCCTCATTATTCTGGTCTTCCTCTTGATGAAGGCCTGAGGGACCGCAGCAGTTATTTAAGACCGCGCGCGATCAAGTAGAGCAGTGCGCCGCCGGCGGCGAGGCGGTAAATCGCAAACGGCGCAAAGCCGCGTGATCGTACCCAGCGCATGAACCACGCGACAACGACGAGCGCGACGATGAAGGAGACGATCAGGCCGATGATGAGGACGATCCACGCATGGGCATTCATCGTTAGTGGCGCGAGCGCCGCATCGGCGGCGTCTTGCGCATGGGGCCGAATGGTTTTCAGCAAATCGTAGCCGGTCGCCACGACCATCGTTGGGATCGAGAGGAAAAAGGAAAATTCCAGGGCGGCGGCGCGGGATAGACCAGCCACCTGTCCAGCCGCGATCGTGGACATGGAGCGCGAGGTTCCGGGAAAAACCGCGGACAGAATCTGCACAGCGCCGATCCAGATCGCGCGCGGAAGATTCATTTCTTCGATCCGATCGATGGACGGTTTGTGACAAACGAAGTCGATGATCCACATCACAACGCCACCGATGATGAGCGCCCACGCCATCACCTTCAGACTCTCGAGGTTCGCACCGATTTGCTTCTTCAAGAGAAACGCCGGAATCGCCGTGACCACGAAAGCAACGAGCGTGAGTCCGAGCGGATGAGTGAAGATGTTGCGATCGCCCCGCTCGCCGCGCGGGAAAGTGGCCAGAAAATCGACGATGCGCTGCCGAAAATACACCGGCAGCGCGAGGATGGCGCCGAGCTGAATTACGATCGTGTACATTTTCCAAAAACTGTCGTGCAGATCGATTTGCAGGAGCGCTTCCGCGATGCGGAGGTGCGCGGTCGAGCTAATGGGCAGGAACTCGGTTACGCCTTCGATGATTCCGAGCAAAACTGAGAGAAGAAAATCGTTCATGGAAAAGTTCGCCACAGTAGAAGGGGTCTTCCAAAGCGCAAGCACTCGCGGGCAGAGGTAAAAGCGTTAGAATGCGGCCTGACGGCTGCTTCCCATCGGGTCGTTAACGAATACGTCGATGTACGATTACCTCATCGTTGGAGCGGGATTCGCCGGCAGTGTGCTGGCCGAAAGGCTGGCGCGCGACGCGGGCAAGAAAGTTTTGCTCTGCGATGTGCGTCCGCACGTGGCCGGCAATGCCTACGATCATCCCGACGCGGCCGGCGTGCTCGTCCACAAATACGGGCCGCACATTTTTCACACGAACTCGCGCGAAATTTTCGATTACCTCTCGCAATTCACCGAATGGCGACCCTACGAACATCGAGTGCGCGCGGTCGTCGACGGAAAACTGCTGCCGATTCCGATCAATCTCGACACGATCAACCAGCTCTACGGTTTGAATCTGGATTCGGCAGGCCTCGAGAAATTTTTTGAGTCGGTGCGGGAACCGAAAGAGCAAATTCGAACCTCCGAAGATGTAGTGCTGAACGCGGTGGGACGGGAGCTCTACGAGAAATTTTTTCGCGGCTACACCCGCAAGCAATGGGGGCTCGATCCCTCCGAACTAAGTTCGCAAGTCACCGCGCGCATCCCGACCCGCACTAATCGCGACGATCGCTATTTCGGCGACGCGTTTCAATTCATGCCGCTGCACGGTTTCACACGCATGTTCGAAAACATGCTCGACCACGAAAACATCTCGCTGCAGCTCGGGACAGATTACCGCGCGCTCAAAGACGTGCCGTATCGCAACATGATTTACACCGGACCGATCGATGAATTTTTCGATTTTCGGTTCGGCCCGCTGCCGTATCGCTCACTCAAGTTCCAACACGAAACTCACGATCGCGAAGTTTTTCAGGAAGCGCCGGTGGTGAATTATCCCGATCCAAATGTTCCGCACACTCGCGTGACCGAATTCAAATATCTGACCGGCCAGAAACATGCGAAAACGAGCATCGTCTACGAATTTCCGCAGGCGGAAGGCGATCCCTATTATCCGATCCCGCGGGCACAAAACGCGGCGATAAACGCCAAATATCAAGCGCTAGTGAACGACACGCCTGGCCTCCATTTCGTCGGCCGCCTCGCCTCCTACAAATATTACAACATGGACCAGGTAGTCGGAGCGGCGCTAAGTCTCTACGCCAAAATCGCCGCGAAACCGCGTGCTATCGTCAAAAACAAGCCTGCTGTCGTCTAGCTGAGCGTGTGCTAGGATTTGCGCCTCACGTGCGAAATGACCAATCGTCTCTCCGATCTTTTTCAGAAATACCCGGCCCTGCGCGATTGCGAAAAGGACCTCGGAGCTGCGTTGCAGATTTTCATTTCTACTTTCGAACAGGGGAACAAGCTGCTCGTCTGCGGCAACGGAGGCAGTGCGGCCGATAGTGAACATGTCGTCGCCGAGCTAATGAAAGGTTTCATGCGGCCGCGGAGAGTTCCCAAGACCGATGCCGACAGGTTAAACATTACAGCTGGCGCGACCGGTCGCGAAGTCGCTGATAAATTACAAAGCGCGTTGCCAGCTATCTCTCTGGTTTCGCAAACCTCGCTGATAAGCGCAGTAGCTAACGACATTTCAGCCGAGATGGTTTTCGCTCAGCAAGTCTACGGTCTGGGCAAACCCGGGGATGCTCTCCTTGCCATCACCACCTCTGGTAATTCGCGTAACGTCATCAACGCCGTCATCGTGGCAAAAAGTTTCGGCCTAAAGTCCATCGCCCTGACCGGACGAAACGGCGGCGCCGTTGCACCAATGACCGATGTGGCCATCCGCGTGGGCGCCGACAGTGTAGCTGACATTCAAGAGCTGCACGTGCCCGTTTATCATTGGCTCTGCCTCGAAACCGAAGCGAAATTTTTCGCCTAAGAACTCATGTCCTCATCGACAACGGAACTAGTCATCGAAGCCGGCCACACCGAGCGCAATTACTGGCGGGATCTCTTTCGCTACCGCGAGCTATTTTACTTTCTCGCCTGGCGCGACGTCCTCGTGCGCTACAAGCAGACAGTCATAGGCATCCTGTGGGCGGTGCTGCGACCGCTCCTGACCATGATCATCTTCACGGTGGTGTTTAGTCGTATCGCGCATCTCCCGGCGGAGGGCATGCCCTACCCTGTCATGGTCTTTGCCGCGATGTTGCCATGGCAATTGTTTGCCACTTCTTTGTCCGAAGGAAGTAACAGCCTTATTAGTAACTCGAATCTAATTTCCAAAGTCTACTTCCCGCGATTAATCGTTCCAGCGAGCGCCGTCATTGTTTCCTTCGTTGATTTTGCCATCTCCATGGTTCTGCTTGCCTTCATGATGGCTTTCTACCGCGTTTGGTCCGGCGTGTATCTGCTTAGCCTTCCATTGTTCACTCTTCTGGCCCTGTTAGCGTCTACCGGCGCCGGCGTTTGGCTCGCGGCGCTGAATGTTAAGTATCGCGACTTCCGCTACGTCGTCCCCTTCCTTGTCCAGTTCGGCCTCTACATTTCGCCGGTCGGTTTCTCCAGCAACATCGTCCCGGAAAAGTGGCGGTTACTCTATGCCTTGAATCCGATGGTAGGTGTGATCGACGGCTTTCGCTGGGCTATCTCAGGTGGCGCCACTTCTTTCCCGCGGGAAAGCCTTCTACTGTCGCTCATTACTGTCACCCTCCTTCTCGTCACAGGTATCTGGTATTTCCGCAAAACCGAACGGACTTTCGCGGACGTGATCTAAGCCATGCGGACCGGACCTTCCATCGAGTCCATCGGCCCACGCGTGCCAGTCATCCTGGCCATGGTAGCCGGGCTAGCGCTCACGGTTCTCATCGGTAGCGCCATCGGCCAGAGCCAGTTCATCGAGGTCTACCTGGTCTTCTTTTGCGTAGGAGCAGTCGTCGCCGTCCTCGCCCTCGGTGCGCGTTATTGGATGCTCATCCCGATCGCGTTCTCCTTTAACATTCCAGCCATCCCCTTCTTCCAACGCGCCTTTGAGCTATCCGAGCTGTCGATTCTTCTCTGTGCGGTCGTGTTTCTTTGCCGTTATGCCATCAATCCGCGTGGTGTTACATTCTTCCGTCGTTCGCACGCTGCCGTGATGCTTTACACGGCCTGGGCCGGATTGATCTTCTTTTTGCATCCGATCGGTCTCTCGGGCATGGGTTCATCCGCAGGCGGAGCCCGTTTCTATTTCAAAATCGCTCTCGCGCTGCTTTCGTTTCTAATTCTTTGCAATCAGAAGATCACGGAGCGGGATGCCAAGTGGATGATCCGTCTCTTCATCGTAGGTTCAATAGTGAACGTGTGTCTTGACTTGCTGCGCTTTAAGTTTATCGGCTCGCTCGTTTTAGCGTCCGCCGATCCAGGCGCCGAAGCTTATTACACCTGGCACCAGACACTGGCGCAGCCCGCATACTGGATTATGCTTTATATTGTCTCTCGATACAGGATGCGTGAGATCATTGGCTTGTCTAAGCCATGGATCATTTTCGTCATGCTTTTCTGTATCGCTCTCGCCGCGATCAGCGGTAAACGAGCGGCTTTCGCTTCCGTCGTTCTGCTTCCATTAGCGGCAGCATTGCTTCGAAGGGAATATTCCTACGTTATGATTGGCGGTTTTCTTGCCGCAATCTTCCTTAGCTTCCTAATCCTTGGGCAGGGAGAATGGTTTAAACTTCCCCTGCAGGCACAGCGTTCTCTTTCGTATTTCCCAGGAGATTGGGACTGGGAAGTAAGATCAGAGTTTCAGGAAGGTATCGATCCATTTCGTTCCCGCATGCGAGAGCTAGCATGGAGTCACATCAAAGAAAGTCCGATTGTTGGCAAAGGATACGGTGTCACTCGTCAGGACATTATCCCGGTCGCTTTTCTCTATGGCACCGAGAATGTAGCCCAGAACCTGGCAGCGGGTTCTTCATGGCACAATACTTGGCTAGGTATCTGGGCAGACTTCGGTCTGCCTGCTGTTCTCATCTGGGCCGTCTTTTGGATCCAAGCGGTCATAATCGGCTTATGGGTATATCGACGCACAAGCCATGGCACTCCGCATCGAACCTTAGCCTTGATCTTGCTCTTGTCCTTTATCGTCGATATCGCGCGCTCCTGGACAAGCGGTAATTCTGTGGATGGCGCATTCGGAACGTGGTGGATGTTCGGTGCATTGGTGGCTCTATGGACACAGCTCGCAGGTACGGAGGAAACAGCCAAGTCGGTGAAGCATCCAATCCCACGCGAGCCTGCGCCGCTGCCGACTCTGGCGAGTGCACGGTCCAGGAGATAATTCTCTATTTCCAGATGCACCTCGTTCTTCTCAAACGGAAGATCGGTAGTCGGTGGCAGAGTTTTCTGGAATTCTGGCAACCTTCCTGGCTTAGGTTCATGGGCATCGAAGGTGGCGAAGGGTGTCACCTTTACGGCTTGCCCATCATTAACAAGATGCCTGGTAGCACCATCCTGATTGGTCGCGCTTTTACTGCGCGCAGTCGTGTCTCGTCGAATTCTATTGGACTGATTCAGCCTACCGTTTTGACGACTTCTCATCCAAGCGCACAGCTGATCATCAGTGACGAGGTTGGTATAAGCGGTGGCGCAGTTACCTGCCGGGAGTTAGTTATTCTCAAGAACCGAGTATGGCTGGGTTCGGGCGTGCTCTTAATGGATAATGACAGTCATCCTTTAGACCCAACCGAACGGCTAGCGGAGGCTCCTGATAATATCAGAAGCGCACCTGTCGTGATAGAAGAAGAAGTCTTCATTGGCGCTCGATCTATTATCTTAAAAGGCACAATTATCGGCGCTCGTTCCATCGTTCAAGCCGGCAGTGTCGTTTCAGGGACCTTTCCGGCCGATTGCATTATCGGCGGGAACCCCGCGCGTATCCTTTCGACCAAGCGAAAAGAATAACTTAACCCCGCGCCGGAATTGGGAACAAGCGTTTCCAGGCAGTAATCGCATCCTGGATCGAGGCCCGCCCTCCTGGAGTAATCAGAAAGCCAGCGAGGTAGATTAAGGCAAAGATCAATCCCTCGAGCAGAAGCCAGCTGCCTAAAGCAAAGACGTTAGTCTGTCCTTTCGCAGGAAGGAACCACAGCAATGCTCCAGCGAGTAATGAGATCACGGCTGGACGCCAGATCACATTCAGCAAATCGTGAAGACGCAAAGGAGAACCGACATAGGAATAGGCGGTGGCTGGCAACCTCAGGGCGACAATAACTACGCTAAAAGCGATCGCGACACCTTTAGCGCCCCAGGCGATACCAATCACAAAAGCCAACAGGATAACTGCTGTTGAGACAATAGTTAGCTGCAGCTGCCGGCGGGTATGCCCTAACGCCTGCAGAACCAATCCACCGGCGATGTTAAAAGTATCCATGAAGGCAGCAGGCGCTAACAACCGGAAAAGAAGCGCCGCCTCTTTCCAGCCAGGTCCAAGGAACAAGAGGATGATCTCGTCGGCGCGAACAAACATAAAAGTCACAATGGGCATGCCTAGCGCTACCATGGCAAAGACGGTTCTTAAGTAGAACCGGCGAAATTCGGTTGGTTCTTTCTGCAGTCTGCTCAGAACTGGCATCGCCACAGCCATCATCGGAGTGCCTATCTGCCAGATGGGCAGCAGGAGTAGCTGGTAAGCCTTCGAATAGCAACCCAGGGCATTAGCTCCACTAAACTTGCCAATCAAAATATTATCGACGTTACGTCCAGCGTAATTCATCAGGTTACTCAAGGTGACATTGCGACCGAAGCTCACCATATCTTTGACGCTGCTCTCCCATGCCGGCCAGTTCGGCCGCCACGAGCAGGCGAACCAGGACGCGATCGAAGCAAAGAAGAACAATGTCACCTGCTGAAAAGTTAAGGCCCAATAACTCGCCCCTTTCTCTGCCAGAATAATGGCAAGAACATAGCTGGCCAAAGTCGAACCTATTTCAATGACCGCCAGAGCACCGAATCGCATATGTCTGCGTAGTAAAGCCTGGTGCTGACTCCCAAACGAAGCGGCAAAAAAGGTAAGGGCCACTACAGGCGCAATAAGTGTAATTCGCTTGTCGCCGAAGAATAACGCGAGCACTGGCCCTGAAAGCGCGACCAAAACGGTAATCACCGCACCTATAAGCAGAGTTAGCCAAAAGATGGCGCTGCTCTCCCGATGGGTTATGCGCAGACGTTGCACGGTTGCGAGCGGCAGCCCCAGGTCGCGGAAGATATGTGCTACACCGGTGATTGAGACCAGCATCGCGACGAGACCGAAATCAGCGGGAATCAGGATACGAGCCAGGACAGCGGTCGCGACTGTGTTAACCACCAGCTTCAGGATCTGCGATCCGACTGTCACTGAAAGACCGCGTAACGACTTCTCTCCGAGGTTCTCGCGCAGCGTGCTCTCAGCAAACCAATCGATGTTCGCGCCCATCGTTCTTAACTATCGCGACTGAATAAGACTATCGATTACGAAGGAAGCCAAAGCTCCTTAATGCGGGTCTCGGCCCCTTCAGCATCTACACAACGTCCTATCGGGACGTAATTGATGCGAGCTGACTGAGCTATCTCCGGCTTAAGGCAGCGCCAAAAATCAACGACAGTTACGCGTCCTTCGCCTTGGGAAAAATCCTTTGCTTCCAAAGCGCGAAATTGGTCATCTGAAGTTGTTACCACAACAATATCCGCGTCCTTGAGACAGTCCTGTAGACTATCCACGACCAAGGCTTGATACTGCAACGGCACACGTCCTGTCTCGCGGGCCAGCGGATCATAGGCAAGTACCCGCAGACCGGCATCAGCAAAGGCCTTGGCCAGATACACCCCGGGAGACTCTTCGACTACATGGGACTTAGGTTTGTAAGCCAGACCAAGGACCGCCACGGTGGTAGCATCCTTGACCAACGCGCGCAACTTCTCCACAAATCGTCGCGCCAGCGCATCATTGTAGGAGGCATTGGCGCGCAACAGGTCGGTGTTCGCCCCCAGGTATGTTCCGATGAAAGCAAGGGCGATATTGTCGCGCGGGAAACAAGGGCCGCCAAAGCCCATACCACCCGTTAGGTACTTGCGACCGATGCGTGAATCGCAACCAATAGCCTGTGTAACTACGTCCACGTCTCCACCTGGGATTCGCTCGCAAAGGTCAGCCAGGGTATTGGCAAAGGAGATCTTCATCGTTACATAACTATTTAGCGCCATTTTAGCGACCTCGGCATTCTCAAGGCTCATCCGCTGAATGACCGGTTCCTTCATACTGACCCGGCGATTGACTTCTTCCAGGGCCGCGCCGCTACGTTCGTCGAACTCGCCGATGAGGTAAAAATCCGGGTTGAGGAAATCGTGCAGAACCGAACCAAGCGCGATGAACTCAGGGCCATAACAAAGTCCAAAATCAGCTCCGCACTTCTTGCCCGACTCTCGCTCCAGAGTAGGTAGAAGCCCATAGCGAGTCGAACCCGGCAAGACGGTGCTGGTGAGAACTACTACATGGTAATCGCTCTTCTTGGCCAAAGCCTTACCAATCTCGGCAAAGGCGTAGGTAACATACTTGAGAGTGAATGCACCACGCTCGTCGCTCGGTGTAGGAACAATTACAAAACTAATCTCCGAGTTAGCAATCGCGACTTCAGTGCTGGTTGTGGCGCGCAAGCGTGCCCGGTTAGCCGCGATCATTTCGTCTAAGCCGGTTTCCTGGACAGGCGCGTGGCCTTGATTCACCGCTTCTACCGTGCGCTGCGACACATCCACACCTACAACGTTAAGACCGCGACTGGCCATTCCTGCCGCCATGCTGGCGCCAAGCTTACCCAGACCTATCACAGACACTCTTTCGATCATCGCAAAAAATTAGGAGTTGATCCCGCAACGAATGAGGGTGTGCCATCCGAGGGCCTTCTCGAGCGCCCGAAACATCTCCTTCGGCATGGATTTGAACCAGGGCTCCAGTTCATATTCGTAGCGAAGGTATTTCTCGACCACGTAGGGGAATATATGCTCCTGCCTTAGCTCCAGAATCTTGAATCCATTTAGCAGTTTCCTTACCTCATCATGGGTGTAGGTGTAGGCTATAGGACAGCCAGATTGCGCTTCCGGCTGGTCTAGGCCTGCCCCGATCATAATAGTTTTCCAAGAGTTCGTTGCATAAAGCATAAGACGAAACTCTGACTTCTCATTCATGAAGTTGCGAACTTCGCGCACGATTCGCTCCGGATGCGGCGAATGGTGAATGACTCCAAAGGAATAAATCAGGTCGTAGCTTTCGACCGGCAATAGCTTCGATAGCTCTTCGGCATTTCCTTCGATAAAGCGGCCCTGCAAGCCAAAAACAGCAAACCGCTCCTGCGCCAATCGCATAGATTCCGCTGATAACTCAACCGCGGTGTAGTTAGCTCCCGCGCGAGCAAAAGAGACAGCCGCCGTCCCTATGCCACAACCTATTTCCAGAACCTTCTTTCCTTTCCATTTATCGAACTCGGAGAAAGCCGGTATATGTGGCTCGACCATATACTTCCTCGCTTCCACTTGGTCGAAGTACCTCGCGGCTACCCACCGTGGCGGGCGAATGGCGAATGTTACACGGTCTTCGGTTCCAGTAGGAGCGAACCGCATCGAGATCTGGTTTGGTCTGGTTCTGCACAGTTAGTTATTCATTTCCGCGCAGAGCTGCGCCGGGCTGGATCGTCTCCCCGGCGAAGATTCAGTTCGGATCCAAATGTCGTTACAGTAAATTCGACGCCAGAGCAAATAGCCATGTCGTCGCAACCGTTCCGCCTTGGCCAGGTCTGCGCTTCGATCGTCACTCTTCGAGTCCTCGGTCAAAATAATCCGAGGCGAGAAGCGCGAGAAATCCAAGCCCTGCAGGACTTCTTGGTCAAATCCTTCCGTGTCCACGCTCAACAACCCAAAGTCGGCAGGACAGTGATGATCGCTCAAGACTGAGGTCAACGTTTCTACCGGAACATTGATTGCGGCACTGGTGCGAACAGCACTAAACCAGGCCGAACTCTCCGTGGAAAGAGTGGCACATCCACCCGTGCCCTCGTCATGGCCAAGATAGAGAGGCAGCACCCCACTTCGATCGCCACAGGCACAATTTACTAGCTGCACCTTGGGCTTATTCCCATGCAACGCTTGCAAGCGCTTGAAGACTTCGGGGTTGGGTTCGATAAGAATCGCGCTCCAACCGCGGCGAATGAGTGGGTAAGAATTGGAAGCAAGACACCCGTCGTTAGCCCCCACTTCGACCACAAAAGGTGGACTATCGGGGAGCAGATGTTTAATAGCCAGATACTCGCCATGCTCAGAGGTATCACTGAATAGCAGCCGTCGTAAGAACGGTAATCGATAACGTGACACATAACGAACGCCGCTAACTAATCTGGTCTTGATGCCGAACCCCATATGCAAACAGCTAGCTGCCAGCGAGACATCTTCGCAACGCGGCCGCGAGACCTGCTACCTGAATACGAGCGTCGAACTCGCCTTCGACGCGATGCCGCGCCGCTAAACCGACGCGCGTACGACAAGCCTTATCCTGGATAAGAAGCTCTAGCTTCTGCCTCCACTCTTCCGAATTCGAAGCTAGAAACCCATTTGTGCCATCCTCGATTACTTCCGCGTTGACGCCGAAGTTAGTCGCAACGACCGGTAGTCCCAGGGCCATATACTGTCGAAGCTTCGCGCTATCCTTACCCCGGGCGTAGTCAGTGCACAGAAGCGGAGCTAGCCCGATATCGAAATCGAGCATTTCTTCCACGCCGCTTTCGTAAAGAGATCCTTCCGGATCATCACGAAGCCATTTGCGCAATGTGAACCTGAGTGAAGGATCGACGAACGCCGGGCTGGTGTTACTTACTACCACGAAATGCACCTGTGGATAGCGTTGGAGCATATTCGCAATCACCGACTCGAGCTCAAGCAACGCGGGAAAATTATCGGAGCCACCGCTGAAACCAAGCACGATTTGTTCTTTATCATCGCGCGCTAAGAGCGGGTAGCGCGTTATATCAATGGCAACGCGTGAAAGAAAAGTTTGATAATCTTCTCGCCCTACCTCGTCGCGCAGCCAGGGCGTCACGCATAAGACATGCGATGCAGCTTGAAATCGTTTCGCGTACTGTTCCGGATAAGGTATCTGCATGGCGTCAGATAAGTATAAGACCACGGGCTTGTGCAAGCGGCGTCCCAGATGACCTAGCAGAACTTCCGGCCACGGGTTACTCGCGGGCGTGACCAGAAATGGCCCCATAATCAGACCATCCACACCGCGCGCAAGCGCAATCGCGAATTGAGCCAAACGCCAAAGCGGAATAATGACGAGGTTCACCACTCCGCGGACAAGGCGCGCGCCCATGCCTGGTCGTTTCGAGTAACGACGCCAGAGTTTCCAGGCCCAATCCGGGGCCGGATAGAAATGAAATTCCAGCCCGTGCTCGCGAATCAATTTGGCGTAGATGTAAGCCTGATGATAAGAAGCAGCGGAGCTTCGTCCCTCCGCAACAAAATATGCAAATCGAATCAGTCTGGCTTTTTCGCGCACGCGATCTCCTTTGTGGCATTCTGTTCTGCCACACATCGCGACATTTCGCCAATGATGCTTAAAGCAATTCTGCCTTCCTCAGCCCGCTTTTACCTTCGCGCGCTACAAAGCTGCGCCCGCGTTCAAGTCGCCTACCTTAGGCGCGGCAAGCTGGTGAAGGCCGGGCGTGGTTTCAAGGTTTATCTACACATCGCCGCCAACCTTCTTTCTGTTATTCGTCTACTGCCCCGCCGGCGCTGCTGTGAGTTCTGTCGTTGGTCGGGCTTCAGTTTCATGCCCATTTATTATGTGGACTGCTACCGCGCCGATGTCTTTTGCCCGCGCTGCCGTCTCATGGACCGTTATCGCACCCTGATACATTTCATACGGGTATCGCAACGCGGCGCCCGCATTCGTCAGATGCGACCGCGCGTTCTCGAGGTAGCTCCGGTGGAATCGAGTCGAGCCATGCTGGCCAAAGAGTTCAATGCACAGGAGTCGGTTGGTTTTGATCTTTCGAATCGATGGGCTGATGTCAAAGGCGACCTTCAGCACATGACCTTTCCTGACAATTCCTTTGATCTTTTTCTATGCTATGAGGTGCTTGACTACATCCCGCGCGATGACCTTGCCCTGTCAGAACTAAGGCGAGTGCTTAAGCCGGGCGGCCTTGGAATTCTTCGCGTTGGTTTTGACGAACAACTGCCAACAACAATTGACTATGCCAAGCCGGATGTGGATGATTCCTACCACATCCGTCGCTACGGACGGGACCTTCCCGGGCGCTTTCGCAAAGCCGGTTTCGCGGTTGAGCTGGTAAACCTGGCTGAAGATGTTTCCGAAAATGACCGCGAAAGACTCGGTCTGAATACCTACCCGGTTTTCTTTCTCCAAGCTAGTAACACAAATGTTTAAAGCTGGTATCAGCTCTCTTCTAAAAGAGATAGTTACCACCGTCGGGCTCCTGCCGTGGTGGGAAGAAAAGATTACCCCGTGGCCTCGTGTTCTTCTTCATCACCATGTGGATACTCAGAAGCTTCCATTTCTTGGTGACCTATCACTCGAGAAGGACATCTTTCTTAAACAACTCTCAAGATTAAAATCTCGGTATCGTTTCCTCACCTGGCCGGAGTATAAGGAAGCTCTTCTATCGCCACGTGAGGCTATTCGCTCCATTCTCTTGACCTTCGACGACGGCTTTCGCAGCAGTTGGTCGATTATGTCCGAGCTGGCTGCCGAACAGGCAATACCCTCGCTCTTCTTTGTTAATACCAGAGTCCTGGACAATGGCTATGTGCCATGGACGGTGCAGTATTACTTTCTGCGTTCGCAAAATGACGGCACTCTTCTCAAGCCACTGTGGAAATCCATTTCGAATGGCGTTCCGCTTTCGCCCGCCGCGGCACGGCCACGCCTTCATGAGTGCTTCAGTTTGAGTAGAGTCGTCGAGCCAATTGCAGAAGGTCTGGCGCAATTCGGTATAACTGCCGCGGAACTCGCACAGAAATTCGATTTGTACATTTCATCGGCAGATATCCAAAAACGCCATGGCTTGCTTGAGATAGGCAATCACTCTCATTCACATTATGTTCTAAGCAAGCTAAGCGAAGCTGAGGTCCAGATCGACCTGCAAACCAGTCATCAAGTTCTAGAGCAGCTACTGCAAAAGGATCCAGAGAGCTTCGCCTACCCTTTTGGCATTCCCGGTCTGCATTTCAATGTACGATGTCGGCAAGCTCTTCGAAATCTTAGTTCCTATCCTTACATCTTTTCTGCAAGCGATGACAATGCTAGACAGAAATTAAACGCCGACGATTTGGGGCGCGCTTGTTTCGATCAAGTCGAGGTAGAGGCATCCGCCGCAACTGCGGCTAAAGTAACGCCGCGCGCGCTAAAGAACTGGCTCTTCTCTTAAGAGTTCTTCGTAAATCTGCAAATGTAGTTTAGCTACTTTGGCAGGACTAAACGCAGCCACCGCGGCTTCGCGCGCGCGCTGTGCTTCTACTTCGGACGGCGGCTCGGTTAGAACCTTCGTTATCGCATCTGCCAAGGCTTTAGGATTTGACTGGGGAACAATCGTACCGTTTCCAAACCTCCGCACGTTCTCGGCCAGAGCCGTTCCTTCCGCCACAATCCCGTGCGTTTTTAGGATAAGAGCTTCCACGAGTTGATTACCGAACATATCCTCCATCGACGGAGCGACCAGGGCCCGAGCGGAGGCTACTAGATTAGCCAGATCGGTTACTCCTAGTATCCCATGAAATACGACCCGATCGTCTAAGGCCGCATGCAGGAGTTTCTTCTCTTCCAGTTCATACGGGAAAGCACCAACCGTCGAGTCACCAATTACGTCCAATGTGACTTCGGGATTCGCGCGCTGCACCTCGATCAAGGCTTTGCGCAACGTGTGCACACCTTTGTGTGGCGAAATTGTTCCGACAAAAACAAGACTGTTTGGTCGCTTAGCTTTCTCAACTTCAAGCAGCCGTTCGTCGAACGTATTCGGAATGGGGTGTAGAATAAGATGCGGAAACCTGGCCTTAAGCTCACGGGCCACGTAGTCGCTCTTAGTGATAATGTGGCGGCCGCGCTTGAATGCGAGCCATTCAGTGAACTCTATCACCTTCGCGCGGCTAACAACCCGGGGTCTTATCTTACGGTTAAGTTGGAAGTGAAGACCTTGCGCAGTAATCACATGAGGAAGGCCTGATCGTTGCGCAGCGAGTCCGTATGCGTCCTCCAACCCGTGAGCATGCACAACGTCGAAACCCAGAGTCCGAATTTTTCGACCAATACTCTTGAGGTCGAAATTAAACAGCGTGATGGATCGTAACCGTTTCGGTGTAGCAAGATAGTGAATCGGTATTTCCTCAATAATCGTGCTAAAATCTTGCTTACTACCCGGAACCTGGACCAGTAATTCCGGTTGAATGGAGGTATACTTCCTTTGCGCGACAGCCAGATTCAGGACCCAGCGCCCAGGGTGACTTCGCAGCCTACCGAAGTCGGGGTGGTCGCTCGAAAGCGGAAGATAGCAAGCGTGGACGACTTTCAACGATAAGGTAAAAGTAGCCGCCGAGAATGAGATAAGTCCCACTTTCTCATCGGTGTTTGAACATGACTTAGAATTGTCGCATCACTCACAACGACGCGCCAGGATGTTGAATTCCACTGGATGCCACGGCTGCTTGGGTGCGTGCAGAGATGGTATAACTCTTACGATTTCGAAGCCATTACACGTTAGGTAACCAATCATCGCCGTCAGTGGATGAAGTTCAACTTTCGCACGACGGATGAGCGAAACTTCGACGATGATTGACCTAACCACTGAAAGAATCTCAGCCGTTCCTTTCAGAACCTCGAACTCAAATCCTTCCACATCGACTTTCAGCAAATCAACCGTTTGGATTTGTCTTTTCGCAAGGATCTGAGTCAACGTCTTAACGCTGCAGGTAATCCCAGTTGGCATCGCGACCGAAGGATTAATCCTTGAGTATTCCTCACTGAATCCTGTCAAGCTCGCTACTGTGTCGTTACCTGCATCGATTGTTAGTGCGGCCGTACCGGCAGAGGCGCCGGCTGCACAGGGTTCGAGGAACCATCTTGAATTAGACTTAGCGCAGCGCTCCCGTAGCTCAGGTTGTAGAGAAGGCAGTGGCTCGATAAGAAGGACTTTGGCATCAGGAAAAACAGTCGAAGCGGCTTGAGCAAAATCGCCGTGGTTTGCGCCAACGTCGATCACCCAGGAAGCTGATGATAGCTCCATGGATTTGATCCATAATATGAATTGATTGTAGGACGTCCGGTTATTCGGAAGCCTGCGGAACCAGCGCTTCGGTACCAAGGGCAATCCGCGCAGATTAATTGATCGCAACGCGATCGCCGCGCGAACGAATGTTATGATCTTCGAAATCGGTACTCAAAAAAACAATGTCGCTCTTCCGTTGGCTAGTCTTTAAACCGAATAAAGCTACCGTCCAAACGCCGGTTATTCTCGAGAAGAGTTTGCTTCTTAGCCGAGCCAAGAGAGATCTCCACCGCTTTACTCTTCATACGAAGGAAATTGTTTCGCAGGGTAAGATGGCGGGCTCGACCAACTGCTATCGCATAGGAGCCCGTGGCAACGTAAGCGCCTTGCTGACCAACATCATTATCAGCTATCAGGCAATCGCCAATTTTCTGTCCCGAAATCATGATTCCTCCACTGGACGACATGTCAGCGAGAAAACGAATTTTATTTCCTACAATCCTCACCCCCTCGTAGCTATCCCCTTCGTGTAGATGAATGCCTCGCACAACGTTAATGAGCTCGTTGTCTAGTATGTCGTAACCTTCGACACTGCCTGTATCGGTGTAAATAGCGGCCCCTTGTGCGCCGGCTACGCCAGTCAAGTTAACAGCCCGATTGCGCGCCACCCGGCCTCGCTTACAAGGAGGAGCACCAGCCTCGCTCCCGCTCATACCAAAGGCATGCACGTAACGCGGTTTTTCCAAGACTCGCCCCGAGCTGTCTCCGACATCCATATCATGGACGTAACATTCTTCGATGGATGAATCATAGTAGGTGCCACCAATAAGAATACAACTCAGGCCACTCTGCCAAAAAATCATGGCTGGTCGGGTTACTTCTACTCTTCGAATATGCGCATGCACTTTCTTCACCGTGCTGTTGCCACTATAGATGGCGATTGGGAAACATTCCATGCCATCAGTTCGTCCGGGGTTAATTACTTTGATATCTTCGATAACACAGTTAGAGCCGTTAAGAATAACGCCTTCTGCTCCGATACCTGGTGCGTGCTTCTGGGCGTTGCAATCGATCGTCATGGCTCGAACTGTTACTCCATCGGTCTGCGTGTAGTAGTTATTACCGACCAGCTGAGCTCCGGCCGCACTGCTTGGTTGCGAAGTCAAAGGTGCCCAGCGCAACGTCGTCTGGTTTACACCTGCGCCGACAACAGTTTGCCTCGGCTTGGTTACCAGACTCGAAGGTAACTCATACAAACCGGCCCCGATGGCAATCGTTTCGTCCGCGCGGGAATTTGCCGCCGCCGCCAGTAAAAGCCTGCCGCACTCCAGCGGGCTTTTCCCCGCGCACTCATATGTGCTATTTGACCCATCCTGATGCTGTACCAGAACATTACCACTCCCCGGCACGGCATTGCGCGTCCCAGACGACTCGTGCGCAAATGCACACAGAATCGCACCAAGGATGATGAAAATACCTGGATGGCATGCTGGTTTCATCTCGGACTGGCCAGCTTTCTGATATGCGATAGACTGAGCACAATTCAATCGAGCATCCTCACAAGCGCTATGTCAAAGAACAATTCTCTTCTCCTTGCCGTAGCTATCGCATTTTATGCGATGATAACCTTGTTTCATCTGGCCAGCGCAGATGCTGGTTACTCACATTATCGGGACATTCATCTCGGAACCGCCATTGAGTATGCCAAGCACGGGACTGATATTCTGCGACCGGTTATTGTCGGTTTCAATGCTACCGGTACTCCGACTCCACAGGAATTCCCACTATGGCAGGCTATGGCCGGCGGCTTGTTCAAAGTGCTTGGTCCATGGTTTGGCTGGGCCAACCTCCTTTCCTTGATCTTATTTGCTTCCGCGCTCTGGCCATTGTATGCACTCGCGAAAGAAAGCCTGGGCCAGCGCGGAGCGTGGTGGACAGTTGTTTTTTTCCTCAGCCAGCCTATTCTCATTTTGCTTAGTGGTCAGGCTTCCGCCGACGGGCTTTCCTTTGCTTTTGCGCTCTGGTTCCTGTTCTTCGCCAACCAACTCATTTGCCGACCGGGCACGATGTTTCTTACCCTGTCAGTCTTATTTGGTAGCTTATCCGCGGTGACCAAACTACCGCTTTTTATGTCGGTAGGACTGACTAGCTTTCTCTTATTGCTTGTCCGCGCGCCTCGCTCGGTCAAGGCATGGAGTTACCTAGCCGTGACCGGTGTAGTTATCGCAGCAGCGTTTGCCGTCTGGACCCGTTATAGCGAATCCTGTCTGGCCGTGGCCGAGTTACCTTATGTCGATCTACGGCTCTCACATAATCCCGGTATGTGGCGTTGGTATTTCGGCGACTGGCATTACCGCCTTAATCCTTTCAACTGGGCCAAAGGCGCCTGGGCTGCATTGAATTCACTCTTTGGAAGCTTTGCCCTGGTCGCGCTCGCCCTGATTGGATTCTTCATCTCTCCACCTCTTGCAAAACGCTGGCTTTTAGCTGCGTTTGTCGTTGTCTTAATTTTTTCTCACCTCGTCCTTGTTCACCGGCATTACTTCATTCTCTTTTCCCCGGCGGTCGCTCTGCTGTGCGCAGCCGCAATCAGACGACTGGAAGATCTCGCAAGAGTGCGCGAGGGAAGGAAAGCTGCCGGTGCCGCCTCCGTTATAGTTGTTATGCTCTTGTTATCCGCAACACAAGGTCTCATGGGCATGAAAGTTGTCCTCGACTACGACTCTTATCCGCATGCTATGGCTCAGATTATAGCTACTAATACTACTCCCGACGATAAGCTACTTATAGAAGGTGGCGGCTGGGGCGGTGAAGTTCTCTTTTTGGCCGACCGTCGTGGCCTAACGATTGATGATACCAAGCTACTGGAGGACCCGCGGATATTCGATCGTCTTCAGTCCCTCGGTTATACCAGGTTGGTAATGATCAGCGAATCGCCTTTGCTTCATGCATTGCAGGCAATCGACCCCGGTAACCTTAAACGGGAACGAATTGGCTACCGCATCGCTCTTACGCATATGGCCGATTCGTGGAAAACCGTTTACCAATCGGAGGACATCCTAATCAAGGATTTGCCCGCCAGGCAATCGACTGACTGATGGAGCCTATCAACCTGGGGCGGGCGTCATCACCGCGGTTTTCGATCGTTACTCCCAGCTTCCAAGCTTCGGCCTGGCTTAAGCTTTGCATAGCTTCCGTGGCCGATCAAAGGAACATTACCTTCGAACACATCGTGCAGGATTCCTGTTCCAACGACGGCACAGAGGCATGGCTTACTCGCGATGTGCGAGTTAAAGCTTCCATCGAAAAGGATACTGGCATGTATGATGGAATCAACCGCGGACTGGCTAAGGCGGTTGGCGACACGTGCGCTTATCTAAATGCCGACGAGCAATACCTTCCAAATGCCTTAAGTCAGGTCGCGCGCTACTTCGCCGCCAATCCGCAGACGGATGTCTTGTTCGGTGATGCCATTCTAGTTGATGAAAAAGGCGTTCCTCTTTCTTACCGCCGGGCTATCGTACCATCGATAACCCATCTGCGCTTGGCGGACCTGAACACCTTGACTTGCGCGACATTTTTTCGCCGCCGTTTGCTTGACCAAGGCTATTACTTTCCTACCCATCTTAGGGTTGCGGGAGACCAATATTGGATCTTTCAGCTCCTGAAGGCTCGGAAGCGCATGGACGTAATCGAGAGACCTCTGGCAATTTTTACTTTTACGGGCAGCAACCTTTCCCAGAAACAACATGGAGAGAAATTCGGCTGGTTACCAAAGGACGAGCGACCCCGGCGCTGGCTTACTCCTCTGGTTGTAGCATGGCATCGATTTCGTAAATTTTTCGCTGGCGCTTATCGACAACGCACCGTGAAGATAAGCATCTATACGCAAGAAAGTCCTGGTAAACGGTGCGAGATCAGTGCGCACGTTGGGTTTCGCTGGCCGCAATGAAACGCAGGTTGCTCCGATGGCTGGCTTGCCCACGCGACCGCGCATCGTTCGAGTTAGTCGAAGCAAAGGGCGCCAATGAGGAGATCGAGTCGGGTTCGCTGGTTTGTAGCCAATGCCGACAATCCTTTCCAATTGTGCGCGGCGTTCCGCGCTTTGTTAGTTCGGATAACTACGCCTCGAGTTTTGGTGAGCAATGGAATCGTCATGCGAAAGTGCAGCTGGATTCCTATAACGGCACCAGTTACTCACACGATCGCTTCTATGCCATCAACGAATGGCGACCTCCGACGCTGCAAGACAAACTTGTCCTTGATGTCGGTTGCGGTGCAGGCCGCTTTGCCGAGATTGCGCTGGGTGATGGCGCCGAAGTTGTCGGCGTGGACTTAAGTTCTGCGGTCGATGCCGCCTATCAAAACCTCTGTACACATCCGCGCTTCCATTGTCTGCAAGCTTCTATCTACGAATTACCGCTGGCTGATGCGATGTTCGATTACGCCTACTGCATTGGGGTAATCCAACACACGCCGAAACCGGAACAAGCCGTGCAAAGCATCCTACCTAAGCTAAAGGTAGGAGGCACAGTAGGTCTCTGGATCTATGAGCTGAACTGGAAGGCTTTTGTCGGCACGCTCGGTTTTAAATACCTGCTAAGACCGATCACGCGCCGACTGGATTTTGCACAAACGGAAAACTTTTCCTCATGCCTTGAAAAGGCCTTTTGGCCGATCAACCGCTGGGGACGCCATCGCGGCAAGTTAGCCCGTCTTATTATGCGAATGTTGCCGGTGCCATCCGCTTACCTACACGGCGTGCCGTTGTGCGATCGTGATTTTCGTGAATGGGTCAGGCTCGATACGATCGATATGTATTCGCCCAAACACGATCACCCGCAGACTTTCGCTAAAGTGAAAGGCTGGCTGGAGAAGGCTAATTTCGAAGTGCAACCACGTCGACCGCACAAGGGGATCTCAATTACGGCAAAACGACTAGGCTAGGGTAGCGCCTTCGCCGAAAAATTGGTCGGCCCAAATTTCGAAAGCGACAATTGCATGCAGCTTTCGGCCGAAATCGCGCCGTCCAGAAAGATGTAGCTGAACGAAACGTTGCAGCGTGTCTGCGGAAAGAAGATTGCGCCTTCGAATCCTCTGCGGCGCAGTATATTTTTCCAGTACGCCGCGCAGCCTTCCGCGATACCAATCGCTTATTGGCATACCGAAGCCGGCTTTTGGTCGTTCGAATAAGCGCCGTGGCAGCTTTTGCGCGAGCATTTCCTTTAGAAGCATCTTACCCGGGCGCGCGCGTTCAGAAACCTGCAAGGCCGTCGTGAGAAATTCATGATCGAGAAATGGGCATCGCACCTCTAACCCATGAGCCATGCTCGCGCGGTCAACCTTGGTGAGAATATCGGCGATCAAATAAGTTTCCATGTCCACAAGCATGAAACGTTCGACCTCGGAAAAATTGCGTTTGCGCTTCCAGGTAGCAGAAAAAAATCCATCCGCGTTTTGAGCGGCCCGAATCTCGGGCAGAAGAAGTTCCTTTACTTCCGAGCTTTTCCACAAGGTCGACAACCAGCGCGCCAGGCTTTCCTCATCTGGAGTAGCTACCGCCTCCAAACTCTTTGTCAGGTTGTCTCCGCCGTAGTGTCCGCTCACTGCCAGGGCGGCGCGTGCTGCAGCTGCTGGCATCACCCGCCGAAGTTTTCGCGCCGCGTCGAAGCGACGATACTTATCGTAACCCGCGAAAACTTCATCTCCGCCATCACCCGATAATGCCACGGTTACTTCGCGTTTCGTTTCCCGTGAGATGACATAAGTAGGAAGAAAGGAATCGTCGCCAATCGGCTCGGAGACGCGGGCAAAGATTTGCTCGAACTCATCCAGGATGCTGTTGGGGTCGACGGTGATTTCGTGATGATCGGTCTGGAGATGTTGCGCAATCTCCCGCGCATACGAAGCCTCATTCATCGGCGAGTTTTCGAAACCGACCGTGAAAGTTTGCAATCGATCGGAAACTAACTCGCGGGCGTGCGCGGCCACGAGCGAGGAGTCAATGCCGCCGCTGAGAAAACATCCAAGTGGCACATCGGAAATCAGGCGACAGGCAACCGCATCGCGGAAGGATTGCTCGAGAAGCTTGGCGGTAGTTGAAAGATCGCATTCCTTCCGGGCCCGCGGCGCGTCGGGCAGTTTCCAAAACGCTTGGGTTTGAAAGCCGCTGCGGTCCCAAGTTGCAAAATGCCCCGGAGGCAACTGCCGCACTTCATTCAAAATCGTCGACGGGCTTTGCACGTAACCGAACTCGACGTATTCCGAAAACGACGCGGGCGAAATTGTGAGTGACAACTCCGGCACCTGCCGAAAGACCGGCAACTCGGAGCCGAAGATGAAACGATCGTTTTGAATGGAATAAAAGAATGGCTTCTTTCCTAATCGATCGCGCGCCAAGATTAGGCGGCGGGCGCGATTATCCCAGAGCGCGAAAGCAAACATGCCGCGCAATTTCGCGAAAAGGTCATGGCCCCAGCTTTCGTAGCCATGCAACAGAACCTCGGTGTCGCTACGGCCGCGAAAAGCATGCCCAAGCTTTTGCAGTTGTTCGCGCAGGTCGCGGAAGTTGTAAATTTCGCCGTTGAAAGCGACGCGTAACTCGCCACTCTCATCGGACATCGGTTGGGCGCCGGTCGGTGAAAGGTCGATGATACGCAAGCGCCGATGGGCCAAACCGCACACGTCATTAAACCAGATGCTACCTTCGTCCGGACCGCGATGAGCGAGACAAGCTTCCATGCGCCGCAAAATTTCCGGCGACGGCACGGCGGCCCAACTGACGTATCCGGCGATCCCGCACATGAGTAAGACACCTATAAGCGATCGCGAGCGGGCGTCGAAGAAAAAGCGTCGCGTCCTCTATGTGCACAACAGTGGCGACCTTTATGGAGCGAGTCGTTCGCTCCTGCGTTTACTCGGCGTTCTGGATCGCGAACGCTTTGAGCCCTTCGTCTTACTCCCGCAAAAGGGACCGCTGTTGGAACGGATGGAAGAACTTAATGTGCGCGTGTTTTTTGAACCTTCGCTTGCAATTATTTCGCGCTACGATTCGCTCGCGAAAGTCATTCTTTGGCGCTTGCCGATTTCGGTGTTTCGAATTCTCCGCGTGATTCGACGTCACCAGATCGATCTCATCCATTCGAACAGCGGTGTGATCATTTCCCCGGCGGTCAGCGCAAAGCTGAGCCGAATTCCGCACATTTGGCACGTCCGGGAATCGTTCGAAGAATTCAGCGGATGGCGTTGGAAATTTTATTCTGCCTTCATGAAGAAGTTCGCCGCGCGCATTGTTTGTGTTTCCGATGCGATGGCCCGGCAATTCGCCGATCAAGCAAATGTCACTGTGATTCATAACGGATTCTCTTTGGCTGAATTCACCGTTGATCATGCGGCGCTGCGGAAAGATTTTCGCGCCCGCCTGGATATTGACTCGAGCGCAATTGCGGCAGGATGCGTCGGTCGCATTAAACTCAAGCGGAAAGGCCAGGAATATTTGATTCAGGCGGGACATCTCCTGAAATCGCGCGGAGTTATGGCCAGGTATCTGATCGTAGGTTCTCCTTATGCCGGAAACGAAAGCCATCTCAATGAATTGAAGAAGCAAGCGTGTGAGCTTGATCTCGAAAAGGAAACTACCTTCCTCGGCGAACTCACTGATCCAAAACCAGCTTACGCGGCGATGGATATTTTCGTTCTGCCATCTGCACAACCGGAGCCGTTCGGTGGCGTGGTAATGGAAGCCATGGCGATGGGGCTGCCGGTCATCGCGACCAACATCGGCGGTTCTTTGGATCAGGTCGTCGACGGCGCAACGGGATTTCTAATCCCTCCCGCCGATGTGGAAGCTCTGGCGGATAAGATTCAGTTACTCGCAGGCGATGCCGAGCTTCGCGAACAGTTCGGCGCCGCGGGTCGCGAGCGAATCGCAACCACTTTTAATCTTCAGATAATGGTGCGGAAGATCGAAAGCGTGTATGACTCCAGCTTTGCGTAATGGCCCGCTATTCGTTCAACCTGCAGGAAATCGGGAAGAGCCTCTCGGCGCCGCTCATCGTCGTGATGCCGATCTATAACGAGGAAGCGAGTCTCGCGAACGTCATCAGACAATGGTCCGACTCGCTGAGCGCGCTCGGCATAACATGGCAAATGGTAGCGCTCGATGATGGGTCGCGAGATCGCACACATGATATCCTACTCAAATTGGAAGATCAAAATCCCGAGATGCTTTGCGTGGTGCGCAAGCCTAATAGCGGACACGGCAGCACGTGCCGTATTGGTTATGATATTGCGGTCAATTCGACCACGGAATGGATTTTGCAGATCGATTCCGACGGACAGTGCGATCCAAGACATTTCCCTGAGTTTTGGCGGCGACGTAACAATGCCGATTGCATTTTCGGTGTGCGGAATAGTCGCGACGATGGAATGGCGCGCGTTGCTACTTCCGCCATCTGTCGTTTGGCCTCTTCACTTATTTGTGGACAGGATTTGCGCGATCCAAACGTCCCCTATCGTCTGATGCGCCGCGAAGTCCTAGCGCGCGCGCTGAAGTACATTCCATCCAATTTTAATATCCACAACGTGGCTCTCACCTACGTCCTGAAAAAGCTGCCAGGATTACGCTGGGACTACGTGCCGATTCATTTTCCAGAGCGACAGGGCGGCGAGAACAGTCTCGGCGCCTTGAAGGTGGTAACGTGGGGTGCGGAGATGTTACTCGAACTCTTGCGCATCCGCATCCCCAAAGAAAGTACCTAACGAGAAGCTCATCCGGATGCGACCTATTCAGGATTGGGCTAGACGAAAACGAGGATTCTTTCTTCCATTTATTCCCAAAGGTTCGTGCTTGCTGGAGATTGGCTCTGGTGAAGGCCGGTCCCGGCGCGCGGGTGAACACCAGATCGCAGACCTAAAAGGAGTTCCACTCTTTGAGCCAAAGACGTTCCGGAAACCCCTCGGCCTCGCGCGATGGGCAGTTCTGCGAAAACCGTTCGCGTGATGGAAGCGGCGCAAGAGAGTCGCGATAGCTCAGTTTGGTTCGCCATTTTCATTAGTCTTCTATGCGGCAGTTTAGCACTGACTAATCAAAGCCTTTGGATCGACGAGGCGAACAGTGCGCTGAAAGCGATGCAACCCACGCTCGAAGCCTGGTGGGGCGCGTTCGTATCCGAGAAAGGCTCCGATCTGCAAATGCCGTTTTACATGCTCTACCTCTGGGGCTGGGAAAAAATAGCGGGGCATTCCGAGCTGGCTTTACGCGCCGCTAACCTGCCATGGTTCTTTCTTGCTCAATACTTCCTTTATAGAGTAACTCGGAGATCGGGCCTCGATTCGCGTCCGCTTCTCTTTATCGCCGCGATAAGTCCTTTTGTTTGGTATTACCTGGATGAAGGACGTCCTTACCTGATGCAGTATGCCGCGTCTTGCATGGTCATTTGCGGTTTGGGTGAAGTCCATCAGGAATCGAGCGGGGACGGGAGACGAGCTGGTTTCGCTTTACTCTCACTCGGAATACTGTTCCTAGCGGGAAGCAGCCTGCTGGGTGCAGCATGGAGCGCGACCGCCATCCTGGCGTTATGCTACATTTCCATCACCGAACACCGTCTTCCGGACCGCCATGAAGTTACATGGGCGGCAGCTACTTTCGTTGGACTCGGCCTGCTCGGGAGCTATTATTTCTGGAGTCTATTGCATGGCGCGCGCGGGTCGGCTGTAGGAAACATGGGCTTAGGCAACTTATTCTACGCGCCCTTCGAGCTATTTGGTTTTTCAGGACTGGGTCCCGGTCGCCTGCAAATGAGGGAAGCGCGGCTTTCCTCCCTCCAACCATTCTTCTTGCCTCTAGCTCTCTTGTTCATGACTCTGCTGGTAGTTCTTGGCAGCGCTGTGCGGATGCTCCTAGCGGTCGAGATCCGCTCCAAACTCACCATCGGTTTGATCTATGGTCTGCCTGCCGCCGTAGTAATGACAATCTTTGGCTTCGTAGCTAACTTCCGCTTGTTAGGAAGGCACTTTACTCCGCTAGCCCCACTCATTTGCATCCTCCTCACGGTTGGCGTGGTGCGGTTATGGAAGACACGCTCGAAAGCTATTGCAGCGGCCATGCTCCTGCTCTGGTTAGGCTCATCATTCTCCCTGCGCTTCGCCGCACGTCATCGCAAGGACGATTACCGCGACGCTACCGCAGAAGCCCGCCAGGCAATGGCAGCGAACAAAACGGTTTGGTGGTCGGCCGATCTGGCGGGGGCCAGGTATTATCAATTACCTGTTGGGCAACCAAACACCAATCCCATCGTTGTTCTCAATCCTACCGTGGAGGAGCTGCGGCAGCTACCTCGTCCCGATGTTATCATCCTATCCAAGACCGACATCTTCGACGCCAATCAAGCTACCCAGAGCTACCTGAAGGGAGAAAGCTTTCAACTAACGAGGAGCTTGCCCGCTTTTACCGTGTGGCAACGCTAGGGTACTGCCTCGCCGGGGCGATGAATCTCGGGCAGCAGCAGCCTGATAAATTCCTTCAACGTTTCGTCGGTATCTGCTTCACCATATTGCAACTCACCGAGTGGTATGTTAGCTGCGATCGTAACATAGGCCCACCGCTGGTTATATCCGTAAAGGACACGGTCACGGATATCGAGCCAGGTGCGGCGAAGATGTGAGGCAGTAGTTTCGTTGTAGCCTACAAACCAGTAGTAATTCAGGTTGTAAATGGAAAATACCTGACCCTCGTGCGTCGTAGCTTTGCGGACGTTGTGCAGGCGCGTGGTCTCGAGACCGCGACCGTTCGGAGTAGGAATATTTACCCGACGCGAATCAACGATACTCCAGCCTTGCGCCGGCAAACAACGTTCCGGACGATGGATACTGTTATCCAAATCCTGTCCGGACATGACGATAGAGGCGAAGACCTGGTGCCCTTTGCCATCGACGTAAAGCTTGCGAGCGAAAGAAGTATCCTTGGCCAGGACTTCCAATTCCTTCTTGGTAATTTCCTGATCCGCGCCGAGCCAGTTCCCGACCTGCTCCGGTAAGGCCAGTTCAATGCCCTGCGGACTAGAGTTAACTACTTTAGGAAGAAAGAAAACCGCACCTAATGAGACCAAAAGAAGAAGCTGAAGAAGAAGCAAGCGCCTAGTAGTCATAGGTTACCTTCTCCTGGCGAGTAAGTGTCCGCCGCGACTCCTGTGAGACCTGGCGGTAGTTCAGGTTTAACAGCTTACTCGTTAAGAGCATGCAGCCAAGGGCGAAAGGAAAGATGATGAAAGGCGACCAATCATGGTAAAGGCCCCCGGCAAAATTTGGAAAACCGAGGCGAGCTAGGATGATGATTGTAAAGATACGCCCGACATTACCGATCACGGCAAAGACCACTGAGAGGCTGAAGATAACCACCTTTTTCCAAAGCTGCCTTTCCATGATGTGAACATAGATGGCGGTGATCATGGTCATGGCGATGAGCGAGCGAATGCCGCTGCAACCTTCGGAGATATCGAACCCCCAACTACCATCGACAGCACGCAACGTCGTTCCGACTGAATAAATCTGGATGCCGAAAAATCCGCTCAATTTTTCCACCACCCCGGTGATAAAAAACTGCAAACGGAAACTTGTCTGTTCAATCGCCGCCGCCGGAATAAGGAATACTAGAAAGGCGCAGGCGAAAGCCAGGATGCGCGCAACTTGTTTACCCCAGATGAACAGAATCACACCGGCAAGCAAAAAGGGTAAAGCGAACAAGGCCACACGCGCTTGCAGAGCACGGGCCGCCACCACATAGAAGAATGCGCCGAGACCGATCAGGGCCAGTCCCCAGTTGCTACCTTTCTTGGGCGCTTCCGCCAGCTCTTTCCGGTGAAACCAGATTAGGAAACCAAAAATGAATGGAATAAGGCGGCTGTGCTCCTGGTTGTATTCGGGCAGGTAGCGGATCCAGGCCCAATTCGCGATGGTGCGATCCCCGTAGAGATGAAGAAAGCCGTAGAAGTAGACCAGCGTGCCGCCGATGGTCGCTAGCAGCAAAGCCGGCAACGGATTGCGTTTCGCCCAGACGAGCGCGGACTCAACGGAGGAAACCATTATCTAAGTTGCCAGAATATGGAACTCAGGCAACCAGCTCTGCCTTCTTCCGGCCCTGGCAGCGCGCGATCATGTCATCGTAGATCCACTGGTAAGTGCGCTCTAAGCCATCGCGCAGACGTGTCGATGGTTCCCAGCCGAAGATTTTTTGGATAAGTGTGTTGTCGCTGTTGCGGCCATTAACCCCTTTGGGCGCGGAAAGATTGTAACGCCGTTCGAGTTTTGCTCCGGCAATATCTTCCACGAGATCAACAAGGCGGTTGATAGTAACGAGCTCGCTACTACCGAGGTTGAGCGGTTCGGCAAAGTCGCCATGCATGATCATCTGCGTGCCCTTCACGCAATCGTCGATCCACTGGAAGCTACGAGTCTGTTCGCCGTCGCCCCAAATCTCGATCGTATTATTGCCGGATAGTTTTGCTTCAATGACCTTGCGGCAAATAGCAGCAGGAGCTTTCTCTCTCCCGCCATCGTAGGTGCCGTGCGGACCATACACGTTATGATAACGAGCCACCCGAGTTATGATGCCGAAGTCCTCCCGGAAATGCCGGCACATCCTTTCGCTGAATAACTTCTCCCAGCCGTAACCATCCTCGGGCATCGCAGGGTAAGCATCTTCCTCTTTCAGGGCAGTGACATTAGGGTCGGTCTGCTTGTCCGCGGCATAGACGCAGGCTGACGAGGCATAGAAGAAGCGCTCGACCCCTTCTTCTTTTGCAGCCATAAGCATGTGCGTGTTGATAAGCACGCTTAGCATACAAAGGGCCTTATTGTTCTCGATGAAACCCATTCCGCCCATGTCAGCGGCAAGGTTGTAAACAATCGCGCTGTCGCGCACGGCCGCCTCGCACGCCTCGCGCTCGCGCAGATCACGCTGCTCATTTTCGGCCTCGGGGAAAAGCTGATACCACTCGTCGACCGGCTTATAATCTACCGCGCGAACATCCTGACCCTGGCGCAGCAAATCGGCCACGAGATGACCGCCAATAAAGCCACCGGCTCCACAAATAAGGATCTTCTTCCGCGGCATAAGCGGGACGATTGTAAAACATCGTGACCGATTGCGCAACGCAGGCATGATTAGTCGATTCCTCGAATGTCATGCCTGTGTCGCTTCACACCTATCCAATCCTGGGCAGCCCGTTGGCGGTTCTGGATTACGCGAAGGCAATTGCCATCGTGCGTGAGTGGTCAGAGTCAGATCGCGTTTTCGCGATAGCTGCGGCCAACACTCACGTCGTTTCCCTTGCCCGTCATGACCTCGCCTTCCGTGGCGCGCTGGAGAAATTCGACCTGCTTCTGCCCGACGGAATGCCGCTGGTGTGGTGCATTAATCGCGCGCTTCCACCGGAGGAACGGCTGCGCGATCGCGTTTACGGTCCGACCTTCATGCTGCGCTTTCTGAAAGCATCTTCGGACGAGCCGGACGCCACGCATTTCCTGGTTGGTGGCCCGCAGTCACTGCTCGACCAACTCGCGCAACAACTCGTTAGGCAAATGCCGGCTTTGCAAATTGCCGGAAGCTACGTTCCGCCTTTTGGTGAATGGGATGACGCGGAGGATCGGAAAATCATTCGCGCCATCGCCGACTCCGGGGCGCGTTATATTTGGGTCGGGCTTGGTTGTCCAAAACAAGAGCTTTGGATCGCGCGCAACAAACATCGTCTGTCGCGAGGTGTTTATTTTGCCGTCGGTGCGGCCTTCGCTTTCCACGCCGGCCAAGTGAGACAAGCGCCACGTTGGCTGCAAGACCATGGGTTTGAATGGCTTTACCGCCTTTGGAGCGAGCCGCGCCGGCTGGCAAAACGTTACCTGCGTTACAACACTCTATTTCTCTATTATCTACTCCGCGACAGAATCTCTCGTTAGACTTTCCGGCCGAATTTCTTTTCCAACTCGGCGTGCGAAATTTGGATCATGGTTGGACGGCCGTGCGGACAGCAGTAGGGCAGCTCGCAATCGAGCAGGTCGCGAATTAGTTTTTCCACTTCGGGAAAACGCAGCACATCGTTCGCTTTGACCGCGTGCCGGCAAACCGTTTTCGCAATCATGTCTTCGCCTAATCGCAAGGCCGAGCTGTTGTTCGTCGCGCTGCGTAATTCGTCGATGACGTCGTGCATGAGGCGCAGCGGATCGGGCGCGTGAAAAAAAGTCGGCAGGCTGTCGATCTTGAATGTCTGCGTGCCGAAGGGTTCGATCCCGATTCCCATTTTCTGCAGGGTCGCGACATTTCGTTCGACCCATTCGGCATCGCGCGGCGGCAATTCGAATGTTTGCGGCAGGAGCAGGCGTTGCGAGGGCACGCCCTTGTCTTCCATCCGTCGACGTAGTTCCTCGAAAAGAATCCGCTCATGCGCCGCATGTTGATCGACCAGAACAAGCCCGGACGCATTCTCCATCAACACGTAAAGCTTGTTGAGCACGCCGATGATCTGAAATTGTTGATCGGGTCGCGGCTCGGATCTGATTTGCTCGCGGTATTCTTGCCTAACGAGTGCTGGTGCGATCGGTTCAAATTTTTCCGGAGGAAGGAGCGGCGGCTCCATCGCGCCGTCACTGGAAGGAAGAACCTCCGCCGGCGGAGCCCGGAATTGTTCCTGCCAATTTGCGCGGCCCCTTTCCAGCGTGCGGATAATCGCCACGACGACGGCTTCGCGGACGCCGTTCGGATCACGGAAGCGCACTTCGCGTTTCGCCGGATGCACGTTCACATCCACCGCGGCCGGGTCCAGCCTAACGAATAGAAACGTGACCGGAAACTGACCTTTCATCAGCGCGGTGTGATAGCCTTCGCGCAAAGCCGCATTCATCACCGGACTTTCGATGGCGCGCCCATTCACAAAAACGAGCTGTTGCGCGCGCGTTTGTCGGCTGAGTCCCGCCTGGCCAATCAGTCCGCTGATTTCGATTCTCGCGCCGGTGATCGGTTCGACTTCCAAGAGACGACCGACCAAATCCGTTCCGTGCAAATCGCGTACGCGATCGCGCAATGAAGTTGTCGAGGGTAACTGAAAGATGACGCGCTCGTCCCGCACGAAGGCAAAGGCGATCTCGGGATGACCGATCGCCTGCAGATGTAATTGGTGTTCGACATTGCGGCTTTCGGTATTTTCCGACCGGAGAAATTTTCGTCGCGCCGGGAGGTTGTAAAAAAGCGCACGCACTTCGACTTGCGTGCCGGGTGCTTCGCCGCCTTCGCGCACGGTTTCAATTTTCCCACCGGCCACGACTATCTCTGTCCCGGCCGTCGCACCAGCTTCACGACTCGTTAGGCGAAACCGCGAAACGCTCGCTATGCTCGGCAATGCTTCGCCGCGAAAACCCAACGTGCCGATCGCCGCCAAATCTTCCGCTGATCGGATCTTGCTCGTGGCATGTCGTTCCAAAGAAAGCAGCGCATCGTCGCGGTCCATCCCGCAGCCGTCATCGACCACACGCACCAGCGAGATGCCGCCACGGCGAATCACAATTTCCACACGGCTCGCACCGGCATCGATGCTGTTTTCGACCAGTTCCTTCACGACGGAAGCAGGCCGCTCGACCACTTCTCCCGCGGCCACCTGGCTGGCGAGAATGTCGGGAAGCAAATGGATGCGACTCATGCGTTTTCGAATCTAGTTTTTCGATTCTCGATTGCGAGCGGAACTCTGTGGCGCGATAATCCCCCTGCCATGCTCAACGTGACTGACAATGCCGTGCGCCAACTCCGATCGCTCCTGCAGGAGCGCGTGGATAGCGATAGCAAAGGTTTGCGGGTGCAGATCGCGAAGGGCGGATGCTCGGGACTGCAATACGAGATGTCGCTCGACGCGCGCAAGACCGGCGACGCGGTGATCGAGCGCGATGGCGTGGAGTTTTTTGTCGATGACGAAAGCGCGCAACTTCTTCGCGGCGCCACGCTCGATTATCAGGACGGCCTAACGAGTGCTGGTTTTCAGATCCTTAATCCCAACGCGGCGCGGACCTGCGGTTGCGGCACTTCTTTCGAACCGGCCCGCCCGGCGTGAAGACGGAACCGGCGCGAGAGCCAGCCGCCTAGATGGATCGGGCATACCAACGTTACGACGAGGCCTACACGCGGCCCCGGCGCAAAGCCAATCTCTTCGTTTGGACGATCGCCATTCTGCTTTTGATCGGCATGGCCATGGGCGCGTGGCTCGGCAGCTATTATGTTTTTTCGCAACCGGAGCGGCCCGACAGCTACCGCATTTTAAAGAAGCTGCACAAAGTCGAGCAGCCGAAACGGTTTCAGTTAACGGCTGCGCCGCCCGGCGAATTTCTTTCGCCCAAACAGTTGTTCGAGCGCTATGGCACGATGCATTCCGCCGAACTGGCCAAGACGAACGCAGAACTGGCGCGCAATTTCATTCGAAATTATCAGCAAGTGGCAGGTCTGGTTCCGTATGTCGTCGGTCGTTTCACCGTCGTTGGCGCGCGCGAGCTTGGGTCTAACGACTTGTTCACCTCTGGCATGGTCACGTTGACGGACGCGGTCGATTTCGGTGAGGTGCTGATGGAACATGTCTATCCCGCGGATCCGCAAACGGTCCCGGCCATGAAACAAACGCTCCTGCGCGGTCTCGAGATTAAACTCGAACGGACACACGACCTCTCGGTGGTCGTTCACGCGGAGAAACTGAATGACGGCCGCGTGCTCATAACCACCGTGCCATTGCTCTACGGAAGTTACACCGTTACGCAGGGTCGCGGCAGTTTCAGTCTCGAGCCGCCGCTCGATTTGAACATGGCTGCGGGCTGGCCGCTCTTCAAAGACGACGAACGCAAGACAGCGGAAGCGAGCCGTGGCCAGATCGTGACGGCAGCGCGATCAAAGGCAGAAATTCCAGGAATAACGATTCCAGGAACCGGAGCGAGCGCGACGCCTGCGGTGGCCGCAAATGAATTGATTCGCGTCGAACAAGCCGCGCCGGTCGAAACACCCACGCCGACTCCCGCGCCGCGCATCGCAGAGAAATTAGCGCTGAGCGCGAAAGGCCGAAAGCTCGCCAAAGGCGAAAAGGCCACGCCCGCACCGGCAGCAGTCGCCAACAAACCTTCAGTTACGCCGAAACCAACTGCACTCGCTGCGGCCTCAGCCGCGCCGCGTCCGACTGTTCCCGTAAGTTCGCCTGCTGTCGCCGTGGCGACGCCACCGATTCAACCTGCGAATCCCGATTCAACTCTTGCCTCAACCGCGGGCGGCGGATCTTGGAAAACTTATCCGCCAGGGAAAATGCCGGTGGGCCGTCTTATTAATCCGGCCGATCTCGGCGACGTCGCCGATCACGGTCTCGCCGGCGAACGAGTTTATCTGCGCGGACAATTCGTGGTTAATTTCGCAGAGGCGAACCGCGCCGTCCTGCGCCCGAAAAATAAACTAACCGACGCCGTGCTGCATTTCGGCGCGCCCTCATCCACTCGCATCGTGGTCGAATTCCCTGCGGGCTACACACCGCCCGCGCAAGGATCAACTGTCACTCGTGACGAAGCGCGTCCTTACGAAATCACCGAAGTGCGCAAGCAATCCGACGGACAACTCAATGTCTTCGTCCGCGAGATCATGCAGTGATTCTGGATGCGTCTGTTGTAGCGGCGGTCTATGACCGCCGAGATTTTTGGCCTAACGAGAAGGTATCCGATCGAGGCATTCGGCGGTCATAGACCGCCGCTACAATTCACGGCCCGCGCGTCTCGCCGAGCACCGTATTATTTTCGATCCGGAAACTTTGGATATTGCGCTTGTCCAACCAATCCGAAATCACGCTGCGGAGCGATTTCATCCCGAGAAATCGCTGATCGATGACGCTGTCCGGAACATTTTCGCCGGACAAAATAATGTTGGAAATTTCCGCCTTGCCCGGGTCGCCATCGGCTGACGCTTTCACCGTGCCTTCGCCGTTGAAATAGCGACCCTTAAGCATCGGCACATTCTTCAGCGCCATACTGAAGCGCACGCGCGCGACATTATTATCGATTGAGACGTTCACTTGCGCGTCCCGGTTACTTTGCAGCAGCGAATTGATTTCCGCTGCGCTCAACGCGATCCGCGCTTTCTCGTTTCGCTTGCCCGCCTTCTCAAAAGCTTTCCAATCGGTCTCCGTATGCTGCACCACCACTGGTGTGGCCGTTGCCGAAGCCGCCGCCAACGGAGCTGACGGCGAACTCACTCCTGCGATCGCGGCTGGTTCTTCGGAAATTTCCTGGTTCGGCAAGGTCATCGGCTCCGGCGAAGTGTATTTGTGTTTGTAATGATGAATCGCCCAAAGACCGCCACCGAAAAAAGCGATCGCGAAGAAGACAATTAGCGCGAGCAGAGTTGCGCAACCCATCCCACAGCAACCGCTGCCCGCGTTCGGTGGTGGAGCTGGTGCGGCCGGGTTTTCGTTCATGATTTTTCCTCTGCGAGTTTGGCCTGCGTCGCCATCAATTTTTCGTAGAGACTCTGCAAGCCTTCCGACAAGAGACGCGTTCCAGTCAGCATCGGCATAAAATTCGTGTCGCCGTTCCAGCGCGGCACGATGTGCAGATGCAAATGATCCGGTACGCCCGCACCGGCGCAGGTCCCAAGATTGATCCCGATGTTGAATCCCTGCGCCTTCATCGTCTCGCGCAACAAACGGCGTCCATGCGCGGCCAGTTGCCACAGCTCCACAATTTCGTTTTCGCCTAACGAATCGATCTCACCCGTTTTTCGATACGGGACGGCCATGAGATGTCCCACGGCGTAGGGGTAACGGTTCATCATCAGAAACGCATTCTTGCGCCGCGTGATCACCAAATGCGCGGCGTCGTCACTGGCGCGCGCGGCTTCGGAAAGAAAATCGGGATTGGGATTCTCCTTTTCGAAATACTCCACCCGCCACGGACACCAGAGAGTCTCAATTTCAGTTTTCGGAAAATCGCTCACGCGGAAGAAACAGTTGTGTCGAACGCCTGCGAAGTCGAGCAGCTGTTCACCTTCGCAAAAGAAGATACCGCCGCGGCTCGCGGTTCACCACGATCAATGCTTCAAGTTTCTCCGATTTAGCCCCGTCCATTTCTTTCAGCAATTGCGCCACCTCTTCCGCAGGTGCCACTAATGCGTCGAGTGCTCCAGCGTTCCATCGGGCGACTGCTTCGTCTCGCCTAACGAATCGTGTCCTGCGCAGATACAGGAGCAATCCTTCCTCTCTTCCGCCGATAACTTCGTAACGCCAATTATTCGCGGCGGCCTCGCGGCGCACTTCCGCGCCGAAGCGGGCCAAGGCGCCTTCATCATCGTGATATGCGCGGAAAATTCTCTCAGCCGAGTAGGCGCCGGTGAACAGCGTAGCAACGAGCAAGGAAATCGCGGCCCATCGCGGGGCGCGTCGCGCCTGGAACGCGATGAACAAACAGAGAGGCGGAACGATCGGAAAAATCCGATCAACTCGCTTCGAAGGAATCAGCGACATCACGACCAGTCCGCCGAGACTCCAAACAATCAGCCAAAAAACGTCCGCAGGAATTTTTTCTCGCACCCGACAGGCGGCGACTCCGAGGCCTAACGAGAGCAAGCTCCAGGGCGCGAATTTTTGCAGCAGATGCGGGAGATAAAAATAGAAAGGCTGCGGCCGATGCATCGTCTCGCCGAATCGGCCGGCAAATTCCTTCAGCACTACTTGCTCGTAAAAGCCGGGCACCCACTGAATTCCTGCCGCCACCCACATTCCAAAAATTGCCAACGAAGCAATCCATGGCCACCAGCCACACCACGCACTCACCGCTTCCCCACGTTTCCAAAACTGAAAGGCGACGATGCCCGGAAGAAGAAAGGCATAGACGATCGGCCCTTTGATCAACATCGCCGCGGTGAGCAGCGCGAACATGACCAGGCGATCGCGCGAATTCCATTGTGTGGCCGCGCGAATTTTTTTCCAGATTTTCCAGCCCAATAAAAAGACCACCAACGCCAGGGACATGTCCGTTCGCACTAATGTCGCCAGTCTGGGCGAGAGCAGATTCAAACCGAAGGCAGCGAGCGCAATCGTGCCGGCGGCAAATCCGTAAACATTGGCCGCGCGCAGCAACAACAAGGCAATGGCCAGCGCTGCCGTCAACGATGGCAACTGCCACGCCACTTCCCACGAGCGAGTGATTTCGTAACAGGCGGCCGAAATCCAACCGACCAACGGAGGCTTGGTCGCGATCTTCTCGTTAGGCGTGTGCTGATAAATCCAATGCCCTTCATTCACCATCTCGAAAGACGTGAAGGCTTGTTTCGCCTGATCGTAGTTATCGAGGTGCCAGGGCAAATTTGTGATCGCGAAGAGCAGGATAATCACGACCCACACGGCGCGTCGCAGCGCTGGTCGCTCTAGAAATTCCACGTCACTCAATCGCGCCACAAAATCGCCCGGATCGGCGCACCGTCGGCGCCGGAAATTTTCAACGGGAGTCCCGCGAATTGATATTTTCCTTCGCGAATCTCACTGAGATCGAGTGATTCGACGATGTTAATGCCCGCTTTGCCTAACGAGTGGTGATTGATCAAATTCTTCGCGTCGATCTCGTCCACTGAAGGCAAATCCAGACCGAGCAGTTTCACTCCCTTCGCCTGCAACCACGCCGGAACTTCGGCTGCGATCACGGGAATCTTCTCCGGAAACTTTGTCGAGTCCGGCCAAATATCTGTCTTCAACAACAGTCGCGGGGCCGTACTCAAGTCAGCCTCCATCCTTTCGAGATCGCCGACCCCGATCCTCGGCAGCGCGCCGTTTTGAAACAGCTTGGTTAGATCAATTACCACTGCCGAACCAAAGTAGGTTGGCAGTTCCGCTTTTTCCATCGTCCAGCCGGCAGAATCAAAATGAAATGCGGCGTCGGCATGCGTGCCGTTGTGCACGCTCATTTCGATCGCACCGACATTCACACTGCTGCCCTGCGCGATCTGTCCCTTCAGTTCGAAAGTAAATGACGTATCGCCGGGCCAGGGCGCGAGATCATTCGTTAGGCGGCGCGAGATGTCGAAAATCTTCATGCCGCAAATTGCCGCGCTAATCGCAAAACTCGTTTCACCACTTGCGCGCGACTTAGCTCTCCACTCTCTTCGATTTCCTGCACCAGCCGCGAACCGACGACGGCCGCGTCCGCGTAATAGCAAACGCGCCGCGCCTGTTCACCCGTTGTAATGCCAAAACCAACCGCGACCGGCAAATCTGTCAGAGCGCGAATTCGCCTAACGAGTTGTTGCGACTCATCCGCCAATCCGCGCGCCGTCCCCGTAACACCGGTGCGGGCGACGACGTAAATGAACCCGGTTGCCATGCGCACGATCTGCTTCAGCCGCTTATCTCCCGTGGTCGGAGTGACTAGAAAAATTAGATCGATGTTTTTCTTTTGCAGTTTTTTCTGCAACGGCCGGGCCGCTTCCGCCGGCAAGTCCACCACGAGCACGCCGCTTACCTCTGACTGGGCGGCCGCACGAACAAACTGATCCAAACCGAATTGCAAAATAGGATTGTAATAGCCGAACAAAACAATCGGAGCGCATTCCTCGCCGTTAATTGTTTTTAACATCGCAAGAATAGCCGGAAGCGTCGTGCCATTCCGCAAGGCGCGTTGGCCACTTCGCTGAATCGTCGGTCCATCCGCGGTCGGATCGCTAAAGGGCACGCCGACTTCAATCGCCATCGGTTTGAGTTCGCTCAGCGCCAGGATCAACGCCGCGCTTGTCTTCAAGTCGGGATCACCCGCGACAATGAACGGGATAAATCGAGCGCGATCTCCCGTCGTAAAGCGACTCATTGCCTAACGAGTGGTTGGACGCTCGCTAAGTCCTTGTCGCCGCGACCGGACAAATTAACCACGATCCCTTTGCTGCGCGGGAGTTTTCTCGCCAAACGCACCGCATAGGCCACAGCGTGGGCCGATTCCAAGGCGGGAATAATTCCCTCCATTTCCGCCAGCAAATGAAAGCCGCGCAAGGCTTCGGCGTCATTCACCGAAACATATTCGACCCGTTTACAATCGCGCAGGAACGAGTGCTCCGGTCCGATCGCTGGATAATCGAGCCCGGCCGAAATCGAATGCGTGTTTGAAATTTGCCCATCCTTATCCTGCAAGACGTAACTCATCGTGCCGTGGAGAACGCCGGGCTTGCCGCCGCCGTTGCGCGCGAAACGAGCGGCGTGCTCGCCCAACTGTTTGCCTTTTCCACCAGCCTCAACGCCGATCAACCGCACTTTGGCATCGCCGAGAAAGCGATGAAAAATTCCAATGGCATTCGATCCGCCGCCGATGCAGGCGACGATCGCATCTGGCAACCGTTTTTCGCGCGCGAGAAATTGCCGGCGCGTTTCTTCGCCGATGACACTCTGGAATTCGCGCACCATCAGTGGATAAGGATGCGGACCGAGCGCGCTGCCTAACAAGTAGTAAGTGTCGCGCGCGTTCGCTACCCAGTCGCGCAGCGCTTCGTTAATCGCATCCTTCAACGTGCGCGATCCGCTATCGACGACGCGCACTTCCGCGCCGAGCAAACGCATCCGCAAAACGTTCGGCTCCTGCCGACGCACATCTTCCGCGCCCATGTAAACGATGCAGTCGAGTCCGAGCAGCGCGCAGACGGTCGCAGTCGCCACGCCATGCTGACCCGCGCCGGTCTCCGCGATGATTCGCTGTTTGCCCATCCGTTGTGCGAGCAAACCCTGAGCGAGCGCGTTGTTAATTTTGTGCGCACCGGTGTGGAGCAAATCTTCGCGCTTCAGAAAAATGCGCGCGCCACCGGCACGACTCGTTAGGCGTTCTGCAAATCCCAGCGGCGTCGGTCGTCCGGAATAATTCTTCCGCAAGTCCGCCAATCGCTTTTTGAAATCGCGATCGCGCTGCGCGGTTCGAAATGCCTTGGTCAATTCCTCAAGCGGCGCGACCAACGTCTCCGCCACGAAGCGTCCGCCGAATTCGCCCCAGTATCCCTGCGCGTTCGGCTCCGATCGCAGCTTCTTCACGTTTCCATCCTCTCATTCACGCGCACAGCATCGATGAACTCGCGCACTTTGCTTTCGCTTTTCTGTCCCGGATTTTCTTCCACGCCGCTGCAAACATCCACGGCAAATGGCTCGACCATCCGAATGGCGGCCCCGACGTTTTGCGCGTTCAAGCCGCCGGCCAGAAAAAGCAGAGACACGCGCGGTCGCATATTTACTGCGATCGACCAATCAAACGTCTCACCCGTCCCACCGACCTGAGCTGAATTCCAGGTATCGAGCAGGATCGCTTCGCTCGCGAAAACTTTCGGAGTCAGGTTAAAATCCGGCCCCACGCGCAAAGCCTTGATCCGAAAAAGCGCACGCACCTTGCTAACAAACTCCGGCGTCTCATTTCCATGCAACTGCACGCCATCAAGTCGCAAGTCATCGACCATTTGCTGCACGAAATCGAGCGACTGATCAACGAAGACACCGATGAATTTCGTCTCCAAAAGATCAGTGCGAGCGGCTTCAATTATCTTCGCGGCTTCGTCTTCGCCAAGGCACCGCGGACTCTGCGGGGAAAAGTTCAGGCCGATGAAATCGACGCCAAACGCAGCGCAAAATCGCGCTTCTACAGGACTCGTTAGGCCACAGACTTTGATCTTCGTCTCAGGCATGCCGAAGTGATTGCAGCAAATCCACCGGATCGTCCGCGCGCATGAGCGATTCGCCGATGAGAAAACCGCGATAGCCGCACTCCCGCAACCGATCGATATCCGCCGCCGAAGATATCCCACTTTCACTCACCAGCGTCAGCCCATCACTCGCGTGCGCGGCCAGGGCGATGGAAGTTTCGAGAGAAGTTTTGAAGGTGCGCAGATCGCGATTGTTCACGCCGATCAATCTAGAGCCACACGCCACCGCGCGCTTAAATTCCTCCGCATTGTGCACTTCGACCAGGGCATCGAGGCCCAGTTCTTCTTCGGCACGTCGCCGCATGCCTAACAAGTCCTCGTCACTCAACGCCGCGACGATAAGCAGGATCGCGTCGGCGCCGTTGACGGCGGCTTCGTCGATTTGGAATTGATCGACCGTGAAATCCTTGCGCAAAATTGGAAGCGCGGTGGTGATGCGCGCCGCTCCCAGATCTTCGATCGAACCATGAAACGAATGTTGTTCCGTCAAAATCGAAATCGCCGCGGCTCCACCAAGTTCGTAAAGAGCGACCATCTCTTCGACAATCGCATCTCGCCTGATCATTCCTAACGAAGGCGAAGCGCGTTTGAATTCTGCAATGATGTTCACTCCGTCGCCTTGCAAGGCAGCGCGCAAACGATGCGGCGATTTTCCGGCGCGCGCTTGCACGGCTTCGTGCCGAAACGTTTCCGCAGCGGCGTCGCGTTGCGCCTGCACATGCGCGCGCCGACGCGCCACAATCTGCTCGAGAAAATTCACTCGATCAGACTGGTCAGCTTCAAATTGACCGCGTCAACCAGTCCTTGGTCGGTAAGCTTCAGCGCCGGAATCGGCGAGAGACTCAAAAACGAAAGCGACATGAATGGCGCCGGCAGTTTGCTGCCGAGTTGCGCCGCAGCTGCGTTCAACGCGCGAATTTCTTCCACGACTTCCGCCAATGGTCGATCGGAGACGAGACCGGCAATCGGTAACGGCAGCGCGGCGATTTCATTTCCGTTCTCGATTGCCACCTGCCCGCCGCTCATTTCTTGCAACGCACGAACTGCCGCAACAATGTCGCTGTCGTTCACACCAACAACCACGACGTTGTGTGCGTCGTGCGCCACGGTTGAGCCGAGCGCACCACGTTTGAGTTGGAATCCCCGCACGAAACCGACGCCGACATTTCCGGTCGCGTTGTGCCGCTCGACCACGACCAGCTTCAGAATGTCGCGTGATGGATCGGAAACGATTCGGCCGTTCTCTATTTTCGGCTCGAGACTGATCGCGTTCGTCACAATTTGATCGGGCACAATCTCGATCACTCGAATTTTCTTCGCGTTCGTTCCGTCGATCGCAAGGTCATCCGCGCCGCGGAAGCGAATGTTCATGGTGTTGCGCGGTTGCTTCGCGGCAGCGACTTCGGCGCCGCGATATTCACCATTCTCCGCCACCAACTTTCCTTTTTTGTAAACGCGTCGGACGACAAACTTCTCCAGATCGTCGAACACGATGAAGTCCGCCCAATAGCGGGGCGCGATCGCGCCATGATTGCGCAGACGATAATGGCGCGCGGTATTTATCGTGCCCATTTGGATGGCGGTCATCGGCGCAATGCCCAGCTTGATGGCCTTGCGAATCGAATGGTCGATGTGACCTTCGTTCAACAAATCGCCCGGCAACTTATCATCGGTGGCGAAGGAACAATTTGCGGAATTTTCCGGCCTAACGAGTGATATGATGTGTTCAAGATTTCGTTCTGTGCTTCCTTCGCGCACGAGCAGATGGACGCCGAGACGCAGCTTTTCGCGCGCTTCTTCCAGATCGGTGCTCTCGTGATCGGAGCGCACGCCGGCCAGCGCGTAGGCGTTCAGATTCTTGCCGCGCAGCCCCGGCGCATGTCCGTCGATTAATTTTCCTTTGCCCGCATGAATCTTGGCCAGCTCGCTTTCCATCCCGAGAAAAACGCCGGGATAATTCATCAACTCCGCCACGCCGGCGATGCGTTCGTCGTTGATCATCTCGGCGAGATCGGAAGCGTACAGCCGCGCGCCGCTCGTTTCCAAATGCGTCGCGGGAATGCACGAGGGCAACATGATGAAAAAATCGATCGGCAAACCCTTGCTCGAATCGAGCACATATTGAATACCCTCTTTCCCGAGCACGTTGGCGAATTCGTGCGGGTCGATCACCATTGCGCCCGTGCCGTGCGGCACGACGGCCCGCGCAAACTCCGGCACTGTGACCATCGTGCTTTCGACGTGAAAATGTCCGTCGATCAAACTCGGTGCGAGGTACGCGCCTTCGAGATCGATCACCTCGCGCGCATCGTATTCGCCAAAGCCGACGACGCGACCATCATCGACCGCAACATTCTCTGAATAAATTTCGCCGCTGAAAACATTCACGAGCTGCGCGTTCTTGAAGAGCAACTCCGCCGGCGTCTCGCCGCGCGCGACGCTGAGTTTGTGTTCGATTTCTCTCACGAAAGAACCGGCTCCGCCGTCACATGCACGGACGTCGCTTCCGCCCGAACCGAACTATTCGTTAGACCGCGAACGGCAGTAAAGATCGCTTCCGGCGTGGCTGGGGATGCGAGCGGAATCTGATCGCCGTTTTTTCCGAAAGCCGCAACCGCATCACGAATCGCTTCGCGCACAGAAATCGCCAGCATCAATGGCGGTTCTCCCACGGCTTTGCTGCCGTGAATGACATTCGACTGCGTGGCCTCGGTCAGCAGCGCGACGTTAAAAACATCCGGCGTATCGCCCACCGCGGGAATTTTGTAAGTGTCCGGCGAATGCGTGCGGAGCCGGCCTTCCGAATCCCAGACCAATTCTTCGCAGGTGAGCCAGCCCGCGCCTTGCACGAAGCCGCCTTCGATTTGTCCGCGCGTTACACCGAGATTCACCGGGTCGCCGGTGTCGTGCAAAATATCGACGCGGCGAATGTGATGCATGCCGGTGAAGCCATCGATCTCCACTTCACTCACCGCCGCGCCGACGGCGAAATAATGAAACGGTTTTCCCCGACCCGCGGCGCGATCGTAGCTGATGTCGGGCGTCCGATAAAATCCGGTCGCGCTCAAACTCGTCCGCGCGAAATAGGCGCGTTGCAGCAATTCAAAAATCGGCAGCCGATTTTCCGTTGCGCTGCCGTGGAAGAAAAAGTTATCGGCAAAGACGATTTCGTACCGCGAGAGGGCGCGCCCGTTTTTTTCTTCCAGCATCTCAATCGCGAAAGGCAACAAACGCATGCGCAACTTGTCACAAGCATTCTTGACGGCGGCGCCATTTAAGTCCGTGCCGCATGAAGCGGCCGTCGCCGATGTGTTCGGCACCTTGTCGGTTCGCGTGGCCATGACACGGACACGATCACTCGTTAGGCCAAGCTCGCGCGCGGCGATTTGCGCGATGTTGCTGTAAACGCCCTGCCCCATTTCCGTTCCCCCGTGATTCACCTGCGCGGTGCCATCCTGATAAAGGAGAACGAGCGCACCGGCCTGATTGAGATGGGTGGTGGTGAAGGAAATTCCAAATTTCACCGGTGTGATGGCAAGCCCGCGTTTGCGATTTGGATGATTGGAATTCCAACCGCGAATTTCCTCGCGCCGCTGGATAAAGTCACTCGACTTCAGCAGTTCGTCCCACACGCGCTGAATTCGATTATCTTCGATCTCCTGTCCGTAATGCGTGGTGTTCGTTTCGCCGCGACCGCGATACAAGTTTCTTTGCCTAACGAGTTCTGGCGCGAGACCGGTCGCTCGCGCGATGCGGTCGATAATTTCTTCCATGACCAGCATCCCCTGCGGCCCACCGAAACCGCGAAAAGCCGTGTTCGATGCGAGATTGGTTTTCATGACTGTCCCACTGAAGGCAACGTGCGGAATGTAGTAGGCGTTATCGAGATGGAAGACGGCCCGGTCGGTTACTGCGCGCGAAAGGTCTAACGACCAGCCACCATTCGAATACAAATCGACCTTCGCGGCGAGCAACATGCCGTCGTTATCGAAGCCAATTTCGAATTTCCCGAGAAAGGGATGCCGCTTCCCCGTGATCATCATGTCCTGGTCGCGGTTGTAACGAACGCGCACTTTGCGCTTCGTCTTTGTCGCGGCCAATGCGGCCAATGCCGCCAAGCCCGCGGCCTGCGTCTCTTTTCCTCCAAAACCGCCGCCCATGCGCGGACATTCCACCACCACATTCTTCATCGGTTGCGCGAGCACATGCGCGACGATGTGCTGCACTTCGGATGGATGCTGCGTCGAGGAACTAATGAAGACGCTGCCGTCTTCACCCACTTCGGCCCAGGCGGCGTTCGATTCGAGATAGAAATGGTCCTGGCCGCCAAACGAAAATTCGCCTGAAAACTTGTTAGGCGAATTCGTTAGGCCGGTCGCGATATCGCCGCGACGAATGACATTCGGTTCGGTGTGAATGCTATTCGCCGCGATCGCCTCTTCGATGGTGAAGATCAGCGGCAGCGGTTCGTATTCCACGAAAACTCTCTCCGCCGCGGCGCGACATGCTTCCCGCGTTTCACCAACGATCAACGCAACGACTTGGCCGTGATAGAAAACTTCTTTGTCGGCCAGTAAAATTTCATCGTGCCGCACGCGCCGACGTCGTTCAGTCCCGGGACATCTTCCGCGAGTAAGACCGCATGAACGCCGGGCATGGCGCGCGCGGCCGAAGCGTCGCGCGATAAGATTTTTGCATGCGCGTGCGGCGAACAAACCGGCCAGGTTTCGAGCATTGACTCTGATTGCGCGCGATCATCCACGTAAATCGCTGCGCCGTTGACATGTTTGTGCGCGCTCTCGTGCGGCAAAGCATTTTCCTTTTCGATCAGATATCGGCGGATTTTTTTCGGGGCCGCTTCGTGTGCATCGGCAAAGAATTTTCGCAGCAGAGTCTTGATCAACTCCCGTCGATAGATCGCACTGCCGCGCACGTCGGAAATGGGCGTAAACTCCGACTCGAGTGTCGGCAAAATTTCCTCGCACGTTTCGGGGCGCCAGCGTTTCCCGATCAACGCCTCCTCCATTTTTTTCGCGCGCATCGGCATGGCCGCAACGCCGCCGTAAGCGAGGCGCGCATGCACGATGGTCCCACCCTCCGTCAATCGGACGGCAAACGAACCCGCCACCGTGCTGATATCCATCTCGCGGCGTTTCGAAACCTTGTAGAACTTGCGCACCGACCGCACGTCGGGCGGAATTCGAGGGAGCAGGATCGATTTCAAGATTTCGTTAGGCCGCAGCGCGGTCTGGCGATAGGCGACAAAAAATTCTTCGATCGGCAGCACGCGTTCGCCATCGACGGAAGCCAGAACAATCCTGGCGCCTAACGAGAGCAAGACCGGCGCGGAATCTCCAATCGGCGACGCCGTCACTATATTTCCACCCATGGTGGCGCGATTACGGATTTGTCGAGAACCGAAAACCAAGAGCATTTCGCGCAGTTCCGGATACTCGGCGCCTAACGAATCATCGATCCTGGTCAACGTGGCGGCGGCGCCAACGGTCCACCCCGTTTCAGTCGAGGTGATCGAAGACAATTCTGCAATCGCTTCCAGAGAAATGAGGATCGGGAACTTGCGAAACTTCTTTGTGATCTCGAGGCCGAGCTCCGTGGCGCCGGCGATCAAGCGCGCGTCCGGATTCTCAGCCATCATGGCGAAGAGTTTCGCCAGCGAAGTTGGACGCAGGAATTTTTCGCCACCAAATGTATAACGTGCCGCGCCCAGTTTTGCCTTGGCTGTCTTCAGTTGTTCGTCAAATTGATCAGCACCGTTACGACTCGTTAGGCAATCCGCCATGGCATCGCGGATCGCGCGGTAGCCGGTGCAACGACAGAGATTGCCGCAGAGCTGCTCGTCGAGTTGCGCCGCGGTCTTGAGATCCTTGCGGTAGTAACCTTCGAACATCGACATGATGAAACCCGGCGTGCAGTAACCGCATTGCGATCCGAAATTTTCCACCATGGCGCGTTGCACGGGATGCAACTGCGCGCCGCCGACGCCTTCAACTGTGAGGATGTCGCGGCCGGCCATGAGCGGCAGCGGCACGAGACAGCTGTTGATCGCCCGGTAGCAACGCTTGCCGCGGACATCGCGATCGACGATCGCAACCGAGCAGGCGCCGCAATCCCCTTCCGCGCAACCTTCTTTCGAACCTGTCAGGCCGTTCGTGCGCAGCCATTCAAGCAGCGTGATGTTGGGCGAGACCGAATCGACGCGAACCGGATTACCGTTCAATCGAAACTCGATCGCGTTGCTCATTTTCCGCGGCGCGATTCAAGAATCTTGAGAAACGAGCGCGAACGAATTTCCTCAATCGAGAGGCCGGTCTCGAGCGCTTCGTTTTCCGTAATGGCACCACAAGCGATGCCGCGCAGGAAAAAATTCAGCAGACCCTGACCGGTCGCGGCATCGTCAAAAACATCGCCGTGCAAAGAAGCGAGCGCCGCTTTTTCCACGAAGGCTTTGAGCCGGTTGGAAGCACTCGTTAGGCCGCCGAGGAAGAAGTAGTAAACCGCGGCGTAACGCGTGACGAATTGCGCCGGATGCAAATCCCAACCCTGATAAAACCCGTTGCGGAGCGAGTGCATGTTGTCATCGAAACCAAGTCGCCAGGCGGCGTGGACTGCTTCGCGGTTTTGACGCAGTTGTTCGTCGCTCAAATTCTCGCCTTCACTCGCGCGATGCGGGCCGACCGGTAAAATGTTGGTCGCACCATCGGAAAGATGCACGCCGGTTCCCGCGGTCGAGACGAGCATGACCTGGCGAGCAAAATCGCAGGCCGGATGCCGCATTGTTTGATGCGCCGCGGTGATGCCGCAGGCCGCCGTGTAATCATAAACACCGAAATGAATGCTGCGGCAGCGGCCTTCCCCCGCTCCGATGATCGAGTTAAGGGCGCAGCCTCCGCGCTGATCGATGATCGCTTGCGGCGTTTCGATCATGGGCTCGACATGCAGTGTTCCGGCGGCCAAACCATTTCGCGCCTCGAGCATTTCGCACAAGCGCACAGCCGCATGCATATGCTCCGGTATTTGAACTTTCGGAACGGTAACGACGAAATTCTCCGGCAGGTGATGATTGGTTTCCGCGAGGAGCGAGGTGATGAAAATATCGAGGGTGCGCACACTACGCGCGCGTAAATCTTCGTTCAGCGGCTTGATGCGAATGCCGATAAAGGGCGGCAGCGTTCCGGCGGCCAGGCCTTGCGCGACTTCCACCGCACTGGAGGCGGCGTGCCCATCCTCTTCGTGGTCGGCGCGATTGCCGTAACCATCTTCGAAATCGAGACGAAAATCTTCGATTGCTTCGCGCCGCAATTTCTCGGTGACGCGTTCGAAAATCTTTTGCGCCAACGCCCCTTCCGGATAACCAAGCACGCGCGCCAGCGTCGCCGCATCCGGCGCATACTCCTGCAAGGAGCGAAGCGCGACCGCACCGAGTCGCTGGGTGGAGTCGGATTTAAAAAGATGCGCGCCACCGTAAACGGTGTGCACGGCCTGCCGCCGATTCGATTCGCCGGGATAACGCCTAACGAATGCTTGATTGGCTTCGCCGAGCCGGGCACCGATCTTTTTTACTTCTTCCGGCCAAAGGCTGGTGCGCACTTTTACTTTCACATCAAAGAATTATCCGGCCTAACAAGTCGTCCATTTGGCGGAGAAAAAAACCTACCATTCTCGAAGATGGTTTGCCCCCGCAAAATTGTGCGCGCGATTCTGTTACGCAATATGCGGCCAACATAGGGACTGTGTTGATGACGATAGTGTAAAGATTCCGCAGAAATGTTCTCTCCCGCGCGCAAATCAACCAAAGTTAGATCGGCATCGTGGCCAATTTGGATCCCGCCTTTTCCACGAATGCGAAATCGCTTTGCAACCCCAGCACTCGTTAGGCGCTCGATTTCACGGCGCGCGATTTTCGCTTCGATCAGCAGCGGCAAGAGGTGCTGACAACCGGAAATGCCGCCCCAAACCTGAAAGAAGTTTGGCGCTTCTTTCATCGACCACGGCGCCGGTGAGTGATCGGAACCGATACTGCTGATGTCGCCCATTTGCCGCCAAAGATCGGCCTGTTCACTCGCCAAACGCAGCGGCGGCGCGCATTTCGCCACCGCACCGAGTGCCACCATGTCCTCGTCGGTCAGCAACAAGTAATGCGGACAGCTTTCGCAAGTGACATCAGCTCCATGAGACCGGGCGTATTTCACGAGCGCAACTCCGCGACCGCAACTGACGTGCACGATGTGCAACCGGCAGCCGGCTTCGTGCGCGAGCTCGATGGCCGTTTTGATTGCCGCCAGTTCAACTTGGATCGGCCGCGAATTGAGATAATCGCGCACCGTTCCGCCGCTCGGCGGATTTTGTAACAACTCGTTAGACTCGGCATGCACCGCCACCAGTAAGTTCAGTTCGGCGGCGCGCTTCATTCCGGCGCGCAAGGTCGCGCGATCGACTGCGGGAAAATCGTCGACCCCGCTCTCGCACATGAAAGCCTTGATGCCGACCACGCCGCGATCGCGCAGCGTTTCCAGTTGATCAATATTTCCCGGCACCAATCCGCCCCACAAACCGAAATCGACTAACGAATGCTTTTCCGCGGCGGCGCGTTTCGCATCGAAAGCCGGACCGTCGATTGTCGGCGGATGCGCATTGAGCGGCATGTCGAAAACCGTAGTTGTTCCACCCGCCGCGGCCGCGCGCGATCCGGTTGTGAAACCTTCCCAATCGGTGCGGCCCGGTTCACTAAAGTGAACGTGTGAATCGATTACGCCCGCGAAAATCGTCAGACCATGCGCATCGATTTCGGCTTTCGCTCTGCCGGAAAGATTCTTGCCTAACGAGACGATCTTTCCGTCGCGAATTCCGATGTCTTGCTCGCTGCGCACGAGCAAATCGAAATCGCTCATTCGTTAGGCAGGACCGGCCTTCCCCACACGCGCAGCCTGCTCACGCCGCCATCGGGATAGATGTTGAGCCGCACGTGCGTGAATTCACCGGTCGAGGCGAGCTCCTTCTCGAAAAATTGGCGCGTGTCGGCCTGTAATTTTGTCCGCGGCAGAATTTCCAACCAGCACACCTGCTGCAGTTCTTCCAGGGAAGATTCCGGCGCGGCATTGCAGCCTTCGATCGAACAGGTATCGGGATAGTTACCTTTGAAATGGTTCGTATCGACTTCGATTTTTTGAATCGCTCCCGACAAACCGAGTTTCAAAATCATCCAATCGTAACCCGGACCGCGCCGGCGCTTCGTTTCCCAACCGTCGCCCATGTTTTCCGAACGGCCGGGCATGATCAGATTGTTCATCGAACTGAAAAACATGTCGCTGCAGGCCAGCGGCACTCCGCCGTTTTCCACCGCCACGAGGTCGACCAGTTCGCCGGCTTTCACCTTGCTCCAGTCGGGCGTCACCTGGCCGTAGACGCGCAATCGCGCGACACCGCCATCCGGAATGATGTTCAACCGCAGATGCGTCCAGGCCTGCTCGCTATTGATGGCGAAAAGATTTTGCGAGCCGGGGTTGAGCGCGGATTTATCGAGAACGGATTTCCAATCGAGCTTCTCGATTTCACCTGGCCAACCATTCGTTAGGCAAATCGCATCGAGCGAAGCGAACGGCGGATGATTGCCGAGAAAATGATTGGTATCGATGTCGACTTGTTTGACGACGCCGCGCAGTCCCAACTGCACGACGCACCAATCATGGCCAGGCGTCCGGCGACGCCGCGTCTCCCAGCCATCCATCCATTTGCCGTGGTCGGTGTACTTGTCGGGAATGAAAATTCCTCGACCGGGTTTGAGAAGATTTTCCTTCTCCGCAAAGAATTCGTCGTTCGCCAGAAGCGCGATCCCGCCGACGCGTTCCGCCGCGAGATCGACCAGACCGGCAGGCGTTGAATCCCTCTCGCTCATGAGGCCTCTCGCAACGGGCGCAACGGTCGCAACGGTTTTCTAGAAGCTGACTTCACCTGATTCGTCACGCAGGCCATTGGCAACTCGCTTGATTCCGTTCTTCAAATGTTCCTCGCCAAAATTGATCAATAGACAAAGTCTTAGATTGGCAAGGCGCAACTGGGTTAAGACTTGCTTCGCGTGAACGGAGTTCAACGCCTGAATCGATTTTAGCTCCACAATGACTAGGTTTCCGACGAGCAAGTCTGCGCGAAATCCCTCATCGAATTTGAGTCCATCGTAGCTAATCGAAATCGGATGCTGGCGTTCGACCGAATATCCAATCTTACGCAACTCGTGCGCGAGAATGACTTCGTAAACTGATTCGAGAAGACCGGGACCGAGCGCGGTATGAACTTTGAATGCGGCATCGAGAATCCGTTCCGCAATTTCATTCTCTCTCACCGTTGCGTCCTTTGAAAGCCCGGCCTCGTTCGCGGTACGAACTGCGTTACGGGCGACCGTTGCGAGAGGCATCTTCAGCTGCCGCGGTAGGTGCTATAAGCCCATGGAGAAACGAGCAGCGGCACGTGATACTTCGTCTCCGCGTCATCGATGGTGAAGCACACCGGCACGCGATCGAGAAAACGGCGTTCGCCAAAATAATCACCGACGAAAAAAAGGATCTCGTAATTTCCGGCAGCAAATTCCTTTTCTGCCAGAAGAGGCGCATCGGTGCGGCCATCCGCATTCGTCGTCACGGTCTTGAGTAGCTTGCCTAACGAGTAGAGCTCGATTTTCATCCCGGCGGCCGGCACGCCGCGGGCGGTGTCGAGCACATGAGTCGTTAGGCCTTTCATTTGAGCAAATCGTGCAAACGCAGTTCCGCTATCTTGTAGATTTCTTCCAGCGCTGTTTTCATCTCGCGCTCCGGTGAGTTTTGCAAGCGATCGGGAAACGCCTGCAGGATCAATTCCTTCTTGTTCAACCGTGCGCAAATCACAAACGGAAATCCGAAGCGTTCGCGATACCGCGCGTTGTAGTTCTGAAACTGCTCCGCCTCGCTCGCGGAAAGATTGCCCAGCCCGGCGCTGGCCTGCTCACTTTGCGACTCGCGAGTCAGGACCGCACGCGTGACCAGATCAGGGTGCGCGCGGATCAAGCTTAGCTGCTCGTTAGGCAAACTGTCGCGCACACTTGCGCAAAGTTTCTCATGTAAATCTTGTACGCTCGCGAACGGCCGGCGCGTCCACGTCCGTTCAGCGATCCAGGGCGAATGCTCGAAGACCGGTCCGATGATCGCAACAAATTCGTCGCGCCTCATCGAGTTGATTTCGGCGAGGTCCAGCATCGCGCTGTCGGCTTAAACCAATTGCTTCTGAGCAGCAACGACGAAGCTTGATAACAAACAAGCAGTTCACCAATGCGTCCGACTTACGGTCCAAGTCGGATGCGGAGGAAATATTTGTTGAAACCGGTGATGGGACCGACGGGTAACGTCTTCATGGTGCCGTCGCCGCCGACGGGGCCGGCTATGGTTACCCATATCGTCGGGCTGGCGAGAGAGGTGGTATTTTCGAGGTAATAGTTGATTCCGGAAACGCTTGGGAAGGTGATGTTCACGGTGGAGCCTGCGCGGGTAAATTGACTTACGTGCAGGTAGCTGGTCGGATCGCCGGGATTAGTCTGGGCCATCCATTCATTGAAGTTAGTCACGCCGTCGCCGTCGTAGTCGAAGTTTACATCGTGCTGAAGCACGGTGGCGCCGACTGGGAGGCTTTCCCAGATGTAGGCGTTGTAGTTCGGCTTGAGCGTGCCGGCTTCATAGGCGCCGATATCGGGCATGCCCACGATGGGGAAGCCGCGCTGGTCGCTGGTGAGGGCGGGTGAAAGCACAGCGGCGACGTTGCGCGCCGGGCTGTTGGGTTCGAGGGCCATCGTCTGCGTGGAACCGCCGTAGTTGTCGAGCGGAGCGAGGAGTGGGGTCGGCGTTGATGGCGGCGGGGCCGGTAGCCGCGGTGCCGCTGAGTGCCTGGATAATGTTCGCCCCGGCGAGGGTGACGGTACCGGTGTTGATGATGTCCGCTCCACTCGTCGGCGCCGTGTTCGTCGCGACGATGCTGTTGGTGAGGGTGCTCGTCCCCTGGTTGTTGATGCCGCCGCCGCTTGTTCCCGCCGTGTTGCCGGCGACGGTGCATTGCGTGAGCGTCAGCGCCGCGCCGGAGTTGCACTTGAGCGCGCCGCCGCTGGACGCGGCAGAATTGCCGGAGAGGGTGCATTGCGTGAGCGCGACGGAACCGGCCGCGATACCGATCCCGCCAGCGGTGGAACCGGAGGCGCTTGAGGTGTTGTTCGCGATGGTGCAGCGGTTCAGCGCGAGCGTGCCGCTGCTGTGGCGGATGGCTCCGCCCACGCCGTTCGTTCCGCTGGTGGCGTTGTTAGCGAGAGTGCATTGGTTGAGCGTGAGCGTGGCGCCGCTGTTGTAGATCGCGCCGCCGCTCCCGCTCGAGAAGGCGCCGGCGCCGTTGCCGCCGGTCAGAGTCAGGTTCGCGAGCACAATGGTCGCGAGATTACTCGTGGTAAAGAGGCGTGTGCTTCCGCCGCCGCTGATGGTGATGCCGCCCGGCAGCGCGCTGGCGTCGATGGCGATGTTCGACGAGAGCGAAATTTCGAAGCCAAGGTTGTTGAGCGGGATGGTGCTGCCGTTGAGCGATGCGTCGAAGGTGAGGACGTTCGCAATGTCCGTCCCGGCGTTCACCAGTTGGCGCAGGGAATTGGCGCTGCCGTCGTCGGCGGCGGTCCTGACGATAAAGCCCGTGGTTTCGACCGCGCCGATGTCCACCAGGTCGTTCTGAATCCGCATCTTGCCGCGTTGGTCGGTCCTGAAGGGCAGGCCGGTGGCCGGGTCCACCGGAATAGCGGAGTTAACGCCGTTATTGATCGCCGGACTGCCGATCAGCGGCGGCAGCGTCTTGGTGGGTCCGCCGTAGTTGGCGAGAGTAGAAGCGAGGAGCGGGGCGGCGTTGATAATGGTGCCGCTGCCGGTCGCGGGCAATACCGACGATCGACTGGACGATGTTCGCTCCGGATACGGTGAACACCGAGCCCGCACCCACTTGGAACGCAATATCCGCGCCAGTGCTGGTGTTTCCGGCGACGATGCTGTTCGTCAGCGTTACACTAACGGTGGATCCGCCGCAAAAGATTCCCTCGCCAAAGCCCGCTGCGGAGTTGCTAGAAAGGGTGCATTGCACGACCGTGAGAGTGCCTAGGCTAACGATCGCGCCGCCGTTGCCGATTGTAGCGTGATTACCGGAGAGGGTGCACTCTATCAGCGTGAGTCTGCCGCTGTTGATAATCGCGCCACCGGTGTCGGCGGAATTGCCCATCAAGGTGCAATCGATGAGCGTGACCGTGCCGCTGCTTTCGATGGCTCCACCGAGATTGCCAGCGCTCGCAAACGCGCTGCCTCCACCGTTGGCGAGCGTGAGGTTCCGGAGGGTGAGGTTGGCGCCAATGTTCACATGGAATAGCCCGAAGTTTCCGCTCGGCCCGCCGCCTTGGATGGTCAGCCCGTTGATCAGACTGGAAGCGTCGATCGTTACGCCCGCCGAGTCGCCGATGGTGATCGCGTGGACGTTGGCGGACCCGGTAAGCGTGATGGTCGCGCCGCCGGCTACATTAAGCGAGGGGTCGAAGGTGATGGTGTCTGCGCCGGGGTGCGCGGCGGCGAAGGCCAGGACGCTTTGGAGCGAGCCGAGGCTCGTGTCGCTGTTCGTGTTCCGGACGGTCAGCGCCTGGGCCACGAGCACGAGAGTGAGCACCACGTCATGGCCGCTCGTGCCGCCGACGTAGGTGATCTGCGCTGCGACCTGCGTGTTTGAGCCGGGCCACACCAGATAAGCGCCTTCGGGCAGGCCATTGAATGTGCCAGTGGTCGTCGTGCCGGAGCCGCTGTTTTTGACGATGGTGAATTGGTCCCCGAGCGCGCCGGCGTAGGTCGTGCCGCTGAGATCGAGCGGCACGCCGTTGAGGTTCACATTGCCGGCCACGTTGAGCTGCGGGTAGCCCGGACTGGCGTCCGCCGTCGTGCCGGTGATGGGGCAGGCGAGCGTGCCTGTGAAAAGCTTGAGCGTCCCGGTGCCGAGGGAAAGATCAGTCCCAGGGGCGGTGGCGTGGATCGCGCCGCTCGCGTTCAGTTGCACGTTCGTCCCGGCGGTCGGCGTGACGGGCGCGCCGAAGGTGATGTCGCCCGCATTCGCACCAAAGAGAAGAAGTGCCGTGGAAACTCGGGCGAGTTCCGCATTCGTGACCCCGAGCACGCCCGGCGCGTTGTCTCCGCCGATGTTCAATTGCGTCGCGGGCGCCATGGGGGTGAACTTCACGAATCCCGCTGCGCCGACAGTGCTGATGGTGGCGGTGGAGTCGATCGAGAGGCTATCGGCGGAGATGTCGATCTGCTTTCCGCTCGCCGGGCAGGTCACGGCGCCCGAATGGTAAACATGCAGGCCGAAACCCGAGGCTCCGCCGGCCGTGCCGGTAATGGAAAGATTGCTACTTGCCGACGTGATGAGCGAGCCGATGTTGTTCGACGATCCGACCTCGGCGATTTCCACGCCGTCATTCGAGGTGCTCCCGGCCGCACCCGCCCCCGCGCCAGTAACGGCAGTGCCTCCCGGACCGCTGCTGATGACCCCGCCATAAAGCACGGACACGCCGATGCCAAAGGCGCCCCCCAAGGTCCCACCGGTGCCAGTGACTATGACCCGGTCGCCGGCCGTAATGGCGGAACCCTGGCCATAAACGGTCACGCCTCGGTTCGCGACCCCCGCGCCGGCCCCACCGACGCCGGTTACGTTCACTTGCCCCAAAGTGCTGGTGATGATTTGTGCCCCGTTGGTCACGTTGACACCGAGCTGCAAACCGCCCCCATCATTGCCGCCCGTGCCATTCACCGTCACGTTGCCGTTGCTGGTAGTTTTGATCATGGTCCCGGCTCCATCCAGGTTGACGCCGTTGAAATTCCCCGTGGCCGTGGCCTGCTGATTAGCCTCCACGTCGATGGCGCCATCGACCGTCTGCAAGACCGCACCGCCGCTGAGCGACACATTCTTGCTGCAAAGAATCGTGATCGTGCCGCCGCCGCTGGCGACGAGGTGTGCGGCATTGTTCACATTCACCGTGCCCGCGCTCGACGCGGTGGCGTCCACCGAGAGGGAATTATTGGCCTTGAAAGGGATGCTGCCAGTGAAGCTGACCGTGTTCGCGCCCACGCCGCAGGTGATCGCCAGGCTGGGGAAATTGGTGTTGGCGAAGGCGCCTACGTTAATGGTCTCGTTGCCAGAGCCGCCATTGATCTGGATGCTCGTCACGCCGGTCAGCGAAACGGTGCCCGAGCTGTTGGTGTTCAGCGTCCCGGTATTCACGCGGAAGGTGCGTCCCGGCGGCGACGTCGCGAACGCGATGGTGCCGGAGCTGGGCTCGCTGATGGTCAAGGTGTCGTTGCCTCCGGTGTTGTTCGTCACCGTCATGGTGCCGCCTGAAATGATGATGGAATAATCCGGCACGGGGCCCATGGTGATGGTGATCATCCACGGATTGCCCACAGAAAAATCCGCATTCACGAGCGCGCCATACGTCTGCGCCGGGAGCGGCACATTCCCGATGGGGTAAGTGCCCGAACCCGTGCCGCTGAGAAACTGCTGCGTGTTAAAAGTGGCCCCGCCCTGGAACGACGACGCGCCGGAGATCGTCGCCGTGACGCTGAGAATCTGCTGCCCCACCGGGACGGTAACCTGGAAATTATCCTGGCCGTCCGAAGGAGTCGTAACCATGCCGGAGAAAGTATTCGTGCCGGTCGTGAGATTATAGTTCGTGCCCGGCGGGGTGTTCGAAAAATCCGGCGGCTCGGAGACAGTGATGCCCGCCCGCAGCAGGTGCGTCAGACCCAACAGCAGCGCGAGGGTGAGAAAGGCGAGACCGCGATTAGTGGTTTTCATAAGCCGGTCTCAAAAAAGTGGATCATGGATCATTCGCCTCTGGTCTGCGAGTAAATTTGGGCTTCACTGACAACGCGACGAGTCGGAAAAAAATCCGTCATCGAAACTGAGATCATTTTGCGAGGCAGGTGCCAGGCGGCTGGATTCTGCCGCTGACACCGTGCCCGCAATGCTTACGCGATAGCGTTGCAGGCGAGGCAGCGGCAGCTACAACATCAAAAGAAAAACGGCGGCCGCGTTGGCGCCTAAAGCGAACGCTAAAACAAAAAGCGCGCCGAGAATTAACTCGACGCGCTTTGATTTTGTAGCGGCGGTCTATGACCGCCGAAGATCTACGGCGCTCATGGAGCGCCGCTATAGCTACAGTTAGATAACAATCAGAGTTGCGGCATCGCTCCAATCACTCGTGCCGGCGGCGCCGACCGCATTGACCGTCACGCTATAGTCCTCACCTGGAGTAAGGCCATCGAACTGAACCTTGCCGCCCGGGGTCTGCTGGGTCTGCACAGACTTATCCGGCGCACTCGCGAGTGCGACCGACCAGTTATAGCTCGAAGCGCCGTAGAGCGGCGGAGTCGAGGCATTCAACTGACCGCTGACCCCGCCTTGCCTGACCACTGGTGTGGCCGGCGCCGGCAGTTGCCCGATCTTCGAGCGGGTCGGCTTTTGATAGATGAAGCCGCTCGAGAGCATCTTCGTCATATCGCCGTCGCAAGTTACCGTTACGTAACTGGCCAGCTGCCGCATGAGCGAGACCAGCTCGGCCCGCTTCGCGTTCTTGATCGAGGTTAACTCCGTCCCGCCATTGGCGGCGTCGGCCAGCGCTACGGTAAACGCATTGAGCGCCGTCGTGATACTGGCCAGGGTGGGAGTAGGTGTAGCAAAGTTCGGATCACCGGTCATACCGGAGATCGCGCTTTGCACGTCTACTACTAACTGTGCGTCGGTATCATTATTTAGGAAACCGATCGATGTCTTAACTATCATGTTGTTGTTTGCTTTCTGTTACTGTCGTTTGGTTAGGTAACCAGCTTCATTGCTTGTTACCTGGCAGCTAGAACAAGCAGCCATGCCACCAAAGATTTAAGAAACTCGTGTAAGTATGATTATTGCGAAAATGCCTAACGACACCAAATAACTCTGTGTTAAAGGCGATCCGAGATTCTCCATAGGCGAAATGAAGCTTCTCCGGCACTTTTGTGCCTAACGAGTGCTGGAGGTCAATTCTCAATTTGCAGAATTGAGTCTCACCCGCGCGATTTCGGAACTTATAGAAGCCTCTTCCCGATATGCGGTGGCGATTTCCGCATATTCCGAAATGGTTTCCGCAGGTATGGCAGCCATTGCCACAGGTATGGAAGCGGCTCCCGCAGGTATGGCAGACCTTTCCGCAGGTCGGGCAACGACGGCCCCAGCTATGCCAGACCTTTCCACAGGTATGGCAAAGCTTTCCACAGGTGCGGAAGAGAGTTTCGCACGTCTGGCTATCTCTTCCGGATATGTCGGAGCGTCTTCCCGATATGCGGCCAAGGCTGCCATGGGTCCGGAAGACGCTTCGGCATATCCGGGAAAAGCCGTCGCGATATTTGGAAAGGTTGCGGAAGATCGTTTAATTCTTCAGATCAGGGCGACTTCAGCTTGTCAGCGTTTCAGACCTTTCAGCTTTCGAATTGAGTGTCGATATTCAGCTCTGACCCCTTTTGACCCCCTTAATGATGAGGGCGATGAACAATCCTCCATTAGTTGGCAATCTGTTTGACGCCATAGTTGTTTATCACTCTTAGGTGATCCTCAGTTTGGTTTGCGCATTCGCGGCCAACACGACCGCGGGATGCGGGCCCAGAATTCAGCAACGCAAATGCCGGAGATTTTAATTTTTGAAATCTACAGCTGTAAAAGCGCAGAAAGATTCTCCGGAACGAAATTTACAGCTATAAAGCCGGGGCGGGGCTGGCATCAGAGGAAAGACGACCCGCGCTTCATCGCCTTCGCGCAAAAGATCGGGGTCATGCCGAAAACCGCAGCGAAGCTGTGAGCACCGCGCTTCGAAAAAATCGTCGCCTCCCTCGCGCCGAAAGAAGCGAAATAGTCATCGTCACCCGAACTACCTCTAGCTAGAGATAGATGGTGCCGCCGGAATCGGACGACAATTCCCGCCTGGAAATCGGGCACGTTCTTTTCATCGACATCGTCGGTTACTCGAAGCTCTTGAACGAGGAGCAGAAAGAGCGACTCAACCAACTCACGGAAATCGTGCTCGCGACCACGCAGGTGCGCGATTCCACGGACGAACAACTCGTGAGGCTGCCGACGGGCGACGGCATGGCGCTGGTCTTTCGTCACAGCGCGGAGGAACCGGCGCGGTGCTCGCTCGAGATCGCCGAGGCGCTTCAGAAACATCCGGAACTTCCGGTGCGCATGGGCATTCACAGCGGGCCGGTCAGTGAAGTGACCGACGTCAGCGGGCGCGCCAACCTCGCCGGAGCCGGCATCAACATGGCGCAACGGGTGATGGATTGCGGCGACGCCGGGCACATCCTTCTCTCCCAGCATGTGGCGGACGATCTGGTGCATTCGCGGCAATGGGCCTCGCGGTTGCGTGATCTCGGCGAATGTGAGGTCAAGCATGGTGTCCGTCTCCACTTGGTCAATCTCTACGCGGAGCCATTGGGCAACGCCGCGGTGCCGGAGAAATTTCAGCAGATCAAGTCGCGGCCCGGCGAAGGAAAGCCGCCGCGCAGCAGTGCCGGATGGATCGCCACGCTCGCGGTCATTGCGATCCTGACGGCCGGGACCGCATTCTATTTCATGTCCAAACGAGGAGCGACAAACGGCGCTACCATTTCCGAGAAATCGATCGCGGTGATGCCGCTGGTCAATTCGACCGGCGATCCGGCGAACGAGTATTTCTCCGATGGCATGTCGGAAGAATTCATTTCGACCCTTTCGCAATTGCACGAACTGAGGGTGATCGGGCGCTCTTCCTCCTTTCAGTTCAAAGGCAAAACGGACGACAGCAAGAGCGTGGGCGAAAAGCTCGGGGTTGCGTATCTGTTGGAAGGAAGTGTGCGCAAATCGGCTGATCGCGTCCGGATTGCGGTCGCACTGGTCAAGGCAAGTGAGGGCGCCAATATCTGGTCGGAAACGTATGATCGCGAACTGAAGGACATCTTCGCGGTGCAATCGGAGATCGCCGGCGCGGTGGCGAAACAACTCAAGGTTGCACTGCTCGGGAATAATGGGCAGACCGCGCCGTTAACCACCGCAGCTACGCCATCGAACCAGAATGTCGAGGCCTACAACGCGCTCTTGCAGGGAAATTTTTACCGTAATCGCCGCACCGCCGATGATTACCGCAAAGCGATCGGTTACTACAAGGAGGCGATCCGGCTCGACCCGCGTTACGCGCTGGCTCAGGCACAGCTTTCGCGCGCGGCCAACACTCTTGCCAACAACTTCGGCGCTCTTCCCGGGCCGGAAGGAGAAGAGATGATTGCGACCGTGCGTGCCTCGGCCAAGAGCGCGCTCGATCTGGATCCGGATCTCGCAGAGGCGCACTTGGCACAAGGCGCGGTCCTGGAGAATCTCGATCTTAAGCTCGTCGCGGCGGAAGCGGAATATCGGCGCGCCGTCGAGCTTGCACCGCAGAATGCGTCGGCGGGGAGCTACCTGGCTGTGCTGCTGTCCGAACTTGGCCGGCTCGATGAAGCGGTCGCGCTTCAGCAGCGAGCGATTGCGCTCGATCCGTTGCGCGTCACCTCTCACCAGAACCTCGCGTCGTATCTCATCGCGCTCGGCCGCTACGACGAGGCCGAGGCGGCGTTGCGCAAAGTAATCGATTTACAACCGGAGGCCGCCATTAGCTACAACCGTCTGGCGATGATTCAGATTCTGCGCGGCAAACCCGGAGACGCGGTGGAATCGGCGAAACACGAAACCGATCCATTCTGGCGCACCTACACACTGGCGTTGGCTACGTTCGCCAATGGCAACCGAGCCGAGGCCGACGCAACGCTGAAAAAACTGATCGACGAAGACGCCGATGACGCCGGCTGCCAGATTGCCCAGGTTTATGCCCTGCGCAAAGAGCCGGAGAAGATGTTCGAGTGGCTTGAGCACGCCTGGGCCACGCACGACAGCGGTGTGATCGAAATGCTGAAGGATCCGTTCCTGCTCGCCTACAAGGACGACCCGCGCTTCATCGCCTTCGCGCAAAAGATCGGCGTCATGCCGAAAGTCGGCCCCAAGCCATAAGGGCGGCTGCGACTGCTGAAGCCGCGACGCTGCCAGACGTCGTCACTACGATGACCGTATGAACGGTCCGCTAGACACAGATAATGTCTCGACGTTCTGCACTTATTTCTCAGCGGATGGCAATCTGCCGCTGGAATGATGGAAAATTATTGTCTGGGCGACCTCTTCCGGCTGCTCCGAGCCGATCGGATGATAATTTCCTCGATCGATCGCTGAAAAACGGCGGCCAGATTGCCTGGATACGAATTTACCGATGTAGAACGGCGAGAAGATTGTCCGGAGGAATCTTTCCAGCTGCGGAATCGCGGCGAGATCGTCCGAAGGACGACTTACGGCGGTGACACGTGACCTGAAGGAAAATTTTGCTGTAAAGGCACGTAACGGTAACCCCGGCATCCCGGCACCCACGCCAAAACTGCCGCCCAACTCTTTAGTCGTTACGAGTTGAAGGGAGTTAATGATATTAGGGTCTGATCCGTCTACGTTTTAGACTTGGTTTTTCCGCGACAGCTTTTTGATTAGTCCACGCGCGCGGCCTTCGGTTACCCCTAGATCGCTTTTTGCGTGATCACGAACCTTGTCCAGACAAATGCGAGCGGCGTTCATATGCTTAGTTGCAGCTGTAAGCGTATCGTGTTCCTCGCTCTCATCTAATTCGCGAAGGGCGGTCCGGTTGCTGTCTTGTAACTCACGGAGATCGCAAAGGACTTCTTCGGAAGCAATGAATGTTCCGATACTCAGTAGCTTGCGAATTTCTCCATCCGCGTCGCCTTGTCGTTTTCGTAGATCAATCAGCCTAAGCTTCGCCTGAGTCCGCTCTTTTTCGGAAATATCATCGTCATCTGTTACGTAATGATCGATCCACTCCGCGTTGTAGGTCTGCATGTCGTAAAGCGCCTCGATTAAGCGAGCGTACAAATCTGCTTTTCGTTCCCACCATTTTTCAGAATGGAAGCGCCAAAGCGCAAACTGGACCGTGATAAACGAAGTAAGAATCGCGATTAGAAGCGAAGTCAGCATCCTCAGCTTCTATTAAACACGATGAAATACGCATAAAAGTTGGTGACGCGTCGACTCTGCGTACCGCTATAGCCGGGATTGACTACAGGCACACTGGTTGTTTGCGTTCCCGCGTAGTTGCCTTGAACAGTTCCGCCATATGGACCGGTGACTGTAGCTGTGCCCGTTTGCTGAGTAGTAACTGACCGCATCTCGACGGTCGTCGGAACGGTGAAAGGAACTTCTCGGTTTTCTTCTGCGCCTTGTGAAATCAGGATAGCATCTGCGCCGTGCTGTCGTGCCAGAGTCTTAAGAGCACGATCAATTTCATCTCGTTTGAGCCAGGTGGCGAAAGAGGTATGGCCGATGACTATATACGACCGGCTCGGCGCATGATGGAGTATGGGCGGGTCATAGCTGGTCGGTCTGGCTGCTCGCGCTTCGGCATCGGGTATGTAATCGGGGAGAAATGTTGTGCACCCGGTAAGGAGTAATAATACTCCACAAGCAATGGAGGGTTTCATTTGGCGTAAACGAACAAAAAGAACGCCGCTCGTCGATCAGATTGTACGCAGTGCCCTCTAATTGAATCTGAATCGGTCTTGTTTCTCCCTCCTTAAGTTTCGACCGCGAAATGAAAGCTGTTGCTATTCGCGACCTCGTCGCAACGGCGCACATCGCGGATTGTCACGCTAGCGTTTCCCGACGTGATGTAGCGTGTGCGTTCAATTCCGGGCGGCGCTGCGTATCCGCCTTTCAAAAAGAACGTTCCTTTCTTTCCGTTGGCATCAATCCGCACTCGAGAACGCTCGACAATGACACCGAAGGATTCGTCGCGTAGTACTGCTTCATAGCTCTCGCCTGCCGTGATATTTGATTGCATAAGTTGATTTCTTTCTAGAATTGCTACTCGCATGCGGCGCTTAGTTTTAGGAGATCAATCGCCTTGAACTTACAACTGTAGTATCCCAGCGCGCCGCGGCAAAAATTCGTTTGTAGTTTGTTTCTTGTCGCTAGCTTTGTTTCCTCCTTGGATTCAGAGGGGTCGGGATTATCAAGCCCTTCCTTCAGAACGAGATGTGCGAGCTACAATCCTGAGGGCTTTAAAACGCGTCACTTGTGGGCGGTGAGGAATTCCCAAGCATGGGCATTTACGTTGAGGAGTAAACTAATGCCTAGCCTTTCTCGTCGTCTGGATGATCGGTGTTCAAGTAATCCGAGCGATGCCGGAGCGTGACGAACAGCGCGTCAAAAAATGCTTGAACGGAGCGAATGCAGGCCAACGACGATTGTAGATCGATGTCGAGCCAAGTATCGACAAATCCCGGCGTCGCGTGGCGCGCTGCGAAGCCTTGAATTTGCTTCGCCCGAAGGGCGCTCTCGGCAGCGTAACTTCCGAAGTTGGCATGACTGTGCACGAGACAATTGCGAATAGCGTAGACGCCTAGAATGTCTTCCCAAAGGGAGTCTTCCGGCAGCTGGTTGTTTTTCCAACCGGCGGACTCGGTTAAAAAGCTTCGAAACTTATCGATTAGATTTCCCTCGAAATTCTTAATCGATTTCTGCAAGTGGTCGCGAGAGTGGAGTGAGGCGGCCACGGCCCTGATGTTCTCTTCCAGTCGTATTCCCACCAAGATGATGACCGCCCAATGGGTGTGCATCTCATGTGGGGGTGCGAAGATTCCCTCTACAGTCCGCATACTTTCACGAACGGAAGCAAGCCGTTGCTCGTAATCTTTCTTAGAGAATTCATCACCGAGTTGGGCGAAGCTTTCCAGATCGCGTAGGTCCGCGTATTGGCGCATGTCGTGCCAAAAGAAATCATCTCTGGGCGATTCGACGCGAGGGGGAGGCGGCTTCGTTTTTCATTCGATAGGTGGCGTTCTAATTCGAATCGGAATCGTGCTTACCAACTAGTTGATACACGATGCTGCCAACCACGAAAATAAATCCGAACACTGTCGCAGCGGCGGCTTCGCGAACGTTTTCGTGATTCGTTAACTCCACTAAACCATACCACATTAAGAGACCACCGAGAGCCACACCGATAGCATTCCCACAACCGTTCTTTTGCTTGTCGTTCACGTTTCGCCTCTTGCCCAGATTGTAGCGCATGGCCGGAGAACGCAAACTTGTCACGCTCATGGCGCTCGATGGTGCGCGCTTTCGGTTCGCTCATCGATGGGCTTAGTCTCGTCATGCACGAGCTGTCGATCAGCACGGCGGAAGTCTTTGGCCGCGGTTACAATCGTTTCCTGAAAGCGAAGCGGGAGGAACGCACCACTTCTACTTTTCAGCGCATCTATAATAGTTACCGGCTGGTGGCGGAGTTCGTGCCGAAATGTCCGCTGGCCAATCTGCCGGAGGGGCGCTGGGACGAATTGCATGAGGCGATCGAGATTCGCAATCGCATCCTGCATCCGATCTCGGCGAAAGACCTGGAGCTAAGCCAGTCGAGACCATGCTGGTGGCGGGAGCGGGCGATAATTTCCTGCAAGATTCGCGCAGTTCATCCAGTGGTTTCAGCACAAGGAGCAGAAGCTACTTTGGGAACATACGCTGGTGCGGAAGCGCTTTGTGCCGAAGATTCCGCACAAGGAAGATTGTCCCTGCAGCAGCGGAGTTAAATACAAGAAGTGTCGTGAAGCCGCGCAGCGGGCGGCGTAAACGCTAGCTCGCGCAAGGGATGCTGAGGTCGCAACGGGCTCATTCGTCAGCTACAGCCTTTGCGCCCGTGGCGAGAGGCTTGCCTGGAACGAGATAAACAACAGGCCGTCCCTAAGGCAGGTTATCACGGCCGCTCCACGTTCGCACATTTCATGTCCGTTCCCGACCTCGAATCCCGCAGTTATTCGATTGAGGCTTAAGAATAGAACAATCATCCATTCTCCGCCGGATGCGCCGATCAACCTAATCATGACGATGCAAATCCCAGCCAGTCAGACCCGGCGCGTAATTCTGTGAAAAAACATTTCATCTCTTTCGCGCACCTCGCCCGCGTCGTGAGTTTTCTCATGCTGTGGGCGGCGTGCGATCCGGGAGCAAGGGCGCAAAACGTTACGTTCACTGCCATGCACTCATTTAGCGGCACGGCTGGCTCTGATGGGGAACGACCCGTGGCGGGATTAGTCCAGGGCGTTGACGGCAATTTCTACGGTTCCAAGTATCGGTGGATTCAGCGGTTTCGGCACAGTCTTTCAAATGACCCCGGGAGGCGGGGTCACCCTTTTATATCCCTTTACCGGCGCCGCCGACGGCGGGGCTCCGCGAGCTAGCCTGGTGCAGGGCACTGACGGCAATTTTTATGGGACAACCCAAAGCGGCGGCATCAGAAACGGCGGTGTCACGTATGGTACGGTATTCCAGATTAGTCCCACCCGGCGTTTTCACTAGTCTCTATAAGTTCACCGGTGGCGCGGATGGAGCAAACCCAGTGGCGGCGCTAGTTCGGGACAGCAACGGCAACTTCTATGGTACGGCGCAGGCCGGCGGAACTTCAAACAAGGGGACCATCTTTAAAGTCGACGGTGCAGGTGTCGTCACGCCACTGTATAGCTTTACCGGCGGCGCTGATGGGAAGTCTCCGAAGGCCGCGTTGGTGCAGGGGAGCGACGGCAACTTCTACGGCACCACTTCCGCGGGCGGTTCCACGAACTACGGGACGGTATTTATGTTCGACGGAGTGAGTAGTCTGACCCCATTATATTCTTTTACCGGAGCAGCGGATGGAGGCGACCCGGAAGCTCCCCTCGTCCAAGGCAACGACGGCAACTTTTACGGGTACCACCTCAGATTCGAGTATATCTTCCGGGACTCACTGGGGCACAATCTTTCGCATTACGCCCGGGGGTTCTTTCGCCACGCTCTACTCATTCACGGGAGCTGCGGATGGATATTATCCGTTGGCCGCTCTGGTGCTCGGAAACGACGGCAACTTTTATGGCACAGCGCACCTTGGTGGTCGCGGGGCAAACGGCACCACCATTTTATACGGCACAATCTTCCGCGTCACCCCGGCGGGTTTTCTGACAACTCTCTATTCCTTTACCGACGGATTAGATGGTGCAGACCCACGTGCCGCTCTCGCACTTGCGACCGACAGTAACTTTTACGGCACCACCTACTCTGGCGGCAACGACGGAAGCGGTACCATTTTTCGGCTAAACGTTATCGTCGACCCGCTCCTGCGTCCCATCGCAATCACCCGTAGTGGCAACGACATGGTGGTTGCATACTATGCGACTGCGGGAAAGACGTATCGTCTGGAGCGTAAGCTCAACATCACCGATCGGTCCTGGCTAAGAATCGCAGGCGTTGCCGATTCGACAGCAGGGAGCACCGGCGTTGCACAGGTTACAGACCCCGGCGGAGCTAGCCAAACAAAGGCGTTCTATCACGTCCGCTTGCTTCCTTAGCACGGCAGTAGATAGCCACGGCCTTGTGCGCCTCCGGCAGACGAGTCACCAGACATTTCCGAGCAGAAGCTACTTTGGGAACATACGATGGTGCGGCGGCGTTTCGTGTCGAAGATTCAGCGGAACGAAGATTGTCCCTGCGGCAGCGGACTCAAATACAAGAGATGTTGTGAAGCCGCGCAGCGGGCGGCGTAAGAGCTTGCCTCGCGCAACGGAGGCTTCGGTCGGCGCGCCTGCATCGCTGTCGCGAAGCGCTGCGGGCATGGCAACGGATTGATTCTTCTTCGCGAAGATCTGCCGCTGACACAGCGGCAGCTACAACCTTGGCGCCCGTTGCGAGATGCGCTCGACTCTACGGCTTACTGATCTGCACCTGGTAGAGCTTCGGAGCTGCGGGCGCGGGATCATGAACTGTGCGGGTAGAACCGTTGTCACTCTGGGTGGTGCCAGTAAGCGGGGTCCAGGTAGGTGAGGCAAGGCTGGTCTTATACTGGACGACGTAGCTACTGCCGGCATTGATAGGAGTGAAGATAATGTTCTTTTGGTTCGGAGCAGTTTGGGAAGTGATGCTAAGAACAAAACGAGAACCATCGAGTGGATTCAAGCCGGCGACGTATTTGAAGAGGTTATTTTGGCCGGTGCCATCAGCATCGGCGGTCGGGGCGGCTTGAGCGTTTGGCGCCGCTCCGAAATAGGTTGTGAACCAGGAGTCAGGTATGCCGGCGCTATTGTAGGGGCCGGTAATGGTGACCGAAGTCATGCTAGAACTACCAAGATAAGTGCCGGTAACTGTCCCGGTAGGATTGGAGTAAACGTTCGCTACCGCAGTAAGCAGCCCATTGTTACTAATAGAGGCGAAGGGGTAACTGACGGAGCTCCAGCTAATGTCGCTCCCGCCGAGCGCGCTAGTTGTTCCATCATCGAGGGTCGCCGTGCCGCTAAGCTGGCTGGTAGTAGCTTGTGCGATGTTATTAGGCGTAGCTGCGATAACAAAGGTCGATAGCTCGGTTAACTGCCCGATGTAGCCATCATTCGCCGTCTCCGCCGGCGAAGCGACGCTCGAGATACCTACTACCGAGCCGGCGCTGCCATCGTTCATGTAGAGAGAGCTAGAGCTAGTCGCACGCTGGCCGCCGAGATCGACCGTATCGGTCGTGATGGAGTAGCTATTACTCGTGCGCGGTCCAGCGTAGGCGGCGGATACAAATACCAAGCTAAGTAAGAGGCGCAAGTGCATGGCTTACTTGATTTGTTGTTCGAGCCTGGCCAAGCGCGCGTCGCGCGCTTTCTCCTTCGCTTTCAACTCTGCTACTTCTTGTTTGAGCGCGGCGATTTCGTTGTCCTTCGAGCTAATCTGGGCTTGCTGTTGTTTGATAGACTCAACTACCAAGGCATCGAACTCGAAAGGCAGCGAGAGGCTCTTAGTCTTACCGTCAGTTAGCGCACGATCGTGCGGGCTGGCATCTACTTCGGTAACCCAGTTCGGAAAGACGGATTCTACTTCCTGCGCGACGAAGCCGGCCTGCCGGCCAGTCTGGTTGGCGTGATCTTCAGGATTGCGCCAGGAGAAGGTGACGCCGCGCAATTGTGTAAGGCGCTCCAGCGCGTTCTGCATCGGCTCGATGTTGAACTTTACTCGGCGATCGGAAGTGTTTGCCCACGAGCCACCGTTAGGTTTGCCGGCGGAATCGGCGGCGAGCGTGAGCAGAAAGGCAGGAGTCGCGGTGGCAATGCCGACGTTGCCGCCGTTTTGCTGCAACTCAAGGTTAAGCGCTCCACCACCCGCCCCGTAGTTGTAGGCAAAGATATTGCCGACGCCTTGACCGGAGTCATAGAAGACCCGCACGCCTCTGGATGCGTTCGCGGGAAAGCTTCCTGAGTCGCTGCGAAACCAGCCGCTGCCTGAGACATCGAGCGCGGTGACAGGTGCGACGGTGATGATGCCAGTATTTGCGGTAGAGCGAAGGCCGTTGGCGTGGAGGACGCTGCTGAAAAAAGAGTCCGTCTGCGTGCCGTCTCCGATGCGAATGGTGTTATTCTCGCCCGCTAAACCTCCGTTCCCGATGTCGATGTTGTTGTTACCGGTGGTGAGGTTGCTCCCAGCGCTCGCGCCAATGGCAGTGTTGCCGGCACCGGTCGTGTTATTCAGGAGCGCACTCCAACCAAGAGCCGTGTTGGCGAAGCCGTTCCCACTCGAGGTCGGCTGATTCTTGTTTAGCGCCTGATAGCCCACCGCCACGTTGCCGGAATTCCAAGTGTTGCCCGAGTTGGCGTAAGATTGGGTAAAGAGCGCGCCGGAACCAACCGCCACGTTTTCACCAGCATTGATGTTAGCGTTTAATGCATTGTATCCGACGGCAACATTGTCGACGCCCGTCGTGTTCTGATTGAGGGTCGCAAAACCTGCCGACGTGTTGTTACTCCCCCCGTATTTTTCAGGAGTGAGTTCGCGCCGACGGCGGTGTTGTTGAACCCGCCATTATTCGCCTGCAATGCTTGGTAACCGTCGGCCGTGTTGAAGTTGCCCGTGTCAGTCAACATGAGTGCCTCATAGCCCGTGGCAGTGTTCTGACCACCATTGGTGAGGTGGCTCAACGATTGATAACCCTCGGCTGTGTTCTGCACGCCGACGAGAGCGAAATTTCCGCTCCCGCTGCCGACGAAGGTGTTTCCCGCCGACAGCCCACCAGACGAATAATCATGCATGAACGGGATCCCCCCGGCATTCAACACGCCGACGGTGGCCGAACTCGTGGGTGGCAGATTCAGAGTGCCGGAAAGGCTCGTCGTGCCGGCAAGCGTGAGGCTGGCCGCCAACTGCGTGCTGCCAACCGCCGCGGCCGCCAACTGCGCGCTGCCAACCGCCGCGGGCGCCAACTGCGCGGTGCCAACCGCCGCGGGCGCTAACTGCGCGGTGCCAACCGCCGCGGGCACTAATTGATCGGTGCCTACCGAACCGGCCGCGACCTGGCTTTGCGCCACGCCCTTCCACGTGCCATTGCCGAGATATTGCAGCGCCACCGCCGAGCCTTGGAGTCCGGAGAGGTTGCTCGTGGTGACGTAGATTCTATCGACTACCGCGACGAGATTCACTCCGTCGGCCGAAGAGGCTACCCCTTTCCACTTCGCATTGCCGGATAGAGAGGTCTGCTCCGTCCACGAAGCGCCGGCGTTCGGCGACGTATAGACCCCGCCGTTGTACGCTGCCGCCACCAGCCGGGTGCCATCGGCAGAAGAGGCTACGGACGTCCAGCTGGCGCTGCCCGGCACACCGTTTGTCGCCATTGTCCAACTGGCGCCGGAATTGGTGGAGGTGTAAATGGGCCCATTAAAATTCGAGGCCACAATCAGATGAGTGACCATCCGTCGAGGAGGCGAGCGCTCCCCAGTTCTGGTTCGCCGGCAGCCCCGTAGCCTGCAAAGTCCAGGAAACGCCGAAGTTGGTCGAGGTATAGATGCCGCTGCCGCTACCAGAGATCGCTGCTACCAGATCACTGCCATCGGCCGAGGAGGCTACCGCCTGCCAGGCAGCAGACGTGGAGGCGCCGGCCTGCAGGGTCCAAGAAGCGCCGGAGTTGGTCGACGTGTAAATGCCCCCGGGGCTCACCACGGCTACCAGATGAGTGCCATCCGCGGAGGAGGCCACGGCAGTCCAAGCCGCCGAGCCGGGCAACCCGACAGTGGATTGCGTCCACGAAACTCCAGAATTCGTGGAAGTGTAGAGGCCCCCCGCGAGGACAGCCGCAATCAGGTGAGTGCCGTCCGCGGACGAGGCGATAGATTGCCAGAGGGCACTGCTGGCGAGACCGGCGGTCTGTAGCGTCCAAGGCCCGTAATTGGTCGAAGTGTAAATGCCGCCGTTGGCAATGACGGCGGCCAAATGAGTACCATCGGCAGAGGAGGCGACCGATGCCCAGTTCAACCCGGCGGTGTTCACTTGCAGATTCCAGAACGGATTGACCGACCAGCCGCCCGGGCCTGCACCACTGATCTGGACCACATCGCCAACATTGGCGCTAGCTGGCAGGGTAAAAACGGTTGGGCTGCTGTTCGTAGCGACATAGGCGGTGTTCGCGACTGCGGTTTGCGTGGTGCCCGCGACGCTGACCGGCGCGGCGACCGCGCCCGGAGCGAGAGCGGCCGAGCCGACCGCTCCACTGGCGATGTTGGCCGCAGTAACCGCGCCCGTGGCAATCTTGGCGGAGCTGACGACGCCGTCGCCAAGATAAGCCGTGGGCGCGAGGCGCTGGTCGGGGCTCAGTTGCTGGCTGCCGTGGGCCGGGACGCCGTCGTCAAACCAGACGCGCAGCCGCACATCCGGGTTCGCCCACACGCTGGCGGGAATGGCGGTCATGTTCGCGATCGAAGTATCGCCAAGCAGGACCGAGTAAAGCCCTTTGCTCACCGTGAGCGAGACGGCGTTGGTCGGCTGACCCCCGGCCGAGCCGGTGCCATCGTTCGTCCAATAGTAGGTGCTGCCGGTGCTGTTGGTGAGCGCGAACTTGAACAGGCCGTTGGGCGGGCTGTTGAAGTTGGTCGTGCCGACGCTGACGCGGCCCTGGTAATTGACCAGGCCCGGCACCTGCGCCTGGGCATAGGTCACAAAGAAGATCACGAGGCAGCTGAGAATTGTTTTTTTCATGGGGATTCCGGCGTGAATTTGCGCTTCACAAACAACGCGACGGATCGAAGAGAAATCCGCCATCGAAGCGCGAAATTATTTTGAAGAGCCGTTTCCGCGTTGTCTTTGTCCGGCTCTTTTTGAGATAATCGGCGCAGAATGTCCGACGTCGTGCCCCGCGAGGTAACCCAACTGCTTGGCCAATGGACTGACGGCGACCGGCAGGCGCTCGATGAATTGATGCCGCTCGTGTACGAAGAACTGCGCCGCATGGCCCACCGCCACATGGCGCAGGAACGCGCCGGTCACACGATGCAGGCGACCGCGCTAGTCAATGAAGTTTATCTGAAGCTGAAAGACCAGCGCATGGCGCAGTGGAAAAATCGCGCTCAATTTTTCGCGGTGGCCGCGCAATTGATGCGACGGGTGTTGGTCGATTACGCCCGCCAGCACGCGCGCGTGAAACGCGGAGGCGGCGCGCGGGCGCTGAGCCTGGACGACGCGATGTTGGTCGCGAATGACAAAGCCGATGAGGTGCTGGCGCTGGATGACGCGTTGCAAAAACTGGAGCAATTCGACAAACGCAAAAGCCAGGTGGCCGAGATGCGTTTCTTTGCCGGCCTCTCGGCGAAGGAAACCGCGGAAGCGCTTTCCATCTCAGTCGAAACGGTGACGCGCGACTGGCGTCTCGCGCGCGCCTGGCTGCGCCATGAATTGAACGCAGCGGCGTGAATTGTATACGAGCGCAGGCTCCCGATGACTCCCGCTCGCTGGCAGAAGATTGAAGGACTGTTTCAGAATGCCGCGGCGCTTTCGATCGAGAAGCGCGCGGCTTTTTTGGAGGAAGGTTGCGCTGGTGATGAATCACTGCGGCGAGAAGTCGAGGCACTTCTGATTTCAGATGGTGCAGAGCAGGGCGCGTTCGAAAAGATCGGCGCCAACGCAGCAGCGAAATGGGCGGAGCGCGATCGCCACGATCTGGTGGGACAAACTCTGGGACGTTACAAGATTCTCGCTCCCCTCGCCTCTGGTGGAATGGGCGAAGTTTTTCTGGCCGAGGATACGACGCTGGAACGAAAGGCCGCACTGAAATTGTTGCCGCGGGATTTCACACAAGACAGCGATCGCGTACGACGCTTCGAGCAGGAAGCGCGCGCCGCCTCCGCCTTGAATCATCCCAATATCATCACCATCTACGAAATCGGTGAATGGGAGGGAACGCGTTACATCGCCAGCGAATTCATCGAAGGCGAAACATTGCGCGAGCGAATGGAGCAACCGCGCTTGTCGACCGCGCAGATGATGGATATCGGAGCGCAGGTGGCGGATGCACTCTCGGCCGCGCACGCCGCGGGCATCATCCATCGCGACATCAAACCGGCGAACATCATGTTGCGCAGGGATGGTTACATCAAAGTGCTCGATTTCGGTTTAGCCAAGCTAACGAGCGCGCGTGCTCATCTCGATGTCACCGAACCCGGTCGAGTCATGGGAACAATCAATTACATGTCCCCCGAGCAAGCGCTGGGAAAGCCGCTCGATCATCGCACCGATATTTTCAGTCTCGGTGTTGTTCTTTATGAACTCGCCACCGGCCGTCGGCTCTTCGACGGAGAGAGCGAGGCGGCAATGTACGATTGCATTCTCCATCAAGAGCCAGCGCCGCTACGCGATTCAGATGCGAGTTTGCCAGTAGAGCTAGACTTGGTCATTCGACGCGCGGTCGCGAAAAATCCCGAGGACCGGTATAAAAGTGCGGCGGATTTTCGCGCCGATCTCGAGCGATTGGCACACGGTAACGACGCGACCGAAGCAGCGAGAGTCGCGACAATCACGCGCCGCGCCGCTCGTCGCTCACGTCAGATGCGCATCGGCGCTTTCGCCGCACTCGTGCTCGCGATTTCAGCCGCGGTATTCTTCGTCGCTCGAAACACCGTGGAAGTGCCTAACGAGTTATCGCGAAAATCAATCGCTGTCTTGCCCTTCGATAACCTGAACCATGATGAAGAAAACGCCGCGCTCACTGAGGGCGTGCAAGACGAAATTCTAACCGACCTGGCCCGAGTCCCTGACCTCAAAGTCATTAGCCGCACTTCGGTTATGACACACAAGGCGGGCGCGCCCCGCAACCTACGCCAGATCGGACAACAATTACGCGTGGCCTATGTACTTGAAGGAAGTGTGCAACGCATCGCGGACAAACTGCGCGTGCAGACTCAACTAACCGACGCGCACACTAACACTCCTCTTTGGGCTCAATCCTACGAGCGCGATGTGGCGGATGTTTTCGTTATTGAAAGCGAGATCACGCAGTCCGTCGCCAATCAACTTCGTGCCAAACTTTCACCCGCGGAAAAGGCCGAGATCGAGCGCGCACCTACTTCGGATCTTACAGCCTTCAATCTCTACACGCGCGGAACGAAGCTGCTCGATCTCGCCGCCGCCGGTGACGACTCGGAACAAAACTACCGCGGGGCCATTGACCTCCTTAATCAGGCCGTCGCGCATGATCCGAATTTTTATGTAGCCTACTGCCAGCTCGAACGTGCCGAAGATTCCTTTGTTAGCGCCGGCTTCGAAAATACACCCGCGCTAATCGCGTCGGCGCAGGCGGCAGTGGATGCGGCAAGGCGACTTGCGCCTGATGCGGCTGACACTCATCTCGCGGCAGCGAGGCATTTTTATGCCGGCCGCGATTACGAACAGGCGAGCAAACAATTGGACATCGTGCGTCAGAGTCTCCCCAACGATCCGCGCGCGATTGCACTCAGCGGCTACATCCACCGCCGCGAAGGTCGATGGCAGGAATCGACGCGCGAGCTTGAGCGCGCTATCGAGTTCGATCCGCTTAACGCCGATGCGCTTGAACAATTAGTCGGCAATTACGAAGCGATTCATGCTTATCCCGCTTGGGCTGCCACGGTCGAACGCATCGTGCTGTTGCAACCAGGACGCATCGGTCCGCGCATCATGCGCGCGAAGGTGGATTTGTGCGAACGCGCCGACCTGCGCCGTTTGCGTGCGGAGCTTGCCGCCATACTCAAAGAAGATCCAATCAACGCAAAAACGCTGGCGGAGTTTCAAGTTGAACTCGCGGAATACGGGCGTGACTTCGCCGGTCTCGCGGACGCTCTCGCAAATCTCGGCGAGCGCCGTTTCGGGAATGATTGGGGTCGCTTCAGTCGGACCTTCGGTGAAGGAATGCTCGCACGCATGACTGGAGATACCGCCGGGGCTCGGGCCGCGTTTGGCGCCGACCGTGTGGCGCAGGAACGTATTGTTCAAGCGCAACCCGAAGACGGTCCGGCCGTTTCCGTGCTCGGCCTTATCGATGCGGGACTCGACCGCAAAGAAGAAGCTCTACGCGAGGGTCGCCGCGCTGTGGAACTGTTGCCGACCTCGAAAGATTCCATTCGCGGGCCGTACATGGTCTTGCAGCTAGCCATGATCGCCGCGTGGGTCGGAGAAAAGGACCTGGCGATCGAGGAATTGCATCAGTCCATGAAACTGTTTCCGGTCGGTCCCCATTACGGTTATCTCAAACTCGATCCAATTTGGGATCCGTTGCGCGGCGATCCGCGTTTCGAAGAAATCGTCGCCTCGCTCGCGCCTAACGAGTTGAAATAGGACGTCGCAACGCGATGTAAAGACTAAAGGCAATCGCGAAACCGACAAACCACCCGGCAGCGTTTCGTCCCGAAATGTCCGTTGGCCCACCTGTCCGAATTCCGCTGGGACGAATTGCATGAGGCGTCTTCTCGCGTCACGGGCAGCGTATATTTCAGAATGCAAAAGATTAGTCCGGACCAAATGCGAGCCATCGGGGAGATTTGCCGAACCTTTAGCCGGCGTCTCGATAAGGGAGCGAAACCAGGAGTGATAGTAACCGAACTAATCAAGATGTTCCCGGAGCCATCGTCGACGCAGAAACAGATTCTGAAAGAAGTGCGGCGTAGTTTGCGCGGAGCCGCCGAGGCAGAAAATCCCAAACCCATTTACGATGTCATTGTCGACCTACTTTGTAATTGGGGAGATACCCTGGACGAAGACGACGTACTGGCGTCCTTGAAGGCGATCACAGCGAGGATGAGTTAGTCGCAAAAAATCGAATTCGGACCGAACTTCCGCGGCGGTGGCGGGAGCGGGCGATAATTTCCTGCAGGATTTCGCAGGTAACAGAAACGTTACCATCGAATCGAGTTTCACGGCAATAGTCCGCAAAAACGTGCTATATTGCGGGTGGAGGTCGCGGGATATGAAAAGAGTAAATGCTGTTCTCTTGGTAGTAGTCGCCGGCTCGTTGTTCTTCGCGAGTGCGAAGCAGATAAGCGCCGGTCCATCGCAGTATTCGCGTTCGAGCTATCCGATCTTTGCCAACAGCCTGGCTGATGGCGGGAGCATTCGGATGAAGCATTCGCCGGTGCTGGGAATCAATGTTCCAATCGCGATACAAATCGATGGGGTGCAGGCCGGAGCGTTTGCCAAAGGGCACGTCTATCAACAATACCTTACGCCGGGCCGGCATCATCTGGTGGTGAGCCGCACCATGAAGCTGAGCGACTCGTGGATAGGCACGATGGATGTGCGGCGAGGGGAAACTCTTTCCTTCGTGGTGAAATGCAATCCGCACGATGTCATACTCGAGCCGGTAAGCCGAATTGATTAGGCCGGCGAGGTAAACTCGCCAAGGTCGCAACGGAGGAAACTTTGCGGCTGAAGTTAGCCATCGCTACAACCTTTGCCCTGGCCGCACCGCTTTAGCGACAGCCATGCGGGCGTGGCGCCCCTTGCGCGCCCGTCGCGAGAGGCATGCGTGGCGGGCTCCTCGAGGTTTGGCATCGCGTTGCCGGCTTAAACGAATTAATTCTGACCGGCAATGACGAAGATGACCGACCATCGCTACGGCAAAGCGCGCGTGCGCGTGCTGAAAATTTTGCGCGACGGTCCCACGCACACGCTGAAGGACATCGAGGTGCGCGCGTTGCTGCGCGGCGATTTCGTTTCGTCCTATACCAGCGGCGACAACAGCAAGGTGGTCGCGACCGATACGATCAAGAACACGATCAACGTTCTGGCAAAACAACATCTCGAGCGCGAGATCGAACGATTCGCGATCGTTCTGGGAGAGCACTTCGTCTCGAAGTATTCGCAGGTGAAACAGGCGGAAATCGAAATTGCCGAGCGCAAGTGGGAACGGAATGATGATCAACGGAAAGCCGCATCCGCATTCTTTCGCCGCTGGCAGTGAAGCGCGAATGTTCACCCGCGTGGTTTGCGCGACTAACGAGACCTTGGTGTCATCCGGTGTGCGCGATCTGCTGATTTTGAAGTCGACGGGGTCCGGCTTCGAAAAATATCCGCGCGACGAGTTCACCACTTTGCCGGAAACGAACGATCGCATTCTCGCCCCTTCCTTTAGCGCGACCTGGCGATTCAGCGATCACCCGCAAAGTTTTTCGACCGCGAACGAAGCGATTCTCGAAGCGATGCTGAAAATTTTCGCGGAAAATTACAGCCCGTCTGCGCAAACGACCTTGTTTCAAATGGGCGAGGCGGCGCTTGCGGCATGCGACAAAATTTCCGGACTGGACCTCGCGATGCCCAACAAACATTGTCTGCTGATCAATCTCGCGCCGTTTGGCCTAACGAATGAAAACGAAGTCTTCCTTCCGACCGACGAACCGCATGGACAGATTGAAGTGACGGTGGCGCGCGATGACTGACGCGCTGCTGGCGGAATTGCTCGCAGCGCGAGAAGCGCGATCGCCGTGCGCCCTGGTCACGGTGGCGGCGACCACAGGTTCGGTTCCGCGCGCGGCGGGCTCGAAAATGCTCGTTTACGCCGATGGGAAAATCAGCGGCACAATCGGCGGCGGGAAATTTGAATCGCTCGTGCGCGATGAAGCGATCGCGGCCTTGCGCTCGAAGACGCCGTTGCTGAAAAATTATCCGCTACACGAAGGCGAAACGGATTCTTTCGGCGCGATCTGCGGCGGCGAAGCAACGGTCTTGATCGAGCCGCAAGTTTCGAGCGAAGCGATTTATCTCGTCGGCGGCGGACATTGCGCGCGCGCGATTGCGAAACTCGCAACGGAGTCCGGTTTTTTTGTGACGGTGATTGAAGATCGCGCCGAGGAACTTAATGATTTTCCGGCAGCAGTTTGCCTAACGAGTAGTTCGCCGGCGGAATTTATTTCGTCGCGCAGTTGGCAAAAAGATGAAGCGCTGGTCATGGTCAGTCGCAATCACGAGATCGATCGGGAAGCACTGGCGGCGGCGGTGCAACACGCAGATGGCGCGGGTTACGTCGGCATGATCGGGAGCAAACGAAAAGTGCGGATGGTGTTCGAGAAGCTGCGCGAGCGCGGCTTGCCGGAAGAAAAATTAAGCCGCGTCTATGCGCCGCTCGGAATGGACATCGGCGCCGATTCGCCGGCCGAGATTGCCATTAGCGCCATGGCAGAAATCGTCGCGGTGCTGCGCGCACGATCAGGTGGGCACATGCGACAAAGTTGACGCTGCGCCTTCGGGAAAATACGCTGCGTTATGCCCGAGCTCGTCGATCCCCCCGCGCAATCCGTTCAACTGCCGATCGATCTCGAAAATTGGATCGAGAAAAACAAAGATCTTTTCAAACCGCCGGTTAGTAATCGCTACCTCTACGATGGGCGCGATTTTTTTGTCATGATCATCAAGGGCCCGAACGCGCGGAATGATTTTCACCAGGTCGATTCGGAGGAATTTTTTTACCAGCTGAAAGGCGACATCAAAGTGCGTATCCGCGAAGGCGACCGTATCGTCGATCATCTGGTGCGCGAAGGTGAGACGTTTTTCATTCCGCCGAATGTGATCCATGCGCCGGTGCGCCCACCGAACACGCTCGGCATGGTGGTCGAGCGTCGTCGACCGGCCGGCGAACACGAGCACGTCATTTTCTATTGCGCGAACTGTGGCGCGCTGGTGGAAGACATCGACTTCGATTGCGGCGATATCGTGGAGCATTTCAGCCAGGCCATGCTTGATTTTTGGAACGACGACGCGCGACGGACCTGTAAAAGTTGCGGGACGAGAAAGCTGAAAAAGCCGGAGCTCGTGTCAAGCTGACGTTTTTAGTCGATTGTGCCGGGTCACATGAAGATCGACCTGCACACTCACATCCTCCCGAGCGAGTGGCCGGACCTCGACGCGAAGTACGGCTACCCAGGATTCGTCAGGCTGGATCACTACCAGCCGTGCTGCGCGCGGATGATGATCGGCGACCGCGTTTTTCGGGAAATAACCGACAACGTCTGGGATCCGCAGCGGCGCATGGAAGATTGCGATCGCGCCGGTGTTTCGCATGCAGGTGCTATCGACGGTGCCGGTGATGTTCAGCTATTGGGCGAAACCGAAAGACGCGCTCGATCTTTCGCGGCGTTTGAATGATCACATCGCGGAAGTCGTGCGCGCGCATCCGACGCGCTTCGCCGGCCTGGCGACAATTCCAATGCAGGACCCGGATCTAGCCGCGGATGAGCTGGAACGTTGTGTGCGTGAACTAGGATTGCGCGGCGCGCAGATCGGCACGCACGTGGATGTCAACGACTACTGTTCGCCTACGAGTGCAAGAATCTCGATTACTGCATCGCTCAATGTCGTCTGGAAAACAGCGGAGCAATTGGATGCGGCGATTTTCGTTCATCCGTGGGACATGCTCGGCAAACAGCGCATGCCGAACTACTGGCTGCCGTGGCTGGTCGGAATGCCGGCGGAAACTTCGCTGGCCATTTGCTCGATGATTTTCAGCGGCGTCTTCGATCGCTTCCCAAAACTGCGCGTGGCTTTCGCGCACGGCGGCGGCGCCTTCCCGTTTACCATCGGCCGCCTCGAACACGCTTTTCACGTCCGGCCGGATTTGGTGGCGATCGATAACAAGACGAATCCGCGAAGCTACCTGGCGAGCGAGAAGAAGCCGGCGCGTTTTTATGTCGACTCGTTAGTCCACGATCGCGAGGCGTTGAAACTTTTGCTGAAACTTTTCGGAGCAGAACGGATCGCGCTCGGTTCCGATTATCCCTTTCCGCTCGGCGAGGAACGCGCCGGCGAACTCATCGAATCGATGAACGAAATATCCGCGCAGGAAAAAACAAGCCTGCTCTCCGGGAGCGCGCGCGAATTCCTGCGCCTCGCCTAACGAACGCCGATCCGATCGACCGGTGGCGCGTTGAGATTTTGCTGGAAGCCGTGAAGCATTTCCGACGCGGTCTGGCCGGTGTGGAAAATTTCCTGCAACAACGGGGCGACATGCGCGCTTTGCAGTTCGAGTCGGAAAATAGTTTCGGCGAGCGCCTGTCGCACCTCGAAGAAAAGTCCGTCAAAGATTTGGCTGAATTCCGTCTCGAGGCGTTCGCGAAATTCCTTGCGTGAATCGCCGATTTTCTCCCGGAAATCGCGCAGCACACCGGTCCGCCGCCAAAGCAGACCGACCGCCACCAAGCCAACGCCCAGCGCAGCGAAGATGACACCGACAGCCCAGAGCCAGTTGGTTTGTGAAAGCAACGCGATCCCGAGACCGACGATCGCCACACCAGCGCCAGCGAGCGCGAACCTTCGCACATCGGACGTGCGCTCGATTTTGTCGGTGGCAATTTCGTCGCCGACGCGGATGCGATCGAGTTTGGAACGCAGGCGTTCCAGCATGGCCAGCCGATCGGTCGTGCGCGGCAGGTTGGCATTTTCGCGAATCCCTTCCTCGCGACCGGCAATGCTGCGCGAGACATCGTCCAACATTGCCTGGATCTCATCGAAAAGTTCCTGCGAAAGCCCGGGCGCTTCGACTTCGATTTGTTTACGCGTCGATTCCTGCAAACCCGACTCGAGCTGCGCGATCCAGGTCTCCAGATCCTTGTCGCGCAAAAATGGAATGGCGCGGCGGAATAATTTTCCGACCCTCAATCCTTCGGTAAAATCGCGTTCCGATTGGCTGGCGAGCTGATCGTAGGTCGCGCAAAGTTTATCGATGATGAGTTGCTTGATGGACATGGCGGTGGCTTCGCGCGCTTCGACGCGTTTGAGCAGCCGCTGATAAAATTCGCGTTCGGCCGCGATCGCCTCGTTTTCCGCGCGGAAGTGCGCGTCCAACCTGTTCATGACCGTGCGCACCGTCTCGTAGCAGCCTTCGACTTTGGTTCGCCACATCTCGCCGTGGGCCACGGCGTTCTGCAAAAAATGACGGAACTCCGCGAAGCCGCTGTCCGGATTTCCCTGCTGCTCGAGTCTCGCCGAGAGAGTGAAAATCGCCGGCTCGGCGACGTTTCGTGCGCGCGCATATTGGCGGACGTGCTCGCGATTAGTCGTGAGCTCGGCCAGACTGGCGCGATCCGCTTGTTGCAAAACGAAAACGGTTTTCCGATGCCACTCTTTGCGCACGAGCGTGAGAAGTTCCCACGATGTTTTGGTGTGGGGATTGACTGCGGAAAAAACGAAAACCACCAGATCGCTTTGCGGGATATATTTCTCCGTGAGCGTTTGATGATCGTGGATGATCGAATTGGTCCCGGGCGTATCGACCACGGTTACTTCGCGCAGCACTTCCTTCGGCAGAAAAACGCGCTCCCAGGAACGAGCCATGTTGGTCACGGCCGGTTCACTTCCGTAGACCAATTCTTGAATCGCGGCGGTGCACGGACCAGGCGCAACCGGACAAACTTCCTCATGCACGAGCGCATTGATGAAACTGCTCTTTCCCGCTTTCACTTCGCCCACGACCACGATGAGCGCAGCCGCCTGAAGATTCGTCAGGCGCGTGCGCAGAATCTGCGTCGCATCATAGTCCGCGCACTTTTCCGCCAGCCACAACGAGCGTTGCAGAAGAACACGCAGCGCTTCCAATTGCTTCGAAAGATCGGGGCCGAGCACGCGCGGTTGCGGTCGCTCCTCGAAGCCGTTGAAGGTTTGCGGTTCTGCAATATCGAGCACAGGTGGCCGATCATATTGATCGCACCCGCCGCTGCCTATTCGGAATTTCGAAAACTTGAATTTTTCCTGCGGCTCAGGGCAGAAAGTGTTCTCGAACCAGTTTTCATTTTCCGTTCAAAAGGGATATTTTCGCGCGGTGACTGAACCAAAGTCGTCGTCGAAGGGACCCGAGTCGCCGGGTATGGGGAGCGGGACCCTAGCAATCCTTCGCTTCTTGCAGAGTCGGTCGCGAGCCTGGTCGATCGCGATGAGTTTTTTCCTGCTCGTCGCGGTGGGAATTGTCGATTACCTCGCCGGATTCGAACGCTCGGTCCTGGTGCTTTACCTGGTGCCGGTCTCGCTCGCGGCGTGGTTCGTCAGCTGGCGATTTGCCGTCGTCATGTGTCTCTTGAGCGTGGCCGTCTGGATCGGCGGCGACATTGCTGCGGGCGCGACTTATTCGAGTTGGCTCATCCCATTTTGGAACGCGATCGTAGCGATCGCTTTTTTTCTCGTCGTGATTTGGTTGCTGCAGGAGTTGCGCTCGCTGCTTGATGAATTGGAAAATCGAATCCGGCAACGCACCGCCGCCTTGCATCATGAAATGAAGGCGCGCGAGCGGCTGGAGAAGGATGTCACCGAAGCTGCCGAACGCGAGAGCCAGCGGATCGGTCACGAACTTCACGATAGCTTGGGCCAGCATCTCACTGCGACGTCGCTCGCCTTGCAGGTGCTCAGCGGCAAATTGACCGATGCCGCATTGCCCTTCGCGCGCGACGCCGATGAGGCGGTCGAGTTGGTCGAAAGCGGCATCGACCTTACCCGAAGCATCGCGAAAGGCCTGTTTCCTTTGGAATTGGAAGGTGAAGGGTTACCGGCGGCACTGATGGAACTTTCCCGAACAATTCAAGCGCGGCATCGGATCGCTTGCGAATTCAATTGCGATTCTCCCGTCCGCCTGCCGGACGCGACGATCGCCACGCACCTTTATCGGATTGCGCAGGAATCAGTTACGAATGCGATCAAGCACGGACATGTCAGCCGCATTATGATGGAACTGGCGGTGGCAGATTCCACATTAACGATGTCGATTAGAGATGACGGGATCGGTTTGCCGGAAAGTCTGCCGGAGAATCGCGGCCTCGGTCTTCGCATCATGTCGAGTCGCGCCGGCATGATCGGAGCGACGCTTTCAGTAAAGAATCACGCCGCGGGCGGAGCTCTCGTGACATGTCGATTGCCGCTATCGGATGCAGTGGGCAAGAAATCGACTCGTTATTAAGGAGACAAGCTCGGCTTGTGGTGTAGAAGTCGATGGCGTGGGGAAGGGATGGTGCTTCTTGCTGGGTTTGTTGCCGTTCGTTAGTGCCGCGGCGCAGGATTCTCTTTCCGATAAGCTCTCATCGGCCTCGAGCTTCGCCTTCTTAGACGCGAATGAAGGCAAAGATGAAGTCGCGCGGGATGGCGACAATCCCAAATATCGGAACTGGCTTTTTCATGTGCAGGGAACGGAAATCTTCCAAGGCCAGCCCGGTTTTCATTCGCCCTACGCGGGGAAGAATAGCCTGCGATCAGAAGATACCTTCAGGCAGTCATCGTCTCTCGACCTTTACTTAGGCGCCCATCTTTGGCCCGGCGGCGAAATCTATCTTAACCCTGAATACTACCAGGGCTTCGGTTTAAGCAACACTCACGGAATCGCCGCGTTTCCGAATGCGGAGAACTACAAGGTCGGCCAGAAAATCGGCGACGTTTTCAACGCGCACTTGTTTGTCAGGCAAACCTTCGGCTTCGGCGGCGAACAAGAGGAGATTCCGGGAGACTTGCTGCAACTGGCGGAGCGGGTCGATATCTCGCGCCTGACCTTAACGTTTGGCCGCTTGAGTGTAGGCGATCAGTTCGACACGAACAGTTACGCGCACAACGCTCGCACCCAATTCCTCAATTGGGTGCTGAACGACAACGGCGCTTTTGACTACAGCGCCGATTCTCTTGGTGTCATTGAAGGCATCACTCTCGAGTTTAACCAAAAAACATGGGCCTTACGTTATGGTTGGTTCGATGTGCCACGGGTCTCGAATGGACTGGCCAAGGACGGACATTTCCTGAAAGCGTGGCAGCAAGTAACCGAATTCGAGCAGCGTTATTCGATCGGCGAACATCGGGGAAAGGTGCGATTACTTGGTTGGCTTGAGCACGCCCATATGGGGAGTTATCGCGAGACTCTAAGTGAGCCTTCCTTGATGGAGGACATCACACGCACGCGACGATATCGTTACCAATACGGTTTCGGTCTAAGTGCTGAACAAGAAATTACCGGCGATCTGGGCGCGTTTCTTCGCGTCAGCTGGCGCGATGGACAATCCGAAGTGTGGCAGTTTACCGATGTCGATCGAAGTCTCTCCCTTGGGTTGCAGCTCAAAGGCGCGCGTTGGAATCGTCCGGCAGATAGCATTGGGCTGGCGGGAATTCTTGATGGCCTTAGCCAGGCGCACCGCCATTTTCCTGCGGCCGGTGGATTGGGTCCCCTGATCGGAGATGGCAAACTGAACTACTCACCGGAAACAGTGGTTGAGCTCTACTACGATGCAGCGCTGACCAAGTATGTGCATCTTGCGCTCGACTACCAATTCGTCGGCAATCCTGGTTACAATTCCGACCGCGGTCCGGTAAATATTTTTTCGAGCCGGTTTCACTTTCAATTCTAGTTCAATATCTTTGCGCCTACCCTTTGGTAGAGATTTCACGTGGAAATTTCCAAATCAGATAAATCGCGCCGGCGGGTTTTTCTCGTGGACGATCATCCGCTCGTGCGCGAGTGGCTGACGAATCTTATCAATCAGCAAAAAGATTTGGTCGTCTGCGGTGAAGCAGAAAATGCCCTACAAGCGCTGGAGGGAATCGCGGCGACAAGGCCGAGTCTTGTTATCGTCGATATCTCATTGAAAGGCGGATCGGGCTTGGAGTTAGTGAAGGACATTCAGATCCAGCATACTACGGTCGCGCCGCTGGTCCTATCGATGCATGAGGAAGAACTCTACGCCCAACGCGCCATGCGAGCGGGCGCGCGCGGTTATGTGAGGAAAAGAGAGACGAGCAAAAATATTCTCGCCGTCGATTCGTCGCGTCCTGGAAGGCGGTATTTATGTCAGCGAAAAACTTTCGAACGCGATGGCGCTCAAGTTTCTCAAAGGCCAGGAAGGTGTAGGTCTGCCACGTTCGCGGGTCGAAGAACTTAGCGATCGCGAGTTGCAACTCTTCCATCTCCTCGGGCAAGGAAGATCAACCGCGCACATTGCCGATGAGCTTCATCTCAGTCTGAAAACCGTGCAGGCCTACTGTGTTCGCGCAAAAGAGAAACTGGGGCTGAACACGGCCGCGGAGTTAGCGCGCGAAGCAATCCTCTGGGAAGAGAACGCGCACTTAAGATAACTGCGCCTTATCCTGTAAGGCATCGCCTGTCGCACAAGAGCAGGCGTCGCCCAATAGTTAGCGCGAGTAACCATGGCTAGTATGGGCGCTCCTTTCCGAGTTGTGTGTGTCGAAATCTTATCGTCGCCTTAACTGTCGTCGTCGGAGTTGTCACCGGATGGCCATCCGTGGGCGCGCAACTCGTGAAGCTCGCGCATGCGGCCGGAAAGGTCTTTTCGAAGCGATAAGCTCACGCTTCGCGCGTTCATCGACGAAGTCGCACGTTCGAATATCGATCTGGCCGCGCAACGCTTCAATGTTTCGATCGCGCAAGCACAGCTGGTCGCAGCCCGCGTTTCACCGAATCCGACTCTCTAGCGTCGGCGGCACGCGTGACGTCAGTGATAAACAACAACCGAGCACGGAAAACGTCGGACTCAGCGAAACGGTCGAAGTGGGAGCTAAACGCCATTTCCGAGTTTCGGTGGCCACGAAGAACCTGCTCGCGTCCTGCGCAACGCTCGAAGATTTTTTTCGGACGCTGCGAGGCACAGCTGCGAGCGCTTTCATCGACGCCGTGGCGACGGACATGATCGTGCAGCAAAAGCGCAAAGCCGCAGAATCGCTGCGCGGCCTGGCCGATCTCAACCGCGTTCGTTTCAACGAAGGCGACATTGCGGAAGTCGATTACAACCAGGCTTCGGTCTATTCGCTTCAAGCGGAAGGAGATCTTGGCGCGGCTCAAACGACTGCGAGCAATGCGCTGCTCATGCTGGTGCAACTTCTCGGAAAACCGCGCGCAGCTTTGCCCCGGCCGAGTAGTGATCTGAAAATTCGCGAGCGCAGCTTCGAACTGGCGCCTTTACTCGAGCGCGCCATGCAAACGCGTCCGGACCTCGTCGCAGCTTGACACGCCTACACCTCGGCGCTGGCTGCAGTGAAACTCGCGCGCGCGAATCGTCTTGCCCGACGTCACACTCAGTGCCGGCGTGCAGCAAAGTGAAAGCGGCCACAACCCGATTAATCCTTCGCCCAATTTCAATGCGTTGAATTTCGGAATGTCGGTGCCATTGCCGCTCTTCAATAGCTTTCGCGGCGAGTATCTGGTGGCGACAAACAGCGCGTTCCAATCTGAAGAAAACGCTGCGCAACGTTGCACTGAAAGCGGAAGTAGACGTGCGGCAAAACTTCGAGCGCTTTCGTCTGGCGAAGCAACGCGCCGCGCAATACGAAGGATCGATTCTCGATTTGGCCGCCAAGGTTCTTGATGCGCGACTGCAAGCCTACAAAACCGGCGGCGCGACTTTGCTCGATGTCCTCACCGCGCAGAAAGCCGATAGCGATGTGCAGTCTCGCCGCGATCGATGCGCTGAGTGAACGCGCCAAAGCTCTGGTCGCGCTCGAGCAGGCGGCCAACATCTGGGACGTCGATTTTTAATCGCATGAGAATATTCGCCTTCTCCTAATCGGCGTGCTCGATCGTCGACCTCTCGTTAGGTCGGTTGCGTAAGAAGCGCTACGAGGAGCCGTCGCCCGTTGCGCCGGCGCACGTCACATTTACCAGCGTCGAATTTCCAAGAGGAAGTCCGCAGCTCAGCGGCATCCACGTCGCGGAAGCAAAGTCGTTTCTGCAAGGTGAAGAAAACTTTCACCGGCCAGTTGGTTTGGAATGAAGACCGCACCAATCGCGTCTTCTCGCCCGTCGCGGGTCGTATCGAAACGATCGTCGCGGAGATCGGGCGAAAGCTGAACAAAGGCGACGATCTCGCGCTCGATGCGCTCGCCGGATTACGGCCAGGCGCAGGCGGATTATCGCAAAGCGAACAGCGATCTCGCGCAGGCGGAAAAAACTCTCACGCGCGTGAAAACTCTGCGCGAACACGGCGCGGCCGCGATCAAAGATGTGGAGAGCGCGCAAGCGGATTACGACCGCGCGCTTTCCGAAAAACAACGCGCGGAGTTGCGTCTGCAGTTGCTCGGCGCAGTCGGCGGAGACTTCAGCGATCTCTACCACGTCATCGCGCCGATCTCCGGGGTCGTGGTTGATCGCAACGTGAATGTCGGACAGGAAGTGCGTTCCGACATCGTGCTCGCCAGCACTCCGCAACTGGCGGCGCCGATGTTCACGCTCACCGATCCGTCGAAACTCTGGGTGCAGCTCGATGTGCCCGAAGCCGAAGTGAGCAAGTTGCAACCGGGACAACCGATCGAAGTCCGCAGCTCGGCATATCCCGATCGCGTTTTCGAAGGCCGCATCGATCTCGTCGGCGCGTCGCTCGATCCGCTGACACGCGTCGTGCACGCGCGCGGCAGTGTCGATAATTCCGACAGGCTTTTGAAGGCCGCGATGTACGTCACGGTCAACGTCAAAGAACTGCTCGCCTCCAGTACCGAAGTTGTGCTGCCGGTGCGCGCCGTCTTTTTTCTGGACGGAAAAAATTTCGTCTTTCTCGAAACCGGTCCGGGAAAATATGAGAAGCGCGAAGTACATCGTTAGGCGAGAAGCTCCCGGCGGCGCGGTTGTGATCGGCGGCGAGAGTGTGCGCGCCGGTGATCGCGTGGTCACGGATGGGAATCTTCTGCTCAACGAGCTGTTGACCGATGAGCAGCCGGAAGCAAGCGCCACGGCCGCGATGGCCAAATCGTCATGAAGCGATTTGTCGATGCGCTGTTGCGCAATCGCGCCATCATCATCGCGCTCCTCGTGGTTTATACGATCGCGGGGATTCTCGCCTTTCGCCGCCTGCCGGTCGAAGCGTATCCCGATGTCACCAATGTTCAGGCGCAAGTCATCACCCTGTGGCCCGGTCATGCCGCGGAAGAAGTAGAAAAATTCGTCACCATTCCGGTCGAGAACCAACTTAACAGTGTTCCGCAACGCGTCGATCTCCGTTCCATTTCGCTTTTCGGATTGTCTCAGGTCACGGTTATTTTCGAAGACGATGCCGACAACAACCGGGCGCGCAGTCAGGTTAGTCAGCAGCTCGCGCAGGTGACTCTGCCGCCGGGTGCGCAAGCCTCCATCTCGCCGGATTCCACCGCCGTCGGCGAAGTTTATCGCTACACCCTGCAGGCTCCGCCGGATGTTCCACTAACTGAGCTGCGCGCGCTGGAGGATTGGGTGGTCGAACGTCAGTTCCGCACAGTGCCCGGCGTGGTCGATGTCGTCGGTTTCGGCGGACCGACCAAGCAGTACCAAGTGCTGGTCGATCCAGCGAAACTGAAAAGCTATCAGCTCACGCTGAAACAGGTGACCGACGCGCTTTCCTCGAGTAACCAAAACGCGGGCGGCGCGTACGTCGAACGCGGTTCGCAAATGTTCATTGTTCGCGGCCTCGGCTTGATCGGAAATCTCGACGACATCCGCGCGACGGTTCTCGCAGTTCGAAACAGCACACCAATTACCGTCGGCGATATCGGTCAGGTTCAAGTCGGCAATCAACTGCGGCTTGGCCGCGTCGGATTAAACAAACCGGAACGCGGCGTTTCGCCGGCCATGACCGATCAGGATGATGTCATTCAAGGTACTGTCCTCGCGCGCCGCGGTGAAAACGCGCTCGAAGTTCTGGAACGCATTCGGGCGAAAGCCCTTGAGATCAACAGGAGCTATCTGCCGCGCGGCGTTCGGCTCGTTCCGCATTACGATCGCACGGACTTGATCGATCGCACATTGCATACGGTCACGCACAACATGGTCGAGGGCATTCTGCTCGTGCTCGGCGTTCTGGTTTTGTTTCTCGGGCTGCGCAACTGGCGCGCGGCGCTCATCGTCGCGTCGGTTATTCCGCTCGCGTTGCTCGGCTCGTTCATGCTGCTCGATTACGAGCATGTCCCGGCGAATCTGGTCTCGTTAGGCGCAATCGATTTCGGAATCATCGTCGATGCCGCGGTCGTCATCCTCGAGAACGTCGTGCGCCTGGTCGAGAAGCGCGGCACGAGCGCGCTCGCCGCGCGCGAAGCCATCGTCACCGGCACCGCCGAAATGGGAAAGCCGATCGTCTTTTCCAAAATCGTTCTCCTCGCCGCCTTCATTCCGCTCTACACCATGCAGCGAGTCGAAGGACGTATCTTTCGACCGATGGCGCTGACCCTGACCTTCGCCATCATCGTCGGCGCGATTCTCGCGCTCGTGGTCGTGCCGTGTTTCGCCAGTTTTTTTCTGCGCCGGCACAACGGAGAAGCAGGCGAGAAAATGGGTTTCGGCCTCGTGGGATTTTTGCGCAAACATTACGTGCCGCTGCTCAACTTTGCTCTGCGACGGCGCGCGCTCATTTTAGGCAGCGCCTTCGGTGGGCTCGCGCTCGCCATTCTGCTCGCGGCGCATCTGGGCTCCGAGTTTCTCCCGAAACTCGACGAAGGTTCGCTCTGGGTTCGCGTCACCATGCCGGAATCAATTTCGCCGAGCGATGCCGCCCGCCTAACGAGACAATTCCGCCAAATCCTCGCTTCGTTTCCGGAAGTGACGAACATCGTCAGTCAGCTTGGACGGCCGGACGACGGTACCGACGTCAACGGATTCAACGTCACTGAATTATCTGTCGCGCTGCGTCCGCCCGAAGAATGGAAAACCGCGCACGATCGCATCGCGTTGTGCGCCAAAATGAAAGAGAAGTTCGATCGCATTCCCGGGATCGACGTCGATTTCAGTCAATACATCGAAGACAACGTCAACGAAGCGATCAGCGGAATTAAGAGCGAACTGGCGATCAAGATTTTCGGAGCCGACGCCGATCAACTGCAAACGCTGGCCGACCAGGTCGCGGGGAAGATCGAAAAGGTTCCGGGCATTTTGCATCTCACCGCCGAACATCTCGCGGGCCAGCCGCAAGTGCAGATGCGCATCAATCGCCAGGCGGTCGCGCGTTATGGGTTAGCGGTCGGCGATGTCGATGCCTTGGTCGAGAACGCATTCGGCGGAACGGTCGCCACGCAAATTCTGGAAGGCGAACGCTCGTTTGATCTAGCGGTCAAGCTAACGCCCGCCGCGGTGGGCGATCTAAATTCAATCCGCAACGTCCCACTCATCGGCAGCGGCGGTGAAATGGTCACACTCGGCGCGCTCGCCGAAGTCGGAATGCGCAGCGGTTACGGTCGAATTTTTCGCGAGAACAATGAGCGCCGCATCGCGGTGAAACTTTCCGTGGGTGATCGCGATCTTGGAAGCTTGGTCGGGGACGCGCAACGAAAAGCGTCCGCCGTGAAAATGCCCACCGGCTATCGCGTGGAATGGACGGGCAGCTTCGAAAATCAACAACGCGCACAAGCCCGCCTCATGATCGTGGTGCCGATCACGCTGGTAATCATTTTCTTCATCCTCTTTACCGCTTTCCATTCCGGAAGGTTGGCGCTGATCATTCTTCTCAATGTTCCGCTCGCCGCCATCGGCGGAATCGTCGGCCTCGCTTTCGCACGCTTGCCCTTGTCGGTCTCCGCCCTGGTCGGTTTCGTTGCCCTATTCGGAGCGTCAGTCCAGAACGGCGTCATCCTCCTCGAGAGAATTCGCGAACTGACCAATGAAGGTCACGCGCTCTTAAAAGCCGTAGTGGAAGGTGCGGTCTCGCGCCTTCGACCGGTCCTGATGACCAGTAGCATGGCCGCGCTTGGCTTGTTACCGGCCGCCTTGTCGCACGCCGTTGGAGCTGAAACCGCGCGGCCATTCGCTGTCGTCATCGTCGGTGGTCTCGTCTCATCGACTATCCTCACGCTCATCGTTCTGCCAGTCGTTTGTTCTTTCTTTCTGAAGAAGCAAGCACCCGCACCCGCGCCAGTGCTTGCCACTCCCAGTTATGCGTAGGTGGCTGCTGCTTTTCGCAATCGCAGCTTGCGCGCTCCCAATCGAGACCGCCTCCGCGCGAGGGCGATCCTTCCCGATCGAAGTGACGGGAATTATCCGAAGCTTTGACCGATCGGCGCAAAGGTTCACGTTTGAAGCAGAGGAGCCCGCCAAGTTCTTAAACATGGGCTTGAGATACGATTGCAAAGTCATTGGGACCTTAAAGAGCGGCCTACATGTAAGAGTAAGTTACTTCGCCACAATCTTTACTGGCAACCTGGCGGTCGAAATCGAAACGAATCCTCAGCCAGAGTTCGCGCGCGGAGTGATCGAAAAACTCGAACCGGCCGAGCGCCGACTTACTCTTCTTATTAGTCCCTCGCGCCATCTCGTCATGCGATGGGCGGCCAAGGCTCGCTTTGTTAATCTCGCGCCGGCAAACCTAACGGAAGGGACGGTGATTGACGTGAGCTATTACTCGCCAGCTTTCGCAAACAAGTACGCCGTTAAAGTAGCAGCGCCGCCGATTCACCCCATGACGCGGAGGTAATACCTGTCCCACGCCGCCGGAATACTCTCGCGCGGCGAGTACGGGCCCGGGCGATAGGCCCGCGAAGCGATCCCCTGCTGGCTCAACTCGCAGACGTGCCAATCCTGTTTGTTGGTCACGTCCCAAAATTCGATCGCGTCTTCCGGATGAAAATCTTCGCGCCCGAAGGCATCGGGATGAAAAAACCAGTCGCAGACAATCAAGGTTCGTTCGGGCGATTGCGGCCAGAGTAAATGCACCATCACGTAATCGGGGTGCACGCTCAGAAGCATGCTCGGGAAGATGGAATAATAAAAAACACGTGCGTGATCTTCGCCTTTGATCTCGCCCACTGGCAGGGCACACGCGTTTCCGCTCATCGTGAGACTCGCGCCTTTGGCAATCGCCATGAAGCCGCCGAGAAACGGACCCTCCACCAGATCATTTTCTGCCGAATCGTAGGGCGAAACTTTCGATAACATCGGATGCACGCCGGGGCAGTGATAACACTCGGAGTAGTTCTCAAAGATCAGCTTCCAGTTCGCTCGCACGTCGGTACTGGATGCGCTTACCCGAACGAAGGTGCGGCAGATTCCAGTGCGTGAACTTGCCGTGCAGCGGGGCAAACGCCTCTTCCAGCTTTGTCGGATCCTCCGCCAGATTCACAAAGATGAATCCTTCCCAAAGCCCGAGATGAACTGCGCCTAACGAGTAGTTAGACTTGTCGAAGCCAGCCGCCGCATCCATGTGCGGCGCGCCGAGCAGGCGGCCGTCGAGAGAGTAAGTCCAGGCGTGATACGGACATTGGATGGCGGCCGCATGCCCGGTCGCATTTTCGCACAAGCGCGTGCCGCGATGCCGGCAAACGTTATAGAAGGCGCGGACGATTTCTTTTTGTTCGCGTGCGACGATCAGACTTTCGCCCGCAACTTCGCGAACAAAATAATCTCCGACATTAGCGATCTCGCTGCGATGCCCGACACAAATCCATTGCCGGGAAAAAATCGAGTCCTGCTCTTCTGCGAAAACTTTCCGCGAAACAAAGTAGCGCTGCGGCAGGGTCGTGGCACCAGCGGTGAAAGTTTCCGTCGTCTTGCGAAAGGTTGGCCTAACGAGTGGTTGATTCACAAAAATAGACCTGATTCATCGGCATTATGTCCTATTCGCCCACCTCCGCTTCCGAAAGACTAATCGCAAAATATGAAACGCGCTTTTCTTCTCATTCCCGCTTCTTTTCTTCTTTCTACCCTTGTTCTTATTAACGCCAAAAGCCAGCCGGATGAACAGGCCGCGCTCAAAGACCATCTGGTAAGCTTGGAAAAGCAGTCGTGGGAAGCCTGGAAGAATCGCGACGGTAAATTCTTCCAGGACTTTCTGTCCGACGATCACGTGGAAGTAGGCTTCGGCGGAGTAGCTGGCAAAGCGGACATCGTGTCGTTCGTCGGCAGTCCGGTCTGCACGGTTAAGAGTTATGAGCTCGATCACTTCGAGTTAAAGATGCTCGATAAAAATACCGCGCTTCTTACTTATCGCGAAGCGCAGGATGCGGTCTGCCACAAGCCAGTGCCGTCGCCGTGTTGGGTTAGCTCGCTCTACATGAAGCGCGGCGATCGCTGGTTGAATGTTCTTTACCAACAGAGCCAGATTGAAAAATAACTACGGTGCGTGCCGACGTTAGCTACTGCGCTGGAAGATCCCGATGCGTTCTCGATCGAAGACGAGAAGTTCGATCGCATCTTTCCGCCTAAGTTTCGAAAACTTTCTTCCCTTTTCTGGACGCCGGTAACAGTCGCGGCCGAGGCGGCCAAGTTCCTAAGCAGTGCTCCCGGCGTTCGCGTCTTGGATATCGGATGCGGACCGGGAAAATTTTGCCTGGTTGCTGCTGCACTTAGCGATGCCCACTTCAGCGGGATTGAGCAACGCGCTGAGTTAGTCACAGCAGCGAAAAGAGCCGCGCAGGAATTGAGTCTAACCAACGTCGAATTCCTTCACCTCAACGTGATGGACGTCGATTTCACCGACTACGACGCCTTCTATCTCTTCAATCCATTCGAAGAGAACATGCACGGACACAAAATCGATTCCGCGGTTCCACTCTCGACGGCCCTGTTCAAGAAATACACCGACTATGTTTCGGAGCAGCTAGGCGCGCGTCCGATGGGAACGCGGGTTGTGACTTACGCCGGCTACGCCGACGACATTCCATCCTGCTATGATTGCGAGTCGGCTTTCTTTGGCGACGACTTGAAGTTCTGGATCAAGAATCGCGAACACGATCCCACGCTTGAGCGACTAAGACTTAAGACTTCGCGGAGCTATCGCGGTTCGCAAGGATGGCGCTCACCGCGGTCTCCGCGTCCGGCGATGGTGTAATTGAAATAATTACGAACTTACTCGTCGGCGTATTCGATCTTTCAGCAACACTGTTGATCGGCACCAGTACATTCGCTTCTGGAAAATACGTGGCCGTGCCACCGCGCGGCAGATTATAAGGAGCAACCTGAAAATGACGGGCGACGCGTTCTTCGCCTTCGTAATGACTCGTTAGGTCGACTAACTGTCCTTGTTGCAAACCTGCCGCGGTCACGTCTTCCGTATTCATGAAAATGACGCGACGACCGTTGTAGATGCCGCGGTAACGATCGTCCAAACCATAGATGTGTGTATTGAACTGATCATGCGAGCGGATGGTCATCATGATGTATTTACCCGGCTCCAGCTCGTGTCGCGGAATCGGATGCACGGTGAACTTCGCCTTGCCGATCTCGTTATTGAACTTCCGCTTATCGCGCGCGTCGTTCGGCAAATAGAAAATATCCTTGGCGATGCGTTCGTTGAAATTCTCGAAGCCGGGAATGACGTGGTCGATATGATCGCGGATGCGGTTGTAATTACCGATCAGCCCCCGCCAATCCACCGTCGTCCGATCATGCAGGGTCGCCTGCGCTAACCCGGCGATAATGGCCGACTCGCTCCGCAAATGTTCGCTCGCTGGCTCGAGCGCGCCGCGCGATGGATTAATGATTCCCATCGAATCCTCAACGGTGACGAATTGTTCGCCGCTCGCTTGTCGATCGATTTCCGAACGACCGAGACAAGGCAGGATAAGAGCAGTCTCGCCTGTGACGAGATGAGACCGATTCAACTTAATCGCGACATGCGCTGTTAGCCGACACTTACTCAACGCCTTCGCCGTATATTCGGTGTCGGGCGTGGCCGAGAGAAAATTTCCGCCCATAGCGATGAAGACCTGCACATGACCGCGATGCATTTCCTTGATCGTCTCGACCACGTCGTGCCCATGTTTTTCCGGCGGCGTGAAACTAAATTCCTCACCGAGTTTGTGCATGAACTTGTCGTTCATGCGTTCCCAAATTCCCATGGTGCGATCGCCTTGGACGTTCGAGTGGCCGCGGACCGGACACGGACCCGCGCCGGGCCTTCCGATATTTCCGCCTAACAAGAGGAAGTTGATGATCTCCTGGATGGTATCGACGGCGTTCTTGTGCTGAGTCAATCCCATCGCCCAACAACAGATGATGCGCTTCGAGTTCATCGCGATCTCGGCAGCGGCGCGGATTTTATCTCTCGTTAGGCCACTGCCGATCAGAATATCGTCCCAGCTGGCCGCACGCAGATCGGAGATGAATTCCTCATAGCCCGCGCAGTACTCGCGAACGAAATCGAGGTCGAAGACCGTGCCCGGCCGCGCGTCTTCCGCCGCCAGCATTTCATTCATCATCCCTTTCAAAACGGCGACATCGCCATTGATCCGAATCTGCAACCAAAGATCGCTCAGCTCCGTTCCTTTTCCGAAAACAAAACCGGGAAGCTTCAGCGGATTCTTCAGGTCCTGCGGATTCTTGAAGCGGAAATTTCCGATCTCCGGCATGGGATTGATCGAGATTATTTTCACTCCCCGCTCCTTGGCGCGCTGCAAACTCGAAAGCATGCGCGGATGATTCGTTCCCGGATTTTGCCCGATAATAAAAATCGCGTCGGCCCGATCGAAGTCTTCCAACTTCACACAGCCTTTGCCGACGCCGATCATTTCCGTCATCGCTTCACCGCTCGACTCGTGACACATGTTTGAGCAATCGGGCAGATTGTTCGTTCCATATTGCCGCGCGAAAAGCTGATACAAAAAGGCGGCTTCGTTACTGGTGCGGCCGCTGGTGTAGAAGGCAGCGGCGTCGGGAGTAGCTAACGAATTCAACTCGCGAGCTATCAACTGAAAGGCATCATCCCATGAGATCGACTCGTAATGAGTCGCGCCCGGTCGTTTCACCATCGGCTGCGTCAACCGACCTTGTTGGCCTAACCAGTAGTCGCTTTGCCCGCGCAAATCTTCCAGCGAATGCGCGCGAAAAAAATCGGCCGTGACGCGTTTGGTTGTGCCTTCGTCCGCGATCGCTTTCGCGCCGTTCTCGCAAAACTCCGCCACCTGCCGATGTTCGTCGGGACTCGGCCAGGCACAGCTTTGGCAATCGAAGCCATCTTTCTGATTTACCTTCAGCAGGGTTTTCACACCGCGCGCCAAACCCATTTCGCCGACGGCGAATTTCGTCGTCTGATAAACCGCCGGCATGCCCGCTGCGACATGATGCCGTTCGGTAATCTTCGCCGGTTCTTCTTCCAGCGGCGTCTGCGCGCCCGGCGTTGGATTTTCCTGGTCGCGCTCGGCGTGCTCGGCCGGCGGAGTTAAGGGCGCGCCCGCCGTGAGCGACTCCGGTTTTTGGTGAACGGTATCGAGATGCGGCGCGTCGCTCATACCCTTATTACGTTTCGCGAATGCGAAACGATTGCGCAAATTGAAAGCGCTACCCGAAAAGTGCCTTGAGTTTCAGCACCGTGGTGTAAATGCCCCAGACCAGCGGCACGCCGACCACGGTCCAGTAAATCAAAAGCCGCACCGCGCTGCTGCCGGTTCGCGTTTCGTTGCTCATGAAATTGGTTCTGTTACTTCTTCACCTCTCCGCGGTAATGAAATCGTTCGTCCACCGGTCTAACGAGTAGATTGCAAATCAATCCGATCACCAATAGGCCCGACATCAAATACATCGTCGGCGCGTAGAGATCGACGCCGGTCGCGCCGCGACTCTTCAAGTGTTCACGAATGTAATTCACCAGGACCGGCCCGAGAATTCCCGCGACCGACCACGCTGTCAGTAACCGCCCATGAATCGCGCCCACCTGCATCGTTCCGAAAAGATCTTTCAGATAGGCGGGAATGGTGGCGAAGCCGCCGCCGTACATGCTCAGGATTATCGCGCAGACACTAACAAAGAAAATCACGCTGCCGCTGTGACCGGAGAAAGGAATCAGGCAATACAGAATTGCGCCTAACAAGAGGTAGATGACGTAAATCGTTTTGCGTCCGGTGTAATCACTCGTCGACGACCAGATAAAACGGCCGCCCATGTTAAACAAACTCAGCAGCGCGACGAAACCACCCGCCGCCGCCGCGGTGATCTTGCCCGCGAACATTTCCTGAATCATCGGCGAAGCTTGCTCGAGAATCCCGATGCCCGCTGTGACGTTGAAGCAGAGCACAACCCAGAGGAACCAGAACTGTTTTGTACGCCATGCCTGATCGAGTGCGACATTCGCGGACGTGATCAAGCCATGTTGATGCGTCGGCGCCACGTAACCGGCCGGTTTCCAATTGTCCGCCGGCACGCGCACGATGAACGATCCGAAAAGGATGAAGCAAAAATAAATCAGACCCATTGCGACGAAGCTTTGCACCACGCCCGTGCTGCTGGGGGATTTGAAATGATCCATCAGCAACAAACTCAAGTTCGATCCGATAAATGCGCCGCCGCCGAAACCCATGATCGCCATTCCCGTTGCCATGCCGGGCCGATCGGGAAACCATTTCACCAACGTCGAAACCGGCGAGATGTAACCAAGTCCAAGTCCGCAACCGCCGAGTACGCCGTAGCCGAGATAGATGATCCAGAGTTGATGTAGCGCGACGCCCAGCGCCGAGACGAGAAATCCGCCGCTGAAACAAAGACCGCTCGCCAACATCGTTTTGCGCGGACCAACCCGTTCGACCCACTTGCCGAAGATCGCGGCCGAGGCGCCGAGAAAGAAAATCGCCAGGCTAAAAATCCACGCGAGCGAGGGCTGCGACCAATCTTCCGGCGCCGATTTTGTAACGCCGATGATTTTCGTCAGCGGCAGTTTGAAAACGCTGAAGGCATAGACCTGTCCGATTGATAAATGCACCGCCAGCGCGGCCGGTGGAACAAGCCAGCGATTGTAGCCGGCGGGAGCGACTGTGTTTTCACGATCGAAGAAACCCATGTCGAGCAGCAACTAAATCTGAATCGAACCAAAAGGGAAAGATGTTCCTCTAACGTTGCCTAATTGTTACAAGACGAAGCGACACCAGTTATGTTTCTCACCGAAGACGAAGTGCGCGCGCATTTGCGCATGGAAGAATTGATTCCGGTCATGGCGGAAGCGATGCGCGACCTCTCGTTAGGCAAAGTCCAGCAACCGCTGCGACAGGTTCTATCGGTGACCGAACACAATGGCTTCTTCGGCGTCATGCCTGCGTATGGTCGCGCGCTGGGCGCGAAGCTCGTCACCTTTTATCCGAACAATCAAGACGTGCCGACCCACCATGCGATGATCCAGCTTTTCCGTCCCGAGACTGGCGAACCGCTTGTCACGATGGACGGACGTCTCATCACCGAGATGCGAACCGCAGCCGTTTCGGCCGTAGCAACTGATCTACTCGCGCGGAAAGACGTCTCCGTGCTCGCCATTCTTGGCTCCGGTGTCCAAGCACGCAGCCACCTGGAGGCGCTACGACTCGTTAGGCCTTTTGGCCAAGTTAGAGTCTGGAGCCCGCGCAATGCAGCACCGTTCGCGCGCGAATTTAACCTGACCGCGAAGTCATCCGCCGAAGAAGCCGTGCGCGGTGCCGATGTGATCGTAGTGGCAACATCCGCGACTACACCGGTGTTACTCGGCGAATGGTTGTCCGCCGGAACGCACATCAATGCTGTAGGTGCCACCCGCCCAAATTGGCGTGAGCTTGATGACGATGTGCTTCGTCGCGCGCGCATCTACGTCGAATCACGCGAAGCTGCGTCAAAAGAATCGGGCGATATTATCGCAGCCGGTCAGATCTTTGCCGAGCTAGGCGAAGTCGTGGCGCAGGGAAAGCCGGGCCGACAATCCGACGAGGAAATCACTCTCTACAAGTCAGTCGGTGTAGCAATTGAGGACGTGTTCGCGGCCGATTTGGTTTATCGGCGTACAACCGTAGCCCAAACATGAGCCGTCTGCTAAAAACCGCGATCCTCATTTACCTTTGGGCCGCGTTACTGGAAGACTCAGTGCTTCTCGTCATGAGCTGGCTGGCCCCTCAAGTTTGGTTCCACCTCTTTCATAACTCTGCGACCTTCACTGTTCTCGAGACCGCTTTTCTTCGTCGATCCGGCGGGCAATGGTTAGCTTTCGCGCTTGCCCAAGCTATAACCTTGTTCTACTGGCGAAAGAAGCCAGTCTGGCTCGTCATAACTGCGGGCGTTCGTTTTTCCGATTTGTTCACCGACATCTGTTATATCCTGGCTGTACCTGCTCTAACTAAGCTAGGTTGGCTTTTGCTGCTGCCGCCACCGCTCCTTAACCTTATTGGGGTAGTAATCATGCTGCGCGGCTACGAGCAGATGCGCACGACTCGCGTTGACCTTGCAACGAGCCGCGGTTAAGAGAGTGCGCATGACGGAGAGTTCCACAAAACCGGTAAGCTATGGACCATGGCTAGTAGGAATAGGTGCGGCTTTGTGGGGGACGGAAAGCGCATGGCGCATTCCACTAAACGACCTTTTCGACGCGCAGGTCATCGTTTTTTGGGAACACGTTCTTATCCTACTAATGTTCCTGCCGATTCTGCTTCCGCGGCTGAAAGAACTAAGCCAGATCGATGCTCGAACCTGGTGCTATCTACTCTTCTCCGGCTTTGCCGGCTCGGCCGTGGGCACCGTGTTTTTTACCCTCGCACTTAAGAACGGTAACCCGACCGTAGTTAACGTCATCCTGAACATTCAGCCGGTCATATCAACCTTAGGCGCCTTCCTGTTATTCGGTGACCGACTTACTCCGCGCTTCTTCTTCTATGCTAGCATCGCTATCATTGCCGGTATCTTTCTTTCCGTGGAACATCCTACTCTCATTGGTGTTTCCTTCGCCCAAGCCGGTTTGAACCTGGGTGTCGCCTACGCGCTGGTCTGCGCATTGTTTTGGGGGCTTTCGACTGTAGCTGGACGCGGCGTTATGATTGGGATGTCTCTGCGATTAGCTTCTAGCATGCGTATCGTGGTCGGCCTCGTTTGTATGACGTTTATTCTTCTAGGCACGCGCAAACTCAACGGCGCGGCGCTCTGGCCCGTCACTGCTCAAACTCACGCCGGCACGGCCATTGTTGCTCTACTTCTTCTGTCCTCCATTTCCGGTGGTATTCCCTTGCTCATTTACTTCGAAGGATTGCGAATAACGCGCGCCTCCACCGCCGGTTACTTTGAGATGCTACAAACGCTCGCCGCCGTTGCCATCACCTGGTGCTTCTTTCACGCCACTCTTTACCCGCATCAAATCGTCGCGGCCATTATTCTGATGGCCGCCGTCTTTATGGTGCAGAAAGCTAGTGCTGATGCTAATGCACATCCGTCGACGTGATGGGCACGTCATACTCCGCACCCATATAACGAACCCGGACTGTGCTTGGACTGCGCACGGTATAAGGTAACTTAGTCCCGGCAGGTATTTGCGCTAAGCCATAGGGAACTCGAATAGGAACCGGGCGAGTAATAGTAGCTGTCTTGGGCGGTTCCGGGGAAGGCGTGGCCGTGGCAGAGTTACCTTCCGGCGCGCCTGCAGCGGTAGTGGTAGCAACAGCGGGAGTAATCGCCGACTTTGCACCGGGTGGTTGCGACACTTTCTCCAATAAGTCCGCTAACCGCCAGCCAGCCTTATGTAACTCATCACGGACCACGCCGGCTGACCAATCATTGTAGCTAATCGGATTTGGTTTTTCGGCGGCGCTTCCAACAGCCAGCGTCTCATCTTCCTGCACGACTGTGTGCACGTTTTGAAACTGCAGGCGCTCATGCGCTTCACGAGCTATCGGCAGGATATCATTGGCCCAGGCCTCCGGGTATTCCGTTAGCTTAAGCCCAGCAGGTGGACGCCAGTCCTTCGGCTCTTCTTTGGCCAGTTTTTGAACCAAGGTTTGCATCGAAGCATCGTTAGTCGTTTTGCGTTCGTCCTTCGTGATGGCATTGGAGCTGCCCGGCAGAAGAGCTACTACCGGATCGTTGTCCCAGTAACCGTGTAGCTTTTTGCGCCCGCTAACTGCTGGTAAGGTTATGGTGTTGCCACCCTGGTCAGCGAAACCTGTGCCTCCTTTGTCGGGATCGGCCGGCTTACCTGTGCCATCAAAATATTCTGCGCCGACATGCAAAGGCTGGTGAATGTCGCCAACATAGTGCGCCAGCAAGATAACAGCTATCGGCTTGGTAATCTTGCGCGCGTTATCTTCCGGCTCTTGGCCGCGCAAGACCGCGATGCAGTAGCGCATCATGTGGACAATGTCCCACTCGCTTCGTCCGATCTTACCATCGGCGTATTTCTCCGGATTCAGGATTGGCACATCAGTGTAGTGAAACCAGTGATGCGATGGCACGCTGGAACGCATATCTTTAGTCGGCGGATTAGCATGCCAAAAGGCGCGGAGCTGCGCATCGATGCGCGGACGAGAGCTATAGTGAAAGATTCCCGGATCGTCGGCTCCCTTTTTATCCCAGCCTTTGATTTCGTCGGCAATAAGAGCCGCCTTCTGCAAAGTAAGACCGTCCAACATTTCCGCTACCTTCTTGCCGGTCGGCGTGCCAGCCAGCTTCTCATCCGCGATTGCTCCGACGACTTGATGGCCAAGAGGACCATAAGCTTGCATCGGCTGCGGCCAGAGCAGACCAAGTAGCGAAAGTGATGTTAAGGCTGTTTTACGATTCATGCCTTGGGGCCAACAAATAGTTGATGGACCGCCTCCCGGCAAGCACCCTTCCCGCGAAAGGTCGGCTTAGGAGCGCAAGGCGCGGACGGGATCGATGCGAGCGGCCCGCCACGCGGGCACGAAACAGGAAACGGCCGCGACTATGATCATGACCAGGAGAGCGAAACCAAAGGCAGTCGGATCACGCGGACTAACCTGGAAAAGAAGGTTTGCTATGAACCGCGCTAGCAGCAAAGCGGCCAGGGTCCCGAGGACAATGCCGCCTATAGTTAGTAACATGCCGCGCGACATGATTAAACGAAGCAAGTCACTTACACTCGCGCCTAAAGCCATGCGCAGTCCTAGCTCACGCGTGCTTTGCGACACGGAATAGGACATGACAGCATACAGACCTATCGCGGCAAGAAACAAAGCCATCCCGCCAAAGATCGCGACCAAGATGGCCGAGAGCCGCTGCTGGTAACCTTTTCTATCCACTTGGTCCTGCACGCGGAATGGAACATAGGGCGCAAGAGTAGCATCCAGCGCCTTCACTTCGTTGGCGAGCGCGCTCGCAATCGCGCCCGGAGTCTCGCGGGTGCGAATAAGAAGCACATTGCTGACAGAGAAGTTCTGCCGCACCGGCACGTAGAAGAATGATCGGGGTAGCTCAAGCTTGTTTTCATAGTTCACATTTCTGGCCACGCCGACAATCTCGAGCGAACGATCCTTGAGCTTAAATTGCTGCCCGATCGGATCCTTTCCCGGCCAATACTTAGCCGCCATGGTTTGGTTAATGATAGCTACCGGCAGCGCGTTCTCGTCATCGCTGCGCTGGAAGGCGCGTCCAGAGACAAGTGGAATATCCAGGGTCCTAAAGTAGTCCTCAGCTACTTCGAGATAGGACAAACTTAGTTGCTCGTCCGGCGCAGGTTGATAGCCATCGATCTGAAGCGGCGCGACGGAAAAAACCCCATAACCAAATGGAGTCAAGCGCGCGAGAGTCGCCCCTTCGACTCCGGGAATTTCGCGCACGCGATCGAGTAACTGAGTATAGAAAGTCTTAGCCCGCGCCGCGTTGTAACCAGCTCCGAATAGGTCGGCGCCGGATACAAACACATCAGTCGAAAAGCCCGGACTGGTGTTCTGCATTCGCTGCAAGCTTTGTAAGAGTAAGCCCGTGCCAGCTAGTAAGACGAAGCTTAACGATACCTGGACTAGAACCAGGCCTGAGCGCAAGCGCGATCGGTTACTACCACCGAGCACACCGCCACCTTCGGTTTTCAGCGCGCCGGAAAGATCGAAGTGGCTGGCCTGGATCGCCGGGACGAGCGCAAAGAGCATCGTAGCTCCGATGCAGATAACTACACTCACTACGAGCACCCGCCAGTCAATTTGTCCTGGGAAATCGATTACGATACCAGCGGCCGGAGAAGGAAATGAAAGCACGAGCGCGTTGCGGCACCAATAGGCAACCGCGATTCCTCCCAAAGCTGCGATGAAGGCGAGAAGCATTCCTTCCGTGAAAAGTTGTTTGATCAGGCGGCGGCGACCTGCGCCGAGCGCGAGGCGCATCGTCATCTCGTGCCGACGTAGAAGCGAGCGCGCGAGTAGAAGGTTACTTACATTCGCGCAGGCGATGAGTAGAACAAAGAACACGACCACCATCGTAATACGCAGTGTCGCGGACATATTGTTGGCCTGGTTGAATGGCGTTCTCCACAACGGAGCAAGCGCGAGATCGTGACCGCGATTGGTTTCGGGGTAGTCTTTCTCCAGCTGTTGCGCGATGGCGTGTAGCTCAGCATCCCCCTGCTCACGTGTTATACCAGGTTTGAGGAAAGCATAACCTTCTATCCAACGCTGGCTGCGATCTTCCAGCTTGTAACCGGTCGAGTCGAAGGTCTCCTGCATCGAAGTAGGCACCCAGAAGCTAAAGGAGTAACCAATGAAGGTGCCGTGAAATCTTTCCGGAGCTACACCTATGATGGTGTGCTGCACGCCGTTAAGATACTGCGTCTTACCTATAATGGCAGGGTCACTGTTGTAGCGATCCTTCCAGATTCGATAAGCGATCACCACGACCGGATGCGCGTTGCGGCCGGTGCCTTCTTCCGGTCGGAAGCCGCGACCTAGAATGGGCTGTACTCCGAGGGCATCGAAATAATTTGCCGAAACAATTGCACCTGAGGCGCGTTCGGCGCGCTCGCCTACACTTAGAGTCGTGCCCGTGATCCGATCAACGATGAACGACTCGAAGAGCGTGGAATTTTTTTCGTAATCAAGAAACTCGGGATAGGAGAGTCCGGTAAATCCAGGTTGGCCGCGCGTTGTCGCATTCAAGGCGAACATGCGATCCTGGCGCGCGACCAACGGATAGGGGCGAATCAAAATCCCTTCGATCCAACTTAAGGCAGCGGCGTTTGTTCCTATGCCGAGAGTCAGGCATACGATAGCCAGGATCGAAAAGCCCGGACTGCGCACGAGCATGCGCGCGCCGAAGCGCAGGTCCTGCACGAACTCATCCGCCCAGCGCCAGATGCGTTGCTCGCGCGCGACCTCTTTGATCTGCTCGACTCCGCCGAATTCACGCAGTGCCGCATGGTGCGCTTCGTGAGGCGACATGCCGGCGGCGATATTGCGTTCGGTCAAGGCATCCAGGTGCGCTTGCATTTCGGCCGCCATCTCGGTCTCACGGCTATTCTTGTGAAAGAACCCGAGCAAGCGTGAGAACCAGGCGCGAAATCGTGGCATAGGTTGGGGAATTGCTTACCTAGACAATCTTGGTGAGGATATTGTTCAATCTTGCCTAGACTGTCAAGGGAAGTTTTGGATTTAGCGACTCGCCAAGAAAAGAAGCGTCAGAATCAACACCGCCAGCAGAGCAAGCGCGGTGTAGACAATTGTGTCCTGGCGTCGCGCCCGTCGCGCCGCTTCCGCGTACGGAATGCGGGTGAAACTCACCATGGTGTAGAGCGGCAAATAGGCGCCGGGAAACAGACCTTCCAGCGCGTGATCAAGCTTCTTTTTCGCCCGAAAAGTGCGTGAGGCCGTCTTATCGCGCATCTCGATGAAATTTTGCACCGCGAGATCAGCCAGGGCATCGGCGTTCCTTTTGCGCCTCGTGAAATATTCACGGAACGCGTGTTCGCGGTCGTTTGGAAACTGCGCGAGACAATCGTCGAGAACGACGCAGTCTTCGAAGGCAGCGTTCATGCCTTGTCCATAGAACGGCACAACGGCATGCGCGGCGTCGCCGACTAATGCGACCTTATCTTTGTAAGTCCACGGGGCGCATCGAATCGTGACTAGCGATCCAGTGGGATTTTCGTGGAACTCATTGACTAGCGTGGGCATCAACGGAACGGCATCGGGAAATTCGGTCTCGAAGAAGCGGCGGACATCGTCGTCGCTCTTTGTCGTGGCGAAACTGCGCGTTCCTTCGAATTCCCAAAAGAGTGTGCAGGTAAATGAGCCGTCGGGGTTAGGCAGCGCGATCATCATGAAACTCTTGCGCGGCCAGATGTGGAGCGCGTTTTTTTCCATCTGCCAGGAACCGTCCGCCGCAGGCGGGATGGTTAGTTCCTTGTAACCGTGCGCGAGGTAGCTCTCGTCGTATTGCAAGCCTTTGTCCTGCATCGATTGCCGAACGGCGGAGAAGGCGCCGTCGACGCCGATGACTGCATCGCCAGAAGCGCTAACTTGCTGAGAAGTCTCAGTGTTAGTCAGATGAGCAGTAGCTGAGTCGAGATCGACGCCGGTGCACTTATGATTGAAATGAACGCGCACGCTCGGATAACGCAGAGCGGCTTCGATAACTGTTGTGTTAAGCGCGGCCCGGCCGATCGAGTTAATGAACTTGCTAGGATCCCGATCGTAAGGGCTAAAATGAAGCTCGCCGGACTTATCATGAATCATGCGGCCGCGCATGGGAATGGCCTGCTGCAGAACTTCGTCAGCAATACCCAGCTGCTCCAAGGCATGAATACCACGCAAGGACAGAGCGAGATTAATCGAGCGTCCGCCAACAAAGTTACCTACGCGCGGATCGGCTCTTCTTTCGTAGAGCTCGACGGCTTCACCTCGTTTTCCGAGGTAAGCAGCCAGTAATCCGCCGGCCAGGCCGCTGCCGATGAGGGTGAACTTCGCGGCCACGCGCTGAGCCGCTACCAGGGCTGAAATATCGCCGGAAACTTAAAGCGATAAACCCAGAGAAGGAAAAGCGAGAGTAACAAGACGACGATCGCCATGGGCAGACCCTTTGGATCGAGAAAAATGTGATAGAGGACGATGTTAAAGATAATCGGCCCGAGCAAGGTGAGACCGGGCGCGACGAAACGTGCTCCCAAAAGCAGAAGAATCCCCCCAATAACTTGCAAGGCAGCGATAACGTTGAGGTAGCCGCTGCTAGCCAGGGCGCCTATGAAAGCGCCGGCCGCTCCTTCCATTGGCGGCATGGGAAGGAAATGCAAAAAGGCGTTGGAACCGAAGACGGCAAACATGAGACCGAGCAGGACTCGAGCGATAATAATGGCGTATTTCATAAGAGTGGAGTGAGTTCTGACGCTAAACTGCACCGAAGGAAACGCCATGAAATCTTGTGGCGGATTCTTCCCGGCGGCAGCTTCGCCGGACGGATGGCACCATGACTGCTAAGATTGCACCCGGCAAATGAACCCTGAATCGCAACCGGATCACACGCAGCGCCGCAGCCACGAGCTGACGTTGAAGGCCATTCTGGTGGTGGACGACGACCAGCAACTTGCGACCGCTCTGCAGTGGATCCTGGCGGACGAAAATTTCCTGGTCGATGTGGCCTTTGATGGCGAGGAGGCTTTGCTCAAGGTCAAGACGCACTCCTACGACGCCGTCATCTGCGATCTAAAAATGCCGCATGTGCGAGGCGATGAATTCTATCTCTGCGCGCAAAAACTCAGGCCGAACCTGGCCGATTCATTCATCTTTATCACCGGTTACGCGACCGACCCGACGGTGAGGCATTTCCTCATCGAACAGGAAGTGAAATTCCTGGTGAAGCCGTTCCCGATCAGCGGACTGATTCACTGCGTCAAGCAACTGCTTAGCTAAGCTCTTCGTTTGGCTTGGTCAGACGAGATAGCTTTGCTATCTCATCGCAGCAGGATGAACGAACTATTTTTCCGGCGAAGCGCGCTGGCTATTTCTTGCGGCATAATTGCGATTGTCGCAGGATCGGCGTTTTGCGCAGAGACAAACGAAACGCCCGAGGCCTTGGTCGCGCAAATTCAACGCGCGGATTACGAAGGCGACCGCGCAAAATTGAAATCCCTCCACGAAACGCTGGCGGCGTCGGATCAAAACGAAAAGGTCGCGGCGCGCCTGCAGTATTGGCGCGGTTTCGCGATGTGGCGCCGCGCCATCAACGGCTTCAACGATTCGGTCGATCCGAAGGAACTCGAGCAGGATCTGAATCAGGCGCTGGATGATTTCAAAGCGGCGCTCTCGAAACAGTCTGATTTCGTGGATGCGAAAATTGCCATCGTCTCCTGCCTGGGCAATCTCGCGTTCATCAACCGCACCGATCAGGCGCGGACGAAAGATCTGATCGGTCAAAGCTTCGCCGCGGTGAATGAGATCAAAGCCGCCGCGCCGGATAATCCACGTTTCCTTTGGGTGATGGGCCCGATTCTTTGGAACATTCCCGCCGATCGTGGCGGCGGACAGGACCAGGCGATCGCGAATTACGACAAAGGTTTGGAGTTCACGCTCAAGGACAAAATGAAATCCGCCGACCCGCTCGAACCATCCTGGGGCGAAGCGGAGTTACTCATGAGTCGCGCCTGGTCCTATCTCAATCGCGCCAAACCGGACCTGGACAAAGCTGAACGCGATGCGCGCGCGGCCCTCGCGCTCGTCCCCTACTGGCATTATGTGCGCGATATTTTGCTGGCGCAGATTGTGGCGGAGAAAGCAAAAATCAGCGCACATTGATCTTGTGCTGGACGAACGCGCTTAATTCGAAAAGATTGCCTCCATGAAGCTAAAACTTTCTCTCGCAGCCCTCCTGGCCTGTGGATCCCTCGTCATGGCCCTGGCCGCGCCCAAAGTCGAAACTTGTGACGACAAGTATAAGAGTTGCAGCGAAAACTGCACGAATGGCCAGTATCATTGCAAAACTATGGGCGTCGATCCGACCGAATGTGAAAAGCGCTTTAAGACTTGCATGAATAAATGCGACAAGGCCAAAGCAGATTGCGAGAAGAATAAGAAGGGCTAGGGCCGTGCTTTAACTCCCCCGCTCCGAAACGCGGCAAATCGAAGGCGGCCGGCGCGATCGTTCATCGATGCTCCGACAAAATCTGCGCGAAACGCCAGACCTCGTGGAAGGTATTGTAGAGCGGCGTGGGCGCGGCACGGATGACGTTCGGTTCGCGGAAATCGCACTTCACTCCGGCCGCTTCCAATTCCGCGAACAATTCTTTTGGATGTTGGTGGACGAGGATGGAGAGCTGACAACCGCGCTCGTCCGGCGGCCGCGGTGTAATGACCGTGAAGCGATCGGAGCCGATTTGGTCTAACGAGTAGTGCAGGTAGGCGGTCAGTCTGATCGACTTGGCCCGCAATGGCTGCATGCCACCGGCTTCATCGAAGATCGCAAACGAACTGCGCAGCGGCGCCATCGCGAGGATGGGCGGGTTGCTGATGGCCCACGCATCGGCCGATCGCACCGGAACAAATTCCGGCTCGAGTTGCATACGAAAACGCGTGGCTGGGTCGTTCCCCCACCAACCGGCGAGGCGCGGGAGATCGATATTGGTTGCGTGCCGCTCATGCACGAAGGCACCAGCGACTGCGCCCGGACCCGAATTCAGATACTTGTAGGAACACCAGACCGCGAAATCGACATTCCAATCGTGCAACGAGAGCGGCACATTGCCGGCGGCATGCGCAAGGTCGATGCCAACGAGACAGCCTCGCTTCTGCGCCAGCGCGGTGATTCTCGCGATGTCGAAAAACTGGCCCGTGAAAAAATTCACACCTGCCAGGAGCACGAGCGCGATCTCGTCGCCGTGTTTCTCCAAGATCATCTCGATCTCTTCCGCCCGTACCGTCGCTTCACCCTCGCGCCCGCGAGCAAGCAATAACGACTCGTTAGGCTCAAGACCGTGATGAATAATCTGCGACCGGACAGCGTAGTTGTCCGAGGGAAACGCGGGATCTTCCATCAGAATTTTCCAGCGGGATTTCGTGGGACGATAGAAAGTCGCCATCATTAGGTGCAAATTGACCGTGAGGCTGTTCATGCAGACGACTTCGATCGGCTGCGCGCCCACGATCTTTGCCGCGCCGACGCGGACGGTTTCGTGATAGGAATACCAGGGCGTAGCTCCCTCGAGGTGGGCATCGACTGCGAGCTCGGCCCAATCCTTTAGTTCCTGTTCGACGATGGCCGGCGTCGTCTTCGGCATCAGGCCTAACGAGTTCCCAACAAAATAAATGACCGGTCGGCCCTCTTTCCCAATGGGAATGTGGAAGCGGTCGCGGAACTTGCCTAACGAATCCTGAAGATCACATTGCTGCGCGAAATCCTCATCGGCGGAGAAGCGAAATTCTTCCATGACAAGACAGTTAGTGCGCGCGGGATCGCCGAAAGTAAAGCGCGAGGAGCGTGGCGAAAGCTCATCGAAGCCAATTCATTTCGTCATCTCCCCTGCTCCGTCGTGATTCATTTCCAGACGCGATGGGCGAATGCGGAAGAAAACTTGAAACGAATACGGCACATCGGTTCCGTAATAACGTTCCAGGTAATCCGGCATATCATTGAGCGTGAACTGTCCTCCGAGGCCGATGTCGATACCACGGCCGTGCACCAAATCGCGGACATAACCGATGGTGTAACCGGAGACCGGAAAGATTTTGTCGGGATCGATTTCATCGAGCACAAGTTCGTGGCCTGATTTTTCGACGCGTTCCCAACGCGCATAAATTGTGTCGCGTCCGCGTTGGTAATTTGTTTCGAGCAGCAACGAATGCGTCCCACGTTCGCCGGTGTTTCGATCCTCCGACCAAACAAACGAGTTCGACCAGTTGGCGTCTTTGCCTAACGGCAGGTTGTAAATCGCCGAAGCGGTGGTGCGATGCTGATTAATGTTCGGATCGATCGCTTCCGGACTGTGCAAATATCCGTGCGAAACCTGGAGGGCTAGATTGGAAATCGGGTTCCACGAAATGCGCCCGCTGTAGGAATCGAAACGCGGCCGATCGAAATCGTAGCGATCCTCATCCGGCTCGCGTCCGGTGAAGATGCTCCCTTCCGCTTTGATATTTTTCCAAGCTACTCCCAGGGTCGCCACACCGAAGGTGATGTGCGTCGAGTCCTGCCAGTGATGGCTTATTGGCGCGTCGGGATTATCCATCGCACTCAGCCGATGCATAAACGTCGGCGGTCCGAGCGCCGGTTCACCGGGATAGCCGAAGTAAATGTAGCTCGAAAGATCGTGCGCGAATTTTTGCGAGTAACTCAGCGATAACTCATCGAACAAATCGTGCGGATGTTGCCGATCGTGCAGGGCCTGGTCGTGCCATGTCTCGCCCGATTGAAAGAGCAACGGGTAACCGCGTCCTTGTTCTGTCAGCGGATCGAGACTCAGCATGAGACGCGCGCCCAGTTGCGCACTGTCGCTAAAGGGATGCGAATACATCCCCATGAACCAATTCGGCATGTCGATGCGGTCGTCGCCGCGGCGCGTGCTCGCATTGGTGTAACGAGGGAACGCGCCGCCGTGCAGCATCAGCATGTCGTCGCCGAGCATGATCATCTTGCCATACATCGGCGTCGAATCGGGAACCCACGCGGTGCCGGAACTCTCGCGCGACATTGGATCGGCGATGCTAATGGATGATTGCATCGACATGGGATGGGCCGGCATTTCCATTTCATTTCCGTGATGCGCCATCGCATGCGATGAACGGGGCATGTCCCGCATGGCATCCTTCGGCGGTGACGGTTTTGGTTTTATTGGCACGAGTTTCATACCGCACTTCGGGCACTTGCCCGGCTTATCGGCGATCACTTCCGGATGCATCACACAAGTGTATTTCATTTCCTGCGGGCTCGCGGAAGGAATCACTTCCTGCGCGCGCGCTGACAGCGCGAACGCGGAGAACGCCGCAAAGAATGAGAAGAGAAGAATTCGCGTCGTCATTTCTGGATGACTGCGTTCTCGATCATGTTGACGCCGTCGCGCGAAACTACCTTTCCTTCTACAGTGATTTTCTTCGCGGCGTAATCGACTAGTTCCTTGTTCATCGGCATGTGCTCGCCGATGAGGAGATAAGTCTTGCCGTCATCGGCTTTCAGGCCGACCGGCAAACCATTCTCGATGCATTTCTTCGCGCAATCGGTATGCTTCTCACCGGTCGCGCTGTGATCGACATAGCAGGCCATATCTACCACTTCGCCTGTGACCCTCTTTATCTCGCCAGAAGCGAGCTCTTCTTTCTGCCCATGGTCGTGACCTTCATGAGCGATCGCTGATGTTGCCGCAAAAATCGCCGCGGCTAGCGCTGATACTACTAGAGTTTGAATTTTCATTTTTTGCTCCTGTGTTGAGTTGAAGCCACGACAGACCGCATCCGCGGCAGCGTGTTTGAAAGACAGCGAAACGTTCGGCGAGTCCTGCGCGAGCAGGCGCCGTTCGTTAGCTCAAAGAAACAGGAGGAGCGTGAGCGAGAAGGCTCCGCTGTAAGACTAACTCAACGAAGCTACCTCTGCCCGGCGGCCCGGTATCGAGGAAATAGGAAACATTTGAGGGGGGCGTGCTCGTGTCCAGAATGGCCGGCAGGAAGAAAGAGATAAGCGCTCCCGTCCACAAGGGGTTCGCGACCAGCTTCGCCGGAACACTCGAAGTGGCTGGCAAATTGTTGCAGCACATGAGACCGCCACAGTCATTTTTTTTCTGCGACTCCGATGGCTTGTGTTTCGCATGCATCGGGCAGTCCGACGGCATACCATCCTCGCTTGCGTTAGCTAACTGCTGCGCCGCCAGACGACCTGCGATCGCGCAGTGGTTGCTGGCCGCGAGCCATGCCAGCATTGCAAGCGCGACAACAACAGAGCGGCTTGCTTTCGAGGACGCGAACACGAAGGAGCCTAAGTCAGTTTTGTTAGAATTCCAGCGCCGTAACAATCAGTGACCAGTCGAAGCCGGGACTGTTTTCGATTCCCCGCCGCCAAACTCCAGCGAGACCGAAGCAAGAATCGCTACTCGCGGTGAATCGGCCGTGCATCCGAAAAGCGGCGCGAGACTAACGACCGTGTGCAAGTTGGGCTTCCAGTTAACACTGGGACCGATCACGAATTCGTTTGCCGCATCGCCACCTTCACGCTTTCGCGTAGCATTGGTGTAACGCATCTCCGTGCCCAGTTCTAACTTATCGGCGATTGCGAGATAAGCGATGTCCTGCGTAAACCCGATCGCTCGATCTCGCGCCGAGCCGAGCTCGTGTTGAAAGAATACATTCGCCGCCCACTGGAGACGTGGGACGAACTCCTGCCCGAGTAGGAGTCGCAGTTCGTAGCTGTCTGAACGGTTGTGATCGCTCGATTGTTCGAACCGGTCCGCAATACGATCGCCCGTAGCAAATTGATAGGTCGCCGAGATCGCGGGGTTGAGGGGAATCTTTCCCCACACAGCGAAAGCGTAACGAGCACCTGCGCTGGTCGCCGTTTCCCCGAGACGATTCTCTGCCAGACCGATCTGATTCTCGAAATCCAGCTCGAATCGATATGGCAGACCCACTTCAATCTCCTGCGTCAAATTGTGCACCGCATCGCGATGCCGAAGAACATCGCTCTCCGAAAGCACACCGACAAAGACCTCGAACGGCGAGAGCACATAAAGTTTTGTCGTGGCGGAAGCGCGACTGCGCTCAGCCCACTGTGGTTGTCCGTAGGCGCCCGGTTCTTCGAACTGCTCGCCCGACTCCTCGGCCCGCACAGTTATATTGCTTTCGGTCGCTTCTTGCGCGCGCCCCTTCGTCGGCAGAGTGGAAACAATCAGCGCAACGACAACAAACCAAACGCGCATTCGCTCGAATTCAGTTACTTACTCGGCCGAGGCGTTGCTGTCGGCTCGTTAGTCGGCGTATCGCAGCAAGGCTTTTTTTCAATCTTGCCACTCGCTTTGCATTTATAAGTCCCGTCCTTTTGCTTTACGCACATCGTGTCTTTGGGATCCGTTGCGAAAGCGGTTGTGAGCAAAGCCAGTAATGCGAGCGCAGAGAGAGTTTTCATCCTTGCTACCCTACACCAAGGCTGGCTTATCTAAATCAGTGCCCGCGGAGCATGAGCGACCGCTCGCTAGGTCTGTAGCGCGGATTCCTCGTGGTCGTGGCAACGCTGCGTCTCGATCGTGACGTGCACCAGTTCTTCGTGCTCTTTCAGTAGCGCGCGATACTCTTCGCAGCTCTTCGGCTCGTGCGCGACGATGGAAACAATCGCCGCGAACTTGCCGCTGCTCACCTGCCAGATGTGCAGATCGGTCACGACCGAATCACCATCGCTCTCGATCCCTTGTCGAATCACCGTCGGCAGATCGGAGCTCTTCGGAATCACATCCAAAAGGACAGTGCCGGTGTCGCGCAAAAGTGTGTAGGCCCAGGAAAACACAACCGCGCTCCCCACTATTCCGACCACCGGATCAAGCCAGCTCCAACCAAAGAACTTTCCCGAGCTCAATGCGCTGATCGCAAGCACGCTGGTGAAAGCATCCGCCAGCACATGGACGTAGGCCGCACGCAGATTCAGATCGTGGTGATGGCTATGCCCGGTCCCCCCGTTATGGTCGTGCGCATGGTGATGATGTTGATGATGCGGGTCATCCTTGAGCAGGAATGCGCAGACCAGGTTCACGCAAAGGCCGAGGGCCGCGATCCCAATCGCTTCGTTAAAGTGAATGGTAAGCGGCGAGAAAAGCCGGTGCACAGATTCGCCCGCCATGGCCAGCGCGATCAACGAAAGCACGACTGCACTGGAGAAGCCGCCTAACGCTCCAATTTTCCCCGTGCCAAAGGTAAAGCGCACGTCGTTCGAATGTCGCCGGGTGAAGTAATAGGCCACCGCCGCGATGACGAAGGCGATGGCATGCGTGCTCATGTGCCAGCCATCGGCCAACAGCGCCATTGAATGCGACATGATGCCAGCCGTGATTTCCAGTACCATCATCGCGACCGTGATGCCGATCACGATCCGCGTCCGGCGCTCGGCGCGAGAAGAGTCCTGCACGAAGTGGTGGGAGTGTTCGAATTGTGAATACTCGCTCTGGTGCATAACCGAGTTTAACCGATCTCCCAGCCTCCGCTACCACGCGGGAAGCTACTTCCGCAGCTCATTCCTGTCCGTCACGTTTTGCGTTGAGCGAGCATGATGATGGTTGACCCCGCCGGATTTCTCCGGCGGGGCGTTACAAGCGGAGCGCCGCGCTAGTGCGCGCAGCAGCTCTTAGCGATCATGCAGCACGAACCTGGGCAGCAATCAGACGACGAAGTCGCCTTTGCGCTGCCGATGAACGCCATCGCTGCGATGACCATCAATAGATATTTCATGGAATTCTCCTGTAAGAGTTTCCTTCCAACCTCGCCGCGAAAACGGCGAGCCAACGCACTAACTAACTGAGCGAAGTGCGCGGAGGCGGAACAGGAGGGCGATACGGCAACGCATCGCCATGAGTGGAAAGCGTCAGGAAATTTTCTTCGCCGGTTTGCGCGTAAACAAACGAAGGCGGCGCGACGAAAAACATTGTCAATCCCAACGCGCAAGCCTGGCAGCAGGAGACATCGCGGTCCCTGGAAGGCGCGTGATGACCGGCGCAACCGTGATGCATCTCTTTCGACTGCATTTGCGCACAGCAATCAGACTTGGTCGGCGTTATCGGTTGCGCCCGCAGCGGCGCCACCAGTGTGGTCAACGCGGCGGATAAGAGCGTCACCGCGAGAAAGCGAAGAGCCGCGCGTATCACGATCCCACTCTACCGGCGACCGCTCGCTTCTTCAACTGCGTAATGCCGCGATCACTTTTAACTCGATCGCGATTGGCGTCGGCAACGCGCCAACTTCGACCGTCGTGCGCGTCGGATTCGGTTTTCCTTCGCCGGCAAAATATTCCGGGTAGATGCGATTGTAGGCCGCGAAGTCTTTCTTCATGTCAGTGAGAAAAACCGTAACGTCGACGATGTCGTTCCAACTCGCGCCCGCATCTTCCAGAACCAACCGCACGTTTTCAAAAACGGCGCGGCATTGCGTTTCGATATCGTAGCGGACGATTTTGCCTAACGAATCCAGCGTCACGCCGGGAATTTCTTTGCTGCCGCGGACGCGCGGTCCGATGCCGGAAAGAAAAAGCAAATTGCCCACGCGCTTCGCATGGGGAAAGGCGCCGACAGGTTCCGGCGCGCGCGCGCTTTCGAAGGTCTCAGTCATTTCTGGGTTGTTCTAGCCACGGATTAACACGGATGAAACACGGACAAAAAAATGAACGCTAATTTCCGTCTTCTTCCATCCGTGAAAATCCGTCTTCATCCGTGGCCAAACTCTCTTCCTAACCACCGGCGATCGCTCCCATGATGAAGAATGGTTCTACGCCTTTCGCGACCGCGTCGGGCAGGATCGAATCCGGCGATTCGTGCGAGACATCTTCTTCGCAGGCGAAAAAGCGAACCATCGGTCGACGCTTTTGTGTGACGTGGTCACGGATCGTGCCGGACAATGCCGGATAATTCGCTTCCAGCGCATCGATTATCGCTCGTTGCGTGACTGCGCCGTCGATTTGCAACTGCACTTCATCCGCAACCCGGGCCAGTGTCCGCAGCTGATGCGGGAGGACCACGCGGATCATGATAAGGTTTGCGCTTCCACTGAAAGAACTGCCGGCAAGTCACGGACAATCGCGTTCCAGGAATCGCCCGAGTCCGCCGACGCGTAAACCTGTCCGCCGGTCGTGCCGAAATAAATTCCGCACTGGTCTAACGAGTCCACTGACATCGCATCGCGCAGTACATTCACGTAGCAATCGCGCTGCGGCAGACCATTCGTGAGCTCTTCCCATTCGTTACCGCCAGTGCGGCTGCGATAAACGCGTAGCTTTCCGTCGGGCGGATAATGTTCCGAATCGCTCTTGATCGGCACGACGTAAACCGTTTCCGGTTCGTGGGCGTGAATATCAATCGGGAAACCAAAATCGCTCGGCAAATTCCCACTCACTTCGCGCCAGGAATCGCCGGCATCATCACTCCGCATCACATCCCAATGCTTTTGCATGAACAAGGTGCCGGGCCGCGATGGATGCAGAGCAAGGCGATGAACGCAGTGACCAACTTCCGCTTTCGGGTCGGGAATATGTTCCGAGTGCAAGCCCTGGTTAATCGCCTTCCAACTCTTGCCGCCATTATCCGAGCGAAACGCCCCGGCCGCGGAAATGGCAATGAAGATTCGCTGCGGATTTGTCGGATCGATGAGGATAGTGTGGAGACACATGCCGCCTGCACCCGGCTGCCACTTCGGTCCGGTATCATGCTTGCGCAACCCCGACAATTCCTGCCACGAGGTGCCGCCGTCTTTCGACTCAAACAAGGCCGCATCTTCCACCCCGGCATAAATATGATCGGGATTGCCCAACGAAGGCTCAAGATGCCAGACGCGTTTGAATTCCCACGGATGCTGAGTGCCGTCATACCATTGATGTGTGCCCGGAACGCCATCGTAAATGAACTTATTGCTCTCCGCGTTCGGCATTCCATCGGGCGTAGTCTTGGACTCGTTAGGCGGCGTTCCCGGTTGCATCCAGGTTTTTCCGCCATCGTCCGACCGTTGAATGATTTGCCCGAACCAGGCGCTCGTTTGCGAAGCGTAGATGCGGTTAGGATCAACCGGCGAGCCTTTGAGGTGGTAAATTTCCCAGCCGGCAAAATGCGGCCCACTTACGTCCCAGTTTTTACGCTTGCCATCTGAGGTAAGAACAAACGCGCCTTTGCGCGTGCCAACGAGTAATCGCACTCCACTCATACCTGTTCAGTTTCCATACAAAACTCCGGATGGCGAATCCGAAGCCGCTGCCCGAGGGAAGAAATTGATTCGCGAGGACTACCGCGCGATGCAGACGTTCTTCGCTTCGGTAAAAAAGCGCAGGGCTTCGTCGCCGCCCTCGCGGCCGACCCCGCTCTGTTTCATGCCGCCGAAAGGCACGCGGAGATCGCGCACCATCCAGCAATTCACCCAAACAGTGCCGGTGTGGATTTGTTCCGCGACGCGATGGACGCGGCTGATGTTTTGCGTCCAAACACTGGAAGCCAGGCCGTAATCGCAATCGTTCGCGTAACCGATCACTTCCTCTTCGCTTTCGAAAGGCGTAATCGTCACGACCGGTCCAAATATTTCTTCGCGATTCACCCGGCAGCCGACTGGCAGATCAGTGATGACCGTTGGCGGAAAAAAATATCCGTCGCGACAGCGCTCGTTAGGCCGCTCCGGCGCCACGCCACCGAGCGCGATCTTACCGCCTTCCTGCTTTGCGAGATCGACGTAGAACTTCACCTTCTCGAGCTGCGTTTTAGAAACGACCGCGCCCTGATCCGTCGTCGCATCGAGTGGATCGCCCAGCTTCAGCTTCGATGCGGCGTCGACGAAACGTTCGACGAATTTTGGATAAGCAGATTTTTCGACGAAGACGCGCGAGCCGCACAAACAAACCTGCCCCTGATTAGCGAAAGACGAGCGCAGACTGCCTGCGATCGCTGCATCCATATCAGCATCAGCGAAAACGATGTTGGGATTCTTGCCCCCGAGTTCGAGCGAAACTTTTTTGAATTGCGGCGCGCAGGCTTCGGCAACTTTGCGGCCGGTCACTGTCCCGCCGGTAAACGAGATCGCCGCGATCTTGCGATGCGCAGTCATGGCCGAACCCACATTTTGTCCGGCGCCTTGCACGATGTTGAGCACGCCGTCAGGCAAACCAGCTTCGCAACACAATTCGCCGAGCAAGTAAGCCGTCATCGGCGTGAGCTCACTCGGCTTGGCGATTGCACAATTTCCGCACGCGAGCGCGGGCGCGATTTTCCACGTCAGCAAATAAAGCGGAAGATTCCACGGCGAAATCAATCCGACGATCCCGAGCGGCTGCCGCAAAGTGTAGTTGAAAGCGACGCCGTCTGTGACGTGCGCTTCGCTTTCCGTGTGGAGAATTGCGGTGGCAAAAAATCGAAAATTGGAAGCCGCGCGCGGGATATCGAGATTGCGCGCGAGCGAAAGCGGCTTGCCCGTGTCGATTGATTCGGCCCGCGCCAGTTTGTCGACGTCGCGATCGATCAATTCGGCGATGCGCATCAAAACGCGCGATCGATCTGCCGCCGGTGTGTGCGACCATGCTGGAAATGCGATTTCCGCCGCCATCACTGCCAGCTCGACATCGCGCGCATCACTGTCGGCAACTTGCGAATACGGCTTGCCCGTTGCGGGCTCAATATTGTCGAGATAATTGCCGCCAATCGGCTCGACGAACTTCCCGTTGATGAAGTTCAGGATTCTCGCGGAAGCCATGGCAATTATTTGCTTAGCACCTGTCGCAAAACGCGCAGCCAGTTTCCTCGCAGAATTTTCTCGATCTGCGCGTCGTCGAAGCCGCGCTCGATCAATCTCCGCGTGAGATTGCGCGCGTGCGCGTGATTGGTCAGGTCGGGAAGGAAATGCGGCGTGGCCAGTTTCGACTGCATCTCTTTTAGTTCCGTTGCCGGCATTTGGTTGAAAAGGAACTCGCAAAAATCAAAACCAATCCCGACCCCATCGATGCCAATCAAATCGACCATGTGTTCGATGTGATCCACGTAACGGTCGAGCGTCGCGTTTTCTTTCGTTGGACTAACGAGTATGGCATTCGCACCTATGACTCCGCCGCGTTCGCCGATTTTCTTGATCTGGTCGTCGCTGATGTTGCGCTCGATGTCGTAGAACTTTCGCGCGTTACTGTGCGAGACGATGAGTGGCTTTGATGTTGCCGCGCAAATTTCATCGAACCCGACCGGGTTGATGTGCGCCAGGTCGATGAGTATGCCGAGACGCTCGCACTCGCGCACGAGTTCGCGACCGAAACTCGTTAGGCCAGTCGCGGGCGAACCGCTGGCCGCGAAGATTCCACCGGCGGCAGCCGCATTCGGCCGCGCGTGCGTCAGTGAGATCGCGCGAACGCCGAGTTCGTAAAATATGCGCAGAAGATGCAGGTCATCGCCGAGCGGCTCGACGCCTTCCATGGTGAGCAAGAGCCCGATGCGACCTTCGGCGCGCGCCCGCTCAATATCGGCGAACGTTTCGCAAAGCATCAGGCGCGAATTGATTTCCACTTCGGCATAGACGAGCGCGATCTGATCGAGGGCGACGCGCAGCGCATCCCCGAGATGTTTGTCTTCGACGTAAGTCGCGATGCCGAGAAGACCGATGTCGCCCGCTTCGAATTCCGACAGGAAATCCGTTGCCACGATATTCTTGCGCGCACGATTCCAGAAAAGGCTAAGCGGGAGATCGAAATGCATGTCGATCAATCGATCGGCGTGGAGGCGCGAGATCCGTTGTTCGATTTCGTCAGGCGAGTTCATCCAGAATCATTCGCGCAGCTGTTTCGCTCGCCTTGCCCTCCCCGAGTTTCGCGATGACGGAATCAAAGTCAGCGATCATTCGTTCGCGTCGAACACTGTCGTTCATCAATTGCAGCACGGCCTGGCAGATCGCGTCGGCCTCTGCTTTGCCCTGAATAAACTCCGGAACAATCTCGCGGTTCGCCAGCACATTCGGCATACCCAGGTGCTTTACCTTCACCACCAGCCGCGCCGCCAGATAAGTCAGCAGGGCTACGCGATAAACCAAAACGAAGGGCATGCGAAAATAGGCTGCTTCCAGTGTCGCTGTGCCGGAAGCAACAATACCGACCTGCGCGCGCTGCATGAGAGACGATGCCTCACCACTCGTTAGGCGAAAAGACTCGTTAGGCAAAGAATCTTGAATTTCTGCGGCGAGTTTGGAATTTGCGGCCGCGATCTCGAAACGCGCTTCCGGTTGTTTCGCCAAAATCAGCCTTGCCGTCTCCAACATGATCGGAAGAATTTTGCGCACTTCGCGCAGACGACTGCCGGGAAACAATCCGATCAAATTAGGTTCGCGCGCATGGGAAATTCGACGTGCGCGCAAACTCTCCATCATGGGATGGCCGACAAAGACCGTGCGCAAACCGGACTTATTGTAGAGCTCAGCTTCGAACGGAAAGATGCAGAGCATCAGGTCTAACGACTTCGCCATTTGCGGAATGCGCCGGCGATTCCAGGCCCAGACTTGCGGACTGACGTAGTAAATAATTTTGCCGCCTAACGAGTGCTGACGCAGCGCTCGCGCCAGGCGCAGATTGAATCCCGGATAATCGATCAACACCACCGCCTCCGGTTTTTCGCGTCGAATCTCCTGAAACGCCGTGCTGAATTGCGCGCGAAAATAGCCGTAGTGCTTCAGCACTTCCCACAACCCGAGAACCGCCGACTGCTCGCTCCAATCGAGAAAGTTCCCGCGAGCGAGCGACTTCATACGCGGACCGCCGCGACCAGCGAATTCTATCTCGGGCTGCAGCGCGCGCAGGCTCTCCATCAAGGCCGCACCATGCGCATCTCCGCTCGCTTCGCCGGCGACGAAATAAATTTTCAGGGATTGAGCGTGCCGTTGCCGTGCCCATTTTCGTGCGCGGGCAACAATTCCGGCGCCTGCAATTCGCGCGCGATCTGTTCGACCTGCGGCAACACTTCGATCTCCATCCCGAGCGGGGCAGCGCCGAGCTCACGAAATTTTCGCGCAGTCACGAGCACGCGCGATTCAATATTTCCCGCGGCACGATTATAGGCCTCGACCGATTGATTGAGTGTTCGCCCGAGTCGGCCAATGTGAATCGAAAGATCGGCGAAACGTTTATACAACTCGCTGCCAAGCTGACTGATCTCGCGCGCGTTTTGCGCCAGTTTTTCCTGACGCCAGCCGTAGCAGACGGCGCGGAGCAACGCGATCAACGTCGTCGGCGTCGCCAGAATGATTTTCTTGTCCGCGCCGTATTCGATCAGCATCGGATCGCGTTCCAAGGCGGCGCTGAAGAAAACTTCTCCGGGCAAAAAGAGCACGACGAAATCGGGCGCGTTGTCGAACTGTTCCCAGTATGCCTTGCGCGAAAGTTTTTCGATATGATGACGAACCTGTCGCGCGTGTTGCTCAAGCAAACCGATGCGCGCGTCATCATCCGACGCTTCGAGCGCGTCGAGATAAGCACTGAGCGTCGCCTTGGCATCGACCACGATTGATTTACCGCCCGGCAGATGCACGATCACGTCCGGACGCATGCGACCATCCTCGGTTTGCACGGTGGGCTGTTCGAGGAAATCGCAATGCTCAATCATCCCGGCGAGTTCAACGACGCGGCGCAACTGCACTTCGCCCCAACGCCCGCGCACGATCGGTGAACGCAAAGCGCGCACGAGATTACTCGTCTCTGAACGCAAATAATTCTGTGTCTCGGCCATGGAACGGACTTGCGTGGTCAACGCCTCGTAAGCACCGCTGCGCGCTTTCTCGAGGTCGTGAATTTTCGAATCCACTTTCTCGAGCGATTCGCGCATCGGCTGGACGAGCGCATCAATCGCCGTCTGGCGTTTTTCCAAATCGCTCTTCGCGCTCTCGTGCGTTTTTTCCAGCGTCGTCTTCGCCAACTCCAAAAACGAACTGTTGTTCGCCTTTAATGCTTCGGCTGAAAGCGCTTTAAAAACATCGGAAAAACGCGTCCGCGCTTCTTCCAGCATCGCTAGTTTCTCCTTGGTCGCATTCTGCTCGTGCTCGAGTTGCGCTTCCAGGGCTGCGATCCGATTCGTCGCTTTGGCGTGCTGATCGCGATGCGCCTTCATCTCGTCCCTGGCGACGGTGAGATTCGATTCCAATTCCGGAATGCGCGAATTTTTCTCCTGCGCCGCCGCCAGACACTGCGCGAGGTCGACCGTTTGTTTGTTCATCGATGCTTCGCATTCCGCCACGGCCAGCGCGCTTTTTTGCCGCGATAACAACCAAATGATCCCGGCGCCGAGCGCGAACGCCCCGATCCCGATCAAGACATAGAACACCGGCGGAATGGCCAACATTTGCCAATTCACGGTACTCGCAGCGATCAATTCTCCTCCTGGCACGGCGCGTAACGTATCAAAGGGTTTCGCGCCTGACTACCCCCTTGCGCATCTTTACCAGTTTACCCGCAGCCCGCCGTAGGCGCCGCGGCCCAGCGCGGGGAATCCGAAGACCTCCGCATATTTTTCATCGGTCAAATTGTCGATGCGTCCGAAAATGGTCAGGCGCGAATTGATTTCGTATTCCGCCGCGATGTTGACGAAGGAATAATCTTCGATGTCGAAATTCGGGCCACCGAAATTTAACTCCTCGCGCGCGTTGACGAATTTCGCTTCGACAGTCGTCCGTAATTTTTTGAACCAGCGATAGGAACCGGAGATATAAGCTTCATTGCGCGGACGCCGCGGTAAACGCGCGCCGGGCAACTGCGTGATGTCCGCGCTGCCGAGGTTTTCCGCATCGAGATAAGTGTAGCTCGCGCTGAAAACGAGATCGGTCATTGGTCGTAATTTCATTTCCGCTTCGAGACCTTGCGTGCGCGCGGCACCGAGATTCAGCGTCTCGAAGAGTCCGTTGAAACCGATCAGGTTCGAAAGTCGGTTGTGAAAATAAATTGCGCCTAACGAGACCTTGCCTGCGCAAAAACGTTGCTCGACTCCGGCGTCCCAGCCGCGGTCACGCTCCGGATCCAGATTCGGATTCATTCCCGAAAATCTTGTCCTGGCTGCTCGGCGGACTGAATCCCGTCGCATAACTCGCGTGCAATGTGCGTGTCCGTTTTCGCGAATCAAATAACTGCCCGCAAAACGGTAGGTCCAGACGTCGCCGAATTGATTGAAGTGATCGCAAGCGCCCACCGGCGACGAGATTCAAATCTTTCAGTGGCGTGATGCTCGCCTGCGCAAAACCAGACGTCTCCGTGGTTTCATCGCTGATGAATGTATCTCCGAACGAAACAAACGGCCGTTCCTGCCCGGCATCGACGTGGCTGTAGAAGAAACCACTCGTTAGGGTGAGCCACGAGGTTGGCTTGAGATCGTTTTGGTAATCGATCGTTAGTCGCTTGAAGAGCGCGCGCGTCGGGCCGACAAATGTCTCCCGGGCAGAAACCGTCGACATTCGGATTGTTCACCTGCCGCTCGTGATCGTAACTGACGATGAGCTGGTGCCGCCACCAATCGACCGGCAGAAAATCGATGCGCGGTCCGATCAGCCAGCGTTCGGTGAGAAAATTATCGAACGGCTTCGGCGTGTCGATTCTGTTGGGATTTCCCGTGTCGGCCAGTGAGTAAGTGAACAGACTTCCGATGCGCAACCTCTCGTTAGGCGACCAGCCGACATTGGCTACGCCGCTGCTCAATCGATACTGGTTGTTAGGCCGCTCGTTATCCGTATCGAGCCTGCTCAGGCCTAACGAGTAGTCTAATTGCTTCCACGAACCCGACGTCGCGAACGTTTCGCGGAACGTCCCGAAGGAGCCACCTTCCGACGTGATCGATCCGCTCATCGGCCGATCGCCACGTTTTGTGAAAACTTGAATCACGCCGGCAAGAGCGCGGGGTCCATACAAAGTGCTCTGTGGTCCGCGCACTACTTCGATGCGATCGATGTTGTCGACGGTCAGGTCAGCGAAGTTGAATGATCCCGCCAGACCTTGATTGACCGGAATTCCATCAAGCAAAACTTGCGTATGTTCGCTACGCAATCCGCGCGTGAAGACCGACGTCAGTTGTCCAGGCGCGCCGGATTGCACGACGGAAATTCCCGGAACTTCCCGCAAGGCATCCGCCACCCGGCGCGTTTGTTTCTCTTCGAGATCTTCGCTGGTGATGACGCTCGCGCTGGCGGGCGATTCATCCTCCGGAATCGGCAAGCGCGTGGCGCTGACGATAATTTCTGCACTTTCGGTTACGGCATCCTGCGCGCGAACAGCAGCCGCGAAACAGAAAACAATTGCGACCGCGATCTCCGGGGAGCGCGTGCGCCTCGCCAAAAAGCTGTGGAAACGCGCAACGCGCATGAACGTTTGGAAACCACTACCGGTGTCCCGCGAGGCGCGTGACACTGCGGGCGAGGCGCCCGCGCTCCCCGCAATTTCCTTCGCGCGTTCCAACAACGCGCGACCGCCAAATATTTTATCCGACATCTCTATCCTCCTGTTTTTTGAGAAACGGAGGAAACCGAGGACTTGTTAGGCGACGGCAGCCCGCGTTCTCATTCTTCTTTTTTGCGAAGAAGTTTTGTCGAGCCGTCTGCACACGCAGGGGCACGAATGAGGTGGAGCGGACGAATATTCTGGCTCCTGGCTTGCGGCGCCTAACGAGTCAGTCGCACACCTTCTTCCCGCCTTCACCCTCGACCCAGTCGAAGATTGGCTAATGGGAAGTCGTATCCAGTTACAGCAGCGCAACTGCTCCCGATTCACACGGGATTTCTCGCGCCGATCCACTGATCAAACTCGCAAAGAACTGCGCGCAGAATGAGGCGCACGGGATGACAGGTCAAGCAGACGCTGCTATAAAACGTTTCCACTTCGGCAATGAATATTCTCATCACCGGCGGCGCCGGCTTCATCGGCTCGAACCTCACCCTGGCGTTGCAGGAAAAATTTCCCGACGCGCACCTGACCGTGATCGACGATTTTCGTTCGGGCGATTTCAAGAATCTCGCGGGCTACAAAGGCGATTTCGTCGCGCACGATATTTCGCGGCTCGATTGGCGGGAACAATTCGGCGACGAAAAATTCGACGCAATTTTTCACCTGGCGTCGATCACGGACACGACTGATCACGATCAATTTCGGCAGACGCACGACAACGTGGAAAGCTTTCGGCGCCTGCTGAATTTCGCGCGGCCTAACAAGTCGCACATCGTTTATGCATCGTCGGCTTCGACCTACGGCTCGGTCACGGGCGCGAGCAACGAAGGGACGGAATCGGCCCCGAAAAACATTTACGCGTTTTCCAAAGTCGATCATGGATAATCTCGCCCGCCGTGAAGCGGCGCGGTCTAACGACTGGATCCTCGTCGGCGTGCGCTTTTTCAATGTTTACGGCCCGCGCGAAGCGCACAAAGGCATTCCGGCCAGCATGGTTTATCACCTCTCGAAACAAATGAAGGACGGACAACGCCCGCGCATTTTCAAGCACGGCGAGCAACAGCGCGATTTCGTTTACGTGAAAGACATTGTGCAGGGTTGCCTGCGCGCGATGGAGGCGAAGAAGAGCGGTATCTACAATCTCGGCTCGGGTGTCGCGCGTTCGTTTAACGAGCTGGTGCAAGTTCTCAACCACTCGTTAGGCACAAGATTTCAAACCGGACTACATCGAGAACCCGCACGCCCATTACCAGAATTTCACGCAGGCGGATCTGACTAACGCGCGCAAAGACCTTGGCTATGAGCCGCAGTTCTCCTTCGAAGAGGGCGTGGCCGATTACATGAAATGGTTGTATCCCGCACGATGAAAAGCAAACGGTCGTCGAAGAGCCCGGAAGAGATAAATGCCGCGCTCGCGGCGAAAAAAGGCCCGGTGTCGAAATTCATCGCGAGGAATTATCGGCACTTTAATGCGGCCGCGCTGCTCGATGCGGCAAAGGGCTACGAAACCCACCTCGCCGCGGGCGGCAAGATGCTGATGACGATTGCGGGCGCAATGTCGACCGCCGAGCTCGGCATCTCTTTGGCGGAGATGATCCGCCGCGACAAGGTGTCTATCATCGTCTGCACCGGAGCGAATCTTGAGGAAGATATTTTCAACCTCGTCGCACACGATCACTACGAGCGGGTGCCGCATTACCGACAGCTAACGCCAGGAGACGAGCAGGAACTTCTCTCCCGGCATATGAATCGCGTGACTGACACATGCATCCCGGAGATGGAGGCGATGCGGCGGATCGAGAAGGCCGTGCTGGAAGAGTGGATCGCGGCCGATCGCGCTGGCGAGCATTATTTCCCGCATGAGTTTATGTACAAGATTCTTCGCAGCGGGAAGCTGAAGAAGAGTTATCAAATCGACCCGAAGAATTCCTGGATGGTCGCGGCCTGCGAAAAAAATCTGCCGATCGTTGTGCCGGGTTGGGAGGATGCGACGCTCGGGAACATGTATGCCGCCGCCGTGATTCGCGGCGACGTAAAGAAGGTGCACACCGTGCGCACGGGCATCGAATACATGACCTGGCTCGCGGACTACTACACGAAGAACGCGAAGAAGCTGCGCAACCGCGAGGGCTCAATCGGGTTTTTCCAAATCGGCGGCGGCATCGCCGGCGATTTCCCGATTTGTGTCGTCCCGATGCTGCACCAGGATCTCGAGCGCACCGGCGTGCCGCTGTGGGGCTACTTCTGCCAAATCAGCGATTCGACGACGAGTTACGGCAGTTACTCCGGCGCTGTGCCAAACGAGAAAATCACCTGGGGCAAACTTGCGGCCTCAACTCCAAAGTTCCTGGTCGAAAGCGACGCTACGATTTGCGCGCCTTTGATCTTCGCCTGGGTGCTCGGGCAGTAGGAAACGCGCTTGCGTTGTAGCGATGGCGCTGTGTCGCCGTAAATGCGCGTGGATTCCAGTGAAAGCGTTTTTACGCCGACACAGCGCCGTCGCTACAACTACCCTTCCCAGAAAAATTTCGTGGGGCGCTCGATTTCTGGCGGCAGGCTCTTGTGCACCGGACAATTCAGCGCTGTCCGCTCCAGCAAGTCACGCTTCGGATGATTAGCCGGTAGCGGGAAGTGCACTTCTGATGGCAATGCCGACAATCCTGCGGGGCGCGTCGTTCGACATCTCTTTGCTGATCTTCACCGTCATGCCCTTCACATCGACGCCATGTTCGCTCGCGACGATGCCGACGGTCGTCGCCATGCAACTAGCGAGCGCGGTCGCGACTAGGTCAGTGGGAGAAAACGATTCGCCTTTTCCTTTGTTGTCGGTCGGGGCATCGGTGGCGATTTCTGTTTTCGAAGGACCGTGCGTCGCCGCGCAATGGAGATCGCCCGTGTAGCGAACGGAAATTTCAACCATGCGAAAAAGTATGCGCGCGTCGCGCGCTTTGTCGATGCAGGCTGCGCGTCGAACACAGCCTACATCGCAGTTTCTGAGATTACTTCCGCGCGTCGCGCAGCGCTCTCACTTTGTCGTGCGCCGCTTTCACTTCCGTATACTGGCGCGAGATGGTGTCGCGGACGGGGCCGGCCAATTCCTTTTCTTCCATCGCTTTCTTGTATTCGCTAATGGCGGAATCTTCGCCACGCTCGCATTCGGCGAGAATGGCGTGGTCATCCTGACTGGTGATAGCGGACTTCAAATTGATCCAGGTGCGATGCAACGCACCAGCGGTGCTGCTGCTGTCTTCCGGCTTCGATTCGCCCATGCCGATGGCTTCACTTTGCAACTCGCCGGCAAAACGCGAGCGCTGCATCGAGTATTCGTTGAAGAGCGATTTCAGCTGCGAATCTTTCACCGCTTCCGCGGCTTGCCGAAAGCCTTCCTGACCGTCTTTCAGCGTTTCGATTAACCCATTGATCGTTGAGATCGTTTCCTTTTGTAGACTCATACAAACAATACGCGCGTGCGAAGCATTTGGTTGTTTCGCAGTGCGAGAATTCCGTGGCCCGGTTTGCGATGCGCCCGTTCTCCCTTAACTTTTCGTATGAATAAGACTGGAAAAGATTTGACCAAGGAAGCGCCGCGCAGCCCCAAGACGCGGTTGGGCGAATACCTCATTCTCGCGCGCACGCTCGACAAATGCCGCGCGCTGCTCTGGGGAAATATCGGCGAATACCATTTCGATTGTCCGCTCGATAACATGCTTTTCGGCTGGAAAAACATTAAGGGCGACGACTTCAAAGCCGCAGTCGAAAAAGGCGCGGGCGATGAGGAGATGGTGCAATGGGTCACCGATCACGGCGACAAAAAGACGCCCGAAGAAACGAAAAAATGGCGCGACGAAATGATGGCGGCCAATCCCTACCACGATCCGGAAAAGCGCGATTGGTTCGTCCAGCAGCTGAAGGTTTACAACCTCGATCCGAACACGACGACGCTATTCGACTGGCTCGATGTGGACGATCGCGAGAGCTACAAGAAGATCGCAGCCTAACTCCGAAAGTTTTCGCGAGCGAGCGAGTAGTTAACGCAACGAATTAAGAAGACGCGACGATCGAAAGGCCGTCGCGTCTTTTTATTTTGGCTTGATCGACGGCGGCAAAATCGCCTCGGTGTCGCCGGCCGGTGTGCCATGTTGCAGCCGGCTGTGCCGAATGCTGTAGAAGAAATAAATTAACAAACCGAGAGCGAGCCAGACGACGAATCGCAACCACGTTTCGAAGGGCAGGCTGAGCATCAAGGCGCAGCAGAAGAACACGCCGAGCAGAGGAAAAAGCGGCACGAACGGGACGCGGAACGGCCGGCGTCGAGTCGAATCAGTGCGACGGAGAATAATCACCCCGAAGCATACCAGAACGAAGGCGAAGAGCGTGCCGATGTTCGTCAGATCAGAGAGCGAGCCGATGTCAGTGAACATGGCCACGCCGCCGACGACAACGCCAGTCCAGATCGTGGTGATGTAAGGCGTGCGGAAACGCGAATGGAGTCGCGCGAAATATTGTGGGAGCAACCCGTCACGCGCCATCGCCATGAAAATGCGCGGTTGCCCCAATTGAAACACGAGCAGGACTGAAGTCATACCGGCAAGCGCGCCCGCACTAACGAGTGCTTGCGCCCAGGGCTTGCTCGCAAACGCGGTCGCGACCGCCGCCGGATCGCCCAGATAAACCGTGTATTTCAAAATGCCGGTCAGGACACCCGACATCAAAACATAGAGCAGCGTACAAATCGCCAAGCTCGCGATCATACCGATCGGCATGTCGCGTTGCGGATTCCTCGTTTCCTCGGCGGTGGTGGAGACCGCGTCGAATCCGATGAAAGCGAAGAAGACGATCGCGGCGCCACTCATCACGCCGCCAAAACCATTCGGCATAAACGGCACCCAGTGTGTCGGGTTGACCATGAAAGCGCCGAAGGAAATAAAGAAGACAACGACCGCGACTTTGATGATGACGATGATCGTGTTGGTGCGCGCGCTTTCGCGGATGCCGTAAATCAAGAGCACCGTCACTGCCGCGACAATGAGGAAGGCCGGAATGTTGAGCGCGAAGGGATGACCGAAAATACTCGGCAGCGTCGTGGAAGAAAAATCCTGCAACGCGTCGCCACCTTTTTCCAAAACTTCCTTGGCCGTCGTCGTATCAGTAATAGCCCAGAGCGGAAACTTCAGTCCGAAAAGACTGCCGCATAACTTCACAAAATATCCCGACCAGCCGACCGCGACCGCCATGTTGCCGACCGCATATTCGAGAATCAAATCCCAGCCGATGATCCAGGCGACAATCTCACCGAGCGTCGCGTACGAATAAGTGTAAGCCGAACCCGAGACCGGGATCATTGCGGCCAGCTCGGCATAACAAAGAGCCGCAAAACCGCAGGCGACCGCTGCGACGATGAACGAAATCATCACGGCCGGTCCCGCGCCCGCGCGTCCCATGACCACGTCCGTATGGCTGAATGCGGCCTGGATATAATTAAGCACCGGCGTTTTCCAAAAGGAACCGACCAGTTGCTCGCCCGCCGCGGCTGTTCCGGTGAGCGCAAAGATTCCCGTGCCGATGATCGCGCCAATACCCAGCGCGGTAAGATCAAGCGCCGTCAGCGAACGCTTCATCAAACGTTCCGGCGCTTCCGACTCGCGGATGAGCATCTCCGGGCTCTTGGTCTTAAAAAGTTGCGACGCCACGATCTCTTTTCGTGCCGACGCTATCGATCGCGGGCATCTCGGCCTAGGAAAAAATCCCGAGTCGTTCGTGGCGCGACTTTAGCTTTAGGGAAACCATGCCCAGCCTTAGTGGAGCACAACTTATTGGCGGACTCATCTTCAGCTCCGTCGGTTTCGTCGCCTTCGTTTATGGCAAGCGCATGCACTTTTGGAAGGCGATGTTCCTGGGCATTGCGCTCATGGTCTATCCGCTTTTCGTCTCCACGGATGCGCTGCTTTATTCGTTAGGCGCAGCGCTGACTGCGGCTCTCTTCATCTGGCGCGATTAAAAATCCGCGCGCTTGTCGCCTTTCCACGCGCGTGCTAATGGCGTTGCATGGGTCGGCAATGGCTGCATGCAAAACGCGAAGTCGCGGGTCTGAAGAAAGGCCAGGTCACGGGGAAGCTGGTGAAGGAAATGATGGTCGCCGCGAAACTTGGCGGCGCGGATCCGAACGGTAACGCGCGTTTGTTTGCCGCCGTGGAAAAAGCGCGCAGGGCCAGTGTCTCACGCGACGTGATCGAGCGCGCGATCAAGAAAGGCGCGGGCATCGGCGAGGACAAGTTAGTGATGGAGCACGTTGTCTTCGAAGGTTACGCGCCACACAAAGTGCCGATCATCGTCGAAATCCTGACCGATAATAACAACCGCACCGCGCCCGAAATTCGCGTGCTCTTCAAAAAAGGCGGACAGCTCGGCGCTCCCGGCAGCAACAAATTTTTGTTCGATCATGTCGGTCTGGTGGAAGCGCATCACGCCGATGCTAACGCCGACATCGAAGCCGCTGCGATTGAAGCGGGCGCGCAAAACGTCGAACCGCTTTCGCACGCGACCAACGACGACATTCCGGAAAATACCGCCGGCGCGCGCTTCATCACGGAGCGCACCGATTTGCACACCGTTTCGCAATGGCTGGCCGCGAACGGCTGGACGGTGGTGACGAGCGAGCTCGGCTACATCGCGAAAAGCAACGTCTCGTTAGGCGAAACCGAAAGACAAGAAGCCGGCGAGTTCCTCCAAAAACTCGAGGACCACGACGATGTCCATCGCGTTTGGGCCGCTTTGTAGCGACGCCGCTGTGTCGGCGTAAACACGCGTCATATGCGGTCCACGCGTCTTACGGCGACACAGCGCCGTCGCTACAACATCGACGGGCGCGCATCATTCTTCTAAGTTCCCAAGGAATGTCGGACGAATCGACGCATTTCATCCTCGGCGACAGCGCGGTCGACGCGACGGAAGAGGGTCGGCGCGGCTTACGTCGCCGACGGAAACGACGCGAAGGCGACCGCGCCCTGACGCATTGCGAGAATTGCGGCGCGCCACTGGCCGGTGAGTATTGCGCGAAGTGCGGACAGCACGCGATCGATTATCGCCGCTCGCTCTGGCGGGTGCTGATCGACGCCGCCGATTCTTTTCTTAACTGGGACACAAAATTCCTTAGCTCCGTCTGGGTCCTGCTCACCCGCCCGTGGAAATTGACGAACGATTTCAACGCCGGCCGCCGCGCGCGCTACGTCCATCCGCTGCGGCTTTACCTGCTCGCCAGCATCGCCTTTTTCTTGATGCTGAAGCTCGTGAACTTCAACAGCGGCCCGATGGAACTGCGGCCGCAGGATCGCGCGGAAATTGCGGCTGCGCTCGGCAAACTCGTCGGTTCCGATTCCGTGCTGACGGCCGATCAGCAGGCGAAAGTTGACTCCGTCCGCGCGCGCCTTGTCCAAGGAGAGAGCGCGATCAGCGAAAAAGAACGCAACGACATCGAAGAAGTCGTGCGCGTGGCGCTCGCCTCGGAAATGAAAGATAAATTCGCAAAAGCCGACCGCGCAAAACTGAAAGCAGCGTTGCGCATGATCCCGGAAATCCCAACGCCGCCTGCTCCGCCGGGTACCAAAGAAACTGCCCGCGCGGAAGCGAAAGCTGAAGCCGCGCGCGAGATCGCGGCGGAGTCAATCGCCAAGGCCATGCCTGAGAATCTGATGTTGCCGACGCCCGGATCACCGAGCGATATTCCGACACCACCGCCTCTCTCAAAAAATCGCCGACCCGGCATCCATTTCGGCCCGGATGACAAAGAGAAAACGCCCTTCGGGAACTGGATCGAGAGCCGAATCAAAAACAAAGTGGGAGAAGACGGAACGAAGTCGAAATTATTTCTCGAGACGCTGCGCAATAACATCCCGACCATGATGCTTTGTTGCATCCCGCTCTTCGCCCTCGTTCTGAAAATGCTCTACTTCCGCAAAGGCCGCTACTACGTCGAGCATCTCGTCTACGCACTGCACATTCACACTTTCGCTTATGTCGGCGTGACGTTGATCGTCCTCCTTTCCCTCGCCATCGCGCAGCTGTCCGACCCTTTGCGCGCGATCTTTGCGACCTTCGCCGGAATTGCGATGTGCGTGCTTGTCTTGCTCTCCATTCGGCGCGTCTACGGGCAGGGATGGTTCTTCACCACCTTCAAATTCCTGCTCGGCTCCATCGCCTACGCGGTGATTCTGATCATCGCCGTCGGCACAACGGCCTTCGTCACGCTGCTTCTGCCGGACTAGTCCTGCTCCAGCACGGCAATCATTTCCGGCAGCGTTTGTTTCGCGGCTAAATCTTTGCGCCGCGATTCCAAATCATCGCGCCAGGTTTGTTTTTCCAACTGCTTGACCAACAGTGCACGCGCCGTTTCGCGGCCCGATTTTTGCGCTTTCAATTCGAAAGTCACCTCGGTTGATCCACTCGGATTCGCCATTAACCAAAGCCCGCTGTGCGTCGAACGAAAAGGGTCTAACGAGTAGATCGAATTCAGAATCAATCAACACCGGCGCGCTATCGTTGAGATTGAGGTAATTGGTGTGCATCTTCGTCAGCTCCGACGGCTCGCGACAAACGAGCATCGACGAATTCGAGAAAAGAACGGCCACCGGAAAACGCAGGGCTTCGAGTTTCGGTTCTGATTCTTTCTTGCCGCAGCTAGCCAAGAGAAAAAGCAACAGACACGCCGCGGCAGAAAACTTCACGAAGGGATCAGCGTACGCGCATGCGCCAGGGCTTCGCCGAGCTTGGAAGGATCCTTCCCCGAACCGCGCGCATTGTCCGGTCGTCCTCCGCCCTTCCCTCCCACAATCGGCGCGATCGCCTGAATGATTTCATTCGCGCGAATTGAACTCGTCAGGCTCTTCGGCACGGACGCGACAAGATCGACGCGACCATTCGTTAGACCACCGAGCACAATCGGTCCCGCGATTTTCGATTTCAAAATATCCGCGATCGCCTGCAGCAGCGCGCCATCCGCATCCGCGACTTCAGTCACGCACGACTTCTCATTCGCAGCCGCCAAATCATTCGCAATCGTCGCGGCCCGCTTCTGCAATTCCGCCTCCGCCGTTTTCGCATTTTGTTTTTCGAATTCGTGAACTTCGTTCTCGAGCTGCTTCAGCTGCGCCGCGCGCGTTTCAATCGAAGCGACATCCGAATGTGCCGGCAACGCCGCCAGCCCGGATTTCTTGCGCGACAACATCTCAAATTTTTCCTGCTGCCGTTTCGCTTCTTCTTCTACCCAGCGCTGCACTTCGTCGCCTGCGACCGCTTCGATGCGGCGAATTCCCGCCGCAATCGCCTCTTCGCGCACGATCTTGAATTGCTTGATCTCGCCGGTATTGCGCACATGCGTCCCACCACAAAGTTCCATCGAGTAACCATTCAACTCGTTAGGCTTGCCGCCGATCTGCACCACGCGAACAACGTCGCCATACTTATCACCGAAGAACTGCTGAATATCCGAACGCTTCTTCGCCTCCGCGTACGGAACTTCTGTCCACGAAATCGGCGCATTTTCCGCGATACGTTCGTTCACTAATTTCTCCACCTCGCGCACCTGCTCGCGCGTGAGCGCGGCGCTTGAAAAATCGAACGTCAACTTCTCCGGCCCGACATAACTCCCCTTTTGCACCGCCTCGCGTGAAACAATTTCGTGCAGCGCCCAGTGCAACAGATGCGTCACGGTGTGATGCCGCTCAATCGCGACGCGGCGAGGTTTCTCGAAGCGCACCGTCACGCGATCTCCTGCTTCGGGCGCGTCATCACCGCCGATAAAGTGCAGCCACGTATCGCCTGACTTTTGCGTGTTCGTGATGCGCCATGCCTTTCCGTCACGTGCGATTTCTCCGGTGTCGCCGACCTGCCCGCCCATCTCGGCGTAACAAACCGACGCATCGAGGATGACGACGCGACCGTTTTTTGCCGGCGCGACTTCCTGCACGTCCGCGTCGATCTGTTCCTGATCCCAGCCGACAAACTGTGTCGGCTTTTTCGATGCAATCTGCGATACCTCGATCGCGGTTTTCTTCTGCGACTGACGCGCTCGCTGACGCTGCTGTTCCATTAACTGCTCAAAGCCGGCAACGTCTACGGTAAGGCCGCGCTCGCGCGCCATTAATTCGGTGAGATCGAGCGGGAAGCCATACGTGTCGTAAAGCTTGAACGCGTCGGCACCATCAACCACCGGAGGATCTTTGAGGAACTTTCGCCATGCTCCTTGCCGAAGATCTTCTAGCTCAAAAGACACCTGCTTCCCGTCAATTACGGCGTCAAAGAGGTCGAACGTTTTCTCCTCGCCTTCATCTTGGCGCTCGACGCCAGCGTACGCGGACTTCGCCATCCCTTCGCGCCGAGCAGCTTGCATCAGCGCGTAACCAAAAACCTCATTGTCGAAGAGCTTGATCCCGCGATCCAGTGTCTTGTTGAACGCCTCTTCCTCGCCGCGGATCGTCTGCTGCACGACTTCCTGTTTCGCGCGAAGTTCCGTGAAGACATCACCCATCGTGCGCGCGAGCACGTCAACCAGCTCGTAGAAAAACGGCTCGTGGAAACTTAACGAGCGGCCATATCGAACAGCCCGACGCAGAATGCGGCGCAAAACGTATCCGCGGTTTTCGTTGCTTGGCTGAATTCCATCCGCGATCGCGAAGCTGAGCGTGCGGATGTGATCGGCGATGACGCGGAAGGCGACGTCGATTTTTTCCTGTTCGGATTCGCCGGTGCTGCCTGTTTTCGGCAGCGTGCTCGCATATCTTTTTCCACTCAGTTTTTCGATCTCATCGAAGATCGGACGGAAGACATCGGTTTCGTAATTAGAAATCGTGCCGGAAAAATCCGCGAGATTTTTTGTGCCTTGAATGATGGCAGTGACGCGCTCGAACCCCATACCCGTATCGACGTGGCGTTGCGGCAACGGCACAAAACTTCCGTCGGCGTTGGCGTTGAACTGGATGAAAACGAGATTCCAAATTTCGATGCAGCGCGGATCGCCGGCGTTGACTAGTGAGCCTTTGGTGTCGCCATTCGGCGTGAGATCGATGTGCAATTCGCTGCACGGACCGCACGGGCCGGTGTCGCCCATCATCCAGAAATTGTCCTTCTTGTTGCCGTTGACGACGTGAATGGAGGGATCAAGTCCGGCGTCGCGGAACATTTTTTCCCAATGGTCGTGCGCTTCCTGATCGAAATCAGAAGGATCGCCCGGGCCGGGTTTGTAAACAGTGGCGTAAACGCGCGATGCCGGAAATCTCCAGCGCCTAACGACTAGTTCCCAGGCCCATTCGATCGCTTCTTTTTTGAAGTAATCGCCGAAGCTCCAGTTGCCGAGCATCTCGAAGAAGGTGTGGTGATAGGTGTCGAGCCCGACATCATCGAGGTCGTTGTGTTTGCCGCCGGCACGAATGCATTTCTGCGTGTCGACAGTGCGCGGCGGATTCCACGCCGGCTTTTGTTGTCCGAGAAAAATCGGCACGAACTGGTTCATGCCCGCGTTGGTGAAAAGCAGATTGGGCGAATCCGGCAACAGCGACGACGAAGGCACGACGGTGTGCTGTTTCTCGCGAAAGAAATCGAGAAACGATTGGCGGATTTCGGCACTGGTCATGTCGCGCTCAGATTAGGCGCAGCCGACGCCGCGGTAAAGGGATGGCGGTTAAGGCAGAAGCTGCACCTTGTAGAAACGCGGAGCGTTGCCTAGCGCATTCAGATCACGGAACGACAAGGTGAGTTGTGAGGAAGCAGCGGTGAAGAAACCGTTCGGCAGGCTTTGCCAACCACTCGTTAGGCTGGAACTCCCGAGTACTTGATAATTTTTTCCCGGCACGGAGTTCCAGGTGAGAACGAAATCGGAAGTATCCCGCGCGCCACTCGTGACAAATCCGATCGCGGGATCGAGTCGATCGTAAACGCCATCGGCGTTTTGATCGATGATCGCCGGAACTTGCAGGGCGAGGAATTCATTCGGATCAAGATTTCCGTCGCCATTACCAGGCGGAGATTGCGCGGCGAGCGCACCACCATCGGCGGTACCGTAGGCGGCAGAGGCGAGGTAAATGGTTCTTGGTATCGAACCAAAGGCCGCGACAAGATCGATCACGCCTTCGAGTTGGCCGCTGTTCGCCGGCGCTTTCGCGAGCGTGCTGGTGGCGGGGGCGTTGAACCAACCGGCGTAGGCGTTCTGACTCTCGCCAGCGAGAAATGGCTTGTTACTCGCGATGCCGATGGTTCCGGCTTTCGCCCACGGCGCGACAGTGGAAGCGGACCCAAGCAGTTGATCGCTAATGAAAATAAAATGGTCACTCGCGCCGCTGCCGTCCGAACCTGGCGACCATGTCGCAACGTAAAGTAGTGTGCCGCGAACCGCCGCGTAAAGCGTCATACCATTCGACGCGACCAAATAACCGGAAGCATCGGCGTTTCCGTCCATCGTGAATGGAATCGGCGTTGCGGTTGCGGTTGGGGTTGGCATTGGTGTTGGGTGTGTGGTGTGGGTGGTGGGGGTGGGTGTGGGGGTGGGTGTGGGTGTGGGTGTGGGGGTGGGTGTCGCTGTTGGTGTTGGAGTGGGTGTCGGAGTTGGAGTCGGATTTCCGTTCACCGCGACATACACATGTTGAATCGGCGAATTGAAGACGTTTCCTTTCGTGTCCGAGGCCGTGACGTAGTAATCGACATAGGTGTCCGAGAGGCCGGTAACTTTCGCGTAATAATAATCGGCGATGAACTGCGGCGCGTTGCCGTAGGCGTTCAAACCCGAGACGGGCGCGACGTTTCGTTTCGTCATGGCTATCGTTTGCCAACTACCAGTGTTCGCACCACCGGCGTAAGTCTTGAATTGATCCTGCGTCGGCGGATTCGCATTTCCGTTAGAGCGAAATTTCAGCGACACGTTTTGTACGCCGGACGCATCGTAAGCGTAGGTCCAGATCCAGAAGTCGGTGTTGGCCGGTGTTGTCTGGATATAACCGTATTGCACGCCGTAATTTTTCGCGCCCGGATTCCACGGATGCCGTTGTGGAATGAAGACGGTCGGCGGCGTTTGATCATTTGTTAGGTCACTCAAAGTGCTTCCTATCAATCGCTGCGCGTTGTTCTGCGCGATGACCGGACGCCAGCCTTCATCATCGTGCACGCCGTAATAAACGAAGCCGCTATCGAGTCCGCCGAGGTAATAATGCCAGGCAAGTTCGATGCTATTCGGTGTCGTGGAAAAACTTCCCGGATCGCGCACCTGATCGATGCGCGGAGTGATGTTCGCGATTTGTTGCGCGGTCTTGACGCGATTTTCCGTCGCGACAATTACGCGCCACACATCGGCTTTGTCGCTGACGCCGACGCTCGGATCGACGACATTGATGTTGTTAGTCGAGGCATCCTTGTGGCTTGGCGGCCAATGCCAGTTGATGTAAATCGGCGAGCCCATATCACCATCGGCATAAACCCAGCCGCCATCTTCGACGTGCGCGATGTCGTTCGGATCGGGCGGGAAGTCGGCGAGAAATTGTTCGATCGTCGTCGGTTCGTAACCGCGGCTGTTCGCCTGGCTCGCGAAATTGCTGACCCATTCCATGTAATAAGAATAGCCGCCGCTCCAGGCATTATCGCCGTCGTGCGCGAGCAAGACTAACGAAGGCTTCGCTGGATTGTTGCGCGAATTCAGCGCGTTCAGCAGATTCAAATCCCAGGTACTATAACTGTCCTTCCAACCAAGCGCCTGATCGCTAGGGACGACGATGATTTTCGATTCCACGCCGGTGTTGGGATCGACGTAACGCGCGTAATGGGTTTGGAACGAGAACGGCATTGCGGCAGTCGGCGAACAGCCGCGATCGATCGTCAAGCGCTGGTAATTGCTCGCGCCCTGCGCGGAATTGATCTGGTCTGACTTGTTAGGCAAATCGCAATTCTCGCCGCCCGATCCGATGACGAGCGGGAAATCCGCGCAGGCGCGCGCGAGATGATTGTTCGCGATAATCGCCCAGGAGATATCGACTTTTTTCAGGATTGGAATGATGCGCTCGGAGAACGCCGTCTCGGCGGGAAAATAACCGCGCGAAGTCGGATCGCCCCAGAGTAATTGCATGTGGCGTTTGTGAATGCGCAATTCCATCTCGAGCGTTTCGTCGCTCAAAAATGGCGCGAGCGCGTGATGGTAGGTAAAGTTCGTCAAATCGAGGCGCGGTCGGCCGCCGGAGGTCGTCCAGGCTTTTGCGTCACGATTCGATTGATACCAGTTACCGCCATAACCAAGCTGACCGGCCGCGCCGAGGCTTTGCACATTTTCCATTAGCGCACCGGAGTAATTCAGCTGCGCACCCGATTTTAGAAATTGTCCAATGCTACTTAGGGCATCGTGCGGCCGATATTGATAAGCGGCGCGACGATCATCCACATCGAAAACCTGTCCACGGACTTGCTCGAGCGGATGCGGCCGTCCACCATCCTGCGCCTGGATGGTGTCCAAGGCGTTCTCGTAGTGATCAGTGGCGCTGCGTTTTTCCGGCCAATAGATCGGTTGATGCAAATGCCAAAGCCACGAGGTGTGGATGCTGGTGTTCTGCGCGCCTGCGCGCGAAGCCAGAAAGGTCGCGCTGCTGACGAGCGTAGCGATGATGAAGCGGGGGCAGTGCATGCGCGCCGGAATCCAGGCGGTGCAGTCTGCGGCCGCGCGGCGCCAGGGGCGAGCCGATTCTCGTGAACCGTTTAATGGCCTAACGAGAGCTACTTCTTTTCTTCGTCGAGCTTGGCCTTCACCGCCGTCTCGATCTCTTCGTAGAGCGCGGTGTCATTCTTAAGCACGTCTTTCGCGGCGTCGCGTCCCTGCGCGAGCTGTGTGCCTTTGTAGCTCAGCCATGAGCCGCGTTTTTCGATAACTTGTTTTTCGAGCGCGAGATCGAGCAAAGCGCCGGTCGAGGAAATTCCTTCGTTATACATGATGTCGAACTCGGCTTCGGTGAATGGCGGCGCGACTTTGTTCTTCACTACTTTGACGCGGGTACGGTTGCCCGTGACAACCCCGTCAGTCTGCTTGATCGCGCCGATGCGGCGAATGTCGATCCGCACGCTGGCGTAGAATTTCAAGGCCTTGCCGCCGGGTGTGGTCTCCGGGTTGCCGAACATGACGCCAATTTTCTCGCGAATCTGATTCGTGAAAACGCAGCACGTGCGCGCCTTCGAAATCAACGAGGTCAACTTCCGCATGGCCGCGCTCATCAAGCGAGCCTGCGCGCCGACGGTGGAGTCGCCAATCTCGCCTTCGAGTTCCTGTTTCGTGACCAGTGCGGCGACGGAATCGAGAACAATAACGTCGAGCGCATTCGAGCGGACAAGCGTCTCGACAATGCGAAGCGCCTCTTCCCCGGAGCTGGGTTGCGAGACTAACAAGTCATCCATGTTTACGCCGAGCCGACGCGCATATTGCGGGTCGAGTGCGTGCTCAACATCGATGAACGCAGCCAGGCCTCCGCGCTTCTGCGCTTGCGCGATAACTGTGAGCGTGAGTGTCGTCTTGCCGGAAGATTCCGGTCCGTAGACTTCGACCACGCGACCGCGCGGAAATCCGCCGACCCCGAGCGCGCGATCGATTAGAATGTTGCCCGTGGGGATGACATCGATGTCGACAATCTTTTCGTCTCCCAGACGCATGATGGCGCCATCGCCGTAATCTTTCGCGATCTGTTGAAGGGCGAGGTCGAGATTTTTATTACGCGCCGCGGTCACCTTATCTTCGGCGGATTTTTCTTCAGTTTTGGTCGGCATAAAAGGAGTTCTCTACCTAAGTCGCTTTGCCCACAGGCGCCAAGAAGAAATGGACTGCGGCCTACGAAGGCGGCGGTTGGCGAAGGAAATTCGAGAGGGACCCGTGCCGCAAATAAACGCGATCGAAGGTTCGCGTAATTCCATACAAGCCGCCGCGAATGAACCAAATAACGAGAAGGCCTAACGAGACCAACACGATTAATAATAGCGGCGGCCAGATCTTAATCAGGCAGTAGAAAGCCGCTGCAAAAGCGAGCGCGAGCAGGATGAGATGAATTCGCCGCAATCGCAGAAACCATCTGGTCAATGGATGTAAAGTCACACCCTTGAACAATAACGAACCGGCGAGCTTCAACGCCGCGAGAAATTCATCCGCCTTTCCCGAGGTGCCGATCAGGTCATTCACTCTCAGGAAACGCCAGCGCGTGTCGATTCCCGGGTCGGGGCGGAAGCTGGTGATGCAATTAGGGAAATCCCAACCGGTCATTTTATAACCCGAAGCCATCAAGGCGTAGGCTTCCGCTTCGGAAAAGGCATCGAGGTCGGTGCGAATGCCGGAAAGCAAATTCTGCACATCGCCCCGCACGCCATACTGCGTGAGCTTATCGCTGTCGGGCGGCGCACCCGGACGAGGCTGCGATTCTTTTTGCAGATCGCACTGAGTCCAATTCACCGGCTCGACCAGCAGATCTTTTTTCAAATGGATGAACATGAAATCGCGCAGCAGGCCGGCGCGTTTGCGCGCGCGCAGTTCCTTGTGTTCCAACTCGCGCACGCGCGCCATCAACGTGCTGTTGCTGCGCATGACAACGTCGATGGCGCGACGCGACGGATGCGGCTCACTGACCAGTTGACCGCTGGCATCGCTCACCAGCAGGACGGTGCAGTCTTGCTCGCGTAAACCGCCTGCGCCCTGGTTATCGTGCACGCCGCCGTCGACCAGCTCGACGTCGCGCTCCGGATAAAGGCCGGTCAACTTGATCGGCGTGAAGAGTCCGGGCACTGCCGCCGAGGCAGCGACGGCCCGGCCGAGCGGCATGACATCATGCGGCGGCGGCGCCTCATCCATATAGTACATGCGGCGCAATCGTTCGTTGCCGTCAATTTCGGGATCGATGGTGTTGGGCGATTCACCCATAAAGCTGGCGGTGAATTGCCAGTTGTGACCGGTGTTTAGGGTCGTGGCATTGAGAATGAGGATCGGCACCTTGTTGCGACGCCGCCAATTACTGTATTTGGGTCTGAAGTCGCTCGTGTCCTTCGGACAAATGATGAGGTCGCGCAGGATCGGGCGCGTGCCTTTGGCGACTCGAGCGATGGGAGCGTAAAGTGTTTCGTCGAGTAATTCGCCCATCCGATCGGTGCGCGTGCCGAGGGTGGTGATCTCACTGAAGACGCGCATGCGCGGATTAGTGACGATCGCATCGAGAAACTCTTTTTCCATTTCGTGGACGAGGGCGAGATAATCTTCGCGTGTGATCTGGCTGTCGGATTTCTCCTGAAGCAGGTTGCGCAACTTCAAATAATAATGCGCGCCGATAATCGAGCCGCCCGAGACGCAGGAAAGCACCTCGACGTGCCGCAGCATGTCCATCTCGGCCAGGCGCGCGAGAACTCCGATGTGGAAAAGTGACGCGCGAAATCCGCCCCCGGAAAGAGCCAGTCCGACCTTCCCACTGAATGCAGTGAACAGACCGGCCTCGTCGCCGCCGACGAAAGTTTTCAAGGCGGCCCAACCATCGCTTTGCATGAATTCTTCCGCGGTGCGATCGCCGCCGGTTTGCAGCCTAACGAGTGAAGCGAATTGTTTTACCGCCGTCTCATATTCCCACGGCTGCAACTTTGTTTTCCATTCGGCGGCTTCCGCCAGCCAGCGTTTGGCATCATCGTATTGACGCAGGCCCAGACACGCTTCGGCCAAAGTGGCGAGCAACCACCAATCGCGTTTCTCCGGCGGCTGCGCGCTTAGCTTTGCCACAATCTTGCGCCGGATTTCCTGCGCGCGCGCGCGGCGTTGCGCAATCACATCCGTGAGGTCGCGATCGGAAATTTCCTCCTGCTGCGCGACGCAATCGAGCATGAAAGCCGCGTTGATGCCGGTGTAACCGTTATCGGGAATCTTTTCGCGCTCGGGCTCCACGCCGATGAGGTAGCCTTTTTCGTAAAGCTCCAGCGCGGTCAGCAAATGTTGCGGTCGCGGATCAGCTTCCCACCAACGCTTATAAATTGCGCCGGCGATGCCGAAAGTTTCCTGGTGCTCGTTGATTTCCGCATCGGTTAATTTTGCCCGCTCTTCCACAGACTTCCGGGCGACGTCTTCCGCCTCCGCCAGGACCGGCAGAATAATCAGGCGCGCGTCGGCGAAACGACGCTCGAGCGGCAAGTCGGGATCCTTTTCCGTGCAGTTGGCGAGTTGCTGCGTGATCTTGCGCCGCAGCCGCGCATCATCGGCGCATTGTTGCAAAGCCTGGCGGAAAAGTCGGCGCGCCAGGTCGAACTTCTGTTCGCCTTTCAGCTGGCGGGCGAGCGCGACCAGATCTGCTGTCGCGACGGTCGATTCACTCTTGAGCAGTTGCTTCGCGCGGTCGATTGCCTCAGACATGGTGAGCTTCCGCTCAGGTCTAACGAGTGATCAACTTTTTGGAAAGCGCGGATTCGCTGCTCATCACTTCCAAACAAAAAAGCCGCAAGCCCGAAGGCCTGCGGCTTTCACATTTACGAGACTTCGCTTACGAGACGGCGATCTTGCGCGGCTTCACCTGCTCTGCTTTTGGCAGATTCAATGTGACTACACCTTGTTCGATCTTCGCACTGATCTTGCCGGCGTCGATCGAAGGATCGAGCTCGAAGCTGCGACGAAAATTTTCCCGACGCGACTCGCGATGGATGACTGTGCCGGAAATCTCCGGCGTAGCGCGACGTCCACTAATCGTGAGCTCGTTACTTTCCACCCACATTTCGAGGCCTTCCTTGTTCACGCCCGGCATTTCCACTTCCAGAGTGTAGCCGTCGTTGTTCTCCGTCACGGTCGCCACCGGCGCGACGAATCGTTCCGCGCGCTGGTTGCCGTTGGTGCCGTTTTGGGCACGATCTTCACGAACTAAAGTTTCCATTTCGAATTTCCTTTCGTTTTTGTTGTTGCCTAACGAGTGGTTAAGCGACGTTGACCTGAATTTGTTTCGGCTTGACCTCATCCGCTTTCGGAAGGGTCACGGTGAGGATGCCATCCTTATAGGAAGCGTTGACCTTGTTAGCATCGACGCGAGTCGGGAGCGAAATGCTGCGACGGAATTTGCCGAGGATCCGTTCCGTGCGCGCGTTCTTGTCTTCGTTCGCCGCATCTTCTTTGCGTTCACCGCTGATGGTCAGTGTTCCGTCATGCAAAGAGATTTCGATTTCCTCTTTGCGCATTCCCGGAAGTTCCACGACCGCCATGATGTCGTCGCTGGTCTGGTAAAGATCGAGCGCGGGCGTCCAACCATTGAAGAGTTGTGCCTGCGGCATCATCGACCAACCGGGCAATTCGAAAAGGGTATTAAGGTCGTCGCGGAGATTTGACCAACGGTCGAGGCTTCGCCACGCCGACGCTGCGGGAGTCTGATATCGGATTAAGCTCATTACGTTTTCCTTTCTTGAGTTAGAAATTGTTTGCCATCTTCCAGCGAATGGAATGCCAATTTGAATCGGTTCGCCATTGTTACGTAAGAACCTTTTCATTAATAGTTTACGGTAGTAGATCGAGATCGATACAGGGCCAAAACGGCGCTACCATTCATGCGACCGATTTTCATCTTAGAGACATTCTTGCTCATCCACTCTCCAATTTGCTCGCCCGTCAGGACCCACTATGTTCTCGGAGATGCGTGCTGAATTACGAGACGAAAAATTCATGCGTGCAGCGCTCAAAGAAGCGAAGAAAGGAATCGGCCTAACGAGTCCAAATCCCGCCGTTGGCGCCGTCTTGGTTGCCGGCAACAAGATCGTCGCGACAGGACACCATCGTCGAGCCGGTGAGGCGCATGCAGAAGTGGAATGTCTGCGCGGTCTGGGCCGAGGGACTGCAAAGGGCGCAACCCTCTACGTGACGCTCGAGCCGTGCTCGACCAGCGGCCGAACACCGCCGTGCACGCGTGCTCTGATCGATTCGCGAATTGGAACAGTCGTGATCGGGGCCGTGGATGTGAATCCAAAACATTCCGGGCGCGGCATCGATCTTTTGCGCGGAGCTGGCATCACCGTCCGTAGTGGCGTTCTGGCTAACGAATGCACAGCAATCAACGCGGCTTTTAACAAATGGATTCAGACTGGCCGCCCTTTGGTCATCGCGAAATGTGGAATGACATTGGATGGTCGCTTGACGCGCCCGCCTGAGGAAGAGCGATGGATCACGAGCGCTCGCGCCCGAAGGCACGCCAATCAGTTCCGCGCGCAAGTGGATGCCATCCTCATCGGTGCAGAGACACTACGCGCAGATAATCCGCGCCTAACGACTCGAAGCGGCGTCGGTGCGCGGCAACCGTGGCGGGTGATCCTTTCGCACTCGGGACGTTTGCCGCCGAATGCGCACGTCTTCACGGATCGTTTCGCCGATCGCACGCTCGTTTTCCGAAGAACAAAACTCGGCACCGTGCTGAGTGAACTGGGCAGAAAAGAAATCACCAGCGTTATGATCGAAGGCGGCGGCGATATCCTCGGCCAAGCCCTCGATGCACGTTTGGTCGACAAAGTTCACATCTACATCGCGCCGCTATTTTCCGGCGGACCGGTGATTGCATTTTCCGGGAAAGGATTTTCGTCGAGCGAGCGTGCGCTGCGCGTGCGCAACCCGTCTTACGAAAAATTTGGCGACGACATCTTCATCGCAGGAGATGCCGCTTATATTCTCCCGAATAATAAATAGAAACTTCTCGTCTCAGTTTGTGTTCAATCAGCACAAACAGGAGGTGAAAACATGAAAAAGATTTTACTTATCGCAGTGGTCGCGCTCGGATTCGCTTTTGCGGCGGCACCGAAATCGGAGGCGCGGGTTTTCGTGAACGTCGGGCTAGGCTTCCCCGGATTCTATTATGGCCCGGGACCGTATTATTACGGATACGGTTACGCTCCCTACGGTTACTACTACGGCGGGCCGGGCTATTACTACAGCGGCCGGCCTTACTATTGGTATCACGGGCAACGCGTTTACTATGGCCGCCGTCATTATCGGCACGTCCGATAGCGAGCACGCTCCACGCAAATTAAAGCAAGCTGGCTGGACTCATCCGGCCAGCTTCTTTTTTTGCCTAACGAGTGCTGGACGTCGAACAAGTGCGGGCCGCCACTGACAATGACTACTTGTTTGGCGAAGGAGCAGCGGTGCTAACTGACGGGCTAGTTGCCGGAGCCGCGCTTGGGCCGTTGCCGAATTCCTTCTTCAATTGTTCCTGGACCGGCGCGAGTTCTTTCTGCCGCTTCTCCTCTAGTTCCAGCCGAATGGCTCTCTCAATGCGTCGGCGTTCCTGAATGTAGCGGCGCTCGTAGGCCTCCCGTTTTTCCGCTTCCAGTTGCAAACCCGATTGCTGCAAAGCGGCATCTGCTTCGCGTTGCAAACGAAGGTGCCGCGCATTTTCGCGATCGCGCAAAACGCGGCGCTCATCCGGCGACATATTCAACCAGCGTTCCGCGTTCATTCTAAAACGCAGCCGATCTTCCGGCGACATCTGGCGCCAGCGCTCACGTGCGCCATGAAAACGCCGGCCAAAAAATTTCCCGCCCCCACCTCCCGGCGGCGGTTGCGCAGGAGCAGGTTCAGCGGCGAAAAGCGACAGGACGCCGCTCGCGATCAAAGCGATACAGATTCGCCTTCGGTCCATATGCCATCATCATCCGTCGCGAGGAGATCGTCCAGATCGGCCACCGTATCATAATCCTGCGGATCGATCTTCGTCACCAGCTCGGGCAGATTATCAGGGGAATTTCTCGTGGAATGAAGCGACAACCCGCTTAGCACCATGACGAGCGCAACCGCCGAAACCGGAATAAGGCGACGCGGACGGAGCCAGCCGCGCGCGTAATCCATCCAGGTTTTATCCTGGCGGATTTGTCGCACGACATTCCGTGCGAAAAACGGAGAGACTGCCGGCTGGGCCGATTTTCCCAACAGGTCCCATAACTCCTGATCGTCTTCGCGGTTCATTCTCGAGAATTGAACTTCTCGCCGCGCTGAAAGTTGCGCAGCACCGGCGGCTTAGGCAAGCCTGAAGCTAAACCTCCGCCGCTTCGAGGAAACCCTCGAGCTGCCGAATCCGCGTGGGATGACGCATCTTACGCAACGCCTTGGCTTCGATCTGCCGAATCCGTTCGCGCGTCACACGAAATTGCCGGCCGACTTCTTCCAAGGTGCGGCTGTAGCCATCGACCAGACCAAAGCGTTGCTCCAAGACCTGTCGTTCGCGCTCGGTTAACGTCTCGAGCACGTCTTTGATCTTCTCCTTCAAGAGAACAATCGCGGTCATGTCGCTCGGATTTTCGGCGCCTTTGTCTTCGATGAAATCGCCGAAATTCGTTTCTTCGCTTTCGCCGACTGGCGCCTGCAACGAGATGGGCTGTTGCGCCATTTTCAAGACCGCGCGCACGCGATCGACCGGGAGGAGAATTTCTTCCGCCACTTCTTCCGGAGTGGGCTCGCGCCCGTATTCCTGCACGAACTGCTTCTGCACCCGCATCAGCTTGTTGATCGTCTCGATCATGTGCACCGGAATGCGGATGGTGCGCGCCTGATCGGCGATGGAACGCGTGATCGCCTGCCGAATCCACCAAGTGGCGTAAGTGGAAAATTTATAGCCGCGGCGATACTCGAATTTCTCGACCGCCTTCATCAGGCCCATGTTCCCTTCCTGAATCAGGTCGAGAAATGACAGGCCGCGGTTGGTGTATTTTTTCGCGATAGAAATCACGAGACGCAGATTCGCCTCCACCATTTCCGTCTTGGCGCGCAACGCTTTGCGTAACCAGCCTTTCAATTGTTGATATTGCTCGGCGTATTCTTCCAGCGAGAGCCAAAGCAAACGCTCGAGCTCTTTCGCTTTCGCGCCCACGGTCGAACGCGCACCGTTGTCCCGCGGATGCTTGTTCATCTCGGTGACGATGTGCGTCATGATCAAATATTTCTCGTCCGCCAGATGAACAAATTCCTCCGTCACCTTCTGCTTGAAATAAAACTTCGGATAAAGTTTCTGCAGCGACGCGACTGATTTCTGGAAAGTCTTGAGTTTTTTCTGGTCGACGCGCGAACCGCTGAAGATGTGCGCGTATTGCTGGGCGATCGTTCCGCTTTGCTTTGAAACTTGTTTGCAAAGCCGGGGCAGCATTTTCATGTAGCGCTCACGGCTCTCGATTTTCTTGTCGAGAATCACCCGATCGAACCGCTCGCCGCCTTCATTTAACTTTTGCGCGAGATCGAGATGGGCCTGTGCGATGAATCCAAAGCGGTTGATCAACCGCTGGACCATGTTTTCCGCTTCCTCGATGCGCTTGGAAATTTCGACTTCCTGCTCGCGCGTCAGCAGCGGGACCTGTCCCATCTGCTTCAGATACATGCGCACCGGATCATCCAGGATATCCAGTTTGGTTTCCGGTTTTTCTTCCTCTTCTTCCTCGGCGTCTTTCTTGCCGTCTTTGTAACGATCGACTTCCGACGCTTCGATGATGTCGATCTCCATTCGGCGCAGCCGCGTGAGGATGGCATCCAATTCATCCGCATCAGTCACCTCCGCGGGCAGTGCTTCGTTGAGATCGTCGAAGGTTAAATAACCCTGTTCTTTCGCCAGCTTGATGAGTTCGCGAATGCGACTCTGCGTGTCGGCTGGTGCGACTGGAAGTGAAGTCAAAATATCTTTACCCTTTTTTGCCTGTTTATCCTGCCGAGTTGGCTTGGCATGCCCTGTAGAAATTTTCTTTGGCCGTCCGCGCCCTTTGGAAAGTTGAATGCGACGCGAGCGGACTTTTGCCGTCCGCTTTGGCTTCACAGAAACCGCGCCGCGCCGCGCGCTCTTTTGCTTGGCGTTCTTCTTCGGCTTTGAGCGAGCCGAGCCGTTAACTTTCGAATGCTTAGCCAAAACTAGGTGTTCTTAGAGGAATTACTGAGTTTCCAATCATTCCGGCTTCCTGCTCCTCTCGCCAACCTTATCGGTCGACCACACGAGCAGACGAAAGCTGCGAAAGTTCAGCGAGTTGCGCTTTCAGGTCAACAACTTGTTTCTGCAAAGCCGTTAGTTCCCCCGCGCTCAGTTGCGGTATTTTCATCCTTCCTTCCGCGATCTGTAGCTGGCGGCGTACCGCGGACTGTTGCAGACCGGCCCACCAGTCGCGCACGACGCTGGCCGCGTTCGGTGGGACCTTTTGCAATAACCACGAAGAGGCGAGCGCTTCTTCCCCGGGCGGCAAGGCCGCAAGAAACGCTGTGGTCGACGCCGGATCGTCAGGGCGCAGATCGCTCTCGAGAATGCGCACCAGCATTTCCGAATCCGGTGTTTGCCCGAGAACTTCACGCCAATCCTGTTGCAGAAGAAATTCGCGCGCGTCGGTATCGCGCAACGCAAGCAAACACAACATCGCCACATCGTGCCGAGGAGCTTGCGCGGGTTGGGTTCGCGCACGCTCTTCCGCATTCGAAAATCGATGTGGCTGCGGCTTGGCCAATAAGGCCGCGAAATCCTTCGGCGCTACACCGATGCGCGCCGTCACTTTGCTGGCCACTTCGCTGCGCATGATTGGATCGTGCACACGACCGACGGTTTCCGCCAGTCGCCGCGCCAACTGCATTTTCGCGCCTAACGAGTTCAAGTCTGTCGCGCCGGCTTCACGCTCGATCCAGTAATCGAAAAAATCGCGCGCACCCGCGATACGCTTTTCAAATTCCTCCTTGCCCTTCTTCCGCACGATCGAGTCCGGATCTTCGCCCGGCGGCATCTCGGCGATTTTGACAAACAAGTCGTTTTCTAAAAGCGATTCGAGCGAACGCTCCGCTGCTTTTTGTCCGGCCGCATCCGCGTCGAAGCAGAGCACGACCTCAGAAACAAATCGCTTTAGAATCCGCGCCTGATCTTCAGTGAACGCTGTCCCCTGTGGCGCGACCACGTTCGTGATTCCGGCTTCGTAGAGTGAGATCAAATCCAATTGTCCTTCGCAAACGATTGCGGAATTCGCTTCGATCAACGGTCGTTTTGTTTTGTGCAGACCGAAAAGAATTCTCCCTTTGCGAAAGAGCGGCGTCTCAGGAGAATTCAGATACTTGGCGCCCTCGCTTTCCTTTTCGAGTACCCGCCCGCTAAAAGCGATCACTTCGCCTACGTCATTGTGAATCGGAAAAATGATTCGCCCGCGAAAGCGATCATAAACTTCACCGTCCGGCCGGTTTTCATCGCGTGGTTTTACCAGACCACTTTGCGCGATTTCCGTGCGTCGATAACCACGCTCCAGCGCCCATTTCAAAAATGTGTCCCAGCTGTCCGGTGCAAAACCGATTTGCCAATCGCGCGCGATTTCCTTGTCGATCCCGCGCTTCTTCAAATAATCGCGCGCAGGTTTCGCCCAATCGCGTTTCAACAAATTTTCGTGAAACCATTCTGCGGCCTCCGCGTGCAAGGCGAGGAGCGTCTTGCGCGTTTCATGTTGCCGATCATCCGATGCGCTAAAATTTCGTTCCTCGATTACCGTGATCCCGACGCGCGTCGCTAACTTTTTCACCGCGCTCGGGAAATCGAGATGTTCGTAATCCATGACGAAGCGAAAAACGCTCCCGCCCGCGCCGCAGCCGAAACAGTGAAACGATTGCCGTTGCGGGCTGACGTTAAACGAGGGCGTTTTCTCCTGATGGAATGGACAGAGCGCCTTGAAGCTCGCGCCCGCGCGCTTCAGCGGAAAATACGCCCCGATCACTTCTACGATGTCGTTCGCGGCGGCGACCTGTTCGATGATATGATTCGGGATTGTTCCCATGGGGAGAGATTGGCAAACTAAATCGAGGTCAATGAAACCGCTCGTTTTTCTTTGTTTGGTGCTCGCCTCGCCTTTGGCGCAAGCGGGCCAGGCGATTCATAAAGGAGACGTCGTGGTCGTGCCGGTGCAGGGCGAAGTCTCGCAGCCGATGTTCGTCTTTTTGCGCCGCGTGCAAAAAGCCGCCGAGAGCGAAGGCGCGAGCGCACTCGTTCTCGACATGAACACTTACGGCGGCCAGCTCGATAGCGCGGAAGAAATCACGCACCTGCTCAATCAGGCAAAGATTCCCACCTACACCTTCATCAACACCAATGCCGGTTCGGCGGGTGCGCTGATCGCTCTGGCCACGCGCAACATTTACATGGCGCCAGTGAGCGCGATCGGCGCGGCCGCACCTATTCTTTCTACTGGTGAAGATCTTCCGGTCACAGCGCGCGAGAAAACCATTTCCTATTGGTCGGCTCTCATCCGCGGTTCTGCGATTCGTAACGGACACAACCCCGATATCGGCGAAGCGTTCATGAACAAGGAGAAGGAAGTGAAAATCGGCGAACGCGTTGTGCATGCGAAAGGCTCCTTGCTGACTTTAAACGCGCAGGAAGCTACGGAAAAAATCAATGGCAAACCGTTGCTCGCCGCCGACACCGTCGATTCCATTCCTGAGCTGACAAAGAAGGCGGCGTTGTCCGGGAATGTGGTCACGATCGAGCCGACTGGTTTCGAAAAACTGGCGTTTTGGATTACCGCTTTTGCACCTTTGCTCTTGTTAGGCGGAATCATCGGCGCCTATCTGGAATTCAAAATTCCCGGCGCCAGTCTGCCTGGCTTCATCTCGGCCATTTGTTTCACGCTATTTTTTCTCGGCCATTATCTGGCCGGCCTGGCCGGCTGGGAAGTGGTCGCGCTCTTTGTTCTTGGCGTTTTCTTTGTTCTCCTCGAAATACTTTTCTTCGCGCATTCCACCATCGTCGTCGGTGTCATCGGAATCTTCCTCATGCTGGGCTCACTGCTCTGGGCCATGATCGATCGTTATCCCGGTGAAACATTTTTTCCGACTGCGCCGATGTTGCGCGTGCCGGTCTTGAATCTTCTCATCGCGATGATTGCGTCTGTGATTGTCATCGCGCTGCTCGCAAAATATTTGCCGCGCACCAGTGTCTACCGCCGATTCGTTCTTTCGAGTAATGTTCCCGCTGGTCCCTCGCTCTTATCCACCCCGCGAGATTTTCATCGCGCGATGGAAATTGCCACCGGCGCGCAAGGCGAAGCAATCACGACCTTGCGTCCGAGTGGCAAAGCACGCTTTGGCGAATCAATCGTCGATGTAGTTACCGAAGGAGACTTCATCCCCGCGCAAACAGCGGTGGCAGTAGTTTCGAGTGATGGAATGCGAGTGGTGGTGAAAGCGGTCTCGTGATGTTTGGGATTCAACACTTCGCGCTCTTTCTCAGCGCCGGCATTTTACTCAACCTCACACCGGGACCGGACACAGCGTTTATTCTCGGCCGCACGCTCGCGGGCGGACGCCGCGCGGGAATCGCTTCCGCCATCGGAATCAGCGTTGGCAGCATTTGCCACACGTGCGCGGCCGCGATTGGTCTTTCTGCTTTTCTTGCCACCTCGGCCTGGGCCTTCACTATCGTGAAGTCGTTAGGCGCTTGTTACCTTTTTTATCTTGGGGTGCGTATGTTGATGCAAAAGCATCAGTTCGCCTCGTCCTCAGGAAAAATGCGCGCCGCGAGTTTCGGTTTGGCGTTTCGACAAGGCATCATCACGAACCTGCTTAACCCTAAGGTCGCTCTTTTCTTTCTCGCATTCCTGCCGCAATTCATCGCCCCGAGTGCTGCGGCAAAAGTGCCGGCCTTCCTCGCGCTTGGTCTTACTTTCGTGACCACCGGAACGATCTGGTGCCTGACCCTCGCCTGGTTCGCCGATGCCATGAGTCGCCGCCTGCGCCAGAACGAGCGTTTCGGCGCGTGGTTGAATCGCGCGGTCGGCGCGCTGTTCGTCGCGCTCGGGATTCGCCTCGCAACTACTCGTTAGGCAACTATCCCCCGGAAACGACGCGAATAAATTCGATTCGATCTTCCTCGGACAGCTCGCGCGCATTCCATTCGCGCCGATGCAGGGCGGTGCCGTTGTGTTCGATCAGGATGCTATTCGGATGGAGCCCATAACGGTCGGCCAATTCCGCGATTGTCCGAGCGCCACGCGTGTCCGCACGTTCGCCATTAAGCACCACGGTCACGAAGCGAGCAGCGCCTGGTCCCAATCTTTCCATACCGGCTCGAAACCGCGACGACGTAAGACCCCGGCGATTTCACTCGGCGAGCGCTCGTCGCTGATTTCAAATTGACCGGTCGCGATCTGGTCCAGACCGCCATCAAAATCCGGCGCGACGATTTTGCCGCGCACGGTTTGATGCAGATGTTCGCGACCTTGTCGTGTGTATCCGCCCGGTTCGGTGTGACTGCCGGCGCTCATCATCGTGACCCCGAGGGGAACCAGAGCATCGCGCAATGATGCGCGTTCTCGCGTGCTCAAGACGATCCCGACCTGTGGAAAAGTGATGCGCAATGCGCAGACCAGCTGCGCCAGTTCGCGATCGGTCATGGTAAAGCGCGGCTGAAACCCTCCCGCGGCAGGGCGAAGACGCGGCAGACTGACGCTGATCTGTGCCTGCCAGCAACGCTTCAAGAGATATTCGATGTGCGCCGCCAGCGCGACGGCCTCATTGCGCCACGACGCAAGACCAAAAAGCGCGCCGATTCCCACGCGACGGAAACCAGCTTCGTAACCGCGCACCGGACAATCGAGTCGCCAATTGAAATCGCGTTTGGGACCGCTGGTGTGCATCTCAGCGTAAACCTGACGGTCATATGTTTCCTGATAAACGACCAGCGCCTCTGCCCCCGCCCTAACGAGTGGTAGATATTCGTCCGTCTCCATCGGGCCGACCTCGATGGCAATGGAAGAAAAATTCGAGGTGAGTGCGCGAACGCAATCCGACAAATAATCACCGCTGACAAATTTCGGATGCTCGCCCGCGACGAGCAGCAGCTGGCGAAATCCTTCCAGCGCGAGGTGGCGCCCTTCGGCGATTACCTCGTCGACCGTAAGAGTGACACGGAAGATGGGATTATCGCGCGAGAATCCGCAATAACGGCAGTTGTTAATGCACTCGTTAGACAGATAGAGCGGCGCAAACAGGCGCATGGTCCGCCCAAAGTTTTGCAACGTGAGAGCGCGCGACTTTTGCGCGGTCGCTTCAAACTCCGCGTCATCGCCCGGCGCGATGAGGCGTTCGAATTGTCGCACCTGCGTCGATTTTTCCAGCGCGAGATTATCAAGAATACGCGCAAAGGACATGACTCAATTTCGTGTCTGGCAGCGAGTTCGCAAATTTCGGCCGTGGCAGAACTGGCAACAAAAGAAAACGCCGGGATCACACAAGGTGTCCCGGCGTTTTGAGATTAGTAGTCTAAGATTTCTTTAGAAGGCGATGGTCAAGCCAGTCCGGACCATTCCGAAATCGTTGTTTCCGCCTTCGAGAATGTTCCAGCTAAAGTCTGCCATCCAGCCGATGTGGCGGGTGAAGCGAACTTCGAATCCGCCACCAGCCTGGCCAGCCCAGACGCTATTGCTATCGACCCGGCGCGAGAAGGCCGTCTCGATCTCGTCATCCTCTGCCACAACATCGTGCGAGCCGTTAAACGCAGCCCCAACGCCCCAGAACAGATATGGTGAAAAACGGGAGCAGTGCATCGGGAAACGTAGCGTGAAGGTGCCGAGCACGCCGTAAACCGTATCAGCGCCGGCCAGAGCATATCCCTCTATGCCGATACCGTAATAGCGATGGAAGAAGTATTTGAGGTCCGCGCCGCCACCGAAGACGTCGTCCTTATTAAGGAACCGATCATCGCTGAGATGTCCGATATCATTTTCGCGGTTATCCAAACCCTCGTTGTTCTCGTGATCGAAGAGAACGTCGGCGATATTACGTTCTCCGCGATTGCCTGGAAACGCATAGGCACCCCAGAGATCGAGGTTCCATTCGTTATCCGCGTACCACTCAGGGCAGGGTTGTTCGACTTGTTTCATTTCTTTGCCGCTATATCGCTCGGTCCCTGCATAACAGAGGCCAAGAGCAGCGAAGAAGACGACTAGGGTTAAGGTCGGCGATCTCATATGAACCGGTTTATAAACAACAACGGCATCCGGTCAAGCCGAATGCCGTTGTTTTTTAAAGAAATATTAGCTCGCTAAAAGGCGAAGTTAATACCAGTGCGCACCTGAAAGAAGTCGTTGTGCCCACCTTCGACCTGATTATAGCTGGCGTCGTTGGTCCAACCGATGTGACGGCTGAGCCGAACTTCGAAGCCCGCTCCGTATTGGCCCATCAAGCGGCCATCGTCGTTATTGCTGTGCACGAGCAAGCCCGCATCATTGAAGAACAGGTGGTTATCGCCGCCGCCCCAGATTCCGCCGACACCGCCCCAGACATAAGGCGCGAAGCGCGAGCATGGGATCGGATACCGGAAGGTGATTGTGCCAAGCGCGCCACCCGCGAAATCGTGGTTGTCGTTATTACTGACGCCCAGGAAGGTGGTTGTTTCGCGGTTGAGAGCGAGGCCAAATCCCTGCACACCGACACCGAAGTAGCGATGGAAGAAGTATTTCACGTCAAGCGCACCGCCCCAGGCGTGGTCCACGCCGAGATAGCGGTCATCCGACCAGTCGTTGGCCGTTGGGGCATAAACGCCCGAGATGCCAAGGTTCCATTCGGTATCTCCGAACCAGACGGGGCACTCCGCCACTGTTTGCTTCGATTCTTTGCCGGAATACGACTCCGAGCCGGCCGTTGCGAGCGACGCCAAAGCTGTCAGCGCGCACAAGGTCAAGACTAATTTTTTCACTGTGTTGTTTTCTCCTTTTGATTAAGTCCGGCGTGTCTTAAGAGGATGCGCCAAGGACATTAGAAACCCATCCCTAGGTTTCGGGTCGGAACTCTTGCACAAAAACGTCCAATTTCCAGCGGTTCCTCACGTGATGACACGCGTTTCCCCTAGCCGGTTACGACATTTTACGGTTTTAGCTCGGCGCCGGAGTTGGCGTCGGTCACCATAAATTTCTCGTGGTGATATGTCGGATCGCCCCGGAACATGAGCCGGCCCGCATAGCGACGCTCCAATTCGACGAGAATATCTTCGTCTTCTTCCTTCAATCGCTTCAGAACGTCCGGATTCAAGATCACGCGAATATCGTGGACGCTGTCCTGATATTTGCGCATCACGTGATTCAAGAGCCGGTGTAGTTCCACACTCGTGGTCATCGAGGTTTTAACCACACCGCGGCCCTGGCAATAGGGACAGTTTTCGTAGATCGAATCACTCAGGCTTTCCTGTGCCCGTTGCCGAGTCATTTCCATCAGCCCCAGCGCAGAAATCGCGAGAACGTGCGTCTTGGCCTTGTCGCGTTTCAGACGTTCACGCATCAAATTGTAAACTGCCTGCTGATCCTTGCGGCTCTTCATGTCGATGAAGTCGCCAATGATCAGACCGCCGATGTTGCGCAAGCGCAGCTGGCGCGCGATTTCGTCGGCTGCTTCGAGGTTGGTTTGTAGAATCGTTTTCTCGACGTCGCGTCCGCCTTTGTTGCGGCCGGTATTCACGTCGATCGCCACGAGCGCCTCGGTTTCGTCGATCACGATATAACCGCCGCACTTCAACCAGACCTGGCGATGAAAAGCATCGTCGATCTGTTTTTGAATCCCGAAGGTTTCAAAAATCGGCGACGCGCCGTCATAAAACTGGATGCGATTGCGCGCGCGCCGCGAAATCTGACCGACCATCGAATTCATCCGGTCAATCGCTGGCCGATCGTCGCACACCACTTCGTCGATTTCGTCGGTGAGAAAATCCCGCACCGTGCGTTCGACCAAATCCGGTTCTTCGAAGACGCGAGTGGCCGACGGCTGTTCCTGAATCGCCTGCTCGACGCGCTGCCACTGCTCGAGAAGAACCGCGAGATCTCGGACGAAATAGCGAGCGCGTTGTCCTTCGCCAACGGTGCGGATGATAACTCCGATTCCCTCGGGAATTTCCAGCTGACGCAAGATTTTGCGCAGGCGCTCGCGTTCTTTCGGGTCTTCGATCTTGCGCGAAATACCACTGCGATCGCTATACGGCATGAAGACTAGATAACGCCCGGCGAAACTTAAGTTCGTCGTGACCCGCGGGCCTTTCGTTCCGATCGGCCCTTTCGTGACTTGCACGATCACATCGGAACCGACCGGATAAATATTCGGAATATCCTTGGCCGTGATCCGTTTTTTCTGGCCGCGTTTATTTGGACGATCGATTTCCTCGATCCCGCTATCGAGCGCGGCCGGAATAGCATCCCAGAAATGCAGGAACGCGTTTTTTTCGAAGCCGATGTCGACGAACATCGCCTTCAAACCCATCTCGATGTTCTTAACTTTTCCCTTGTAGACGCTCCCGACAATGTTGCGGGAGCTGTTGCGTTCTACGCTGTATTCTTCAAGGCGACCATTTTCCAGGAGCGCCACGCGACGTTCCAGTTTTTCCACGCTGATGACGAGCTTGTTGCCCGTCTTGCGTGAAGCAAGGCCCAAAATCCGTTTCACTTTCTCGATCATAAGGAATGAAAATTTTTGCGATCCGGAAAGAGAGCGGGGCTTTCATTCGCGTGATCATTAGTTATCTGCGCGGAGGCGTGGGGCGACCGCGCGCGGGAGGGGCTGCGGGTTGCGGTGCCGGACGTGCTCCGAAAAGTCTTTGGAAAAAATTGAGTTTCTGTGGCGGCGTGGGAGCGGGTGCGAGCGACCGCGCGCTCACTTTTTGCGCCCGAGGAATCAGTTTCCCGCGCGCGTCCGCCTCCGGTTCGACATCAGGTGAAGCGTTGCTCGACGACATCTGAATATTCGCGTCGCTCGAATCGAAATTCTCTTCGTCGGTGTCTTTAATGTCCGGACCGCTGTCTTTGAAACTGACCGCTTGAATTAGCTGAAACGGATTCGGCTTGTTCGCCGGCGCGAGCCACGCCAGCTGCGGATCGAAGTGTCCTTCTTCCATCGCGAGCGTTCGCTGCAAAATACGTCCCGCGATCGGCGCGGCCACAGAACCGCCGTGCCCCGCGCTGCCTTGAACCATGACCGCGATTGCGTAACGCGGGTGATCATATGGGGCGAAGCAGACGAACCATGCGCAGTTATCTTTCTTTCCGTCCAACATCGCCTGCGCCGTGCCGGTTTTTCCCGCGACCTGCACCCCAGGCAAACGCGCCTTGCTGCCAGTGCCGCCATCTTCGTTGACCACTTTCCAAAGTCCGCGGCGCGCTAGTTCGATTTGGTCGGGTCGAATTTCGTTACGCAAATCGCCGTGAACTCGCGGGGCTTGCGAAATCACCGGCTCGCCCCTTTCATTCTTAATCGGAGTGCCGTCGGCTCCGACTATATTCTTGATCAGGCGCGGATAATACGAAATGCCGCCGTTTCCGACCGTCGCATAAACCATGGCTAACTGCAGTGGACTAACGAGATCAAAACCCTGACCAATGGAAACGTTGGCGGTATAAGCCGAGGTCCATTTTTCGCGCGGATAATTAATGCGCATCCATTCCGGTCCCGGCAGCACACCCGGTTGTTCGCCGGTAATTTCAATCCCGGACGTTTTGCCGAGGCCAAGTGTTTCGCCTGTTTCGTCGATCAAATTAATTCCGGCGGCGTTGCCGAATTGGTAGAAAAACGAATTACACGAAACCTTGATCGCATCGGTCAGGCCAAGCGTTCCGTGACTGCCGCCCTTTTCGCCGATCCAGCAATGGAAAAAATGGTCACCGTAGGAAACGCCGCCGCCGCAATTAAAATGCGCGCCGGCAAGTCCTTTGCGTAAACCGGCCAGCGTCGTGACGAGCTTGAAAGTCGAACCGGGCGGAAACGCGCTCGTGGCGCGACTGATCAGCGGATTCGCTTCGTTCTTGCGCAACGCCTCCCAGTCTTTCGCTTTGATGCTCGGAATAAAAGTGTTCGGATCGAATGATGGCACCGAGGCCATCGCGAGAATATTTCCATTGTTCGGATCGACTACGACCGCGCCGCCGCGCGCCACTGCCCGCAACGCTTCTTCGGCAATCATCTGGATGCGCGCGTCGAGCGTGAGAATGACATTCCCGCCGGGCGTGGGCGGTTCTTCCCGCAGCATTCCTTCGATCACGCCTTTGGCGTTGCGCCGCATGTAACGCACACCGGGTTTCCCGCGCAGATATTCGTCCATCGATTTCTCGATGTTGGATTTTCCTTCCACGTCGCCCTGATAAAACGTGTAGCGCTTGGCCTCTTCCTTGTTCGTGTCGTCGGGCGCGCCGACGTAGCCTAACAAGTGCGCCGCGAGCGCGCCGTAAACATATGAACGCACCGGACGGATCGCGATGTCGACTCCGGGTAATCCCACATCGTGCTCGGAAAATTTCGCCATCGTTTTGAAGTCGATGTCTTTGATGTAAGAGAACGGCACCTCGGTGTTGGTGCGATAATGCTTCTGCAGTTTGTTCGCGTTGTAATCGCGCGCCAGATTCAGGTCCTCCAGCCGCGGCACCACGCCATCATTCACGATGCGGATGATGTCCGGCTCCTTCATCTTCTTCGGCATGCCGCTAATCGTGGCCATGTATTCCACGGTCGGCGGTTGACCGACACGCGATCGATAGCCCTTCACCATCTCAGGCAAATAGAAATCCACTTCGTAACTGGCGCGGTTCTGCACCAGCGTCACGCCATTGCGGTCGCGAATTTCCCCGCGAATCGATGGAATGCGCACCGTCACTTCCGAACTGCCGCGAATTTTCGCCGTCCATTCCGGACCGTGTGCGACCTGCACCCACCACAACCTCGTCGCGACTGCGCCCAACCCCAGCAACATCAGCAGACCGAGAATCTGAATGCGAATGCGCGGGCTAAGAATTTGGCGGCGGCGATTCATCAGTAGCTCTCTCGTTCCGGCAAGAACGGATTCCCGGTTGCCTCACCAATCGTGTGCAAAAACCAAAACAGCAACGGCGCCATGATTGCCGCGATCACGCCCGGCCCGCCGATTTGCCACCACGCTTCCGGCGTGAAGAGAATTGAGCCGCGTCGAAAAGTGATCATGAGATATTGCGCCAACAAAATCAGCGAGGTGCAAACGCCACTCATGACGCAATGAATCTCCCAGCGTCCTCGGATGAACAAAGGCCGCAGCCCATGCATAATCGACGCGAGCACAGCGTAGATCATTATTGACCAACCGAGCGCGATTTCAACTCGATCGCCCACCACCTGCATGGTGAGCACGTCCAGCAGAAATCCGGCGAAGCCCGCGAGCGTGAGCATGAGCGGAAAAGGCAAAGCCATCGCGCCGTAAAAAACAATCACCGGCACAATGTAGATGTGCGCGTTGTACATCCACTCCAGCGGCGGAATGAAAAGCTCGATGACCTGCGCAACGAAGACGAGGACAACGAGAATTCCGAAGAAGATCATTTCTTGTTGCCCGTCACCACGAAAACATCTTCGAGCTTCGAAAGATCAACCGCCGGACTCAAGTGCGCCTGACTGTCGAGCTCGCGCACTTTGAAATCTTTCACCAGCCCGACGAGCAATCCCGAAGGGAACACGCCGCCTACACCCGAGGTGTAAACTCGCTGACCGGGCGACAGGTTCGCTTGTTTGGAAAGAAAATTAAGATCGAGCACCGGCGTTTGCGCGCCAGCCACTCGTTCGCCGACGACGATTCCCTGTTCGCGCGTGCCTTCCACGGTCGCAGCCACGCGGCAATTTTCATCCGAGACCAGCAAGACAATCGAAATGGTGTCGCCGACCGTCGTGGTCTTTCCCACCAAACCTTCTTCCGTCACCACCGCCATGTCGGTTTCGATCCGATCCTGCCGACCGCGGTTGATCGTGACAGTGCGCCACCACGAAGAAGCGTCGCGCGTGACGATTTCTGCCGGGACAAGTTTGAAGACCGAACGCTCTCGATAATTCAGCGCCGTGCGCAACCGATTCACTTCATGCTCAACATCGCGCAACGCTTGATTGGTTGCTTTGAGCGAACGGTTCTCGACCTGCAGGGAATTATTGTTGCGTTCGAGTTCTTCGAGCGACTGCAATCCCGTCCGCATGCCGGTGATTTGTTTTTCGAGACTCGAACCGCTGCTCAAGAACGGCGAAATAATTTGGTAGAAACCGGCCTGCAGTTTGCGCGTACTCTCCGCGCCAAAGGTCAGGAAATAGCCGAGAATCGCGGCGAAAATTAACAGCGCGATGATGCTCGAGCGATTCATCGCGTTTGCCTAACGAGTAGTTGAAATCGCGCTCTCCAAAAAGCGTCAGCGCCACTGACGATCGGAGGAAGCGACTTGTCGTAAAAATTTAAGTTCATTCAGGCATTTGCCTGTCCCCTCCGCCACGGCGCTCAGCGGATCTTCCGCCACATGGACAGGCAAACCGGTCTCTTCGCTCAAAAGCTTATCGAAGCCGCGCAACAAGGCGCCGCCACCGGCCAACACCAAACCGCGATCGACCAGATCGGCCGAAAGTTCCGGCGGACAACGTTCGAGCGTGATGCGCACGGAATCGACGATAGTCGAGATCGGTTCGAGTAAAGCTTCTCGCACTTCCTGCGACGTGATCATCAGAGTTTTCGGCAAACCAGCCACGAGATCTCGACCTTTCACTTCCACGCTCGTTTCTTTCTCGCTCGGATAAGCAGAGCCGATCTTGATCTTAATTTCTTCCGCGGTGCGTTCGCCGATCATCAAGTTGTAGGCGCGCTTCATGTACTGGACGATCGCTTCGTCGAGTTCGTCGCCTGCGACACGAACACTGCGGCTGAAAACAATTCCGGAAAGTGAAATGAGGGCCACCTCCGTTGTGCCGCCGCCGATATCGATGATCATGTTGCCCGCTGGATCTTGCACCGGCAGACCAACACCGATGGCCGCGGCCATCGGTTCTTCAATCAAATAAACCTCGCGCGCACCGGCATGCGTCGCGGATTCTCGCACGGCGCGCTTTTCCACTTCAGTGATTCCAGATGGAACTGCGATCACCACCCGCGGCCGCGCGCGCACACGGCGGTTGTGCACTTTGGTAATGAAGTGACGCAACATCGCCTCGGTGACTTCGAAGTCCGCAATGACGCCGTCCTTTAACGGACGCACCGCTACGATATTAGAAGGCGTGCGACCGAGCATGCGCTTCGCTTCGTCGCCGACCGCGAGAACTTTGTTCGTGCCCGCCTGCACCGCGACCACGGATGGTTCGCGCAAGACGATCCCCTGATCTTTGACGTAGACGAGCGTGTTCGCCGTCCCGAGATCGATGCCAATATCGCTAGAGAGAAAACCGAAGAGTCCGTTGAACATGAATTAGCTTCGCGTATCTAGGAACGGAGTTTGATAACGTCAAGGGAAAGCTGTGAATAACTATAGCAAATCCCTCACATTCCATGATTATCGCGCCTTCTATTCTCGCCGCTGATTTCGCGAGATTGGCCGAGGAAATTCGAAAAGTCGAAGCGGCCGGCGCCGATTGGATCCATTGCGACATCATGGATGGCCACTTCGTCGACAATATTTCTTTCGGCCCGGCCTTGGTGAAAACGGTGCGCGGCCTAACGAGTCTTCCACTCGACGTTCATCTCATGATCGAGCACCCCGATCATTACGCGCCGCGTTTTATCGAAGCGGGCGCGAATAGCATCACCGTTCACGTCGAGCCGGAAGCGAAACATGATGTCGCGAAAACCTTGCGGGCCATTCGCGCCGCGGGTTGCCGCGGCGGACTTTCTTTGAATCCAGCGACGCCGTTCGAGGCTGTGCAACCGCACTTACCGAACATCGATCTTCTTTTGGTCATGACCGTTCATCCTGGATTCGGCGGCCAATCGTTTCGTCCCGAAATGATGAAGAAGGTAAAAACCGCGCAGACCTGGAGGGAGTCTAACAAGTCATCGCTCGACATCGAAGTGGATGGTGGAATCAACGTGGAAACTGCGTCTCTCTCGATCGAAAACGGCGCCAATGTTTTGGTTGCCGGCACTTCGATTTTCCGCGCGCAAGATTACGCCGTGGAAATTCGCGCGTTACGCGGCGACTAAACCGCAGCGACTGTCGCCGGCGCGCTGACCAGCGACGTTTCCGACATCACTTCGTCAGTCTGCGTCACGCGCACCACTTCTTCCACCGTAGTCAATCCTTGCGTGACCCGTCGCCAGCCGTCCTGTCGCAACGTGATCATGCCGTCTTGAATGGCCCGCTGTTTTAATTCCGAGCCCGTCGCTTTTTGAATGATCAGGCGCCGCAAACCTTCAGTCACGACACAGATTTCGTAGATCGCCATTCGCCCGCGATAGCCGGTGTGCCGGCAATTCTCGCAACCGGCGCCGCGGTAATATTTGAAATTCGGCGAAACGATCGCTTCAATTTTGTTTAGATAATCGATCGGATAACCGACGACTTGTTTGCAGTCCTCACAAATTGTCCTAACGAGTCGTTGCGCGAGAAAGGCGCGCACCGTCGAAGCGAGGAGAAATTGTTCGACGCCCATATCGAGCAAGCGCGTGATGCCTCCGACTGCGTCGTTCGTATGCAGCGTGCTGAAAACCAAGTGGCCGGTCATGGCGGCGCGAATGGCAATTTCCGCCGTTTCGAAGTCACGAATTTCTCCGACCATGATGACGTTCGGATCCTGTCGCAAAATGTGGCGTAGACCTTTCGCAAACGTCAGATCGATTTCCGGTTTCACGTCGATCTGCGAAACGCCGGGCAATCGATATTCCACAGGTTCCTCAATCGTAATAATGCGTCGTTGCACCGAATTAATGCTGCTGAGAAAACAGTAGAGCGAGGTGGACTTGCCCGAACCGGTGGGTCCCGTGACGAGGACGATTCCGTTCGGTTGCGCGAGCAAGTTCTGCACGATGCGCGAATGATCCTCGCTCAGATCAAGTCGCTCAAAACCGAACTGCTCGCTTTGCTGATCGCGGCTGAGTAAACGCAAACTAATCGATTCGCCGTTGACCGTCGGAATCGTTGAAACACGCACGTCGATGTTCTGCGTGTTCGATTGCAAATTGATCCGCCCATCCTGCGGCAGACGGCGATCGGCGATGTCCATGTGCGCCATGACTTTCAGGCGCGAAATGATGGCGGATTGCAACAAGCGTAGCTGCGGCGGCACCGCCACTTCGTGCAAAATTCCATCAATGCGATAACGAATGCGCAAATCGTTCTCGAGAGGTTCGACGTGAATATCGGTCGCGCGTTCCACAATCGCTTCGCGGATGATTTGGTTAACGAATTTCACCACGGACGCTTCCGGATCGTCGGCGTTCAGGTCCATGCTCTCTTCCGTATCCTGCAACGAATCGAGCGATCCGCGCGTCTTCAGAATTTCGTCGAACGTTTCCGCGCCGACGCCGTAGAGCGTTTTCATCGCGCGCAAAATTTGCGCACGTGGAACCAGGACCCATTCGACTGGCCGCTTCAATAACTGCGAGGCGAGCTGTCGTCCGACGGAATTGAAAAGATCGTAGGTCGCGAGCACGACTGTGTTCTCGCGCACTTCCAGCGGTAGAATGTGATGTTGAAAAACGAAACGGCTCGGCAGCAGTGCGAGCGTTTGGCGATCGATGCTCTTCGCGTCGATCGCCACCACCGGAACCTGAAAATAATTTCCGATGACATTCAGGAAACGGACTTCATCCACCTTCCCCGAGTCAAGCACCTGCGCCGTCCAGGAACCGCCATTGAGGTTCGAGGCGAGCTGCGCTGCTTCTTCGCGCGTTTGAACTCCCGCCGAAAGCAGCAATTCAATCAAAGACTGACCGACTGCCGGATTCACTTATAGTTATTCGGTGGAAGATCCGGCGCGGGCAACTGCTTGTCGCCATTCACGCGTGGCGGGCAATCCGGGCAATCGTCCGCATCGATCTCCGGCCCGAAATGCATGCGGTCGCTATTCTTTTGCCGCAACCGTTTCAGGTCGAGCTTGGTCAGGGAAACTTCCGGCCGCATTAGAACGATCAATTCCTGGCGGCTCTTGGTGCTGGAAGTATTACGAAATAAACCACCGATCAACGGGATTCGATTGAGAAGAGGAATACCGCTTTTCGACTTGTTCGTATTATCCAAAATCAATCCGCCCAGAATGATGGTAGAGCAATTTGGCGCCGAGACGGTGGTCTTAATATAGCGGGTCGAAATCGTCGGAATGGAATTTCCGTCCACCGTCGTCGACTCGCCGGTGAGGCTGTCGAGTTTCTGCAAAATATCGAGCGAGACTTCCTTCTCAGAATTGATCAAAGGCACGACTTCCAACTGCAACGCGACTTTCTTGAACTGAATGTTCGATTGCTGTGCGAGTCCGTTGACGGTACTGCTCACGCCAGTTGAAATGGTACTGACTGGAACGGGGATCTCCGTGCCGCTCGCGATAATTGCCTTCTTGTTATTGCTCGTAAAAACGGTCGGACGCGAGATGACCTTGAACCTCTTGGTAGAATCGAGCGCCCTGACAATTTCTCCGAGACCATTTCCGGTGGAGAGAAAGATGCTTGCTCCGCTGGCCGCACCGACCGCACTGGCCAAATTCGTGATGCTGGTCAGGCCGGGAATATTGAGCGGAGCGCTGACGCCGTTATTTGTCCCGGCTGCGATTCCTCCCTGGCCGCCGTTTTTGAAGGAAGCGAATTTCCCAAAATAATCGATCCCGAAGTTCTGATCGTCATTCAAGGTCAGCTCGCCAATTACGGTGCTCAACGCCACTTGCGGCGCACTCACATCCATCTCGTCGAGGATCTTCTCGACCTTCACTACCACTTCGCGATTGCCGAGAATGATGATGGTGTTCGAGCGTTGATCAGCGATGATCTTGGCGTTGCCGATCGTTACCGCTTTCGGAGTGGTATCGACCGCCTGGGTGGAAAGTTCCTCGGAAAAGCCCTGCGCCCCGCTCGCGGTGCCCGAGCCGTAATCGTTCGTCGAAGCGCTCGCGCTATTGAGACGATTTCGCTGTTGCTGTTGTTGCTGCTGCCCCGGTTGGAGATTTGGATTGGCGGCGCCTTCTCCGCCTTGAGCCCCGCCCGGTTCCTGCAAGGCCTGCACGATGACTGGCAAAACATCCGCCGCAGAAATGTAGCGCAACGGACGCGAGACCGGCTTGGCGAAATCCACATTGGCATCGAACTCCGCGATCAATCGCCTAACGAATGGCATATTGACCGGTCGCGTGATGACGTGAATGCGATTCGTCCTCACATCTGCCGCCAGTTTGATTTTGCCAATGACGACCGAATCTTCCGAAAGCGCGGTCAGTGATCCGAGGTCGGGTTCGTAGTTCGGTTGCTGCGGTGGCGCAGGCGTTCCCTGCCGAACATTGCGCACACCGCCTGGAACCGCGCCCTGCGGCTGATTTCCTTTTTCGAAAATGTCTTTCAGCATGTCCACCACTTTGCTGGCATCCGCGCGTTCCAGCTTGATGAACTCGCTCACCACTTCGGCCGGCGGGATATCGACCTGGTTAATGATGTTCACCAAACCACGGATCACGCTGGAATTTTCCGTGACCAGAATGCTGCCCGATTTCGGCAGCGCGAGAAACGAAGTGTAAGGTTGCGGCGGCGAGAGATACTGGCCGAGGACTTGTTGCAATTCCGTGGGATCGGCGAAGCGCAATTTGAAAAGAAAACTGATGACGTGTTCGCCCGGCGGAATGAGCGACTCGTCGGAAATAATCGGCACTCCGGCGTTGCGCGGATTTTTTCCGGTGCCGATCACCTTCACCAAATCGCCGCCCGCCGGCACGAGCGAGTAGCCGTTCATGAGCAGGTTAATCTCAATGATGCGAATCGCTTCCTCGCGCGGGATCGGCTTGGCAATGAAGATATTCACCTTCCCCTGCACGAAGTTATCCATGATCAGCTTCTTGCCGGTGAGCGTTTCGTAGAGGCGCAACACATCAGCCACATCGCTGTTCGGATATTGCAGCGTCACCATGTCAGGCGCGCCGGCCGGTGCGGGACCCGGCGGAGCGGCCGCGGCAATGTTGGCTTGCGCGAAGTTAGTGTTCGGCGGCGGCGGCTCTTGCCCGCGCGCCAACCCGGCGAGAAAAACCGCCAAAGACAAAATGAGGGCGCGGAGCACGGGCCCTATGTAACGATATATAGGAAAAAGAATCAACTGCGTGGGACGAACCGTATCATCGATGTTGCTGAAACGAATCGAAATCAGCACCAAACAGGCCATTCCGCCTGCCGCAGCTTAACTAAGAGCCGTCCCGCAAGTGCGTTAGGATCTTTTCGTGAATCCCGTCGAAGCCGCCGTTACTGAACACCACCACAATGTCATTCCGCCTAACGAGTGGTAGAAGTCGTTCGACGATATGCGCGGCATCTTTCTCGTAGAACGCCGGCCGGCCGGAATCGGCGATCGCTTTCACCACCGCTTCCGGGTTGAGCCGCTCGTCTTCGGGTAACTGATCGAGCCGCGCCACCTGCGAAATAAAAACGCCGTCGGCTAGTTTCAACGCATCAGGAAGTTGCTGCTGAAAGACGGCCCGCCGGGTCGTGTTCGAGCGCGGCTCGAACACCGCCCAGAGTCGATGGCCGGGAAAACGATGTCGCAACGCCGTCAAAGTCTGGGCTATCGCCGTGGGATGATGACCGAAATCGTCGATCACTTTTACACCGCCCGCTTCGCCGCGAATTTCCTGACGACGTGCGATGCCTTTGAAACTCGTTAGACCTTCGCGAATTTTCTCCCACGAAGCGCCGTAGAAACGCGCCGCGGAAATGGCCATGGCCGCGTTGCGCACGTTGAATTCGCCGATCAACGCGACCTCGAATTTTTCGTCGCCTAACGAGAACTTCGATCCGTTCTCCGAATAGCTGACGTCGCGAATTTTTTCGGCGCAGTTCTCAGAAAATCCGATCTCGACGATCGGCGCGGAAGATTCCTTCGCCACCTCCATGCAATTTGGATCGTCGCCGTTGAGCAGCACCATGCCGTTCTGTGGAACGATGCGGATGACGTGGCGAAAACTGGTTTTGACCTGGTCGAGATCGCGAAAAATATCGGCGTGATCGAACTCGATGTTGTTCACGATGAGCAGCTCGGGCAGGTAATGAACAAACTTTGAGCGCTTATCAAAAAACGCGCTGTCGTATTCATCGCCCTCGATGACGAAATATTTCGAATCGTTGAAGTGCGCGCCTTGCCCGAGATTTTTCGGGATGCCGCCGATCATGTAGCCCGGATCAAAATCGGCGACCTTCATGATCCAGGTGAGCAACGCTGTCGTAGTCGTCTTCCCGTGCGTGCCTGCGACTACGAGATTGTGACGGCCGCGCAAAAATTCGTTCCGCAAAATCTCCGGCAACGAAACGTAATGCAACTTGCGATTGAGCACCGCTTCCACTTCCGGATTGCCGCGCTTCATCGCATTACCGATCACCACGATGTCAGCGTCGTCCGAAATATTTTCCGCACGAAATCCTTCATTCAACTTCACCCCACGCGACTCAAGAAACGTCGACATCGGCGGGTAAACATTTTCATCCGAGCCCGTCACAACAAATCCGCGCTCGCGCAAAGCAGCAGCGACGGATCCCATCGCCGTCCCACAGATACCGAGGAAATGAAAATTGCGCGCGGCTCGACTCACGTCGCGTTCTTTAAGCGCACCGAATGCGTTTGGCTAATGAAAGCAATTTGCCTGGCGCAGCGAGGCCGGTCCGCTCAGCAGTTCAAGGAAAGACAACTTGATAATACCGCCGCGCCAAACCTTGCGCGCCGGGATCGTCATAGCTGAAATTTCCACTGCTATCGCTCGAGGCACTCCCGATCTTCTGGAAGGATTGCGTGAGATCGTTCGTCGCCTTCACCGTGTGAAATCGCGAAGGAATTCCTTTGCCTTGCACGATGAAGTGGCCGCTCGTTCCTCTGCTCACGGAGGAAACCTGCATGACAGGCAAATCCACCGAAATCGCCACGCCGCAATCTTTCACGATGGCGCGATCTAGCCGCGTGATCGTGTAGCGGGTTTGATAATAATAAACGATTCCGTTCATGAGATCGTTGAGAAGATCGGAACCCGGTCGCGGTGAATTATTACCGAGATGGCCGGGATTTCCGTAAGTCAGCGGGACCGGTCCGCCGTATTCCGCCTGCGCGGTCGCACCGGTGAAAAAGGAATTCGAGCCGTCGAAATAAATATGCTCGTCAAAGGTCGACATGTAATCCGGTGGCAATTGACCGGTGGTGCCGTTGATCCAACCGGAGAAGGCGTAGGCGTGTCCGAGTTCGTGAATGAAAAGCGAGACGCCGTCGAGATGGTTGGCGGGAATGGGATCGGTGCGCGTCGTCGGATTCGGATCGAGCCAGACCGTGTTCGCGAGATAGCTCGGGTTTATTCTGATCCGGACATCAGCGGTCGCGCCATTTGGATCAATGCCGGTCCGAATTTCATACGCGGCGCCTTGCTCATAAATATTGCGGGTACCGTCGTTCCGAACAAAACCGTTGGTGAAACTGGCGCCATCGATTCCGGCAATGGAATTGGTGAATTCCACGGAAATCTCGATGTTCCCATTGCCGGAAAGAAATTCCGCCCAGTAGGCCCCGGCCGCCTGAAGATTGGAGGAAATTCCCGCGTAGTAAGCCGCATTAACGCTGCCCGGATCGTTGAACGTGACCGAGTAATTAATGGCGGCCTGAGAACGCGCCCCACCAAACAGAAAGATGGCGACGAGCAGACAGAGTGATTTCGGGATGAACGGAGTTCGCATGTACAAGGTTCGACACTGAGTGAGTGCGCGAAACCCGGCCCGAAACGGCCAGAGAGTTTTCGATCCGCTTGTGCCGACGAACTAGCGGATGTTCGGAACGGCTACTTCTTCGTGAACACTTCCGCCGCATTCCAAGATTCATCCGGCGGCGCTTTTTCGTATTCGACCGTGCGCTCGAGATACATCTTCGCCAGATAATCCTGCGGATATGACGAGAGAAAACGCGAGAAGTTCACTTTCGCCTTGGTGAATTCGCGTCCGCGAAATTGCGCGATTCCTTCTTCATAACTCTCGATCCATTTCAAAAGTTCCGGATCGAACTCATCGCCTTTCGCGCACAGCAAAGTCGACACCGCTACTGGAATGGATTTTCCCTTCACCTGCACACGCGCGACGCTGCGCAGATAAAAATCATCGCGAATCAATTCCGCCGCTGCTTCGCCGACGAGGAGATCGACACCGTAAGCTCGCGTCAGCGCCTCCAGGCGCGAAGCGAGATTCACGGCATCACCGATCACCGTTAAATCCGCGCGATCGCCCGAGCCGATGTTTCCGGCCAGCGCTTCGCCCGAATTAATTCCCACGCCCATTCCCAGAGTCATGCGGCTTTCTTTGCGCCAGCCTTCGTTCAATTCCTTCAGGGCGCGTCGCATTCCCAAACCCGCACGCGCGCACGCTTTGGCGTCGGAGACCGGCCCGGCGCTCTGCACATTTCCCCACACGGCCATGATCGCGTCGCCAATGAATTTATCGAGCGTGCCATTGTGGGCGAAAACGACACCGACCATCTTGCTCAAGTATTCATTGAGTTGCCTAACGAGTTCTTCGGGATCGGCTCGCTCACTCAAAGTCGTGAAACCCACGAGATCGGTGAAGAGGACGGTCACGGGAATACGCGCGCCCTTCATCGTGCTGTAAAAACTCTCGGGATTATCGAGAATATCTTTGACCAGGTTCTTCGAAACGTAGCGCTCCAGCGTGCGCCGCGTTTTCAATTTCTCGCGCCGCTCCAAAATGTATTCCCAGCCCAGCGAAGATGCTCCGCTCGCGAGAAATGCCGACAAAACTGGCACGGTCATCAGGAGAAAACCGCTGCGGTCGAAAGCGATTCGCGCGACCACCAAATAAGCGAAAGTGACTCCGCCCAACGAGACCAGACAAACGATCGGTCGCCGCACGAAGGCAATCAGGAGCCATGCCGTCAGGCCTGCCGCCAAAACCAAAACGTAACGCAACCAAACCGGCGTCTGGCGCAGAAATTCTCCAGCCAGCGCCGCCGCAATCGCATTCAAATGTAAAACCGGACCGGACATGCTCGAGCTCAGCGGTGTGACCACGACGTCGTGCGCGACCTGCGATGCCGCGCCGATCATCACGATCTTGTCTTTGAAAAGTGCGCCATCGTGGTAGTTCGCGTGCCAGACGGCTGGATCGAAAATTTCCCAGAGCGGTTTCGGATCATAGGCGTCCGCCGCGGTGAAACGCAGATGCTGCGGATCAAGTGCAGTCGGCAATCGCGCTGTCTCTCCAATTTTTTGCACCACGCGCGCTGCTAACGAAGTAAAGATTTCCTGCCCGGGAAATGGCTTCTGGCCGGCGAGCTGACGATCGGAAATAAAAAAACGCGTTGTGCGAATGACGCCGTCGAGACTGTCGGGAAAATAAATTACAAAACCGATGCGATCGTCATGCTCGCCATCGGCAATCAGCGTAGAGCTGGGCCAAATAAACATCTGGCTCTCCTGATCAAAATTAACTCCGAGCACGACCTTGTCGTGATAACGATCGAGCGCGGCGCGAAAGGCTTCGTCACTTTCGCCCGGTTTTCCGAAAATCATGTCGAACATCACGACACGCGCGCCGGCTTCAAAAAGTCGATCGAGCGTCACGGCCCACAACTCGCGCGACCAGGGCGCCGGATGTTCGGTCAGCAGTTGGAACGCGCGATTGGTGGCGACGTCATCCGGATTGAAGGGCTGAAAGTTCAGCGTGCTTTCATCGATCCCCAAAAAAATGATGTCCGATCGCGTCGGCGTCTTGCGACCTTCGCGATAAAGCATGTCGTAAAAACTCTGTTCGCCCCGCGCGACCGAAGAGAAGAATGGCGCTTCCGGAAAAGTAAGAGTCAGCAGAATAAGGCCGGTCCAAAAAGTGCAGATGAAGGCAAGGACGAGCCGGCGATGACGCGCGATCCAATTCACTTGGCGCACTCTGCGGAAACGCGCAGGTTGCATCAATCCCAGACTTGCCTACCTTCCCCGCCCCGACGTTTCGGCGTCGCCCAACAGTATCTGCGCTCCTGGCGGTTTTGAATTCCGCCTAATCAGCGAGTGAGGTCGCGCAGATCTATAATAGAACAACTCGCTGAAGAGGACCGCGAAGCGATTCGCGGAAAACAAAATGCCAAGAGCAACTAACGCCCCGGCCAGCCGGGAGCGGCGCAAACGCGTCGTCAAAGCCGCGAAAGGTTATCGCGGTCGTCGTTCCAAACTTTTCCGTTACGCGAAAGACGCGACGATGAAGGCGAAGTATTGGGCTTATCGCGATCGCAAAACGCGCAAACGCACTTTTCGTTATCTTTGGATCCAGCGACTCAACGCCGCTGTCCGAGCACAAGGTCTGACCTACTCGCGTTTCGCCGAGGGTTTGAAGGCCGCGAACATCGGACTCGATCGCAAGATTCTTTCCGACCTCGCGATCACTGACGAAGTCGCATTCAAATCGATTGTCGATCAGGTGAAAACCGCGCTCGAAGAAAAAACGAAATCGAAAAAGAAGGCGGCCTAACGTCTCGTTAGGCGAGCGTTCGCTTGCGAATGAGTCATCCGCTGGAACAGCTCCGAGATGGGGCGCTTAGCGAAGTCGCAAATACCGGCGACGCCGGTGCACTAGAAAACGTTCGTGTCGCTTACCTCGGAAAAAAAGGTGCGATCTCGGAATGGGGTGAGCGGCTGCGTTCGCTCTCGAAAGAAGAGAAGCCGCTCGTAGGGAAGTTGCTAAACGACGCGCGGGTTGCAGTCACAGCGGCGATCGAGAAGCGTGCGGCGGACTTTCGGGCCGCTAGCGAATCTGCCGCGCTCGCTAACATCGACATCTCGCTGCCGGGAACGCCGCATGAATTCGGCGCGATTCATCCGCTCACGCAAATGCTCGATCGCGCCACGACGATTTTTCGTCGCATGGGGTTCGCGCTCGCCACCGGGCCCGATGTCGAGACCGAATGGTATTGCTTCGATGCACTCAACACCGCGCCCGATCATCCGGCGCGCAACGAGCAGGACACATTTTATCTTCCGGATGGCCGCCTGCTGCGCACGCACACATCGACGGTGCAAATCCATTCGATGCTGAAAGCGCCGCCACCAATCCGCGTGATCGCGCCGGGCAATGCCTATCGTCGCGATGAAGTTGACGCGACGCACAGCGCACAGTTCCACCAGATCGAAGGACTTTACGTGGATGAAAAAGTGAGCGTCGCCGATTTGAAGGGCACGCTCACATTTTTCCTGCGCGAACTTTTCGGCGCTGACACCGCGGTGCGTTTTCGTCCGCATTATTTTCCGTTCACCGAGCCGAGTTTCGAGATCGATGTGAAATCGAAAGCGCTCAAGAGCGGCGAAAAATGGATCGAGGTTTGCGGCTGCGGCATGGTGCATCCGGCCGTTTACGAAGAGGTCGATCGCGCGCGCAAAGACGACGCCTACGATCCGGAAAAATACACCGGCTTCGCCTTCGGGCTCGGGATGGATCGACTGGCCATGATTCTCTTCGGCATTCCCGATATTCGTTTGTTCTCGCAGAATGACCTGCGTTTCCTGAGGCAATTCGCGTGAAGTTTTCCGTTAACTGGCTACGCGAATTCGTGGAGCTGCCGGCGAAGATCGACGATCTCGCCGAACTGCTGACCTTCGCTGGCGTCGAGATCGAAGGCATCGAGGAACGCGGCGGAAATTTCGACCACGTCGTCATCGGTCAGATCAAGGAATCGGTGCAGCATCCGAATGCCGATCGGCTGAGTGTCACGCAAGTCGATGATGGCAGCGGCACAATCCGGCAAATCGTTTGCGGCGCGAAGAATTACAAAGTCGGCGATAAAGTTCCGGTCGCCTTGCCGGGCGCGAGTTTGCCGAACGGTCTCAAGATCAAAGTGAGCAAGCTGCGCGGCGTTGAATCGCAGGGAATGCTCTGCAGTCCGAGCGAACTGAAGTTGTCGGAAGACGGTGACGGACTTCTGATTCTTTCGCCCGACGCGAAAGTCGGCGAACCGTTTGGATCACTCGTTAGGCCGGATACGATTCTCGATGTCGAGATCACGCCGAACCGCGGTGATCTACTCAGCCATTTTGGTTTGGCCCGTGAAATCGCAGCGCTGACCGGCAAGGAAATCAAGCGCGTCGCCACTTCTAACGATTCGTTAGACTTGAATGGCGCGATCAAGATTTCTGCGCCGCGCGAATGTCCGTTTTATTCGCTCCGCCGCATCGAGAACGTCAAAGTCGGCCCGAGTCCGGATTGGTTGCGCGCGAAACTGGAAGCGGCCGGGATGCGCGCGATCAACAACATCGTCGATATCTCGAATTTCGTGATGTTGGAAATGGGACAACCGACGCACGCCTTCGATGCCGATAAATTGAAAGGCGCGGTGCAAGTACGGTTGGCGCGCGACGGCGAAAAATTTCTCGCGCTCGACGGGAAGACCTATTCGTTAACAGAGCGCGATCTCGTCATCGCCGATCAGGAACGCGTCATCGGGATCGGCGGCGTGATGGGCGGCGAAGACACGGGAGTGAGTGAAACGACGCGCAACATCTTGCTCGAAGCCGCTTATTTTCTGCCCGCGAGCATCAGGCGAACCGCGCGAAGCCTGAATCTGCCGAGCGATGCCAGTTATCGTTTCGAGCGCGGCGTTGATCCGATGGGAATCATGCCCGCGTCGGAGCGAGCAACGAATCTCATGCAAGAAATCGCGGGCGGCTCGCCGGCGAAACAGACCGACGGGACTGGCGAATTTCCCGCCGCTCCGTCCGATGTTTCGCTGCGATACCAGCGGTCTAACGAACTGTTGGGAATCGAAATCCCGGCGGCGAATGTCGACAAGATTTTGCAGGGATTCGGTCTGACGAAGAGCGCGACGACAAAAGATGAAGCGACGTGGAAAATTCCGAGTCATCGCGCCGATCTTCGCCGGGAAGTGGACTTGATCGAAGAAGTCATTCGCGCCCACGGGGTCGATAAAGTGCCGGTGGCAGATCGCAGTCGTTTCACGCCTTTGAGCGAAGCGGACCACGCCGCGGATTTTGAAAACGGCGTGCGCCAACGACTCGTTAGTCTGGGAATTTTCGAAGCGCGCACGTCGTCGCTTTTATCGCGCAGTGTGATGCCAGCGGAAAAGGCGATCGAATTGCGCAATCCGCTCAGCGAAGATCACGTGGCCCTGCGCACGAACGTGGTGCGCGGATTACTCGATGTGCTCGCGCGCAATCTCAACGCCGGCGCTGCCAGCGTGCGCTTGTTTGAACTCGGAAATATTTTCATGCAACCGAACGCGGAAGAGAAACGCGCGCTCGGTTTTGTCTTCGCCGGCGCTTCGTCGAGTCAGCCGCACTGGCGCGGCAATGCCAGGCGTCAGCTCGACTTCTTCGATTTGAAAGGCGCGATCGAGTCGTTGCGCATGCCGCAGCTGAATTTTCGTCGCACCGAGAATTCGGGATTAGCGATTGCCGCAGAAATTCTCAGCGGAAAAGAAGTGATCGGACTTGCCGGACAATTACCTGCCGCGCGCGCCGCCGAGTTCGGCGCAAGTTCGCCGGTCTTCGTCGCGCAAATGATTTTGGACTCCTTGCTCTCGTTAGGCAACGACAGCAAAAACTTCGCGGAGATCGAACGCTTCCCGTCGGTCACGCGCGACATCGCGATGCTTATTCCTGAAAAACTTTCGCACGACGAAATCATGCGCACGATTTTCGCGACGGAGGAGCTGTTACTCTCGGAGGTGCGACTCTTCGATATTTTTCAAGACAAAAATGCCATCGAATCGTCACGTAAATCAGTGGCATACACGTTGACATATCGAGATAAGAATCGCACACTGACCAACGACGAAGTCACCGTGGTTCACGGGAGGATTCGCGAAAAGTTGAAGAGCGAATTGGGAGCGGAACTGCGGGAATAGTTCTTTGAAATTGGTCGAGAGTTTTTGAGCGAGGGTTGGGATGGAAACCAGCGTTTTTCGCTCAACCTTCACTCGAGAACTCTCAACCATTTACCCTGCGGTGTTCGAGATTACAGGTGAGATTCCCGGACCGATATTGTGTTAGCTAAGGGGGCTTGGTCGTATGGGGAAGATGACATGCCTTAATTGGAAGTCAGACGCTCCTGCGATGGTCACCCGCCCGTTACCGAAAGGGAACGGGATATCCGCCTAAACGGCACCAGTGGGGTAATAATTTGAAGCCCGAGCTGCGAAAACGGCTCGGGCTTTTTCTTTCGCACGCGACGAAATCTGCTAACCGTCTTTTCCGATGCGCGCGATTCTCGCTCTGGAAGACGGTCGAATCTTCGAAGGCGAATCTTTTGGCGCGACCGGCACACGGGTCGGCGAGATTTGTTTCAACACTTCCATGACCGGTTATCAGGAAGTGCTGACCGACCCGTCCTACCGTGGACAGATCGTCGCGATGACTTATCCCCTGATTGGGAATTACGGAACCAATGCGCTCGATCAGGAAAGTCGCGAGCCGCATGTGCGCGGATTTGTCGTGGAGGAATTAAGTGAAATTTCGAGTAGCTGGCGCTCCGAGCGATCGCTCGACGATTATTTGCGTGAATGGAAAATTCCGGGCGCGCAAGGCATCGACACGCGTGCGCTGACGCGACACCTGCGCGAGCGCGGCGCGATGAAAGCTTGCCTAACGAGTGATGCGCTTTCGGAAAAGGAAGCCGTTGATGAGGCGATCCGCGGCGAGGGCGTGATCGGAATGGATTACGTAAAGGAAGTCACGGCGCGGGAAATCTATCGGTGGGATCCGGACGATCGCGAAAGCGCGAATTGGTCGGTGCCGGTTGGCAGCGCCGGCGAGATGCGCAATCAGCCGTTGCCGCCGGTGAAATATCAAATCGCCGCCTACGATTACGGGATTAAAGAAAACATTCTGCGAAATCTACGTCGTGAAGGTTTTGGTGTGACGGTTGTTCCAGCCACCGCAACGGCCAAGGAAGTTCTCGATCTGAATCCGGACGGAGTTTTTCTTTCCAACGGACCGGGTGATCCGTGTGCGCTGGAATACGCGCACAAATCCGTGCGCGACCTGATGGGCAAGAAACCGATCTTCGGAATTTGTCTCGGCCATCAGGTGCTCGGTTATGCTTTTGGTGGGCGCACCTTCAAATTGAAATTCGGTCATCGCGGCGGGAATCAGCCGGTGAAAGATTTGCGCAGCGGAAGAGTGGCGATCACTTCGCAGAATCATGGTTTCGCGGTCGATCCAGAATCGCTGCCAAAGGAAGTGGAGCTAACCCACGTGAATCTCAATGACGGAACAGTAGAAGGAATGCGGCACAAGGAGCTGCCGATTTTCAGCGTGCAATATCATCCGGAAGCGGCGCCCGGTCCGCATGATGCGAACTACTTCTTCGCGCAATTCGCGCAGCTGATCGAAGATGCCTAACGAGTCCTTAGTTCCACGACTTCCTTCAGCATCCGCCAGCTGTCGCGCAGGTATTCAACTTTACTGCCCTCGTTGTGATCCCAGCGCACGGGAATTTCGCGGATGCGCAAGCCGGCCTTGTGCGCCAGATAAATGAACTCGACGTCAAAACCGAAGCCGTCGCTCTTCGTGCGCTCGAGAATCGGACGAAACGCCGCCATGCGAAAAGCTTTGAAGCCGCATTGCGTGTCCCAGTAGGGCAAACCAGTCGTTAGGCGCATGATCAAGTTGAAAACGCGCCCCCCTTCTTCGCGATACCAGGCTTGTCGATTGCCGATGAGTTTGCGATTCAAAGCGCGCGAACCGAATGCGACATCAAGTTCGTCATGGAAAATCGGCTCGAGCAGTTTCGGGGCTTCATCAATGGGAGTGGATAGATCGGCATCAGAAAAAAGTGCGACCGGCCGCGTCGCGGCCAGCAAACCGGCGCGCACCGCCGAACCTTTTCCCTCGTTCGGCGAACGTTGCATCAAGCGCGTCTCAATTCCTTCCGGCCGCGAAAAAACATCGCGCACCACATCACCAGTGGAGTCGTTAGATCCGTCATCGACCACGATCACTTCGCTTTGGGGACTGTTCGCACGCAGGTAACCCAAAACCGTCGCAACAGTCTGACCAATTCGATCGGCTTCGTTGTAAGCCGGAATTACGAGTGAAAACGCATCGAGCATTAGCCAGTCACTTTCCTCTTTCGCCCCCAACTAACTAAGGCAACTTCTCCCCGAGCATGGCCGAAGAAGTGAGCACAAACGCCGACGACGGCAACACGATCGAAACGAATCCGGTCGTGGTCGTGGAAGGTGTCGGCCGACTCGGGAGCGAATTTCTGCGCGAAGTCGGCGCGATGTTCTGGTTCATCGTCAACACTTTCACCGAGACGATGGACAATGTGCGGCGCGGCCGCTCGCCCTTTCGTGCCTCGAGTTTTTTCCGTCACACCGAACGCGCCGGGGTCGGCTCTGTGCCGCTGGTCGCGATGGTTTCGTTTTTTCTCGGACTAACGATGGCGCTCTTAACCGGCTACCAATTACAACGCTTCGGCACCGAGCGGCTCGTGCCGGGTTTGGTTTCAATCGCTTTCACCCGCGAGCTGGGACCGTTGCTCACCGGCATCATGCTGGCCGCGCGCATTGGCGCAGCCTTCACCGCGGAACTCGGCACGATGCAGGTCTCCGAAGAAGTCGAAGCGATCGAAGCGATGGGCATCAGCCCGCTGCGTTTTCTGGTCGCGCCGCGGATGGTGGCGCTGACTGCGCTGATGCCGTGTCTCTCGGTTATTTCCAGCATCGCCGCGATTGTCGCGACCGCGTTGATCTCCGCCGGTTATTTCAATATCGCGACCGTTTACTTCAAAGATCTCGTTCTCGAAAGCCTGCTGATTCGCGACATCATCACTGGGATTCTGAAGAGTTTTCTCTTCGGTTTGCTCATCGCCGCCATCGCCTGCTACCGCGGACTCAATGTGAAAGGCGGAGCGGCCGGCGTGGGCAACTCCACCACATCGAGCGTCGTGACCGCCATCACCGCGGTCATCGGTTTCGATACGCTTTTCAACATCGTTTACGTCGTCTTCTTTCCATGAACGAAACGCCTCATCCCCCAGTGGTGGAGTTGCGCGATGTGCATTTGCGCTTCGATGAAAAAGAAGTGCTCGACGGGGTTTCGTTAGTGGTGCAGCCGCAGGATCGGCTCGTCATCATGGGTCAGAGCGGCGGCGGCAAGAGCACCATCCTGCGTTTAATTCTCGGGATTCTGCCGCCGACGCGCGGCTCGGTCTTTTTCAAACAATTCGAAGTCTCGCGTTTGCCGCGGCGCAAACTGCAAAAAATCCGCACCCAAATCGGAATGGTCTATCAATATTCCGCGCTGCTCAGTTCGCGCAATGTGCACGATAATGTCGCGCTGCCCTTGGAGGAATTGACCGACAAAACGCAGGACGAAATCGATCGCATCGTCGAAGAAAAACTCGAGCTGGTCGGGATGGCTGGCGTGAAAAACCAGATGCCGTCGGAGTTGAGCGGCGGTATGCGGAAGCGGGTCAGCCTGGCGCGCGCGCTGGTGATGGACCCGGAACTAATTCTTTTCGATGAACCCTCGGCCGGCCTCGATCCTGTTATCAGTTCCGTTATCGACGAATTGATCATCAGCCTGAGCGAACAATCGAAAGTGACCTCGGTCATTGTGACGCACGAGATGGACAGCGCCTTTCGCATCGGCACGAAAATGGCGATGCTTTATCACGGCAAAATTATCGAGATGGCGCCGACTAACGAATTCCGACAATCACAGAATCCGGTGGTGCAGCAGTTCTTGAGCGGCAGCACGGAAGGACCAATTCTGGAAGGAAGCCAAGATGCAATTGCGAAAAAATGAATTCCTGACCGGCCTGCTCGTGCTGGCCACCGTCGCGGTCCTCGCCGGCATTCTTATTTTGCTGGGCGCGCCCGGACTTTTTAAGCCGCTCGTCACTTACAAGATCTACTTCGATAACGCCGCGGGCATTAAACTCGGCGCGCCCGTTTTGCTGGCCGGCCGAAAAATCGGACAGGTGGATAAATTATTTTCGCCCGTCTCGAAAGAAGAATCGAATCAGGCTGCCGTGCTCGCGAATACCATTTGGCCTGCCGAACCCGGCGCGACCCCGACAAAGCGGAAATATGAATCGCGCATCGATGTGCGGGTTGATCGAAGCGCCAACGTTTACAAGAGCGCGAAGGCGCGCTTGATCACGCTCGGACTTCTCGGCGAAACCGCGATCGACATCACGGAAGGAATCGAAACCTCCGGCCGCGCGGAAGACGGCGAAATTTATCCGGGCGAACGCGTTCCGGAATTCGGCGAAGCCATTGCCCGAATCATCAACGTCATTGAACCGGTGGCCAAGCAAGCGACGGGAACATTGGAAGAACTGCAAACGACCGCGCAAAATCTCAGCCAGATCACCGACGAACAATCGCAATTCAACATGGCGCTCGCGCAAATGCGCACCTTTGCCGAGAACCTGACCAACATGACTTCGACCGAAAGTCCATTGCAGCATTCGCTGAAGAACGTCGAAACAATCAGCACCAACTTTAACAAGATCAGCACGGATATTTCGAATAACGACAACATCCAGATCACGCTGCAAAATTTTCGCGATTCGTCCGAGAAGCTGAAATCGGCGCTGAATTCACTCACACCCGACCTCAAAGCCACGGGTGAAAATGTGAAGGATTTGACCGACACGGTGAAGCATCAGCCGTGGCGTCTGATTTATCCGACCACGAAAAAATATCCGAGCGATGAGAAGCCGGCCAGCGAGACGACGAACGCGCGAAAAAGCACCAAGACAAAAGCAACGCCGGCGCCGCGCAGGTAGTAAGCGAAAATTTATTTCTTCGCTTCGGTCAGTCGCGCCTGGAGAAATTTCATGACCGCGACTTCCACGGATTTTAGATCTTGATGATTTTCCGTAAGCGCCGCTTCGGTTTTGTGCGTAAACCGTCGATCATTTCTCCGCTCAGGTAAGTTTCGAGCACGGCCGGATGCACATAACATTTCCGGCAAATCGCCGGCGTGTTGCCAAGAATTTTTGCAGACGGCCGCGATCGCGTTCTTCATGTTCGCTTTCGCTTCTTTCTTGGTCTCGAACCGCTTCGACCGTGTTCAACGCCACCGCCGCCAGCACCGTTCCGGCCCAGGTGCGAAAATCCTTCGCAGTAAAATCTTCGCCGGTGATCTCGCGCAGATAATCGTTCACGTCCTGCGAGGTGATGTCGCGCACTGTGTCGTCGCCCTCATCGAGATAACCGAAAAGCTCCTGGCCGGGCAAATCCTGCATTTTCTTGACGATGCGGGCGAGCCGGCGATCGGCCACGTCGACTTGATGCTCGACGCCGCTCTTGCCGCGAAAATTAAAGCGCAACTTCGCGCCGTTCACTTTCACGTGGCGATTGCGCATGGTCGTTAGGCCGTATGACTTATTTTCGCGCGCGTATTCCTCGTTACCGACGCGAATGAAAGTGCGCTCCATGATGGAAATGATCGTGGCCAGCACCTTGTTTTTCGGCAGGCCGGAAAGCGCCAGGTCTTCCTGCACGCGCTTGCGAATTTTCGGCAGGGCCGCGCCGAATACGACCATGCGTTCGTATTTCGTTTCGTCGCGCGCTTCCCGCCATTTTTCGTGATAGCGATACTGCTTTCGTCCGCGCGCATCGCGCCCAGTCGCCTGAATGTGACCATTCGACCACGGGCAAATCCAGACATCGGTGTAGGCCGGCGGAATGGCGAGTCGCTGAATACGCAGCACGCGCCGCTCATCGGTGATCGGTTTTCCCGAGCTGTCGAAATACTCGAAGTCGTCGCCCTTTTGCTTGCGCGTGTAACCCGGCTGCTCGTCGTTGACGTAACGTAAACCCGCGTCTTCCGCCGCTTCTTCGGGATCGGTGACGATTTCGAGATCGGCGATCGTTTCTTTCTCCTTGGCGAGAGAAGCAGGGGCAGTCGGCATTTAGGGAGATACGTCGCGGAGCCCGACGCAGGCTGCACCGACTTTCCTACGCGCCGTAACTCTTGCTAAATTTCTTGCGCGATTCGCCCTCGGATTGCACCGAGGGTGGCGGCGGTTCGCCCGCGGGAGAAGTCGTCGACGAAGGTTCAGCTTCCCGAGTGGCCGGCGGTGGTTGCGGCGCGGGTGCAACTTGAGCGCCACCCGCTTGTTGCGAAACTTCCACGAACGCCATCTGCAAATTCGCAATTGTGTTCTTCAAGACCGCCGCTTCTTCGTTCGAAAGATTGCCGCGCGTTTTTTCCTGAATCATCGCCAGCTGATCGATAAACATTTTCGCCAGCTCCAGATTCACTTCGCCCTGACCGGTCTGCGGATTGGGAATTTGCCCGAGAAAAAGCGCGGCGTTCTGCGCCTGCATCATGATGAATTCGATGAAGCGCTGCGCCATCTCACCGGTGTTTGTATTGGTTTGAACTTCGGCCATATCAAATATCCTTCGCTGTTTCGTCGCCCGAAGGTCGGACGGTGGCAAGGACGAACGGTTGATCTTTAAAATATTTCGCGGCGATGCGTTTCACATCTTCCGCGGTCACGCTTTCGATTTGTGCTTCAAGTTTTTTGTAATGATCGAAACCAAGCCCGTAGATTTCATCGAGCGCGCTGGTGTAACCGAAACTGTCGTTGCTTTGATTCGCGATCTGTTGCTGGCCGATCAATTTCTTTTTCGCGCGGGCCAGCTCTTCACTCGTTAGGCCATCGCTCGCCAGTTTGCTGATTTCGTCGAGGAGCGCGGCTTTTACGGCTGGCACTTTTTGCGGATCGGTCCCGAGATAAAAAGCGAACATACCCGGGACCAATCCCTGTAGTTGCGATGAGCCGACGTAATAGGCCAGACCCATCTGCTCGCGAATGCGGATGAAAAAACGCGAGCCGAGATCGCTGCTCGCCTCATCAATCAGATCGAGGACGTAACGATCGGGACTAAACATGTCTGCGCCACGAAATCCGGCCATCAAAACGGCCTGCGCTTTCTCGCGCGCGCTTTCTACCTCGAGCGGTTTCGTAATCGGCTTGCTCGCCGCGACCTTTTCCAGGGCGAGCTCGCCGGGTTTCATGGTGGCAAGCAATTGTTCGAAAAGCTCTTTCACTTCCGCCGCTTTCACGTTGCCGAAAACAGCGAGCACGCCATTCTTCGCCACGAGAAATTTGTCGCGGAACTGCAGCAAATCTTTCTGGGTCAATTTCTCGACTGCATCGGCCGAGCCCTTACCACGCAACGCATAGGCGTGATCGCCGAACAGCGCTTCGCGCAAAATATTTCGCGCGACGGAAGTGAGCTGCTCTTCTTCGTCCTTGATCATCGCGAGCTGCACTTCCTTTTCCCGCTCGACCGCTTCCGCCGGCATGGTCGCGTTCAAAACAACATCGGCGAACAATCCCGCGCCGAGCGCCAGATCAGGCTGCGTCACTTCCAGGGTAATGCTGAAGCTGTTGTTGCCGGAATCGCTCCCGAGATGTCCGCCAACCGATTCGATGGTGTCGGCAATTTGCTCCGCGCTCCGCGTCTTCGTGCCTTTGAGCAGCGTCTTCGCCATCAAATGCGTGATGCCATTGGTGGCGGACGTTTCCGCCAGCAATCCGCCACGAAAAATCGCCGTCATCGAAATAAGCGGCAGCCGCGCATCTTCGCGCACCAAAATTCGCAGACCATTCGTTAGGGTAAATTTTTGAATCTCACCGGCTGCGACGCGTGAGCCGCGATCACTCGTTAGGCCGAGCGCGCCTTTCGGGTTGAGCGAAATGATGGTCAAATTTTCGCGCGTGAAATATTTTCCAGCGACACGCAGCACGTCGTCTCCTGTGACCGTTTTCACAGTGGCGAGGTAGTCGCGGGTGAAATTGAGATTGCGCGTGAGCAGCCAATTTCCGGCCAGATCGGAAGCTTGTCCGCGCATGGTGGTGAGCGAGGCAAGATGATGGCTGAGCGAAATCTTTTTTGCTTTCGCCAGTTCATCCGCGGTCACGCCGCTTGTTCGAACCTCGTCGATGATTTCGAGAATCAATTCCTGCGTCGCAGTGCGTTTTTCCGGCTCCGTGGTGGCGTCGATTCCAAAAATTCCCGGATCGCCCGGCGTGTAGGAATAAGCGGAAACGCCAAAGGCCAGGCCCGCTTCCTCGCGCACGCGCCGATATAAACGCGAACTGCGACCATCGCCCAGAATGGTGGAGAGAAGGTCGAGCGCCGGCACATCGGGATGCGTGACTTCGGGAATGTGCCAGGCGAGTGAGAGTCGCGTCAGCTCGGTGGCGAATTCTTCATGAACTTCCCGCAAGCCAAGCTGCGGTGGTTCCGCCGGAATATAGACCGGCTTGATCGATTTCGCGGGATGATCCTGAAACAGCCTAACGAGTTGTTCGCGCACTGCCTCCGCGCTGACATCGCCGACCACGACAAAGGTCATGTTGTTCGGCACGTAGCGGGCTTTGTAATACTGCATGACCTGCTCTTGTGTGAGCTGATTGAAAACATCGAGCAGCCCGATGACCGGCAGCCGATAGGGATGACGTTGAAACGTAGTTGAAAACAACAGCTGACCGGCCATGCGATCGGGATCATCGAAACCCATCGCGAATTCGCGGCGGATGACTTCCTGTTCCTTGGCGTATTCTTCCGAGGGCAGGATCGAGTTCATCATCGCGTCGGACAAAATGTCGAGCGCCGCCGTCACGCCCGCTTTCGGCACGTCGATCCAATAAACGGTGCGATCGAATGAGGTGTAGGCATTGATGTAACCGCCCACGTCCTGCACTGCCTGTGCGATCGCGTTGGCCGCGCGCGTCTTCGTCCCCTTGAACAACATGTGCTCGAGAATGTGCGAGAGGCCGGCGCCGAGACGCTCGTCTTCGTAGATGCTGCCGGTCTCGCACCACGCCTGCACGCTCGCGACTGGCGCGCTGCGATCTTCCTGCACGATGACGGTCAGGCCATTCGGCAAAATCCATTTCTGCGCGGTGCTCGGCGGAAAACCGAGCGCGGTCGATGAATCGGATGATGCGGGTTTAAGCGCGGGCGCGTGCATGAAATTTCGCGACCGAAAAATTTCGGTCAGGAAACTTTCGGCGCGGGCAGGCTCGGCGGCAACTTCGCGGGCGCGATTGATTTCTGCGGCGCGAACGGTTTCACGAAAGCCTCTTCGAAATCGTAAACGCTTTTGAAGTCGTCGATCGAATCCTGCTCGGTTTTTCCGAAGATGCCGGCGCCGATAAGATTGAAAACCATGTGCCCGATATCTTCGCAGCAGCGAATTCCCCAGGCCGAAAAAACGGTTACGACCATTGGGCCAAATTCCTTAAGCGCATATTGCCGCACGCCTTCGAGCAGTTCAGGACCGGCGACGTGGCGCACGGGCGCGCCTTTTATTTTCTTCTGCTGCTTGGTGGTGTAATCGAGGGCGTCGCGCAGAAAGACGTAGGCGTCGCGGCTGTAGCGCGGGTCGGTCGCGATGATCGAATCAAGCGCTTCAGCGAATCCAATTTTCTGCATATCAGGTTACGCTCGGTGCGGAGCGGCGTGTAGGATAAGCGGATCGCAGGCGCGGAGCAAGCCGCGCTCACTCATTCAACTGCGCTTCGAGCGCGTCGAGGTAAACCGAAATGGGATCCTGCCGGCGCGGCTCCGTTTCGTTGGCGGATTGCGCAGCTTGAAGATATTCCCAAAAAGCGCCGCTGGTTGAATGTGATTGCGTGGCTTCGAACCAATTCAGGTAATCGTCAATTTCGCTCATGCGACGGCTGATGTGCTCGCGCGTGCCGCGAATTCTCGCCAGCCGCTCCGTGAGATGCTTGGTTTTCTTGTGTTGCAACAGCCTAACGAGTTCAAGATATTCCGCGACAATCGGCCGATAGAGCGGATGCGCCCGCCCGGAAAGCAACAAAAGCTGTTGACGCAAAACCTGGAGTGCGACCTTAGCCGACGGTCGCGAAAGAAAAGTGGAAAACTCTTCCAGACCAAAAACGGTTGGCGCCTGATTTTGCCCTGCTATTTCCAGCTGCAAAGTCTGCGCCAGTTGGCGCTCAGATTCTTCGCAACTGAGCAAACCATATCGATCGCGTGACGAAACGCGCGCCACATTTAGCACCCATTTTTTCTGCCAGGCTTCGGCATTTTCGCCGAGATCGGGAAAATGTGCAGACAAATCGCCTAACGAGTTGTCAATCGATCGCGGACGATCCGCCAGGAACCGGGCCAAACGCGCCCGACCGTTCGGCAAATCAAGCAGCATGGAGACTAACGCTGCGGAGTAAGCGCGATAGATTTTGCGCGAGGGCGATTCCATCAGCGCAGGCCGTTGCTGCAAGAAATCCTCCAGGCTCACTACGCCACCGCTGTTAACCGCCGTGCGCAGGGTCGGCGCGATTTCAGTCGCATCGTTTGTGGATGCAAGGGCGAGCGTTCCATCCAAAAGCCAGTCAGGTGGTTGCGCGTATGCCGTGCCGGGTGCGACCTGCGGCTGGCCGCGATACATCATTTCCAGAAAAGTCGCGCGCAGAATTTCGCGTTCTGCGCGTTGTCCGTTCACCTCGCTGCCGATGACCAACTGCAATTGCAGCTTCAAACCGAAACCGGTTTGGCTCACGTCAAGTTGCGCGGGCGCACTCTCAGGCGAATTCGCTTCGGGATAGTGCGCATCGATAACGATCGGCGTCTTCCAGGCGTCGCGTTCGCCGAGCAGATGGAGCGCGGTGGTTTTAGTTTGTTCCGCCAGGTCACAGACGGCTCCGCGCAAACGCGCATTAGGTCCGTAAACAATAAACTGCCGCGAAATACTGATGCTGCGCTCCGGCGAAGCGGCCTTGGCGCTCGCAAGACAAGCGATAAGGGCGAAAAGAAAAACACGACGCATCCGCAGCCAGAGTAGCGAGTGCGCGAAAAAAAATTGAAACATTTTTTAGGCGACGGGGTGTAATATTTAACGATATTAACTATATGAAAAAGCTAACTCTCTTAGGCAGCGTGGCGATGGCCGCGATGCTGGCCTGGCCGCTCGCAAGCGCGGATGCAGGCAGTCGGGGAGCGAGAGCAGCGGCTTCGGTCTCTGCCGGATCACGCGGCTTCTCCTCCAGTCACTTCGCGAGCCGTTCCGCGGCTTTTAATCGGGGCGCAGCGGCTCGTTTCGGGCCTCGTTTTAACGGCGTCAATGGGAATGGCCGTTGGGTCAATGGCAACGGTCGTTGGTCTAATGGCGACTGGCGGCACCATCATCATCATCATGGAAACGTCTTTGTCGGATTTTATCCGTATTGGTCTCCGTGGTGGGATTACGGTTACGGTTATCCTTATGACTACGGATACGGCTACGGCTATGGCTATGGCTACTACCCGAACGGCTACGGTTACACCAACGAGTACCGCGGTGGGGGAGACCTCGGTGTTAACGTGCAACAAGCGTTGGCGCGCGAAGGCTATTATCGCGGGCCGATCGATGGCGTCATCGGCGCACGCACACGAAGCGCGATTCGCGCTTACGAACGGGCGAACGGTCTGCACGTCGACGGGGTGATCGACCAGCGCCTGCTGCGAACAATGGGATTGGCCTGAGCCAATCGCGGTCGGAAAACTGAGGGCGGGTTTCGCGATGAAAATCGCGGCCCGCTCTCTATTTTTGCGGCTTGGCGACGAACACGACCTGCTTCGGATGCAGCTCGATCGCAGCAAGTTTGCTGAGCATTTTGCGCTCGCGTTCCAGGTACTCCGCGCAAGTCAGCAAAGACTATGTCGCCGTATTGCATCAGCTTCGGATGAACTAGCAGCCGCCCAATCTGGCCGCCGATATTCTTGAAGCGCACATTCCCATCTTCCAGACTCACTCTATAAATCCCGGTGGTGAAAATGGAGTAGCCGTAGAGCGATCGCTCCACCGTGACTTTAACCGTGCCTTCATCAAAACCGAGGGCGAGACGCTCGAATTTCAGATACTCGCTGAGCTTGGTCTGCTTACTCTTGAGCGAGTAAGTGAGGTAGGAGTTAATTTGATCCTCGGAGTAAGTGAGCACGGCGCCGCGCGGATCCATCGTCGCGTTTTCCAAGTCGAGGTTGATTTGCGGCGGCAACTCCGCCACGGAGGTGGACGCACGCGGGGGCAAGTCGGGTGGTCGACAAATCTGGATTAGCCCGGCCACGAGATACGCCCCGAGGATCAATTTAGCGCCGAGAAAAAACAGCTGTTTACGTTTCGCGCGGCGTCCATCGAGCATCCCCCTCAGCCGCTTCTGCGTTTCTTTCGGATCTTCTTCCTGGGCCTTGAGCCTCGCCATTTTCGAGCGGTCCAAACGCGCCCCGCACTCATGACAATAAATGCGTTCCGCTTCGTTTTCGCGCCGGCACTCCGGACAAACCAAGATGATTTCTTCTGTCGCTTGCATCATTCGCCGCTTTTCTTTTTGCTTTCGGCTGGCTTCGCCGGGGTCGGAGCGGCGCCTTCTTTTTTGCCGGAAGATTTTTCGGTCGGTACTCGCAGCCGGCGCAGGCGCTTCTTTTTTCGCACCTTCCTGATAGTTCTTGCTGCGATAATCGGTGATGTAGAAGCCGGAGCCCTTAAAAATCAGGCCGGCGCCAGTGCCGAGAAGCCGTTTCACTTTGCCGTGGCCCCACTTTTTCATCTGGCAATGCTCTTTCGGGCACTCCGTAACGGCCGGGTCGCGCATCGATTGGAAAAACTCGAAATTCTTTTCGCATTTCTCGCAATGATACTCGTAAGTCGGCATGGCTTGGATTGCCTGGTACTGGGCGGGCGGCATTCTGCGTGAAAGAAAGCAGAATTCAAGCCCACCCGCCGCGCGCGGCACGCGAAGCGCTGCATTGCCGTCGATTCCTTGACTTTAACGACCTCGAACATTACATCCCCACGACTTTTTATGGACCGACGTTTTTCCTTTTTCGCCAGATTGATCCTGGCTGGCGCAGGCGTTTTGATTCTCACTTCGTGTGACGAGGGTTCGAATTATCAAACGCAATATCTTGGCGGTGTTTACGGAGCGGGCGCGGTCTCCAACGGCGCGCCGCAAGATAGTGTTTCCTACTGGGATGGCGATACTGTCCCCGGCAAACCTTCCGTAAAAATCAGCCTGGCCGAGCAGCGCGCTTATTTTTACAAAGGTGGCGCTCTCGTCGGTGTCTCGCAGCTTTCCACCGGTCGCGAAGGTCTAAACACGCCCGTCGGACACTTTAGCATCAGCCAAAAAGACAAGGACCACGTCTCGAGCAAGTACGGCGATTACGTCGATGGCGGCGGCAACGTCGTGGTCCCGAACGTCGATGTAGAAAAAGATCCGAAACCGGCTGGAACGCATTTCAAAGGCGCGCCGATGCCCTACTTCATGCGCATCGTCGGCGGAGTTGGAATGCACGCGGGTTACCTGCCCGGCTATCCCGCCTCGCACGGTTGCATTCGTATGCCGGAATTCATGGCGGAAAATTTCTTCCGTTCCGTCTCGACCGGCACGCCGGTCACGATCACGAATTGATTGGCGGCGCTCTTGCGCGCGTCCAAATCTCCTTGCATGCTCGTTTCGTCTAACGAGCAATGATCATCATCACTGAACCGGGCGCGACTGACGCGCAGATCGACGAAATCGTCGCGCGCGTACAGGAGTTCGGCTTCGAAACGCAGATCGCCCGCGGCGATTCGCGGGTCATCGTGGGCGTCATCGGTCCGGAAGAAGCCGTGCGCGAAACTTCTTTCGCCGAGATTCCCGGCGTTGAGGCGGTCGTCCCGCGACTCAAACCTTACAAACTGGCCGCGTTTCAATCACGCGGCGAAGCGTCGAAGGTTGAAATTTGCGGCGTAAGCATCGGCGGTAATTCGGCCGTCACTCTCATTTGCGGACCGTGCTCGGTGGAAAGCCGCGAACAAATGCTATCCGTCGCTCGTCTGGTGAAAGAGTCCGGCGCGAGAATTCTCCGCGGCGGCGCCTTCAAGCCGCGCACTTCACCGTACGATTTTCAAGGTTTGCGCGAAGACGGTCTGCGATTCCTGGCCGACGCGCGCAACGAAACCGGGCTTCCCATTCTCACCGAAGTAATGGACGCGCGTGATCTGCCACTGATCGAACGCTACGCCGATTGCCTGCAAATTGGCGCGCGGAACATGCAAAATTTTTCTCTCCTGCGCGAAGTCGGCCGGAGCCATCTGCCGGTTTTATTGAAACGCGGCTTCAGCGCCACGATCGACGAGCTGATTATGAGCGCGGAATACATTTTGAGTGAAGGCAACGCCAACGTGTTGCTATGCGAACGCGGCATCCGCACTTTCGAGCGCGCCACGCGCTACACCCTCGATCTCACCGCGGTGCCCATCTTGAAATCGAAAACACATTTGCCCGTTGTAGTCGATCCGACACACGGAGTCGGTCTGCGCGATTTCATTCCGCAAATGTCGATCGCGGCGGTGGCCGCCGGCGCGGACGCGATCATGTTGGAAGTGCACGAATCGCCCAGCCACGCGAAAAGCGATGGCGAACAGGCGCTTCTGCCCGAGACGTTAAACAAACTCATGCCGCGCTTGCGCGCGGTGGCCAACGCGATCGGACGCGATTTGTAGCTGCGGTTTGCTCGAGCGCGTCTCTAACGCAGAACCGATCGCGCAAAAACTGCGCGCGATTGATTCGGGAAAATTCCCGGTCGCGTTTTCGCATGTGGCGGAACCGGCGCAACCATTCCTCGTCGCTGCATTGTCGGCCAAAATTCCGCGCACGCTCTGGGTCGTCTGCCCGAATGTGCGTGCGCAGGAGCTGCTCTACGAAAGTTTGGTGAACTGGAAGACGGAGGCGCTTTTTCTTCCGGAAGCGGAATTCGCCGCGGTCGAAAACATCCTGCCTGACCCGGAGATTGCCGCCGAGCGACTCGCTTTGCTCACGCGCGTTTCGCGCGAAGCTGGACCGCATGTCATCGTTACGACGCGCGCTGCGCTAGATCAGCCCGCCCCAAAGAGTCAGTCGATCAATTCCGCTTTCTTGCGCTTGAAGCAGGGCGCGCGGGAAAAAATGGAGCCGCTCTTGCACTCGTTAGACCAGGCCGGTTACGAGCGCGTCGCGCAAGTCACGACACGCGGCCAATTCGCGGTGCGCGGGGGCATTCTCGATTTGTTTTCCTGGCAGGCGTCGCGGCCGGTGCGCGCAGAATTTTTCGACGACGAAATTGAATCGCTCCGCGAATTCGACATCGACACGCAAACGTCGGTGCGCAATTTGCAGTCGATCGAGGTCTTGTTAAGCGCGGCGGACGAGCAAAGCGGAACGGTGCGCGACTATCTCGCGCCGGATCATCTGCAGGTCGGAATAGAAGACGAAGCCGACGAACAAATTCGCATCAGCAGCGGCTGGGTCGAGGAAGGTGCGACGGAAGATTTCAGCGGCGCATTTCTTGACGCTGATGTCGGCGAATTTTCCGCCAGCGATTTCATGATCGCGGAAGCGAAGCGCGCCCAATTTTCTGCGCGCCTGGAAGAATGGAAAACGAGCGGCAATCGCATCGTCATCTATTTCCAGACGGAAGGAGAAATCGAGCGCTTCCGCGAAATCATGGGGACGCTCAATGATATTGAGCTGGCGGAAGGAACACTCGCGCGCGGTTTTGTTTTTCCCTCGGGCAATCTGGTCGTTCTTTCCGCCGCGGAAATTTTCGGACGCGCCACCACCCACGGCCGCCGCCGCTTGCAACGCGCCGAAAAGCTCGGCCGCAATCGCGCGCAGATTGATTTCAGTGAACTGAACGAGGGCGATCTCGTCGTTCATCTGGAACACGGCGTCGGGCGTTTCCAACAGCTGATGAAAGTTCCTGCGGCCGGCGGCGGAATGCAGGAAGTGCTTGCGCTCGAATTTGCCGACGAAGCGAAACTCTACGTTCCGCTCGAACAGGCGTATCTCGTTTCGCGTTACGTCGGTGTCGGAAAAAAATCTCCGCATCTCAGTTCGTTAGCTGACGCGAAATGGGCACGCGCGAAAAAAAATGCCGCGACCTCGATCTTCGATTACGCGGGCAAAATGCTGGCGGTGCAGGCGGAACGCGAAACGCAGCTGGGTCACGCTTTCGGCGCGGACACGAAATGGCAACGCGAATTCGAACATTCGTTTCCATTTCGCGAAACCGTCGATCAAATGAAAGCGATCCAGGACACGAAGAACGACATGGAACAGGCCCGTTCCATGGATCGTTTGATCTGCGGCGATGTCGGCTACGGCAAAACCGAAGTGGCGATTCGCGCCGCCTTCAAGGCCGTCATGGAAGGAAAACAGGTCGCCGTGTTGACGCCGACGACTGTGCTGGCGCAGCAACATTTCGAAACCTTTCGCCAGCGCATGCTCGATTATCCGGTGCGCATCGAAATGCTCAGCCGTTTTCGTTCGCAAGCAGAACAGCGCGGCGTTTTGAAACTGTTGCGCGAAGGCGGCGTCGACATTGTCATTGGCACGCATCGCCTCATTTCTGGCGACGTTATCTTCAAAGATCTTGGTTTGGTGGTGATCGACGAAGAGCAGCGCTTCGGCGTTTTGCACAAAGAAAAATTCAAAGAGCTCTTCAAGCTCGTCGATGTCCTGACGCTTTCCGCCACGCCGATTCCGCGCACGCTTTACCTCTCGTTAGTCGGCGTGAAAGATATGTCGACGATTGAGACACCGCCGCTCAACCGGCTACCGGTCGAGACTGTCGTGTGCGGTTATGACGAGCGGATAATTCGCGACGCGATCAACCGCGAGCTCGAGCGGCAAGGTCAGGTTTATTTTTTGCACAACCGCGTGCAATCGATCGAACGCATGCGCGACCGCATTGTCGAATTGTGTCCGGATGCGCGCGTCGAATTTGGCCACGGACAGATGGATTCGGATGAACTCGAAGCGGTCATGCAGCGTTTCGTCGCGGGAAAAATCGATGTACTGGTTTGCACCACGATCATCGAGAGCGGGCTCGATATTCCGAATGCGAACACCATCGTCATCGATCGGGCGGATCGTTTTGGTCTCGCCGATTTGTATCAACTGCGCGGTCGCGTCGGTCGCGCCGAGCACAAGGCGTATGCCTATCTCATGCTCCCGCGCGAAATGATGACCGTCGGCGCGGCGCGCAAACGCATCAACGCCATCAAACAATACAGTTCGTTAGGCGCGGGCTTTCGCATTGCCATGCGGGATCTGGAAATCCGCGGCGCGGGCAGCATTCTCGGGACGGCGCAGAGCGGACACATCATGGCGGTCGGGTTCGATCTTTACTGCCAACTCTTGCGGCAAGCGGTCGCGCAATTGAAAGGCGAAAAATACAAAGCCCGGCTCGAAGTAGAAGTGCGGCTCGACTTCGTCGCTACCAACGAAGCGGAATTCGCGCAACTCGGCCCGGACGAGCGGGTGCCGGCCTTCATTCCCACCAGTTACATTTCGGAAACGTCGCTGCGCATTCAGGCCTACCGAAATCTTGCGCAAATAAACACTCGCGAACAGCTCGAGAAGTTGCGCAAAGAATGGCGTGACCGCTTCGGCAAAACGCCGCCGGCGGTTGACAATCTTCTGACCCTGAGCGAAATCAAACTCGCTGCAGCCAAAGCTGCGGTGGCCCGCGTTGAAGTCCGCGAGGACAAGCTGATGCTGACCCGTCGCGGCGACTTCATTTTAGTGGGCGGAAAATTCCCCCGTCTAAGTTCCGGTGAAATCGACCGGCATTTGAGCGAGGTTCTGGAATTGATAAAAAAGATTTAGAATCATGAGCCGTTTTTTCTGCGTCGCGATCCTCCTATCGTTGTCTTTACAGTCCTTTGGCCGCAGCGCCGTCGCCGCCGAACCGGCGGTGATTGATGGCATCGCCGCCATCGTCAACAGCGACATCATCACCTTCTCGCAAGTGCGTGGGCTCACCTTGCCGCGCGAGCGATTGCTGCGCTCGCAATACACCGGCGAGGAATTGGAAAAACAAATCAAGGTCGTTCGCGCCGAAGCCCTGCAGGATTTGATCGATCGGCAGCTGATCGTTCAGCAATTCAAAAAAGAAGAATTTCAATTGCCAGGCTTTTTCGTCGAGCAACGCGTCAACGACATCATCAAGGAAAATTTCGGCGGCGACCGGAATGCGTTCATCAAGACGCTGCAGGCGCAGAATTATTCTTTAAGCGAATTCCGGAAACAGGAGTTCGAGAAAATTATTGTCGCGGCCATGCGCGGGAAAAACGTCAAGCCCAACACCATCGCTTCACCGCAGAAGATCGAAGAATATTACAAAACGCATCGCCAGGAATTCACCAGCAAAGAAGAAATTCACCTGCGCATGATCATGATCCCGAGCCGTGCGCTCGAAGGAAACGCGGCTTCGCAGAAATCGATGGCCGAGGAAATCCTGAGCAAACTCGCCAGTGGCGCGGATTTCGAACGCATCGCCCAGATGTATTCCGAAGATAGCACGCGCGATCAGGGCGGAGATTGGGGCTGGGTCGAACGCAAGACGCTGGCGCCGGAATTGGAAAAGATCGCCTTCAACCTGCCGGTGAAAAAAGTCAGCCGCATCGTCGAGCTCGGCGGCAACTATTATATTTTGCGCGTGGATGAAAAACGCGGCGGCGCGACCAAGTCTTTCGCGGAAGTGCGCGCGGACGTGGAGAAGAAATTATTGAACGATGAGGCCCGCCGTCTGCAGGAAAACTGGCTGGCCGGCCTGCGGCAAAAGGCGAATATTCGCACCTTCTGAGTAGCGCAAGATTCCAACTTGCGATTAGCTGCGCGAGTTGAAACGCATCGGTATCACACTCGGCGATCCCGCCGGGATCGGCCCGGAAATTGTCCAGGCCGCGCTTCGGTCTAATAAGTTATCGCGCGATTTCGAGTACGTCGTCATCGGCAATTCTTCCGCTGGCGTTCCCGGGCGGCCGACAAGCGAGAGCGCGCGAGCGGCGGCGGCCGCGCTGGAAGAAGCGGCGCGCGATGCCCTCGCCCATCGGATCGCGGCCGTTGTCACCGGACCGATTCATAAAGCGCGGATGTACGGAGTCGGTTTCGACTTTCCCGGTCAGACGGAATTCTTCGCTGCCCGGGCTGGCGTGCAAAATTTTGCCATGCTGCTTATTGGTGGATCGCTCACGGTTGCGCTGGTCACCATTCATGTTCCTTTGCGCGACGTGGCCGAAAGATTGCGCAAAGATGAAATCGTCCGCGTTGGATTACTTCTGCAGGCATTCGTTAGACAACAAAAAAAGCGTGAGCCTCGCATCGCGGTCGCCGGATTGAATCCGCATGCCGGCGAATCGGGTGCGCTCGGCCGCGAAGAAATCGAAATCATCGCGCCCGCTATCGTGGAATTGAATCGCGCTGGCGATGTTTTTACCGGACCGCTTCCGCCCGACACGGTTTTTCATCAGGCGGCGAACGGCGATTACGATGCAGTTCTTTGCATGTATCACGATCAAGGTTTGATCCCGCTAAAGCTGCATGTCTTTCATGAGGGAGTGAACGTGACGCTCGGGCTCCCCTTCCCGCGCACCAGTCCGGACCATGGCACGGCTTTCGAAATTGCCGGCAAAGGCATCGCGCGACCTGACAGTATGATCGCCGCGATCAAACTCGCGACGGAGTTAGCCTAACGAATGCAAGCCGCCAAATACATTTCGGTTTTCCAGATCGGACTGCAAAACACTTTCGTGTATCGTTGGAATTATTTTCTGCGCGCGCTCTTCGGTTTGATTCCACTGGCCGGCACCATTTTTCTGTGGCGCGCCATCTTCAAAGAACCCGGCGGCGGCATGCACGGCTACACCTACGGGTCGATGATTTATTATTATCTACTGACGATTCTCGTCTCCAATCTCGTCACTCCTACCGAGGACGAATGGCAGATCGCCTCCGACATTCGCGAAGGCCAGATTAATTCCTTCCTCACTAAACCTCTTAGCTATCTGGCCTATCGCTTCAGTATTTTTCTAAGTGGTCGGCTGGTCTACACCATCATCACGATCGCGCCTATTGCGCTGATCTTTTTCTTCTTCCGCAGCTACATCATCCTACCGAGCAATCTCATCGCCTGGCTGGCAGCCCTGGTCTCGTTAGGCATGTCGGCCATGATTCAATTTTTCATCACCTACAGCATTGCCATGATGGCTTTTTGGATTCTCGAGATCTCCACCATCGTCTTCATTGTCTATTCCTTCGAATACTTCCTCGGTGGGGCGATGTTCCCGGTCGACATCATGCCGCCGATTTTTCAGGAATTCCTCAAGTGGTCTCCGTTTTATTACGAACTGTTTTGTCCAATCGCCATTTTCCTCGAACGATTGAAAGGCGCGGACATGATGCTAGCTCTGGCGATTCAAACCGGTTGGCTCATCGCTACCTGGAGTGTCGCGCGTTTAATGTGGCAACGCGGCCTGGGGCACTACCAAGCCGTCGGTGGATAGCGGCTATCGCGGAGGAAATTCGAACTCGGCTTTGTCTTTCTTGGCCGAGAGAACCAGGTAAGCGGCAAATTTATTGCCACGCTTGGAGATGAAGTCTTCGATCAGCGGAGAGCGGCCTTCCTTTAGTAACTCTTCTACCTCGCCCGGGGTAATCTCATGTTCGCAGAGCTTCTTTGTTAACTTAAAGACCGGGCGGTTATCTTGTTCTGGTTTGCGCACGTAGTAGGAATCCTCGGTCTCTACTAGCTCACCTTGCGGAGACTTACTCTCTCCTAGCACCTTCGCTTTTGAGAGATCGACTTTCGCACGCGGTTTACGCGCGACCGGTTTTCCATCCTTATCGGTCTTCGGCGCGCGCGGCGGAAATTCCCAGCGAACACGGGCGTCATTGCGAACGAGGAAGGCATCGAAGGGCCGGCCTTTTTTCGAGATGAAACCCTGGATCAAATCGGTTTTGCCGTTCTCGATCAGTCGCACCGCCTGTTCGCGCGGCAGTTCTTTTTTGCACATCAAACGCGGCAGACGAAAAGTTTGTTTCCATTCGCCGTTATCCTTTTCGCGCAAGACGTAACTGGAACCGACTTCGCATAACTCCGCGCCGGTCGCGGGATCGGTCCAGAAAGATTCGACCGAACCGAGGTCGACCTTGTCGCCGAAATCGTATTCAGCTCTCCATTTTCCGGTCTCCTCGTCTTTCGCGAGTTTGAGTTTGGCGTTAAAACTCGCGCGCGTTTTGGCGGAGATAAAACCATCGAGCGGTCCGATTTCACCTTTCTCGACCAACTCGCGAATCTCCGCTTCTTCCATGCGACGGCCGCCGATGACCTTGTAGATCATGAACTCGCCGTCTTCCGATTTGTAACCGCGCAGAGTTTCGCGCAACGGTTTCTTATCGGTCGGTGAAAGGATGTCGGTCGTGCGCGCAATCGAATCGTCTTCCTCGAAATTCTTCACCCGATCGACGATCCCTTTTGTTTCTTGAACGATGCCGTCCATGAATTTTTCGCGCGAAAATTTTCCGCGCACCATCTCACGCAGTTGATGTTCCCACTCACCGGTCATGGCAGGACTCGTTAGGTCGGAAGCTTTCACCGCCTCCAGAAATTGGATCAACTGTTCGGCTTTCGCGCTTGGCACCAGCTCACGCTGATTGCGGTCCATGTATTTCTGATTGATGAGACCATCGATGGTATCGGCGCGCGTCGCCGGGGTGCCGAGGCCGCGTTCCTTCATGGCATCGGCTGCGTCTTCGTCTTCCACTAATTTCCCCGCGGTCTCCATGGCGGAGAGCAGCGTCGCTTCCGTATAACGCGGCGGCGGCTTGGTCGCTTCGGCGAGCAACTTCGCTTCGAGTGTCTTCGCCTGCTGGTTGTCGCCAGGCGACAAAGCTGGTAACGCCTTGTCGTCGTCGACAGTTCCCTTGCCGTAAACCTCCAGCCAACCGGCGGACGTCAGCACCTTCCCTTCGGTTTTGAACTTGTGTTGCTTCACCTGGCTGAAGCGCGTCGTGACATCAAATTCCGCCGACGGGAAAAAGACTGCAACGAAACGCCGCGCGACCATGTCGAAGATTTTCGTTTCCGCTTCGTCGAGATGTTTCGCTTCCGAAGTTGTCGGAATAATGGCGAAGTGATCGCTGATCTGCGCGTTGTTGAAGATGCGCTTGTTCGGCCGCACCCAATCATTCGTTAGGGCTTTTTGTGCGTGATCGCCTAACGAACCGGAAAGATTTGCCAACGTCTGCTTCGCCACCGGCAGGTAATCTTCCGGCAAGGCGCGCGAATCGGTGCGCGGATAGGTCATCATTTTGTGCCTCTCGTAAAGTGCCTGCGCGATTTGCAGAGTGCGTTTGGCGGAAAAACCAAAACGGCCGTTCGCTTCGCGTTGCAGCGTCGTCAGATCGTAAAGACGCGGCGCAATTTGCGAGCTGGCCTTCTTCTCTTCGGTAACATCCGCAGCCGGATTTCCCTGACATGCAGCCACCACCGCGTCCGCGGCCGCCTCGTCCCAAACGCGATCGGTGCGATCATGCTCGTCGTTATTCTTTTTGAAATCGGGGCGCTGATAAACGCCTTCGTACTCGCCGCGTTCGATTCCGAATTTCGCGGTGACGCGCCAATAATTGCGCGGTTTGAAATTACGGATCTCCAGCTCGCGCTGATAAACCATCGCGAGTGTCGGCGTCTGCACGCGACCGACCGACGCCACGTTGCCAGCGCGCGAACCGAACATGCGTTTCGTGATCGCGCGCGTGCCATTGATGCCGATGAGCCAATCGCTTTCGCTGCGCGAACGCGCGGCGTCGGCGAGGCCGAGCATTTCAGATTGATCGCGCAAATGTCCGAAAGCCGTCGCGGATCGCCTGCGGCGTCATCGACTGCATCCAAAGCGCGTTTCACGGGATGTTTGTTTTTCGCGAGCAGGTAAAGGTTATTGAAAATGAGTTCGCCCTCGCGGCCGGCGTCGCAGGCATTGATCACCACTGCGATATCTTTGCGCGCGATTAGCTTCTTCAATTGCGCGAAGACATCCTTCGATTCGTCGATCGGCTTGAGCTCGAATTTTTCCGGAATGATCGGCAACGTCTCCAGCCGCCAGAAGCCGTATTTCTTCTTGTCGATGTCCTCGGGCATGAGCAGTTCCGCGAGATGGCCGACCGCCGACGAGATCACGTACTCGTCGTTTTCGAAGTGGTCGCCTTGTTTCGGAACTTTGCCGAGCGCGCGGGCCAAATCGGCCGCGACGCTCGGCTTTTCCGCGATGATGAGTGATTTGGGCATTTGAGGGATGCGAAGTAAGACCTGACCTGCAAGTTTGCAAGTCCTTGCAGCAAGTTCCGCGCGACTACGGTGTGATGACGACGCGCACGTCGTCGCCGAAATTTTGCAGCGAATCGAGCGCTTGATTAACTGCCGCGGCCTCGAGCGGAACGGTGCGAATCACGCCATGTGACAAATCGAGCTGGCCGGTGCGCGCGAACTCGAGCAGCGCCGGAATTTCACTCGCGAGATGATCCGAAACACCAACGATTTCCGCTTCCTTGTTGATGAGTTCGTGATACGGCGCGACCTCAAAATTCTTTTCCGTGATGCCGACGAGCGCCGCCCGTCCCATTTTGCCTAACGACTGCACGGCTTGTCGCATCGTCTGCGGCAGACCAACCAATTCGAGCGCAACATCGACATCGTGGATCTCGGAAGGATCGGCGGGAATCGCGCCGAACCGGGAAGCGATCTCGAGCTTTTTTGGATTGATGTCGATGGCGAAAACTTTCGCGGCACCAAGTGCGCGCGCGAGCTGAACCGCGGAAATTCCCAGGCCGCCGATTCCAAAAACTGCGACGGTTTCGCCTTCCCGTAGTCGCGCTTTGCGCAATGCGTGCAGCGAGGTAGCGGACGAGCACATAAGGATTGCACCTTGTTCGAAAGGAATTTCGTCCGGCAAGCGGAAGACGCTCCGTTTCGGCACGACGACGAACTCGGCGTAACCGCCGTCGCGATCTTTGCCGATCATTCGCACGGTGGTGCAAAATTGTTCGGTGCCGTTGCGGCAGAATTCGCACGCGCCGCACGTCGCGAGGTAATGCACGCAGACGCGTTCGCCCGTTTCCTCAACTACGCCGGCGATTTCATGACCGAGCGTAAGCGGCAACTTCTGCAACCGCGAAACGCTGCCGCGATAGTGGACATCGGAATGACAGATGCCCGCCGCTTTGACACGAACCAAAACTTCATCCGCGTCGATCGCTGGCATGGGGACTTCCTGCTCCTCGAGCGCCGCACCGACACTCGTTAGGCGAATCGCTTTCAACTCAACTTCACGAAATATTTTCCGGGCAGTTGTTTCACGAGCCTCTTCAATTCCAAATGCAGAAGCGTAGAAGAAACAATGTTGCTCGGCAGATCGGCCTTCGTCGCGATGTCATCGATCGACGTCTCGTTAGACTCGATCGCGGCATAAACTCGTCGCTCTTCTTCAGTCAGCTCCGGCAGGGGACGCATCGCGGCCTCGGGCGACGGTTTCGCCTCGGGCAAAAGAATACTGAGATCGTCGAGAATGTCGTTCGCATCCATGACCAGTTTCGCGCCTTGTTGAATAAGACGATTCGAACCCTGCGCACTCGGCGCGTTGATGTGGCCGGGCACAGCGTAAACCGCGCGGCCTTGTTCGAGCGCCTGCGAAGCGGTGATGAGCGCGCCGCTATTCAGGCCGCATTCCACGACGAGAATGCCGTGACTCCAACCGCTGATGATGCGGTTGCGCATCGGGAATGTTTGGCGATCGGGTTCGACCTGCATGGAGAATTCCGAAACCACCGCGCCGTTTCCGTCGCGAATTTTCTCCGCGAGCGCGGCATTTTCCGGCGGATAAAGATTCATCAGGCCGGAACCGATTACGGCGATGGTGCGACCTTTCGCGGCCAGCGCGCCTTGATGCGCCGCGGTGTCGATCCCGCGCGCGAGACCGCTGACAACGGTTAGCCCGGCGTAAGCGAGTTGGTAGGAAAGTTTTTTGGCGGACTCGGTTCCGTAGTGAGTGGTGCGACGGCTGCCGATAATTCCGATCGCATGATGATCGCGATCGTTCAGCTCTCCCCAAACGTAGAGGACGATCGGCGGCGCATGAATTTCGCGGAGTTGTCGCGGATACATCGGCGACTCCGCGGTGATAACTTCCGCGCCGAAATCGCGAATGCGCTGCAATTCCGCAGGAAGATCAACCGTCTTCTCCCAACTCCTAATCTGATCGGCGACTTCCGCGCCGACACCCTCCACTCGACGCAAATCCGCGCCGCGCGCAGACAAGATTTTTTCTGGCGTCCCGAAAACCTGCAGCAACTTGCGCAGACGCACCGGCCCCATCGTCGGGAGCATGTTCAATGCGATACATGCCTCGGTGGAATTCATGGCTCCAGGAATCGATGCATATGTTGCGCAAACACCTCGTAAACGAGATGGCGCGGCGCGGCATACACGCAACGGATTGTTCGTCGACGACCGACGCTGCGATAAAAAAAAATGATTCGATAGCGACCCGCGCGAATGCGGTAGAATCCTTCGAGCTCATCTTCCAGCGCCCGAATATCTCCTTCTTCGCGCTCGAGCTGACCGATAGCTTCGCGAATCAGCCGACGCGGTTCGGGAGCGAGTGATCGCGTGAAGCGAACGACTTGCGCTTCCAACTCAATCTTCATCCAGCGCGCTGACCGGAAAATATTTCCCGCCGCCTCTTCGCGCTTTGCGAATCGCGCGCATCGCGCTTGGATCGGCCATGATTTCTAAAGTTTCCGCCAGCGCCGCCATGCGCTCAGCCGAAACCAGATAGGCGACCGGCTTTTCGTGGCGCGTGATCGTAATCAGCTCACCGTTCGATTTCTTGAGGAGCGCTGGCAGAGCGGCCTGGGCTTCGGTGACGGAATACGTAGATTTCATCGCAAAGAACTATAGACAACCGCGATGAATCCGCGAGCAAAATCCCAGCCGCGCAGGAATATCTAAAACGGAATCTCGTCGTCGTCCGGCTCGGAGGCCGACGGTCGCGGAGGCGGCGCCGTTCGGCCTGCGCTGCTGCGCGGTGGATCATCACCGCCCTCGCCACCACCGCCACCAGCGCCCGGTTTACTGCCGAGGAGCTGCATGGTTTCGCCGATGACTTTGAGTTTGCTGCGTTTTTGGCCGGATTGTTTGTCATCCCAGGTGTCGAGCTGCAAGCGACCCTCGATAAGTACAGGCCGGCCTTTCTTGAGATACTCACCGGCGATTTCCGCGGTGCGGCCCCAAAGAGTGATGTCGATGAAAGTAACTTCCTCGCGCTTTTCGCCGCCTTCGGTGGAATAAACGCGATTCACCGCGAGGCCGATGTCGGTGACAGCGCTGCCCTTCGGGGTGTAACGAACCTCGGGATCGCGGGTGAGGTTCCCCATCAGAATGACTTTGTTGAAGCTAGCCATTCGGTGGTTCTAACGAAACTACTTCTCGGCAGCCACCTTTTTCGAGCGCGGCGCCTTCTCCACTTTCGGACGCAGCTTCTGGTAGTGCTGGCGGTAAACTTCCGGATCGAGTTTGAATTTCGAACGCAGTTTGGTGATGAGCTGCGAGTCGGCGTGAAAAACGAAATTCACGTAGAGACCGGAGTCGAGCTCGCCCGCCTGATAAGAGAACGGCCGCTTGTCCATCTTCTGCACCTGCTCGATTTCGGCGCCTTCTTTTTGAAATTCTGACTCGAGCCGGTCGACGATGTCTTTAACGGTGTCCTCTTTGCCCTGCGAGTTCAGGACGATCAACGCTTCGTAACGGTTCTTCATACTTCTTCGGATTTTTGTTGAAAGTGTTCATCGCGGAAACGAAGCCTTTGTCAATCGACCATTTCACTGCTTCGGCCGCGCGCTCGATGGCTGTTTTCACAAGGGGGATTCTCTTCTTCGAAAAAGCGGCCGAGGACGTAATCGGTCGCGCCATGTTCAGGTGCGGCGCCGATGCCAACCCGCAGGCGAGCGACCTGATCGGTGCCTAATGAGACGATGATGGAATCGAGGCCGTTGTGTCCGCCGGTGCCGCCTTCGAGGCGCAGCCGCAACCGGCCAAGTTCGAGTGCCATGTCGTCGAAAACGATGAGAATTTCGCTCGGTTCGATTTTGTAGAATTGCGCGACGGCGGCGAGCGGTTCGCCGCTGCGGTTCATGTATATCATCGGCTTAACCAGAAAAACCGAATCGCTCTTCGCGACATACGCGCCCCACTTCGCTTCTCGTTGCCAAGTGACGCCTGCCTCAGTGGCCAGGCGATCGAGCACGACGAAACCAATGTTATGCCGCGTGCGCTCGTACTCCGGGCCGGGATTGCCGAGACCGGCGACCAACCGAATCGACACGACTCGTTAGGCGAAGAAGCCGAAGCTTACTTCTTCTCCTTGTCCTTCGCCGGTGCCGCCTTGCCCGGTGCTGCTGCCGCAGGCGCGGCTTCGCCCTCTTCCTTCTTCGCCGTGATGACTTCCGGTCCCGCCGCCGCTTCCGCAGTCGCTGCCACCGGCTCTTCTTCCACCGTCGGAGCCATGACGGAGAACGCCGTCAGATCCGGCGAAATTCTGGTCTTAACGCCTTCCGGCAGCTGAATTTCTCGCACGTGAATCGAGTCGCCAATGTTAAGCGCGGAAACATCTACGCTGATGACATCGGGCAAATCCTTGGGCAAACATTCGATGGCGAGCGCACGAATATTTTGTTCGAGCAGACCGCCGAAGTTCTTCACGCCATTCGGATGTACCAGTCGGTTCGAGCGGGACGTCGGCCTGAATGACTTCATCCATCGAGACCGCGTGGAAATCGATGTGAAGGACAGAGCCGCCAACCGGGGAATGCTGCACTTCCTGCACGAGCGCGAGACGGTTCTTGCCGCCTTTCATTTCCAATTCCACCAAAATGTTTTCGCCCGACGCGTGACTGAGCATGGCGTTGATGTCGCGCCGCGAAACCTGCAACGCTTCCGGTTTATCCTTCGCGCCGTAAATGATCGCCGGCACAATGCCGGTCGCTTTCAATTTTCGCACGGCGGAACGACCGAGCGCGGTCCGCGGTTCTACGCTGAGTTTAACTTGTTTGGCCATGGCTGAATCCTATTCGCTATCGATCTTGAACAACGACGAGACGGACTCGTCATTGTGAATCCGCTTGATGCCTTCGCCGAGCAACTCGGCAACGCACAACACGGTGGTTTTAAATCCTTCCACCGCGCGCACAGGCGTGCTGTTGGTCGTTACCAATTCCTCAATTTTCGATTTTTGCAACCGCGGAATGGCGATATCCACGAGGACGGCGTGCGAGACACCGGCGTAGATTTTTTTCGCGCCGCGCGCTTTCAAAATTTCGGCGGCGGAAGTCAAAGTCCCGGCGGTTTCGGTCAAGTCATCAACCAGCAGAACATCGCAATCTTCCACCTCGCCGATGACGTACAGCGCTTTCGTCTCAGTCGCGCTTTTGCGCTGCTTGGCCACGATCGCGAGATTCGCCCCCAAAGTTTGCGAATAGGCCGATGCCATTTTCAATCCACCAACGTCAGGAGAAACGACCACGGTTTTGCCGGTGAAAATCGTGCGCAGGTACTTTATCAGCACCGGCATCGAATAAAGATGATCGACCGGAATATCGAAGAACCCCTGCACCTGCTGGGCGTGCAAATCCATCGTCAAAACGCGATCGACGCCTGCGGCGTGGAGAAGATTTGCCACTAACTTCGCCGTGATCGGAACGCGCGGTTTGTCTTTGCGATCCTGCCGTGCGTAACCAAAAAACGGAATCACGGCCGTGATTCGCGCCGCACTCGCCCGTCGCGCCGCGTCCACCATGATGAGCAATTCCATCAGATGTTGGTTGGTCGGCGGACAGGTCGGTTGAATGATGAAAACATCCCGGCCGCGGATATTTTCCTCGATTTTCACATAGGTTTCGCCGTCGGGAAATTGGCTGATCGTGGCCTGGCCAAGCGGGGTGCCAATGGTGTCGCAAATGCGTTGGGCCAGCTCGCGATTAGCGGAACCGCTGAAAATTTTTAGCTCGGGCTGAAGCGCGTACATCGGGAAGCGGGCGGTAAAGTAGCCGCGGCTCATCGGCGTTGGCAATCGCGATTATGGCAATGGCAATAGAACACTGATCGCAGTCTTTGGGTACGTAGGATGCTTTCACTGATTCGTGATTTTCCATAAATCTCGTATTGTCGCGCCCCGGAAACGCAGCCAAGCACTGCGGGCGGGTGGTTTCACTTTTCTCGAAGTCGTTGTCGCGGTTGGGCTCATCTCTATCGGCGTGGCTACGACGTTAACGGCGCTGACGAAGATCAACTCCATCGCCAGCATGAGCCGCAACTCCACGGGCGGCTACACCGTGTGTCAAAACCAAATCGACGCAATCCTGGCGAACGGGCCATTCAATCCACAAAAAACCAACCTGGATGGCACAAAGCAAGTGCCCCCGGAGCTGGTCTTGGATAGCACACGCGGGGGCCCTTTGGTCACGAACAATGTCGCAGTCTATCAGGATCCCGTCACCGGTGTTGTCGTCTCAGGCACGCTCACGACCAGCGTCACGAACGTCAGCACCACCTACTACGGCATCACGATGTATATGTACCAAGCGACAGTGACTGTGACCTACAAGTATCTCAATCGGAACTACTCCTTCTCCATGAACACAGTTCGGACTTCAGACATATGATAGCTTCCGTTTCGCGCCGTCAGGGTTTCACCATTGTCGAGATGGTCATGACGACCGGCATCATAAGCGTGGTCGGGATAGCTATTCTTTCGATGCTTAATACCGGCATGATTCTCGGCGCCAAGAATACGGCGGTAAACACAGCGCATCAGAACGCGCGCACCGCGATGCTTCAAATGCTCGGCGATCTCCATTCAGCCGTCTCGCTGCCTTATCTTATCGATGATCCTAACGTCCTTGATGCCACCGGAAAGCCCAAGGCCGCAGTCGCCACGCCGGCGGCGGGCATCTCCTTTCAACTTTTTTCCATGGGACCCTTACAGGTCGTGGCCGACACAGCAACGAACTCCAATCTCGTCACAGTTAAGGCCCCGGCTGGGATTAGTCAGGTGCCTCTCGTCGGCCAGCGGCTGATTATCCTAACTCATAAGATAGAAGATAATATCACGGCAGTTAGTACTGTGGGGACAAACACCTATCAGTTAACCCTCACGAATAACGTCGCTAATGCCATTCAGGGCACTGGTAGTCCGACTAATTACAACATCGCCTGCTTCATTACCGACCGCGCTTCCTATACTGTCCTTGGAACGACTACCAACGGGACCTTCACCGGCGTGCTTGATTGGAAGGGCCCGGGGTCTAGAACGAAGTTCGCTCTCCTCGGTGCCGGTATTACCAACGGAACGCCGTTCTCCACGCCTACAACCGCGAACGGCGCCTACGACTACAAGTTCATCGCCGCGATCAATCTTTCGACAACAGACACGAAGTATAACAACCGCGGCTTTAAGTCTGCCAATATTCTCCTCAATGGGAAGGTCCCGGCGCGCGCGCGAATTACCACTTATCAATGAAGCCAACTAATCTCAAGGAAGAAGCTGGGAGCGCGCTGATTCTCGTCATGTCGGTAATGGCGGTGTTAGTCGTGATCGTAGCGGTCGCGGTCGAATATACCTCCACGATAGGACGCCATGTTCAGCGCACGAATACCTTGCAGGCGGCGATCGCGATCGCGGATGGCGCGCTAGAGAGTGAGTTTTCTTACTGGAGAGAGGTCTGTCGCATTAATACGACCCAGGCGATGCCGACCAGCTACATGCAGTATATCCCTCTGCCTACCCAGGCTGACTTCCCCAACATACCAAACTTTACCGCCAAGGCTGGAACATCCTATACACTGAACGATGAGTACGATTCCACCTACATGGTCTCCGACCTCAAGGTTGTCGCGGTCGATCCGCAGTTTCAGCCACTTAGTTCGGTAAGTGCGACCCCGAACCCGGGCTACGGGATGAGCGGTAACGATGCTACCTTTAACTATATCGCCTCCGCAGATGTGACCCTTCCAACACTACGCGGTAACGTGGTGGCACGTGTGCGCCGCGTCTTTCAGAAGCAGCAATATTCACCCTGGACTTACGCCATTTTCTACGTCGATCCGCTCGAGATTCATCCGGGTCCCGCCTTTACCGTGACCGGGCCTGTTCATACTAACTCGGACCTATATACCGGCCACGCCAGCTTGACCTTTGCCGATAAAGTAACCTACGCGCGTGATTGGAGCATCGGCTTCATGCCGGGCGACGGAACGCATCCGGAAACTCCCGCTTCTCCCAGTTGGGCCCCGGGATTGCCACCAGCGCTTGATATAGCTCACCAGCCTTTTGGTTTGGATACAAATCGAATCTTTAACGATCCGACCAACCCAAATGAGACCGATCACTATCACGAGCTCATCGAGCCGCCAGCCTCGGGTTACACCGACCCACTTATCGGTCAGCGCTATTACGACCAAAAGGGCATAATCGTGAACGTCGATGCCAGTAACAATGTTACTTATGCCAGGTCCAACGGAGATGGGACTACTACCGCCTTGACTTCTTCCAGCTCCGGGACTGATCTTCAGCTCTACAACATGATTAAGGGAACGGTGACGACGAATCAGTTATTCCAGGATAATCGCGAAGGCGCCCAGGTTCGTATTGCCACGCTCGACGTTAGCAAGCTCTACAACGTCACCCTGGATGCTCCCAAGAAGGTAGCGACCATCACGTGGAAAGCACCGACTTTTAACGGCATCCTATACCTCCAGGACACCAGCGCGACCAGCAGCGTGCACCGGGGGTTTCGCCTCAAGAATGGCCAATTCATCGCTAACGGTGGACTGACTGTGGCCAGCCCCAATGCAGTTTACATCCAAGGGGATTTCAATACCGGTACCAGTCCTCCCTCTAACTCCGGCACGCCTACTGCCCCCGAGGGCGATATCTCCGGCGTGGGCGGGAAGAACCTCTCGCAGGGAGGGCAGGTACTATCGCCAGCCTTGCTCAGTCATAGCAGACGCGGTCAACATTCTATCTAATAACTGGAATGACGCCAACCTCCTGAACGGCCTGGGCAGTCGTAACGCTACCCCCACTACTGTAAACACCGCCATCGTCTCCGGGATGGTTCCTACCGGCACCACTTCTGGCTCCTACTCGGGAGGCGCCGAGAATTTCCCCAGGTTTGACGAAAACTGGACGGGCATCGGGTTTACCTACTATGGCTCGATGGTGGAGCTCTATAAGAGTCAACAAGCCACTGGCGTTTGGGGTAAGAGCAATGTCTATAATCCACCGAACCGACAATGGTACTTTGACAATAACTTCAAGCTCTCAGCCCCACCTGGAACGTTGATGATTTATAGCTACATCAAAGGCCAGTGGTCCCTGCAGTGAAGCACTCCACGGTCGCCCTGGCCATCCTGCTCCTGGCTCAATCCGCTTACGGGTCGTTGCACTTGACGCCTCGCCTTTCGAGTTATGAGCTCGAAGGAGTTACCTTCACGCTACTGGTCTTTACTGACGACAAGAAGGAGGTTACCTACGGGCCGCCGAAAGGTTGGGACTACTCCGGTAATGAGACGCAATTGACGCTTCACCCGAAAGACAAGGTCCAGGCTGAAGCGACAGTCACCAGAGTTGATCTCCCGGAGCCAATGACTTTCGATGAGCCAACACTGAAAAAGCTAACTAACGAAGCCTTAGCTCTAGTTCCGTCTGGGAGTACGAATGTTCAGCTCCTTAGTCAGGAGAACAACCCGGTGGCGATTGAGGGCAAGCCAACCTTCCTGGTTACGCTATCCTATACCGCTCACGGTGATAACTATGGACGGTCGGTCATGTTCATGAACCGCGGGAAAGAGCAAATTCGTTTCCAGCTCGTTTCGCGGCTGACAGACTTTAAGGAATTGCAAAAAGCTTTTCTCGCCAGCCATTTTTCGTGGCAAAATCTGTAGGTTAAATTTCGAAGCGCCGTTGGGCCCGCGCTTTATGCTGACGGAGAGCTAAGATTTTCGGTGTGGGCTCTTTGAATAGCCAGAACTTTTCGGCCGCCTCGCAATCAGCCAGAGGTTGCAGCGCACCCCGACTAGGTACGTTCTAGTTGCAGCTTCATCGTTTATGCTATGAAGAGCGAAGTCGTTTCTAATACTCAACAATGTGTACGCAGCGCGGGCTCGGCTTCGGACGCTCGCGCCAATTGTTGGCGTTCCGATTCGGTCAAAAGAATAACCAATTCTGTCGCGACGGGGCTTTCGTTCGCTGCACCGCACCGAGGACAAAAGATCCAGCCTGACCGAAATTTCGCATCGCAGCGGCAACAGGTCTTTGGCTTGAGAGGAGTCACAACCGATGTAAAAGCAACTTCAAAGCCAAGGCGGTCGCGACCTCCGGGAATTAGGCGTTGCTATTCTTATGTCATTTGATCTGGAGTCTCGTTAGACTTCCGGGCTTATCGTGAAAGCACTGCGCATTTTTCTTTGGATGGCCGTCTTCGGTTGGGCCATCGCTCTGGGGGCCAACCTTTTTGACTTAATCGTCGTCGCTGGCGCATGGAGCGCATCGCCGCCAGCTGGCCCACGGCGACACCTATGGGCGCTCGATGATGTTCATGAATCGCGGCAAAGAACAAATCCGCTTCAATTAACGTGTCGCCTTTCCGATTTCGCGGAGCTCCAGAGCGCCTTCCTTCAGAGTCAGTTCAGCTGGCGCAATCTTTAGCCCGGAAGGCGCTGCAGCTACGCGAAAGTTCGGCTGAGCCAGCTTGGCTGCTTGAACGGTGCAAGGCTTTCCTTTTACGTACTTAAAGTCATAAAAGCCTCGGGCTCTTTCCAGGCATAAATGCTGCAATCACTCGTATACCTAACGAGTGATGAATCTCCTGCATCGCGGCTTATTCTTGTTTCTTGCTTTCGCCTTGTCGGCACTGACCCCGGTGCTGGGCGTTGAGCGGAAATCTTCTCCGCTGCATTTGCCGAGAGAACACTTTCGGAGCCGTCATCCACAAATCCGTGAGATCTTGCGCGCGGTTATATCCCGCCATTCCAACATCAGCCTGGTGCCGGATGAGCGGGAGATCTCGCCGATCACCGCTGCCACTGGCTCTTCCTACATTGTTTGCGATTACTTCACCGGCACCAACAACACCGCTTTGATCGGGCGTTTGGCGATGACGGATCTGCCCGGTTCTCCCTACGCAGGAAATGGCAACGTCAGTCTCCTCGGTGGCCCAACAGGCGGCACTCCCTACGAAGCGGACATCCAATCCAACGCCGCCCGCATCGGTGCCGACGCCGGCCTGGCCATCGACCTCAATAACAGTGCGCCGCTTTTGATGCAGCTTTCGATTACCTTCAACATTAGCGGCGACACGCAAACACAGGTCGACAATGCACATCGCGGTGCGGCTCTTGGTTTCTTTAGCTCTGTCAGTATCACCACGGGCGGTTCCTCGCACGGCTTCAACAACTTTACCGGCCTGGCGGTCGACCGCGCAGGCAACATTCGCTTGATCATCGGGGGAACCGACAGCGGCATTTTCACTTCGGTGAGCGGTTTCGATCCAAACGCCACACACACTCTTGCCTTTAACATTAACATCACACCGGGCATCGGCTCGATCTCGAACATCCTGCTCGACAATATGAATGTGAACCTGCTCGCGCCCACTGACACCTTCACCGCCGCGCGAACTAGCTACGCCGGCTTCTATAACTCTTCCGGTTCCGCGACCGATCTTGCCACCTTCGATAACTTCATTGTCGCTTCCGTTCCGGAGCCGGCCATTCTGACCTCCTTCGCTTTGGGGCTGTTGACGTTGCGGGCGATGCGCCGTTTCGATCGCAGGCTATCGAACGAATAGTTTGGCTTCTGCCTCGGAGTATTCGCGGCGGACCTAGGCTCGCTCGGCGACGTTTCATGGCGCGATCAACCACCTCACTTTCCGATCCTCTCGCGCTAATTTAGACGACCATGAATAGCCTGCTTAGCCGCGGGCTATATGGGCTTCGCGGGAACGTCGCCCGCGACTGAGCGAATCGCCGATCTAACGAGTCGCGAACTTGTTTCGCAAAAAGCTAGCGATTCAGCTGTTTATCGGGCACTTGGCATCAATCCGCAGTGTCCGCTTGTTGCTCCGGAGGGCAGGAAAACTTTTTCCCAATTCTCTTCCAAGCCCCGGGCAACACAGCGCAACCGCGGTGAGATTCATCGAGAGAAAAAAATTTCCTTTGGATGGCACGAAGAATTTGTTGACGGTTGCGACGCGATTATGAGAATTATTGAAAAAGCAGCCAATCAAATCACCGACAACTATGATATTCAGCCTTCGAAAAGTCGCCGCCTTAACCTTCGCCCTCGGCCTCGCCGCCCAGGCCAACGCCTCTATGGTCAGCTTCACGCCCACCCCGGTGGACCTGAATGATCTCGACCATCACTTGGTCTACACCTGGCGGATCGATAACATTAATCTGAATGGTGGCACGGTGAGTGGCGCCACCCTCAGCTTCGCCAACATCGCGAACTGGGACGGCAACGCCAACGTGCTGCACATGTGGCTGCTCGATACCGCGAAGAATGCGGGCGTCGCCTCCTTCGTGGACGATCCAACAAACACCGTGCCCGTGACCGATCTGACGGATGACTTCCTCAATGCTCGTTTCCATAGCGATCCCAATTGGCTGGTAGCAAACGGTACAGCGCAGACCTTCCTGGCCGACAAGAGCTTCACCACCACGGGCACGAACTACAGCATTAACTTCACGCCCGCAGAGCTGGCCACATTGCAGCAATACATCAAGAACGGAAAAGACATCGCGTTCGGCATTGATCCCGATTGTCACTTCTTCAACGACGGCGTCACCTTCAGCATGAACATCACGCCGGTGCCGGAAATGAATGCACTCTTTCCGCTGGTTGGTTTGATCGCGGCGATCGGCTCGACTCATATCCTGCGCCGCCGCCGGATGGCGCAAGTGGCTGCCACGATCACCGCGCGATAGTTCAGTTCTACTACTTCTGGTTTGGTTTGCGGCCGTCCAGTTTGCGGACGGCCGCTTCTTTTTCTGGGGAACGAATTCTGCCAGGTGCGACTTTGTTCACTGCCTGGCACGCCGATCCGAAGAGTCTCGCAGCCAAGTTTGGATCCATGCCACGCGTCCGCTCACAGAAAATTTCTTTACTCCCCCCTCGGTGATCGCCATGGGCACGGCGGCAAGACAACGTGTGGCACGGAAATAATCATTGACCCTGCGACTCAAATATGAGGAATATAGAGCAACAGAGAATCGCATCCCGATCCACATGAAACAAAAAATCCTCGTGCTAGTTTGTGCCGCTACCTTCGCCGCCTCGTCCGCGTGGGCTACGCTGGTTACCTGGGAGCTCAATCCCAATAACCTGAACCAGAACGTGGGTTCGAGCAGCCATAGTTATACAATCTCTGGCCTCGTCGGCCTAGCGGGCGGTCAGGCTACAATCGGCGCCAGCGGTTTTGATAATGTTGCCGGGCCAGACACGCCGCACGATCTCTTCTACAAATCCACCGGACCGATTGGCGGCGGTAGCGAACACGGGTTGGGTATTGTCGGCACGACCGACAACGAGTTGCAGCTTAATCCCGATGGCTCGCCCGCCCAGTATATCCAGCTCGACCTTCGTTCCATTCTTGGTCAGGGCTTCACTGGCGGAGAGATTGAGGTTGGCAGTATTCAGAGCGGCGAGTCGTTCCGGATTTTCGGATCGAACACGCAGGGAACGCTCGGCACACAATTGGGCGCAACCTTCGGCAGTACGTTTGACGAGAAATTCGTCGCCGTCCCGAGCTTTGGCAGCTTCCAGTTCATTTCGATCGCCGCCGGCGCCGTTGACGTTCTGCCGATTGCGTTCCGCGCGAACTTTACTCCGGTGCCGGAAATGAATGCACTCCTTCCGATCCTGGGTTTGATCACCGCTATTTCCTCAACCACGATCCTGCGCCGGCGCCGCGCCAGCCGGATCGAGAACTAGCTTCGTAGTTGGTTCATCGTTTGGTTAAGAACGGCCGCCTTTCCTGAGGCGGCCGTTTTCTTTCTCAGCGAAAACTGAGGCAAGATCGACTTAGTCGAGACTGTTCTGCGCTTTCGTGACCAGCGCCTTTTCTTCCGGCAGAAGCGACGCTTCCTTACTCCGCTCCAGAAACCCGCGCGCCTTTTCCTTTTGACCCGCCGCGGCTAGGACCAAACCATAATAGGTTGCCACTGAAGGATCGCGCAGTTGTTCTTCGCTCAGTCCCTCCATGACCTTCAACGCTTCTTTGACGTCGCCTTTCGAAAGAAGGGCAAAGGCGTAGGTCGAGACATAGGCGGCATTCTTCGGTTCCTTCGCGCGCAGGTCCGCGGCCAGTTTTCGGGCATACTCTACGTCAGTGCCCAAAAGCAGAGAGATCTGCGCCAGATTGTTTTTCAACGCCGCGTCGTCCGGCCTGATCTCTGCAAACTTCGTCAACGTTCGATAAACACCCGAAGTATCCGCCGCTTTCGTGTAGTGCTCATACAATGTCTGCAACGCCGGCAATTTCGTTTCCGGATTCTTGGTCAAAGTCCAGAGCATCTCGATCGCTTCATTTTGCCAGCCCCAATCAGCGATCGTCTGCGTAAGCGTCGATAACATCTGCGGGTTAGCAGCTGCTTCCTTCTGCGCCGCCGCTAACTCCTGCTCGAAGGCCAGCTGCTTATCCTGGCCGCGTAAAGCCCGCGCGAGATAAGCGCGCCGCAGCGGATTATAGCTCGACCAATCACCGTTGCGCGTGAGCTTTTCCAGCTGCGTCCAATTCTTCGTCTGCGCATAATTTTCCGCCAAGGCCGGTGCTACCGGCCATTTCGTCGCCGTCTCTGGCGGCAAGCTATTAGCGAACGCGATTGCATCGTCATTCATGTGATTGCGCGTCATCCACGATAAGAGAGCCGCAGTATCGGCAACTTTCGCCGGCACTTCGGATTTCAATCGCGCTAAATATTCTTCGTAGGCGGGATCATGCAGTTGTCGCAGAATCTCGAGGTAGATAATGCGATCGCTGAACATCGATTCCGGATAAGCCTGCAGTTCGTTCGCCAGTCCGCGGATAACCTGCGGATCATCATGATGGGCCACGCCATCGATAATCAGAGTGCGGGTCGCCGCGGCCCGCTGTGTCTCATCGGTCCGCAACTCCTTCAAGACGCGCAAGGCCTCCGTGCGTTTTGCTGCGTCCTTCAAACTGAGCCGCGTCAGGGCAAGTTGGAAACGATAAGCAGTATCGTTCGGCGCAAGCTCAGTCGCGCGCACCCAATCCTTTTCGGCGCCAGTAACATCGTGCTTCATTTCCGCGAGACGCCCGAGTGCCGCGAAGTATTCCGGCTTTTGCTTCGCGCTTTCGCCCAAGGCCGCGAGCGTCTTGTCCGCAGTCGCGATGTCGTTGAACCAAAGCGCGGATCTTGTGAGAGCCAGCGCGTCGTCCGCGGAATCGGGATTGAGATCCAAAGCTTTCCGCCGCCAGTCCAGTGCGTTGCGGTCCCCGGTTTTCTCCAAAATCTGCGCGATCAAACGCGCGGCCGCAGGGTTGCGCTCATTCAGTTGCCAGGCGCGGCGCGCATTCAGGCTGGCCGTTTTCAAATCGCCACCCGCCATGAAGGCCGCGGCTCGCCTGACCAGATGCCCTTCCTCCCAATGCCGGTAAGAACGAAACCCGCCCCAACAAAGCGCAATAAAAAGAACCAGCGCGGCGAAGCTCCCCAGAATAAGCCGAATATAAGTGCGCTCTGTTCTAGCTAAGGAAGTTTCCAAACCGTGTGACCCTAAAGGGAGCAGGCTCCAAGTCAATTTTGTCCGCTAGCGACGACCGCGCCTCAAAATCTGGTTTGCTTTTTTCCGTCCATCCAGTAAACAAGGGCGTGTTTCCCCGGCGGCTCATTTTCTTTTTTTGCCTGCTCGCTTGCGGTTTCCTCGCCGCGCCTCAAATCGCGCCCGGCTATGCGCTCAATGGCTACACTTGGCCGGATGGCAGCCAAATCGTCATGCACTTGGGCCTAAGTCATGCGCCCAACTCGATTCAGGATGGCACCGGCTCTTGGAATGGTTCGGCCGCCGACGCGCTTTCGATTTGGAACCAATATATCACTAAGGTGCAGTTCGTGGCGGGAGACGCCATCTCACCTGCGCCGCAGGATGGGGCAAACTCCGCTTCCTTCTCTAACACTGTCTATGGCCAGGCGTGGGGCGCTAACGTGCTCGCTGTTACTCTTCGTATTAGTTCGCAAGGCACGAACTTCACCGAGACGGATGTTATCTTTAATAACAAATTGAAGTGGTCATCCTATCGCGGGCCTCTTATCGGCTCCGGCACAACTGGGACTTATGACTTTCATCGTGTCGCCTTGCACGAGTTTGGTCATGTGCTCGGCCTTGATCATCCGGACCAACATGGCCAGTCAGTCGAAGCGATAATGAACTCCGTTATCAGCGACCTCGATCATCTTGCTGATGACGACATCGCTGGAGTCCGCTCCTTGTATGGAATCAGGCTTACGAGCTCCTTGAATCCGCCGAGCGTGCGGAGTGGGGATTCTTTCAGCTATCAGATTACTGCCAGTAACTCTCCGTTCAGCTTCGGTGCGAGCGGTCTGCCGCCTGGCTTACAGCTCGATACAGCCAGCGGAGTAATTAGCGGCCGGTGCCCCGCGAGCGGTACCTTCCTCGTTAACGTCTTGGCGCAAGGAGCGAGTGGCTCGGCTACGGGGACAATCCAGATTGTAGTTACGCCGCTGCCGCTTACGAGCACGAGTTATCTTGTGATTCAAATCGGCGACAGTCTTTCCTACCAGATCACCGCGCCCAATAGCCCGACCACTTATACGGCCAGCGGCTTACCTGCGGGTTTTCAATTAGATGCGGCAACTGGAATTATTTCGGGTGTTTCGCAGGTAAGCGGAGGGTTCGACATTCTTATTACCGCTGTTGGCCCGAACGCAGTTGCCGGAGGGAGTGTGCACGTCCAGATTTTCCCGCCCCGTATCTTAAGTGGTGGCTACGTCCAATTAGAGCTAGGTGATTCTTTCTCTTATCTAATCGTTTCTACCAATCATCCCACCAGCTTCGATACGATCAGCCTGCCCGCAGGTTTGCAGCTTGACCCTGGCAGCGGATTGATAACTGGTATCCCAACTACCGCCGGCAGCTATCCGATTACGTTGATCGCTCATACCCCACAGGGCGACGCGGTCGCTCCATTTCAGCTCGTAGTTCTCGCGCCGCGTATAACAAGCACGACTAATCGGTCCCTCAATATAGGCGATAGCTTTGATTACAACATTACCGCTAGCAATCACCCCAATTTCTTTGCCGTTAGTGATCTGCCCGCCGGCCTCCAGTTCGATCCGACCTCTGGGCGGATTTACGGCGTGGCCGAGCTAAGTGGCAACTACCAGATCCAACTCACCGCCCGTGGTTCAACGGGAGAATCTACCGCCACGCTTCAAATCTTAGTTGTGGGTTTGGACACGCCGACAACGCCGCTGGCGAAAATACCATTGTGGCTTAATGGAACTATGATTGCCGATCCGACGCGATCTCGTCTTTACATGGTTGTAGCTAATTCTGGGATACAAGTCCTCGATACCCAATCCCTCACCATCATCAAGACGATCCCCTTTTCTATCATTGTAAACGACCTCGCGATTTCCGCAGACGGAAACAAGCTCTGGATGTCTAGCTCCGTATACAAGAAGATCCAAAGCATAGATCTGAATACCCTTACCTACCTGCCTGATTTATCTACCACTCAAAATCCTTATCTCATCCGCGAAGGGGCCGATGGTTACCTCTATGTCTCGGACTATTTTAGCGGCGGCATTTTCCGGATCGATCCTCAGACCGGCTCGACCTTGTCGAGCTTTGGCCAGAGCTCGGGTTATAACGCGCAATACTTTCTCGCCATGAGTTCCGATCACAGGGACGTTTACCTGTCAGCACAAGGGCCTTACAGCTACATTCAAAAATATCACATTCAAGCGGGCGGTCCTTCCTTCGTTCAGCAAATTTCATTGCCGGCTAATGCCTATTCCGTCAATAACTTGGCCGTCAGTCCAGACGGACAACTTCTGGCCATTACACCGGCATCCAGCGACATCCACGGAACGCTACTTCGTGCCACTAGCGATCTGAACCTGGATATGGGCACATTAACTTCGGCTGGCTACCCCGCTGGAGTAACTTTCAGCGCTGACGGCGCACTCGTCTTTCAGAGATGGAGCGCCAAGTCGAAGATAGAAGTTTTTCAAACCAATTCCGGTAAGCTACTGCGGACAATAACTCTCCCTGATGAAGCGCGCATGGATACTTCATTTTTCCCGTCCTCCGCCGTCGACAAGGATAATAACTACTTCTTTATTTGGGGAGCCCCACAGATTGGCTCATTCACTTTGTATGTCTACCCTGTCACGCCTCTGTCACCTCCAACGCCCGACCATAGCTTACTGAATGTCTCCACTCGCCTTCGCACGCAAAGCGGCGACAACGTTCTAATTGGTGGCTTCATCGTTAGTGGGACGGAAGCGAAGAAGGTCGTCATTCGCGCGACCGGACCGTCCTTGCCCGTGACGGGGAATTTGGCCGATCCCACTCTTGAGCTACATAACCCGGACGGCTCAGTGATAACTAACGATAACTGGAATGCCCACCGTGACGAAGTCATAGCTTCGGGTTACTCTCCGTCTGATGAGCACGAAGCTGCAATTGTCGCTACCCTGCAGCCGGGAGTCTACACCGCCATCTTGCGCGGGCTGGCAGATACATCGGGAGTAGCGCTGGTTGAGCTCTACGATCTCACCCCAAATAGTAACTCAAGGATCACTAACATCTCCACCCGCGGCAAAGTCGAGACCAATGACAACGTCATGATCGCCGGCTTTATCATTGGCGGTGATCAGCCAACCAGGGTGATCGTGCGGGCGCTCGGTCCTTCTTTGGCTAATAGTAACGTCCCCGGTGTCTTGAACGATACCACGCTCGAACTGCACGACAGCAACGGCACTGCTATCGCCTTTAATGATGATTGGCAGAGCGATCAGGCACAGGAAATCAACGACAGCAACAAGGCGCCGCCTGACCCGCGCGAAGCGGCGCTCCTCCGCACGCTTAACCCCGGCCTCTATACCGCGATCGTCCGCGGGAAGAATAACTCAACCGGCGTGGCTCTGGTTGAGGTTTATAACCTCGAAAACTAATTGGGTACCTAACGAGTTATCCCGTTCCGAAGTAGCGATCACCGGCATCGCCCAGTCCGGGCACGATGTAACCAAACTGGTTTAGCTCCGGATCGATGGCGGCGGTAACGATTGTCACGTCCGGGTGCTGGCTTTGTAGTTGCTCGATGCCCGGTGGGCAGGCGAGAACACTGATGAATTGAATATTCTGCGCGCCCTTCTCTTTTAGAATCGTGACGGCTTCGGCAGCACTGTTCCCGGTGGCGAGCATGGGATCGAGTAGAAGAACCTGTGCGCTGGCGATGCTGGTGGGCAACCGGTGGTAATAGGTAACTGGACGCAAGGTTAACTCGTCCCGATAAAGGCCAATGTGACCTACCTTGGCTTCGGGAATTAACTGCATCATGCCATCGAGCATCCCAAGACCGGCGCGCAGAATCGGAACAAAGACAATGTGCTGGCTCAGGACCACGCCCGGACAGGAGTGCAAGGGTGTCTCCACTTCGAGCGGAGAGGTAGCCCACGAACGCGCGGCCTCCGCCAGGAGAAGAATGGATAGCTCTTGTAAGGCACGACGGAAATCTTCCGCGCTGGTGTTTTGACTGCGCAGAATAGCAAGCCGCGATGCGACCAAAGGATGATCGACCACAGTCACACTGAGACTAGGGAAAGCGCGCAATTCGATAGCGCATTTGAAGCCGGGGCGCGCCCGGAATCAAGCGCGTTGATTTAGCGGTACGGGTTCACCGACTCTCGGATCACCTTTGTTCCACCGATCCTGGTCCACTTCCCGCCCTGCCAGACGCCAACATAAACGTCGCTGTACTGGCGACCGGCGAAAAAGGCGTCGTCATTGTTTGAGAAGTTCACGGCCATGATGCCATCTGCGATTTTGTAGATAAGCAGATGGACAGTGACCGACGGCGAGTGGGTGCGGCTTTCCGTAGTGTTGTATCCAACGTCGCCCCAACCCTTCGCCCACGCGAGGGCTATCTTATCGAAAACGCCGCCGGCTTCCGAGTGGGTGATTTTCGGCTCGCCGCCATAGGGCGGGACCGTTGCCACGATCCAGGCGTCGACATTCGAGACGCTGAGCGAATTATAGAGCTTCGGGCTTAAGCTCGTCTTCAAAGTTGACAACGGAAAGTTGGGCAGGTTCTGGATCGTGCGCGGATGCACCAGGACTTTGATGGTGCGTTGTTTCGCCGGGGCGGGCGCGGCAAATAGTTGCGCAGGAAGGAGCAGGCTAAGGATGGCAAGAGAGACGAATTTCATGAAGCGCCGACTCTCGCACAGACTTTATACGTGTTTCAAGCCCTAACGAGACCTTTCTGAAAGCACCGCGAGTGAGGACGCGAATTCGTTCGAGCATAACGAATTCTTGCGCAACTGTATGGCTCTCTTCGCTCGATTATTGCCTGTGAAATCAACTTCATTCCCTCGCCGTTACCCAATCGGAGCCGAACCTACGGGTGACGGTGCGACCAACTTTCGCGTCTGGGCGCCGAAGGCAAAACGCGTCGATGTCGTCTTGGAAAAATCGGCGGATGAAGATCCGGCGCGCAGTTTTCATCCATTGGAAGCGGAAGCCGATGGATATTTTTCGGGAACGGCGCCGGCCGATGCGGGGGCGTTTTATCGTTTTCGTGTCGATGAAGCCGAGATGTTCCATCCCGATCCGGCCTCGCGCAGCCAGCCACAGGGACCACATCGTTCGTCGGCCATCGTGAATCCTACAACCTTTCGCTGGAGCGATGCGCGCTGGGACGGAATTCGCATGCCCGGCCAGATGATCTACGAGATGCACATCGGCACCTTCACCAAAGAAGGAACCTGGCGCGCGGCCGCGGAGCAATTGCCCGAACTGGCCGATGTCGGAATCACCACCATCGAGATGATGCCGATCGCGGATTTCGCGGGCCAATTCGGCTGGGGTTACGATGGCGTCGATCTTTTCGCGCCGACCCATCTTTACGGAAAACCGGATGATTTGCGCAGTTTCATCGACCAGGCGCACTCGTTAGGCATCGGCGTGATTCTCGATGTGGTTTACAACCACTTCGGGCCGGAAGGAAATTATCTCCGCGTTTTTTCCGAGGATTACTTTACCGAGCGACACGAAAATGATTGGGGCGATTCGCTGAATTTCGATGGCCGGAATTCCAAACCGGTCCGCGAATTTTTCATCACCAATGCCCGCTATTGGATTGAGGAATTTCATTTCGACGGTTTCCGTTTCGATGCGACGCAGGACATCCACGATGCATCCGCGGAATATATTGTCGGCGAGATCGGACGAGCGGCGCGTAAGGCCGCCGGCCAACGTTCCATCATCCTTGTTGCCGAAAACGAACCACAGGAGGCCAAACTCGTTAGGCAAAAAAAAGCTGGCGGCGACGATCTCGATGCGCTCTGGAACGACGATCTGCATCACAGCACGCTGGTCGCGTTGACCGGACGGAACGAAGCCTACTACAGCGATTACCGCGGCAATCCGCAGGAGTTCATTTCCGCGGCGAAGTACGGTTACCTTTTCCAAGGCCAACCCTTCTTGTGGCAGGACGCACCGCGCGGCGAGCCGACCTACGGCATCGGCCCGCAAGCGTTCGTCGCTTTCATTGAGAATCACGATCAGGTAGCGAACTCTGCCTTTGGCGAACGCGTCCGTCTGCAATCCTCGCCCGGCCGTTACCGCGCTATGACCGCTTTGCTTTTGTTAGGCCCATGGACTCCGATGTTGTTTCAAGGTGAGGAATTTGGCGCGACCAATCCTTTCATGTATTTCAGCGATGCCTCCGGCGATTTGCGCGAGGCGATCCAGGAAGGTCGTTTCCGATTCCTGAAACAATTTCCCTCCACCGCTAGCAAAGAGACACAATCACATCTGCCGCCGCCCGCAGATCGGCAGACATTCCTGCGTTCGAAACTCAACTTCGACGAACGCAAACCCGGAAAACCCATTTACGATTTGCATCGCGATCTCATCCAGCTGCGTCGTGATGATGTGCGCTTCCGCGAACAAATCGCCGGCGGCGTGGATGGAGCTGTGCTAGGCGATGCGAGTTTTGCGCTTCGCTATTTCAGTGATGACGGAAGCGATCGCTTGCTGATTGTGAATCTCGGAAAACGTTCCGCGCTTGAGCCGTTGCCTGAACCACTATTGGCGCCGCCGCTCGGTTTTCGCTGGGAAACTCTTTGGACAAGCGAGTCGGTTCGCTACGGTGGGCCCGGACCGTGCGAGGTCGTCACCGATCGCCGCTGGGTTTTGCCGGCGGAAGCAACCGTCGCGCTTCATCCCGTGCGCGAAACCGCGCCGCGACGAAAACCGAAGAAGCAAATCTTTGACGAGAAGCAATGACATCTCTGAAAACGAACGAACCGGTCGTGGTTCGGAAGATGCCATGGGATCCGGGGGAAAGTTCACGCGAAATTCTGCTCAATCGCGAGTGGCTCGTGACGAATGGACTCGGCGGTTACGCGTCGGGTAGCGTCAGCGGCGCCATCACGCGCAAGTATCACGGCATTCTCATCGCTGCGTTACCGTCGCCACTGGGACGTATCGTGATGTGGAGTCACGTCTCGGAATTTCTTCGCTTCTCCGATGACGATGTCGTCTCGTTAGGCGCGGAGGAGCGCGCGGGCGGTCAGCTCGATCTGCAGGGTGCCGATTATCTGCGCGAATTTCGGCTCGAGGATGGTCTGCCGGTTTGGATCTATCACGTGCGCGATCTCGTCATCGAAAAACGCATTTTGCTTCCGCATCTGCAAAACACCGTTCACGTCAGTTATCAAATCAACGGCGGTGCCTCATTGCCGCGACTGGAGCTGCGGCCGGCGTTTCATTTCCGTCATCACGAGCGCGGGGTGGATGAGGATTTTTCCGCGCCCTACAAACTCAGCGCCGTTGATGGCCGCTACGAAATTACCGGCGCGCGGCGCAAAATTCCGCCGCTGCGCATGCGTTTGTGCGGAGATGGCGCCTTCACCATTGCGCCTTCGCAAATTCATCAGGTCGTTTATCGCACCGAGCAGGAACGCGGTTACGCCTTTGAGGGGAATCTTTGGAGCCCGGGTTTTTTTCGGGTCGATCTGCGCGAGCAAAGAACGGCGACGCTTGTCGGATCGACAGAAGATTGGGAAATCATCGACGTGCTGAGCCCGGCCGAGGTGCTGGCCGCGGAACGCGAACGCCGCGCCCGTTTGCTCGGCCAAGCACCGGCCAACGCACGCGAAGGCATCGCGGCGGAATTGGTTTTCGCCGCGGATCAATTTGTCATTACCCCAGCCGGCCGCGCGCGCGACGCCGCGCGCGCACACGCCGCGGGTGATGAAGTGCGCACGGTCATCGCCGGTTATCATTGGTTTACCGATTGGGGCCGCGACAGCATGATCAGTCTGGAAGGACTTTGCCTAACGACTGGTCGATGGATAGAGGCCGGCTACATCCTGCGCACCTTTGCTTATTACGTGCGCGATGGCCTGATTCCGAACATGTTTCCCGATGGTAAAAACGAAGGTCTTTATCACACGGCCGATGCCACGCTCTGGTTTTTCCACGCGCTCGGGCGCTATTTTAGCCTAACGAATGATCGAATAACTTTACGCTTGTTGCTCCCGACTTTGGTGGAAATCGCGGAAGCACATTTGCGCGGCACACGCTTCAACATTCACGTCGATCCCGCGGACGGTTTGCTGGCGCAAGGCGCGGAAGGTTATCAGCTGACCTGGATGGATGCGAAGATGGGTGATTGGGTGGTCACGCCGCGGCGCGGAAAAACGGTCGAGCTCAATGCTCTTTGGTTTAACGCGCTGAAGCTGCTGGCCACTTGGCTGCGCCTAACGAGTGGTGAAGATGAAGCGCGCCGCTACGAAGAGCATGCCGAACGAACGCGCACCTGTTTCAATTCGCGCTTCTGGTACAGCGAAGGCGGATATCTCTACGACGTGATCGATTGCAACGGCGAGTCCGGCAAAGTCGATAGTTCCTGTCGGCCGAATCAAATTTTCGCCATCTCGCTCGATCATCCCGTGTTGGACAAGGATCGCTGGGCCTCCGTGATCGATGTCGCCGAACGTGAACTGGTCACGCCGGTCGGCCTGCGTTCGCTTTCACCAAACGATCCCGATTACCAACCGATTTACAGCGGCAACCTGCGCTCGCGCGACGGCGCTTACCATCAAGGAACGGTTTGGGCGTGGCTTATCGGCCCGTTCATCGATGCCTGGCGCAAGGTGCATCCCGATGATGCCGCCGGCGCAAAGAAATTTCTCGAAGGTTTCCCGCAGCACTTCGATGAAGCAGGCATCGGAACCATCAGTGAAGTTTTCGACGCGCGCGCACCGCACAAACCGGGCGGCTGTATCGCGCAGGCGTGGAGCGTGGCGGAAGTTTTGCGCTGCTGGGTGCGAAGCTAGCAACGCTCAAAAGTGAGCCGCGTTACGAATTCTCTTAGATGCCTGAATCCGCCGCCGAGATTTGCGAGAAGCCTGAGGTAAAACAGGAACTGGCCCGCGCCACTGGGCAGCGCGCGGAAGAAAAAATCAGCGAGAAGGCCAAATACAAATTCATTTTTCTTCCGCACGCGCTCGTCCTGCTTGGTTGCGCGATTGTCTACTATCTCGTCGGCACCAGACTCATTCCGCTTCTCCAGGCGCAAGCCGACATTACCCGACGTGCGCTCCGCGGGGCCGCGCTCATCGTTGTCGTTCTCGCCATCAGTAAGGCGGTCAAGGTTTATGTCGTAGGAAAAATCGAAGACGCGGTCACGCGTTTTACGCTGCAGAGGATTCAACACCTTGTCGTCGGCATCCTCATCGCGCTCATCGCGATCTCGGTCATTTTTGTCAATTGGTACGCCGCGCTCACCGCGCTCGGTATTGGCTCACTCGTCATCGGGCTGGCCGTGCAGACACCGATGAAAAGTTTCGTCGCCTGGATTTACATACTCGTTAGGCAACCCTACCGCGTGGGCGATCGCATCAAGATCGGTGAAGCGACCGGCGACGTTATTGACGTCGGCTATCTCGACACCACGCTCTGGGAATTCGGCGGCCAATATCTTTCCACCGATCATCCGAGCGGACGCATCATTAAATTTCCCAACGAAAAAGTGCTCGACTCGATTGTCTGGAACTATTCCTGGCCGCTTTTTCCTTACATCTGGAACGAGATCAAATTTCAAATTGCCTATCAGAGCGACCTGCAATTTGTCGCTTACACCATGGAGAAAATTGTGGAGGAAGAGATCGGTCCCGAGATGGTCGAGCGCGTAAATGTTTTCCGTGGCTTACTTTCGAAAACTCCGGTGGACGAGTTGGAGGTCAGAGCGCATCCGCGCGTTTTTTTTCGAGTCGATGAGGTCACGTGGGTCGATGCCATCGTGCGCTATCTCGTGCCGCCGCGCGAAGCTGGCACCGTCAAGAACCGCTTGATCCCTAAACTGCTCGCCGCTCTCAATGCGGCACCGGACAAAGTGATGTTCCCGGCCGGAGCGAATCGTTAGTCTTGCGCTGCGTCTCTTCTCGCCGATTACTTCGCCCATGAAATTCTTCGGCAGCCTCGCGCTTTCGATCGCACTAATCGCGATCGCGCCGGCAGCGCCGACACCACGCGCCGCATCATCGCCTACTTTTCACTGGCCGTGGGAGAAACCCGCGCCGACGCCAATCCCCGCACCAACTCCGAAACCAAAACCGACACCAATTCCGCGCGCCATCGCTGCACCAACGCCGGTCATTGCGCTGCCGAATTACGACGAAGAAACCAGCACGCGGCTGCAAATTTTTCTCGATAATCATTTGTTCGCGCCCGGAAAAATCGACGGCGCAATGGGCGAATTTTTTCGCAAAGCGCTCGTTTCCTACAAGCGCGCCAACGGCCTGCCAGTGACCGGTTCGGTCGATGAATTCCTCGCCGAAGTTCCGCAGCCATTCACCAACTACGTCATTCCACCGGAAGCGGAAAACTTCGTGGGAGCGGTTTCATCGAAGCCCTCGGAGCAGGCAAAACTTAAAGCGCTGAAATACGGCTCGCTCCTCGAATTCGTCGCAGAAAGATTTCACGCGGAAGAAGCGTTCCTGAAAAAACTGAACCCGACGCAGAACCTCGAGAAACTTCGACCGGGCGACGTCGTACGCGTGCCGAATGTGCAACCATTCGAAATTGAAAAACTGAGCGAATCGTTTGTCCCGCCGAATCCGGCGTTCGCCGCGCGCAAACTTTACGTCGACACGCGCGAGCGCACGCTTGTCATCAAAGACGGCGAGAAAATCGTCGCGCATTTTCCCATCACGCCCGGCTCAACGAAATTGCCGGCGCCGATCGGCACCTGGAAAATTCTCGGCATCGCCACTCTGCCTTGGTTTCGCCATGACGAAGGCGTGCTCAACTTCGGCGTGCGCACCGACAATTTCTTCAACCTCCCGCCCGGTCCGAACAATCCGGTCGGCATCTTGTGGATGGGCTTGAACCGACCTGGCATCGGCATCCACGGCACCAACAATCCCGAAACTATCGGCCGCGCCGGCAGTCACGGCTGCATTCGCACCGCCAACTGGGATGCTGCACGAATTAAGGATCTCGTGACGGTCAACGACGTCGTCGAAATTTTTTAGAGAACGATTGCGGCGATTGGTGTCAGCAGAACCAAATCAGCGAGCGCAGTGCGAACATCCGGTTGAATCTTGTTCCTGAAGATGTGAACGGCGGCGAGCAGCGTGGCGCTCGCGAAGATTTCAGGCACTCTAAGCACACCACTCGTTAGGCAAAGGACAAGCGCTGCCGGCACCACGAATCGACCGCCAATCGCGATGGATGTCGCAATCGAAACACGCCTTTGTGCCAGGTCGAGATCCATTTCCCAGACCGCGATGCAGATGCAATTGAACGAACAAAGGCTGGCGAAGAGAAACCAACTGGGTGCTATTGCTCTCGTTAGGCCACTCGTTAGTGGAACCAGTGTTCCAGCGGCGAAGAGAAATCCGATCCAGATTTCCTTTAATGGCAGGCGTCGCCAAACAGCGGGCGCAAACTGATTCAGACAGAGATAGACCAACGCCAGGGCGGCGACAGCTGCGCCGGTCGCGCGCGTTCGCGGATCTAGTTGCGTAAGAACGAGGAACGCGTCAGCCAGACCAATCAGCAGCAATGCGACCAACCAACTGATAGAATGCTGGCGACAAAATCGCTGGCGCAAAGATTCTAAAACGCCTTGGTCTAACGAAAGGTTATCGGCGAATCGATCGGCCAGATAAATGAACCACGCCGTGAGAAAAAGCGCGGCCGTCCCGCCGGGCGAAATCGGAATTCCGAACCTTCGTGCGAAGAGCCACATCCAACTGATGGCAACAATGGGCGCATCGAGACAAACCAAGTTCAACCAGAGGAGCGGGTTGTAGCGACGCCGCGCTGGCGTTTCAGCGCGTCCTCCGGAATCCACGCGTTCATACGGCGACGCAGCGCCGTCGCTACAGCTACAACTCTTGCTCGCCGCAGTTTCGATCATAAGTTAAACTGCAAGCGACCAGCGTCTCTTCCCCATATGCAATCCAAAGGCATCTCCATGGACAATGCGGCAGTGGCCGCTCTTCCGAAACACCTTCTGCAATTCGCAGTCGATCAGCGCTACGACGAATACACGCCGGTCGATCACGCCGTCTGGCGTTTCATCATGCGGCAGAACATGTTTTTCCTGAAAGAGTACGCGCACAAAGTTTATTTTCAGGGACTGCTCGATACCGGCATTTCTTTCGAGCGCATTCCGCGCATCGATGAGATGAACGAAATTCTCGGTCGCATCGGCTGGGGCGCGGTCGCGGTCGATGGATTTATTCCGCCGGCGGCTTTCATGGAATTCCAAGCCTACAAGGTCTTAGTGATCGCGTGCGACATGCGGCAGATCCATCACATCGAATACACACCGGCGCCGGACATTGTGCACGAAGCGGCGGGACATGCGCCGATCATTGTCGATCGCGAGTATTCGAACTACCTGCAACGCTTCGGCGAAGTCGGCGCGAAGGCGATGCAGACGAGAAAAGACTTCGAGCTATACGAAGCGATCCGAAGCCTTTCGATTTTGAAGGAGATGCCGAATCCGGATGCGAAGAAGTTAGCGGATGCGACTGCGCTGGTCGAAGAACGACAGAAAAATCTCGGTGAACCTTCCGAGATGGCGCTGCTCTCGCGACTGCATTGGTGGACGGTCGAATACGGACTCATCGGCACCTTGGAGCAGCCGAAAATCTACGGCGCGGGTTTGCTCTCTTCCATCGGCGAATCGGTTTCGTGTCTCGAACCGCACGTAAAAAAACTTTGGTATTCGGTCGATGCGGCACAGCAGCCCTTCGATATCACGACCAAGCAACCGCAGCTCTTTGTCTGCCGCGATTTCAAACACCTCAGCGATGTGCTGGAAGAATTCGCCAGCAGGATGGCCTATCGCGTCGGCGGACTCGACGGCCTTAACAAAGCGATTGAATGCGCGCGGCCCGCCACCGCGGAATATTCATCAGGCCTGCAAGTCACCGGCGTCTTCACCGAAGTCCTGACCGACAAACAGCAGGCGATTTACCTGCGCACGACTGGACCGACCGCGCTCGCCTTTAACTACCAACAGCTCGAAGGCCACGGCAAAAGCCGGCACGCGGAAGGATTCGGCGCACCGATCGGCAAGTGGAAAGAAATTGAACTGCAGGAAGGTACAAACGCGCAGCTGGAATTCGAAAGCGGTGTGATAGTTGATGGAAAGGTCGAACGACTCGTTAGGCAGAAGGGCCAGCTTGTCTTGGTTACCTTCTCGAATTGCAGCGTGAAACTTGGCGACCGCGTCCTCTTCGATCCGAGCTGGGGCGAATACGACATGGCCGTGGGCGAACGTATCGTTTCCGTCTTCAACGGCGCCGCGGACAAGGATGCCTATCTGGAAGTCGCGCTCGTTCCTAAGGAGCGCACGATCAAAGTTCCGTCGGACGACAAGCGCAAGAAACTCGAGAACCTCTACGCGCAAGTGCGCGACATTCGCGATCGCAAAGTCGGTTACGAACGTCTCGGCGAAATCTGGGAAACGCAACAGGCCGAGCACGCCGATGATTGGCTGCTCTCGATGGAAATTTTCGAAATCCTCGACGACGCCGGCGAACAAAACGAGCTCAAGCAAAAGATCGTCATCTTCCTCAACGAAAAAAAACTCATCGCTAAAGATCAAGCCACGCTCATCGAGTGGGGCTTTCGCTTAGTGACGTATCACAAAGCGGGATTGCAGACCGCGACACATTAGCGGTTCTTCTCGATGCACCTTGGCCGGCGGATATCGGTGCTGACGGCTTTCGTGCTGATTCTGACAACCAGGGAGTCGCCCGCGCCGCTTTACGGTACGTTCCCGGGTCTCAAAGAACTGATCGACGGAGCGGAGTTCATCTTCATTGCCCAGATCATCAAACGACCAGAGCAACTCGATATGGGCAGCGGGGGCGTTTTCGAAATAGAGATTCTTACGGTGTTGAAAGGCGAAGCGAAGGACAACAAACGATCGAATGCATATCTGCGTGACCTACCATTCGTTTTCGCTCCGGGCCGGGACAGCACGCTAACGCATGGCCTGACAGGCGAGCGCTACCTTCTTTTCCTAAACAAAAACACCGGCAAAGTTCGGGATGAAAAGGATCAGCCGTTGCCGGTGGATTTTGAAAACGAAAACTGTGCTGGGGATGCGGTATGGATGAGCTCGGAGTTCAATTGGACATTGCTCGAAGGGAAAGGGCTTCGCGAATCGATCGAAGTGATCTTGAAGGATAGCGCGAAAGCGCAACGCGATTCCGCTGCTGCGATGAGCGCGATGGTCGAAAATCGCCGGACAACTCTCACCCACCAAAGGTTTACGTCGTGGCTGTGGTTTGACGGTAATGCCGAAGAGGCGATGAAGTTTTACAAATCCGTCTTTGCGTCGCGCCGGGACTACACCAGCAATCACTACCTCGATCTAGGTCCGCAATCGCAGGACAGAGTCGCCGGTTTCAGTTTTATGATGGACGAACAAGAGTTCATCGCGGTGAATAGGGGTGCAGATTCTAAGTCTACGCAGAACGCGATGTTGACCGTGAACTGCGATACGCAAGAAGAGATAGATTATTTCTGGGATAAACTTTCCGCAGGCGGGAAGACATCGCGTTGGGGTTGGCTCAAAGACAAGTTCGGCTTGTCATGGCACATCGTGCCGACCGGTCTGGCTCAGCTTTTGAGGGATAGTGATGCTGCAAGAGCGGACCGTGTGATGAAGGCTTTGCTGAAAATGGATAAGATCGACGAGGCTGCATTGTGGACAGCGCATGCGGGGAAATAATATGCGAGTCGATCCATCGTGAAGGAAGCTTCCGTCATCAGTGCGCCAGTTCCGACTGCGACTGCACTGAATCCAAACGCGCCGATCCCGAAGCAGATCCGTTACATCATCGGTAATGAAGGTTGCGAGCGCTTCAGCTTTTATGGGATGCGGAATATCCTTACGGTGTTCTTGGTTTCGTCGCTGCTGGCGTACTTACCGGAAGCAGATCGCGAGCATGCAGCGAAAGATGTTTTCCACACCTTCGTTATCGGCGTTTATTTTTTTCCGCTGCTCGGCGGCTGGTTAGCTGACCGCTTCTTCGGGAAATATCACACTATTTTCTGGCTGAGCCTCGTCTACTGCGTCGGTCAGGCGTGCCTCGCGATGTTTGTCACAAATCGCATGGGATTTTATTTCGGGCTCTGCCTGATCGCGCTCGGCTCGGGTGGAATCAAACCATGCGTGGCGGCGTTTGTTGGCGATCAGTTTGATCAGACGAACAAGCATCGCGCGAAAGTCGTCTTCGATTCTTTTTACTGGATCATCAATTTCGGTTCGCTCTTCGCCTCATTCCTGATGCCGATTTTTCTGAAGCAACTCGGACCGGCGATCGCTTTCGGCATTCCGGGCGCGCTCATGTTTATCTCGACCGTGATTCTTTGGCTGGGTCGCAAGCAATACGTCATGCTGCCGCCCGCGCCGCCGAATCCGCATTCGTTCCTGCGCGTTTCGCGCGACGCGATCATGTCGGGAACGCGCGGACAAGTTTTCGCTGCGATCGCCGTTGCACTCGCGATCATTTCGTTTCTCTACATTTTGCAACTGGGCGTCGTCATTTCCGCCTGCCTCGCGCTCGTAGCCTTGATCGCGTTTGGCGGGATCGGCGTTTGGTCGCAGTTGGAAAAAATTCGCGGACAACATCCCGACGATGCGATCGATGGTGTGCGTTCAGTCTTGCGTGTGCTCGTTCTCTTCGCGCTCGTCACGCCGTTCTGGTCGCTCTTCGATCAGAAAGCATCGACCTGGGTTTTGCAGGCGAACGCGATGAGCAAACCGAGTTGGTTCCAATCATCGCAAATGCAGGCGCTCAATCCCGCGCTCGTCATGTTGCTCATTCCATTCAATAACCTTGTGCTTTATCCGATGCTGCGCCGTCGCGGGATTGAACCGACCGCTTTGCGACGAATGACGGCGGGCATCGCGTTCTCGGGCGTGGCCTGGATCATCGTCGGCGCGATGCAACTCGTGCTCGATCGCGGCAATGCTTTCACGATTACGTGGCAAGTGTTGCCCTATGCGTTCCTGACTCTTGGCGAAGTGCTCGTCTCCGCGACTGGTCTTGAGTTCGCTTACAGCCAGGCGCCGCTCGCGATGAAGGGCGCGATCATGGCGTTCTGGAATCTGTCGGTGACGATCGGAAATCTTTGGGTGCTGGTCGTGAATCTCGGTGTGCAAAACGCGAAGGTCATCGACCTGATCAAATCAAGCGGCTACGGCATCACGGCGGTGCAGATGTTTTTCTTCGCCGTTTTCGCGTTTGTCGCGGCGCTAATCTTTGGACTGGTCGCGCGCAGTTATCCGCTGGCCGATCACTACCGCAAGAGCGGCTAATTCCAGACGCCGAGCAGCTGAAGTTCTTGGGTCGCGACCTCGGCCCAATTCCTGTTCGCCGCCGGACTCGCGGGACTCGGATGAAGGATGCGAGAAATCGTTGGTTTGTTGTCGCGACAAATTTGTTGCGCGCGTTTCATGGCAAAGTCACCGACACCGATGAGCCATTCCGGTTCGAGGGCAGCGATGACTTCGCGCAGGTGTTGATCACAGATAGCGAAGAGCTTCAACCTCTCGTTAGGCGGAAGTTTGTCGGGCGTCCGATTGCAGCCGCTTTCTTCCATGAAAACGAGCGGGCAATAATTCACCACAAAATGTTCGGCGAAGAATTTCTCGGCGGTACCGAAGCGTGCGCGAAACAATCCCCATAAACGCTGACCGCTGATTTCGCTGCGCGGACAATCGAATCCGGTGACGAGCCGTTTCGGATGTTCGCGTTTTGGTTTCGCGATCGGCGCCTCGATGCCTAACCAATCTCGCACCGCTGCCACTTCACCGAAAGGTACACCGGTCTGCGCCATGCCGAATGGACCCGGATTCATCCCAAGAAAAACGGCGCGCTTTTTCGTCGCGGCGTAACGACGCAAATATTCTTCGTGCGCCGCCCAGGCGTACTCGAGCGGATTGTAAACGTGCGTAACAGGCGCGACGAAACGCAACCGCTTCACGGCGTCACGCATTCTCTCTGCGGCTTCGATCACCCGATGCGAAATCTTTGACATCTTGCGCGCAATCGTTGCTCTCGCTCGCTCTCTGCGTCAATGTCTGCGCGGAATGCGCGACCTCGCCGAACTCTTCCAGAACAACAAGGCCTGGGCCACGCGCATCCGGGAGCAGGATCCGAATTTTTTCGTCGATCTCTCGCAACAGCAGTTCCCGAAATATTTGTGGATCGGATGTTCCGACAGTCGAGTGCCAGCTAACCAGATCGTCGGACTTCTGCCCGGCGAATTATTTGTCCACCGCAACATCGCCAACCTGGTGGTGCATACCGATCTCAATTGTTTGTCGGTCATGCAGTTCGCCGTCGACATGCTGAAGGTGAGCCACATCATTGTTTGCGGACATTACGGATGCAGCGGCGTGCTGGCGGCCTTGCGGCGCGATCGACTCGGCTTGAGCGACAACTGGCTGCGGCACCTGCAGGATGTGCGGCAAAAATACGAAGCTCGCCTCACGAGTGCTGCGACCGAGGCAGAGGCCGCGGCTCGTCTGTGTGAATTGAACGTGATCGAGCAGGTCGCCAACGTGGGGATGACAACAATCCTGCGCGATGCGTGGGAACGAGGGCAGGAAGTCTCCGTGCATGGTTTGATTTATGGATTGCACGACGGGCTCTTGCGCGACCTAAACGTCACGCTCAACGCCTTTAACGACACGCTCGCGGTCTGCGAGGCGGCGGCCGCTGCTCTAGCCTGACAAATCGGCGCGCCTTTCGACGCCGAGATTGCTTCTGCATCCTTTTTTTGCTACACGATAGCGGACATGATCAACCCCTCAGAAGCCCAGGAGCAAAACCGGCCGGACGGTCCGCCGATCGACGAAACTCAAAATGTCGATCGCATTCGCGACATTCTCTTCGGACCGCAAATGCGCGATTACGACAGCCGGTTCCAACGCCTGGAAGAACGGCTAGTGCATGAAGCCAACAACTTGCGCTGGGACATTCAAAAACGTCTCGAAGCCATGGAAAGTTTCATGCGCGGCGAAACGGAGTCGCTGGGGAATCGCCTGACGAGCGAACAAACCGAGCGCGGGCAGATGTTGGAAAAAATCGCGCGGGATCTCGCGGAAACGGCGCGGCATTTCAACGAGCGCGTGGGCAACCTCGATAGCCAAATTGCCAAAGAAGTGCGCGATTTGCGTCAGCAACTGCTGGATCATTCCAAGGCGCTCAGCAGCGAAATCAAGGACAAACACGACCAGATGCGGGCCGGCCTGGAACACGAAACGTCGCAGCTGCGCAACAGCATGACCGCGAAGGAACAACTCGCGGAAATGTTGAGCGAAATTTCGCTGCGTTTGAAAAACGAATTTCGCGTGCCGACCAACGGCTCTTAGCGCATCCGCTTGATGCGCGCTTCGCAGGATTCGCCGGAGGAGCTCGAGGAGCTTCGCCGCCTCCTCCTGCGCAAGGAGCGCGAGGAGCTGGCGCGTTTGCGTGAGCGCCTGGCCGATCAGCAACTGCGTGCGCGCGAAGTGGCGAACGTATTGCCGCAATCGGTCAAGATCAGTCATGCGCACGGCGAAGAATTGAGCCGCGCCTTGCAGCCGGCGGTGGAAGGTTCAGTGCGCGAATCGATCAGTTCTAACCCGAAAGTTTTTGTCGATGCGCTCCATCCAATTCTTGGCCCGATGGTGCGGCGGTCGATCGCGGAAAGTTTCCGGCGGTTGTTGCAATCGTTAAACGAAACGCTCTCGCACACGTTTTCCTGGCAAGGTTTGAAGTGGCGTCTGGAAGCCGCACGGACCGGGCGCAGTTTTGCCGAAGTGGTGATGTTGCGCAGCCTGGTTTATCGGGTCGAACAACTTTTCCTGATTCATCGCGAAACCAGTGTCGCGCTTCTGCATGTCGCGGCCGATTCGGCCACAACGCAGGACTCCGATATGGTGGCGAGCATGTTGAGCGCGATCCAGGATTTCGCGCGCGATTCGTTCAAGACTGGCGACGATTCCGCGCTGGAAGAATTTCGCATCGGCGAACTGCAGGTGTGGATTGCGCCGGGCCGACATGCCTATCTCGCCGCGGTCATTCGCGGAAATCCGCCGCGCGAGTTGCGCACCACGTTGGAGGAAACGGTCGAGAGCGCGCACATCATGGAAGGCGGTGCGCTGGCGAATTTCAATGGCGACACCGCACCTTTTCAGGCGTTGCGGCCGGAATTAGAAACCTGTTTGCGTTCGCAATATGCGCGCGAAAAAAACGGCGCCACTCATCCGACGCGCGCGTGGCTAGTCCTGGGAATTCTCTCGACCCTGATTTTGCTGGCATCCCTTTTCGCTGTGCAAAGTCATTTCCGTTGGCGCAATTTTCTGCACCGCTTGAACAGCGAGGCGGGAATCGCCGTGACCTCGGCGGCCCACCACTGGTTAGGCAAATCGCGCATCGCCGGAATGCGCGATCCATTGGCGAGGGACGCCGCGACACTCGCGCAAGATTCCCATCTGAATCCGAAACGAATTCATTTTAGCTGGAAAAATTACTTCGCAGTCGATCCGGCGATTATTCGGAGACGATTCGCCCAACGTTTCGGTATGCCGAAGGATTTGCAGTTGTCGATCGCAAACGGGGTGGTGCTAATTTCCGGACAGGCACCTTACGAATGGATCGAGCGCGTGCGTCGCGAAGGAACGCAGATTCCCGGCATCGTTTCGATCACCGAGCACGATTTGAAAGCAACCTACGATCCGGGTTTAACACTCGAGCGTTTCAAATCCGCCTTTCCTTTGCCTGCAACCGTGAAAGCGGTGGTGGCGAATGAAACGCTCACCCTGGTCGGGAGCGCGCCCTACGAATGGATCGCGCCCGTGCGCGAAGCCGCGGCAAAAATTCCCGGCGTCGCGACGATCAACGGCGACGACCTGCTGGTGGAATTCGATCCCAAACTCGTTCTGCAACGCTTCCAGGATCTCTTCGGTTTACCAGACACGGTCACTGCCAATGTCGACGCTGGCCGTTTGACGCTGACCGGCGAAGCATCGCATGCCTGGCTCGATCGCGTGCGCCGCGGCGCAACGGAAATTCCCGGAATTCGCGCGCTCGACGATCTGAAAGTCGAGGACACGGACCAGCGCTCCTTCCAGCAATCGAAGTCGGTCATCGAAAGCGCCTACGTTTATTTTCTGGTGAACAAAGACAACTTCGCCACGGAAGGATTCGCGGCGCTCTCGCGTTTGCCGGACGAGATCCGGCGTTGCTTTGCGTCTGCGCAACGCATGGGCGTGAACGTGAATCTCGAGATTCGCGGCTATGCCGATGCGGTGGGCAGCGAAGCTTCCAATGTCGATTTGAGTAAACGGCGCGCGGAGGCCGTCCGTAATTTTCTCATTTCATGCGGGCTAGACGGGGGAAAGATGAAGTCGTTAGGCTTGGGCGCGCCACCGCCTCTGAGTCCCGGCGAAAAGCCGCAGCCGGAACAATCGGACCGGCGCGTGGCTTTGCGCATTCTCATTCAACCCTAGCGTCGTGATTCAAAAAAAAGTCTGCATGATCGGCGCCTCCGGCGTCGGCAAAACGAGTCTCGTTGCGAAATTCGTCCACAGCATTTTCTCCGACAAATATCTCACGACCGTCGGAGTGAAGATCGACAAGAAGACCGTGCAACTGGACGGCAATGAAGTGACGCTCATGATCTGGGATCTGGCAGGCGACGATGATTTTCAAAGGCTGCAGACATCCTACCTGCGCGGGACGAGCGGATATCTACTGGTGGCGGATGGGACCCGCCGCGTCACATTTGAACAAATTCTCGAAATTCAAACGCGCGTGGCCGAAGCGATTCCGAACGCGCCATTTATCTTGGCGTTGAACAAAGCGGATCTCGCGCTGCAATGGGAAGTGAACGAGGGCGACATCAGTGGCCTAACGAGTCGTGGTTGGAAAACAATTAAGACGAGCGCAAAAGAGGGCGCGGGCGTGGAAGAATTGTTCACGGAGTTGGCGCGCATGATGACCGCGGCCTGACGAATGAGTGTTTCGCCGGCCAATTTTGTTCTGCAGGCGCTCGGCTACGCGCTTTTCGTGCGCGAGCCGTCCGGCGTCCTGCGCGCCGACGGTGAAGCACCGGTTTGGCTGAAAGAGCTTTGGCCAAAAATCGCCTCGGGCGAGGACTCGTTAGACTCGGGGGTCTCGCCGTTCCTGGAAAATTTTCTGATCGACGCCGATGAATGTTGGAAAACGGGTGGCGAAATTCGCGCCAACTCGGGACCTTGGGTCGAGCAGGACGCGCGCGGACAAAAAGTCGAGCTCGAAGCAACCGCCCTCACCCTTGATGGACAATCGGTTCTCCTGCTCGAGAAACTCGGCGAAGCCTTCGAGGCGAAAAAAGCGGTCCTGCAAAAAGCGCGCGAAACAATTATCGCGCATCAGCGACTCAATTCGGAAATCCAGAAAAAGGAAATCCTGCTGCATTGCGTGGCCGAAGATATGACGGCCGCGCTCGGCAACATCATCACTTCTCTGCGTCTCCTCGAAATGGAAACGACTTCACCCAAAGGACAGTTGCTCCTCGGGCTGGCCTCGCGCGCGACCGAAGAACAACAAGCGCTCATTCATAAAGTGCTGGCTGTTTTCGCCGATGAACTAAGCGGGCTTTTCGGACAAAACGGCACCCAGCCGACAGCGGACGTGCAAAATGCGATCGATCGCGTGCTCGAGATAATCACGCCGCTGTGCAGCGAGAAGAAAATCCAGTTGTCCCGACCTGCAGCGGTTAGCCGAATCAAGGTCTCGTTAGGCCAAAACCATCTCGAGCGCGTCCTGGCCAACCTTTTCGAGAATGCGATCGAACGAACTGCGCCCGGCGGCGCGATCGCTACTCGCACGGAAGACCGGGAGCAGTCGATTACCGTTTCCATCACAGACAGCGGCGCACCGGTCTCGGCCGATGCGTGCGCAGATATGTTTTCCAAACCGGAGATATCATCCGCGGCATCGCAACCCACGATTCTGCGACTGCATTTCTGTCGCTTGATGGTGGAAAGCGGCAACGGTGAAATTGGCTGCGAACCAGTTGCCGCCGGCGGCAACCGTTTCTGGATTCGTCTGCCGAAAATGGCCTGATGAAAGAGCTCGTCCTGATCGACAACGACGCGCTGACGCGCGCGCTCATTTCGCAATCGCTCACGGGTCAGGGCTGGCGGGTTTTCGAAGCGGATAATGGCGAAGCCGGTTTTGAGCTGGCCCTGAAACATCAACCGGCCGCGGTGCTCTGCGCCTTGCGCACGCCGAAACGAAATGGCTTCAAAGTTTGCAGCGCGATTCGCGAACAAAAAGATCTGAATCACACGCGCGTCGTTCTGACGAGCGTGAGCGGTTTCGCCAACGATCGCGACAGCGCCTTCGCCGCGGGCGCGGATGATTATCTGGTGAAGCCGATTGAGCCGGCGGAGTTGTTGCGCGTTTTGGAAAAATGCACGAACGGCGCGGGCGCGACCGTTCCGAAAGAGGAAGAAACGAAAGCGCCCACTGGACCGACGGTAATTCGTTTCTGGGGAGTGCGTGGATCGATTCCGACACCGGGCGCGGACACCGCCATCACTGGTGGCAACACTTCCTGCGTGGAAGTGCGCATCGGCAATCAAGTGATCATCCTCGATGCGGGCTCAGGCATTCGCCGCCTCGGGCAATCGCTCATGAAAGAATTTCGCAACATCCCGGTCAACATCACCATGCTGGTCACGCACACGCATTGGGACCACATCCAGGGGTTTCCGTTCTTCATGCCGGCCTACAATCCACGGGTGAACATTCGCATCCTCGGTTACGAAGGCGCGGTGCACGGATTGCGCGGCGCGCTTTTCGAACAAATGCAGAGCGCATTTTTTCCCGTCGGGCTCAATCAAATGGCCAGTCGCGTCACGTTCGAAGAACTGGAAGAAATGGAATTCAATCTCGGTGGAATCAAGATCACCTCGATGTTTGCGAATCATCCGGGAATTTGTCTGGGTTATCGCCTAACGACTGGTTCAGGCGACATCGTTTACCTGCCGGATCACGAGGCTTACGAGCGATACGAAGTCGAACGACAGCGCGCGGCCGGAGAAACTTCCGCCGCCGGCCTGGAACACGCGCGCTTGCAGGACGAACAGGTGATCGCCTTTCTGCGCGACGCGGCGGTGGTGATGGCCGATTCGCAATACGATCTGGCCGAATACGAGACGCGTCGCGGCTGGGGCCACACCTGCGCGGACGACACAGTTGATCTGGCGATTCGCGCGAATGTGAAACAACTATTCCTGTTTCATCACGACCCGGATCACAACGACACGAAGATCGACGAAATGGTCTCGCGCGCACGACAGAAAGTGCGCGAGAAAAACGCGTTGCTCGAAGTGGAAGCGGCGCGCGAAGGCGCGGAGTACGTGCTGCCTAACGAATAACTGGATCGTCGTCGGTCCAAAGAATCTTGTCGGGACCGGCCGAGCGGATCTCCATGTGATCGCGCGAAATTTGGTGAAAGAAATATGGCGTGCCCCATCGATCGATGATCTCGCCTTTCTCGTTTAGTTTCATGCCTTCCGGCGGACCGAGCTTCGCTTGTTTCGCGTTTCCACCCATGACCGCGGCCATGATTTCCGCATTTGTACCTACGGGATTTTCTCCGGCGATGGTTCGATAATCGCGAATCATCAAGCTTACTTTGTCGATCTCGATCATGGCTTCTTGGTCGGGAGGAGCGAACGCTTCCTGTTTGGCTGCCAGCGCTGCGATCGAACTTTTCGGCTGAGGCGAATTCGAGGGACTGGGTAACGGCGTAGAAACACGCGGCGCGACGGAGCTAGATGGGTCAGCGATCGTCGTCGCAGGCGAACTACTACTTGTTAGGCTACTCTGTTCTTTCGCGGGCGTTGGCGATGATTCAGAGGTAGTGGCCGGTTGACTGACTGTACCAAATCTCCGCCCAAACCCCGAGGGCGATCAGCACAACGATTGAGGGAATGAGCGGCCGGCGCAGTCGCTTGGGGATGGCCATAAGTTCAGCCTAACGAGCGCTGAAACCTCAGCCCATGAAGCCGAGATCCGGCACGGAGAAGCGACCCAGGTTTGGAAAAACCGTGCTCATCTTATTCGCATCGACCCCGAACCATTTCGCCAGGGTGGCAGCGAATTGATCAACCGAGGTCGTAGGTATCCAGCGACCCGTGCTCGTATCATCGGGTCCGCCGACCGCGAGGGTAGGCCACTTACCAAACGTCTTTTGTCCATTCACTGCACCACCCATGACCAGGTGATGGCTGCCCCAGCCGTGATCACTACCTAACAAGTTACTCGGGAAGGTGCGTCCGAAATCGCTATTCGTGAAACACGTTACGCGTTTCTCGAAATCGACATCGCCGTATTGCGTGCCGATCTTGTGCATGGCGCATTGGAAAGCATTCAAGCTTTGGCTGAGCTCGGCGAAAAGGTTAGCCTGGGAACCTAGGATTACTTTCGTGTTATCCGTTTGCGTGCTACCCGCGTTATTCGTCTGCGCCGTGTGCGTGTCATAACCGCCGACCTGGCAGAAGAAAATCTGCCGCTTCATCCCGAGACCGCCTTGCGCCGCGCTGCGATACCCAGCGTCAATAATGCGCGCGATCATTTTCAACTGCGACATGAGACTGGAACTGAAAGTCGTCGTGCTATTTGGGACCACGATCGACGGGAAGTTGGCCGTGACGTTAAAGTAAGGCGATAACAGCGGCGAGTTACCCAGGGCGGCCGATAAGCCGGTGCCGGTGGCGATGGAATGATCGAGGGCGAGCGCGTAGTTTTGCAGCAGCATGTTCGACTGAATTTCGTCGATACCTAGAATGCTGTTGAAGGCCAGTTGGCGCCCGTTGCTCGGTCCGCCCGGCGGGTTGTAGTTCGTGATCGAGACCACGCCGCCAGTTCCGACTGAATATTGCTGCACCACCCCGCCGACTTCGAAGGTATTCGCGCCCGCAAGCGAAATAGCTAACGAGAGAACCGCGGCGTTACCATTGCGCGGATTAACCGTGTCCATTAAATCCGCGCAACGCCCGCCCCAGCCAGTCGAAGGCGGACGATCGGGAATCGACGTCTGCCATTGTGTTACCTGATCGCTGTGGGAAAACAGCTGTGGTGGCTTCGCGACCGCGCCGGAGTTATACTGAGCCTTAGTTAGCGGATAGACCAGTGTGCCAGTATTAAAGAGCGCCGCTAGCTTACCGTTGTTCGTGTTCCCATTTACCGACATCGGCACGCCGTTAAACATCATCTGCAACTCACGGCAGGCCGGATGCACACCGTAGGTATGTCCGTCGCTGCTTAGAGGATTAAGGGGAAGTGCGGTCGCGCCGCTACCATCGACATTAGGAATAGCTAACGACGGAGTGCGGATAGTAGCATAGCTGGCGTACTCAGTAGGATCGGTGGGAATAAAAAGATTGTTCGAGTCATTCCCGCCGGCGAGAAAGATACAGATCAATGCCTTGTAATCGGCGACACCAGTTTGAGCCATGGCGGCGTTAATGAAGCGCAAATCGCGAATGGTATTAGTAAGAGCCGCCGTCCCGAGCGCGGCGCAGGCCGCCTGGCGAATGAACTTCCGGCGCGTAGTCACTGAGTTATAGAATTGCGGTTCCATTGTTATTTTTGGATCGCGTACTCCGGCGAAGTAATAATGAGATGGACGATGGCGCGGACGCGATCGCGCATCTGCGTGGCCGTCGGACCACTGCCGGTGGTAGTGTAGGGAAAGTTAGTAGTATTGGCGACGAAGCTAATGATCGAAGCGCGCGTCGAAGGTGCGGCTCCCCCCACCAGTTGTCCGCCGGTCAGGAGATTACCCAGCTGATCAACCAAAGCAGGAATGGCGGCGTCGGAAGTTTGCGCGGCGGTCATGTAGGGACTGAGGTCCATCGTGATCGTGCCCCCACCGTTGCGATAACTCGTTAGGCCGTTGGTGTTGCTAGAGCCGAGGATCGAACCGGCGATCGTGTTCGTTAGCGTAATGACGTTGGTGTCTGTGGTGAGCTGGAATTCCGGCGTGGTGACGTTGGCCGCTGAAAGTGTCCCTGGGTATTGGAAGGTCGGGAAGTAGAAGTTAAAGACCGTGGGGGAGTTGAGAGGCGACATCAGCAGATAAGACTCAGTCGCGCCGACATCGTAATTGCTGGTTTGGAATTGCACACTGCCCGAACGAGTAAGCGGCGGCGGCGTCAGCATATAGACAGTCAAAGAGTTCGACGTCTCGCTCTTCATGGTAGAGTTAGGCACTACAATCGTGAAGTGATCTTCATCGACCACACTCGCCACCACCAGCTCCACGTCGGTGGTATTAAGACTGCCGGAGCCAGGAATGAAATGGAGCCAGACATGATCGTTCACCTGCAGGTTATGGTTGCCAAAGGTGCCGACGGTGATGGTCGAAGTAGTGGGCGTGCCGGAGTTCCTGACTGAGTAACCGGCGGATAGCTGCGGGATAACGACCGAACCGCTACGTGCGGTCGTGTCACCCATAGTTACGGTAAAGTGAGACGCGTCGGGATACGATGCGATCGGGTAGATACCGCTGCTGCCGCCTCCACTGAGGAAATTCAAGTAGACCTTCGCGCCGAGTGTTTGCGGTGGAGTAATCGTTTGCGGGCCAGCGGTGTTAACCGTGAGTGTGTTACTACCCGACAGCTGCGTGTAGCTTGGAATGTTCATCCCGGTAGTATTGACCGAGAACGTGAAGGTAGTCGGCGCGGGGTTACTCAAGACGCTGTAGTTAGTCGAGGTGGGGTTATTGTAAGGGATCGGTGTATTACCGGTGAAATCTAGGAAGACGGCGTTGCCTCCTGATAACAAGTGTGGCGTAGAAGTAGTGATGTTCAGGATAGGCACGCCGCTCTCGCTATAGTTGCCGGTGGTAGGAACGACCGGAAAGGCCCGCGCCGGACCGGTTAGTCGCAGGAGCGGTTCACGTTGTTTGCCGGAGACGTTAGCTATCGCGGCCGGCAAGGTAAGACTGCGCGCTTCACCATCGAGCAGGATGGTCTTGATCACAGCCTGCATGTTGCCGCGGACGTGCGAGGCCGAGCCATCGTCGTTAAATTTCTGCACCACGCGATAGAGATAGCCAGAGCTGGGGTTGCTACTAACCAATCGTTGGATGAGTTGGCGGCAGATGAAAGGACCGACGCTGGAGTTATTGAACATGCTATCGATCGCCTTATCTAGGTCGTTCAGGCAATAGGTGTCGAAGGAAGTCTGGAGCGGATCGGATTCGGTGCCGCTCGTGGCGCCGCCCGCCACCGTGTAACCTTGCGCCGGAGGGAGGACGACGTTGTCCAGGACAAGCTTGGAACCGAGCTCGTGTTTCGTTGGCACCAGCACCATCGGATCGAGGTAGTTGGCGGCGGGACTGAAATTAGTCGGCAGCCGTCCGTTGGCCTGCAGGTCTTGTCCGTAGTTCCACCCGGTGAAAACGCGAGCTACTCCGGAAACGACATCCTGGTTGTAGGTCGGAATCAAGCTTCCGCCGGAATCGAGCACGAGTGTCCCATCGGGCCAGAGGCGATTGAGACCTAAAGAGAAGAGTTGCATGATCTCGCGCGCGTAGTTTTCGTTCGGATGCAAACCAGTCGTTAGGTTCCCCAGTGCATTCCCGCGCATGTCAAGGTAAAGACCCATCGCCGGAGTAAGTGTGACCTGCTTCATGATGCTGCGGAAGTTGCCGAAAGCATTGTCGAGCAAGGTGTCGTAGTAATCGGCCAGGATGCGGCCGTTGTTATTCAGAATACCTACGTCGGAGACAACCATGATTTCGCTCAAGGCAAGGGCGACTCGCTGCCGAAGCTGATCCGGCGCGGTGATCGACCGGCGCCACCAGGCGTTAAACCAAAGTGTATCCGGGTAAGGGTTAGTCGGATCGGAGCTAACGTTAGCTAAGACATCCGGCACCAGATCAGAAGCGGGTAAGGTGAATTGGTTATCGATCCAGGCGGAGTAACTGTTCGTTTTTACATAGGCGACGTCGCTCGGGCTGGCGCCAAAGGTCGCCTGGTTAAGGAAACGGGCGGCGCCGGCATCGGTCCCATGATCATCGGCATAGCCGGGGTCGGGCTGCAAGGTCGGCGGAGTTTGCGAACCAAATACCAGCGTAAGATTTCCGCGGATTTCGCCCGCCGGATAAGCCACGGTGTGAATGTTCAGATAAGTCTGGCCGGTGAGTATCGCGCCAACTATGCCTGAAGCCGTCCAGGTTCCGACATCGGCGATGTTCCAGATATAGCCGCCATCCGCGGTCCTTAGTTCCGGATGGAACTTATCTATATCATCAATATCGAAAACAATCTGGCTCGGATTGATCCCGACCGTTTCGGTGTGAATGTGGTAAGCCGTCCGTGGAGAGCTGAGTCCGCCATAGGTGAAATGCAGGATGGCTTGCGTGTGATCCGCGCTAAGTCGCAAGCTAGCCGAGCCGACCGCCGTGCTGACCGCTGTTCCCTGCGGCTGCAGGTTTGTCGCATAGAGCGTGTCGGTCGTGCTTGCGACTGCGGGGTAGTCGTAAGGGGAAAGAAGGTAACCGGGAGTAACACTGGTGTTATTCGCGATTGGGTTAGCGGTCGAGCCGGTCGGGTCGATGAAATAAGCGACCGCAACATTATCGGTCGGCGTGCCAGTGCCATGATTATGCAGGACCTCGAAGTAATACTTGTGTCCTGCGACGAGCGAAAGCCAGGCCGACTTCTGGTTAGCCTGCGCGTTCCAGGTCTCCGCGCTGGTGCCCGGGGCATTGACGTATGCCCGGCGCACTTTATTAGCATACTGGTTATCGTTAGAAATCCAAAGCTCGGCTGCATTACTGGCGGCGAGCCAGAAGTAATAGTTACCAGTGGTGGGCGCGGTGAAGTAGCCGCGTAAACGCTTGGCCGAGTTATCCGGGTAAGCCGCATTGTCTTCCAGAGTCACTAACGAGTTATCCGTGCTGTCGGGCGGCAGTGTCGTCGGGATATCGGAAATCGCCGGCCCAGTAACTCCATTGGTCCAGACCTCGCGCGTGATGGCGTTGCCGGTATTGAGGATTTGAATGTCGAGGACGGAGCTACCAACGCCATTACTACTCGCAGCTACGATCGCGACCTGATAATCGCCCGCCAGAGTCGGCGTACCGCTGATTAAGCCAGTGCTGGTATTAAGACTTAGCCCGGGCGGCAAAGAACCGCTGTTAGCACCTAACGAATAGGTATTGGCGGCATTGGAAGCATTGGTCGCTAGAACGTTGAAGCTAAAAGGCTGGTTCACGAAACCATAAACAACCTGCGGGCTAACCACCGTAGGAGCGATCGCCGTGGTGGGATACAAACGATTGGTGGGAATGACCTGCTTAACCTGACTGTTGCTATACCAATTGAGATGCGTCTGCGGGCTGCCTCCCGAGGTATAGAAATACTCCAGCTTGATGTCGTAGAGCAGGCCACCAATTAGATCAATCGCGCCGGTCCACTCGACGTTACCTTGCGTGACCCACTTATCGATGAGCACCTGCCCATTGACCCAGAGCTTGACGCCATCGTCGGACTTGACCGTGAAGTAGTAAGTCTCCGTATATTGCGGTTGCACCTGTCCGGTCCAGCGTATGGCCAGGTTCGTGGGAGAAGGGACAGGACTGGCACTGGGCAGCGTGCCCGCGCTCCAGGAAGAATCTACCGTAGCATCCACCCGGCTCGCCTTTGGAGTAGCAGTATAGATGGTGTTCTCATTAGCCGGGGTCGGTGGAAGAAACGTGGAATTGTAGTATTCACCCTTAAGTCCGGTGCCGCTGGTATTTCCCGCTGGCGAAATAACCACGCTCGCGCTGCTCGGCGAGGCGATCGTGTAACCGGAACCTGACACTGCCTGCAATGTTACCGCCGCATTATTTTGCCGGGCCGCGTTATACTTCGGCACAACCGGGACGATGATCACGCCAACCTTGGGCGCGAAGGTTACCGAACTTGGCAACGCGACATAATCCGTATCCGAAATCGCGGTCCCAGTTATAGCCAAAGGAACGGTTGTCCGGCTGAAGTTCAGTGTGCCACCACGACTGATCGTGAATGATCCAGTGCTGGTCGCCGCTGTCACTGCATCCGGCGGCTGCACCGCCGAGGGCGCGCTCGTCGTGATCGTGACGATATTTTCTTTCGGCAGTTCGCTCGTGATGGAAGTGTGATCGTCGATCGGAGAATTTTTTGTGTGCGCCGTGGTCGGATCGTATCCGGCGGCATATTCCGCCCAATCGCTCACGCCATCGCCATCGGTGTCGAGATCGGCAACAACCACGTGATAGAAAACGCCGGCGCTGCTCGGCGCAGTTAAACTCTTGGTCGTGCCATCGCCAGTCACCTGCACCGCCGGAACCGGGGTCCAGTTTTGCGGTGCCTCTAGCGTGTTAGTCGATTCAAGCGAATACGATTTTCCTTTGGCGGTCGTGAAACTAACAGTGACCGAAGTTGTGTCGATGGTCGTGTTCGTTACTTCCACCGTCGATGTGCTGGACTCCGGGTTTGTCCCGGCAGCCAGCTCAACACCATTCGTTAGACCATCGCCATCATCGTCCGCCGCCAGCCAGTTCGGATCGTTTACCTGCGCGTCGGTCAGGCCGTAGAGCAGCTTCCAAACTGTTGTGTTGACCGCGGTGTCGATCGTCGCCTGCGCGCGACCGGCGAAAAAGGCGAACAAACTGAGGCAAACAAAATAGTGCGCAAGCGGGTGGCGAAGAGAGAGCCGTTGCGTCATCGCGGGTTGGAGTCAGGAACACCGTGCGGTGTCGGGCACAGTATTCCGTTCTCATGCAATAACGAAGCAATTTTTACACCGCCATTACGTCAATTTCGCTCGCCAGCGCGCCAGAGCGGGGACAGATTCGCCCTCGAAAGAGCGCGTGAACCTGCCCAATTTTCTTCGCGAATTAAAACGCCGTAACGTTTATCGCGCTGCCGTGGCCTACATGGCAGTGGCATGGCTGCTGGTGCAAGTGGCCACACAGGTCGCGCCTTACTTCGATATTCCCAATTGGGTCGTCCGTCTCGTCGTCGTCCTGCTCGCGACCGGTTTCCCTTTCGCGCTCGGTCTGGCCTGGGCGTTTGAATTAACGCCGCAGGGTTTTCTCCGCAGCGAAGACGTGCAGCCCGAGCAACCACTCGTTAGGCAAACGCGCCGCCAGATCGATTACATTATCATCGCCGTCCTGACGCTGACCGTTTCTCTTTTGCTTTTCGATCGCTTCCGACCGCATCGCGGCAGCACCGGCCCGGCGGAAAAAAGCATCGCTGTTCTCCCTTTTGAAAACATGACCCAGGACAAGGAGAACGAATTTTTCGCCGACGGAATTCAGGACGATATCCTGACCAGTCTGTCGAAGATCAGCGACCTGAAGGTAATTAGTCGTACCTCAACCATGCCGTATCGCGGCAACAAGGAATCGCGCAATCTGCGCCAGATCGGCGAAGCGCTCGGCGTGGAAAACATTTTGGAAGGCAGCGTGCGCCGGGCCGCGTCGCAGGTGGCGGTGACGGTTCAGTTACTTGATGCGCGGACCGATCGTCATATCTGGGCTAACCGTTACGATCGCACGATCTCGAACGCGCTCACTTTGCAAGGCGAGTTGGCTGAGGAAATCGCGCGCGCCTTGCGAGCAAAATTAAGTCCGGAAGAAAAGACGCGCGTCGAAACCAAACCGACCGATAACCCCGAGGCTTATCTACTATACCTGCGCGCGCGCGAGCTGGAGCAGAAGCCGGATACCTTGCTGGAAGACTTACTCGCGGCGGAGAAATCGATCACTGAGGCTCTCACCCTCGATCCAAGGTTCGCTCTCGCCTATGCCTTGCGCGCGCGTGTGCGCGCCTACGTTTTTCATTTTCATCAAGCGACCGATAACTGGAAAAGTAAAGCGCGCCTCGATGCCGACGAAGCTTTGCGCTTGCAACCGAATGGCAGCGAGACGCATTTCGCCCTTGGCCTTTGTTACTATTGGCTGGAAAGCGATTACGAAAAAGCACTCGCGCAATTCGCCATCGCGGCGGAGCTCTCGCCTAACGACACCAAGGTTCCTTTTTTTGTCGCTGCTATTCGCCGCCGCCAGGGCCAATGGCAGGAAGCGCTCGATCTTTACCACCGGGTGGAGAACCTCGATCCGCAGAATCCCAACGTCGTGCGCAATCTTCTTTTCACGAACACCGCCTTGCGCAACTGGGAAGAAGCCGCCCACGCCGGCGAACGCCTGGAAAAGCTCGCACCTGCTTCCGTCGGCACACGCATCCAGGCAGCCTACGTAGATTTCTGGCGGATAGGCACAACGCAACGACTACAGGACTTGTTAGGTACTATTCCTGCAGGAACCGATCCCGACGGAACGGTTACAGCCGCGCGTTGGGACGTAGCTATGATCAACCGCGATTTCGTGGCGGCCGAGGCGGCCTTGAAAGAATGTAAGCTTGACGAAGTCTCTTACCTAAATGGAGAGCTAACTCCGAAGGATTTTCTTTTTGGATTACTATACCTAACGAAAGGTGATACTACCGCCGCGCAGCCATACCTGGTAGCTGCCCGCACACGGTTGGAAAGCGCTTCTCACGAAGCGCCAGAAAGTGCCGAGCGACACGCTAACCTGGGCTTACTCTACGCCTTCATCGGCCAAAAAGATTCTGCTATCGCCGAAGGCAAGAAGGCGGTCGAACTAAAACCAGAAACAAAAGACGCTTTCGACGGCGCGATCATGAATTGTTATCTCGCTCTTATCTACGCACGAGCGAGCGAGACCGATCAGGCCTTTACCTTACTCGAGCGACTCATCAAAACTCCGGGGGCGGTTGATAGCCCACTCTACAGTGTTACGGCGAGCGACTTGCACTACCGCTTTAGCTGGGATCCGCTCAGAAACGATCCGCGTTTCCAGCAGCTGCTCGGCTCAGCTAAATAACAGAGTAGCTAACGAGCTATCGTCCCCCGCTGCGAGTAGCGCGGCAGTAGTCGATCAAGCCATCGACGACTCCGTCCGCGTATTCGCGGAAGATGCTGGGCCGCTCGGTCCCATTCACATTGCGAATACCATCGTAATCGCCTTCTTCTACGCGCCAGAACACTTCGTCGCTATTCATCACATATGGTTCGAAGTAAACGACGGGGCATTGAAACAAACGCGTCGCGAGAAGGTTACGCGCGTAGACGTAGCCGGTTTGACCGAGGCCGGTCACGTTCTCAGTCGTGTATTGGTAAGGCGGTAGCTGTGTCCGGCGGGCCATGGCGCGCGCGCAGTTTTCCGCGAGGGGAAATTCTTCATCGAAAGTGCGGCTGAGAAGACGGCGCACCATTTCGAAACGCACATCGTCGAATTCCATTTCGGGTGGCAGATAGGAACCATTAACCAAGAGATGCAAATGATTGTGATCGGTCAGGGTCGGCTTGATCGGATCGTCCCAAACTTCGGCATTAAAATGCAGGCAAAGGACAACGTCTGGTTTAAGTTTGGTGTTCACCTTCGTAGCACGCGCGCGGATCTCGCTGTTGCGATAGAAAAGAAGTTCGTCCTGCCAACGGAGGGTCTGTTCTTTTTGCGGATCGCCCGGACCATCGAAATTTTCGCGCGGCTCGACATTGCCTGCGCGCAGCAAAACTTCACGCGAGACTTCCTTCATATCATCGGGCCGCTTAGGCGTGCTCGGTTCGAGTTTGTCGCGCACGAAAGAGACAGTCGCGCCGAGCTTCTCCAGCTTGGGCGCGAGCAACTTCGCCACTAACAGTGTCATGTCGCCTTCCTGGATTGGCTTGGCATCGCCGACTTGAAACCAGCGCTCCTCCATCCGGGCCCAGGAGCCGCCAATATGTCCCGGATCGAGCGCGATTTTCCAGCCGGTCAGTTCGCGTCCTTTTTTCGCGCGCGGAAGAAGAGCGGCTGAGCGCCACTCGGTCTTGATTGGTTTGCGATCCTTTTCACTGCTGGCGAAACGCAGAGTGAACCAATTCTGCGTCCCCCTGCTCGTCAGAATGCGAACGACATTTTCGTCGATGACCAGCAGATCGGGACTCAAACCGCGCGGACAATAAATATCCTGCAAACGCTCGATGAATTCCTCGTGCGTCATCGTTTCCTGATACTTCTCCAAGGCCGACCAGTCGGGCGCTTGCGACAAAGGCGACAAGCTATCGGCTTCGCCTAACGAGACCAGGCCGCAGCAGCCGATCGCGATTAGAATTGCTCGAGTCATGGCAGTTTTGCTTTCGCGTTAAATAACACGCATCTTCGCCGCATGCTGACGATTCTCTTTCTGGGCGATATCGTTGGCGAGCCTGGACGAAGCGCCGTCATCAACCGTTTGTCGGAATTGAAAGCGGAGCATGCGATCGATTTCATCGTGGTAAACGGCGAGAATGCCGCCGGCGGCCGCGGAATCACACCGAAAATTACGATCGATCTTTTGCGCGCGGGAGTTTCGGTGATTACGACTGGCGATCACATCTGGGACCAGAAGGAAATTGTTCCTTTCCTCGAAACGGAGCCGCGCCTGTTACGCCCGATCAATTATCCGCCAGGCGCTCCGGGCGGCGGCTCGATTGTGCTCGAAACCGCGAAAGGAAAAATCGGGGTGATCAATGTGCAATGCCGCACGTTCATGCAGCCGATTTTGGAGAATCCGTTCGAGGCGGTAGACGTCGCCGTCGCCGAAATGCGCACGGAAACGCCGACTATTCTGGTCGACGTCCACGGTGAAACGACCAGCGAAAAAATCGCCATCGGCCGTTTTTTAGATGGGCGTGTTTCGGCGGTGATGGGCACACACACGCATGTGCAAACAGCCGACGAACAAATTTTTCCCGGCGGCACAGCGTTCATTTGCGACGCCGGCATGTGCGGGCCGGATCAATCCATCCTGGGACGTGCGGTTGATTCGATCGTTAATCGTTTCATCTCGAACCTGCCCGCGCCTTTTCCAATCGCGAAAGGCGATGTACGGATTTGTGGCGCACTCATCAGTGTGGATGAAAAAACAGGCCGCGCCCACACGATCACGCGTGTGAATGAAATGATTTCGGCGGCGAAAATTGAAACGCCCGCCGCGCAGCCGGTCGGCTAAGATTCGTCGTCTTCGTCCGCGCCGTTCTCGCTCGCCCGCTCTGCTTCTGCATCCTGCGCGGGAACGGAAAAACGGCGTTTTCTTCTCGCGGCCGGCAGCGGCGAAAGTGTCATTGTAATGTTTCGCCCGGCCGCCTTTGGTTCCATCTCGACCTGCGACATTCCATTCAAATCATCGCGCACCTTTTCCATCAACTGCATGCCGAATTCCTGGTGGGCCATTTCACGGCCGCGGAATTGCAACTGCACGCGCACCTTATTTCCTTTATCGAGAAACGCTTCGCCGTGACGCAACTTCGTCAGGTAATCGTGTTCGTCGATGTTCACGCGAAACTTGATCTCCTTCAGTTTCGTCCCGGAACTTTTCTTGTCCTTTTCCTGTTTCGACAAGTCGTAACGGAACTTGCCGAAGTCGACGATTTTGCAGACAGGAGGATTTGCCGTCGGCGCTACTTCCACCAGATCGAGTCCGATGCTTTGCGCCCGTCGAATGGCATCGGAAAGTTTCATGACGCCGAGCTGCTCGCCCGTTGCCGCCATAATAACCCGGACATCGCGCGCGCGAATCCGGCCGTTTACACGAATTTGTGATTGCAGATTAAGTCAAGCTCCTGACCGGCGAAACGCGGAGTGAATTGCCTCGCCGTTGTTATTTGTCATCGCAATTTCCGGCGTGGCCTTGAACCGCTCCGAACACTCCTGCCTCGTCGCGGCTGCGACGGCCGCAACGACGAGCCCGCGAAAATCGCGAACCGAGTGGAACTTGAAAGCAACATTGTTGCCGTGGCAAGGCGAAACTAGTGCGAACTAAGCGGCGGGCGGTTGGCCAAAATGCGCCGCGTAAGCTTCGTAGCTAACAATGTCGTCAAGCATCGCATCGAGTGTCGTCGCGATCGGTTCCAATTTTGCGAAGCCGGAAAAAATTGCGCGATCGCCGATTTCGCTGTCGATGACAAACGTCGGACGTTGCGTCACCTGCATCGCGTGAAATTCCGCGGTCGTTCCACGAACGCGCTTTTCGATTTCCGGCGAACGCGCCCGTTCCAATAACTTCGCTTTTTCCAACCCGCCGGCTTTCGCGCCGATGGTCGCGGCCGTTTCGAAATCGCAGGTTTGAATTCCATCAACCTCGGTCGCGTGGGAAAGCGCAATCCAGACGCGATCGTCGGTCACGCCTAACGAACGCGCCGCTTCCGCGACCAGATTTGGCTCAAGCGTTTCCTTCAGATTCGGTTTAAACCAACCGGCCTTCAGCATGAATGGTGAACGCATCATCATTCCGCTGCGCCGATAAAACCATTCCGCCTGCTCGATGGTTTTCGGAAAACCTGAAGCATCCATGAGCGCGATCTTCCACTGAAATGCGACCCGCCCCGCGTAGCGCTTTTGCAATTCCGTCCACATCGGTGTTGCCCAAAAGCACCAGGAGGAAACGACTTCGAGATAATTCGTGACCGTGATTTTCATGCGCGTAATTGGACGTTAAGCGTTCTGCGCTGACTGTGCGCGAAGGTCAATGCTCGATCTCAATCATCTCCTGCTTTTCGTCGCGTCGGTCTCGCCGGTTATCGTTTTGATACGAACGGCGCGCAACGCCGCGCTCAATCGCGGTTGGTGGCTGGCCGCTATTGCCGTCCTGATTGTCACGGCGCTTGCCTGGCTGCTTTCGCCCGATCGCGCCGGCTACATCGGCGCGGGCGCGTGGCTCGCGTTGCTCCTGCTGCCGATGGTCGGGTTGCGGCAAGCGACGGAGGCCGTCGCCGTGCAACGATTTTCAACGGCGCGTCGAATACTCGGACTCGTGCGGTTTTTTCATCCTTCGCGGACGTTGCGAGGCGAACAAGAACTGCTGCGCGCGCTCCAACTCGCGCAACGCGGTATATTAATAGAAGCAGACACAATTCTTCAGAGCCTTTCACGGCCAGATGACGCGATCGGACGCCGCGCCACGGCCTGGCGATTTTTCATTCATGGCGAATGGGAAAATCTTCTCGCCTGGTCGGAGCGAAACATCCCACGTGTCGGCCTGGGCGAAGACGCGACCTTGCTACCGCTTTATTTCCGCTCGTTAGGCGAACTGGGTCAGCGCGATGAACTCGTTAGGCAATTCTCCGGCCGCGTTTCGTCGCTCCTTAGTTCGATCCAATATCAATCGACCTTCCTGCTTGGACTACTCACCGTTTTATCATTCTGCGGACGCGGTGAGGCCGTAGAAAAAATCCTGCAAACTCGACTGCGTCGTTTGCCGGAGAAGGTGAAGAACTTTTGGCTGGCTAACAGTCAGTCAGCGGCTCCACTACTTAGTGCGCCTAACGAGTCCACCGTCGATCGACTAGCGCACGCCGTCCTGCGTCGGCACGGTTCCATTCTTCCCCCGCAGAATTTCCGCGCTACTCCGGCTGTCATCGTCATCATCCTACTCAACGTCGCGGTTTTTTTCCTCGAGGTCTCGTTAGGCGGATCGATGAATCCGTTCGTCCTTCATCGTCTCGGCGCACTCGAACCAACCGTTGTCCTGGGCGCCGGCCAGTATTGGCGGCTACTCACCGCGATCTTCCTGCACTACGGCCCGCTGCATCTTTTCGTCAATGTCTACGCGCTCTATGTGCTCGGCCCCGCTTTGGAGACGAGCTTCGGAACGCTGCGTTTCACAATTTGCTATTTTCTTTCCGGTCTTGGTTCGAGCGCGGGCGTGGTCGCACTCTCGCGTTTTGGACTCACCCAAACTGAATCGCTCGTCGGCGCCTCCGGTGCCGTCATGGGGGTCGTCGGCGCGTGGGCCGCGTTCCTCGCCTTGCATCGTCACGTCCCAATGGCGCGACGGCGTTTCATTAACATTGCCCTCATCATTCTGATCCAGACCGCCTTCGATTTTTCCACGCCGCAGATCAGTCTGGCCGCGCACCTTTGCGGTCTAACGAGTGGTCTGATCCTGGGTCTGCTCCTGGCGCCTCGTCACGACTTGATCTGATCCACACGGAACACTTGCTGCTGGGGAGATTCCTGACATTATCCCCTTCCCAAATTTGGACCGCCTCGCCCGATGCCGAAGTATCTAACTTACAACGTCGTTCCGAAATTGCCGCCCGCGCTCGAACCGCTGCGCGAGATGGTCTTCAACGTTTGGTGGACTTGGGAGCCGTCGGCGCGCCGATTATTTCGTCATCTCGATCCCGAGCTTTGGAATCGCACTAATCATAATCCCGTCCGCATGTTCCAACTCTCGCGGCAGGCGCGTCTCGTCGAAGTCGCGCGAGGACAATGAGTTCCTGCGCGAGCTCAAAGAAGTGCATGACGCTTTCAGGAATTATCTCGCGCGCAAAGACACCTACGGGAAAAAGGGCGCGGGCAGTTCGCTGAAAAATACCGATCGCCTATTTCTCGGCCGAGTTCGGTTTCCACGAATCGATTCCGAATTATTCCGGCGGCCTCGGCATTCTTTCCGGCGACCATTGCAAATCCGCCAGCGATCTCGACCTGAACTTCGTCGCGATCGGGCTGCTCTACCGCCACGGCTATTTCAAACAACAGATCGACAAGGACGGCATGCAGGAAGCCATCAGTCTGAACCAGAATTTTCATCACCTGCCGATTCGCGAAGTGCGGCGGGATAACGACCGCGTTCTCATCTCCGTGCGCCTCCTCGATCGCGAAGTGCGCGCAAAGATCTGGGAGCTGCATGTCGGCCGCGTCAATCTCTATCTTCTCGACACCGATATTGCCGAGAACAACGCCGGAAGATCGCCTGATCACGCGCGGAGCTCTACGGCGGCGATCTGGAAATGCGGATGCGGCAGGAAATCGTGCTCGGCATCGGCGGTGTGAACGCGCTCGCCGCGCTCGGGATCGATGCCGAAGTCTTCCACATGAACGAAGGCCACTCGGCCTTCCTCGCGCTGGAACGCATTAGGTTCTGCATGCGCGGAAAGGGACTCGACTTCTACGCTGCGCTGCAGCTCGTCGCCGCCGCGAACATTTTCACCACGCACACGCCAGTGCCCGCAGGCAACGACGCGTTCCCGCGCGCGATGATGCAAAAATATTTCGGCGACTTCGCCAACGAGATGGGCGTGCCGTTCGACGAGTTTTTTCACTTTCGGACAAACGCGGGTCAACGCGGACGATCCTTTCAGCATGACGATTCTTGCCCTGCGCGCGAGCCGCCACGCGAATGGCGTGAGCAAATTGCACGGCGAAGTGAGCCGTCGGACTTTGGAAAGATGTCTGGTCCGGCGTGCCGGTCAGGAAGTTCCGATCACCAGCATCACCAACGGCATTCACACCAAGACATGGATGGCGCCGGAATTTTCCGCGCTCTACGAAAAGTATCTCGGCAATTGGGAAGATCACCTCACCGACGTCGAATTCTGGCGGCGGCGTGATCGATATTCCCGACGCCGAACTTTGGGAGACGCATCAGCAATTGAAATTGCGTCTCGTGCAATTCGTGCGCGAACGCATGCGCGTGCGCGCGGAACGGATCGGCGAATCGCCAGAAGCGATGCGCAAATCGAATCACATGCTCGATCCGGAAATCTTGACGATTGGTTTTGCGCGACGTTTTGCCACTTACAAACGCGGCGCGCTTTTATTCTCCGACAAGGAACGGCTGGCGCGTTTGCTCAACGATGACACGCGGCCGGTGCAATTTATTTTCGCCGGCAAATCGCATCCGCGTGATGAAGGCGGCAAGGCGCTGATCAAAGAGGTTTACAAATTCAGTCGCGAAACTGGTCTCGAGAATCGCATCGTTTTCGTCGAAGACTACGACACCTACATCGCGCGGCGTCTGGTGCAGGGCGTGGATCTTTGGCTGAACAATCCGCTGCGTCCGCTCGAAGCCAGCGGGACGAGCGGCATGAAATTACCGCCGAATGGCGGACTCAATCTCAGCGTGCTCGATGGCTGGTGGTGCGAAAGTTACAACGGGAAAAACGGCTGGGCGATCGGCGCAGAAATCGAAGCCGGCCCGGCGGAGTTTCAAAACGCAGTCGATATCGCGAGTCTCTATCAGATTCTCGAAAACCAGATCGTGCCGCTCTATTACGCCAAGCCCGACGGCAAACTTCCGCTGGCCTGGCTGCAGTTGATGCGCGAATCGATCCGCAGCGTCACGCCCGTTTTCAACACGCATCGCATGGTGCAGGAATACACCGAGCGGCTCTACATTCCCGCCGATAAAGCGCATACGGAATTCGCGCGCGACAAATGCAAAGCGGCGACGGAATTGAGCCAGTGGAAAGCGCGTATCCGCAAAGATTGGTCGCAAGTGCAGATTTACGACGTGCAAGTCGGCAACGAAAACCGTCACAACATTCTTGTCGGCGATTCATTGCTGGTTTCGGCCAAGGTCCATCTCGGCGCGGTCGATCCGAAACACGTCCGCGTTGAGGCGTATTACGGCGAACCAGGGAAAGACGATGTCTCGAACGTTTCGCATCCGGCGGTAGCTGTGCTGAGCGAGGACACGCATCACGAAGGCAACGGCCACTACGTTTACAAAGGCTTCGTTCCGGCTGCGGAAAGCGGCACTTATGCTTTCAGCGTGCGTGTCGTTCCAACTCATCCGCATCTGACGCAGGCGCACGAGTTGCGTTTGATTACCTGGTCGTAAACGGACGGAAGCGGCGAGGAAATTCGCCGAAAAAAATGTCCGCCCGTGTGCTAAAATTTCGCGCTCACCCTGTTAACGATTCCATTTTCGAATGTTCACACGAATATTTTTCTGCATTCTTTGTCTCGTGCTTTGCGCGTCGAAGCTCGCCGCACAGAACAGCAATCCCATCGTGCGTTTCCACACCGACCTCGGGAATATCGACGTCGTTCTATTGCAGGATGTCGCCCCCAACACTGTGGCCAACTTCCTCAACTACCAAGGTCGCGGCGCCTACGATGGTTCTTTCATTCATCGATCACCGCCGAACTTTGTCGTCCAAGGAGGCGGCTACAAATACGTAAGTGGCAACGTCTATTCCATACCAACTGATCCACCGGTCGCGAATGAATTCCATGTTTCCAATACGCGCGGGACTCTTGCCATGGCCAAGCTCTCCGGGAATCCGAACAGCGCGACCAGTCAGTGGTTTTTCAACGAATCTGACAACAACGCTCCGAATCTCGACACGCAAAACGGCGGTTTCACCGTTTTCGGCCGCATCGTTGGCAGCGCTGGTCTCTCAGTCATGGACACCATCGCCGCAGTACCTGTTTACAACGCTGGTGGACCACCGTTCGATCAGCTGCCGCTGCGCAACTACACTTCCTCAAACGCCATCCAGGATTCGAATCTTATCCACCTGATCTCATTGACCGTTTTCCGGGCGAGTCTCGCGGTGACTCATCCCAGTGCGAACGCGATTCATCTGCAAGGCGTGGCCAGCGCCAGCACCGCTTACCGTCTGGAAACTTCCACCACTCCGAGCGCAGCCAGCTTTACGCTCGCGACCACGGTGAACGCCGATGCGAGCGGTAACGTCAACTACGACGATCCGAGTCCGGGAACGAAAAAGTTTTATCGTCTCGTCTTGCCTTAACTAATCGGCGCGCGCTTCGGCGAGGAACGTCGCGAGGTCCGGTTCGCGGCGCAGCAAGGCATTCAATTTTCCGAGCCGCGCATCGTCATCGGTCACTTCCGGAAGAGTCACGCGCTCTTCCCGACCATCATTCACGAAAACAATCTCGTCCCATTGGATCGAACTGATGGCGTGATTGAATTTCGCAACGGAGCGACCGCGAAAATAGGCGCGGGTGGTCTCCGGCGGCGCGAAGATCGCAGCCTTGATTCCTTCCTCGTCAACGAAGCGGCGCATGGAACCTTGTCGCAGCAGTTCGTAATACAGTCCCTGCTCCGGCGCGATGTTGTGGTATTCCAGATCGATCGCCTGTAACCATGGATCGCTCCACGCGATTCCTTCGCTTTCCTGCAAAGCGCTTAGCAAAAATTTCTTCGCCACCCAATCGACGCGATCGCGCGTCAGCGAAACGTCGCGCTCCAAATCGTTCAGGACATTTTCCCATTCGCGCACGAGCCACTCATCTTCGTTACTACTCGTTAGGCCGGCTTTTTGCACAGCGCGTAAATAAAGCCGCTGCACTTCGATCGCGGAAATCTTGCGACCGTCGCGCAGCTCGATGATCCAGTCGTAATGCTGATCGCGGCTGATCGATTTTGTCGCATCGATCGGCTGCGCGATTTCCAACTGCGGCGCCAGGCCGCGTTCGATCAACTCCAGCACGAGCGCGGTTGTTCCGATTTTCAACGCCGTGGCCCATTCGCTCATGTTGGAATCGCCGATGATCACATGAAAACGGCGATACTTGCTTGTGTCCGCGTGCGGTTCGTCGCGCGTGTTCACCAGCGGGCGTTTGTTCATCGTGTCGATGCTCACCAGCACACTGAAAAAATCCGCGCGCTGCGAGATCTGGTAGAGCCCGGGTTGGCCCGCGGCGCTTTCCGCTTCCACGCCCATTTTTCCAGCGCCGGCGAAAATTTGCCGCGTAATCAAAAATGGAAGAACACCGCTCACGATGCGATTCCACGACAGATCGCGGCTCATCAAATAGTTGTCGTGACAACCGTAACTGTGGCCGACGAAGTCGGTGTTATTCTTGTAGAGCCGCAGCTCCTGTTCGTTAGGCAACTTTTGATTTCGGCGACGCGCGCACTCGGCCAGAATGCGCTCCCCTGCTTTTTCCTGCGCCACTAATTCGCGCAAGGTCGTACACTCCGGCGTGGAATATTCGGGATGCGCGTGATCGTTGTAAAAACGCGCGCCGTTCGAAAGCACGAGATCGCTTTTTATTTCCTCGAAAGTGAGCGGGCGATTTTTATCGATCTCGTAGTAGGCCGACTCGTCCGTGTCCTGCAGTAACTCCGCCGCGCGAAATCCGCGCGCATCGCGGTGCGGATCTTCCAGCGAGTAATCCCACTTCATCATCGCGCCGTGCTCGGTGTAGGAACGCACCAGCTCGATCGACTCGGCCACGACATCGACGCTCTCGGCGCCGTTAATCGTGATGCCGTATTCCGTTTCGACGCCGAAGACACGCTTCATTGCTGATGCGTCTTCGCGCGCTGCGTGATCACACGATGGCCGATGGACGGACGGAAGTAATCGCGCGCGCCGGCGTGATCTTCACCACATTCTCGGGGTCGTAGTCGATCAGCTTGAACCAATCTTCGCTGATGTCGGTTGGCGGAAAGATATCGTTCTCGGTGAATTCGGAAGTGAATGCGGTTTGCAAATCGCTCTCGCTGATTCCCTCTTCCCGTTGTGAAGCGATCGAGCGTTTGATCGCCATGGTTTTCGCGCGTTCCACCACGGAGGCGATGATCGCACCGCTCAAAAGATCGCTCCGATACACAACATCTTTCCGTCCACTGCGCAGCGTGATTTCGAGGAACTTGTTCTCTTCGCGCTTGGCGAATTGCGTATCCAGCAGACGCTCGATCAATTCGTCGACGTTCTTGTTCCGCTCGTCGTAAGGCAGATCGTCCGTGAGATAGATGCGATAAATCTCGCGCGCGCCCACGCGATTCGGCCGGCTGACTTTGATCTTACGATCGATCCGGCCGGGGCGCAGAATCGCCGGATCAATCAGATCGGCGCGATTGGAAGCGAGGATGATGACGACGTCGCCTAACGAGTCGATGCCATCCATTTCCGAGCAAAACATTGGCACGAGCGTCGATAAAATATTCGAATGTCGCGAAGCACGCCGCGTCCCGAGAATGCTTTCCGCCTCGTCGATGAACAAAAACGGCATGTAGCCTTCGCGCCTTTTTTCGCGGGCGGTCGCGAAGATTTCGCGCACCATCCGCTCCGATTCGCCGACCCACATGTTCAAAATCTCCGGGCCTTTCACATGCATGAAATACTCACGCATTTCGTTCCCGGTTTTTTCGCGCAACTGCCGCGTCAAATTGTAAGCTGTCGCTTTGCCGATGAGCGTTTTGCCGCAACCCGGCGGGCCGTAAAGCAAAAATCCTTTCGGGGTGGCGTGCTGAAATTTTGCGAAGAGCTCGCCGTGAATGAGTGGCAATTCGATTGCGTCCTTGATCGCCTGCAGCGCCGCGTCCTGACCGCCGACTCTTTCCCACGGCAATTCGGGAACGACATCCAGATAATGATCACGCGATTCCGGATGCGGCATCGCTTCGAGGGCCATGCGATAACTGGAATCGACCCGCACTTCATCGCCCGACTTCAGCGCTGAGCCCGCGAGTTCCGAAGAGCGTTGCAAAATGGCCGACTGCATTCCGTGTTCGCCGCCGACGCGCAAACGATCGCCGCTCAACACTTCGGTAATGCGCGTGACCGGTCCGGCGATTTCAAAACCAAGATCGCCCACGATGACGTAGGCTTCGTTCACCAGAACGCGTGTGCCTTTTTTCAAATCACGCAAGCGAATCCGTGGATCGACGTTGCAATAATAATCCGAACCGCCCACGACGATGTGCGCGGTCTCGCGCGACGGGCTGTCGATAAAAGTGCCGATGCGATTCGCCGGCGACGTGACCTTCTTGATCACTTCCTCCAGCTTCTCAATCATCTGCCGCGCGTCGCCGATGATCTCCTCCTGATCGGCAATGCCGGCGCGCAGCGCCATCAAATCCGAGCGCAATGGATCGTGCGGCGCGACCGAAGCGACGACGCGATCAAAAGCCTGCAAAACGCTGAGTCCCTCCTTGCCCGTGACGCCGCCGTATTTTTCCAGATCGTCTTGATCGCTCATCCGTCGTTCTTATTTAACCATACGATTCCAACAAAAGGTGCGCAATTCCTGCGCTCCATCTCGCGGCGATTGCGCCAGAATTGTTTCCGAGAAAATTGATTGAAGCGCGCGGAGGTGCGATTACCCTGCTCTGCTTTTCGCGAGGAGCCTTAGCTCAATTGGTTAGAGCGCCGCCCTGTCACGGCGGAGGTTGCGGGTTCGAGCCCCGTAGGCTCCGGTATCACGGGAATCCTGATCGTGATCATAATCGTAATCGATCTTTGCTTTCCGTAGACTCCGGTTCGTTATGGGCTGACTTAAAGTGCGGCCGCGCGATTTGCGGGATCAGAGCTTGGTCAAGGTTGGTGCTCATGCTTTTTGCGAAAGCAACAAAAGCGCCAACACTGCCGACGGAACCCCATCGACTTCACTAGGGCCGGCGCCGTCACTACGGAGCAGCCATTCAACTCGCGTCGGGAACTCGTCAGGAGACCGCTACCTCGAATCGCCGTCGTCGATTACTGTTCCTTTTGCGAGCAGTGGCTGGCTACTTCTTTCCAAGCGGCGCCCTGTAAGACCACCGGCTCGAATTGAAGTACGCAGGCACGCGAACCTCTTCGACCGAACCCGGCTTGAACTGCCACTTTGCGAAGGCCCTTCGGAACTCGGTGTCGAAAAATCCTTCGCCGGTCGAGTGGAGTATTTCAACGCGCGCCACTGATCCATCGGGACGGACAGTAAGAAGGAAAACACCGATTTGTTGCCTTATCGGCCCTTGAACGCGCTTCATCGGTGTGGTCGGCCATTCCGTTCGGACAATCGTTTTTCGCGTTTCCGACGGTGACAACATCTTGCCTGACGGAGTTGTCGCCGCGACCAATGATTCGACTTGCGCGGGCGAAGCAGGTACCCGGGGCCAAAATACCTGTGCTTCCGCGGCTGCCGAGACCACGCACATCAGGAACAGGAAGAGGAGAGTCGTGCGAACCTTCATAACCGGCGAATATGACATCGTGTGTGATGGTCCGTAAGGGAAATCGAGTCTCTACTTACCCCACCTACGGTGCGGAATCGCAATTTCGGGCACGGTGGCGCCACCTCCGCCGGCATTAGGCGAGTGAAATGTTGATGTAGCCGCACTCGGTGCTGCGCCAGCGCAGGCAGCGAAATTCGTTGTAGGATTGCCGGCGCTTGATCGTGTGACCGAGCTGTTCGTGGACTTCCTGCAGGTCCTTCAGGAGAGGCTTCAGCGCCTCGGCGTCATACATATTAGAGGTAACTCCAGTTGCTGTTCACGAGGACCAGTTCGCCAGGTGAGCAATGCTTTTGCGTGGCCGAACAATGCGAAAAGACGGCGTAAAGAACGCATATGTTCATTTGAACCTTTCCCCATATTCGGGCAAGAGAAATTTTCTCCGAAGGCCCGCTTCACAATATTGCGAAACGATTTCTCAGCCTTTGGGAAGGTCTTCGGAGAATTCGGAAATCATTTCCCAATATCTCGAACCCACTTCTCAACCTTTCGGAAACGTTTCTCAATATCACAAAACGTCTTCGCGACCTTGGGAAGCCTTTCCCAAGTATTGAGGAACGATTCCGGGATATTGAGAAACGTCTGCCCAACCCTTCGAAGCGTTTCCGCGAACCTTAAGATTCTTTCCGGGACATTCAGAAAGGTCTTTGTGACATGGCAAATCCTTCCGCAATGTTTCGGAGAGCTTTCGCAACATTGCGGAATGCTTCCGGGATGTCTTGTAGCTGCCGATGCCTGTGCGTCTTACGCTGTTTCCGTCGGCAGAACGGATCCGAATCTAATCCTTCCCTGGCCGTTGCGCCTTGTAGCGAAGCGGCCTTTCTGCTAACCAGGTCGCGTTAAAAAGGGGTTCCCATTTTATTGGCTCATCGGGGCCACGTTGTTCTTCTGCGGGAACCGCGTGACGGCGGCCACTTTCAACATCGCTGATGGTGATGTCGCCGGACTCAAGAGCGCGATTAACACCTCCAACACTAATAACCAGGACGACACGATCAATCTGGCCAGCGGTGGAACCTACACTCTCACCACCCAGGATAATACTGCTTCTACTGGCGCCAACGGTCTGCCCGTAATCGGTAGTGACAGTGGACATCACCTGACGATCACCGGCAATGGGGCGGTGATCCAGCGCAGTAGTGCCGGTGGCACGGCCGATTTTCGTTTCCTACAAACCGAGGGCATCGTGACGGTTTCTAACGTTACCTTTAACAATGGTTACGAAACTCGCGGCGGCGCAATTTTCCTTAACGGCGGCAGCTTGAACGCGCTCAATTGCGGGTTCACCGGCAATACCTTCGTTGCCAGCACTCAGAGCAATGAGGGCGGCTCGGCGATCAACAATAACGGCGGATCCCTGACGCTGCAAAGCTGTAGCTTTAGCGGGAATAATGTCAGCCAGCCAAACACCTTAGGCTTTGCCGGCGGCACTATCTATAACAACGGGTCCGCGGGCGTAAACGATTGCACCTTCACTGGAAACACCAGCCACGGGCGCGGCGGCGCCATTTTCAGCATTGGTGCCGGGACGACTGTAACTGGCTGCACCTTTACCAATAATATGTCTCTGGGTGGCGGAGCGATCTCGAACGGCGGCCAAATGACGGTAAGTGAGTGTTTGTTTGTGGGGAACAACACGATATCCGCGACCGGATTCGAAGCCGGGGGCGCGATTAACAATGGCAGCACATTGACGGTGGAAAACTGCACGTTCGCCGGCAACCAAGCCACGGGTTCCAATGGCAGCGGCGGGGCAATCGAAAACACAGGTGCCTCCCTGACAGTGCTCGCCTGCACTTTCACTTCCAATGTCTCGCCCAACGGGACCTCGATTGACGTCCAATCCGTCAACGCTGGAAATTCATTTGCTCAACTGGGAAACAACATCTTCGCCCACGGTAGCACCGGCAACGCTTCCCCCGGCGCCTCCCTTACCACGACAGGGGCCGCGGCGTCCATTAACTCGGAGGGTTACAATTTGAGCAGCGACGGTGGCGGCGGATTCTTGAACGGCACCGCCGACCAGATCAACACCGACCCGCAATTCGATCCGGCCGGTTTGCAAAATAATGGCGGGCCTACCCAAACCATCGCGCTGACCAGCACCAGCCCGGCAATCGACAAGGGGAAAGCCTTTGGCCTAACGACCGATCAACGCGGCCAGCCACGGCCAGTGGATTTGCCTGGCTATCCCAATGCCACCGGCGGAGACGGCAGCGACATCGGGGCCTTTGAAGGAAGCGATACGCTCCAGTCCGGCTCGACCCTGACTGTGAGCAAGCTGGACGATCACGACGATGGCATCTGCGGCACCACTGACTGCACATTGCGCGAAGCCATCAACCGCGCGAACGGCACCGTAGGCACCCCCGCCGAAGGAACACACACCATCGTTTTCAATGGAGCCGTTACCGGCACCATTACTCTTACGGGTGAACTGGATGTCACCAGTGACGTCATAATTACCGGCCCCGGCGCGCGCACCTTAGCGGTAAGTGGGAACTCGGCCAGCCGGGTCTTCGCCTTTACTTCGGGGAGCAGCTTTATCTCCGGACTAACGATTGAAAACGGTCGCGTCCTTGCCACGGCTGGACAAACCGCACAGGGCGGCGGGATCTACAACTCCGTTGCGTTAACACTAACCGACTGCGCCTTTACCGGAAACCAGGTAGCGGGAGGGAACGGCTCCGGCTTCGGAGCCTCCGGCGGCAAGGGCCAGGGCGGTGCTATCTATAGCTCGGACTTGCTGACACTGACCGGTTGCACGTTTTCCAGCGCGAACATGGCCACCGGCGGCAATGGCAGCGCCGGCATCGGACTGCAACGAGGCGGTAACGGTGGCGCGGGCCAGGGTGGTGCAGTCTTCAATGCGATCGGTACGGCCAACCTGACGAACTGTAGCTTTTATGCTAACACGGCGAGAGGCGGAAACGGTGGGAACGGCCACAGCGGTGGAGACGGCGGCGCGGGTAATGGCGGAGCCGTAGGTAATGTCGCGACCCTTATCATGACTGCATGCACAGTTAGCAGTAACTCCGGCGGCAATAGCACCGGTGGCACCGGGCCTAGCGGCAATGGCGCGGCGGGAGTAGCTAGCGGCGGCATCACTAATATCAGTGGTGGCGCTGCTACCGTTACCGACACCATCAGTTGGAATAACGTCGCGAACGGTGGCGGCGGCGTGGATGTGGACGGCGCCTTTACCTCCGGCGGTTACAACTTGTTAGGCACAGGCAATCATAGCACCGGTTTTACTGCCACTGGCGACATGAAAGGGACAGATGCCTCACCGTTGAATGCCGGCGTCATCGGGCCGCCTTCTAACACCGGTGGACCTACCGATACCTTTACTTTAGCTTCGAATAGTCTCGCCATCGATGCCAGCAGCAACGCCGTCGCGCCCCATCGCGATCAGCGCGCCTATCTGCGCACCGGCCGGCCCGACATCGGCGCCTACGAATACAACGGCAGCCTGCTCAACCTCATCAGCGTCACGCGGAGCGGCAGCGATTTCGCCGTCGGCGTGGAAGTCGTGCAAGGCAAAGTCTATCGACTGGAGCGGAAGCTCAACCTCACCGATGCAATGTGGCAAAGCATCTCCGGCATCACCGACCTAACCGCTACCGGCGACGACATCGAGCCACTCAAAGACTTTGGCGTCATCGGCACTTCCAGTCGCGACTTCTACCACGTCATTTTCGTTCGTTAGCGATTCCAATCGCGCGAGACCCACAATCCCAGAGACAATAGACGATAGTCATGGGCCGCAAAGTTTCTGCCGGTGCGACACCGGCAGCTACATCTTAACGGCTACAACTTCTCAGTGATGAGTCGCAATTCCGAAAGTTGAGAATGATTCCCAGTGCTCGTTAGGCACCGAAATCATCCACAAACACCTTTTTTACCAATTGAAATATCGGAAAAGCCTTTAACACAAACGTTCTTGTTGTCGTTAGGCGTTTTTGGAAAATCTGCGCTTTTCTGTCTCGTTAGGCATCGTGGCGGTTCGGCTGCTTAAACAGTGATCAGCCGGTGGGCGTTCATAGCTCGCCGGTCTAACGAATCAACCAGATGAAGAAGGAGGTGTTAAGTATGATAGTTAAAGCAGCAATTGGATCGCTCAATACGGTCTCTGATGCGCAACTGGTCACGACCACGCAGGGCATAGTAACCGGGTTAACCGGGAACCTAAACTTCCCGACGCCTAACCCGCCCACGGCCATGATCGAGACCGCCCTGGCGGCGTTCACGACCGCGCTGGCCGATGCCGCCAATGGTGGCACGGAGTTGACCTCGGCCAAGAACGCGAAGCGGGCTGAGCTCGTCTCGCTCCTGCGCCAACTGGCCAGCTATATCACGATCACGAGCGACGGCGATATGACGAAACTGCTCTCGAGCAGCTTCCCGTATCAAACGCCAACTCGCACGAAAATCGGGACCTTGCCGGCGCCGGATTCTCCGGTGCTGAACCTGGGAGCGAAGTCGGGCGAGATCGATGCCTCAGTGCCGCCGGTCTACGGCGCGTATGTGTATAACTGGCGCGTCGCGCTTAGCTCGTCGCCGAATACGTTTGTGCAAACCGTGCAAACCACCGGTGGACGGGTCACGTTTGAAGGTCTGACTCCCGGTCAGAGCTACATCGTGGAAGCAAATGCAGTCGGTGCGGCTGGTCCAAGCGATTGGAGTAACGCATCGGAAGCGATGGTAGTGTAGGCGACTAGCTGTAGCGGCACTCTATGAGTGTCGTTGCCTCCGGCGGTCATAGACCGCCGCTACAGAGAGAGCGCGTCGTGCAGGAATGCACGGCGCGTTTTTCTTTCTTTTGGTAACTAAGCTACGCCTTATGGTACCTGCACGATAGTTGCGCCGCGAATAGTTCTGGTAGGTGTGTTAGCTACTCGCCTGGCTAACGAGATGAAGGCCAGCGAAGAGCAGATCACGATCTGACAGGATGGCGAACAGACCCTCGCGTGTTACTAATCGGCTGGGAATCGGCCGAGTGGAAGATCATCGAGCCGCTTGGCTGAGGCCGGTGCACTACCGCATCTAACCCCGTAGGCTCCGAGATTCTTGTGATACAAAAAGGATTCGTTAGGCAACCACGATCATTTCACAGACGCCACATCCTTCGCGCACTGCCAGAATTTTTCCGCGGCTGGGCTGAGTCGTCCCTTTAGCGCGACGATGCCGACCGAAAATGGCTTCGGCTCAGGAGTGAGGTGCAAGAACTTTACTCGGTTTCCGAAACTGTAACCAAAGTCTACCGAAACGGCGACGCCACTCCCCGCTTCGACGGCCGACATGACGCCGGACATGCTGTCATGTTCCTCGATGACGCGCGGTTTCTTTTTCACCTTCGAAAAGATGATCGAGAGTAAGTCATAGTAATTCGGATAGTCTTCGCGGGTGAGGCCAATCAATGGCTCAGCCGCGACCTCGGTAAGCGGAATGGCGCGGCGTCGGGCAAACGCATGCTGCGGAGCGACTGCCACGCAAACGCGTTGGTGAAGCAATTCCTCAAACCGCACATCCTGCAGCGCACTACTCTTTGGGTACCGAGTTATCAATCCGATTTGAAGCCGGCCATCGCGTACGCCGTCGAGAATGGTTTTGCTGCTCCAATCGTGCAATCTGACGTGCACCTTTGGCATTGCCTTCCGAAATGCCCGTAAGGTTTTCGGCAGAATTTCGGCGAATGGCGTCGGTGAATAGCCGACGTGCACGTCGTTCTCACCCGAAATGGCAACTGCTCGCGCCTTTTTCACGCCTTCGTCAGCTCGTTGCAACACTGCGCGAGCTTCGTCCAAGAATGTGCGCCCAGCCTCTGTCAGGCTGACCGACTTCGCCGTGCGTTTGAGCAGAGGGAAACCGAGCTCATCTTCAAGATCGCGAATCTGGCGGCTTAACGGTGGTTGAGAGACGTGAAGTTTCAACGCCGCGCGCGAGACGTTCTCGGCTTCGGCGACGGCAACAAAGTAGCGAAGATGCCGCAGTTCCACAGCAGCTTTCACATTACCTTTTGGGTATGCTCAGGCAACAAACATCGTCTTTCACAATGGCGTGGTGCTCGGCCGATCGTTCTTCCTAGAAAGAAAGCTATGAGCAGAACGATTGAAGCAATCAGATACAAGAACGCTACCGGCAACTTCATCGAAGTCGGCAGCGAAAACAGTAAACCGATCAACCTTCACTACGAAGATCTCGGCTCCGGAGAACCGGTAGTTTTGATTCACGGATGGCCACTAAATGGGGCTTCATGGGAAAAACAAACGGCGGCCCTGCTCGCGGCTGGTCGCCGAGTGATCACCTACGACCGCCGCGGCTTCGGCAGCTCAAGCAAGCCTTCGATCGGTTATAACTACGATACCTTTGCCGCCGATCTTAACGCGCTACTTACTACACTTGATCTTCACAAGGTAGACCTTGTCGGATTCTCCATGGGTACCGGCGAGGTCACGCGCTACCTGGGTAAATACGGCTCGGCTCGCGTTCGCAAGGCTGTGCTGATCGGAACATTGGGACCGTACCTGGTGAAAACCGCAGATAATCCAGAAGGCGTAGAAGCTAGTGTGTTCGAGGGAATAAAGGCTGCGATTAAAGCGGATAGGCCAGCCTTCCTTCTCGATTTCTTGCATAACTTCTACAACTACGACGTCACTGGAGGAAAGCTCGTCAGCGAACGTGTGGTCGATGCCAACTGGAACGTCGCAGTTCAGGCTTCCGCAATAGGAACATTGAAGTGTGTTGACGCCTGGGTGGAAGACTTCCGCCAGGACATTGCGCGCAACGACGTGCCGACGCTGATTATCCACGGCGATGCAGATCGCATTCTGCCGCCAGACGCTACGTCTCGAAGGCAAGCCAAGATGATAAAGAACGCCAAGTTCGTCGAGTTAGCAGGTGGCCCGCATGGCGTGCTGTGGACGCATGCCGATCAGGTGAACAATGAGCTGCTTTCATTTCTAAAGTGAAAGCATCCGGCATAATGAAAGGATCTTAGAAATGACAACTACAAAGAGCACAGTGATTGTGACAGGAGCCTCGCAAGGTATCGGCGCAGGTGTGGTTCAGGCGTTTCTGGCGCGCGGCTACAATGTAGTCGGGACCGCGCGGAACGCGACGAAATCAAAGGAGCTTTCAGCTTCTGACCAGCTCGTCTTAGTCGATGGCGACATTGGTCAATTTGAAACGGCGAAGGAAGTTGCAGCGATCGCGATCAAGAAGTTCGGCTCGATCGACGCTATCGTCGCGAACGCCGGCATCTTCTTAGTGAAGCCATTCACGGAGTACACCGCAGACGACTTTCGCGCTCTCGTCTCGACCAATCTCGCCGGCTTCATCTACATCGCGCAGCTTGCGGTCAAGCAGATGCAGGCACAGAAGAGCGGTGGAAGCATTGTTAGCATCAGCGCAGCACTGGCGGATAACCCAATCGCCGGCGTGCCAGCTTCCGTTCCCATGATCACCAAAGGTGGTCTGAACGCGGTCACAGAAAGCCTGGCTCTGGAATACGCCAAAGAGCACATTCGATTTAACGCTGTCGCCCCCGGCGTCGTCGACACACCGCTGCACGCGCACGATTCGAGGGATCTTCTGAAAGCGCTTTCGCCGATGGGCACAATTTCCAAGGTTGCAGAGATTGCGAGCGCCGTGGTCTATCTGACAGAAGCCACCCAGATTACAGGCGAAGTGTTGCGCGTGGATGGCGGTGCGCACCTGGGCAAATGGTAACAAGGAACATACTCGCTCTGCTAGCCCATCGGTATGTCTTATCTTTTCTTTTGGGGGTTACACTAATGCTCGCCTTCAGCAAACTCGCTGCGTCCAACCCACAGTTGCCGCACCACGTTTACGAATTGCGCTTGTATCACGCCAAGGAAGGGAAAATGGATGCGCTGAAAGCGCGCTTTGCTAATCACACCGATGCGATCTTCAAGCGGCACAACATGAAGAGCATTGGTTACTGGTCGCCGGAAGATGCGCCCGATTCTCAGAACCTGTTCATCTATATTCTCGAGCATCCCAGCCGTCACGAAGCGGAGGAGAACTGGCTCGCGTTCCAAGCCGATCCTGAATGGCAGAAGGTGAAAGCGGAATCAGAAGTGAATGGAGCCCTGGTAGATCATATCGATCACTACTTTATGGATCCCACCAGCTTTTCGGCATTGAAGTAAAGAATTGTCGAATAGGCAGCATGAAGCGCCAGCTACTGCCGACCGGGTCTCACTTCTACCTTCTCAAAGCTTCATCGCCCTCATCTACTCTTCGGGATCACGCTGATGCTACCATCCGTTTCCAGCATGGCCGCGTGCACCTCCTCCACGGTGGCACACCCGCCGGCGCGCAACGCCACCATCAGCTCATGATGAGTTATCTTCGTATGCTGTAGCGCCTGCTCGAACAGCTTCCCGTTATGGACTAGCACCTCCGGTCGGCCTTCCACCAAGGCTTCGAGGCGCTTGCTCTTGTAGGTTAACAGGCCCACCACCCAGTTTATTCCCACCAGCGTAACCGCCGAGATCATTCCGCTGATGACCGAATTATCACCGCCGTTCATCGCATTCTGCACCGCGTTGCTTAGGACCAGCAGCAGCACCAGATCAAACGGCGCCATCTGGCCGATCTGCCGTTTCCCCGTCATCCGCAGGAGGGCGATGAGGAATAAATAGATAATCACCCCGCGCAGGATGAATTCCCACCACGGTAGCGACATGATCCACATAGAGAGCGAGTGAAAGCGAAGTTCAGCCGATCCCTTCGAGCTTTAGCGAGAAAGGAGGCAACTGTCGAAACTAAAACCGCCGCCGTCGTCACCATCAACATCGCTGGTTTTACGGGCACACTTATCAGCTTCAGCGTTCCTCTAATCTGTCGCCGGCTCATTCGCTTTCATCGGCCTGTTCGCAGCCCGGCAATACCGGCGCCACTCTCGTTTTCATCGACAACAGCGCGACGAATACCTCCGGCTTTTACCGGGTTGGGGTTGTTGAAGATTAATTTGTCCGCTTCGGGTGAAGCTTTGCGCATCTTCTCATGGGCCGCGGTTCTTTGCTCTCATGAACACGTTCCAATGCCTTGGCAAAAAAACAGCGATCATCGTTGTCCTCGGCGCGACTGTTTGCCTGGGCGCGCTTTCGGCGAGGGCGACCGGGCCGACCAGCGAGCTTTACCTGACCCCAAACCAAAACAGCGTCGTGGCAATTCAAGGCGCGAATGTGCTCTTTAACGTCGCGCAGTCGCCAGTAGGGAACAGCCAATCACCGGTCGCCGTCAATAGCACCGTTCGCACGCTAGCCCTAAGCTCATTTAATGGACATGTGGGCGGGGAATATTCGTTGAGCACGGGCGCGCCGACCAGCGTCACGTATCCATTTCCTGCAGCATCCGGCAGCGCAGTCTTATACGACGGGACGACGGATGGAACCTACAATTACTCATTGGATTTTAACACCGGAACTGTCTACAGATTCGACCTCGACTGGTCGGGTGGCACGGTGCTCTTCACACTCGGGACCAGTTCAGGATTGCGCATGGGCCTCACTTATGATCCGAGCAACAATTCGCTCTGGATTGGGGGATACAGCGGCTCGGTCGGCACGCTGATCGCGGACTATTCGCTCTCAGGCACACTGCTGTCATCATTCAAGGTCGGGCACGATTCCAACGCCGGGCTCGCTCTGGACCCGGCCGATGGCACGCTTTGGCTGGTGAACCTACACACCAGCGGCCAAACACTGTTGCTTGAACAATATGCCCGTTCGGCAGCGGGCAGTTTTGGCGCGACCCAGGCGGCATTGAATTCGCAAACTTATCCCGGCGTTTTCAATAGTGCCTTTGGGGCCGAGTTTCGATACATCGCCCCACCCCCTATCTTGCAAATAACTTCCATTACCCATCCGGCTAGTAACACCATCCACTTGTTAGGCATCGGAGCGCCCAGTGCCGTGAATCGCATCGAATCCTCCAGCACTCCAAACGCTGCTGGATTTACTACGCTCGGCTCGGTTATGACGGATAACACTGGCGCCATTGCCTTCGACGATACCAACGCGGGGACGGAAAAATTCTACCGGCTGGCTTACCCGTAATCCGCGCCGGCTCTTAGGAACGCTAGAAAAGACTAACGAGAGCTAGAAGCTAAAGAGGAAGCTTAGGGTCAGAGCTTAATATCGTCATGTCCGAAAGGTTCTAGGTCGAGAATTTACGTTATTAAGCTCTGACCCCTACTCCCTCCTCGTTTGAGGCCGAGGACGGCGAGCGAGCCGAACGCGATTAAGGCGAAGGTGTGCGGCTCGGGTATTCCTAAAACATTGAACGCGCCGGTGCCGGTGATTAGCCCCGGGTTAGTCGTGGCATTGTAAGTGCCGGGCGCTTGCGCGACACCATTGATGAAGAGAGCGCCGACGGTGTCGGTACCCGTGAAATTCAGGTTAAGTGTATCGGTGCTTAGCGTGAAGACGCTGGCATTGTCAGCGATATAGTTTTGCGTCACGCCGTTTTGGAGCATGAGGGTCACGCCGGGGCCATTGAGGTTGACGAAGCCGGTCCCGAGCATTCCATCGCCGTTCGCGATAAAGATTCCCGTATTAATGTTGGTGCCGCCTTGGTAGGTATTACCGCCAGTATGGTTAAGAGTAACGCCGGTGCTGTTGGGACTTGCTGCTCCCGAGGCAATAGTGAGACCACCGACTCCGGAAATGAGGCCCGATAAAGTTAAGCCGGTGTTGTTAGTGGCGAAACTGTTAACGATCAGATTGCCGTTCAACGTTATCGAGCCGGTCTGGGTATTGTTGGTCGTGGCGGCCGTACCCATCGTGACGGTTCCGCCCGTGCCAGAGGCGACGACCACCGGGTTATTCATCATGGCAGAGAAAGTTGTCGACATCAGCGTCACGCTGCCCTGGCCCGCTTGCCCGAGGGTGACGATATTCCCGGCCGCGGCGCTGTTGAATGGATCGTTGCTGAAAGTAACCGCGCCCTTTTGAATCAAAACGGTTCCGGTAAAGGTGTTAGACCTGGTAAAGCCAACTGCGCCGGGGAAGTTGGTCGCGCTTGTGACCGTATTAGCGACACTACTGATGGTTAGGTTACCAGTGCCCACCATCACGGCATCGATATTAATCGCGCCGGAACCGCTAGTATTGGCGTTACCGCTCGTATTGACGATGTGCAAATCGTCCGCAAGAACAAGGTTACCGGCATTGGAACCTTTACTAAAGGTCATGAAATTGCCCGTGCCGACGGTCGGATTGGAATTGCTGATGGTGGCGAATCCTGCCCCGGCGCCATCCTGATTGAAGACCAAGTCGCCTTCGAGCCTGAGGTTCCGAGAAAAATTGCCGGTTCCTGTGAAGCTCGCCGTTCCTACGATCACACCTCCAGCACCAACGTTTTGGTCCTGGACCGTGGTTGAATCGGCCGTGGCGGCATCCGGAAAGTTCGCGAGCGCGCCGATGCCGTTGGGCGCGCCGGTTCCGTTCCAGCCGGGGCTGCCGTTGCTACTCCAGAAGCCAGTGCCTCCACTCCAATCCGAAGCATAAGCGCTGAGGGTGAGCGCGAGTGAAATCACCGCAACGACGAAGAGTTTGATGCACGTTTTCATCGGGGATTGGGAGCCAGACAGTTACGGGGGAGCCCCAGAATTCCAAATGGCCTACGCGATGACAATGCTTTTTCGGCAGAATTTTGTGTCAATCCCGCACAGGAAAGGAGGCTGGAAGGGGTCAGTCCTAGAATCGCGGCATTCTACTAGGAGCGGAGGGTAGGAGTAGCGGAAGCCGATTCCTATCCCCGCTTTCGCAGCGCCGCGCGCAAGACTCAATTAGACGTCGGTCAGATCTGGTTTCCTACGGCAGCGGGAAAGCAAAGGGGTCAGAGCTTAATATCGTCAAGTCCCGAAGGTTCTAGGTCGAGAGTTTACGTTATTCAGGTCTGACCCCTACTCCATGCTGGTTTCAAGCGCTCCCTCCAAACCCGGAGGCCTATGGGCTTTTACGTGCCTTAATTCTTCCTTCAATCTTTGCCAGGCGCGCAGGCATCAGGTAGTGCATGCAACACAGCCCTACGCTGCCGAGCAGGAGTAGCAACACACTCGACCCGCCCTCCGGAATGGCGAAACCCGTTCGCAGGTAAGTGAAATGCCCAAACAAAGCTGGAGTAGCTCCTTCGCTGTGTTGTTCGAAGGTGACATCGAGCGCACCGATCTGGAAATTGTTGCTGGCGTCTTTGAAGAACTGCACCCAATCGACGGTGAAGTTGCCAGTGAGGGTGTTGGACCCTCTGTTTTGAAAACTGACATCCAGACCGGGATGACCGGGCTGTGCGAAATCGGCGCGTTGTGCCGTGTTACCGGGAATCCCATAGACCCCTGGCTGGAATGGTATCCCCAGCTGGTCAGTCCCGAAAAACAGGAGCGCGAAGGTGTTGGGAGAAGGCGCAACGTGGCCTAGGACAAAGAGCAATTCCGCCGGCTGCCCCGAGGGAAGGGTACGACGAATTTGCGCCGAGATTTCGGCGCCGGGATAAGTGATATCGTAGCTTCCGCCTTGGCCGATAAAATCACCCGGCTGGCTGGACAGGATTAGCTCGGCCGTATCGCCCCGCGCGAACGAGGCGAGCAAAGAAGAAACGGCGAACAAAACAACGACATTGCGCGGGAAATGGGGGAAAGGCATTCTGCAAGTTGCCGTAGAAAGTCCACGCCAGTCGAGGAAATACTAGCGGACCGCCGCTTCGTGTCAGAAGACTCTCCCCTGATTCTCAAATCATCATTCGAACTTTTCTTTAGTGGAGTTTTACCAATTCGCCGGATAAAACAGCGCCGCAATGCCAGCGAAGCCATCCGCAGTAATTGACACGCGCGTTATCTACTGCGGCGATGATCTCGATCAGCTGCGCAAGCTATTGGAAGGCTGCGTCGATCTCATCTATATCGACCCGCCGTTTTACTTGAATCGCAACCATGAAGTGTTTGGGCGAGACAAAAGAGAAGCGCGGCTACGTATGCAGTAGCTGGATAGTGGCATGAGAAAAATAAGGCTTCCACGCGGGGAGTATACCTACGACGAAACAAGCCCTATTGGGAAACGGGGCGGGTTTGGACAAGTCTTCGCGGGAACGTCGAAAAGTAACTCTAACCTGGCGGTGAAGAAACTCCACATTTCCGCAGCAGATGCAGCTCACCGAGAGCTCAGGATCGCGGATGAACTCGCGACTCGCATTCTCAAGCACGTCGTGCCCGTCCTAGATTCGGGTGAAGACGCCTCGTCCGGCGACTATTTCATAGTCATGGCGCGCGCGGACGAGAGTCTGCAAGATTATGTCGAGGCTCGCGGCGCGATGAGTGTAGAACGCGCTGCCGCAATCCTCATCGATGTAGCAAACGGTGTGATCGAGGTCGGTGATCTGGTGCACCGCGATTTGAAGCCGCAGAATATCCTCTCGCATAATGGTGCCTGGAAAATCGCCGACTTCGGGATTGCCCGCTTCGTCGAGGAGTCAACGTCAATCCATACTCTCAAGGAGTACTTGAGTCCTCATTACGCAGCGCCCGAACAATGGAGGCAGGAGCATGCAACGAAAGCCACCGACGTTTACGCGCTGGGCTGTGTGGCTTTCTGCTTAGTCGCAGGTCACCCACCATTCACCTCAAACCCAAGCGACGAACATCAGCATGCTTCGGTGCCTCAGCTCCCCTCCACCGATCCGCGTTTTCGATCTCTTGTAGGTATGATGCTCCGGAAGCTACCCGAAAGTAGGCCTTCCATTGAGCGCATCCGGCAATTGCTCGAACAAATTAATAGAGCGCCTATCATAACGGCGGGCACAGCTGTAGCGGAACTTGCGAAGGTTGGGGCGGATGTCGCCGAAGCTCAGAGTCGCGAGCAAGCTCAACTGGAGGAATGGCGGCGGACTAAGCAGACGCGCGATTCGCAGGCGCAAGAAGCTCGTGAACGACTGGACACCATTCGAGAAAACCTCTGGAAGGCAATTTCGGATGCCGCTCCTGCAGCTCAAATTAAGTCTCAAGACGAAACGTCGATAGAATATCAGCTTGGGGAGGCGACATTGTGGATGCAGGTAAGCGGCCCCCAACATGCGATTCAGTTCGGCGCATTTCGTAGATCCGGTTGGGACGTAATCACACATTCTCAGCTGAATGTGGAACAGACAAAATCTGCGCTCGTGTGGGGCGCGTCTCTTTGGTTTGCTCGTCTTCCCAATACTACCGATTACCGCTGGTACGAAGTTTCGTGCGCCAGTGTCGGCATCAGCGGTGGCATGATGCCGTGGGCGGAGACGGACATTAAGGCAGCTGACGAGGCGATCGCAAATACGGTGTTGAGCGGGAAAATCGTTGTCTTTGGCCCCGCGGCCATCGATGACGAAGACGAGCCTCGATTTCATGAGCGGTGGATGTGGTTACTCGCCAAGGCGGCGTCCGGTAAGCTTAACTATTTAGAAACCGCTCCGATTAGACAATGGCCGCCGTCGCTGATGAGCTAATTTCGGTCTGGCGGGAGCAAAGTTAAGAAGGGATCGACAGAGCCGGTGGTGAGCACGAGAGCCACACATACATATCAAAAGGGAAAGGATAACGGTTCAGTCTTAGAAGCTCGGCACTTTTCGATTAGAAAACTCTCAGAGCCCAGTCCCAAGTCGCGCATCTCCGTCCAAGACCTTCATCACAGGATGAATCTCCCACACCGCTACGTGTGTCTTGCCGCCGCGGTCGTTCTTTCCCCCTCGCACATGGTCGAGGTCGTTAGGCCAATCAAAGGACGCAGCCAGCGGGAATTTTTCAGAAGTTTGGTCATCGAAAACTAAAAATTCGCCCAAGGACTGGCGTTCACGGTCGCGGGTGTTTGCAGCGGGCCGAAGTAGGGACCGCTGCTTGGATTGTAGTTCGCCGTCCCATTTCGGGAGGCGGTATTGCGGACAATGTAATCATTGCCCGCGCTGCGGATGCCATAAAGCGAGTTGTTCATAAGATGATTGCCATCGAGGCGATTATTGTCGCTGGTGGTGCGGATGCCGTCGCCGATGCCGCCGTTAAGGCCATTACCAGCATTATCGCCATTGTCGCTGGAAGTGCAGCCGCTCACCAGGCAATTGCTCGACACTCGAATACCGTCGCCGGCGTTGGACCTAGTCGTGCAATTGGTGATCGTCACGCCTGAATCGGCATCGATGCCCATTCCAGTGGTGATGGTGGGCGAAGCAGAGGTGGAGATTAGATTAGCGGTGCACCCGATCAGACTTGAGCCGTCGCTGACGTGAAAGCCTCCGGAAGTAGCCTGCGCGCTATCATTCTGGCTCGAACTGCAATTGGTTAGGGCGCAGCCGGTGTCGGTATAAATTCCCCAAGTGACTTGGTTGAACACAGCGGTGCAGTTAATCAAGGTGCTTCCACCCTGGGCAAAGATACCGTAGCTACCGGCGTTACGCTGAACAACACAGTTCATTAAGGTCGAGCCGTAGCCGGCAAAAATGGAATCAGCCGCCTGGTTGTTGTAGGCGGCGCAATTTTTCAAGATGCATCCCTGGCCTGCGATGATGCCGAAGCCAAAACCGCCAGTGCCATTGTAGCTGGCAGTGCAGTCGCTCAGCGTGCAGCCTTGGCCGGTGAGAATGCCGGTGTTGGGATTGTCGTGTGCGTGACAGCCTTCCAGTTGCCAACTTTCGCCCGCACTGATGCCGGTATCGGAGCAGCCGGCGGCAGTAACTTGCAGGAACGCGCCGCCATGCGCCGGCGGACCTTGAAAAGCATTACAATAGATTCCATTGGCGAATCCGGTCACGTTCCCGTTCTTGATCGTGCAGCGGTGCGCCGTGGGGTCAATCGTGATTCCGTCTCCGCCCGAGCCGGAGCCGCGCGAGATTAGAAAGCCGTTAAGATCGACAGTCACGCTGGCGGCGGTGATGTGGATTCCGTTAGTCTTGGTTACGTCTAAGTTCGACGTCAGGAAATAACTTCCCGGCGCGGTGATGACATAATGGTAATCGGCATCACCGGGCGTGTTCGTGTCGTTAATTGCAGTGCCGGTGGAGGCGATTTGGTCTAACGACTTCATCGTCGTCGCCGGGGGACCGGGCGGAATGAGAGTGCCTTGCGGGAGAGTGCGTGTCGCGAGACAGAGGAAGACTAGGAGCGGGAGGATGTGTTTCATATTCATGGGCGAGGGCCGACCCCGTTTATCAACAATTCATACATCTGACAATCTCTTAGCCGGGTCGCGCGGCGAAACTGACTGACGCCGACGTCCTTCACCATTGCTGGGGTCGCTTCCTCGAGTGACCAATCTCTACAACGAGCGGCCGGCGTGGCTTGCGCCCTCGCACGCGAAGCTCGATGCCGCAGTGGCCGGTGCCTATGGCTGGCCTGACGAGTTGAGCGACGAACAAATTCTCGAACGATTACTAGCGCTCAATCTCGAACGCGCGGCCGAGGAAGAGCGAGAGAAGAAAACAAGCCGTCGCAAAACTTCATCCCGCGCGAAGCTGCCGACGAGTTAATTCGATGCGTTTTTGGCGGTCATAGACCGCTGCTACAGTTCAGGGGGTCAGTAGGGGTCAGTCTTAGAATCTCGGCAAATCAGTCTGCGGAAGTCGAACGCCTGCTCGCGGACTAACGTCCGCTACGGATGTTTCGGAATACTAACTGAATACTTGGTGCTAGTGAGATGGAAGCTAAGCGGTAGCTCGATGATCATAGGTCCGCGGCGGAGGCGCCAGTTCTGTAATGCGGTCACGGTCGTTTCGTCGAAGGTAAGGTCGCCGGAAGATCTCAAGACCTTTGCCTTAATTGCGTCGCCCTTCGGGCCGACACGTAACTCATAGAGGCCTTGGCCGCTCTTCTCCGTCCACGGGACGCTGCGCGGATACTGAGGCATCGGGCCATTGATGACTGTTCCTTGTCCAAGGAACGGAGCTAACACCTTGTCCATCGGTTTGGCATCGACGTGGACGGTGGTGATGACCTCACCGTTCATCGTGTAGTTAATCGGGGTGCGGACTTTCTTGACCGTGCCGGGCTGGAATTGCCAGTGCCGAAAGGTGTAAAGAGTATTATCGTCCAATAACGCATACCCGGTGCTCTGTGCCATATAGGCGTGAGTGACCTTGCCGGTGCCGGGATCGACTTCCAGAATAACAACCCCGCGCCCAACCATGTGCTGGCGACGCGCCTGATAAGGGTAATCAGGGCGCGGCGCGAAGATCGCGACTGCTCGCGCCTTTCTGTCGTCGCCTTGCGCCGCCGCCGCGCGCACGAGACCAGCCGAGACGATAGGTAACAACAATCCCGCGAGCAGCGCTTTCATCTCCGTATTTCGTGCCGTTACATCCTCCTGCGTGTCGAGCAGAGATCAAGAGATCAGAAGTAAACGGACCAGACGACCGGAATACGTAAAGATTGAATTTTCTCCGAACTTGATGTTAGTATCTGCTCGTCACGCATTGACAGTCGCGTCCGAGTAATCTGAGAAGAACGGCGTTCCAATCAGCGTTTACTTCGCTCAATCTTGTCTCGCTCAACGTCATTCCCCGCTCTTACATCGCCCGTCGACATCTCGACCAAGCGAATCTGTTGGGCGGCATTGACCCAGAGTTTTCGGGTGCTCTCCCTTGTCGCATTGCTCGGAGCCAGCCCAGCTTTGGCGGGCAGCGCACAGTGGCTTAACAATCCGATCACCATCGAATGGAACAACCCCATGAACTGGACCGCTGGTGGCCCGCCCAATGCGGCCGCTGACGTGGCAACCTTCGATTCATCGCTTCTCACGGCTGTCTCGACTTTCGTTAACGGCGCGCAGGTAGGCAGCATCGTGTTCACCGCGGCAGCGAGCGCTTTCACAATCACCGCAGCACCTTCGGCGTCGCTGTCTATGGTCGGTGCGGGCATCACCAACAACTCAGGTGCGACTCAAAACTTTGTCACTGCTGTGGATAGCGCGCGCCATACAGGGGGATTCTTTTTCACCAACAGCGCGACGGCGGGAATCAACAACGTCTTCACCAACAATGGCGGAACTGTCAGTGGCGCAAATGGCGGCGGAACGTTTTTCAATAGCACCTCGACCGCGAGCAGTGCCTCCTTTATCAACAATGGCGGGACGATTAACCTGGCAACCGGCGGCACCACCGGATTCGCCAATACTTCGAGTGCGGGTAGCGGGAGCTTTACCAACTTCGCCGGCACCGTTAGTGGCGCCAAGGGTGGCTTCACGAAATTCTTCGATAGCTCGACTGCGGGCAGTGCGACCCTCACCGCCAATGGCGGCACGGGTGGAGGTGGTTCGATCTTCTTCACTGGCGATTCCACCGGCGGCACGGCGCACGTCGCAGTCTTTGCTGGCAACACGGGCGGGGCGGGCACGCTGGACATCAGCGCTCACAACGCGCCCGGGGTATCCATCGGTTCCATCGAGGGAAACAGAGGAGTGGTTTTTCTCGGAGCGAAGAACCTGACCGCGGGTGGCGACAATTCGAGCACGATTTTTTCCGGCACGATCCAAGATGGCGGCACTGCTGGCGGCACGGGCGGCTCGTTCACAAAGACAGGCAGCGGCACCATCCGATTCACTCGCGGGAATACCTACACGGGCGCGACAACTATTAACGCCGGCACGCTGGCGGAAGATTCCGGAGGTACGATTGCCGACTCGATGTACGCTGACGGTGAAGGGCGCAACCGCGATATTTAATCTCAGTGCTCTCGGCGCCAGCCACAATGACACGGTCAGCACGGTCACGGTGGATGGCGGCGGCACCATTATCGGCGCGGGCACTTCCACGCTAACTAGCACCGGCAGTTTTGAGATGAAGAATGGTGCGGTGGGCGTTGTTCTCGCTGGCTCTGGTATTGCCCTCAATAAGACCACTAATGGGTCAGTGGTTCTGGCCGGCGCGAATACTTATACTGGGGCGACAACGATCAGTGCGGGCTCCCTGATAATTATTAATGATGGCTCGACCAGTCACGGAGCCCTAGGCAGCGGCCTAACGACAACGAATGGCGACAGTGGCAGTGGTTCTTTCGGAGTATTGCAACTTCAGAAAAGTGCGACCGCGAGCAATGGGGCGTTTACCAATAATGGCGGCGCGGTCAGCGGCGGAGAAGGAGGCTTTACGGAATTTTTCGATAACTCGACCGCCGGCAATGGCACGTTTACTAACAATGGAGCCACCGTGAACGGTGCGTTTGGCGGCAGCACCGAGTTCCTGAACAGTTCCACCGCGGGCAACTCCATCCTGATTGCAAATGCCGGCATCGGAATCTCGGGCGGCGGCACCATCTTGTTCTTCGCCGATTCCACCGGAGGCACTGCGCATCTGGAAGTTTTCGGCAACGGTTACCTCGACATTAGCGGTCACAATGGTCCGGGCGCTTCGCTCGGGTCGATCGAGGGGACGGGGAATGTTGCGCTCGGCGCGAATAACCTGACCGTGGGCGGGAACAATCTGAGCACTCTCTTTTCCGGCTCACTGCTGGATGGCGGGTCGGGCGGTGCGCTGACCAAGACCGGGACCGGCACACTCACGCTTTCGGGCGCGAACAATTACAACGGTCCGACCATGATCACGGACGGATTGTTAACTATTTCAGGTTCGTTAGGTACTTCGGCCGTGACTGTTTCTTTTCCCGGCGAGTTAAGTGGAACAGGAACAATCAATGGACCGCTCGTGAATAATGGCATTGTCGATCTTACCGGTGGGACTCTGACCATTAATAATACCGTTACTAACAATGGGCTATTCATCTTGAGCGGCGGTTCCAGCCTTGCGGGAGTCACATCGTTTGTGAACAATGCGAAGCTCGACATCATAACCGCCGGCACTTTCACACCACCGAACGGATTCGTGAACAACGGCGTAATTATCGATTCGAGCGTGGTGAAGGCGAAGGCGGCCAGCTTCACCGGAACCACGATGAGCCTAATGATCGATTCCTACACCGGTCATACCTACCGCTTGCAGGTGTCGACATCGCCAATGGCAAATTCCTTCGCGGACGTCGTCGCCTCACCACCGCAGCAGGGCGCCACCGGCACTGTGTTGATGTTCACTGATTCAAACGTCAGCGGCATGAGCGGATTCTATCGGATTTTGGTCGGTCCATGAAGACAACGCGGGATTGAACGCGAAGGTATTCAGGGCTCCGATATCGACACTCGTGAAAGCTGCCGTAGGCTAAGCGAGGGTCAGCTAGGGGTCAGCTAGTCAGCTAGAGCTTCAGCTAGAGTTCAGCTAGGGGTCAGAGCTTCATATCGTCAACTCTGGTGAAGACTGGAGGTTGTTAGACGCCAATGCGCTGACGGGCTATGAGTGCGGGACACTGCGGTATAGTTCAGAGTGGTGTCGATGCTTCTTCCAGTCCTTCAGATATTCCCGCGCGAGGCGTTGGCTTCGCAGGACGTGTCTACGAAAGCGTTCCCTGGAATTTGGTTTGCTCAGCTTAACCGCCCGCGCCGGCTCTTAGGGACGCTGGAAAAGACTAACGAGACCGAGCAAGACTAAAATTCTGATCTATCCGAAGACGCGATGCGCAAGTTGGCGAGGAAGAAGTTTTCGATCGGAAACAACAACTGCAACGGCCCACTTCTAGCAACGCCCTAATACAAAAGGTTTGCCCACGGGTTTGAGGAGGTGATGTTGCCCCCGTTGCCCCCGTTCCAAACGTCAATCCTGGGACCGACGCTGTTGCAACCATCGCCGTCAGGGCAGCCAAATATGGCGAAGTTGAACGGCGTGGTGCCTCCGCTATTAGAATTTTTGATAATGAGGTTGCCGCTGGCACCTACGTCGTAACCTATGGGATTGTTGACCGTGGCGTTGCCTTCGATGCGATTCTTAGTGCTGAGCACGTGAATCCCGGCGCCGCTTCCGCCCCCGTTGGACTCGCAGGTGTTATTGAGGATGACGGATTGACTCGTGACCTGGATCCCATCCACCCCGTTCTGGTTTGCGATGCAGCTCTGAACCAGGCTGGCGGCGCCGACGCTGATTCCAGTCCCAAGGTTCTCGTTCGCCGCGCATTTGGAGAGCGTGCAGTTGGACGCAGTGTTGAAGCCGTTCAGCTTGTTGGAACTGACCGCGCAATCGCTCAGCTTACTATCTTTCCCCAGGTTAATGCCGTTGCCATTGAGGCTGCCGACTGCGATGCAGTGGTGGACATTGGCGTTAGAACCGGTGGCGATGTTGTCCGAAGTATTATAACGCGCTGAACAATGACTGATCAGCCCGGCGTCCCCGATCGAGAAGCCAAAGTTTGCGTTGGCCTCTGCGGTGACTCCGGAAAGAATGCATCCAACAGAAGCAGCGAGATTGACGCCCGATTCCGCCCACCCGGTGATGGTGCCATTCTTAATCGAGACGTTAACTCGCGTGGCTGCGCCATCAGTTATTCCTACGCTCGTTCCAGACACGCCGAAGAGCGTAAACCCGTTCAGATCGATCGTAACATTGTTCGTGGCGATCCGAATGCCGTTCTTGTCGGCCACGCCCGTGATATTGCCGGTAAGATAATAGGAGCCGGGCGCGCTGATGATGAACTGACTCGCGCCATCGCCAGGGGTGTGCGTGGCGTCGATTGGCGTGCGCCTCCACCTGGTCGAGCGTTTTCATCGTCGGCCCGGGCGCGGCAGGCGGGGTGAGCGAGCCCTGCGCGAAGATCGAGATGGCGGAGCCAAACAAAAACGCGCACACGAGTGCGCGAAACGGAAGCGATGTTTTCATAAGCGGGAGCGGGTTAACCCGCTTCTATCAATTTACCGGAAAAAAACAATGTTTCTGTTCCGCCAGCTCAAGTTTATCTCAATGTAACTTTGGGCGGAACAGGGCAGCCGTTCGTGATGCTGCTTTTGTTGAACAATATCGGAGAGGAAAACCAGCGTCGGATTCTCCGTCCTACGGAAGAGCACCCTTGCTCTCCAAGCGTCCCAACAGCCGCGGAACCGAGGAAACCGCTACATCATTCGAAGCGGACGTGAGTTTAGATGTTAATTTCTGACCCCTTACGACTGCCGAGTCTGACGGCTTAATTTAGTTGCTTGTGGTAAAGATTGGCTGTGTCGAATGGCCGGAGAATTTTGCTGGTTGGATGGGACGCAGCTGAGCTGAGCATCATTATGCCTCTCGTCGATCAGGGCGAGATGCCGCACTTCGAGCAGTTGCTTGACCATGGCGCGATCGGGCGGCTCAACACGATCCAGCCCTTATTCTCGCCGCTGCTTTGGACGACAGCGTTGACCGGGAAAGCGCCGCCGGATCATGGCGTGCTCGCGTCATTCGAGCCCAACCTGAACGGCAGAGGCGTGCGGCCTTTCTCGAGCATGTCGCGCAAATGCAGTGCGCTTTGGAATATCTTTAGCGCCGAGAAAATTCGGGTTCACGCGATTGGCTGGCCAGCCACCCATCCGGCGGAGCGCATCAACGGCGTAATGGTCTCCAATCTCTATAACAAGTTACGCGGGGGAGTAGATGAGGAATGGCCATTGCCCGAAGCGAGCATTTTCCCGCAGAGGATGCGCGACGATCTCACTGAGCTGCGGTTTCATCCGGCGGAGTTCTCGGTTGAACAGCTGCGGCGATTCGTCCCGGGAATCCAGAATGATCCCGCATGGCTGGAAAAGCAGCCGCTGGTTTCTGCACTCGCGCATCGTCTGGCCGAATGCAGCGCGGTGCAGTTCGCCGCAAGTTATCTGCTCGAAGCGGAGCCGTGGGATTTTGCGTCCGTTTATTTCGACGCGCTCGATCCGATTCAGCGGGACTTCATGCAATTCGCGCCGCCGAAACTGCCGCACGTTTCCGGAGCTGACTTCGAGCTGTTCGGCAATGTAGTTAACGAGACTTATCGCACCTACGATCAGATGCTTGGCCGGCTGATCGAGCTAGCCGGACCGGACGCGACGGTGATGATTTGTTCTACGCATGGATGGTTTACCGGCGAGGAGCGGCCGGTCTTGAGTGAAGGCGAACACTCAGCCGGAGCGATATCGCATCGGCCGGCTGGATTCGCGCTCATGCGCGGCGAAAGCATTCGCGCGGACGAATGGTTTTATGGCGGCGACATCTTTGGGATTACACCGATGGTTCTCATGCTCGCTGGTCTGCCGCTCGCGCACGATATGGTCGGGCGGCCATTCGTTCAGGCGCTCACGCGAACTCCGGTCGAACTCGAGACGATCGAGTCGTGGGATGCGCGTTGCGAACGAAAGTTGCCCAACGAGCGACGAACGCCGGCGCGCGATGGTGAAGCGCTGGCCGCGCAACAGGAGATCGACTTCAATCTAGGTGTCTGTTTGCTGACCGCGAACCAGGCGAAAGCGGCGTTGCCCTTGCTCGAACAGATGGTGCAGGCGCAACCGCATCGGATCAGCCCGGTGCTGAACTTGATTCGTTGTCATCAGGCGCTCGGAAACACAGGGGAAGCGCGCAAGCTCCTCGAGGAACGGGCGGCATTACCCGACAGCGGGATGAGCAGGCGCGACGGCAAGCATTCCAAGTTTGTCCCGCAATGGGACCTGATGCGCGGAATGCTCGATTTGCAGGAAGGGAAGTTCGAATCCGCGCTGGCGCACTTCGAAAAAGCGCAGGCGGCGCAACCGCAGCTTCCCGGAATGCATCTGCAACTCGGTCACGTTTACGCGGGCCTGCGCCGGCTCGATGATGCGCGGCGCGCGTTCGTCCGCGCGGTGGAGATCGATCCAGACAGTGCGGAAGCGCATTTCGCACTCGCGGTCGCGGAATACAAGCGGCGCGATTTTCGCACAGCGGCGGATCACGCGATGACAGCAGCCGGAATTAATCCCGGAATCGCGCGGGCTCATTTGCTGCTCGGTCTGGCGCTCGCGCATCTCGGCGAAGACGAGCACGCGCAGGTCGCTCTTGGCCACGCGCTGCAGCGCGACGGCAGTTTCATCCTGGCACATCGCGCGCTCGTTTTGCTGTATCGCAAGAACCCCGCGCACGCCGCCTTGGTCGACCTGCACCAACGCGCTGCGAACGAGCTGAAACAACACGTTCTCCGCGCGCGAAATAGCTTGCCGAAACAGCCGCGATTTCATTAGCTTTCTAGACTAATGAGAAAAGCCCCCCTCGATTTTTCGCGCTACGCCATGGCTGCTGCGGCGGTTGGCAGTGTAGCGGCCGCGTCGACCGTCAACGCTGATTTCAGCGCGCCGTACTCGCTGAATCCGCCGGCCAACGGCACTTACAACAACCAGGCGAATAACGCGACGTTTGGCGCGTGGAAGGTGGTCGAACCCACTTCGATTGCTAACACCGTCAATACCGGTTCGGCCCCGAGTTCGTTGACGTTTTCAATAAACAACACCTCATTCGCACCACGGACGTTGGATCTCATCGCAACGGCCGCCAGCAGCGGCCTGGTTTCTTTCAGCTGGAGCGCAGGTCTCACCGCCACCGGCTTCTTCGGCGCATCTAGTGCCGCCTTTGTGCTGAACGGAGTCGCGACCACTTTGGCGAACCAGCCGGCGAACGGCTCATCCACACCCAGCGGAATTTTTTCTATGCTGGTCACCGCCGGCGACACCTTCGGCTTTCGCGTCGCCCAGACTTATATCGGGACGGCTGCGCTCACGATTTCCAATTTTTCCGCGCCAGGTGCGCCGACGGCGGGAGTGCCCGAATCGTCCGTCGAAGGTATGCTGGCACTGACTGCGACGGCGCTGATTATTCTTCGGGAAACACGCCGCCGCGCGCGCGCATAACGCCATCGCGGCGCGCCGATTTCTCGACCCATCGAGACGTTCGCCGACAACGGACGCGTCACCGTCCTGTGTTCGCGCGACTGCACAGCCGGCTAAGTCAATCGAGATGAAGAAAGATCGGCAAACGGTGACGGAAAAAGGTGAGCGCATCGGGCCGATCATTCATGGCCTAACCGTGCGGCGCCTCACGACAGTTGAAGACGCACGCGGCGAAGTAACCGAATTTTACCGCCCGAACTGGGGCGTGCACGCCGACCCGCTAGTATATGTTTACGGTGTTACGGTGCGCCCGAAAGCGATCAAAGGTTGGGTCGTACATCGGAATCAGGATGACCGCATCGCTACGGTTCATGGCGTGTTGCACTGGGCGTTCTTCGATAACCGGGAGGATTCGACCACTTACAGGATGCTCAATCAATTCACCTTCAGCGAAAAGAACCGGACGCTGATTGTGATTCCGTGCGGCGTGTTTCACGCGGTGCAAAACATCGGCACGACCGACGCTTGTTTTGTGAATATGCCGAACCGTCCCTACGAGCATAGCGATCCGGACAAGTATCGCCTCCCGCTGAAGAACGATCTGATTCCATTCGATTTCAGCGGCATCAATGCGGGCTAACCGCGCGGTCACGGTCATCATGCCGGTCTACAATCCCGGCGAATTTCTCGCGCCCGCGATCGAAAGCCTGCTCCGGCAAACATTCGGTGATTTCGAACTGATCATCGTCGACGATGGTTCACAGGACGACTCCGCCGCGGTCATGAAGGAATTTGCCCGGCGCGATCGCCGCATTCGGAATTTCTTCCAGCCGAAAAACAGTGGAATCGCCGCGACACGGAATTTCGCGCTCAAACATGCGCGCGGCCGCTGGATCGGCTTCCTCAACCACGACGATGTCGCCTTGCCCGAGCGATTGGAACGGCAGCTGGCTTTCCTGCAAGAAAATGACGACGTCGCGCTACTCGGCACCTCGATCGAAAACATCGACGCGACTGGCGCGTCGCTAAATCTCTCGCCGATGCCCGAGACCGATCTCGAGATTCATTGGTTCGGTCTGCTCGATTGTCCGATTCGCCAGTCCTCGCTGATCATGAAGCGCGAAGTTTTCGCCGAACACGGCATTTACTACGACCCTGCAGTCGTTAGTTATTCCGATTACGATTTCGTCGCACGTGCCATCCGCGTCCTGCACGGAGCCAACCTGCCCGCCCCGCTGACCCAGTATCGCAAGCACCCGGGCAACACCTCGCGTCAGCGCTGGCAAATGTTTGTCGAAAGCGGTGCTCGCATCGCGCTGGATGCGATTCGCGCAGAGCTGCCCGAGTTCGAGATCGATCTCGCTGGTGTGGCAGCGATGCGCTCCGTCCTCTTCTCGTACAAACCGTTGGCAGAGCGAAATTCGCTGCTGAAAATCAATAGGGCTGTCGCGCGTTACCTCGACTTGTTCGAGGCGTTCACCGCTAAACACGCTGCGCATCCATTGCTAGCCGATTTACGCAAGCCCGACGGCGCCGAATTGTTAGCGCGCAAAAGGGGTGAGGGAGAAGAGTCAGCTCCATAATCGCGGCAGAAAGCGAGCGTGGCGCCGGTTGAAGCTCTAAGCAATCTGCGCGCCGAGGCAGCAGTGCTGGCCGCGCTCGACCGGTTCGGTAGCGTTGATGTGCTGGTAAACAACGCGGCCAGCTTTTATGCCGGTTACTTTGAGTGGCCAAGGGGTCGGAGCTGACTATCGTAAATTACGGAGAGAGGCGATGAAGAAAAAATCGAAGAACAAATGGCTGAAAGAACCGGAAAAGCACGACTATCCGGCGGCGCACTCTTACTTGACCTTGCTCTACGATGACAAGACCTCGGCGCAGTTTGTTAAAGCGCTAACCCATGCGCCCATGACCGCGTTTAAGGCCAAGGATATCTTTCGCGCCTCGGAGTTGTCCTTGTTAGGAGGAACTAACTCGCACGTGCGAAGGAACCAGAAGAAAATCGCCGCCGGCAAGAAGCTTTCCCCGCTTCTCCTCGTCCGAGATCCCGATCGCCGTAAGCTTGTCATCGCGGATGGCTATCACCGCATGTGCGCGGTCTACTCGTTTGATGAGGACACGACGGTCCCGTGCAAGATCGTTTAGCCGCGTAAGAAGCTTTGCCTAACACGGCTGGGTCTGATCCTGGTCAGAGCTTAAAATCGTCGACTCAGACGGATCGCAGGTCAGGAATCGAGTTTGTCGGAGTTTCGCTTCCAGAGAAAGAGGAGGTAGAAGACGCCCGCCAGGAACAGCCAGACCGCGAGGTTGAAGGTGATCCGCGTGGTCAGGGCGACCCAGGAATCGTAAACCGCCAGATAGTAGACGCTCGGCCGGGAAAGATGTTCTGCGGGCAGCGCGCGCAGGGCCTCAATCGCGCCGAACTTTATGTTGGTTTCGACCAACATTTCGCCGAGCAGGACCAGCATTCCGACGGCGTAAGCAAAGAAGGTAAAGACTTTCAGCAGCATCCGCGCGCCATGCAGGAAGTAGTAGATGGCTACCACCATTCCGAAATTAATCGTGACCATTTGCGCGAACCAGCTGACCTGGTGCTCGGTGGCCGAGCGCGCGAGATTGAGCAAGTCGAGTTCTGACACAGTCTTGTTTTGTTCCTAGTCGGTCAGGCGCCACTTGGCAACGTTCTCGAGAGCATTTCAAAGGATCTGGAGGGCCGTTTCTAAAGTCTCGAGAATCGTTGCCCAATATCTTGAAAACATTTCCCAACGTTTCGGAGGGCCTTCGGAAATCGTTTCGAGATGTTTTGAAGATCAATATAGAGGCTCTTTTCTGGTTTCCTGGTTTCCAAATTCAATTTCTCTGCCGAAGCCGCCCTACTTCACTCCCTTGGCCGGGTCCCAGTTCTGGCGCAGCTTGCGAATGTAAATGATCTGCCCGGTGTGATAGGCGTTGTGCGTGCTGATCTTCGCGATGTTGGATGCCCACTTCGCCAGCTTTGCCTCATCCGCTTCTTCAATCGTCTTTTCCAAGGCAGTTAGCACTTCATCCAACTGTTTCACGCTCGCGTCCCAGCTACTCTTATCCAAGCCCGCAAAGGTCTCCTTGTTATCGCCACTAAAGACGGGCGGCTTTTCTCCGCGGAACTTGGCCAGTTGTTGCTGATTCCAGAAGGCAAGGTGGTTCACTAGCTGCGCGATCGAGTGATTCTCCGTCTCGTCCTTCCAAGCCGCTTGTTCCGGAGTAAGACCTTCAATCGCAATCTTCACCGGCACAAACCATTCTTCCTGGTTATGTGTTCCCTTGAGTTGTTCGAGGAGCACAGACTTTAGAGTTGGTGCTGCGGACTCGCTTTGCGCCATCGGTGCTAGAGCAACCAGGCTTAACAAAACCATCGTGGAGGTAAAAAAACGCATAGACATTAATACAAAAAGCCAGGCCCCCTCTTGTAAAGACATCCCTTTTCCGAGCAATGATTCGCCGCGATCGGAATTCCGACCCTGATTCTCGCGCTCCCCATCGGGCGCGTGGGCTCGCTGAAGCTTTTTTGAGCACCGGTAATCTTCATTAGGGAAACAGAGATTACCGGCGTATACTTCCCCGTCCTAGGTGACGCAGCACTGGTTTCCCGCGTGCGTCTTCTTCTTCCTGCTCAATTATGAATGCAACTCTTCTCGCCAGCGCCACCGCCGCCGTTCCGCACAACGAACTTCTCGTTAACATGGTTCGCCTTCGAGTGCGCCAGCTAAGCCAGGGTTCACGGCCTTTGATTCTCGCCCCTCCCGGCATGGGATTGGCCGATATCGCTCTTAGCGAAATTGCCGCGCACAAGTTGATCAGCGGGCCAAAGGTGGATCCCAATGCCGAAGCGTTACCTCCCGCAGCGATCGTCAATTTCCCCGCGGGCGCGACTGTAAGAAAGGCCGCATGACCACCAATACGTTATCGGTCGCTGGTCCGGCGGCCGAAGAGATAGACGCCGTCAGTTATCGGCGCGCACACAGCGGCAAGCTCATGCGCATTACCCGCGCAGAAGAGCGCGCGCACGACCTCGACGATTTTTTTCATTTCGATTCTGTCGGCACGCATCCCACCGGGTTGTACGTCACTGGCATTTTCGCTGACGGCCATCGCGGCCACATGAGAACCTCCTTAGTCAGAGACGCCAGCGAAGGCGAGATAGCGTGGCGAAACAGTTACAAGCAAAGCTAGCCTGCAATAGCGCGATGCCTACTTACACTTACGAAACAACTGATGCTACCAAGCCGCTAAGGCAGTTTGAGGTTGTCCAAAGTATCCACGACGCGCAGCTCCGCACTGATCCTGCCACCGGCGAAGCAGTCCGCCGCATCATCTCCGCTGGTTATAGCATCCTTATTCCCGGCAAATCGATCGGGCCATCAGTCGGCTCAGTTGGTTCGCACGAATAATTTCCGGCGACGCCACTCTAAAGGACGAACGGAATGATGCGTTTCACGCGCTGTTGATAAGCCGCATATTCAGCGGGGAACTTTTGTAACATGAGCTTTTCTTCGTAGCGCAATTTTATCCAGAGGCTGGCGAAGACCAACGGCACGGCGATGATTCCAGCAACATGGCCGAGGACAAGCAGGGTCGCGACGAACATGGTCAGTAGCCCGGTATAAATGGGATGGCGCACCCACGCATAGGGCCCGCGCGTGATCAATTCGTGGCCTCCTTTTAGTGTGACTATTACGCTCCAGTTGCGCCCGAGAGTGAAACGCGCCCAAAGACAAATGGCCAGGCCCGCAACGCATAAAACCATGCCGATCCAAGCCACGGCCTCGAAGTGCGGTATAACGCGATAGTTAAGCGGGGCGTAGAACCGATGGCCTTTCGCCAGCATCCATCCGCCAAGGAGAATCGGGACAATGTAACGCAACCTCTGCGCCATGCCTTCCTTATACACCGATCGTTTCGTCCAGAACGCGGCCAAGAGCCAGATAACACTAAAGGCTGTCCAGCAGCAGCCGATGACGTCGAGAGCGAGACGATACGTTTGCATTAAGCAGGAAGACAACAAAGGTGTTGAACATTGGTATCGTCAACTCCCTAAAAGACGGAGAAGCCTCGTTAACGCCGTTAACTCGACGGCCTCAATCGACGACTCACTACTTCTCGCTAAGAGAGGAACTAGAACGTGTGACTCTGGCCGGCGAGGGATTGGCGTGGGTCGGCCTGTCTGAATAGGAATGATGTGTCACCACCGGCGCTGTCGCTCGGTTACGATTGATGAAGCGCTCGCACAGGAAGACGGAGAGGCCGATGACAACAATCGCCACGAAAGCGAGAAGGAACCGCTCGCTCCAGACCATGCCCGGGCGCGTTTCCGGGATGGCGGAGACGTGCACGTAGGTCCCGTCATACTTCAGGAGCGGGAACAATTCGTCGGTGGTTTGCCAATCTGATTTCGCCGCCGGTTTACATTTGTCGCTGCGATTCAGGTGACCGTCGTGGAAGAGCTCGGTGATTTGCTCGCGCGTCAGCGTCTTGTGAATTCCGCATCTTTGGACGTTATACAGAAGCACACGCGAAATAAGAGCAGACCTGATACCACAAGCTGTCAGCTCCAGTAAAAAACGAAACAGATCCGTCGGGCCGATAACTCGACGGCTCGTAGAACCATTTGCGGCTTGCGTGCCGGGCCGCCTTGTCAAAGCATGGCGGGATGCGTGCGTTGATTTTTGCGACGTTATTATTCGCGGGGTCGACTAGTCTTCTGGCTGAGGAAAAGCTGAAGACGGCGTCGACTACCGCGAACGATGAGAAAGAGATCCTAAGACTGGAAAAGCTGTTACAGGATTCGTGGTTGAAGCATGACGTGGCGGCGGTCGCCGCGATCGTGGCGGATGATTTTGAGTCATGGTCGTTAAAAGGAAAGCGGCACATTAAAGCTGACCTTCTCAGGTCGGTGGAAAAAAACAGAGAAGAAGCCACAAGGACGGACGACGAGAAGGTGAGAGTCTTCGGCGATACGGCCATTTATACCGCGCGAATCACTGACACCGCCAGGGACGAGAAAGGCGAGTCCTTTGAGGCGGCCACGGCGGTGACGGCTGTCTTCCTGCGCCGCGATGGGAAATGGCAGATGGTGCAGAACCACGACAGCCTGCTGCAAAAATAGTAGGCACGGTTCGCCGAGTGAGTCGGACGATTCTTATCAAGGAGTAAGGGCTTACTATCGATTCGTCACGAGCAAGTAGAAATGCGGCGCGCAGGACTAACTAGAGGCGGATAGTTAGCTGGCCACTCCCATCTAATCGGGAATCTCGGCTTCGACCAGTTTTGCCAAGAGGACAAGCGATTCCTGCCAGCCGAGGTAACACATCTCGACCGGAATAACGTCGGGTAAGCCCTCCTGCACGATGTTCAGTTCCGTCCCGCACGCAACGTCCTGCAAGGTAATCGTCACTTGCATCTCCCCCGGCAGATTGGCGTCGTCGAACTTGTCGGTGTAACGAATCAGTTCGTTAGGCCTTAGTTCGAGATACGTCCCACCAAAAGAGTGGCTCTTGCCGGTGCTGAAGTTAGTGAAGGACATCTTGTGGCTGCCGCCGACTTTGGCATCCATCTGGTGCACCTTGCCGGTGAATCCGTTAGGCGGCAGCCATTTCACCATCGCGTCGGGGTCAAGAAACGCGCGATATACCCTGTCAGGTGCGGCACGAAGCACGCGGTGAATGCGGACGGTGTTGGTTGCCATGGAGGTGTGATCTCGCCGGACTCTGATTGAGTTGCAACTGGAAATCGAAAACGCGCATTTACCTACTGCCCGGGATGCGGTTGCTCAGGGACTACGGGTAAACAAGCCGGTAGAAACGTTTCGCCAGGCCGGTGGGATCGTCCTCGTAAACAAACAGACCAGTCGAGTCCGCGGCGTCGGGAGCAGGAACAACCGAAGTAAAGCTGGCGGCACTTGGATTGGACGACGCCTGTAGATTGTTAACCACATTCGGCAGACCGAGACACAGCAAGCTAAGGTGACCATTGGCAGTCTTAGTAATCGAGAGAATCTTTAACGTCGGCGAGCCGGCACTGCAGCCAGTAAGGACCTGCGCGGCGCGGATCATATAGTTGCGAGTCGTAATGAGAGTAAAGGTCATTCCATCACCCGATGCGTAAGAGAGACTCCTCGCAGGAGGGGTAGTGTCAGTGGCGACCGGAAAAGAGCTAGCGGGCTCAGTCGGAACCTGGAAACCGAGCACGAAGTCTCCTGAGGTAATGGTGATCGGGTTGGCCAATGTGTAAGTGGTAAATTGTCCTGCGCCCGGCGCCGGACCGGAGACCGCCGGTGTGCTCTGCAAACTCGTGCCATCAATGGTGGCGGTCCCGCCGGGATTTGCGCCAGCGACAATGTTGATCGCAGTCCCTTGCGGAAAATTTTGAAAGGTAGCCCAAAGGATCGAGACCTGATTGAGGGTCGCTGGATAGCTAGCCGGTGTAAGGCGGTTCACATAGTAAGCTCCGTTCCCAAAGGTGCTAGCTGAGTTAATACTGCCGTCATCGATACTGATCGAAGTGGCGGTGGAGCAAAAGCTATAGCTATTGGATTGAGCGCTGTTACAACCGGTCTTGCCGACTGTGATCGGTCCGCCGCTGGCGCCAACTGGGACTGTGGCGGTGATCTTCGTATCGTTGTTAATAGTAAAAGTGGCCGGGACATTGTTACTGAAGGTCACCGCGGTAGCGCTGGTGAAGTTGATGCCGGTGATAACTACCGAGCTACCAGCCAGTCCGGCCTTTGGATTGTAATCACTCACCGCCGGGCAGCCATCCGCAGGCGTGAGGCTGAAGTTTGCATCCGAAACATCGAAGAAGATGTTACCTACCGCTTCCACCTTGACGCGAGCGGTCGAACTAAGAATGCCATTGGGAAGAGTAACTCCGGCAGTTCCAGTATTGGGTGTGCTTGCAGCCAAAACCCTGGGGAAGCTATTGCCGCCATTTAATGACAAGGAGATCTTCACGTTAGCCGTGTTCACTGGCGCGACGTTCGTTCCGTTGACACTCCAGGTTACATTTTGCGGACCGCTAAGTGTCCCACCGCCGTTAGGAGAAGTAACCACGAATGGTCCAGAGTTACCATCCACGGTGATCGCGACAGAGCTATCGTTAACTCCGAAGCGTTCATCGCGCACCGTGGCGCGGAAATTCATGGTACGCGAAATAGATGGAAGGGTCTCCGCCGTCTGGAATCCTCCGACTACCGCAGGCGGGACGTTGGCGTTATTCAAGATATAAGTCAGACTGGGAAAAGTGCGGGACTTCTCGGCCACCGGCGAGAAAGGACGAAAGAGCGGCCGCGTGGTGGTCGGCGGATCACCCGCTTGATCGCCATAAGGCGGATTGAAGTAGAGCGCGCCACCGGCGTCGATTTGTTCCCAGATATATCTCAGGTTCGGTATGTCAGCCGTGTCGGCGTCAGTCCCAGTGGCAGTTAAGGTGAAGGGAGTTAGTTTAGGAATCGTTTTCGCAGTTCCCGCGTCAACAGTTGGAACGTTGTCCCCCGTGGCGGAGGTAATGGCGCAACCACCGCTAGCAGCTAGCGATACCAGGATCTCGTTATAAGTCCCATTATGAAACCGTAAGTCGCGCGTGCTGGAAATATTGTCCGAGCCGCAAATACCTACATAAGACATTATGGTCAAACCGCTGCCCGTCTCCCAAGAGGTGGTATCCTCGCGATTGCCTCCGCCGCAACTGGCAGTCGTCCCGTTCTGAGTATGCAGACCGCCGTGCTCGTGACCTACTTCGTGCGCCCACAGGCCGACGGCCGCAGAGTTGCCGGCCGGGCCAAACACTCCCGTGGCCCCGCCCCCTTTAAGCGGCCCAAGTCCATCGCCGTTATCAGTATCGTCGCAGACCACGCCGACGTAAGCTATTCCTCCGCTACCCGTGCCCAAAACATGCCCTACGTCATAGTTAGCTATACCAACCTTATCGCGTAAGTCGGGCCGGACCTGGTCAACCATCGTGCTTGGGGTCCCGTTGGTGTAAGGATCGTTGCTCGCAGTACACGCTACATTATTCCCCGGACCACAGACGTTGTTATTAGAGGCATAAATAACGTTGGGTGCATTGACGAGATTCATATGCACCGATAGTTCGCGCTCATACACGGCGTTAAGGCCATTGAGGTAGGCGTTGATTGCTGCGATCGAATTAGCCACGGTATCGCCGCCGATGGTGTTGCAGAACTCCCAGGTTGCTGCGATAGCTATTCGCTCCGTGCGCAAGGTTGTGCCACTTGCCGCATTGAGACTTACTCGTCCGGCGCTTTTTGGGGTAACCTTATAGCTCTCATTCACGCCGCACTCAAAGGCCAGTCCTTTGTCGTAGTAGCTGGCATAGGTAGCCGGGTCAGTTGAGTCAGGAGGTTGAATGTTCACCGCCGTGTGATCCGCGGAAAGCACGAGTGCATGCAAACCAAGTGGCGTCGAATCGAAGCGTACCGTTGCCGTCCCATCTTCAATTCCCTGACCACGATAACTTTTTATCTCAGGATAACCGGCCACTAGCTCCGCATCCATCACGGGCGATTCCTCAACATGGAAGTGCTGGAAGGAACCGTCCGGCATGGGGAATGTTACAATCGCCGGACTGTTGCGAAGGTCTCCGGTTCGTTCCAATGGCGCGCGCGCTAACTGTTGTGCGAGCGAATCCTTGTTCAGCCGCAAAACGCGATAAGAACCTGGTTCCGGCGCATGCCAGTTAGCGGTGGCAGATATACGGTTATCGACCGTTACCCAGATACCATCTTCTGAGGCAGGCTTGTCGGTAAGGCTGCCCGCGCCTGCTCTTGGTGCGAGGACCGAAATCAATAGACCGACCGAGGCACTCACGAGCGCTAATAAAACAACAATTTTGATCCGGCGCATAAGGCTATACTCCTCTTAGTATTTTGACTTAACTGAAACTCGAGAATGAGGCCGGATTGGCCCGCATGCGTCAAGTCTTAAGGCTTCGGTATTTACCTTGCTTCGGGACCCTTTTGGAAGGGATGATCGGCTTATGAAGCCGTTCATCGTATTCGCTCTGTTTCTCGCTTTGGCTCGTCCAGGTCTGGCGGACTCGAAGGAAGCCATCGGCCGCACCATTGGTGATGTCGATATTATCCCGACCACGGTTCTGAAACGCTCAATCAGCCCGACGTTTTACAAGACGCTTCTGGTCTCGCCGATCAAAGGTTATGTGGTAGTGCGCGGTAATCTTAGCGGCACGCGCATGACCGGATTGAAGGTGGTTCGCTCGGAGCCTAACAACTTAAACGATCACCTTGCTCTGCAGCGGGCGAGTGAAATAACGATCGCGGGGAACTATTCGATCGAAAATCCAAATGTCCCTTCGGCGGTGTTGGTGCACCTGCTTCTTTATCAGACCGCTGATGGCACACTGGCCTTGTCCTTCGCTCACTTTGATGGCGCCGGTGGAAATCAGATGCAGTACTGGGGCTGCACGCGAATGGCAGTCTTGAAGAAAGATGGCAGATGGGTCGACATCAAAGGACCGCCCGGTCTCGAAGGCAAAGGCCTAGCGGTGCGTCAGGGTATTAAGAACGATTTGAACTCCGCCATGAAGTTGGAAGCATTCTCGCACGGCGCGGAAGCGACCATCATGACGGGCCACTAGTCCGCCCCTGGCGCGAACTCTGTATCGTTAGAATGCGTGTTAGCCGCTAAGCCGCGTGGCATATCCCCTACGACTCCTTCACACCTTCCACGCTTAAGGTTATCGCAACTTCGTCGCCGACCGGGCCTAGCTGGAAGTTCATGCCGAAATCGCTGCGCTTGATCGTGAAGCGCGTTTCACCTCCCGCGCGCAGCTCGCCTTGCGTGCCTTTTCCTTCGCCGACTTTTGTGAAATCGATCGTCAGCTGCTTCGTCACGCCATGCAGCGTGAAGTCACCCGTTACTTTGAAGGTGTCGCCGCTACCTTCGACTTTCGTGCTCTTGAAGGTGATGGTTGGAAACTGTTTCGCATCGAGATAGTAGCTGCTTTTCACATTCTGGTCTCGCATCGCAAAGTGCGTATCGAGACTCTCCACCGCCACCGACATTTCGACCGAACTGTTCGAGGGATTGTCTTTGTCGAAGAGAACTGTGCCAGAGATATCGTTGAACTGGCCACGGAGATTGCTGATGCCGAGATGCCGCACGCTAAACATCACCGATGAATGGGCTGAGTCTATTTTGTAAGTGTCGGCCGCGTTCGCGGGCAGGACGATGGCGGCGGTCATCAGCGCGGCGGCACCGAGTCCCGCGCGAATGAGGAGACCGGCGTGGGCCCAAAAAAATTGCCGCGGATGATGCTGAAATTCCTGCGCCCTCTCCGTGTCGCGGGTGTTCGCGCCCGAGACAATTCCAAGCAATCGACAAAACCACACGCGCATTCGCAGCATGTCTACGCTCCGGACAAGACGAGATTGATCCCGCGCGTGATGCGCGACCAATGCTCTTTTTCCGCCGCTAATTGCTTGCGGCCCGCCGCGGTCAATTCGTAATAGCGCGCGCGACGATTGTTATCCGACATCCCCCACTCCGCCCGAATCCAACCTTGCGCCTCCAAGCGATAAAGCGCGGGATAGAGCGAACCCTGCTCCACGTGCAGGATTTCTTTCGACATCTGCTCAATTCGATCCGCGATGGCCAGCCCGTGTCTTGGATCGTGCTGCAGTGCCTTTAGGATCAACATGTCGAGCGTTCCGTAAACAAGGTCCGGTTTTTCTTTGGCCATAAAATTCGCTTTACCTAGACAGTCTCGATGAAAAGCGATCATGCGACCATTCGCCTAGACTGTCAAGGGAAAGGATTTTCGCGAATGCCTTCCGACGAATTTAGAGAAAACATCGAACGTTCCTGCTTTGGCGCGCGTCCAAGTGCAGCGATGAGTTTCAGCCAATGAAGAGGTTTTTCGTCGCCGCTGTTTCGCTCTGGGCAATTCTTGCGCGCGCGGAATCGAATTTTCCCGTGGCGGTTGGCGATACCTGGCAATACGAAATCGCCGGCGCTCCTAATTCCACCGTCACAGTCCACGCCGTCGGCACGGAAAAATCAAACGACCGGGAACTCGTTAGGTTGGAAACGCGCACGGCCGATTCACCAGTGAAAACTGAACTAGTCGCCAGCGATGCGGCCGGACTCTCCTGTTATCAACGGACTTTTCCCGGCGCGAAGCCTGTTTCATTCGATCCACCACAACTTCTTATTCCTGATTCGATGAAGATTGGCGACCAGTGGGAGATGGATGATTTCGTGAACGGCAATCGCACGCACCTTCAGTTTGTCGTCGCGGCGGAGGAAGACGTCGCCGTGCCGGCGGGAAACTTTCGCGGTTTCCGTGCGCAATGCGATCAACCGGGAACGGTCTCGCTGACGGTGGAGCGCTGGTTCGTCGCCGGTGTCGGTATGGTCAAGGAAGTTATCAACACGCGCGCGCCCGGCGGACGTTTGCTCAATCGCGTCACCATGGCGCTGACGAAGGTTTCACGGGGTAACGCCTTGACCGATTCAGGTCCGGCAGTTGTTGTCCCTTCGAGTTCTCCTCCGACGCGAGCTTCTTTCAAATTGGAAATCGCCCAGGAGCGAGAAGGAACAATCGTTCAGGAAATTAAATCCAATGCTGAGAATATCTTCGTGCGCTGGAGCGGCGACAATCTTCCAGTGCACTCTATCGTCCGCCTGGCGTGGGTGGCGGAGGACGTGGGCGACGTGGCCTGGCCGAATTTCGTCGTGGACGAAACGAAAACTGAAATCTCCACGTCGACTTTTGGCGCGCGCTTTACTCTATCGCGGCCAAAAGATGGATGGGCCTCGGGAAAATATCGGGTCGATCTCTATTTAGATGATCAGCTCGAAGCCAGCGCCAAAGTTGTAATCAGCGATTAGAGGCGACCCTCCTGCTGATTAAATTGCGGAAGGTTGGCCGCCGGATCGGGCGAATAAGGCGCGGGAGGTCGATCCTTTACTTCGGGACTGAGATCGTCCGCACAGCCAGCGAGAAAGAGCGCGGCCATTAACGCCGCCGCGAAGAAGAGACGCTTCATGTCTTTAAGATAGCGCATCCAGCGCTTTGCCAAGTCGTTCCAACCCACCGCGAACATTTTCCGTTTCACCGCCGATGCCAATTCGGAAAGATTGAGCTGCCTCGAAGAATTTGCCCGGGACGACGGATGTTTCGAATTTGTCGCGCAGTAGCCTAACGAGTCCTTCGGCATGGCCTCGAGTTAACTTCGGAAACACCACCGTGCCGGCAGGCGGAAGGAAGGTGTCCAGTTCTGTCCGTGAATCCAAGAATTGATCGAGTAAGGGCCGATTCGTGTTCAGCAAAGTTTGCGCGCGCGCGCGAAAACGCGGCAACTGCTCCAGCGCGCTGACCGAAAGCTGCTCGGCTGGATAGGCGGAGTTCGCGCTAAAAAGATCGTTCAAGCGCCAGATGCGCGCCGCTAGTTCGGGCGAGGCAATAATCCATCCGCAGCGCAATCCGCTTAAGCCGTAAGCTTTCGTTAGGCTGTTTGTGGTCACGAAAGGATTTTCGTCAGAATTCGCCAGCTCCTGACCGATTGGAAACGCGCTCGGCATTTGGTCGTCGAAAAGCATCTCGAAATAAACTTCATCCACGAGCACGCGTGTGTTTGCGCGCAAAGCCATTTCGCCGAGGGCCAGCAAAGTTTCGCGAGAGATCAGCGCACCGCTCGGGTTATGCAGATTCGTCAGGACAATGAGACGGGTTTGCAGCGTGAGCTGCGCTTGAATTTCGTCGAGATCAATTGCGAAACCGTTTTCGGCTTTGCGTTGGAAGCGCTTGATCCGCGCGCCAAGAAAACTCGCGAGTTCGAGTAAGAGTCCATACGTCGGCTCTTCCACCAAAACTTCATCACCGGGCTCGAGCACCGCGGCCATCGCGAGATGATTCGCCATCGATGTCCCGTCGGCCGCGACCACGCATTCCGGCGGAACTTTTGCATGCTGCGCCAGTCGTTCCTGCAATGGGCCATAGCCATACTCACCCGGGCGCGTGATTTCGAGTTCGCCATGAAAATCGAATTCTTCCCGCGTCACGCTCATCACGCCGCTCGTGGCGAGATTGAAGCGCGCATGGGAATGGAGTTTGGCCCACTCCATGTAATCGGAATGTTTCGCGCGGCTCATGAATTTCTCGCCCGCCAAATGAAGTAGGCCGGCAATCCGGCGGCGGCGATTCCGAGACCGATGAAGGAGCGTGTCGGATCATGCGCGAAAGTGCTGACAACCACGATCCATTCGATGATGATGAAAAGGAGCGTCGTCCACGGATGAAACGGAACGGTCACACCCACATCGCTGTCGGCGCGTTTTCGAAGAACAAAAAGACAGCAGGCCGTTAATCCAAAAAAGATCGAATCCATCGCGACGACGTAGTTCACCACTTGCGCGTAGGTTCCGGTGAGCGCGATGACAATCGCCCAGACACCTTGCAAGGCGATCGCGATCACCGGCACGCGCGTCTTGGGATGGACCCAGGCGACACTGCGAAAAAATACTCCGTCTCCCGCCATGGCGAAGTAAACCCGCGGCGCAGTTAGCATTGATTGCGCGAGAAATCCGAAGGCGGAAAAAGCGATACCGGCCGCGATAATTTTCGCGCCGCGCGCGCCGAGCAAAATATTCATGGCCGATGAAGCTGGTGTGGTGTTCGCCGCCAATCCAGCCGTGCCGAGCGTACGCAGGTAAGCAAAGTTGATCAGCGTGTAGACGGCGATGACGGCGAGCACGCCGAGTAAAATTCCGCGCGGAAGAATTCTGCGGACATCGCGCACTTCGCCGCCGAGAAAACTCGCTGTCTGCCAACCGCCGTAGGCGAACAAGACCGGCGTCATGGCCGCGCCGAAAACAAGAATGAAATTTAGCGACAGCGGTTCATCGGTGATCGGTCGCCAGGCGAGCGGTGACGTTTTGCCTAACGAGAGGCTGCATACGATGAGCAACGCAATCGCTCCGATCGCGGTCAAAGTCATGATTGATTGCACGCGACTTCCGGCTCGGACGCCAAAGCAGTTAATCGCCGTTAACAACGCGAGGGCACCCGCCGCGACTAACGAGTCGTTGATCGGCCAGTGTGACAGCTCAAGAAGATAACGCGCGAAAGTGACGGCCACCGCCGCCATTCCGCCGGTTTGGATAACGAGCAGGAGCACCCAGCCATAAATGAATCCGACGGCCGGATGCAACGCTTCGCGCAAATACGCGTATTGCCCGCCCACGACCGGTAATCGCACAGCGAGCTCGGCGTAAATAAATCCGCCAATCAGCGCGATCAAACCGCCGGCGATCCAGGCCGCCATGATGAGCGCGGGTGTATGAACGCGTTGCGCGACGATGTAGGGATTGATGAAAATCCCCGCGCCGACAATCCCGCCGATCACCGCCATGGTCGTGCCGAAAAGGCCGAGCTGGCGCGCCAGGCCATCAGAATTTTCCGGACGATTTTTTATTTCGTTCATTAAATCGGCGCGCCGATTATTCATTGCCGCCGCCTCAAGTCGAGGTCTTGCAAGGCGAAGTTTAATTTCGATAGGCTCGATTCGCTTTGGCAAATCTTCCGCGCAAACGTAACTCTTTCGAGATCGTCGTTCCTGTCGCGGCGAAGGACATTGATGAGCAAGGTCACGTGAACAACACCGTTTACCTGCGCTGGGTGCAGGAAGTTGCGATTGCTCATTGGGAAGCAATCGCATCGTCGACGGCGCAGGAAACAATTGGCTGGGTCGTCCTGCGTCACGAGATCGATTACAAATCGGCGGCGTTGCCCGGCGATGAAATTCTTTTGCGCACCTGGGTTGGGAAAGCTACACGCCTGACCTTCGAACGTTTCACTGAAATTCGACGACAGCGCGATGCGCAACTGCTCTCGCAAGCGCGCACGGTTTGGTGCCCGATCAACACTGCCACCGGCCGGCCGACGCGCATTTCGGCGGACGTGCGCGCACAATTTTCAAGCGAGGAATAACGGCATTGTGGTCCGCCGTGCCCATTTCTTCTTGGACCGGCTTGGTGGCAAACGACTTCGCAAACTTTGCGAGCCTACGACTCGTCAAGTGGCGCGACCCTATGTTACATTGCGGCCTGATGAAGCGCTGGTTGGTAGCAATGTTACTGACGACGATGGCGCTGAGTTGCGTGATGGCGGCGGAAGAAGAGCCCGCCCTGCCTGAACAAGGCGAAGGACTCGAGATCGATCCGCCATTGCTGATCAAGTCTCGCGATCGCGATGGTTTGCCGGAGGTTCCCGACACGCCGCAAACTCCGGACATCGCAAAATTAGAAAAAGATTTGGCGCGCGGAAAACGAAATGCCTCCGGCGCCGATCGCCAATACAAAGCCGGCATCATCTCAAAAGTGGAAGCGGAAGCGCGTGTCTTAAATGTCGTTCGTTTGGAAGCGCAGCTCGCACAGGCGCGTTTCGAAGCTATCAAGAGCAAAGCTGAGGAAGAAAAATCGGCGACCAACCTCGCTGACGCGGAAGCAACCGCGAAACGTGCCGCCGAAGAACGCCGCAAAGCGGAAATCGAATTCGCCATGCGCAACGTGCAGCGACAACAAAAACTTCTCGCCCTTGGCAGCGGACGCAAAGCCGACGTCAATCGTGCGGAAAAGAAACTGGCCGATCTGCAGCAGACCGGCGATTGAGCGCGAAGTGTTGCATCGCGTTCTGGTGCGCGATGATTGTCGCTGCGAAAACGGACGAACCGTTGAAAACCATCGAAGATCGTCTGACAGAATTTGGTCCGGCCGTGCAACAGCGACTGGAGGCGAAATTCGTCGCCGCCGGTTTATCCTATCCGCCGCAACATCTCGTCTTCATCGGAATTAAAAAGGATCGCGTTCTCCAGGTTTACGCGTCGAACACGGGGAACGAATTCCGTTTCGTCTGCGCTTATCCGATTTTGGGGACGAGCGGAAAGCTCGGTCCAAAATTGCGCGAAGGCGATCTGCAAGTGCCGGAGGGAATTTATCGGGTGCGCGAATTGAATCCGAACAGTTCCTATCATCTCAGTATCTGGATCGATTACCCAAACGAATTTGATCTGGCGCGCGCCGCTGAAGAAGGTCGCACCGAGCCCGGCAGCGAAATTATGATTCACGGCAGTGAGCATTCGCGCGGTTGCCTCGCCATGGGCGACGAAGTGTCGGAAGATCTTTTTGTGCTGAGCGCGCGCGCCGGAATCGAGAACACGACGATCATCTTGACGCCGATTGATTTTCGGAAGGACTCGTTAGGCGAATTGCCGGCTGGTGCGCCAGTCTGGTCGCGAGAAATTTACCAACGCATCAAGGACGAGCTGGATCGCCTTCCGCTTCCCGTCGAATGACCCGACACAATCGAAAGTAAAATATCACCACGATCAGCGCCACCGCGATCAGCGTGACGCCTAACAAGTGAACTTCGCCGGGCGTCAGGTACCGGCCTGTTTCTTCGCGCCCCTCCGAAAATCAGAATCATCGGACGCTTTAGCAAGAGCAACGCTAGACCTGGACCGAAAAAAACCAGAGCGACGACGAGAATCTGCCAGGGATTGCTCCTCGCTACGGACATCGGAGACATTTCTGAGTCCACGGCGGGGGCGACAGCTTCCGACGCGGCAACTGCATCGTCATCCGCGGCGTCAAGGATGCGGACGGCTTCCGCCACAAATTCATCCGGCACCAATATGCGGATCGGCATCGCGAAGGGCGCGCCGCCATAGAGGTGCGCATTTTCATCGGCCAATGCGCACGGGATCTCGAACGCTTCCAGCCGGGACTTTGCCAACAACGCTTCCGTTTCCCTAAGATAAGTTCGCAAGGTCGTCATTTTGCCTAACGAGACCTTATCCACGCGGCGCTCGTATCACCGTTCAAGAATGTAGCCCTCTTCGCCGTGCACGTTGATATCGAGCCCTTGCTCTTCGATCTCCGGCGGCAAACGCAGACCGATGACTGCTTTAACCAGCAGAGCGATCACTGTCGTTCCTACGACGGCGAGGAAGATGGTCACGCCCATGGCCTTCAATTGCTCAAGCCAAAGCGCGCCGCTATTCGCCGCGAAAACATTCGTGCGCAAATTCGGGTTCACTTCCGGCGACGCGAAAATTCCCGTGAGCAATGCGCCGATCGTTCCGCCGACGGCGTGAATGCCGAAAGTGTCGAGCGCATCATCGTAACGCAGCCACGCTTTCAATTTCGCGACGGCAAAGAATGGAATAATGCCGGCTGCGACACCGATCAACACCGCGCTAGTTGCATCAACGAAACCGGCGGCGGGCGTAATGACGACGAGACCCGCGACCACACCGGAACAAAAACCGAGGACCGTGGCGCGGCCGCGCGTCAGCCATTCCGCCGCCGCCCACGTACTCGACGCGATCGCCGCCGCCAGCGTCGTAGTCATGAATGCATTCGCGGCCAGGCCGTCAGCGGCGAGAGCGCTCCCAGCATTGAAGCCATACCAGCCGACCCAGAGCATTCCCGTGCCGACCATGCAGAGGACAAGATTATGCGGCGGCATGTTTTCACGACCGAAGCCGCGACGCGGCCCGAGCACCAGACACAGAATCAAAGCCGACCAACCCGACGACATGTGCACGACCGTTCCGCCGGCGAAATCGATCGCGTGAATACGCGCGCCTGCATTCGTTAGGCCGTTCATCCAGCCGTCGATTCCCCAGATCATGTGCGCCAGCGGAAAATAAACGACGAACATCCAAAGCGCGGTGAACAGCAGCACGGCGGAAAATTTCATCCGCTCCGCCACCGCGCCGATGATGAGCGCCGGCGTGATGATGGCGAACATAAGCTGATACATGGCGAAAACATTGTGCGAAACCCAGAAAGCGTAGTCGGGATTCGGCGCCGAAGTCACGTGACGCAGCGCGGCGAATTGCGCGCCGCCGAGAAATGGCGAGCCGCTGGCGAAGACGAAAGAATAACCAACCAGCCACCACAGAATCGTGACTAGTCCGGTGATGCCGAGGCATTGCGCGAGAACGGAAAGCACATTCTTGCGCCTAACGAGTCCTCCATAAAAAAGCGCAAGGCCGGGCAACGTCATGAAGAGAACGAGCGCCGCGCTCGTCATCATCCAGGCATTATGGCCGGGACCGGGAATGTGTTCGGTTGTTTTCGGATCCGCGTTCGCGAGATAAGCTTCGACCGCGCTCAAACGTTGCTCGATCGAAGGCGTCGGCGACGCCGTTATTTCCTGCGCAGTTGCTTTCGAAAACACGAGCGCGAGAGCCACGCTCGCCAAAACCCAGACGGAAACGAGTCGCATAGCGGATTGAATCGCTCTGCGAACGCGGAATCGAGAATTTTCTGCGCGAAAGTTTTGCGCCGTTCAACTACGACGCGGCCACGTGCGTATGGCTCTGCTCGTGAGCAAAGCGCGCCGCCGAGCGCGCGCGAGCCTTAGCCGCTTCCGTTTGGCGATCGCGCGGAGGCGCATTCGTGACTAACGAATGCAAGAGTTCATGCGCAGCGGCCGTCACTTGTTCGACGGCGCGATCGAACGCGACTTCGTTCGCCTTGGAAGGTTTGGTGAAACCGCTCAGCTTGCGCACAAACTGAAGCGCGGAGGCGTGCATCTCATCATGGGTCGCAGGTGGCGCGAAGTTATGCAGGGTCTTAATGTTTCGGCACATAAGATTTTGTTTTCGAATGACACTAAAGCTATCAAAGCATCGAACTACTTAAAAAGGAAATGAGCTATTTCCGATTCGACATCCCAATAAATCATCGCGAGGGCCGCGAGGTCGAACGCCGTATGCGCGATCATCAGCATGAAGATTCGGCCCGTCACGGCGAAGATCGTACCGAAGACGAGGCCGGTGCACATAGCTTGTTCGACTCCGGGAGACCCTTGGTCGGAGTAGTGCAGTGACGCAAACCAAACTGTCGTGATCAGCACGATCAATACTTTCGCCCATGCAGCCGATCCGAAAAGTTTACCGAGCCGTTCAAACATGTAACCGCGAAACAACGTTTCTTCTCCGAAGCCCGCGACCACTATCAACACGAAGATCATTCCCGGGAGCGCGGCGGTGTTACCTGCGAGGTAGTGGTAAGTCTGATTGATAGGAGGCGCACCTAGCAGCGGCATGACGACCGCCTTCATCACGACCTTGAAAGCTATCCCGAAAACTACGCCGATAACCAAGCTGCCAATCCAACTCTTAGGCGGGACGTAACCGATTTCGCGCCAGGGAGTCTGTGAAAGGACTACCCATACCAGCACGAGTATCGCGCTAAGCGGCACAATGATAAAATTGCCGGCGAGGACAATGAGTATAGCCAGTAGTCCTACTGGCCCGAATCCGCGCAGACGCGCGGCGAAACGATCCTCACTCACGTTCCACCTAACAAGTAATCCATGCGCTTCCGATAGCTTGTAGCCTAATGGGCGCCGGCAGGGAGCGGTTGCTTCGTCGGTCCACCTGACTTGCCCGTTTCCGTTTCGTGATGCATGTGGCCGCTGCGTAGAAACGGAACCCGATCCAAGACGCGTTCCTGGAACCATTCGAGCGCGAGGTAGATGACTGGTGTTATATAGAGAGTTATCAATTGCGAGACGATTAGTCCGCCGACGATAACAAGACCTAAAGGACGTCGCGAGGCACCGTCGGCTCCATAACCTAGTGCTAGCGGCACTGCGCCCATCAAGGCAGCCAGCGTAGTCATGATGATGGGACGGAAACGTTCCACACTGGCTTCGTGGATGGCGCTGCGTCGATCGTAACCTTCGTCGAGTCGATGCAGAGCGAAGTCGACAATCATGATGCCGTTCTTCTTTACGATGCCCATTAACAAGAACAAACCGATTACGGAATAGAGCGATAAGGTAGAACGGAATAGCCAGAGGGTTAGTAGCCCACCTACCACGGCGGGGAACAAGGTCGATAGGACAGTTATAGGATGGACATAGCTCTCGTAGAGAATGCCCAGGATGACATACATAACGAAAATAGCTGCGATCACCAGGAATGGGAGGGACGAAAAGAGTTGTTGCAGGACAAGGCCTTCACCTTGTAGCTCGCCTTTCACAGTCGGTGGTAGAGTTTCGGCCGCCGTTTTCTCGATGAACTTGGTAACCTCACCTAGAGCTACTCCGGGCTTGGTATCGAAGCCGAAGGTTACGCTGGTAAACTGGTTAGTATGGTTGACGGCCTGTAGTCCCAGCTTGGACGAAGACTTCGTCAGGGCCCGCATCGGCACGAGCGTGTCCTTGCCGTCAGGTCGTACGTAGAGTTGCCTTAAGTCTTCCGGCCGCGCACGGTCCTTATCATCTACTTCCAGGATAACCTGATACTGATCGTCGGGTTCCTTGATCAAGTAGACGTAGTTTTGCGAGTAGGCGGCGCGCAGAATGGACTGCAATTTCGCGGTCGAAATGCCATACATGCTGGCGCGATCGCGATCGATATCGATATCGATGTTGGGTTGGTTGCGGAAAAGGTTCGAGCGCGGTGGCGCGACGAAGCCATCATAGGTGGCGAGCTTCGCTCCCAAGGCGTCGGCCGCGCCGTAAACTTCGTCGGGATTAATCCCACTGAGCGAATAGCTGTAGCGGCCGAACTGGCTGCCGGCACCGCCGATGTTGATTTGCAAAACCGGCTGCGGATTCAGCGTCGGGAAAATTCCCGGCAGTTCGCCAATGGCCTTGCGCACTTGCGCGGCGACGTCGTCGATCGGCGCGCGTTGCTTGGCCGGTTTCAAAAACAAAACGGTGAAGATGCCGGATGAGCCGGCGCGTCCGCTGCCCGCGACGGTAAAATATTTATCGACCGCGGGATTGGCTTGCAGAATCGGATCGAGTTTGTCCTGCATGGCACGCTGCGTCGCAGGTGAAGCGCCTTCCTGCATGATGAACGCTCCGCGAATCACACCGCTGTCACCCGTGGGCAACAGAGTGAACGGCAGCGCGGAGAAGAAGAACCACACGCCGAGGCCGCAGGCGATGACGACGGGAATGGCCAGCCAACCGTGATCGAGAAACCAATCGAGCGTGCGACCATAAAAACGGAGGACCGCCGGGAAAAAACTATCGGTAAATCGCTCCATCCAGGTGCGGCGATGTCCGGGACTGTGTTCCCGCAGAATGCGCGAGCACATCAGCGGCGTGAGAGTGAGCGAAATCAAACCGGAAACGAAAATTGCAACAATGATTGTTACAGCAAACTCGCGGAAGATTCGCCCGAGCAATCCAGGCATGAAGACGAGCGGAATGAAAACCGCCGCGAGCGACAGCGTCATCGACAGGATGGTGAAGGAAATCTCACCCGCACTATTTAGCGTCGCCTGGTAGATCGATTCGCCATGTTCCGCACGACGCACGACGTTTTCGAGAAAGACGATGGCGTCATCGACTAGGAACCCGATGGCCAGGGTCAGCGCCATCAAGGTCAGATTGTTGATCGAATAATTCAGCATCCACATGACGAGGAAAGTCACGAGGAGCGAGAGCGGCAAGGCGACCGCGGGAATCAAAGTGTCGGTGGCGCGGCCGAGAAAAACGAAGATGACCAGGATGACCAGGACGAAGGCGATGAAGAGCGTGGTCTGCACGTCATCGACGGAATTCACGATGCTTTGCGCGCGATCGAAGGTCGGGATGAGGTTGATCGAACCCGGCAATTCCAAACGCATTTGCGGCAGCAGATTGTTGATGGAACGCGCGACCTCGACGGCGTTCGCGCCGGCCTGTCGCGAAACGGCCAGCACGATCACCGACGCCGGCACCTTGTAACCGCGCGCGAAAAAATGTCGGGACAGCCGCTCGTCCTGCACGGTGTCGATGACGTTGGCGATATCGCGCAGAAAAACGGGCGCGCCATCTTTGCCGCGCGCGATGATCATGTTGCGATAACCTTCCGCATCGGCCACCTGGCCATTCGGTCGCAAAACGAACGACGTATTCTTGCCGTCGAATTGACCTGCGCCGGCGTAAGAGGTGCCGGCGCGCACCGCGGTCGTTAGTTCATCGAAAGTCATGTTGCGCGCCGCGAGCGCGCCCGGATCGACCTTCACGCGAATCGCGCTTTTCACGCCGAAGATCTGCACCTGCGAAACGCCGGGCAGAATGTTGACGCGCTGCTGCACCTGCGAAGTGGCGTACTTATAAAGATCGCCGTCGGTCAGCGTATCACTCGTTAGGGCGATATACATGACCGGCTGGTCGTTCGGATTCGTTTTCTGGAATTGCGGCTGTTGCGGCAAGTCGTTAGGCAATTGTCCGCCGGCGCGTTGGATCGCGGCCTGCACATCAGTCGCCGCGGCATCAACGCTTTTATCCAAATCAAATTGCAGCGTGATGCTCGTGCTGCCCTGCGTGCTCGAGCTGGTGCTGAAACTCAGCCCGGGAATTTGCGTGAACTGCTTTTCCAACGGCGTCGCGACTGTGTTCGCCATCGTCTCCGGATTTGCGCCCGGATAACTTGCGCTCACTTGGATGATCGGATAATCGACCGCCGGCAGATCATTCACCGCCAGTTGTTTGAAAGTAAGAATGCCGAAGACGATGAGCGACGCCGTCAGCAACATGGTCATGACCGGCCGTTGAATGAACGGCTTCGACAGACCAGAAGAGAACTGCACCAGTTTTCCTGCGGGCGTTTTTTCCCCCGAAGGTCGATCGTGCTCCGAGGATTCGTTAGGCCGATCGTCCGCAGACATACTTTAACGCATCATGCTCGCCTGCGAAGCATGCGAGCCGTCGCCGCTGGTGGGGATTTCCTTTGCCGCTACTTTTGCGCCCGGTGCCAGTTGGAGTTGGCCCGAGACCACGACCGTCTCGCCCGCTTTCACGCCGTCCGAAATCACGGTGCGATCATCCTGATTTTGTCCCGGTTTTACCTGGCGCAAATCCAAGGTCGAATCTGACTTCACCACAAAAACATAAGGACCGTTCTGCCCGATCTGCACCGCGCTGCTCGGCACCAGCGTGGCGTCTTTCAAGACATCGAGAATCAGACGCACTTTAACAAATTGCGAGGGCCACAAGGCACGATCGGGATTCGGCGTAACCGCGCGCAACTTCACCGTGCCCGCGCCCGGCTGCACCGCGTTGTCGATGAAATAAAGACTGCCGGTGCGCGGGCCAATCTTGTCATCCTGGGCATCGGTTACCACCTTAAGATTCGGGTTATCCAAATAACGCCTAACGAGTGGTAGATCCGGTTCCGCTACCGTGAAATCGGTGTAGATCGGGTCGAGCCCCATGATCGTGAGCAGCGGAGTTCCGCCCGGGGCGACCAGATTTCCCGCGTCGACATTGCGCAGGCCGGCTCGTCCGTCGATGGGCGACTTGATGTAACAAAAATCGAGATTCACCTGGGCCGCGGCCACGGCCGCTTCAGCTTTTCGCTGATTTGCCTGGGCGGTGTCGAAGTCCTGATTGGCGGTGACATTCTTCGCACGCAATTCTTCCTGCCGCTTGAAGGTTGCCAGATTCAAGGCCAGATCCGCTTTGGCCGAGGCCAGGGCCGCTTCGTACGGACGCGGATCGATCCGGAAAAGCAGATCGCCCTTCTTCACATCTGCGCCGTCTTTGAATTCGCGCGCCACAATTTGTCCGCTGACCTGCGCCTGGATTTGCACGATTTCGTAAGGCGCGGTGGTGCCGATTTCATCGAGGTAAAGCGGCACATCCTGCGTGGCGACTTTCGCGACAAAGACCGGACGCGGCGGCGGACCGGCTTGCTCTTTCTTGCCGCAACCAGCGAGCGCGAAAAAGCACGCGAGCAGGGCGAGATCGCGCAGCGGCCGAAGGAGGTTAGAGTGGAGCTTCATCGAAACGGTGACGGCTTAGACCGTCGACTACTTACGTCGTTCACTCCGCCGCCGGACGCAATTCCAGAAGGATGATTTCCTTGCCGCGATAGTCGCGAAAATGACGCACCGATTGCACCTCCGGTTTACGCGCAACGATGGCCGCTTCGTTCTCCGGCTGCGCCAGGACGTAACGTGCGTTAGCCGGTAATTCATCAGGCCTGTTCAAATAAACGATCGGATCGCGCACGTAAAAAAGAGCAGGCTGATAATCGGGATCGATCGCGTAAAGCGACTCGGTAGGCAAAAGCGCCGCATTAATTTGTCCGGCGATGGTTCTGACTTTCTCGCGCCGTTGCAAATAGGGCGTGACCGCGAAACCATAAATCGGCATCGCGATGCAAACGATCGCGGAAACGATCAGCGGCCAGCGCAATTCACCTTTCAATAGAACCGCGACCAACCAAACCGCGGGCACAAGCAGCGGCATGGTGTAGCGCGCGAGCGAACCCGGCAGCAAACTTATGACGAGAAACGAAATTCCGATTCCCCACGCGAGAAATCGCTCGTTAGGCGCGCGCCTCAAAAGCGGGAGAAAAAGAACCCACGGCAACAAGTAACCCAGACCGCGCGGGATGTTCATCATCCAACCGCGCAAATGGAAATCTTCGCCGGCGAGCCTTCCGGAAAATTGCCGCGACCAGATATGGGCCACGTCCGTTTGTTGCGCGGCCATGAGACAAGGAACTGCCCATGCCGCAAAAATGCCGAGCATAAGCAGGATGCCTAACAAGTGCTGGAAGTTAAAAAGCTCGCGTAATTTTTTGTCGCGACAAAGAACCGCGATGATGACTGCGTAGAAAAAGAACAAATGCAGCGGACCTTTGGCGAGCAAACCTAGCCCGAGAAAAATCCACGGGGCGATCCAGGTCAGCCACCTCGAGCGCCTGGTTTGCCACCAGCTCAGCCAACAAATCATGGCCACCCCGCCTAACGAGACGTAGAGCGCTTCGATTTCGATCAATCTCCCCTTCTCGATCGTCCCGAAGTTTGTCATCCAAATTAGTGCGGCGGCCAGGGAACCGCTTTCGCCCAGCGCTGGTCGCGCAACGGTCAGGAACGCCAGCGCCACGACGAGTATGCAAAGCGCGGAAGGAATTCTCGCGGTCCATTCATTGCGTTCGCCGAAGATTTTGAACGACGCCGCGACCAGCCAATTGATGAGCGGTGGCTTCCGAAAATACGGCTCACTCCCGACCTGCGGCACGAGATAGTTGCCGGTTTGGAGCATCGAAACCGCCGGAAGAATTCGGCGCCCTTCTTCGCCTTTGATTTCCAAGGCGCCAAGGCCGGGCAAATAGATGAGAGCCCAGACTATCAGGATGATAAAAAATGCGCGTGGCCGGGACATCAGCGGTTCATTCGATAAAGTAACAACTCTTCACCGCGAAATCGCTTCGCCCGCAAGAGCAGTTGCACGTCACTCTTCAGCTCATGCCTAACGAGTAGATAATGCGCCGTGCTTGGAGTGTCGCTGTATTTGTCGAGATAGGTAATTGGCGCGTGCACATAAAATAGAAGCGGCTGATAACCGGGATTGATCACGAACAACCTTTCGCCATCGGGTATGGATTCGTTAATGGGCGCGGCGTCGGCATCGTAACCGGGATGTACTTTTTGCACGGTAGCCGAGCGCCAGGGAAAAATAACTACCGCACCGACTGCGATGATCAGCATCGCCACGACGACGATGGTACGCGGGATTTTCCATCCGAAGGCATTTGTTTTTGTTGCCAGGCCTAGGAGACAACATGTGGGAACAAGCGTCGGCATGATGTAGCGCTGAATCGCGCCAGGTAGCATCAAAACGAGCACGAGCGGCACCGCCGAGCCGAAGAAAAGCCCGCGCGCCATCTCGCTCTCCGCGCCAGGCATTTTCGCGAAACGGATGAAGGGCAGCGCCAATCCGAACGGCAGAAAATAGGCAAGCGCGAGCGGAAAGTTGAGCAACCAGTCGTTGAAGGTTCCTTCGCTGCCGGTAAAGCGATTTAATAACTCGTTAGACCAGGTGTATGAAATTTGCGCCGCTTGTGTGGTCTGCGAAAACGGAATCGCCCACCCCGCGAAAATCGCCAGCATGAGAAGAATGCCTAACGAGTGCTGGAGGGAAAATATTTCGCGAAGCCTTTTCGTTCGACAAAGAATCGTGATCACCACCGCATAGAAAAAAAACAGCAGCGCCGGACCCTTCGCGAGCAAACCGAGGCCAAGAAAAATCCACGGCACGATCCAGGTCAGCCACGGAGAGCGCTTTGTCCGCCACCACACCAGCCAGGAAAGAAATGCCAGTGCGAAAAGCGAGACGTAGACGGCTTCGATCTCGATCATGCGACCTTTTTCCATCATGCCCAGGCTGGTTAGCCAACTGACCGCCGCCATGAGTGCACCTCGATCGCCGAAGATCGAAGGAGTGAGCGTGACGAAAACGAGCGCAACGAGGAGCACACTCACGATCGACGGAGCGCGCGCGGTCCATTCGTTGCGATAACCAAAAACCTTGAACGACGCTGCGACCAGCCAGTTAATCAGCGGTGGTTTGCGCAGATACGGCTGACCACCAAGATGCGGCACCAGGAAATCGCCGCTGTTCAACATCTCGACCGCGGGCAACACGCGATGCCCTTCCTCACTGCGCAAACCCGACGTGCCGAGCCACGGCAAATAGATGGCGGCCCAGAGCGCGATAACGATCGCTGCGTTCCGTGTTCGATGTTCGATGTTCAGTGTTCGATCTTTTCCGAAATCAAAGCAAACATCGAACACCGAAGTGTGACGGTCGCGCGCTTGACGCTGCATCATTCGCACATAGGTTAAACGCCTAGTCCGGTGGCGGATTGGAGTGGGAGCTGGGGTCCCACTCTTTTTTGTCGGCGGGCTCGATGCTTTTATGAACGCCGAGTTTATTGCCATGTTGGATTACCTGGAGCGGGAGCGCGGAATCAAACGCGAAATCCTGCTCGAGGCCGTCTCGAATGCGCTCCTCTCTGCCTCGAAAAAGAGCGTGAGCATTTCGCGGGACCTTCGCATCGATATTGATCCGAAGACGGGAGTCATCCGTGCTCTGGCCAAGCCGTTGGTGGTGGAAAATGTCACGAATGCGCAGGACGAAATTTCTGTCGGCAAAGCGCGCGCTATCAAGCCCGATGCAAAGCCGGGCGATGAAGTGGAAGTGGAAGTGACGCCGAAAAATTTCGGACGCATCGCCGCGCAAACCGCCAAGCAGGCGATGATGCAGCGCATCCGCCAGGTCGAGAAGGAAATGATTTACGAGGAGTTCAAGGATCGCGCGGGCGAAATCGTCAGCGGGACCGTGCGACGATTCGATCGCTCGGATGTGATTCTCGATCTCGGAAAATTCGAAGCGATCATGCCGCAGCGCGAACGGGTCGTGGTCGAAGATTATAATGTTGGCGATCGTCTGCGCGCTTATGTCGTCGCGGTCGAGAATGGAATTCGCGGACCGGAGATTATCGTTTCGCGCAGCCACCCGAATTTCGTGCGCCGTCTGTTCGAGCTCGAAGTGAGCGAGATTAACGACGGGACAGTGGAGATTCGCGGGATTGCGCGCGAAGCCGGTTATCGCACCAAAATCGCCGTCACGAGCGTAAACGACAAAGTGGATCCGGTCGGCGCGTGTGTCGGTATGCGCGGTTCGCGCGTGAAGAACATCGTGCGCGAATTGAACAACGAGAAGGTGGATATCATTCGCTGGAGTTCCGATCCGAAGGAATACGTGCTCGAGGCTTTGAAGCCGGCGAAGGTCAAGAACCTCGTTTTCGATACCGAAAAAAAGAGTGTCCAGATTTCCGTCGATGAAGATCAGCTCTCGTTGGCCATTGGGAAAAAAGGCCAGAACGCGCGCCTAACGAGTCGTTTGACCGGCTGGGAAATTAACATCGACAAGGACACGAGCGCGATGAACGCGGTCGAACAAAAAGTCGTGCAAGCGGCGCAGGCTTTGTCTGCCGCTTTGCCGATCACGGACGAACAAGCGCTGACTTTGGTGAAATCAGGATTTACCAACCTCGAAGGATTGCGGGATGCCGATGTTTCAGATTTCGTCGACATCCTCGCCGTGGATGAAGCGAAGGCGCAGGAGATCCACGCGGCCGTCCCGCGAGAAGCAACAGTTTAGTTATGGCTCCTCGATAAGAGGCTTGGAGCCGATGAGAACGAAAAATTTTAAGAATGCCAACCAGAACGACGACGACAAAAACCGCCGCAACGCGCAAGCCTGCGACCGCGCGCAAGACGACGGGCAAGTCTTCGTCTGCGGTTGAATCGAAGAGCAAGGCCGCTGCTCCGAAAGCGACCAAGACGTCGGGGCGCAGCACTCATGTCGCGCCAACGCCGGCGGCAAAATCTCGCGCGGCTGCGGAAGCCGCCGCGGCTGCGTCGAAATCGAAGACGGTTGAAACCCCAGTCGCGCGTCCAGTTGTCGAAACAGTTTCGCTGATTGACGAAAAGAAACCGAAACAAAAACGCACAGATGGCGAAGTAAAAGGGACGCGCTCGTTTCTGCCGCCGATCTCGCGCATTCGCTCGACGCCAGCGGCGCCGGTCGCGCCAGCGAGGCCGGCCGAACCGGAACCAGCAGTCGTCGCCGTGCCACCGCCGGCGGTTGATCTAATTACTCACGCGCCGCGGCCGCCGAAAGTAGCACCAGCGCTTCCGGCAGAAGTTCCGGTCGAACCGGTCGCTGCCGAACCGACTCCCGCTGAACCCGAAGCGGAAGCGCAAAAAATCATTCACATCAAGCCGCCGATCATCGTGCGCGATCTCGCCACGCAACTCGGGCTGAAGAACCACGTTCTGATCAAGGAACTGATGGAGCTGAATGTTTTCGCGAACCAGAACCAAACGGTTGAGCCGGATGTGGCGACGCAGATTTGCGCGAAACACGGATTCGTTTTCGAAATGGAACGCCGCGAAAAAGGCGGCGGCGTCCACAAAGTCGAGCAGGTCATCGTTGCGCCTCCTCCGCCGGTCATCGCAAAGGAAGAAGAACTCAAAACGCGCGGGCCGATCATCACTTTCATGGGCCACGTCGATCACGGAAAGACTTCGCTCATGGATGCGATCCGCAAGACGCGCGTCGCGGCGGGCGAAGCAGGCGGGATCACGCAACACATCGGCGCGTACACGGTAGAATATAAGGGTCACCGAATTACTTTTCTCGACACGCCGGGTCACGCCGCGTTTACCGCGATGCGGGCGCGCGGGGCGCATGTCACCGACATCGTCGTGCTCGTGGTAGCTGCCGATGACGGCTTGATGCCGCAAACGCTCGAAGCGATCAGTCACGCGAAAGCGGCCGAGCATGTGAAGATCATGGTCGCGCTTAACAAGATCGATTTGCCCGGCGCGAATATCGATCGCGTGAAGAAGCAACTACAGGATCGCGGACTCTCACCGGAGGATTGGGGCGGCGACACGATCGTGTGCGAAGTTTCGGCGACCAAAGGCACCGGCGTCGATCACCTGCTCGAAATGATGGCGCTGCAGGCGGAAGTGATGGAATTGAAAGCATCACCAACGGCGACGCCGCGCGGAACGGTGATTGAGGCGCAGGTCGAAGCGGGCCGTGGACCGACCGCGACCGTTATCGTGCAGATGGGCACACTGAAAAATGGCGATCCATTTATTTGCGGCGATTACGCCGGCAAAGTGAAATCACTCATCGACGATCGGGGCAAGCCGATCAAGGAAGCTGGGCCTTCGACACCCGCAGTAGTGCTGGGCTTCACCGGTCTGCCGCAGGCCGGCGATGAATTTTTGGTCATGGATTCGGAGCGATCCGCCAAGACTCTGAGCGAAGAACGCCTGCTCGCGAAACGCGCCGACAAACTAGCCGCGCCGAAACGCGCCACGCTCGAAACTTTACTCGAAGCTGCAGATGGCAAGAAAGTCTTACGCATCGTTTTGAAATGCGACGCGCAAGGTTCGCTCGAAGCATTGACCGGCGCGCTCGGCCAAATCGAAAGCAAAAAGATCGATCTCGAAATCGTGCACTCCGGTGTCGGCCCGATTTCCGAGAACGACATCTTGCTCGCGAGCGCATCGAATGCGGTCGTCGTCGGCTTCAGTATCAAGGTCGAAACGAACGCGGTCACCGCGGCGAAACGCGAAGGCGTGCAGGTCAAACTTTACTCGATCATCTACGAACTGATCGACCAGATCAAAGATTCGATGGCCGAGATGCTCGATCCGGAACATCGCGAAACGGTCATCGGGCACGCCGAGGTCAAACAGGTTTTCAAACTCACCAAGGGAATCGTCGCGGGCTGTCTCGTCACGGATGGTCGCATCGCTCGCACGGCGCGCGCGCGCGTCCTGCGTCGTCGCCAGCCGGTTTACGATGGCGGCTTGTCCACACTGCGCCGTTTCCAGGACGACGTGAAGGAAGTGCGTGTCGGACTCGAGTGCGGTATTAAACTCGGCGATTTCAACGAATATCAGGTCGGCGACATTATCGAGTGCTACCAACTCGAGGCGGTCGCGCAAAAGCTGTGATTCGTTAGGCGATAATTCGCCTGACGGTCACAACTTGCCTAACGAGTGCTATGAAACATCGCCTATTGCGCGTGAACGAAGTCGTGAAACGCGAACTCAGCATGATCATCACTCGCGACCTCAGTTTCGAGAATGCTCTCGTGACCGTGAACGATGTTGACGTCACACCCGATCTAAAAAATGCGCACGTCTTCGTCAGTGTCCTGGGAAAAGGAAACGCCAAAGGTGTGATCGAAAAACTGGAAGCGAATCGCGTGCAATTGCAGGCGGAGTTATCGAAAAACGTCGTGCTCAAGTACACGCCGCATCTGAATTTTCATCTCGATGATTCGATCGAGCGCGGCGCACGCGTCTTCAAGATCTTGCAGGAGATCGAACCAAAAGCGGAAAGCGAGGAATGAACGACGACTTCGCGAGTATCGGCGCAGCGCTGCGCGAGAGTAAGCGTGTTGCTGTGCTCAGCCACGTGCGACCCGATGGTGATGCCTTCGGCAGTCAGATCGCGCTCGGCCTTTCGCTGCGCCAGCTCGGCAAAGACGTCTCCATCTGGAATGAAGACGGCATGCTCGACAAATATAGCTTCATGCCGTGCAGCGAATTACTCGTTAGACCACCGTCCTCGCCGGAAAATTTCGATCTCGGTGTTGCGCTCGACACCGCGGTGCAAAATCGTCTTGGCTCTGCCGGTGAGGCGGTGCGCGCGCCGAAGTGGATCAACATCGATCATCATCCGACGAATCCACGTTACGGAAATCTGAACTACATCGACGCCACTGCACCGGCGACGGGACAAATTTTGTTCGAGCTAATTTCCAGTGAAAAACTCCCGATGACGCAGGAAATGGCGGAGAACTTATTCGTCGCCATCTCGACCGACACGGGCTCGTTTCAATATCCGAACACCACCGCGCGCACGTTTGAGATTGGCGCCGAGTTGCTGAAACAGGGCGTGAATGTCGGACGTGTTAGCCAGCTACTTTACGAGAGTTATCCCCGCCGGCGGATTGAATTGTTGCGCGAACTTCTCGATACGATGCGTTTCGAAGGTAACGGACAAGTTGCGTGTTTCAGTTTGAGTCTGGAAATGGCGAAACGACTCGGCGCGAAACCGGAAGACAATGAGGGCCTCATCGATCATCTGCGCGCGATCCAGGGCGTGGTCGTAGCGATATTTTTCGAACAGCTAGTTGAAGGCAAAGTGCGTGTGAGTATGCGTTCGAAAAATGAGAAGGCGGACGTCGCGGCGATCGCCCAGGAGTTTGGTGGCGGCGGACACAAGCTGGCGGCCGGGGCGCGCGTGCGCGGAACTTTAGCCGAAGTTGAAGAGAAACTTCTGAAAGCGATTTGCGATGTCGTTAACTGCAACTCCTGACGGCGTCCTGCTGGTCGATAAAGCGCCGGGCATGACGTCGCACGACGTTGTTGCACTCGTTAGGCGCAGATTGCAGATCAAGAAGGTTGGCCATTGCGGCACGCTTGATCCGATTGCGACCGGTTTGCTTCTGCTCACGCTCGGACGCGGAACGAAGATCCAGGATTTGTTGATGAGCGAGGACAAGGAATACGCCGGAACGCTTAAGCTCGGCGCAACCACCGACACCCAGGATTGCGCAGGACAAATTTTGCAGGAGCGACCGGTGCCGACGTTGTCCGAAGAAACAGTGCGCGCGGCTTTCGAGAAATATCGCGGCGATTTTTATCAAATGCCGCCGATGGTTTCTGCGATCAAACAAGGCGGAGTGCCGCTCTACAAACTCGCGCGTCAGGGAAAAGTGGTCGAGCGCGAGCCGCGGCTCGTTCACGTTTACAATTACACCATCGATCGCATTGGACCGCCGGAGATCGACTTCAGTGTGGGATGCTCCAAGGGATTTTATGTGCGCACTTACGCACACGACATTGGCGAAGAACTGGGATGCGGCGCACATCTGCTAAATCTGCGACGCACTCGTTCGGGTCGCTTTCTGGTCGATGGTGCGATCACGGTGGAGGAAATAAAAAATCTCGAACCGGTCGATATTCTCGAACGTATCCTGACCTTGCCGGATGTTTCCCGGATGCGCGGTGCCTAACGAATGCAGGTTCTGCGCTCGATTGCGGAGTTAGAAAAACTCAACGGTCCGCTTTTTCTCGCCATCGGTGTTTTCGACGGCGTTCATCTCGGGCATCAGGCCGTCATTTCTACATCAGCGGCGCACGCGAAGGAGGCGAATGGCACGCCCGTGGTAGTTACGTTCGATCCGCACCCGGCAAAAGTCTTGCGGCCTCAGGATGCGCCGCATTTGCTCACGGCGACGCAGCACAAAATCGCGCTAATCCGCGATCTCGGTGTCGAGCATTTACTGGTTATTCATTTCGATCGCCCATTCGCTAGCACGCCGCCGGAAGCATTCGTTAGGCAACTCGTCGACCATTCGAAACCGTTGCGGGAAATCTGTGTCGGCCACGAATGGTCCTTCGGAAAAAATCGCGCGGGCAATCTGGCTTTGTTGCAACAGCTCGGTGCCGAACTTCATTTTGATGTCATCGGCATCAAACCAGTGACAGTAAATGGAACGGTCGTGAGCAGCACCGCGATTCGGGGCGCGGTCGAGCAAGGCGATTTCGCCAAAGCCGCTGAGATGTTAGGCCGCGAATATACGATTCTCGGCACAGTGAAAAAGGGGGCGCAGCTCGGGCGCAAAATCGGATTTCCTACCGCTAATCTCAGCGCCCACAGCGAGCAGTTCCCGCCGAATGGCGTTTACGTGGCGGAAGCGAAACTCGACGGCGCGACTCTCCGCGGAGTAGCTAATCTCGGCACGCGCCCGACGATCGAATCGGAAAAACCGGAGCGTTTGTTGGAGTTGCATTTCTTCGATCTGCAACGCGACATTTACGGCGAAGATGTGGAAGTAAGATTCCTGCGTTACCTGCGTCCCGAAAAAAAATTCGCCAGCCTCGAAGAATTAACCGCGCAAATCGCGCGCGACGTTCACGAATCCAAAATTTCGTTCTAGCAATCTCGCAGCTAGACGATCGCGCGAGACAACGAGCGAATTTGGCGAGCAGGGCCGGTAAAAAAATGCCCGTTCCGCAGCGCGTCCCGCGCATTCCTCGTTAGGCATCCGCTATGGAAACAAACATCACTAGCTGGCGGTTACGTTTTGCAATTCTACTTACTGCGGCGGCTTCGTTTTCCTCAGCGCACGCGGCGTCGTTTCGCTCCACGGGTTTGCTGGTGGAATATCGTTACAACCATTGCGCAATCACGCTCGCGGATGGACGCATTTTGCTCGCAGGCGGTGAAGGAAGAAACGGTTTGCTGGCGAGCGCGGAAATTTTTGATCCGAGCGCGGGGCTGGCCACGCTTACGGGAAGTCTCAACACGCCGCGTGAAAATTTTGCAGGTGTTTTGCTCGCTGATGGCAAGGCGCTCGTCGTCGGCGGCGGCGACAATAGCGCGGAGCGATTTAATCCGGCGACGGGTCTGTGGAATGTCACGGGCGCGCTCACCGATGCTCGTAGCGGCCACACCATCACGCTGCTCACGAATGGCAAAGTGTTGGTCGCAGGTGGCGATTATCAAAGTTTCGCCACGGAATCCAGTTCCGAGCTTTTCGATCCGGCGACAGGAAACTGGACGCCGACTGGCACGATGAAGGCGCGACGCTTGCATCACACCGCCACCCTTCTCGCCAACGGCAAGGTGCTGGTGACCGGAGGTGACAATGAAAACGATGGAGCGCTCAACACCGCGGAGATTTACGATCCCGCGACTGGTCAGTGGACACTTCTTGCCGGCGCAATGACGACTCCGCGTTACTCGCACACGGCGACTTTGCTGAGCAACGGGCGCGTCTTACTCGCCGGCGGCAATGATGGCAACGATCGACTCTACAGCGCAGAGATTTACGATCCGGCAACGAACGGATTCACCGCGGTCGGCTCCTGTATGCGGCAGCACGAAGAACACAGCGCGGAGCGTTTGACGGATGGCAAAGTGTTAATTGCCGGGCCGGACGGCGAGGAGCTCTTCGATCCGTCGACAAATCAGTGGACGCTGACTGGGCAATTTCGCGATCTGAGCCACGTCACGCTGTCACTGTTACCGAACGGCAAAGTGCTCGCGGCCGGCGCGGGCCGATTTGGTTTCGCGGAAGTTTATGATCCCGCGCTCGGCACGTGGGCGCAGCCCGGTTTGATGAATGATGTGCGTGTGGATCACACCGCCACGCTTTTGACGAATGGCAAAGTGCTGGTCGCGGGCGGAACAACTGTTTTCAGCACAGCGAGCGCGGAACTTTTCGATCCGACGACACGACTCTGGAGTTCGACTGGTTCCATGCCGGAGACGCGCCAATATCACAGCGCCACACGACTCAACAACGGCAAGGTGCTAGTGGTGGGCGGCTATAATGAAAGCTCCGCCACTCTCGCCAGCGCCACTCTTTACGATCCGGCGACCGGCGCTTGGACCGGAGCGACGTCGATGAATTCTCCGCGACAGCAACACACCGCGACGTTATTACAAAATGGAAAATTGCTCCTGGCTGGCGGTTATAATCAAAGTGGATTTCTCGCCACTTCGATTCTTTACGATCCGGCGACAGGCGGATGGTCGGACATGGGTCCATTGCCCGGCCCGCGTGTGGGGCACACCGCCACGTTGCTCGCGAACGGCAAAGTCCTCGTGGCCGGCGGCCGCAGCAGTAGCAGCAGCGGCCCGCTCACAAACGCGGCACTTTACGATCCGGCGACCGGGATTTGGAGTGGAACCGGTTCACTGAATACAGCGCGACAGGATCATGCGGCCGTGCTTTTAAGCGGAAAAGTTTTTGTGATCGGCGGCGCGAACCTTCCGGAAATTTACGATCCCGCGACCGCATCCTGGACCAATGCGATGACGCCACCGTTGGTAACTAATATTGCCTCGGTGACGTTGCTTGCGAATGCGCAGGTGCTCGTCGCCGGCGGCGCCATTGCGACCTTTCCCTACATCACCGACACCGCCGCGCTTTACCGGCCCGACACAAATTCATGGACTTCGACCGCGCATCTGAACGGTTTGCGCTGGCAACATACCGCCACCTTCCTCAGCGATGGACGCGTCCTCGTCGCGGGCGGCGAAGATAATCAACCGATCTCACCGAGACTCGCCACCTCGGAAATCTACTCGCCTGATGGCGGTACGCTCACGCCTGTTTCCTGGACATCTACCACGCGCGGTGGCGGCGGGATTACACTGCGTTTCACCGCAAGTGCCGGCGGAAACAAAACGCTCATCGCCAGCACCGATCTGACTCAGCCGATTTCGTATTGGACGGTGCTTGGCCCAGCCACGGAAACATCGGCGGGCGTGTTTCAATTCACCGATTCACTGGCCGGAAGTTTCACGCGCCGCTTTTACCGCGTGATCGACCAATAGTCGCGAATCGCGAAGAGCGACGGCCTAGCGAATGCCTAACGAGTAGTTAGCGGATCGAGCGCGCGTATTCGCGCAGCGCCTGCTGATTGCCCTGGCGCGTGATGGCAGCGAAGGCACCTAAAACCGTCACGACTAAAGCGCAGCAGCCGGCAATGGCGCAGACGGTCACGAATGGCATCGCCACCAAAAACGCCGCCGAATCGGCAAAAAGTTCGCCGCGACCAGTGAGAATGTAGGCGACCACACACGCGAGCAGCGTTACCCCGATCAAGATCGAACTCCGCAAAGAACGGGAGGCGCGACGATGTGCGGGCAATTGATTCACGACCTGCGCGGTGAAACCCGCATCATCGATGTACGGCATCTCGTCGCGCAATTTGGCATCGAGCCAATCGGCCCGGAGTTGTTCGTCGATGTTTAGTTCGTTGCCCATTCGGCTAGTGCCTTCTTCAGCTTCTCTCTACCTCTTAACACATTCGTCTTCACAGTTCCAAGCGGGATATCGAGAACATGGGATGCTTCATCGTGCGAGAGCCCATTCTGGCAACAGAGCACGACCGCTGTCCGTTCGTGTAATGGGAGCAATTGGAGTGCCTGCGCGAGATCATGTCGGAGGGCGGGATCAACCGTGTGTGGGTCGCGTTCCGCCTCGAGGACCGACTCATCGATGCCGACAAGTTCCTTCCGCTTGCGCGCATCTTCGCGGAAACAGTTGTAAGCGATGCGATAAAGCCAGGTGGAAAATTTCGCCTCGCCGCGAAAGCTGGGGATGTGTTTGTAAGCCTTAACGAACGTCTCCTGCGCGAGATCATCGGCCAGCGCGAGATCGTTGCGCGTGAGTTGTCGCAGCAGACCGCGCACGATCGATTGATGACCGCGCACGAGTTCCGCAAAGGCATGGTGATCATCCTCAAGAAGAACTCGTGCGACAAGGTCGGCATCGGTTAGCGGCACCCTCGCAAACTAGGGCAGCGGCGGAGGGTTGTCGGTACTGGGTTTGTTGAAGCCGTTCGGTTTGTTGCCCTCCAATTTCCAAACGAGCAGATAACCGGCGCCGATGAGGAACGGAATGATTCCGATGGCCCAGGCACCACCTTCCCAGTCACTGCAGGCGCCGAAGAAAACCATCAGGCCAAAGCCGATCATAACCAGGACCACGCCGCGGCGCATATCAGAACGGGCGCGCACCACCGGAGGAGCTGCAAATAAGGCCGCAGGCACAGGCTGACCTTTTTCGACCATCATGCGCACGGTGCGATGCAGCGAACGCGAGCGGAGATAACTGAAGAACATGATCGCAGCCACGACGAGAACGGGCGCGCCGAACAACGTGGTAAAGATGATTCCGACAATCGGAATCGCCATTAATCCGCCGATATCATTGTCGCTATCATGCGATCGATGGACGCGAACGCGGCCTTTGTCTTTATCGTTGTCATTGTCGCCAAACGTAATGCTCAGACCTTTTTTGACCTTCTTATCGATCCGACTCTCCAAATCATCCTTCGGTACTGGCGGCAGGAGTCGTAGAAGGCACAGCCGTCGGCGCAATGGAAGTCGTGACGGTAAAGGCCGACGAAGTCGCAGCGGGTGAAGGGGTTGAATCTTGTCCATGCGCCATCAATGCCAGCGCCAGGAACGAGATACAGGTTACAAGAGCAGTTTTCATTTTCATCCTTTGCTTGTGAGATGCAGGGAGAAGGCGATTTGGATTCAAGAATTTCGCCAAAATAGCGGGGAATTAAACCTTGCGTGAGCGAAGGCTGTGGACATTATTTCCCGCTCAACTGCGGGTGTAGCTCAGTGGTAGAGCACCTCCTTGCCAAGGAGGACGTCGCGAGTTCGACCCTCGTCACCCGCTGATTCATCGACTTAACCAACGCTTCGCGACGACCAGATCCTCGCGCACGAGACCGTGGCCAGCCCGTTGCATTTCGAATGTCACATCGGCGCCTCGTTCCTGCAGAAGGGCGGCCAGACGCTGCGCGTTGTCGGCGGGAATGATCGGGTCGATTTCGCCGGCGCTAATTAAGACGCGCTTGTCGCGGATATCGGCGGCCGGCGGTTTCGAGAGAATAACCATTCCGCGCAATAGAATCGCCGCGGGCAATGACTCCGGTCGAAGTAACATCATGGTGGAAGCGATGTTGGCGCCGTTTGAATAACCGACCGCGATGAGTTGATCGCGCTCAAATTTGTATTCGTTAGCCGCCGCGGGAATGAAGTCGGCCAGTTCGTGGGCGCGTCTCGCCGCATCTTCTTCGTCGAAAACGCCCTCAGCAAAACGACGAAAGAACCGCGGCGCGCCATTTTCGAGAACATTGCCGCGCGGACTGAGCAAGGAAGCATTCGGATCAAGCTCGCGGCCTAACGAGAGCATATCGTTTTCGTTTCCGCCTGTCCCGTGAAGCAGCAGTAGGACGCGCGAACTTTCTCCGCTCGATGGAACGTAGCGATGAATGAAACCGAGCTCGGCCATTGCGTGTTTCTCGCACGCTGACGCAACCACCGCTAGAGATAATCCGTGCCGACTTTCCTGTGGCAGAAATCAGCGAGTCGCGACTGGTTCGAGCGGAACCAAGCCGGGTTGGAGAATTTCAATCTCGCGATCATCGAACAGCCGACCCGCAAACGTCTTCTGTTGGAAGTTACGACCGCTGACAAGAGGGTCGCTGATCGCCTAACGAATGCTTTCGGCGGTCAAACCCGGAAACTTTCCCCGAATTACGTCGCCAATTTTCTTCGCCTCAAATCCGGTAAGCCAATTCACATTGGGAATCGCCTTACAATTGCCACCAGCGGATCGAGGAGATCGGATCGCCTTGTTATTCCTGCAGGCGCTGCGTTTGGCACAGGCGAACACGCGACCACGGCTATGTCGCTACGTCTTCTCGAACGAAAATCACGTCGCCTTACTCCGAAGGCTTTCGCGAGCAGCGCGAGTGGTTGGCGCATGCTCGATGCCGGAACCGGCTCAGGAATTCTGGCGCTCGCAGCCGCACGCTTCGGAGCCGAAAGAATTCTTGCCGTCGATAACGATCCTCTGGCGATTTCGACCGCGAAAGAAAACGCGCGGCGCAATCGAATCGAAAACGTCGAGTTTGTCTGTGGCGACGTCACGAAAACAATTCGCGGCCGATATGATGTCATCGCGGCAAATCTGTTTTCCGAATTGCTTGTGACTGTTCTCCCGCGATTTCGCATGGCTTTGGCGCCCGAGGGTTTTCTTATCCTCTCCGGCGTTATGCGAAATCAAGAAGCCGCTTTGCTGCGCGCGTTGAAAGCGAACTCGTTCGCAGTCTCCGAAGTGCGCCGGCGCGGTAAATGGATCGCGCTTCTCGCTGCTTCTTGTAGCTGCCGCCGTGTCGGCGGCAGAACCAGGCGATTATCGTGACGTTCTCTGCCGCCGACACGGCGGCAGCTACAACAAAAACGCAGTTGACGTTCACGCGGCGTAAACGCAACTTCCTCCACCCTTTGCGGTCTTCATTCCCTGCAGTAACGCGGTGATCGTTGGACCGCGACAACTCTATGCAGGCCGAAGAACTCGCTTACGTCATTGTTACGCCTTACTCCATGCGCAAATCGCGCACCGGCGGAATCATTTCCCGCTTAATTTCGCGCACCGGTCTCGATTTGGTCGCGGGCAGAATGTTTGCACCGAGCGATGAACTGGTTCGTCGGTACTCCGAGACAATCGTGACTGCGACGGAGCCGCGTCATCGCGCCACGCAGGAATTGATCCGCGATTACGTGCGGAAAAATTTTACCGGCAACTTGAATGGCCAGCGTCCGCGTGTGCTTATGCTCGTTTTTCGAGGGATTGACGCCATCGAGACGATGCGGCGCGTGGTCGGCCACATCGAACACGAACGCACCAGCGGAGAAACAGTGCGCGACACCTACGGCGATTACATCACCGATGAATCGGGCAAAGTGACCTACTTCGAGCCGGGCGTGATCGCAGCCGTCGGCAATGAATCGGTCGAGCAAGGCCTGAAACTTTGGGCGGAGTTTTCCGACAGCGATGGTGGAATTCTCGATCGCGTCATCGCGTATCCGAAAGCAGCGAACGTCGAGAAGACGCTTGTCTTGATTAAGCCTGATAATTTCAAATTTCCCAACCTGCGTCCGGGCGGGGTGATAGAAGTTTTTTCACGGACCGGTCTCTACATCGTTGGGTTCAAAGTCCATCGCATGAGCATCGGGCAAGCGAAGGAATTTTACGGACCCGTCTTGCCAGTCTTGGAAGACAAACTCGGCGGCGAAAAGGGTCGCGGCGCCTGGGAAGACATTGTCGAATTCATGTCCGGCGGTCGTCCGAGCGCGAAGAGCGAAGATCAACATCACGAACCCGGCACAGAAAAAATCGTCGCGCTTGTTTACCAGGGCGAAGACGCCGTGAAAAAAATCCGCGATGTCCTCGGCCCAACCGATCCGAGCAAAGCGCCGCCCGGATCAATCCGCAAAGAATTTGGCCAATCGATCATGGTCAATGCCGCGCATGCTTCCGATTCCGCGGAGAACGCGCAACGCGAGATGAAAATCGTCCAGATCGACGAGAATAACTTCAAACCTTTGATTGAAAGCTTCTACAAGCGCCCATAGCTTGCACACCCATTTTGCAAACTCTCACTAACACTCCCACCGCCATGGAAATCTCCGAGCGCGCCGCCCAGTTAACTCCATCACTCACGCTGTCGATCGACAGCAAAGCCAAAGCGATGAAAGCCGAAGGCCTCGATGTCTGCGGTTTCGGCGCGGGCGAACCGGATTTCGATACGCCCGAGCACATCAAGCAGGCCGCGATTCAGGCCCTTGAATCGGGATTCACGAAGTACACGCCGAGCGCGGGTCTGCCGGAATTGCGGCAGGCGATTTCGGAAAAATTCCAGGCCGACAACGGCCTCACTTATCGCCCGAGCCAGATCATCGTCAGCAACGGCGCGAAACATTCCTGTTACAACGCCATCCTCGCCACCTGTCAGCCGGGCGATGAAGTTCTCATCCCCTCACCTTACTGGGTCAGCTATCCCGACATGGTGAAACTCGCCGGCGCCGAGCCGGTCATCGTGCCGACCACGGAGCGCAACGGCTGGAAAATGCGCGCAGAAGATTTCGAAAACGCGATGACGCCGCGCACGAAGATGTTGATTCTGAATTCGCCGAACAATCCTTCCGGCGCGGTTTATACACGCGAAGAAATGCAGAAGATCGTCGACGTCGCGGCCGAAGAAGAAATCTACATTCTTTCCGACGAAATTTACGAGAAGCTCGTTTACGACGACATCGAACATGTCAGCATCGCGTCGCTCTCGAAAGAAGCCTATGACCTCACCATCACGGTCAACGGTTTCAGCAAAGCCTATGCGATGACCGGTTGGCGCCTGGGTTATCTCGGTGCGCCAGAAGCCGTCGCGAAGGCGATCGATTCCATCCAAAGCCACAGCACTTCGAACCCGTGCTCCTTCGCGCAACGCGGCGCAGTCGCGGCGCTGAAAGGCGATCAGCAACCGCTCTCCGACATGCGCGAAGAATTCGATATGCGTCGCAACTACATGTACGACCGCATCACGAAAATCCCAAACATCACCGCGGTGAAACCGCTGGGCGCGTTTTATATTTTGGTCAACATCAGCCAGCTCGGTCTGAACTCGCAGAATTTCGCCGATCGTTTGTTGAGTAAATCAAACGTCGCCGTCATTCCGGGCGCGGCTTTCGGTGATGATCGCACCGTCCGTCTCAGTTACGCGACCAGCATCGACATCATCAAAAAAGGCATGGATCGCTTCCAGGATTTCTGCCGCACGCTGTAAAACCGCGCGCGCACGGCGATGGACAAAGCTGCCGTTCTCGCACGCATCAAATCGGTCGGCGCCGTCGCCGTTATTCGCACACCCACCGCTGAGCAGGCGATCAACACCGCCCGCGCGGTTATCGCCGGTGGTTTCGAGATAATCGAAATCACTTTCGGCGTTCCGACCGCCACCGATGTCATTGCAGCACTCGTTAGGCACGATGAGAATTTGTTGATCGGCGCGGGCACGGTCCTGACCGCCGAAGACGTGAACTTTGCCGTCGATGCCGGCGCACAATTTCTCGTCAGCCCGTGCACGTTGCCCGAGATGATCCTGGCCGCGCAGGAACGCGATGTCGTTTGCATTCCCGGCGCCTACACGCCGACGGAAATTTACACCGCTTACTCGTTAGGCGCCGACATCGTGAAACTATTTCCGGCAGTAAAATTCGGCCCGGAATATTTGAAAGCGATCCGCGGTCCGCTGCCGCAAATTCCGATCATGCCGACGAGCGGCGTCGATATTTCCAACGTCGCAGAATGGTTCCGCGTCGGCGCCGTCGCGGTGGGAGCGGTCGGGAGCGTGCTCGATCCGCAGTTGATCCAAAACGGCAATTGGGATGCGCTTACCAACCGCGCGGCCGAGTTCCTCGCCGCAGTGCGCAACGCGCGCTAATGGATCGCGGTCATCTCGCGCTCATCCTTCACGCGCATCTACCATTCGTTAGGCATCCGGAGCATCAGGAATTTTTCGAAGAGGACTGGCTCTTCGAAGCCATCACGGAGACTTACATTCCGCTCATCGAAGTGATGCAGCGGCTGGTGCGCGATCGCGTGCCGTTCAAGCTCGCCATGTCGATCACGCCGCCGTTGATCGCGATGTTGAACGACGAACTGCTGCGCGTGCGCTATCAACGGCATCTCGATCGCCTGATCGATCTGGCGCGCCGCGAGGTCGATCGGCATCGGGAGCACGAGCAGCTATTGCAACTCGCGCGCTTCTATTGCGATCACCTCATCGCCACGCGCGAACGGTATAACGAATGGAACAAGGACTTGTTAGGCCAGTTCCGCGATCTGCGTGACGCCGGAGTGCTGGATATTCTCGCCTCGGCTGCGACGCACGGTCTTCTCCCGCTCCTCATGCCAACACGCGAAGCAGTCCGTGCGCAGATTCTCATTGGGCGTGATGTGTATCGCGAAACTTTCGACGCGGATCCGACTGGCTTCTGGTTGCCGGAATGCGCCTACACGCCGGGTCTCGAGAAAATTTTGCAGGAAGCGAACATCCGCTGGTTCGTGCTCGATGCGCATGGATTGCTTCTGGGAAAACCGCGACCGCGCCACGCGATTTACGCGCCGTGTTTCACCCCGGCTGGACCAGCCGCCTTCGCGCGCGATCCGGAGTCCAGCCGCGAAGTTTGGAGCGCGGAGTCCGGTTATCCCGGCGATCCGGCTTACCGAGAATTTTATCGCGATGTTGGATTCGATCTGCCGATGCAACCGCCGCGATTCACGGGCTTGAAGTATCACCGAATCACCAGTCGCGCGGAGGAAAAGGATTTTTACAATCGCGACTGGGCGGAAAATGTAGCGCGCACGCACGCCGATCACTTCCTGCAATCGCGTCGGGCGCAGTTGAAATCAGCGCGACACACGATCGATAGTCCAATCGTCGTCATGCCATTCGACGCCGAACTGTTTGGACATTGGTGGTATGAAGGGCCGCTGTTTCTAGAGAATTTCATTCGACGCGCCTCCGAAGTTCCCGATGAAATTTGCCTAACGAGTCCAGGCGATTATCTCGCGGCGAATCCGACGCAAGACGTCGTCGAACCAGCCGCCTCGAGCTGGGGTGAAGGCGGTTATTGGGGAATGTGGTTGGATGAGAAGAATGCGTGGATTTATCCGCATCTGCATGCCGCGGCGCGGCGGATGAATCGCGCGGTGCGAACATTCGGCGAAAACCCCGATGCCCTGACCGATCGCACCTTGAAACAACTCGCGCGCGAATTACTTCTCGCGCAATCGAGCGATTGGGCCTTTCTCATCAAAACCGGCACCGCCAAACATTACGGCGCGCAACGCGTGCACGATCACATCCAACGTTTCAACAAACTCTACGACCAACTGATGGCCCACAGCATCGACGAGCAATTTCTTTCCGATTGCGAGTCGCGCGATACTATCTTTCCTAATCTCGAATGGCGACATTACGCGTGACCCTTGTTCTGCTGCTCGCGGTCACGTTGGTCGCGGCGCAGGAAACCAAATCCGTCCGCGTCAGTTTCCTTCCGCCGCCGCTCGACGGCACACTCAGCCTCGGCATCTACGATTCCAACGGACATCTCGTCCGCGTTTTGGAGCGTGAAGCGGAACTGGAAGATTTCGAGATCGGCCAGGATTCGCTCAGCACGACCTGGGATGGAAAAAACGACAAGGACGAGCCGTGTCCAGCGGGGAAATATCACGCGCGCGGTTTTGCGGTCGCGACGGCTGATGTGGACGGCGTTGGCTATTTTTTCAACGATTGGGTGACCGACGACGAATCGCTCCGTATCGTGAAAATTTCGTCGCTGGCCATCGCAAACGGTTTGCCGGTCTTGAGCGTCAAAGTTCCTGGCGAGAGCGTTTCGACCGCCATGCTCGATGCCAGCGGCAAGGTGGCGGCGACCGGCACCGGCGAATTGCATTCGGAAAAATGTCATGCCGAAGCGGAGCCACCGCAGATCGTCGATCCGATCAGTTGTGATTCAGGCAAGGATGGAACGCGCTGGATCATCGATCGCGTCGCGCCCGGTTCGCCACAGACTGAAGTGGAACAGTTTTCTCGCGCGAAGGAATTGCTGCGGCGGATGTCCATTCCAGCGAACGATCCACAACCGCGAGAAATCGCCGCTTCCAAAGATGCCGACACCATTTTTCTCCTCGAAGAAAATGGACCGACGCAACGGCTGCGCAGTCTGACGCTCACCCCGCAGGCGAAGGACAAAGATCACTCCGATTGGAAAGTTGATTACGAAAAATCGATCGTGGCTCACAAAAATTTCACGATCGATAACGGCAAGCCGGTCGTCAGCGGCGGCAAGACGCCTAACGAGAAAATCACCGTAAAGTTGATGGCAAATCCGCTGAAGAAAGAAGCGCGCGAAAATCTTGATCTCGTGGTCGGCTACGATGAAGACGGAAGTTTTCTGAAGACCGCCGATGGTCTGCCGCTGGTCAGCATCAGCGACACAAAATACCTGACGCGCATTGTGCTTTCAGCGCACAGCGAAAATTCCATCGATGTTTTTCAGGACGACGATGCGGTGGTGGAACAATTTCGCCTGGACGAGCTCGACAAGATCATGTCGTTCGATTGCGGCGAAATTGAATTGAAATAGCGCACGTCGCTTGTTCAATGTCATCGATGCCGCGCGACATTGTCTATTTCGATCTCGAAACACAACGGACCGCGAACGACGCTGGCGGATGGGATCGAAAGTGCAACATGCGCATGTCGATCGGCGCCGTCTTCAGCACCGCGACGGGCAAGTATGAAGTTTTCAGCGAAGCACGCGTCGATCGTCTGATCGAGCGACTGCGGCGCGCCGATCTCGTTGTCGGATTCAACGTGCTCAACTTCGATTATCACGTGCTCATGGGTTACACCGTGCTCGATCTCATTCACGAATTGCCCACGGCCGATCTCATGCTCGATATGGAAAAGAAGCTCGGGCATCGGCTCGGTTTGGATTCGATTGCGACGGCAACACTCGGCGTGCAAAAAACTGCGGCCGGTCTCGATGCGATTCGCTGGTGGCGCGAAGGACGCCTGATGGATATCGCGGAGTACTGCTGCTTCGACGTGAAAGTAACGCGGCTGGTGCACGAGCACGGTTGTCGCGAGAAGGAATTATTTTTTCACGATCGCTTCGCGCAAAGACAGCGGGTCGAGATCGATTGGGCGCATTTGGACTAACGACACATACGCCCCTAGTAACCAGCGGAATTCTTTGTTAGTTAGGCGACCATGCCTTCCTCGCCGGAGCTTCAGCACACCCTCGCCAAATCGGCGAGCCTTAATGGCACTTCGTTGCATACCGGAACGAAAGTTACGCTGCGTCTGCAGGCGGCGCCAATAGATCACGGGATTAAATTCAAACGCAAAGATCTGGAAGGCGAACCGACGATCGACGCCAAAATCGAAAATCTGAAAACCGTCGAGCGCGCCACCACCATCGGCGAGGGCGCGATGCGCGTGCACACGGTCGAGCATATTCTGGCCGCGCTTTCTGCCATGGGCGTGGACAACGCCATCATTGAAATGGACGCGAGCGAGCCGCCGATTGGCGACGGAAGCGCAGCGGCTTACGTCGATCTGATCAAGAAAGCGGGCTTCCTTTCGCAGGAAGCGCCGCGGCGAATTTTCGAGGTGCATGAAACGATTGCCGTCGAAACGAAAGGCGGATCGTTGCTCGTTATTTTGCCCGACGACAAATTTCGTATCTCCTGCACACAGGCCGGACCGAACAACCGGTTCACTCAATTCTTGAGCGCGGAAATTACGCCACAATTTTTCGAGAAGGAAATCGCGCCGGCTCGCACCTTCGTTTTTTACGAAGACGTGCAGCAGTTGATGGAAAAAAATCTGATCAAAGGGGGCAGCCTGGAAAACGCCATCGTCATTCGCGGCGAAGCGGTCTTAAGCAAGGAACCGTTGCGCTTCGCCGATGAATTCGTTAGGCACAAAATCCTCGATATCATCGGTGATCTCGCGCTTTTCGGTCAGCGCATTCGCGGGCATGTCTTGGCGGTAAAGCCGGGTCACGGCGCGAACGCCGAGCTCGCGCGCGCATTGGTCCGCGAGCACGCCAAGACGATGCCGACTTTGCAGCCGCGCAAGTTTCCGCCCGGGCGAAGGCGGTCTCGACATCAATGAAGTGATGGCGATTCTACCGCATCGCTATCCGTTTCTGATGGTCGATCGCATCCTCGGATTCGAGGGCGAAAACAAAATCACGGGCGTGAAAACGGTCACGATCAACGAGCCATATTTCGCCGGCCACTTTCCCGGCCATCCGGTCATGCCCGGCGTGCTGCAAGTCGAAGCGATGGCGCAGGTCGCGAGTATTTTGATGATGAAAATCACCAAGAGCGCGAGTCGCATCGGCTATTTCGTGAGCGCGGACGAAGTGAAATTTCGCAAACCTGTTTTTCCCGGCGACACGCTGACAATCAACGCCGAATTGACCAAGGCGCGGAGCAATCGTCTCGCGAAAGCGAAATGCAATTGCATGGTGAACGATGCCATCGTCTCCGAAGGCGAACTGATGTTCACGTTCCTCGATAAATGAGCGACGTGCAGATTCATCCGACCGCGATCGTCGATGCGAAAGCGGAACTTGGTGCGGGGACAATCGTGGGCCCGTACTGCATCGTCGAAGCCGACGTCTCGTTAGGCGAAGATTGCTGGCTGCAAAATCATGTGACGGTCTGCCGGCCCGATGCGGGCCGGAGCACGAAACAAATTTTTCGCCTACTGTTCGATCGGACAGCAGACGCAGGACCTGAAATACGCCGGCGAGCCGACGTATCTGGAAATCGGCGAGGAAAATACTTTCCGCGAATTTTGCACGGTCAATCGCAGCACCAGCGCCGAGGGAAAGACGCGCGTCGGTAACCGCGGAAATTTTCTCGCTTACAGTCACATCGGCCATGATTGCACCGTGGGCGATGCCGTTGTTTTTTCCAACAACGGCACACTCGCCGGTCATGTGCAGATCGGCGATCACGCCATCATGGGCGGACTAACCGCGGTCCATCAGTTTTGTCGAATCGGAAACTTCGCCATCACCGGAGGTTGTTCGAAGATTGTGCAAGACGTTCCTCCGTTCATGATCGCCGACGGAAATCCCGCGGAAATTCGCGGCATCAATCTCATTGGCCTGGAGCGCAACGGATTCGCGCCGGAGAAGATAAAACTGATCAAAGAGGCGTTTCGCCTCATCTACCGCTGCAAATACAATACACGGCAAGGGATCGAAGCGGTGCGCAACCAATTACCGGCGAGCGAAGAAATCGCGCAGATTCTCGAATTCATCGAGAAGAGCGAGCGCGGGATCATTCGTTAGGCTAAGGCAGTGGCGCCAGACCGGCTTTCGGGGCTAACTCCGCGTCGATTTTCTTGAGCAGGGCCGCGGTTGGCGTGTCGGAAACAATTTTCAAAACTCCGCGCACGAGTTCGACGGCACGTTTGGGCTTGTCCTGATTTTTCCACGCCTCGGCCTCCTCCAAAACGACGCGCAAGATGTCGTCACGTTTCGTGTAAAGCGCGCGTGCCTGCTGAAAATAAGTCGTGGCCGCGGCTAGTTTTCCATCGCGCATTTCCATCAAACCGATGTCTTCAATCATCACCGCGTTCTTCGTCCGCGAGGCTGTCTGCCGGGCGAGGTTGCGGAATTCGTCGGGCGATTTCCCGGCATTTTGCAGCGCGAACTCATGATACATCGACCATTCCGAGTTCGTTTTCGACGCGTCAATCTGAAGCCATGATGCGTACGGTCGATAAAGCGGGTCGCCGACCATGACCGTCATCCACGAAAGTGTCTGCGTCGCCATGTAAGTGCTCTCAGCAAAAGTGAAACCGTGCAGCAGTCGATCGTTCATGATGTCGAGATGGGTGCTCAGTTGCAGATAGGGCTCGTAGACATTTCCGACCGAAGCGGCGGCACCTTTGGTTAAAAGCGGCCCGACCCAATTCGCGTTCGGATTGCGCAGCGTGCTCGCGCTGAAGGAATGGATGTGAACGGCGATCGCGCCGGCAACAAAACGAAAATCATTTTGCGCGAATGGACCGGTCACACCGCCGGTGTACCAACCATAATACAAGGCGCAATCTGACATCGGATAACCGTCGGGAAAAAGCGCAGGCGAATCGTCAAAGACGACGGGAACACCGGCTTTGTGAAATTGCTCGACCGTTTCGGCGAGCCAGCGATCGCCAATCTCAAAACCCAGATTGGTATTGTGCGCACCGTCGACATACGCACGTCCCCAGAGACCGCGTTTCTCCGTGTCGATCGCGTCGGTGATCATGCGCCGCACCGTGGATGCGCTGGGCGCATCGAGCCGGCAAACCAGCAGCAACCCGGCTTCAGGTGCATCACGAATCGGACGATAGCTTTGGAAATATGGATTGATCGTCGCGCCCGAAATCTCCCGGCGAAACATCGGCAAAATCGACAGTTCAGAATCGACGCATGCTTCGTTGCGATTTCCAATCGGGCCGCCTTCGTTCTTGTCGCCCGGATAGTTTTCCGTGGCGCGAATTTTCAGCGGCATGCCTTTGATCAGCGCGACGATGCGAATCGCTGAAGCAACAACGGTCGTGCGGCCTTCGGCCGATTCGCGCAGGGTCCACCACTTGCGTTGCTTGAAAATTTCGCGCAGGGGTTCAGCGATTGTCTGGTCGTATTCCTCACGCGAAATTTCTTCTTCGCGCGAACAGGTCAGTGCGACGAGATGATCGGACGCGATCCCGCGTTTCTCGGCGTAAAATTTTGCCAGCTCGCCCGACTCGGGCACGGCGCTGTTGTAAACGACAATCGTCACCGGCGGCAGTTGCTGATCAGCGCGACTTAGAAAGGCGCCGCTAATCGAGAGAACAACGGCGAGAACAAAAAAGCGCATTAGACTTCGAGCTGCAATCCGTCGTAGGCGATAAAAGTGTTCGGCGGCAAATCCGCTTCGGCGGATTGCGGCAGCTCGTGAGAAATATGCGTGAAATAGGTGCGCCTCGGTTGCACGCGCGCGGCTGCCTCTAATGCCTGCTCGACGTTCATATGTGTCGGATGCGCCTTGTAGCGGAGCGCGTCGATGATGAGAATTTCTACGCCGCGAATTTTTTCCGAAGTCTCGTTAGGCAAAGCACTGCAATCACTCAAGTAGGCCACGAGCTTTTCTCCGCCGCGGGAAAAGAGATAACCGTAGACGATCGAATCACCGTGCGGCACAGGCAGCGGCGTGAGCAAAGTTTCGCCTAACGAGAAATCTCCCTCTACCAGATGCGGTTCTGGTCGCAGATACCACGGGTAACGTTCGGGATCTTCAAAGGCGAAACGAAAGGCGCGTTTCAAATCTTCCATCGTCTGCGCCGGTGCATAAATCGGCATGCCGCCGCGAAAAGAGGAGAAGCGCCGCAGATCATCGAAGCCCATGATGTGATCGGTATGCGAATGGGTGAAGACCGCGGCGTCGACACGCCGAATATTCGCGCGCAAAGCCTGCGTGCGAAAATCCGCGCCGGTATCGACAACCCATGAAGTCTCCGGCGTTTCCACATAAATGGAGGCACGCATGCGATTGTCCTTCGGATCATCCGAACGGCAGATTTCGCAGTCGCACGCGATCATGGGCACGCCCTGGGACGTGCCCGTGCCGAGAAAGGTCAGGCGAAGTTGATGGTTGATGGTTGATTGTTGAGGGTTCAAAAAGTCAGGCGCGACTCTCAACTCTCCACCAGTAACTCTCAACCTCCCGCGATGGCGATCACGTTAAATCTGCTGCGTATCAAAAACCTCGCGCTGGTCGAGGATTTGCAATGGCAGCTCGCGGCCGGTTTCACTGCCATCACCGGCGAGACGGGCGCGGGCAAATCGATCATCATCGGCGCGCTCCAGCTCTTGTTAGGCGAACGGGCCGACAAGGGATTGATCCGAACGGGCGCAGAATTGTGCACGGTGGAAGCAGTCTTCGAAGGCGAGGAGCTGACTAAACTGAATCCGCGCCTGGTCGAAGCGGGCGTGGAAGAATGTGACGGCGAACTAATCCTCCGGCGCTCGCTCTCGGCGGCGGGGACCAATCGGCAATTTATCAACGGCTCGCCTACGACACTTTCCGTCTTGAAGTCGTTAGGCGACGAACTGGTAGATCTGCATGGTCCGCACGATCATCAATCGCTCCTCGTGGCGGAACGCCAGCTCGCATTGCTCGATGCTTTTGCGACGGCGGAAAATGAGGCGCGACAATTTTCCGAACGCTTTCGCGTCTTGAACTCGTTAGTCGCGGAGCACGTGAGCTCGAGCACCGCTGAGTCCGCGCGCGAACAGGAACTCGAATTGTTGCGTCATCAAGTCGCCGAAATCACCGCAGCGAATTTGCAGACGGAGGAGGAAGCAGAAATTGAGGCGCGCTACAAGTTGTCGAGCAACAGCAAGCGCCTGATCGAACTCGCGGGCGGCATCGCACGCCGCCTGGCTGAAGCGGACGATTCCGTACTGGCACAACTCGCCGAAACGCAGCGGCTCCTGCGCGATTTGGAAAAGATCGATCCCGCGATGGCGGAGTTTTCTTCGACTCATGCCGCGAGCGTGGTGGAGCTTGCCGAAATCGCGCGTTCGTTAGGCAATTACGCGGAGCGGCTGGATCTCGATCCCGCGCAGCTAGCCGCGCTTGAGCAACGCGTTTCTCTCTTTGAATCGCTCAAGCGCAAATATGGCGGCTCCATCGCCGAGGTTATAGCTTTCGGAGAACGCGCGAATGAACGGATGCGCAAAATCGAGGGGCGCGATGCGGAGCTGGAACGTCTCGCGAAAGAAATTTCCGCCGCGCAGATGGAATTGAAACGCGCCGGCGAGGTCTTACATAAACTGCGCGCGAAAGCGGCGCCGAAACTCTCCGCGCTGATCCGCGAGAACTTGCGCGACCTCGGATTCAAACAAGCGGAGTTGGAAGCTAAACTAACCAAAATCGATGAGCCGACTGCGCGCGGCTTCGATACGATGGAATTGCTTTTCTCCCCAAATCCGGGCGAACCGCTCAAGCCGCTGCGTCACATAGCTTCAAGTGGCGAGATTTCGCGATTGATGCTCGCCATCAAATCCTCGCTCGCAACGCAGGATGCCATCCCGCTACTCGTCTTCGATGAAATCGACGCGAATGTGGGCGGCGAGATCGCTAATGCCGTCGGTGCAAAAATGCGCGCGCTGTCTGCGCAGCATCAGGTCCTTTGCATCACGCACTTGCCGCAGGTGGCGGCGGCCGCATCGGCGCACTTCGTGGTCACGAAGGAAGTTTCGCACGGCCGCACTTTTTCGGAGTTGCGCGAAGTGAAAAGCAAAGCGCGGCAGGAAGAAATCGCGCGCATGCTCGGTGGCCGGACCGAGTCGGCCATGAAGCATGCGGCAAGTTTATTGAAGGGATTATGAAACGAACTCTCATTTTCTTATTCGCAGCGACGAGCCTCAGTCGCGCAGCATCGCCCATTACTCAGGAAGAACTCGTTAGGCGCACACAGGAACTTTTCGATTCGGTGGTGCCTGGGGATAAAACACCGTGGAAAAAATATTACGCCGACGATTGCCTCTTTCATGATGAGAAAGGCCGCAGTCTCGACAAAGCAAAATTAGTCGCGGATATCGCGCCGCTGCCGACCGGTTATTCTGGTTCGATCAAAGTGAAAAATGCCGAGAGCCGCATCACCGGCGAGACGGCTGTGCTCAGTTACGATTGCGACGAAACGGAAACGATTTTCGGCCAGGAACTGCACGCCCGGTATCATCAGACGGACACGTGGATGTTGCGCAAAGGCGATTGGCAAATCGTGGCGTCGCAGGCGATGCGCTATTACGAAGATCCGGCTGTGGGAAAAGCGGACCTATCGAAATTTCCGAGCTTCATCGGCACCTATGCGTTGGGGCCAGAACGGAAAGCGATCATCACTGCGGAAAATGGTCAGCTTTTTATGGAGCGAACCGGCGGGAAGAAAGTGCAATTGTTCCCGGAATCCGGAGACATTTTCTTTCGCAAAGAGGTCGAAGGCCGGATTCTATTTCGCGCGAACGACCAGGAAAAAATCGAGAGTTTGATCGATCGCCGGAACAACGAAGACGTGGTCTGGCGCAAGGAAAATTGACGCCTAACAAATGGCAAATTTTTCCCTCGCCAGCAACCGTGCCGACTACCTATCGTCACGCTTTCAGTGATTCAGCGAGACTATCTTATTGTTGGGGCGGGCATCGGCGGCGCGAGTGTTTGCGAAAGTGTTCGCAAGTTCGATAAGCGCGGCAGTGTCACGCTGGTAGGCGGCGAAATTTTTCATCCTTACAAACGTTGGATGCTTTCGAAGGCATTCCTGCGCGAGAAAACGCCGCAGCAAAAGAAGCTGCCGCATCTGGACGCGCATTGGTACGACGCGCATAAAATCGAATCGCGTCTCGGGACTTTGGTGACGCAGTTCAACATTGATCGCCGCCTGGCCGTGCTGGGAAACGGCGAGACGATTGAGTTTAACAAAGCGTGTCTGGCTATGGGTAGCCGTCCGGTGCGACCACCCGTGGCGGGTGTTGGTCTGGGTAACGTGATTTATTTGCGCACCACGCGCGACGCGCTCGCTCTGCGCGAAATGGCGAGCTTGGAAAAAGCGATCGTGGTCGTGGGCGGCGGTTTACTGGCCTGTGAAGTGGCCAGCAGTCTGCGCCAACTTAAATTCAAAGTCAGCATCATGCATCGCAACGCATATTTGCTGAATCGTTACGTCGATCCCGAAACGGGCTCGTGGTTAAACGCTTATTACGAGAAGCACGGTATTCAGCTCTTGTTAGGCGAAAGCCTGAACGGTTTCGAAGGCAAAACAGTTTTGCGCAATATCCAGACGAAGAGTGGAAATCGCGTGGCGGCGGGAGTGGCGGTGGTGGCGTGCGGAGCGGAACCGAACCTCGATCTGGTGCGGAACACGCCGCTGTCCGGTCCGCATGGTTCGCCGGTCACGGAATATCTGGAGACGGAAGAAAAAGGTATCTACGCCGTGGGAGACCTGGCGTTTTATCCGGATCGTTTGATGGGTGGCGTGCGTCGCCAGACGCATTGGGAAAATGCGCGCGAACAAGGTTTGGTGGCGGGCGCGAACATGACGGGCAAGAAACGAATTCGCTACGAACAGATTCCGTATTTCTGGACAGAGATGTTCGATCTGAAATTTGATTTCGTCGGCGACTTTAGTCTGCAACCGACGCGCCTCGACCTGAAAGGAACGCACGCGAAAAAGAAATTCACCGCCCGCTATTATCAAGGCGATCGGTTGCGCGCACTTTTACTCTGCGGCGCATCGCCGAAAGAAGTCGACTCGGCGCGGACGGAATTGCGTAACGCGCTCGGGAAGTAATTCTTAGTATTCCCCCGCGGGCAACTCCAAAGCGGAGTTGCTGACGCGAACCAATTTCCAGTCCCACGGTTTCCAGCTCTTCTGCTGCCAGTGCAACTCGAATGGCGCGTCGAGTTGGTTGACCCGCGCTTTGATCATCTCGGCAATTTCGTTTTGCTCGGCATCGACCGTAATTCGCGCGCGCCATTCACCTTCTCCATTCGAGGCGATTACGATTGGTGAACTGGCCGTGATAGACAAATTGCGCGCGAAGCGAAAGACTTCGCGCAGGCGCGACAAGACCAGCGGCCGATCCTGATTCCATTGATCGCGATAGGTTTCATCGAGAAATCCACCGATCGCATCCCAGTTCTTCGACTGCACGGCAGCGAGCAAGCGTTCGCTGTGCAGTTCCACCTGGCGCGCAGGTTGCCAAAGTTGCCAGAGCCAAAGCGCGATGATCGCCGCGAAAAGTAAGCCGGCGTAAAAGCCGTTGCGGAAGCTCACAGTCATTTCTCATCGGCACGCCGCGTGCTCAAACAAGCCATTGTCGCTCATGTTCATCATGCGCGCAGATCAAGATGAAAGCTAATTGCGAAAACGAGATGCTCGACCAGGAAGACTTGAAGTGGATTGCCATCACTTCGACCGAGCTCAATTCCATGTTGCAGCAGATTTCCCGTTATTCGGATTTAGCGCGCCAGCATAAGGGCCAATACAATTACATCGAGATGCTGGCTGAGCGGGTCGAGGTCGCATCGAAAAAAGCGCAGACCTTATTCGACCGCGTCACCTCCTCTATTTTGGACCGGAGCAATCGGCCAGGCGCTGCGCCCAGTCCCACTTTTTCAGTGGTGCGACCCCTAACCGTGCCGGAAGCGACCGTTGCCGCCATGCCCGCGATGATTGCAGAAAAAAAAGCGCACGCTGGTTTCTTTTTCGATTCGAGTGCGACGCCGGTAGAAATTTGCATTCTGAATCCGCGCGGCACGCGCGAGCTGATTTTGCTGATCGATGACGACAAAGAAATTTCCGAACTCGCCGGCACGATGCTGACCGACGAAGGCTATCGCGTCATTTTGGCGAAAGATGGATTTGAAGCACTGCGCATCTATCAGCAGATCGGAAAACAGATCGGGTTAGTGATTTTCGGATTTTTTCCTGCCGATCATGGATGGCGACGCCGTCTTCGACGAACTGCGCGCGCTCAATCCGGAAATCAACGTTGTCTTGAGCAGCGGCTTTGCCGAGCAAGGCAAGTTAGCCGCAATGCTCAGCCTCGGATTGCGCGGTTTTATTCCAAAACCATACACGAGCGCGAAACTCCTCGCGCAAGTGCGCTCCAGCCTGGACTCCGGCCGCGACAATCTCGCGTAGGCGCGCGGCGCGCGAGCGAGAGTCCGCACGTGGCACTGATTTAGCTCACAAGAACGGCACTGCCATGGCTCGCATCGATTCCTTCTTCAAGCTGATGGCCGAGCAAAAAGCCTCGGACCTTCATCTCTCCACCAACAACCCGCCGATGCTGCGCATCAATGGCGACCTTGTGCGCGTCGATTTTCCCGCGATGCGCAACGACGACCTGAAAGCGATGGTCTATGAGATCGCGCCGGAAGGTAAAATTAAGGTCTTCGAAGAAACTTCGGATGTCGATTTTGGCTATGAAGTTCCCGGAGTCGCCCGTTATCGCGCAAATTTTTTCCAACAAAAATACGGTATCTCGGCGGTCTTCCGTTTGATTCCGGCCAACGTTCTTACGGTCGAGGATCTCGGTCTTCCACCGGTCTTGAAAAAATTTCCGCTGCTGAAGAAGGGCCTCATCCTGGTGACCGGACCGACCGGTTCCGGCAAATCGACCACGCTCGCAGCCATGATGGATTACGCGAATCTGCATCGACACGATCACATCATCACCGTGGAGGACCCGATCGAATTCGTGCATCGCAGTCAAAACTGTTTGGTGCAACATCGCGAAGTCGGCGTGCATACGCGTTCATTCGCCGCCGCCTTGCGCGGCGCGCTGCGTGAAGATCCGGACATCCTGCTCGTCGGCGAATTACGCGATCACGAGACGATTGAGCTCGCCCTGACGGCGGCCGCTACTGGTCACCTTGTTTTCGGCACGTTGCACACTTCGAGCGCGTCGAAAGCGGTCGATCGTATCATCGACGTTTTCCCAACCAATCAACAGAACCAGATTCGCGCCACGCTGGCGGAATCACTCAAAGGCGTTATCGCGCAAAATCTTTTCAAACGTATCGACAAACCGGGCCGCGTGGCGGCGCTGGAAATTCTCGTGGTCGACATGGCGATCGCGAACCTCGTGCGCGAAGCCAAGACGCACCAAATCCCGGGCATGATTCAAGTCGGCAAGAAAAAAGGCAATCAGCCGCTCGACGACGCGATTATGGCGCATCTGCAAAACGCCCGTATTTCGCCGGAGGAAGCCTACGACAAGTGCATGGATAAAAAGAAATTCCGTCCCTTCCTGAAAGAGCCGCCGGCCGACATGACCGACGAATAATCGCCTAACGAATGCTTAACGAAAGCTGCGCATGAGACTGCCCGACCTCGATCGAATTCTTTCCGCGATGCTGAAGACGTATGACGGCATCTCCGATCTCAACTTTTCTGTCGGCCATCCGTTACAGGTCGAAGATTTCGGCGAACTGAAACCAATTTACGTCGATCCTCCGATCGACGCGCTCACCCCTTATCACACCGAGCAGATCGCGCTCATGCTCATCCAGGGCAATCGCCGGCTGCTTTATGATTACATGACGGGCGGCTCGTGCGACTGCAGTTACTCGCTGAAAGATGAGGCGCGCTTCCGAGTTAATATTTTTCGGCAACAAGGACATTTCTCCATCGTGCTGCGTAAACTCGAGGGAGATATCCCTTCGATCGAATCGTTAAGCCTTCCGCCGATCTTCGAAGAAATAGCCAAGGAAAAAACCGGGCTCGTCCTCGTCACCGGTGCCACTGGCAGCGGCAAGACAACCACCCTGGCGGCGATCCTGAATCAGATCAACGAGACACAGCCGGTGCACGTTGTGACGCTGGAAGATCCTATCGAATTCGTTCATCCAACGCGCAAGGCGACCTTTAATCAGCGCGAGTTGGGACATGATTTCAACAATTACCCGAACGGTCTGCGTGCGGCGTTACGCCAGGCGCCCAAGGTTATTCTCGTCGGTGAAATGCGGGACCGTGCGACCGTAGAAGTCGCGCTCATGGCCGCGGAAACTGGACACCTTGTGCTCAGCACATTGCATACGGTCGATGCGGGCCAATCGATCAACCGTATCCTTGGCTTGTTCTCGTTAGGCGAAGAACAACAACTGCGCATTCGTCTTTCCGATACCTTGCGCTACATCGTAAGCCAAAGGCTCGCACCGAAAGTCGGCGGCGGCCGGCAGTTGCTCGCCGAAATCGTCGGCAACAATCTGCGCACCAAAGAAACCATCGCCCTGGGCGAAGGGGAACATCGCAGTTTCTACGAAATCATCGAAGCGAGTTCGCCTTTCGGCTGGATGACCTTCGACCAATCCATCCTCAACGCTTTCGAGAATGGAATGATCACCGAGGAAACCGCGCGTCTCTTCGCTTCGCGCAAGGGCCGGGTCACACGCGGAATCGATCTAATTGAAAAAGCTCGCGGCGTTGATCGCGAGAATGAATCCGGCCTGCGCCTCGATCTGCCGGCCAACGCCTTTCACTAAAAGCATGTCATCCCAAACGGAAAATTCTTTCTTCGATCTGGGCGATACGACCGCCCTGGTTTGCGTCGATCAACAGCAATATCAGAAGCTGGTTGTCCCGCAGTTGATCGACATGAATTACAAAGTGCACCTCGGTCTTTTTGAAGAAGACGTGCTCGTGAAATTGCAGACCTACAGCTACAACGTGGTCGTCATTTACGAGAACTTCAAAGGATCGACCGCGCAGACCAATCCGATCTTGCGTGAAATGGTGAAACGTCCCGGCAACGAACGTCGCGAATATTTCGTCGTGCTTTTGAGTCATCGCTATGCCACGAACGACGCGATGAGCGCATTCGTGCAGAGCGTAGATCAAATCGTCAACATCAGCGATCTGGCTAACTTGAAGCCGGTCCTGCGGCGCGGCGTCGCGCAATTTCGCGAACTTTACAACGCCTTCCACGAGACGCGCAAAGCGGTCGAGGCGGCCTAGCCTCTTGTTTCCGGCGGGGTGTAAACGCTGAAGGTCACGGTATCCTGCGTCCGTTAAAAAGAGAGAGCGGTCCGGTTCACGGTTGCATCATCACGGCGAAGTCGGAAAATAGGAGCCAAGAATAATAGAATGGCTGCGCACGACGATGATGAAGCTCCAACGCTTCCAACGAATTTTCGTCTACGGCCTTCGCGTAATCAGAAGCAGCGCTCGAAGCTTAGCCAGGCGTCCGAACCGGCGAGCGAGCCGGCCGCGCCCACTCCTCCGCCGGTCGTCAAAGCGCCGGAGCCACAGCCTTCCAAGAAAGCGCGCTTGAAGCGCTCCGGGCAAATGCATGAGGATCTGACCGCGCCAATGCCCGAGCCGCCCGGCAAGAAGGAAACCGAATACTAGTTACGCGCGCGCGCGGATTGATCGAGCCGATCGAGCGCGAAACAGTAGGCGCCGATCGCAATCGCTTCACTGGTCCCAAGCCGCGAACGGCCGAGTCCGAGACGCGGATGCAACTCGTTACCGGCTTTCGCAGAACCTGCGGCCGATGCGGTTATTTCCGGGCTCTGTTCGCGGAGAAAGCGCAGCAGCTCTTCGTTATTCTCCAAATCGAAAACCTCTTGGAAAAGCCGGCGCTGTTTATGTCCGTCCGGCCTAACGAATTCACGATTGAGTTCCGCGAAAAGTGCTTCGGAAAAAAAGGGCCACGCGCCCGACAGACCACCGCCGATGACCGCCAAGCCATCGACGACCGCGAGCAGTTGCGCGAGGACATCGCCGACCACTTCGCCCATTTGGAGAAAAGCCTCGCGCGCAGCTACCGCGTCGCCAACGTGCGCGCCCCGCGCGATATCAAAAATCCTTTTCGACGTTGGTGCATCAGCCAAATCAAGACCGGCCTGCTCGGCATAAACGCGCCGCACCGCCTCGATATTCGCGCCATCTTCGGCGCATACTTCCTTGCCGAATTTATTGCGGAGAAGCCAGACTTCCGCGCCTAACGAGTTGTCGCCTAAGAAAAGCTCGCCTGCGCGCACGATTCCGGCACCCAACCCACTCCCCAGCGTCAGGCCGACTAGATTCCGATACTGCTTCGAGCTGCCCGCCTTTTCCAAAAGGCGATTCACGTATGGCAGAAAACCCGCGATCGCCTCTCCGTAGGCAAACAGATCGCCATCGTTATTAATGAAAACAGGCAAACCGAATTCCTTCTTCAAAAGCGTGGCCAGCGGAACGCCTCCTCGAAATGCCGGCAGATGTTGGAGATCCCCGATAACGCCGTTCGGATAATCGGCCGGACCGGGAAATGCAAAACTGATTGCGACGGGCGGACGCGGCGCCGCTCCGCGCACCGCTTTCAATCCGGTGATGATGCTCTGCAAACATTCCGAGAGGGAGCCGGCGCAGGATTGTTCCGTAATAACAGGACCGGCGCGGCAGTTCGCACACGTGGCCGAAAAACGAAAATAGGTACCGCCCGCATCGAGGGTCAACACGACGCGTTCGTCATGCCAGTAGTCGTTAGGCATCCGGGGGGGATTGGTGCGCGCGAGCGCGGGTCTTATGGCGCGCGTTCTGCGTTCACTCGAACATGATCTTTCAACGTGAAAAAAGTGTCTATCAAATACTGTGTTTCGGGTCGTTAGGCCGGGCCTGTTGGAAGGGATTAACGAGAGGTAATGGCACCGTTCTCGCTAATGGAGAGTAACAAATGCGCACCCGCTTTGCCCTGATGATTTTAACCAGTGGAATGGCCGTAAATTCCATGCGCGCGCAGGCGGTCATTGAAGGCTCCGTGACGTTGCCAAAGCCAAACTTCGATCACACAATCAACGCACGGTACGGTCCCGGTCCGGACGTGCCAATCGCACCAAGTAATCCGCCCGCGGCCATCGTTTATTTGGAAGGCGATTTCCGAGGCGACGCCGCTTCGCGCGCCAAAGCCAACGCAGAAATGGCGCAAAAAAATATCGCCTTCGCGCCTGATCTCATTGCCATCCTGGTCGGCTCGTCCGTCGAGTTTCCGAACATGGACGACACCTATCACAACGTTTTCTCCTACTCGAAAACGAAGCGCTTCGACCTGGGCCGTTTCCGCAAAGACGAAAAACCGACCTCAGTCGTTTTCGACAAGCCGGGCGTGGTGACGATCCACTGCGAAATCCATGATCGCATGCGCGGCACCATCTTGGTTCTGGAAACCCCGCATTTCGTCAAGACCGATACCGCGGGTCGCTATCGCCTCGATCATCTCCCGGCCGGGAACTACACGCTGAAGGCATGGGTCGATGGCGCGGACGTTCGCGAACGCGCGGTGGAATTGAAAAACGGCGCCAATCTGCGCGTCGATTTTCCAGCGAGGTAACGTCCCATTTCCTTCAAATACAACATCACGGGAGCGCTCAACTTCCGCGGCAAATTGCTCATTGCCATGATGCTCGTCGTCCTGGCGGTGACAGCGGTGACGGTCTATTTCGCGGAAAGAAATCGGCGCGCGGAACAGCAGCGTGTGCTGAATGCGCAATTTCAAAATCAGGTTCGATCTTTTCTCGCGCTGCAGGAAGCGCGCTCCGCCGCGATCACGGAAAAATGTCGCGCGCTTTCGCAAGCCGTCCGCCTGCGCGCCGCGCTCGAAGAACGCGACGTAGATGATTTGTACCGCAATGCGCTGACCGAATTACAAACTCTGCTCGAACCAGCCGAGCCAAATTTCGAAACAGGAATTCGCGCGTCCTTTTTCCGCTTCTTCGACGCCGAGGGAAACATCCTGCTGCCGGAAGATCGTTCGGTCGTGCTGCGCGAAGAGACTTCGCCGGATGAAACTCTCGCCGCGATGGGCAAGGCGCTTCGGCAGTTGGACGAACAAAGCGTCGGCTTCGTCGCTCTTGCGCGCGGCAATCAAACAAAAGCGTTGCGCGAAGTGGTCATGACGAAGATTCGCGATTGGAACGGCTACCATCTCGGCGCGCTCGCGGTCGGTTTTCCGATCGGCAATCTGGAAGACAGCGACCGGCCGGGGGCAATGCGCAGCGGCATTTGGCTCAATCAACGACTCTACATCGACGGCCTAACGAGTCTTGATCGTCATGAAATCGCGCGCCGCATCAGTCAGGCTTTGCAACAACCAGGCGAGAATCATTTCCCAATCGAGCTGGAAAGCGGTCCGCATCTTCTTTTCTACAGGGTGCTCGATCCGGAGACGCAATTGCCGCCGGCATTCCAAGTCTGTCTTTATCCGCTGGCCGCTTCCATTCGCGACGAACAAATCCTGCGCTGGAAAATCAGCGCGCTCGGTCTCGTTGTCCTCACCTGCGGGTTCGCCGCCAGTCTTTTCGTCGCGAAAAATCTTTCAAAACCGGTCGAGCAAATCGTGGCCGGTTCGGTGCAGAACCTCAATCTGCGCCACCAAGCGGAAGATAATTTGCGCGAAACCAATCGCGAGTTGGAGAAAGCACTCGCGGAACTGCAGGCCACTCAACAGCAGGTCATTCAACAGGAGCGGCTGAGCGCGATCGGACAAATGGCCAGCGGGATCGCACACGATTTTAACAACACGCTCACACCCATTCTTGGCTTCGCTGAATTACTTCTGGAAAACGACAAGCTGCTCGAGAACAAAACGGAAGCGCGCCGCTGCCTGACGATGTTGCGCACCTCGGCGAAGGATGCGGCCAACGTCGTGGCACGTTTGCGCGAGTTTTACCGGCCGGCCGCGAGCGATGAAGAATTTCCCATCGTCGATCTGGCAAAAATCGTGCAGCAAGCAGTCTCACTCACCGAACCGAAGTGGCGCCGGCAAACACAGGCGCAAGGCGTCACGGTCAATGTCACTGCGGAAATCAACGCCTCTCCGTTCGTCGCCGGTCAGGAATCAGCACTACGCGAAGTCCTGACCAATCTGATTTTCAATGCGGTCGATGCCATGCCGCAAGGCGGCGAGATTTCGCTCACTACCGCAATCGAAAACGAACAGGCGGTCGTGCGCGTGCGCGACAACGGCACCGGCATGAGTGAAGCCGTCCGGCAACGCTGCCTCGAACCATTTTTCTCCACCAAGGGCGATAAAGGAACCGGCCTCGGTCTCTCGATGGTTTACGGAATCATCGAACGGCATCGCGGAAAATTGGAAATCGAATCCGCCCTCGGCGAAGGGACGACCTTCATCATTCGTTTGCCAGTGGCGGAAGAGTCGTTAGGCAAAAACACTGCGCCGGATCTGGCCGGGAGGCCCAGCGGGAATCTGCGAGTTCTGGTCGTCGACGACGAACCAAAAGTTCTGGAAGTCATCCAGGCTTATCTGCGCTGCGATGGTCACTCCGTTTGCACCGCCAGCAGCGGCCGCGAAGCACTGGAAAAATTTCGTCACAATCGATTCGATCTCGTCGTGGTCGATCGCGTCATGCCGGAAATGACGGGTGAACAAACTGCGCGCTTCATTAAGCAGGCCAGCCCCGACATGCCGGTGGTGATGCTCACGGGTTATGGCGCGCTGATCGAAGTCACCGGCGGCCAACCGGAAGCGGTCGACCTCGTCATGAGCAAACCGGTCACGCTCGATGCCATGCGGCAAACCGTTCGCAAGTTTCTCCATGCGGCCTAACAAGTCCTTTTTTCGATTCTGTTTGCCGCTCGTGCTGCTGCTCGCGTGCGCAGTAAACACGCGCGCCGATTTCATGCGCGACGTGCACAAGGCGCTCTCGCTCGACGATCCGCAGGAGCGTTTCCATCTGCAACTCAGCGGCCTGATCGACCTGGAAAATTATTTTGTCGATCAGCCCGCCACCGGTCTTCTCTTCACCGATCGCGATTACCTTTTCAATCCGCGCTTCACCCTCTATCTCGACGCGCAGGTCGGTTCGCATGTTTACATTTTCCTGCAAGTCCGCGCCGATCGCGGCTTCGATCCGACCAATGAAAGTGACGCGCAGATTCGCGCCGACGAATATTTTCTACGTTACAGTTTCAGCAAAGCCGTCAGCGTGCAGGTCGGGCAATTCGCCACCGTCGTCGGTAACTGGGTGGCGCGTCACGATTCGTGGCAGAACCCTTTTATTAACGCTCCCCTCCCCTACGAACATCTGACCGGCATTTGGGACAGCAGGGCGCCCGACAATGTAGACGATCTTTTCTCCTGGTCGCACGTCGGCGAATACAACAGCGGTGATTACTCCGATAAATATTTGCGGCTCCCGATTATTTGGGGACCGAGCTACGCGAGCGGCGCGTCGGCCTTCGGGACGATCGGCAAATTCGATTACGCCTTCGAGATGAAGAACAACGCGCTCGCTTCACGTCCGGAATACTGGAGTGCGACCGATCGCGGTTTTTCCCATCCGACGTACAGCGGTCACATCGACATTCGGCCTAACGAGATGTGGAACGTTGGTTTGTCCGCCAGCTCGGGTCCGTACTTGGCTTCAGAAGCGGCGGAAACGCTGCCGCCCGGTCGCGACATTGGCGATTACAACGAGAAAGTTTTAGCGCAGGACATTTCATTCGCCTGGCATCACCTGCAGTTCTGGGCGGAATGTTACGAAGCACGGTTCGAGGTTCCGCGGATTGGGAACGCCGACATCCTTGCTTACTACCTCGAAGCGAAATACAAATTCGCCCCGCAATTCTACGGCGCACTTCGTTGGAACCAGGAACTCTACGGCACCGTGACCGATGATGGTGAACAAGTGCCATGGGGCAACGACGTCTGGCGCGTCGATGCTGCGCTCGGTTATCGCTTCACCGATTATGTGCAGCTGAAAGTGCAATACAGTCTCAGCCGACACGACGCTTCCGACGCCGATCACGAGCATCTGCTCGCGACGCAACTGACGCTGAAATATTGACGGCGGTTGTAGCGGCGGTCTATGACCGCCGAAAACGCGATCGCATCCAAAACGTTCGGCGGTCATAGACCGCCGCTACAATGGTAAGCTTGCCCGTTACATCTCTCGCGGCATCTTGCCGCTGATGAGCACACGTCGCGCGCTTGGAATTTTCCTCTTCGCTCTTGTTGTTAACGCGGCGATCGCGCAAACCGAACGGGATTTTTCCGGCATGTTGCGCTGGCGAAACATTGGGCCGTTTCGCGGCGGACGAACGCGTGCGATCAGCGGCGTCCCATCGCAGCCCAATGTTTTTTACACCGCGCAAGTGAACGGCGGCGTTTTCAAGACAACCGATTTTGGCCGCACCTGGAATCCGATTTTCGATGATCAACCAACTGGTTCCGTGGGCGCGCTCGCAGTTTCGCTTTCCAACCCGGATATCATCTACGTTGGCAGCGGCGAAGGTTTGCATCGGCCGGACCTTTCGATTGGCGACGGCATTTACAAATCGATCGATGCCGGAAAAACATGGACGCATCTCGGTCTGCGCGACGGACAGCAGATCGCTCAGCTCGCGCTCGATCAGCACAATCCCGACCGTCTCTTCGTCGCCGTGGCCGGTCATCCTTACGGATCGAATGAGGAGCGCGGCATTTTTCGATCGCTCGATGGCGGAAAATCGTTCGAGAAGGTTCTCTATGTCGACGAGAACACTGGTGGCGCCGATGTGCAGATCGACCCATCGAATCCGGAAATTGTTTACGCGTCGCTTTGGGAAGGTCGCGAAGGTCCGTGGGAAAACAGCGCCTGGAGCGGCGGGAACGGTGGTATTTTCAAATCGATCGACGGCGGAAAGAATTGGTCGCGCCTAACGAGTGGTTTACCGAACGAGATCGTCCAGGCCAATCTCGCCATCGCGCCGAGCTCGCCCCAAATCTTATTCGCTTCAGTTCGCACCAAGACTGGTTCGAAACTTTTTCGCTCCGATAACAGCGGCGAAACGTGGGCGATCGCGACCGATGACAAACGGCCGGCCAGCGGAATCGGCGGCGGCGATTTGCCCGTCGTGCGCATCGATCCGAAAAACCCCAACGTCATTTATTCCGCTAGTGTCGTTTGTTGGAAATCCAGCGACGGCGGCAAGACCTGGGAAGGCTGGCGCGGCGCACCGGGTGGCGATGATTACCAAAACGTTTGGATTAATCCTAACGAACTCCAACACGATCGCTCTCGCGAGCGATCAAGGCACGATCGTCACCGTCAACGGCGGCAAAACCTGGAGCTCGTGGTATAACCAATCGACCGCGCAGCTCTATCATGTGAGCGCGGACAATGCTTTCCCCTATCGCCTCTACAGCGGCCAACAAGAAAGCGGTTCGGTCGGAATTGCCAGTCGCGGCGCAGATGGCGCGATCACCTTTCGCGATTGGCATCCGGTCGCCGCAGAGGAATACGGCTACGTCGTGGCCGATCCACTCGATCCCGATACTATCTACGGCGGAAAACTTTCGCGCTACGATCGGCGCACCGGACAAGCGCAGTCGATTCTTCCCGAACCATTGCGCTCTCCGGATTTTCGAATGTTGCGCACGCAGCCGGTGGTTTTTTCGCCGCTCGATCCGCACCTGCTTTTTTTCGCCGCGAATACTTTGTGGAAAACACGTGACGGTGGTCGCTCGTGGGAACAGATCAGTCCCGATCTTGCGCGCAAAACCTACGAGTTGCCAGCGAGCATCGGAAAATATCGGAACGAACCGAGTGCGGAAGTGAAAGCGCGCGGTGTCATTTACACCGTCGCGCCTTCGCCACTGGATGCCAATCGCATTTGGGCCGGCACTGATGACGGCGTGATTAGCCTAACAAGTGATAGCGGGAAGCACTGGACCGATGTGACACCGCCGACAATTACCGCCTGGCAAAAAATTTCCCTTATCGACGCCGGCCACTTCGACGCGCAGACCGCCTACGCCGCAGTCAACACGCTGCGACTCGACGATCTGCGGCCGCACATTTATCGCACGCATGACGGCGGAAAAACCTGGCAGGAAATCGTGCGCGGCATCCCGGACGGACAAACGGTGAACGTTGTGCGCGAGGATACGCAACGAAAAGGACTTCTCTTCGCCGGGACGGAGCGCGCGGTCTACTACTCGTTCGACGATGGCGAGAATTGGCAATCGCTCCGCCTCAACATGCCGGCGACATCCGTTCGTGATCTCATTATCAAGGATGATGATGTTGCCGTTGCCACACATGGGCGCGGTTTTTGGATTCTCGACAACATCGCACCGCTCCGTCAAATCGGCCTAACGAGTGGTGAGGCGATGCTCTTCAAACCACAAACCGCCATGCGCGTGCGCTGGAATACGAACACCGATACGCCGCTCCCGCCGGACGAACCAGTCGGCGAAAATCCGCCTGATGGCGCGATGATCGATTTCTCTCTGGCGAAGGACTCAGCCATCACGCTCGAAATCAAGGACGGGAAAGGCAATCTGGTGCGACGTTACACAAGCAGCGACGTCTTGCCCGAACCTGATCCGAAGAAACTAAGAGTCCCGGCTTATTGGGTCCGTCCCAATCAACCGCTTCCCGCCGCGGCCGGGCTGCATCGTTTTCTCTGGGATTTGCATTACACACCGCTGCCGGAAGTAGAACCGGAATACCCGATGACCGCGGTGATTCGAAATACTCCCGCCAGCTCGACCGCGGCGTGGGTCCTGCCCGGTAACTACTCGTTAGTCCTGACGGTCGACGGCAAGAATTACACGCAGCCGCTCGTCGTTAAAATGGATCCGCGAGTAAAAGCTTCCGCCGCCGATTTGGCGGAACAATTCGATCTCTCGAAACAGTTATATGACTTGCGCGCGAAACTCGAACCAATCGGCAAGAATTTTGAAGCCGTTGCTGAGGCGCTCGCGCAGGCGAAGGAACATGCGGGAGAAAATCCCGTGAAAGAAAAACTGGCCGCCTTCGAAAAGAAGTTAACGGAATTTGCGCCGCTCAATCGCCGGCCGGACGCGCCACTTAGTTTCGATCTGCTGGAAAAAACGCAGCGTCTTTTCAATACCATCCAGAATGTTGATGCAGCCCCGACTCCAGCGGTGAAGGCGGCGGTGAACGAACTGCAACGCGACGCAGAAAATCTCGTTAGCCGGTGGGAAAAGATTATCGCCCAGGATCTGGTCGCGCTTAATCGCGAGCTGGAAAATGCCGGCTTCCAGAAACTCGACCCGCGCGAATAGGCTCAAAGCGGAAGTAGTAATTTCAGAGAATTGATTTCCGCCCCCGCTGCTTCCAGCGCCTTCACTCGATCGGCGAGTGTTTCCTGCAATTTCATCACGCGTAAGCCAACCAGAATGCGTGCCTGCAGTTCTTCGGCGTGAAATGGTTTTACCAAGTAGTCGTCGGCGCCGGCATGCAGTCCTTCGACGATGTTTTCTTTGCTGCCGAGAGCGGTGAGCAGGATGATGTAAATGCCCCGCTCTGCTTCGCGAGCACGGCGGCAGACTTCTATCCCATCCATTCCGGGCATCATCCAATCGATGATGGCCAGCGTCGGCGCATTAGCGGAGCGCATGATCGCGATCGCTTCCTGGCCATCGCAGGTAACAACCGGAACGTAGCCCAGTTTCTTTAATCGAATCTCCAGGATCTGGCGAGAAACTGGATCATCTTCCGCGATCAGGATGCGGGTGCCAACCGGCATTCGGTCCGGCGAGCTTGTCACGCGCATCGTCGCCGTTAGGGCAGGAGCAAAAATGTCAGGGCCAGGCGAAAACGCTATCGCCCCTGTGCTCATACAACCCCGTTCGGTTTCAGAACTAATTCTTCCTCAACGCGCAGCGCGGGCTGTCCCACGGATGGCTGCAATTCATGAGGCACGATGCTGAGTCGTATGCCTGGCGTTGTGGGCATTGAAGGTGCCCGCGGACTTTCCTTGAAAAGGCAGGCCAATGCCTTCACCACCAGCTCGCCGGAGAGAAACGGTTTCGTGATGAAATCGTTTCCGCCACTCATGGCTGATTGCGCGCGACTGGCGAAATCCGAATGCGCGGTGACAAAGACGACCGGCGTGGTGCGATTGCCTGGCATCTCACGGATTTTTTTGCAGAGTTCAAAGCCGCTTAGTCCCGGCATTTCTACGTCGAGAAAAATGAGATCGAAATGATGCTGTTCGAGCTCGCGCTGCGCGGCGAGCGAATCATCCATGCTGACACCAGCCAGCCCGGCTTTTTCGAGCGCCGCGCAAATCGTTTCGCGGGAAATGATTTCATCGTCCACCACTAAAATCTGCGGCGCCGCCGGGGCGTCGCTGTGAGATTTGGAGGCCTGCTCGAGCAGCGATGCGAGCGAGTCGATGGCTTGTGCGACTGTGCGAAGAACGGAAGGCGTGATCTTTTTCGGTTTGGCGTGCAGCTCGATGAGCAAGGCTTCGAAAGCATTGGCCATCTGCGAAATTTTTCCGAGACCGGCGAGACCGGCGATCGCGAGCGCGCGCACTTGTCGATGCATTCCGCGTAGCTCGGCCCGCTGCGCTTCTTCCTCCTCGATGCGGGAAAGAACCTGATGACCAGCACGCAGTTTCGTCAAGATTTCCGGCGCGTGCAGAAGAAGGAGTGCACCCAGCTCGGGTTGAAACTCCGGCTCAACTGGCGCACCGGCGTTCGACTCAAGAGTCAGGCGCTCACGCACGACGTCGAAGAGCTTGCCCGGCGAAGTATCAGCTTTCGTTAGGCACTTATTTGCGCCCGCTTCCAGCGCCGTTCGCGTGAGATTGCTCAGATACGGATTGACGAAAGCAATGATGGGCAACGCGGACGCTTCGAATTTGGCGCGGATTTCCTTGAGAATTTCCAGTCCGCTCATCCCGGGCAGACAGAGATCGAGCAAGACGAGAACTACTCCGTCTTCCGCGACTTTTTGCATCGCACTCGCTTGGTTGCTCGCGACTTCCACTTTAAATCCGTGCCGCTGCAGCTTTTCGCGGTGCGCTTGAATGATGAGCTGATCGTCGTCGACAACGAGGATCGTTTTCTTTTTTACCGGAGTGAACACTCTTTTCATTTGAAGGTTTCCAGGAATCGGTTGAAGACGTTTTGCACTCGAGGAAATTTGTCGCGGATGTTGTCGAAGATGTCCGACGCACCGGAGAGATCACCGGTTTTGCCGAGCTGTTCCAACTCGCGCAATGGCTTGGTTAACGCTTCCACGCCACAGGTCATACTGGAGCCGACCAACTTGTGTGCGATGCGTGCAACTTCACCGCCGGCATTGCTGCCGATCGCGACCTGAAGACCGTCGAGCATCAAGCCCGCTTCGGTCACATAGAGATCGATGAGACGCTTCATCCGATCCGGTTCGTCGTCGCTGATATCGCGCAACTGATCGAAATCCACCAATACTTCATTGGAAAGAACCGCTTTGGTTTCCGTCGCGGCCACACTTAGCGGAACTTCCGCGTAACGATCCAGGGCCGCTTTCAGATCGATCCGGCGCACCGGTTTGCTCAAGTAATCATTCATCCCTGAGGTGAGACATTTTTCGCGATCGCCTTCCATCGCGTTCGCGGTCATGGCGATGATGTGGATGGGCGATTTCCAATCGAAGGGCGCGCTGCGTTCTTGTTCGAGTTGGCGAATGCGGCGAGTCGTTTCATAGCCGTCGAGTTGCGGCATCTGGCAATCCATCAGGATGACGTCGTAAAGGGTTCCCTTGAGCGCTTCCAAAGCCTCCGTGCCATCGGCCACGGCGTCCGCGTGATAGCCGAGCTTTTGCAAAAGTCCGATGGCCACTTGTTGATTGACCGCGTTGTCTTCGGCCAGAAGGATTCGCAATTTTTGCGCTCGGTGCAGCGCGCCGTCCGCCGGTCGCGAAATTTTTGTCGCTTTGTTATTGGAAGCGACAGCGTTGCTCATGATGTTCGCGAGCGAATCAAAAAGCAGTGACTGCTTGATCGGTTTGAGCAGACAGGCGTCGATCCCCGCGGCTTTCAATTCTTCGGGCGCAAGCCGACCGGCCAGGGAAGAAAGCAAGAGAAGGCGCACGCTCGCGAGCTTTTCATCGGCTTTGATCGTGTGCGCCAACGTCAAACCATTCGTCCCCGGCATGTGCATATCGAGCAGGACAACGCGGTAGGGATCGCCTTCGCCCAGCGCGGTGCGCAATGCCGCCTGCGCTTCATCGGCAGTCGCGGTGGTTGTGCTGCGCATTTTCCACGCGCGCGTTTGATGAAGCAGAATCTGCCGATTGGTCTGATTGTCGTCCACGATCAGGACCCGCAAGTTCACTAATGGATTCTCGGATTCGACAGGATGCGCGCCCTTTTCCTGTTTCGTTAGGCGCGCCGTAAACCAGAAAACGGACCCGAGGCCGGGAACGCTTTCCACTCCCGGCGTGCCGTGCATGCGCTCGATCAGTTGCTTGGAAATCGCGAGACCCAATCCTGTGCCGCCATACTTCCGCGTCGTCGAACCATCCGCCTGGCTGAAGGCCTGGAACAAACGCGCTTGCGCTTCCGGCGAAATTCCAATGCCGGTGTCTTTCACTTCGAAGCGCAAAAACGCCTCGGTTTCGGTTTCGCTTTCCAACGACACCGTGACCACGACTTCGCCGCGCTCGGTGAATTTGATCGCATTGCCGGCGAAATTGATCAGCACCTGACGCAAGCGACCCGGATCGCCGCGCAGATGCACCGGGACGTTAGCTTCGAGGAGACAAGCGAGCTCCAGACCCTTGCTCTCGGCCCGTTGCGCCAGCATTTCCAAACTCCCGTGCACCGCTTCGTGCAGATCGAAATCGAGTTCTTCAAAAGCGAGCTTGCCCGCTTCAATCTTCGAGAAATCGAGAATGTCATTGATCACCGTGAGCAACGATTCGGCGCTGTTTTGAATTGTTTCCGCGAATCCGCGCTGCTCCGCGGTGAGATCGGTGTCGAGCAAAAGGCCGGTCATGCCGATAACGCCATTCATGGGCGTGCGAATTTCGTGACTCATGTTGGCGAGAAATTCGCTTTTCGTGCGCGTAGCTGCTTCCGCCGCCGACTTGGCCAAAACAAGCTCGCTCTCTTTTTCGCGTAGCTCCGTCACGTCCTGTGATGTTCCGAAAAGGCGAATGATCCTGCCGTTCGCCTCGGCCAAAGTGTTTTCGCGATTGTGTAGAATGCGCGCCTGACCATCGGGCCAGACCACCCGCACATCGTAACCGCGCGCGCCTTCCTCCAGCTGTTTGGGATCGGTTCCTTCCACGGCCTGATGCCGATCGGGATGAACACACTGCAGATAATGGTCGTAGCTCGGCTCGAATGCGCCGGGAGAAAATCCAAAGAGCCGGAATTCCTCATCCGACCACGTGAGTTTTTTTGTACTCACATCCCATTCCCAACTGCCGACATGCGCCACTTCCTGCGCTTCCGCCAGGCGCGCTTCACTGCGTTTAAGTTTTTCCTCGGCTCGCTTGCGCTTCGTGATCTCCTGGACGCTGCCTTCATAATAGAGAACCCGCCCTTCCGCATCGCGGACGATTCGCGAACTCTCTGCTACCCAGATTTTGGCGCCGTCCTTCCGATAGACTTCATATTCGAAGCCGATGATGAAGCCGTTTTTCTCCAGAGTTTCCTTAAACTTATCCCGCAGGGTCGGGTCGACATACCCTTGGCGCTTAATATCCCCGCGCCCGCTTATTAGCTCCTCTGGCGAATCGAAGCCGAGCATTCGGGCCAACGCTGGATTGGCAGAAAGAAAGACGCCCTCGGGCGTATTTTGGAAAATGCCCTCCCTCGATTGCTCGAAAATCGTGCGGTATTTCGCCTCCGCGTCGCGAAGGGCTTTCTCCGACCGCTTGCGCTCGATGGCCAGGGCGATCTGATTTCCCACCGAAGCGAGGAATTCCGAGTCGCGCTCGCTGTAGACGCCTTGCTCCTCGTAGTGCTGGACCGCTAACACGCCGATGGTCCGCGTCGGCGTCCGCAAAGGCACGCCTAACCACGAAGAAGAATCGGAGCCGCTTTTCTTGATCTCCCCTTTCTCGAACAGTTGAGTTTTCAGCTCGTTGGTTAGCAACAGAGGCTGGCTAGTGCGTAGGATGTAACTTGTCCTGCTGTGGCCGTCACCGACGGGTTGCGGCGGCGGGACTGAATCAATCTTGTCCACCCAAAACTCAAAATGCACCAGGTCGGTGGTTGGTTCATGGAGAGCGACGAAGCAGTTCTCTGCGTAGAGGACCTTGCCGATGGAACGCCAGGCAAGGTCGAGCAACTCATCGAGATTTGTCGTAGTGGCGATGCCCTGAACGATGTCGGAGTTGACCTGACGTTCCGCTTCTACCCGCCGGCGATTTTCCACCATATCGGTGAAGGCCGTCGCCAAATTACCAATCTCATCCTTCCGCGCTGGCGGCATCGGCAAATCAGTCCGACCGGAAGCAAACCCCGTTGCCGCACTCGTTAATTGTTGAAGCGGCACAGCTATGGAACGGCCCATATAAAGCGCGATCGACAAAGCGATCAGTAGGCTGGCGAAAGCTGCCAAAATCAGCCGACGGGTTGTCGTTCTCGCTGATTGCATCAACTCATCGTAGAGCGGTGTGTATTCCAGAATCACCGCGCCCAGCGTCTGGCCGGATTTGGATTTCACCGGCGCAACGATTTGTTTGATGCCGTTCGGATGATCCTTGCTGATTTCGACGAACACCCGGACGTCCCCATCCCTGATCGTGGCGTTAACCTCATCGCGCTGATCTTCAGTAAAAATCTCGCCGGGCGCCGGTGGAATCGAATCGGCAAGAATTCGCTTGTGCAAATCTACCAGCACGACATCTCGCTCCTGCGTTTCATGCAGTCGCGTGACAAGCTCTTGAGCGGATGGATCCAGTTGATTCGCATCCGACATAAGGGCGAAACCAAGGACGCTGGCTAAATGCTCGGCTTCTTTGGTCGCGGCAACCCTTGCGGCAACCTCTAGCTGATTCACCGCAAGATAGCCTACGAGCGCCGCCAGCAGAGACATGGCGAGCAACGTCCAGAGAATTTTCGCTCTAATTTTCATGAATTGGTAAGGAACAAGTTTCTCCGTTCTCTTATCCAAAAACTCCGGACGCTGGGCCATCGGCGGATGACGCCCGCGGCGTCGGCAAGAGAGACATTCATGGAGAACGAAAGGAGAAACCACGGCCTCAAGGGGCATGAAGCATGCCGCTGCAGACTGTTTCCGCCAAAAGATGAACGAGAATGCCGCTCTACTCTGCGCTGGAATGCGTGGAAGTGGCTGGAGAGGGAATTGAACCCCCGACACGAGGATTTTCAGTCCTCTGCTCTACCAACTGAGCTATCCAGCCGCGGGGGTGAACTATGCAGGGATCGAATCGCTACGCAAGTTCGCCGGCTGGACGGACTCGCCCATTGGTCAGCTGGCTTAAAATTCCCGCGTGAGCGCGACCGCGCGCGTCAGCAGGTGCATGTAATCACGGCGTGCCAGATGTCTTCCGCCAAACTGTTGCAAGTGCGGCGTGAGCCACTGTGTGTCGAGCAGAACGAAGCGGCGTTCACGCAGGTGCTCGACCAGGGCGCAGAGCGCAACCTTGGAGGCGTCGGTCTTTTCATGGAACATCGATTCGCCGAAAAACGCGCCGCCTAACGAGACGCCATAAAGTCCACCGACGAGTTTGTTATCCGCCCATGCTTCGACGGAATGAGCGTGACCTAAGCTCATGGAGTCGGGTGTAGCTCTCGATGATCTCGTCATTGATCCATGTCTCGGGCCGCCTCGCGCAATGCCGAATGACCCCGGCGAAATCGCTGTCTATCCGAATCTCGAAAACCTTTTTGCGCACGAACGCGCTCGAGCGCATGCGGCACGTGAAATTCGTCCAATGGCAGGACGCCGCGAGGATCGGGCGAAAACCATTCGATCGAGCCATCCTCCATCGCCATGGGGAAAACGCCCAGCCGATATCCTTGAAGTAAGACTTCCGGCGCGATCATGCGAAATCAATCAACGGTCTTTGAAGGTCCAAACAACCTTACTCTTGCATTGAATAGGCAGACCTCTAATATTCCCCGATGAAGCCCGTTTTGGTCGCGCTCGCTTCCGCTTTTTTGCTCGGCTTCCTCGGTTGCGCCAATGAAGGTCCCACCGGCCCCGAGTTGCAGGACCAGTTCGGGCGTGGCATTCGCGGCGAAGGCCAGGTTTCTCCCGACATCGATCGCACCGGCGATCCCTATGTAAAACCGCGAGAAGGTGCCGACCGTAGCCACGACTAGGTGCCGATGTCTACGCCTTCCGCGCACTCGAAAATCTTCATCCTCGATTTCGGTTCGCAGTACACGCAGGTCATCGCGCGCCGCATTCGCGAATGCCAGGTCTATTCCGAAATCGTTCGTTATGATCTGCCCGCGGCCGAGATAGCCGCAGCCAAACCGAACGGTATCGTTCTTTCTGGCGGACCGGCCAGTGTTTATGACAAAGGCGCCCCGCAAGTTGATCCAGCTATCTTCTCGTTAGGCATTCCTGTTCTAGGCATCTGTTATGGCCTGATGCTTATGGCGCATCATCTTGGCGGACAGGTGCGCTTCACCGGCCGACGTGAGTACGGCGCTGGCACGCTCGACGTTACCGATAGCTCAAAGCTTTTCAGCGGGCTAGGTCCCCAAGTCGATGTCTGGAACAGTCACGGTGATGAAGTAACTGCGTTACCTGCCGGCTTTCGTATCGCCGCTAAGACGGAAAGCTCGCCTTTCGCCGCGGTAGAAGATCCCGAGCGACAGCTATTCGGGCTGCAATTCCATCCCGAAGTAGCTCATACGCCACGCGGCCGTGAGATCATACAGAACTTTGTCTATCACATATGTCATTGCGCCATGGACTGGACCATGGGCTCCTTCATCGAAGACGCCTGCCAGCGCGTCCGCGCCCAGGTCGGCGACCAAAAAGTAGTTCTGGGTCTCAGCGGCGGCGTCGATTCTTCTGTGACCGCTGCTCTCCTCCACAAGGCTATCGGCGACCAACTAACTTGTATCTTCGTCAACAATGGTCTGCTCCGCGCGCGGGAAGAAGAAATGGTGCAGCGGGTTTTTGGTGAAAATTTTCACATCCGGCTGAAGTATGTCGATGCTTCCGAACGTTTCCTTTCCAAGCTCCGCGGCATCACCGATCCCGAACAGAAACGCAAGATCATCGGCAACGAGTTCATCGATGTCTTCCAACACGCCACCGAAGAGCTACTAGCGGAAGACAAGCGGACCGGTTCCGGCGAGCACAGCGGTTATCGTTTCCTGGCTCAAGGAACCTTATACCCCGACGTGATCGAAAGCGTAGCTATCGGCGGCAACCCGGCGCACGTTATTAAGAGCCATCACAACGTAGGTGGACTGCCGGAAGAGATGCACTTCGAGTTAGTCGAACCTGTCCGGCAGCTATTCAAAGACGAAGTAAGACAAGCCGGTTTACAACTAGGTCTGCCGAAAGAAGTAGTCTATCGCCAACCTTTCCCGGGGCCAGGCTTGGCTGTCCGCATTCTCGGCGAAGTAACAGAAGAACATCTACAAATCCTGCGTGACGCTGACACCATCGTAACCAGCGAAATGGAAGCCTCGGACTGGTATTACCGCGTCTGGCAATCCTTCGCCGTCCTACTACCTGTGCGATCCGTCGGAGTGATGGGCGATCAACGCACCTACGAAAATACAATCGCCCTACGCGTCGTAGAAAGCCAGGACGGCATGACCGCCGACTGGGTCCGACTACCTAACGAGTTGTTAGCCCGCATCTCCAGCCGCATCATCAACGAAGTAAAAGGTGTCAATCGAGTCGTCTACGACATTTCAAGTAAGCCACCTAGCACGATCGAGTGGGAGTAGCTCGTCCACTCTGGACCTGTCCTAAATGCGGCGAGCGTTTCACCGGCCGCAACATGCGGCATTCCTGTGGGAAGTTTTCCCTGGAGGGCTTGTTCGCACAAAGTGAGCCGCACGTAGCAAAGCTCTTTCACGAGCTGGCCCGCCTAGCCCGCGCTTGCGGGCCGGTGCACATGATTCCGCAGAAGACGCGCGTTGTCTTTCAGACACGAATGCGCTTCGCCGGTGCCATGCCTCGGAAATCTTATCTTATCTGTCATTTCGTTCTTCCACGGAGGATCGAGAGCGAGCGTTTCTATAAAATCGAGACCTTTACGCCGCGCTGCCATGCCCACTACCTGCGCGTCGATGAATTGAGCGACCTCGACGTTGAAGTTTCGCGCTGGCTCGCGGAAGCCTATGAAGTCGGGCAACAGTTACACTTACAGTCTAGCCAGCCAGAGAAAGAAACATCACATAAGCGTCAACGTAGCCTTTCTCGGGATGCTGAAAAGCGCCGGGTAAAGTCCCGGCGATCTTGAAGCCAAGTTTCTGCCATAGCTGGATCGCGATAACATTGGTCGAGACGACGAAGTTGAATTGCATGGCACGGAAGCCCAGCCGGCGTGCTTCGATTAAGGAATGCTCTCCCATCGCCAGGCCAATGCCCCTACCCTTCCCTTCCGGCGCAACCATGAAAGCAGCGTTAGCCACGTGTGCGCCCGCGCCGGACTGATTTGCTCGCAGGATGTAAGTCCCGGCTATTCTTCCGTCGTCTTCGGCTACGTAAGTGTAGTTACCCGAGCGGAGCCAGTAGTCGAGGGCTTCCGCACGCGAGATTGTCGGACTAAAGGTGTAGGTATCGCCTTTCTCGACAACCGAGTGAAAGATTGCCCAGATCGCGTCGCGATCGGATTCCGTGGCGAGTCGAATAGTTAGCATCGACTAGCTCGGGTTAACGCGGCTTCGGCGTGGGCTTCGGAGTAGGTGTAGCTGTGGGCGGCACGATTGAAACCAAGGTGCCGCGACCAAAGATAACAAGGTTCGTGTCAGCCAGAGCGCCGTTTGATTTCTGTTGTTTCTGGGCCCGCGCGCCCTCGGCGATTGATGCCTCACTGCCCAAAGGCGCAAAGCCTTTGATGAGTTGCGAAGTAGCGCGCAAACGGTCGATGTCGATATCGACGGGGTTGGGTAACCCGGTTGGCTTTGGTTTGGTGTGAAACATGAGGAGCTGTCCCGGATTCACTAAAACCGACTCGCCGATCACCGCGGGCATGAACATACGGGCCGTGCCTTCGAGCGAAATCAGTTTCGTGTAGGCCTCAGGATAATGCTCGAGAAGCGAAGTAGTGCCACTCGCTTCCGAGACGGTGTTGCCCAGCGTGACTTGTGCTTCACTGCCCTTGGCCGCACGCACCAGCATGGCGCCGCGCCGCAGTTCCATTCGATGGAAATCTCGCAGATCTAGAACAGAATTCTGACCCAGCCGAACGAGTGCTCCGGTACCCAAGCGCAACTCAGACTGCGCCCCCGGACCAGTCTCGATCACGCTTCCGTTAGCAATTGCTTCGTTCAGTTGGGCGAGATGTGAACTCGCTGGCGCCCCGAGTATCTTAACGTCTTTAGTAACCCGCGTGATACGAGCCGAGGCACCTACTACTTTGCTCGGTTGAGCAAGAAGGATTGCAGTGCAAGAAAGGACGAACCCTAGCCGTTGCATGCCCGACCTTCGTCGCGGTCAGCGCTCGTTGCGAGCGACTTGTGTAGTCGGCGCGGAAAATTTGGCCTGAACTAGAGAATCAGCACGGACCTCGCCCGTTAACTTAGCTGCCCCGTTGCGCCCATTGGCATTCGCCGGCATGCGGGCTTGCGAGCTGACTACACGCTTTTGCTGCACGACCACTTTGCCACCCGTAGCAGGCGCGGCGTTTTCCAGAACCTGCAGAAGTTCGCTGGAGTTTTTCACTTGAAGGGTCGCGCGCGCTGGCGCAGGCGCAGCCAGGGACTGAGTCGCAATAGCAGCGGCTTTCGCGGGTCGAGGCGAAGCAGCAGTATAATCGGAAAGCACGACGGTACTGCCATTGTAGTTAACCAGAAACGAACCCGACGAGTCGGTTGTAGTCAGACGACTTCCGGAAGCGACGTTGGCGAAGACGCCGGAGAGAGTGGCGGTCGAACTAAGAACAGTGAAGCTATTGCTATTGGTAACTGAATTTTGAAAGCCGTTGACGAACGAAACCAAGAGCTGTCCGCCTAACGAGACGTTACCGTTGACACTAAGAAAGCCATACTGGCTTCCCTGCGTTAACCCACCGAGCTGGAAGGTAAGTTGCGAAGCGGAAAGCAACGAAACGTTACCGGTCACCTGCAGGCCACTACCGCCGAGAGCTGGTCGCAGATTAGCATTGTTCATGATGGCTGAACTAATCGTTCCACGGGCATCGACCAGGCCGCCTTGGAAATTGAGGGCGTTGTTCGATTGCACACTACCGCCGGCCAGCCGGAAGGTGCCGGCGCTTTGTGTGTAAGTACCCGGTAGCCGTCAAAGTGTTGCTGTCGACATCGACGGTCCCGGAAGAATTGACGTTGCCGTTGAAACGCAATGTCCCACCAGTAACGGCCGCGATTGTTCCACTGTTATTGAAATCGCCGCCGGCATTGCCGTTCAGAAGGAGAATGCCCCCGTTACTCGCGCGCATTGTGCCGGCATTCGTTAAGCCATCATTGCTACTCGGATCAACATTCAGGACCAATCCATTCACGTTCGCGTCGATCACGCCGCCGCTTTGATTCGCGATACCCATTTCATTCGCGCCTAACGAGCCGCTGTTGCTCGTCTCGCCGGAGATGATGTTGTTGACGTTGGTGAAAACGCCGCCGCCGCGAACGCGATCGGCGTTTTGCAAAAAGAGATGACCGCCGCCGTTCAAGGTCACCCCGCCCATGAAGGCGTCGGTGAAATTACCTGCGGAACCGATGGTGATGTTGCCCGTGTTGGTGATCGTCCCGAAGAAGGTTGTCGAAGTGTTGTTATTCGTGACGAAATTCGCGCTCAGCGTCATGGTCGCGATCGTGGCGGAGTTCAGGACGCGAATCACGCCGGTGCCTTGCGTTTGCCAGAAGCCATCCACGACGGCCGCGCCGTTGGTGAGTTGTACTTCAGAACCATCAAACGCGATGGTGTGACCGCCGGCGGTGTTGGCGAATGTTCCACCACCATTTCCATTCAGCAGAAGGACGCCGCCATTGGTCGCGCGCATGACACCGAGGTTAATAACGCCGTTGGCGGAGTTCGGATCCACATTGAGCACGCGACCGGACACATTTGCGTCGATCACGCCGGTCGTACCCAATTCAATTCCGATTTCGTTCGCGCCTAACGAGCCGCTGTTGCTCGTTTCGCCGGCGATGGTGTTGACAAGGTGCAACGTTCCCGAGCCGCGCACCCGCGCCGCATCCTGCAAGGTCAGAACGCCGCTACCGTTGAGAAGGACATCGCCATCGAGAAAAAGATCGGTGAAATTGCCGGTCGCCTTCAAGAGAATGCTGCCGTTGTTCGTGATCGTGCCGACGAAATCGGTGCGCGTGTTGTTGTTGGCGATGAAGTTACCGTTGAGGATGAGATTGCCGAGCGTGGCGCTATTTAGATTACGAATGACGCCGCCGTTGGACGTGCTAAGCGTGCCGCCGCTCAAGCTCGCGCCGTTGGTGAATTGAACTTCCGATCCGTTGCCGATGGCACTGATCAAATTGCGATTGGTGAAATCGCCGCCGCCATTTCCGTTCAGTAAAAGGATGCCGCCGTTGGTCGCTTCCGCGATGCCGGTGGTGTCGTTGAGAAATGCATTCGCGACGCTGGCTGGATCGAGGTTAAGAGCAAGTCCGTTGATGTTCGCATTGATGAGCGATTGGTTCGTGATCGCGATCTCGTTGCTACCTAACGAACCGCTGTTACTCGTTTCGCCTTCGATGATGTGACCGCCAGTATTCGTTAGGCGCGGCGTGCCGCCGCCGCTGCGCACGCGAGCCGCGTTTTGCAGCACGAGTTGGCCGGTGCCGGCGAAAGTGACATCGCTCCCTAGAAGCAAATCGGTGAAATTTCCCTGCGAATTGATGAGGAAGGTGCCGTTGTTCGTAATTGTCCCAAGCACCGTTGTGCTGGTGTTATTATTCTCCGCAAAACTTCCAGCATTCGTTAGGCTATCGAGGGTGGCGTTGTTGACCTCGCGGATTACGCCGGTGCCCGAAGTCTGCAACGTGCCACCGATGACGGTGGCGCCATCAGCCAATTGCACTTGCGATCCGGTGAGCGCGGCGATGATACCGCCGTTATTATTGAAGAGGCCGCCGGCATTGCCGGATAAATACAAAATGCCGCCATTGCTCGCGCGCATGACACCGGTGTTACTCAAGTTTCCACTGGCGGAAGGATCGACCACCAAAGCGAGGCCATTCCCGTTCACCGAAACATTGGCGTCAATGAGGCCGCCGCTGCGATTTACGATGGTTAGTTCGTTCGTGCCTAATGAGCCGCTATTACTCGTCTCGCCCTGAATCGTGGAGACTTCGCCGTTCGGGCCGCCGTTGAAAAGCGTGCCCGTGCCGCGGATGCGGGCTGCGTTCTGCAAATTTAAAAAGCCGCTACCGGTAAGAATAACTGAGCCATTAATGAAGAGATCGGTGAAGTTACCCGTGGCAGCGATGGTCAGGTTGCCGGTGTTGAGGATCGTGCCCGCGAGCGTAAGCGAGGTGTTATTCGAGACGATGAAGCTTCCAGCATTCGTTAGGCTAACCAGCGTGCCGCTATTCAAGGTGCGAAAAACTCCAGTGCCCGCAGTAGTTAATGTTCCGCCGGTGATGGTGGCGCCGTTGGTCAGTTGAACTTCCGATCCATTCAAGGCGGTGATGATGGCGTTGTTCTGGAATCCGCCGCCGCCATTGCCGTTGAGCAAGAGGATGCCGCCGCTACTGGCGCGCATTAATCCATCGTTGGTCAGGCCGGAGCTATTGGGATCGACGTTCAAAGCCAAACCGTTGACGTTGGCATCGATCAAACCGCCGCTCTGATTGACAATTTCCGCTTCGTTCGCACCGAGACTGCCGCTGTTGCTGGTCTCGCCTTGAATGGTATGTGCTTCTCCATTCGCACCACCGTTGAAGATGGTGCCGTTGCCGCGCACGCGCGCGGCGTTTTGCAGATTGATCGCGCCGCCACCCATGAAGGTGACCGCGCCGTTAACAAGGAGATCGGTGAAGTTGCCGGTGGCGGCGAGGCTGATGCTACCCGTGTTATTGATCGCGCCACTGAAGGTCGCGCTGGTGTTGTTACTAATGCGAAAAACTCCAGCATTCGTTAGGCTATTCAAAGAAGCGGTATTCAGCGTGCGGATAACACCGCTTCCGCTGGTGGTAAGTGTGCCGCCGCTAATGCTGGCGCCATTAGTCAACTGCACCTCTGAGGCAGCGAGCGCCGTGATCGTGCCGCCGGTGTTGTCAAAGGCGCCGCCGCCGTTGCCATTGAGCAGAAGAAGGCCGCCGTTGCTGGCGCGCATTGTTCCAGCATTCGTTAGGCCGTTACTGTTATTCGGATCGACATTGAGCTGAAGCCCATTGACGTTGGCATCGATGACGCCCGTAACCAGATTGGCCAGCCCAATTTCATTGTTGCCTAACGAGCCGGTGTTGCTCGTCTCGCCCTGAATCAGATTGCTACTGAAAAGAATGCCAGTGCCGCGCACACGCGCTGCATTCACCAGGCTCAGCGTGCCGTTGCCATTCAGGGTGGTATTTCCGGAGATCAGCAGATCGGTGAAATTCCCGACGGAGTTAACGCGGAAAGTGCCAGTGTTGTTGATCGTGCCGCTGAACGTGGTGCTGTTGTTATTTTCCAACTGGATGATTCCACTACCATTAAAGCTCGCCCCGTCCGTAATGGTGTAACCGTTCGCTAGCGAAAGGACGGCGCCACTTGCGACCGAAAAAACGGCGCTGCTCGTTCCACCACCGGTCAAGCGCAACGTTCCGGCCTGCACCATCACGGCACTGGTGTTGTTGAGCGCAAAATTAAAATTATCCGTGCCGCTGCCGTTTACTTTGCGGAGAGTGCCGGAGTTATTGAAGCTGCCGCCACTGCCGCTGAAGACACTGTTATTATCCAGCGTGATATCGTAGGTGCCGCTGTTATTGATCGTCAGACCACTCGCGGTCATCTGCGCGGATTGCGTGCTCGCGCCGGCAATATTGAGTACCCCGGAATTAATCGCCCCGCCGCTGAATTGCAGACCGGCATTGAGGGTGAGTGGATGATCGAGACGCAAGGTGCCGCCGCTCATGATGAGTTGTTCAATCACCACTCCGGCCGCGATGTCTTGCGCGAGAGAGCCGCTCGCGATGGAAGCATTGTAAGTCTGGCCGTTGCTGTCGTTAGGCACAATGTTCGGATTCCAGACGGCCGCGTTGCTCCAAACCCCATTGCCAGCGCCGTTGTAAACAATCGTCTGGACCGGATTCGTTTGATCGAAAGGCGGCGCTTCCGAGAGCAGATGCGTCACGGCATTACCAATGAACATGCCGGTGGTGGTGCCGTTTCCCCCGGAGCCGGTGTAGTTGGCGTTGTTCGTGTAAACCAAAGCCATCTGCGGACCGCTGATGGTGACGCGAACGTTGTTATCAATCGTGACGGTGTTGGCGGCGAGCACGATGGCCACGCTCGCGTTGGAGAGTGTGGTGCTGGCGACGAACTCAATCAGGCCGGAGCTGCCCGGCGCATAAAGTCGCAGAAGTGTGTTGGCCGAGATGGTGCCGCCGCCGATGCGAAGTGTGCCGTTGGCGCCGAAGACGCCGGCTTTGATTACGTCGGCGGAAATATTCGTGTTACTAAGACTGAGTGTGCCGTTGCTATCGATGGTCGACCGAAAAGTGCCGCCGACGTTATAACTGCCGCCGCTAAAATTAATCGCGTCGGTGGGCTTGCTCGTGCCGAAGATTTGGAAGGTCGCGTCGTTCGTGATCGCCGCCGTTCCGTCGATCCCCATTTGGATCGTAGCGTCCGCGGCGATCTGCCCACCATTGGCGTTATTAATGGTGGCGTTAAGGGATTTCGCGGAAAGGCTGCCCGCTTGCAGCGAGAGCAAAGCGGCGTGCACGCTACCGCCATGATTATCGATCGTTAAATGGACATCGCCGGTCGCGTTCAAAAATCGCGCGACACTGAGGACGACATTCGCGTTCCCACCGATACTCGCGCCACCGTAGTTGTAGATTTCGGCGAAGAGGTCGCCGGAGAAAAGATCGTTCGTGGTGACATTGATTGCTGCATTTCCGCCGATCGTTCCCGGACCTGAGTTTTGATAATTGCCGTTCGCGACAGTAAAAAAGATCGTCCCGGGTGCGCTGATTTTCAGCGGGGCATTCACGGAGACGGACGCGTTTCCACTGATCGTCCCCGCGCCATTCGAGTAGATCGAAAATTCCAGCGCCATCGTGTCCGTGCCTGGCACGCCAGACGCACTGGAAGTAGTGAGAATATTGGGAGCACTTACGAACACCTGCGCGTCGCCGCCGATGTGGCCGCCATTCAAATTACCGACGTTGGAAAAACGCGTATCGGCAATGTTCAGTAATATTCCGCCGTCCGCGCTTAGATCACTGGTGATTCCCACATCAATTCGGGCACTGCCGTTGATAACGCCGCCGCCGTTCGTGCTGATGAAGCCGTCGAGGAAACCACCGACATTCACGCTCGAAGCGTTGAGGCTGACATCGACCTGACCGCCGATCGTTCCGCCTCCGCTGCCATCGTTACGCGTCGAAATACCGAAGGTCAGATCGTTCGTGATGGTCATGCTGCGGAGCACGGTCAACTCAAGCTGCGCCATCGCGCCGATCGACCCACGATGCCGATCATTGATCAGGGCCAGCAGGGAATTCGCCGTAAAATCGCCGTCGACCTCGAGTCCGAGCAATGCGTTCCCAGCGATCACGCCAGGCCGGCCCGCGGCCCCATCGTCGCTGTTCAAAATCTGCAAGGTGGTATCGCCGGCGGTAAAGTTTCCTTGCGCGACAGCGGTCGTGAACGCGCCGCCGGTAATGTTCCCGGCGTTGTTATTCAGAAGAAGATCGAAGGCGTGGCCGTTGGTGGAAATGTTGTTGGCTTTCAGTTCAATCATAGCGTCGCCGATGATTTTTCCGCCGACGCTATCGTCGATGTTGAAGCTCATCGCGCCGCCACTGGTGGTAAGGTTACCACCGGCGGTGAAAACAAGGTTCGCGCCTCCGCCTAATGAGACCCCATTATCCGCTTTGATTTTCGCGGCGATGCTTTGCGCGCTCAAATTCCCGTTCGAATCCGCACCCGCAGAAACGAGAATGTCGCCGCCACTCGTCATGCTGGTTCTTACTTCGGTGTTGAGCGAGAGGGCGCCTGCCACTGTGATCGTTCCCGCGGAAGTTATGAAAGTGTTCGCGCCGGTGTCGACCAAGCCGGGCGTTAGGTTTGTCGTCAAATTGCCGTCGACGGTGATGCCGTTGTGACCAATGAGGGTCACATTCATTCCGTCGTTCGTGTCGCCGCTCGACCGATCGATTTCCAGATCCCCGGTGACGTGCAGCGCTAGGTCCGCGGAGGCGGTCACGCTGGCATTCGAATTCGTGGTAGTCGCAGGAAAGATCCCGCCGGACCAGGTGATATTTCCGCTACTCGTCAGGTCGATCGTAACGGCGTGTAGCACGAAAGGATTGAGCAATTGCAAATCTCCGCTCGCGTTCACATCAAAAATTTCTGCATTAGCACTGCCGCCGGTGAAGCTGACATTGCCTAACGAGTGGATGTAAATGGCCGGCGCGGTGATCGCGCTCGTGCTCGCGAAATTTGCGCCACTGAACGAGCTAAAATTTATCGTATTGATCGCCCCGCTGAGATTCACTGCGCCTTCGCTGTAAAGACGGACATCGTTGTTGGCCGAGATATTTGCCGCCGAGGTGAGCGACACTCCCGCCCCGCGCGCATAAATAAAGATGCGGTTGTTTCCTTGGAAGGAATACGCCGCTCCGAGATTAATGGAGCCCGCTTGCGTCGCGAGGAGCAGTGTATCCACACCGCCGAAGGTGAGTGTCCCGCCGCCGCTACCAGTCGTTAGGCCATCCACGCCCACCAGGCCAAGACGATTCACTCCGCCATTGGCGGTCGAAATCGATGGATTGCCACTCAACACCAAATTCTCGAATTTGAAGACGGCGATGTTACTGAAAAACGCGGCGTTCGCTTCGCTGTCGAAACCGCTCTCGACATCGAATTCCGAACCGGCGCCGAAGAGCCATTGGGGAAAATTCCCATCCTGCGTTTGGGCGCGATAAATTGACCCGAAATCGGTCGTCGCGTTTGTGGTAATCGACGGATCGGTCGCGATCGTGGTGTTATTCGTGATGATGTAAGGAACAGGCGCGGCGATGGTCTGCGGCGGGACAAATTTTGCCGGCGTCGGCGTTGGCGGGACGGTCGGTGTCGGCGTCGCGGTCGGAGTCGGTGTTGCCGTGGGCGTGGGAGTTGGGCTCGTCAGGTCTTCGACTGCCGCGTGTTGATCGACGGCGTTCAACACTTTCTCGAAGGATACGAGCACGGTCTGGTCGGATGCCTTCTGCGAATTAACGTCCGCCGCCTTGTCTTCTTCTTTCAAGGTCGCTTGCGTCTGCACCGCTTGCGCGATGAGATCGAGGCTCGGCAGCGGATCGAAATCACTCGAGAGCAGCGCCGATGTCTCGGTCAGTTTTTTGAGATCAATATCCACCGGCGCGGGAATCGAAGTGGGCGGCGGGTTGACTCGCACCGTCAGGAGCTGACCGGCTTTGACCGGCACGCAATTCCCCGGAGTTGCGTTGGCCGACAGGCAGGCTTCGCCTTCGAGAACGGCAAACTTCGCGTAACCGTTCTTGTCGTACTGCAACATGACGGTCGTGCCGGTGATGGCGGCCGTGACCGCAGCGGTGGAAATTTTCGCGCCGCCGGCATTCTTCGGCACGCGCAACAACATTGCGCCGCCACCGAGATCCATGTGGCGTGTTCCTTCCTCGAAGCTAAAAATCGTATTGGCTCCGAGGCGCGCGATGGTTTTATCGGTGAAGGTCAGTTCGCTGCGCGATTCAACGCCCGTCCGCACAGCCGTGCCGCGGCGCACCTCATCATTGACCGTTGCTTTGCGCACCGAGGACTCGTTAGGCAAAAGATTCACCTCGTTGATCACGGCCGTGACTTTTGCCTCCTTCAATTCCTCGCCGAAAGCCGAGAGAGCTGTGAAGAGCCCGAGTAAAATCCAGAAGCGCGTGATCATGGGGAGTGGTGAAAAGCCGGATAGGCATACCGGCTCTTCATTGAAATGCGGGAAAATCGCCCGCCGACGGACATTTTTCCCGAGAAGCAGGGCGACATGACGGCAGCTGCTAGAATCTCAACGTCAGGGAAAGCGCGCCGCCGACGTTTCCAACCTGGTAATCAAATACGTCCTGGTTGGAATCGTTGATCGCGAAGCTGGCAATCGCGTTGGCGCTCAGCCATTTGGTGAAATGATAGGTCGCCCCGAGCGCGAAAATTCCACTCACATCGGTCCGATCGCCCTCGACGTAATCACGCACTGCCACTCGCGCGATCGCATTCGCAGTCAGCGACCGCGTTAGATTTACTGAGTAGCCAACGTAAGCGCTGAAATCGTGGCGCTCCGGCGGTTCGGGATCGGCATGCACACTGAAGCTCAAATCAACTCCGGCGGAGATTTGTTGGGCGCGCCCGATTTGGAAAGGCAGCTCCGCGCCCAGGTCGATGGCATGATTGGAAAAAAATTCGTCGAGGCTGTCGGTTGGTGTCAGTCGGTTATAATCGTATTCGGCGCGCAAATAAAGATTATGCAGCCGCGGCAAAGTGTAGGTGAGACCGGCTCGCGCGTCGAAGCTGGCGAAGTTCAACTCGGAAAATCGGTCGTAGAAAAAGAATTGTTTCCCGACCGAGAAACTGCCGTAGAGCGTGCCTGTAATTTTCGGCACAAAAGAGACTCCGAGACCCGGAGTGAAAAGAACGTCACCTTGTTCATTGTTGCGACTGAGCGCGACGTTTGAGGTGTAGGAAATCGGCGCGGACATGGAGACCGTCCACGGCTGGTAACTATCCGAGCGTTTGAGAATTTCCTGCTCGCCCAGATCGGGATCATTCGGCGTCGCGACGGCGTGGGTATCATCCGTACCAGTCGGCGCGGTTCCCTCTTCGCGCAGTCCAGATTGGACGCGCAGGAGCTGAGCGCGATCCTGCGCCGAACCCGCATTGCCTTGCGCGCGGAGGTTTACAATTGCCGCGAAAGCTAAAAAAAACGCGACGAACGCGCGCAGCAAACTATGATTTCCCCACTGGCAACCGTTCGGCATTTGAGCCGCACAGTTTCAACAACGGACGTGAGAAGCGTCAAGGTTAAGTTACAGTCGGCGGCGCCCGAGGCTACAATTTCAACAGTTCTCGCTGCCAGGGCACGAGCAATGTCTCGCTCCGTGCTTCGTCCGCGGCGATGGACTCGACTGCCGCCCGCGGAGCGATAAAAGATGGTTCCAGGCCCAACTCTTCCGCCACGACGTCGCGCCGGCGACGGAGATTTTCCGCCGCGCGCTCCATATCCGCAGTGGTTCGGACGCCCTTCCGCGCCCTGCGCTGCGGTAATTCCTCCTCGGGCAATCGCATCGCTTCCTCTGCCGCATATAAAAATGCGCGGCGGCGACGCGGCGTGAGATGTCGAAACTCCGGCGTTCGGCCGGCTTCGAAATCCTTAGCTGACTGCAACAGCAAATGATTTTGCAAAATGTGAAACGGCGGACGGTCGGCCGCGCGCGCTTCTCGATCGCGCCAATACCAAAGTGCGCGCAAGATTCCAGCCGCGCGCGGTGAAAGCGTGCCGACACCGGCGATCCGCCAGACATCTTCTTCATCGCGCACGCGCTCGATCGCCGTCTGCACCAGACCGCGCTGGCACGACTGCTCGAACCACTCGAAGCGGCCTTTGCTTTTCAGTTCGGCTTCCAATTTCTCCGCCAAAGGCAGGAGGTAATGAGTATCGTTAATTGCGTACTCCTCCATGTGCTTGGGTAGTGGGCGCTGCGCCCAATTCGCTTTCTGCGAACCTTTCGTTAGGCGAACATCAAAAAATTGCTCGACCAAAGCAGCCAGACTAAAGGCGCGGATGCCGAGAACGCGCGCCGCCACCACCGTGTCGAAAACTCGGGTGGCGTTGAAATCCAAACTGCGTTTCAAAAGTCGCAGATCAAAGTCTGCGCCCTGCAGGACCAACTGCTTGTCGTGCAGAGCTTCAGTCAGCGGTGACAAATCGAAACCAGCCAGCGGATCGACGAGAAAATCTTCGCCGCCAAAACTAAGCTGGAGCAGGCAAAGTTTTTCGAAATAACAATGCAGACTGTCGGCCTCGGTATCGAGCGCGACCCGATCGATCCCCGCCAGCTTGGGAAGAATTGCGGCTAAGTCCGCGCTGTTCGTGATCACCGTAAACCCGCGAGCAACAACTCCGCGTTACTCTTCGTTGCCTGCAAGTTGCCGATCAACATCTCCATCGCTTCGATCGGCGGAAGTTGCGCCATGGCTTTGCGCAGAATTTTCACCCGTTCCCATTCGTCCGGATGATAGAGCAACTCCTCCCGCCGGGTGGCGGATTGTTGCACGTGAATCGCCGGATAGAGACGCTTCTCGACTAACGAACGGTCGAGATGCAGCTCCATGTTTCCGGTGCCTTTGAATTCTTCGAAAATGACCTGGTCCGCCTTGCTCCCGGTGTCGATGAGCGTGGTCGCGAGAATCGTCAGGCTGCCACCTTCTTCGACGTTGCGAGCGGAACCGAAAAACTTTTTCGGTTTCAACAATGCTTTGGATTCCACGCCGCCTGACATGGTGCGGCCTTTGCCGCCGGTCAGCGCATTATAACCGCGCGCCAAGCGCGTGATGCTATCGAGCAGAATGACCACATCTTTTTTTTGTTCGACCAATCGCTTCGCGCGCTCGAGGACCATCTCCGCCACTTGCACGTGACGCTGGGAATTTTCGTCGAAGTTGGAATGGTAAATCTGACAATCGACTTCGCGCTCCAGATCGGTCACTTCTTCCGGCCGCTCATCCACCAGCAGGATGATGAGAATAATCTCGGGATGATTGATCCGAATGGCTTTGGCGATTTCTTTGAGCAAAATTGTTTTGCCGACACGCGGAGGCGCGACAATCAAACCGCGCTGTCCTTTCCCTAACGGCGTCAACAAATCGACCGCGCGCGCGCTGATCGAATTGGTTTTGGGATTCTCCAGAAAAATGCGTCCTTCCGGAAACAATGGCGTCAGGTTATCGAAGGCGGTTGACTCCTGCCATTCGGCCGCAGGCAGATCTTCAATCCTGGTCACCGCGTCGAGCATGATCGTTTTCTCGCGCTCGCGCGGCAGACGCACCGTGCCGGCGATGAGCTGGCCGGGACGAAATTTGAATTGCTGCAAGGTGTCGCGCGGCACGCCGACATCTTCCGGCACCTGAAGAAAGTTCAGTGGCGGGCTGCGCAGCCAGCCAAATGATTCCGCCACTTGATCGAAAAAACCTTCGACGGTGACCGGAATATTTTGACTCAAGGCGCAACGAACGACATCCAGAATATGATGATGCCGAGAACGCCCCGCGTGCATCCGCACATCCAGTCGGCGACAAACATCTTCCAGTTCCGCGGGCGAAAGAGCCTGGAGCTGATTGATGTCGAGCGAGGCCGGTAAATCAGAGCGCGGCGCGACGACCGGTTCGGCTTCGGGAGGTGTTAGAACTTCCTCGCTCATTGCGCTTGTCGCCAAAGATTCGCCAGCGTCTCGACCTGCAAAGCCAGCGTCGTTTCTGGTCCGTTGTTCCAAATCACATAATCTGCGCGCTTCATTTTTTCTGTGAGCGGCATTTGCGCGGCAATCATTTCCGTAGCGGCTTCTCGAGAGAGCGAAGATCGCGCCATGAGCCGCTGCAATTGCGTGGCTGCCGAACAGGCAACCACCACCACGCGATCGCACAACGATTTGCCGCCGGTTTCATAAAGAAGAGGAATGTCAGCAAGAAAAATTTGGTTTGGGCCCCGATGGCTCTCAGCTTCCGCAGCCCATTGACGCCGGATGCGCGGATGCAGAATCTGCTCGAGCGCGCGTTTCTTTTCCGGGTCGGCGAATATTATCGCCCGAAGCGCCGCGCGATTCAAGTCCCCCGCGGAATAAATCTCCGGACCAAAGGTTTGCGCGATCTCTCGACGCGCTTCGGGATCGTTCTTCGCTAAGTCGCGTGCCGCGAGATCCGCGTCGAAAACATTGGCTTCGGGTAGAAATCCACGAAGTCGGGTGCTAACCGAAGATTTTCCGGTCGCAATTCCGCCGGTAATTCCAATTATCATTAACCCGGCGAGCGTTCTCTACGACTCAGTTCGATCCGCCGGCTTGCCGCGGTTTGAAGCGCTCGATTGATTCTAACGACCCGGCGAAGAGGAAATCACGGGCGTAGGACCCGCATCGATACGGCTTAACTTCGACGGATCGGACAGCGTTACGTTCACCGTCATTCCGGGTTTGAGATCGGCCAATGTTGCCCGCTGGCCGTTTACATTCACCTCCGTGAACGGCGTGATCGTGAACGACTTGATTACTTTGTCTTCCTGGATGGTCAGAGAAGTCGGCGTTACCGCAGAAATGACCGTGAGATGAGTTTCAGGAATCTTAGGTGTCTTCGATTTGAAGCTCCTGGATCCTGCGGAAACTGCTGGGATGCTCGACCACGCCAAGAGCGCGCAGAAAAGCCCGCCGTGAAAGATTCGATATTTCATAAACCGACTTCGCTAAAAATCACTTCTTGTACATTGGAACGATGGGCAGCTGCGGTGGCTCGACCACATCATCAGCCTCCTCTTGTTCCTCTGTTTGATTTAGTAATTGGCCGCCAGGGGTAATCAAATGCGCGGTAACAAAGATTACCAAATTGCGTTTCAGATGTTGTTCCGCGTTGGTGCGAAAGAGGCGGCCGACAATGGGAATGTCCCCGAGAATTGGCGTTCGATCTTCCGTTTTCTGCACGTCTTCACGCATCAAGCCTCCAAGTACGACCGTCTGACCATCCCAGACGCTCACGCTGGTCGTGACCTTGCGAGTGCTGAAGATGGGCTGATTAATGATGTTCGGCGTGAGAACGTTCGTGTGCGGCATTCCTAGGATGTCTGTTGAAGTCGTTTGGATCGGGCTGCCGTAGTTGATAAAGCCGTCGAATTCTACTACCTGCGGGACAAGGTTGAGATCGATGGTCTGGCCGTCCGGTCCCACTACCGGCTCTACTTCTAGCGTCACACCCGTATTTCTGGTCTCAAACGCAGTTGGAGTGGTGGGCGTAACGGGAAAGGTTCCACCGGTCGAAGTTTGACCCACTCCAAGCGGATTGTTATTAATTCCACCGCCGAACGTTTGCGGAATTTGAGGCGGCTGAAACTGAGTCGGGTACCGAAATTCCCGTACGACTTCGACGACCGCGCGCTGACCACTCTTCGTCGTAACTCTCGGAGCAGAGAGGAGATCAATTCCTTTTTTCTGATTTAGCGCCCGAATTACGAGTTGAAATTGCGGATCGGTAAAGACGCCGCTAAGTCCAAAAATTCCCGGCGCAACGCCGCTCACCGCTCCCCCGCCAAGTAAGGCGTCAATTGCGTTTCCGCTGATCGCCAAACTTCCGCTGCGGTTTCCACCTGTTACGGGGAATTGACCAATCGGATTTCCGTCCGGTCCGACGAAAGGGTAATTCGAAGGCGTGACCGCCGTCCCATTCGCAAGTGTTCCACCGCCACCGAAGACGCGGTGGTTTCCGATGTTGAACTGGCCCAGCAACCAATCAAACCCGAGTTCCTTCAAGTTGTCCTGCGTGATCTCGACGAATTTCGCTTCGATTTCGACCTGCTTGGGTCCAGAGACGTTCGCCTGTTCCACGATCGCATCTACTAGCTCAAGATTATCCGGCGTGTTGCGCACGGTAAGACGACTGCTCTGCGGCATGAAATTCGCGCTCGAACCTGGCACGGTGGCAAACGGCACACCCTGGCCCTCGAGATATTCGCGTGCGCCTTCGCGCCTAACGAGCTGTTGACCCCCGGTGGATTCCTGGGTGTCTTTCGCCGTTCCGCGATTCGCTCCGGCGGCCGAAGCCGGCTGGTTTACACTCATTATATTAGATGGCGTAAGCGTGCTCTGAATGAAACCGGGCGGGACGCGATATTCTTTTGTGACCAACTCCTGACTCTGTTCGCTCAATGGAATAATCGAGACCGCGTAGGGCTCGATTTTCACTTTCAATCCCGCCTGGCTCGCGATGTAACGCAGTGCTTCGCCCAGCGGAATTTGGTTGAGCGTGATGGTGATGCGCGCGTCCTGCGGCGAAACAGTCGGCGCCGCTGGGACGGCGATTGGCGCTGGAGCAACTGCCATCGGTTCCGTGCCTGTTGCTGGAACTGGCGCGAGCGGATCAGTCACCGCCGGCGTCACTGGCGCGAGCGGAGCCGCGCCGCGACCGCCGATCGCATTCAAGCGCAAAACGATATCGACGCCTTTGCGTCCCTCGGGGGCGGGATCGTTCGCCGCCGCTTGCTGGCGCAGAAAATCGATCGCTTCACGAATGCTGGCATCACGAAATTCAATTTTTGGAATGATGATGGTGTTGAGCTTGTTGGAAATGCGCGCGGTGCCGGTTGCCTGACTCGCGTTGGTTTCCGCGGCCGGTCCGGTGCCGGTCCCGTACGGCTTCACGGGATTTTCCCAGCCGTGCTCCAGCTGCCACAACGATCGCGAGCGCGTTTCGTTGTAAGCCTGCTCGCCGTAGCGCGTTTTTTCGTCGTTAATTTTCTCCTGACCGCGACGCGCTGCCGTGTTGTAAGGATCGAGATTCAGGATCTGCTCGTACTTCTTGAACGCGAGATCGTAGCGCCCGCTATTATAGTAACCGTCGGCGTCGATCAGGAGCTTGCGCACTTCTTCGACCTTCGAAATAAACTTTGGCCCCATCGTGCGGTTGACCCGCCCGGGCTCTTGCAAACTGGCGAGCAATTTCATCGCCGGCTTGCAGTTCGGATTGTATTGATCGCTCAACAGTTCGCGGCAAATCGCTTCGGCTTCGTTGTATTTTCCTTCCTGGACGCGCCGTTCGGCGACTTTTATTCCGCTTTCGCAAAAACCATCGATCGCTTCGTCGTGCGCCTTCCCGCTCACGACGGCGTCGGGCAGATAGGTCACCGCCATGCGGAAATCTTCGTGCGCCTGCACGTAGTTTTTCTGCGCCATCGATTCCTTGCCGCGGGCCAGCGCTTCCGTTCCTCTTGGTAAAGCAGCCTCGCGCCGCGCCACTTCCCGCTCGGCCGCGCGTTGCGCCGCGTCTTGTGCGAACAAACCCGTTCGGTCTAACGAGAGACTAACGAGTAGTAGAATTACGAGCGAAGGAAACGGGCGAGAGGTTTTTGTCATCGCGGAGTGATTGGCCTATTGCATGAGCGGACCCACTTCGATTCGCTCTTCGGGTTTCTGCGTGTTGACGATGACGGCTTTATCCGGCTGAACGTCGATCAGCTTGTATCTGATTTCGGACTGCGGCGGCAACGAAAATTCCTGATCCTTTTTGATCTGCATTTCCTTCCGGTCGCCCCAGAGATAGACAAACGTCCCCACCGACTCGGGGGAGATCATCACTTTCTCCTTTACCAGCGCGAGCTGCTCCTTCGTCTCTTCATTCTCAATCAATAATTCCGAGACGTCGTCTTCACCGGAGGTCGCGGGGTTGACCTGATGCTTCTCCGTAAACTTGATCAGCTTAAATTTCGTCCCTGCGATCGTCTCGCCGATTTTGAGGAACTGCGTCGGGTCTTTCAGATCGGTGCTGTTGATCGTGTAGGTCTCGCCGCTGGAGGAAGCGAAAACGAGATGGAACGGCTCGCGATTGAAGGCCTTCATCTTCAGCTTGGCGATGAAAGGCGGGTGCGAATTCTTATCCGTCGGGTTGGTGTGGCCCTGCCATTCCTCGAGATTGGTGAAGCCGTCGCCGTCCGGATCCTGTTGCAAGACATCAGCGTCGGCAATGGGCAAACCGAATTGTTCCAACCACTCGTTAGGCACGGGCGGATGCACTTCCGTGTTTTGCAAAGTCGCCGGCATGCCGTTGGCCGCGATGAAATGTTTTTCCGGGACGAAGAGTCCCGAGCGGCCGCCAAAGGTCCATTGCGACGGCTGAGCCAATTTTTTGGTGGCTGCTTCGACTTCGAGCGCTTTCTCGGTCGGCGCCGCCGGCTTCGGCGGACCAGGCATTTGCAGCGTGGAAAAGTTCTCCGCGAAATTCGAAGAGCTGTGCCAAATGAAAAAAGCGCAGAGCAAAAGAAACAGCGCGCCGCCCAAAACGGCCAGCCGATCGTAATTCGCGCGCACCCAGTTCACAGCGACAACCTCAACATCTCCACCCGCATCGCGGTTTGCAGATGCTCATTACCCACGATGAAACTGAGCGCGGCGTTCGCCGGCGGCGGAGTAGCGTTCGTCGCGCCCGCGCCTTCGCGCGTCGGACCTTTATCTTTTTCATTCAACACATACACCGTGCGCATGACGTAAAGTTGCTGATTGATCGTCGCGAGCTGATTGAAAACGCGGCGCGCCGCGCTCGGAGTGGAAGTGAATGTCGCATCGATCACCGCGCGCTCGACCAATGGCTGAGTCGCGGGCTTGTTGGCCGCCGGAGGTTTCGCGCCCGCAATCGGCGCGGGTGAAGGTGCGAGTTCTGCGACCGGCACGCGGCGGAAAGACGTTAACGCATCGATTCGCGCATCGATCATGGTATTGACGAGCAATTCCGCCTGCGCCAACTGCTGGCCAAGTTCCGGCGCGGATTTTTCGTCTGGCAGTCCGGCGGCGAACTCGTCGAAGCCGAGGAAGAATTGATCCGGCAATTTTACTTTGTTCGTGCGCGCGCGCTCCGAAACAGTGGTGATTACCTGCCGCAGCCGCGCTTGAAATTCGTTCGGCTTCATCGGCGTCACCGGAAGAACGTGCGTCGCCATTTCCTCCTTCAGCTTCTTCAACTCGGACGCGTAATCTTTCGCCTGCGCCGACATTTTCTTCAGGTTCGCCTCGCTCGGAAAGGGCGTGAGCCGCTGCAACCGATTCAGCTCTGTCGCGTTTTCGTCGAAGCGCGCTTTCGCTTCATCGAACCCACTCTTCGCGTTCCAGACAAAAAATGCCGCGCCCAACGTCGCCACGCCGAAGACGATCAGAAACGTTCCGAGAAATTTATTTTGGTGAAACCAGTTCATGGAAGTTTCACCGGCTTCTTCAAATCGAGCCGCAGCTCATACGGGAAGGCCCACTCGACATTATTCGGCGTCGTAGGCCGCACGTGCTTCGATTGGTTGTTCTGATCGAGATTGAAATAAGGAGATTTGGCTAGCTCCTTGAAATAATCGATCACCACTTCCTGTTGCTTCGGATTAAAGAGATAGAGTCCGCGAATTAGAATTCCGTCGATCGCCGGCTCGGTTGGCGCGGCGCCCGGACGGGCCGGAGTCGGAATGGGCGTCGCAGTCGGTAACGGCGTTGCTTCTGCCCGCGCCGATTTGATGTCCCCCACTCCAATCGGTTTCCCGCCGGAAGTTGGAACCAATTCGGTGATCCAAATATCTTCCTTCGGCAGACGCGCATTCAAGTCCTCAATAATTTCCGGCCAGAAACTGCGATCGTTAATTGCCGAAACCAGCGGCGTCGCGGTGCTATCGAGCGCAGTGGTTTCCTTGCGCACATTGTTCATCTGACCTTCCAGGCCGCGCATGACGCCGACTTTTTCAGCGAGACGATCGTTCGCCTCGCGCGTCACACTCGCGGCGCGCACGTGATAAAATCCCCAGCCGAGCAAACCGAGGACGAAGCAAGCCGCCGCCAAAATAAAAAATGGTCGGCGGCGCGTCAGTTCTTGTCGCTTCACCACTGTCGCCGGCCGCAGGTTCAGCTCCATCGGGCACGTCGTCGCGTTGCGCAGCGCCAGCCCGACCAGTTCGCCTAACAAGTGCGCGGCATTCGCGACATCGGAAGTTTTCACCGTCTCCGCCACCGCGACGTTGCGCAGCGGATGGAAAAACTCGATCGGCAGCTGGAGTTTCTCGTGAAAAAATTCGCGCATGTAAGGCATGCTCGCCGTCCCACCGCACAAGAGCACGCGCGCCGGCGCGTTGCCCTGTTGTTGCGCGCGATAATGACTGATCGAGCGCATGAGCTCGGCATGCAGTCGCGTCATCGTGCTGCGCACAATTTTCGAAACACGCGCGACATCCGGATCGCTCGGCTCGGCATAAGCGCCGCCGAGGCTCACGAAGCCATCGCGCTTCTTGCGGAATTCCGCAGCGCCAACCGGCTCGTTGAATTCCTTCGCGATCGCGGCCGAGACAGAACCGCCGCCAATCGGCACGCTGCGCGTGAAAATTTTCCCGGGTTCGACGAAAAGCAGATTGGTCGTGCGCGCGCCGATATCGACCAGGAGCGAACAGTCGGTCGCGTCGCTGTAATTGTAACGAAAGGCGTTGTAGAGCGCCATGGTTGCGACATCGACGATGTTCGTTTGCAGTCCGGTTTCTTCGACGGCGGCATTAATGCCTTCGAGCAAATCGGATTTGATCGCGACAAGCGCGACTTGGATTTGCTCGTCCCCGCCGGCTGCAACGAGCTGATAGTCCCAAACCACTTCTTCGATGGGGAACGGCACATTTTGTTGCGCTTCGAAGGCGATGATCCGCTCGATCTTTTCTTCATCGACCGAGGGCAATTTCACGAAGCGGGCAAAGACCGATTGCGCCGCGATGGAATAATTGACCGGGCCGTTCTTGATCCCCATTTCGCGCATCATGTCGCGCAGCGCGCTGGCGATTTGTTCATTGCGCGCCGTTTCGTTCCCCGCTTCCGCGAGAATTTCGCGCAGGCGATATCCCATCAAAACCACGCCGCCATTTGGTTGCGTGCGGAATTCTGCCAGGCCGACGGTTTGCGAACCGAGGTTGAGGGTCAGAATGCGGGTCGAGCCGGCCACGACAATTTTTTGCCTAACGAGTGGTCGACTTTATCTGCTCGTAACGATCCCAGTACAACGGCGCGAAGGGCGTTTCGTTCTTGTTCAAAACCAGACCGGCCACCTGCGGGATGGAAACAAACCAGTTGGGACCGGAATTCTGCAGGCTCAGCTCACTCTTGACTGCGCCTTGCTGCACGATCTGCACGGCAATGTTCTGCACGACGTTGGGCGTCACCGGTTTGTTACCCATGATGCGCGCGAGTGTTTTGGGCGAGATATACATGACCGAGCGGTTGTCACGCCCGGCCGCGACGTTGGTATGCGTCACTTCGCCGGTGAGCATTTTCCCATTGACCAGGATGTAATACTTGAAGGTCAGCTCGTCAGAAAATTCCGGGACGGAGGTGAACTCCACTTCCACCTCCAGCCAACGATTGCGCTGGTCCGCGGTGAATTGTTCCGCGCCGGTATAAGTGTACTGCGGCGTGGTGATGAAATTGCGATTGATCTTCGTGATCTGAAAATTCGCGTCGGCTTGCGCAACCGCCATTCCGCCTAACGAGAGCAAGAGCGAAAGAAGAAGCTTTGTTTTCATAAGATCACGCGCTGGTTTTTGTTCGCTCCCCGAGCTGACCGTGCTCGAGACATCCGCGAAAATACTCGATCGTCTCGCGGATTCCCTCTTCGAAAGCGACGCGCGGCTCCCAACCGAGAATTTTTTTCGCACGCCCAATATCCGGCTGCCGCACTTTCGGATCGTCCACCGGCAACGGCTTGTAGGCGATGCCAGCGTTGACCCCCGTGATGCGAATGATCTCTTCCGCGAATTGTTTGATCGTCATTTCGCGCGGATTTCCAATGTTCACGGGCTCGTGAAAATCAGATTGCGAAAGTTTGAAGATGCCGTCGATCAAATCCGACACGTAACAAAACGAGCGCGTCTGCGAGCCGTCGCCGAAGACCGTCAGTTCCAGGCCGCTTAATGCCTCGCCGATAAACGCCGGCACCACGCGCCCGTCGCGCAAACGCATCCGCGGACCGTAAGTGTTGAAGATGCGCACGATCTTCGTGTCCATCCCGTGATAGCGGTGATACGCCATCGTCATCGCCTCCGCGAAACGCTTTGCTTCATCGTAAACGCCGCGCGGCCCGATCGGGTTCACATTGCCCCAGTAATCTTCCTTCTGCGGATGCACGAGCGGATCGCCGTAACATTCCGAGGTCGACGCCAGCAAAAACGCAGCGCCTTTTGCTTTCGCCAGACCAAGCGTGTTATGCGTCCCCAGCGCGCCAACTTTCAACGTCGGAATCGGCAGTTCGAGATAATCAATCGGCGAGGCCGGCGAGGCGAAATGAAAAACGAAATCGAGCTTCTCTTCCGGCAGAAAAATGAAATCGGAAACATTATGTTTCACAAACCGGTAATCTTCATTGCCCGCGAGATGCTCGATGTTCGCGAGATTGCCGGTCACGAGATTATCGATCGCGATGACCTTGTGACCTTCCTTGAGCAATCGATCGGTCAGGTGCGAGCCGAGGAAGCCCGCGCCGCCCGTGACGACAGAAATTGGTTTAGGAAAGCCCGCCATGCGCGGCTCTAATTAATTTGTCCGGTAGAGCTTGGCGAGCGGAAAGACCGGACGCGCCCCTGGCCGAAGAAAACTCTGATCGCCTCCTCTTGACTAAAAACTGGACTTACACTTGACCGATCCAACGATACCAACTTGACTCATTGCTTTACTTACGCTTGACTAATCATCGTGAGCTTCGTCCCCACTTACACAATCACACCGTTGCTGCTCTCCCGCGTCGAACAGGTCGCGGCTCTGCGAGAGCGCATCCTGGCCGCCTCCGTTCAGGTGCCATGGATTCCGGCTTTGCAGAAAGATTCCCGCATCCGCAATGCCCATTTTTCCACCGCCATCGAAGGCAACCCTCTCACCCTGGAACAGGTGCGCGCCATCGAAGAAGGCCGCGAGACTCCGGCGACCGCCCAGCGCGCGCGCCGCGAAGTGGCGAACTACTTCGCCGGTTTGCGCTTTGTGGAGAAGAACGCCCCGCGCACCTCTATCACTCATACCGACGTTTTGAAATTGCATCGCATCCTCGCAGCAGAGGTGATGGACCAAGGCATCGCCGGCCAGTATCGAACCATTCGAGTGCGCGTCGGCCACTACGTCGCGCCGCCGCCGGCCCAGGTGGAGCGAATGATGTCGGACCTATTGAAATGGTGGAACAAAGAGGCGGCAAAACTTTCGCCCATCCTTAGTTCGCCCATTGTCCACCATCAGCTGGAAATCATTCATCCCTTTGCCGATGGCAACGGCCGGGCCGGGCGCATGTTCGGTCTGTGGGAGCTTTACCGGCGCGGATTCGATAACCATCACATTTTTTCCATCGACGAATTTTTTTGGGAAGATCGGCCGCGTTACTACGCCGCTTTAGAAAACGTGCGCGAGGAAGAAGGAGATCTCACCAGTTGGCTCGAATACAGCGCAGAAGGATTGCGAACCACCCTCGAGCGTGTCTGGAGCCGAATCCAAAAACTTTCGGCCCACGCTGGCAAGACGAAGCTGGTCCTGCGGCCGAAGCAGGAGCAACTCCTGCATTTATTGCGCGAGCATAAAGCACTCGCGCCGCGCGAAATCTGGGACGCCATCGGCATCTCGAAACAAGGCGCACTCGACTTACTGAAACCGTTAATCAAAGCCGGCTTGGTCCGACGGATCGGAACAAAGAAAACTGGCCGTTACCTCTTGAAGTAACCCTGCTGAAGTAGCTCCTACGAGCTATGGTCGATCACTCGTTAGGTACGCTCGCAGCGATGGACGTATCAGCCGACTATCACCAGACCCGACGCCATCCAACCGGGATTTGGACTTGGGTTACGCTATTTGGTTTGAAACGCCACTTCCTTAGCCATTGACCGACACGGTCGTTAGCTTCCGCGGAACTCAATGACTTGGCGGCGGTAACGTTAGCAACCGATCCATCCGGTTTGATCGAAAGCACGAAGACGCCATCGCTACTGTAGCCGCGGTTCGTGCCAAAGCCGGTGGCACGATAGACGGCCTCACTGTGCGGCGCATCTACGACATAGTCAGCGACCGCGAGGCCAGAGACCGTCTGTCCGTTAGTAGTTCGGGCGACATAACCCGAGACGGCGTTAGCTCCGCCGGAGTTTTCATCAAAACGCACCATGACGGCCATGCCAATATTGCCTTCGCCCAGACGCATGCCGACAGCCGCTCCCTGGCCAATCCTGACTTTCTCCCAGCTAACATGCCCGTTGAAACTACCGATTTTTGTTTGCTCGTTATAGTGAAAGACGAGCGTCCGGCCACCCGCCTTGATGCTAAAAGTCTTATTGGCCAGGTCGACCGAACGGACTTCGCCGTAAAAAACGTGAAGCTTCTCGGCGGCACCTGCGAGACTACTTCCCGCGAGCAGTAAGACGACGGTGAGCAATGTTGTGATCTCAGAACGGACTGTTTTCATTCGAATCTTGGCTACCTTGTTGGTGAGAAGCTTCCGATCTTAACGCAACGATCCGAATTTTATCCCGAGGAAAATGCCTACCTAGTGAAAAATTCCGTTAACACTCCTGGATAGCATGGAAGCAGAACGCCGAAGTCCTATTTTCTCGCGTCTTCCCAGCGTCTGCGCCGCACTCGCGGTTGTCCTCGGGTTGCTGACTTTCATCGGATGGATTTCGGGATTGTCCCTGCTCGCGAGTGTGCGGGCGAAATACATTCCGATGGCCCCGAGCACCGCGCTTTGCTTTTCGCTGGTTGGCGTTGGACTACTCGTTAGGCAAAAAATTCCCAAGGTCGCACAATTTTTCTCGCTCCTCGTGCTCGCGATGGGGCTGGCCAAGCTGATTGAGCTCGCGGGCGGATTTCATTTCGGCATCGATGCCTGGTTCGTGCGCAATCCCGGATTGTTCGGCGCCGTGCCGACCGGACGAATGGCGCCGATGACGGCGGTGAGTTTCGTCCTGACCGCGGCTGGCTTGTTCGCGTTGACGTTGCGGGCGCCGCCGAAGTTCGCGGGACCGCTCGGCGCTTTGATTCTCACGATCAGCGCGGTCATTCTCGTCGGATATTGGTACGGCACTCCGCTGCTTTACGGTGGACGGATCATTCCGGTGGCGTTCTCGACTGCGTGCGGATTTTTTCTCTGCGGCGTTGCGATTACGACGGCGGCTGGAATGAGCGGCTGGCCGTTGCGCGCTTTTCTCGGTGACTCGACGCGCGCTCTGCTTTTGCGCGCATTTGTTCCGCTCATCATCGTGGCCGCGCTTCTCAACGGCTGGGTGAATGCCACACTGTGGCGGCGCGTGCACGTTAATCCGGCGGTCACTTCCGGAATCAGCGCGATCGTTTTCGCTGCCCTCATCACCTGGATCATTTCGCAAGTTTCGCGCGCGGTGGGCGGACGCATCGATCGCGCGGAGGCAGAACGTAACGCGGCGCAGGCGGAGTTTAGTCGCGCTCAATGCGGAACTGGAAGCGCGGGTCGAACGGCGCACCCGGCAGTTGCACGAAAAGAACAAGCAGATGTCCGAGGAGCTGCAAATGGCGCGGGAACTTCAGATCGCGCTCTTGCCGCAAAAATTTCCCAACGTTCCCGCCGACGCGATCACCCAGGAAGAAAGTTCGCTGCGTTTTCTCAGTCTCTATTTTCCGACCGGCGACGTCAGCGGCGATTTCTTCAGCGTCTTTCCGATTGGCGAAAAAGCCGCCGGCATTTTGATCTGCGACGTGATGGGACACGGCGTGCGCTCCGCCTTGATCACAAGCATGATTCGCGGCCTGGTCGAAGAACACGCACAGGTCGCAGCCGATCCGGGCGAGTTGCTCACGCGAGTAAATCGCGCGCTCTCCGCCATTTTGAAACAAGCGGAGACAACCATGTTCGCGACCTGCTTTTACGTCGTGGCCGATGTGCAACGCGCGGAATTACGTTTCGCCAATGCCGGACATCCGAGCGCCTTACTCGTCCGCAACAACGGCACCACGACGACCGAACCTTTGCGCAGTGAAAACGGAAACGGCATCGCGCTTGGCATCCTGCCGTCCGCGAAATACTTCACCACCAGCTGCGCGATGACGAGTGGCGACCTGGTCATGCTCTACACCGATGGGCTATTCGAAGTGGAAGACGCCACCGGAAATTTGTTTAGCCAGGAACTGCTGCAGGAGACAGTCCATCGGCATGCCGCCGCCGCGCCGCAGGAATTCTTCGCCCGCGTCATCGCCGACGTGCGCAAATTCGCCCGCCGCGACACCTTCGACGATGACGTTTGCGTCGTCGGCATGCAGGTGCAGCATTTGAATTAACTGACATGCGCATTCTTTCCGGCATTCAACCCAGCGGCGTTCTACACATCGGAAATTACTTCGGCATGATGCGGCCGGCGCTGCAACTGCAGGAAGAAGGCGAAGCGTTTTATTTCATCGCCGATTATCATGCCCTAACGAGTCTGCATGATCCCAAACTCCTTCGCGAAAACGTGCGCAGCGTGGCGGTCGATTTTCTCGCCTGCGGACTCGATCCGAAGCGGACCGCGTTCTTCTTGCAATCGGATGTGCCGCAGGTTGCGGAGCTGACTTGGATTCTCTCAACGGTCACGCCGGTGTCTCGCCTCGAACTGGCGCATTCTTACAAAGACAAAATCGCGCGCGGCATGTCGGCTAATGCCGGTCTCTTTACTTATCCGGTTTTGATGGCGGCTGATATTTTGATTTACGACAGTGACGTCGTCCCGGTCGGAAAAGATCAAAAACAGCACATCGAAATCACGCGCGATATCGCGACGCGGATTAACGAAACTTTCGGCGTCGATGTTTTGAAATTACCTGAGGCGCGCATTCAACCGGCGACTGCGGTCGTCCCCGGACTCGATGGCGAGAAGATGAGCAAAAGCTACGGCAACACGATTGATATTTTCGGCGAGGAAAAGGAAACGCGAAAACGCGTCATGAGTATCGTGACCGATTCCACGCCGGTGGAATCGCCGAAAAACCCGGACGATTCAACGATTCTGCATCTCTATTCCTTGTTCGCGAGCAAAGACGAAATCGACGCGATGCGAGAACAATTCCAAAAGGGCGGGACCGGCTACGGGGATTTTAAGAAACAACTATTCGTTAGGCTATGGGAATTTTTCGAACCGATGCGCAAGCGGCGTGAAGAAATTCTTAAGCAGCCCGATTACGTCGATGAAGTGCTGCGCGAAGGGGCGCAGCGAGCGAACGCCATTGCCGACAAGGTGATGGCACGTGTGCGCAAGGCGGTTGGCCTAACGAGTTAACTTCCGCCGAGGTAGGAAGCGAGCCTCAGCACATCGGCGAAAACTCCGCCGGCGGTCACTTCCGGTCCAGCGCCGGGACCCTGCACGATGAGCGATTGAGTGTGGTACCGCTTGGTGGTGAAGGCGACAATGTTGTCGCTGCCACTCGTGCCCGCGAAGGCGTGCGTGCGCGGATAACTCTTCAATCCAACCGAACAACCGTTGTCCGGATCGATCACTCCGACGTAACGCAAAACTTCATCACGTGAATTCGCTTCCTGAAAAAATTTCGTCATGCGCGCATCGTGTTCGGGAAGAAGCATCAGGAAATCTTCAATCGATCCGGCGCGCAATGACTCCGGCACAAGACTTTCGATCTCGACCTCATCCAACTCGACCGGCAATCCCATTTCGCGCGCGAGAATAACGAGCTTTCGTCCGACATCCGTGCCCGACAAATCGTCGCGCGGATCCGGTTCAGTAAAACCTTTCGCGCGCGCATCTTTGACCAACGCCGAGAACGGCGTCGTGCCGTCGAAGTTATTGAAGAGGTACGACAAAGTCCCCGACAAAACGCCTTCGATTTTGCGCACCTCGTCGCCAGTGTGAACGAGTTCGCGTAGCGTATTGATGATCGGCAAACCGGCGCCGACTGTCGTTTCGTAAAGATAATGGCGGCTGCGCGCGCGCGTGCGCGTCTGCAAAGCGCGGTAAGAATCCATCGAGCCGGTGTTGCCCTTCTTGTTCGGCGTGATGATGTGAATGCCGCGCTCGACCCAGTTCTTGTCATCGTTAGGCAATTCCGCGCTCGAAGTGCAATCGATGATGGCGGCATGCGGCAAATGATCGGCCTGGACGTGATCGAGAAATCTCTGCAGATCGCTCGCCGCTTCCGATTTGCCTAACGAGTCCTTCCAATTACCTAACGAACGGCCTTCGCTCAGGAGCATGCGTTTCGAATTCATGATCCCGCGCACGCGTAGATCAATCTTGAATTCGCGATTCAACGCCTCCATTCGTTCCCGCAGTTGATCGAGAAATGTTCCGCCAATCAGACCTGCGCCAATAACGCCGATGGAGATGGTTTGATTAGAAAGATAAAAAGCCGAGTGGACGGCGCGCAGAGCGCGTTGCGAAACGACGCGATCAATCACGGCAGAAATATTTCGCTCAGATGATCCTTGCGCGATGGCGCGAATGTTGATGCCGGCTTTGCCGAGCGCAGTGAAAAATTTTCCCGCGACGCCGGGATGATGCACCATGTTGTCGCCGACCGCGGCCAGAATGCTGCAATCCGGCGTGACCTCGATGGTTTGAATCTGGTTGTGATGCAGCGCGGCGAAAAACGAGCGCTGCAAGGTTGTTTGGGCGAGCTTGGTTTGCGCTTCAGGAATGGCGAAACAGATCGAATGCTCCGAGCTGGCCTGCGAAATCATCACGACCGAAACGCCAACTTCGCGCAGAGCGCCGAAAAGCTGATTGGCCACACCGGGCACCCCGATCATGCCGGTGCCTTCAATGTTAATCAGCGACATGCCATCAACGATGGCGAAACCTCTGACCGCGTGATCTGACGTCGCACGTTCGTGAATCTTTGTGCCGGGATGTTGTGGATTGAAAGTGTTGCGGATCCAAATCGGAATTTTCGCCTCGATCGCCGGCGCCATGGTGTTTGGATGCACGACCTTCGCGCCGAAGTAAGCCAGCTCGGTCGCTTCCTGATAGGAAACTTCTTCGAGCACGACCGCATCGGGCACGAGTCGCGGATCAGCGCTGAGCACGCCGTTCACATCTGTCCAGATCGTGATTGCATCCGCCGCGATTAATCGACCGAAGATCGACGCAGAAAAGTCGCTGCCGTTTCGCTTGAGCGTTGTCGGCATATCGTCGGCGGTGGAGGCGACGAAGCCGGTGATGACAATCCAATCACTCGCCTCGCTCGCGAAATCTTTCGGAGTTAGGCCATCGAGCCAAACGGTTGTCTGTAACTGCGATCGTTTCCAATCGACACTGATGCCATTCTCGTCCGGCTCGACCGTCAGAACTTTCCGCGCATCCAGATAGGTGGAGGCAAGTCCTTCGGAATTCAGATACGCATTGAGCAACTGCGCCGACCAAAGTTCTCCGTGACCGGCGACAAACTCGACCGTTCCATCGGCACATCCGCGGCTGAGATAAATACCGCGCAGGATTTCCTTGATGTCTTTGAAATCACTTTCGATGACCGCGGCAATCGATTCGCGCACCTCGGCCGGCAAGAGCTCGTCTACCGTTTGCAAATGACGCGCTCTGAGTTCTTCGAGCCGTCCGAGATATTCGTCGCGCTGCGCCTTCGCCAGATCAACCGCTGCGAGAAGCGCATCGGTCACCTTGCTCATGGCCGAAACGACGATGGCTTTTCGCTCGCCCGGTTCCGCGCGCAAAACATCGACGACATGCCGATAACGTTCCGCGTCCGCCAGGCTGGTCCCGCCGAATTTATGGACGACCCACGATCGATTCATATTACGTTCGGAAACATGATCGAAGTTAAGCAGCTTTCAGACGAGGAGTGGTTGGTCACGGTTCAATCAAAGACCACGACCGAACATTGTGTGCATGTAACAGGCGCGGATTTGCAGGAGGTCGCTGCCGGGCAAGCCGACGCGAAACAGCTACTCGAAGCAAGCTTCCGTTTTCTCCTCGAACGGGAATCGAACACTGCGATTCTCTCGTCCTTCGATCTGCCAGTGATCAGCCGTTATTTTCCGGAATACAAAAACGAAATGAGAAAATTAATTCGGCACGGCATCTAATTCGGCGTCGCCCGGCATCATCATGACGGACTTCGGCGGTTCGAACAGCGACGGGTCAAAAGGCAGTTCCGCTTCGTAGGACAAGTAACGGATCGATTCGATCGATCTTCCATCCTTCAGCAAATCAATCTGGTAAGGCTTCTCGGTTTTTTCTTCGAGATACAAAATCACTTCGCTGTGACCCTTAACGATCGAAAACGCCTTGCACTTATTACCTTCGATGGTGCGCGTTCCAAGCTTCCGCGCCCGACCGCTTTCAAAAAATTCTTTCTCTTCTCCAATTTCCAAGCCTTCGAAATCGCTCTCCGGTTTTCCATCCGCTCGCCAAAAAATCGGCGCCTTGGTGTAAAACTCCGGCCCTTTGTCCAGGTAATGACGCCCGGTCTGATCTTCTAAATTAATCAGCCAAGTTTCCGGTTCGTTCATCACGATCAGACGATGCCGGCCACTATTAGGGTCGGCTTCCTCCTCCAGGCGAAAATATTTTTTTTCCGCGCGATAAAGCGTTCTTAGTCGCAAGACCGCGGCATCGTTCTTGACCGCCTCGCCACTCAAGCGCGTGATCATCTTCTTCATCGTTTGCGGTTGGTCGGGGTCAGCCGCGACGCTCACAAGAACGAAGGCCAGGAAAAAAAGGCAGCGAAGAAAGATCGACATGATCTACTACTCGTTAGGCACTGCGCGCCGTCGATTTTGCGGAATGCGCAGCGGAATTACCTTTCAATTCGGCGAAAATCAGACGTCCGGCCCCGGTTTGCAGCGCGCTGGAAACAATCGACGGCGCGACCTTCCCGAGCAGCGCGCGCGCGTGGTTCACCACGATCATTGTTCCGTCCGGCAAATAACCGACCGCCTGGTGCGATTCGCGGCCTTCCTTCGACCAGATTCAATTCCATCTCGTCGCCCGCGCACGCGCTGGGCGCAAAGCGCGCGCCAGATCGGCCGAGATTTAACGCCGGCACCTGCTGCAAACGCGCCACCTGGCAAAGTGCCTCGTCGTTCGTGAGCAGCCGCGCCTGCAAGACTTTCGCGATCCGCACCAACCGCGCGTCCGTTGGACAGATCGCCGTCGCCCGTCGGTCTCGTGAATCGTTAGCTCGATGTCTCGGCGATTTCTGCAGTTGGTTCAAAATATCGAGGCCGCGCCGGCCGCGCTCGCGTTTGATCGGATCACGCGAGTCCGCCAGCGTTTGCAATTCGCCCAGGACAAAACGCGGCACGATCAGAGAGCGACTGAGAAAACCCGGTCGCGCAAAGTTCGGCGATGCGGCCATCGATGATGATGTTGGTGTCGACGACAAGACGGCTCGTGCTGCGTCGTCTCGCGCGCGAATCGGACGTACGGAATGATAAGCGAGAACTCGTCGCGATTGCTGCGCATGGCCAGCATCATCCCCAGGTAGCCGAAGGTGCAATAGACCATGAGCCGCGCGGCCCATTGCACGATGTCGCTTTGATAGCGCAGAATATCGGAAGCCATGAGCAGGTTGGCGAAAAGCATGCCCAGAAGGAGGCCGAATGTCGCGGACGAAAATGCGCGCAGCGAAAAACCCTTCAGCAGACGATCCGCCAGAACAATGAACAATCCGAAAACGACGCCGATGATAATGCCCGGCTGGCGTTGCTGCACTTCCACCGCCACCATCCCGCCGATCGTCGCGCAAAACGTGACGAACAAAACGCGCAGCAGATTAACTGTAAGTAGCGGCGTCATATTTAGCGTCCTCGTCGGCGCGGCGTTGCTTCTGGTGTAGCGCGCACGTGCGGCTTCTTTTGCGCGCGCTGTCTCGATAAAAAAGACGCCGTGCGCGCGGAAGTTACTGATCAAGGCCTGCAGATCGTTCGCCACCGCTTCTGGTTGTTCAACAACGTCCCGAGCAAACCTTTGCCGGTTTTCGCTTCGCGGATAACTTCGGCCGGCGGTTTGCATCGTCTTGCGCGCGTCGGCGATGACCAGCTGCAAGTCGTCCGCCGACTTTCTTCGCTGAATCCATGGTGTTACTCGGCTTTCTCGATCACGCCATTGATGCTTTTGCGACGACTCCGAAAGTGCGTCGTGGTTGTCTTTCAAATTCTCCAGACTCGCTTTCAAATTGTCCATGTTCGTTTGGGAAAGCGCTCTGCTCGTTCAGGCGCGTCACGGTGTTGTTGATGTTCTGCACCGTGTCCGCGCAGATCCTTCACCAGCTCGCCACCTTCGCGGGTCAGATCGTCCATGCCGGTCTCGCGCGTGCCTTCGATCACGCGTTCTTGTGGATGAAGTCTTTTCGGTTCACCGGCCGGCGGCATCCAGACGGCGACGAAACGATCGCCGAACAAACCGGAACTGCCGACAGTAAACCTGCTGCCCACCGGGAATCTTGACGAAATCGTAAATACGCAACGGCACGAGCACGCCATCACCTGCCAGATTCCACCAGACGCGGACCACCGGAAACATGGCCGATTTTCGCGCCGGCCATGCAATACATCGGAACCTTTGAGCAGGCCGCTGGCGTCAGGAAACTTCACCAGCAGGTTGTAATAGCTCTTGAATGCCTTCGCCGATCCGACCGAACTGGACCACGAGCGCGCCGAGCACCGCGAGCCCGACGAAGACAAACACGCCGACTTTGAATTCCAGGCCTTTCGCTTGTCGGTCGCATTTCCTTCGATCGTATCTAGCTCGCCGAGTTTATACGTGTTCTCGCCGCGTCACCAGATGCCGGCGCGCTCGCTCCGACCGTCCGAGCAGGAAATCCTGGAGGAGCGGATCGTTCGATTGTTCGATACTCCTGCCGTCGTTCCATAAAAATAAATCCGCCCCTCGTGCAAATAGGCGATGTGATCCGCCGATGTGAAACGCGCTCTTCATGTCGTGCGTCACCACAATGCTCGTCACGCGATAACGTTTCTGCAATCGGCGGATCGAGCTGATTGATGCTGTCCGAAACGACCGGATCAAGCCCCGCCGTCGGTTCGTCGTATAGAACGCAGGACGGGCGGCGAATGATCGAACGCGCCAGGCCGACGCGCTTTTTCATTCCACCGCTCAGGTTCACCGGCATTTTTTTCTCCTGCCCTTCGAGCTCGATCACTTCGAGCATCTCGCGCACTTTCTCGCGAATCATTTTCGGGTCGCGCTCGCCCGCTTCATTGCAGCGGAAACGCGATGTTTTCCTCCACAGTCATCGAATCGAAAAGCGCGCCGCCTTGAAAAAGAATCCCGACCTTGCGCCGGATCGCAGCGAGTTTCCGTTCGGTCAGCCCGATGATGTTTTCGCCTTCAATCCAAATCTCGCCCGCGTCCGGATGCATCAAGCCGATGAGATGTTTCAGCAGCACGCTTTTGCCGCCGCCGCTGCGACCGATGATGACGAGCGTCTCGCCTTTCGCCACGTCGAGATCCACCCCGCGCAGAATTTCCTGCTTGCCGATACTCTTCGTTAGGCCACGCACGGCGATCATCGACGCCGCTGGCGTGCGAGTTGTCGTCGATGGAGGAGCTTCCGGCGCTGCAATCACGAGCGCACTTTCATCCCTCAACCATCATTTTTCCACCGCTACTGATAGCCGGCCGGGAAAATGATGTTGAGCCCCATGGTGAGGAAGAAATTGAAAATGAGCACGGCGAGCGAAGCGTTGACCACGGCTTCGGTGGTGGCGCGGCCTACGCCGACTGCGCCTTCACGACTCGTTAGGCCTTTGTGACAGCTGATGAAAACAATCAGAAGCGCGAAGCTAAAAGCTTTCGTTAGGCTCATGACGATGTCGCGCATTTGCGTCCAGCGGACCATGTTCGCCATGTAGTAGGTGCCGTTAACTTCAAGCAATCCGATCGCCACGAAATAGCCGGCGAGCGATTCCGATCCCGACACATTCCGCGACCAACAACGGCATTGAAACCATCATTGCCAGAGCGCGCGGGACGACCAGGTAATCGATCGGATGCACCGCAAGCGCGCGCAAAGCGTCGATCTGCTCTGTAACTTTCATTGTTCCAATTTCGGCGGACATCGATGCGCCGACGCGGCCGGTAACCATGAGCGCGGTCAGCACCGGCCCGAGCTCGCGCATAATCGCGACCGAGACCACCGCGCCCGACCGCGCGAACCCATTCCCGAGCTTGTTGAATTGAAAATAGGTCTGCGCCGCGAAGACCGCGCCGGTGAATGCACCGGTGATGACGACGACCGATTGCGAGCGCAAACCGATCTCGACGATCTGGTTCATGAAAATTCGCCAGCGAATTTTTTGCGTGGCAATGGATGCGAAGGTCTCGCCCGCGAGCACCACCACTTCACCCATGTAGGTGAAGAGCTTGATGACGCGCCCGCCGACCGCGGTAATCATGGCAGCCTAAGTCGTGAGTTGCTGCGTTTTAATTTTCGGCCGCAACTCGCTCGGAATCGCGCCGATGAAACGCGGATCGAGGCCGAGTTTGCGAAAGGTGGCGCGAATCTCGCGGAAGGTGACGATCGGTTCCTCCATCTCGAGATAAACCAGGTCGTGATTGCTATCGACCTTGTAACGCAGACCCACGACGGTGCCGAGTTCGTGATCCAGTTCGAGGATCTTGTTCAGATCACGAACACCAGCGGCATAAACTTCCAGCTCAAGCATGCGGCGCCAAACTTAGAAGAAGGCCGCGTGGACGCAAAGGAGTTTCGCGCCGCTTCATTTGCGCCCTGCCCCGCTCTGCGATAAAAGATGCCTTGTTCCCACAAAATGAATCGCTCGCTTCGCTTCTTTCTTTCGCTCCAACTATTTGCCATTGCCCTGGCCATCTCCGGCTGCGGCAGCGGCGGTGTTTCGCAAGGAATTCAGCAGACGAAAATCGATACGGCCGCGCGCATCGCAGCGGAACCGCCGGGCGACTACTACATCGGCCGACGTTACTTCAAGCCGGTTTACAAATTCTGGGGATACGTGCGGCGGCCCGGCCAACCGTGGAGCACATCGAAGCTGGTCATGTTGAACGAAAAACTGAAGCTGGCGCCGGATCGCGCGCAAAACAGTTTCGGCATCGACAATGGTTACGAATACAAACTCTACGGTGAGTTCAGCGGCGAAACGGTCTACGAACCAGCGAGTAACGGATTCTATCCAGAGTTCATTCTGAAAAACTACGAGCTGATCTCGACAACTCCGCCGCCGATTTTTCGCAGCCAATACAATGGCCGCGCGCAAGCTGCCACCGGCGGCTTAACTATTGAGAAACCCGAGTAGCGTCAACGCGCCGACTTCGCCAAAACGCGATCCGCTGGCGGAGGAATTCCTGCGCTACCTCGACGTCGAGCGTAACGCTTCCGCGCGAACGATTACCGTTTACCGTCAGGCGCTAACCGGGTTTCGCGCGGCGTATCCCGTAGGATCGTGGAAGAAATACGACGCGGACGACTTTCGCGATTTTCTGTTCGAGGCGATGAAGAAGAAACAGGCGCGCTCTTACATTCGCCTGCAATTCTCCGCTTTTCGCACTTTCTACCGATTCCTGCGTCGAGCGAAAAAGCCTAACGAATGATCCGGTGCGGGAATTGGAATTGCCGAAAGCGGAAAAGAAGCTTGCCGCTCGTTCTCACGCGAGCAGCAGATCGACGAGTTATTGAGCGCACCGTTGCGAGTGCCGAAAGACAAGACCGCGGCGCCAGTTGGATGCCGCAGCGCGACGCTGCGATCATGGAATTATTTTACAGCAGCGGCTTACGCCTGGCGGAGCTCGCCTCGCTCAACGTGGCTGATGTCGATGTCTACACCGAATCCGTTCGCGTTCTCGGCAAAGGCCGCAAGGAGCGAGTCTGCCCGGTAGGCGCGCCGGCACTCGAATCAATTTCGCGCTACCGCTCTGCCGCGAATGTGCAGAGCGGCCCGCTCTTCATTAACAAATCAACGGCGCAGAATTTCCGTGCGCTCGATCTGGCTAATCTTGAAACGCTATCTGCGTCACACATCAATTCCCGTTTCAATCAGCCCGCACAAATTGCGACATAGCTTCGCCACGCACATGCTCGATAGCGGCGCAGACCTGCGCAGCGTGCAGGCCCTGCTAGGCCACGCCAGTTTGTCGACGACGCAAATCTACACGCACGTCACCGTGGAAAGGTTGAAGAGCGCCTACAACGACGCGCATCCGCGCGCCTAACTCGCGCTGGCAGGCGTAGCGCTCTGCGGCTCGGCGACGTTGAAGGCTTACTCTGCCTTCCTTCGGCTTCGACGTGCACGACATCGCCGTGCTTTCACGTTTGCCCGCGCAGCAGTTCTTCCGCGAACGGATCTTCGAGGTAACGCTCGACCGCGCGGCGCATGGGTCGCGCGCCGTATTGCGGATCGTATCCTTTCTCGATAAGAAACTCCTTCGCAGATTTCTCCAGGATGATGTGCACTTCCTTCGCTTTGATGCGTCCCAAAACCTTCGCGACTTCGAGGTCGACGATCTGGAAAAGATCGGCTTTCGAGAGCTGATGGAAAACGATGATGTCATCGAGCCGGTTGATGAACTCCGGCTTGAAAGCTTTCTTCGCTTCCTCGAGCAGCTTGTCGCGCATCGTGTCGTACTCATGCTCGCCAATCGGTTTTACCGCACCGAATCCCATGGTGGTATTCCGCTTCAACATCTCCGCGCCGACGTTCGACGTCATGATGATGATCGTATTCCGGAAATCGATCTTGCGGCCTAACGAGTCCGTCACTTTGCCGTCTTCGAGAATTTGCAGCAGCAGGTGCATCACATCCGGATGCGCTTTTTCGATTTCGTCGAAAAGCACCACGGAATACGGACGACGGCGCACGGCTTCGGAAAGTTGGCCGCCTTCCTCATAACCGACATAGCCAGGAGGAGAACCGATCAACCGCGAGGCGGTGAACTTTTCCATGTACTCTGACATGTCGATTTGAATAAGCGCGTCACGATCGCCGAACATGAATTCGGCGAGCGTCTGCGCGAGAAAGGTTTTTCCAACGCCCGTCGGCCCGAGGAAAATAAATGAGCCAATCGGGCGACGCGGATCTTTCAGATCGGCGCGGCTGCGGCGAAGCGCTTTGGAAATTGCCACGACCGCTTCGTCCTGGCCGATCACCTTGCCCTTCAACTCCTCTTCCATCTTGAGGAGTTTCTCGGTCTCCTTCTGCTCCATGCGCTGCATGGGAACGCCAGTGACCTTCGAAATGATGTGCATCATGTCGTCGGCCGTCACGAGAACTTCCTTCTCTTCGCGTTCTTCGCGCCATTTGGTCAGAATCGCTTCGAGTTTGTCCTTCGTCTGCTTCTCCTTGTCGCGGAGCGCCGCGGCTTTTTCGAAATCCTGCGCTTTGATCGCGGCTTCTTTTTCGACGTGAATTTCTTCGATCTCTCTCTCGATCTCCTTCACGTCCGGCGGGCGCGTCATGGCATTGATGCGGGCGCGAGCGCCGGCTTCGTCCATGACGTCGATGGCTTTGTCCGGTAGAAAACGTCCGGTGATGTAACGCTCGGAAAGTTTTACCGCGAGTTCGAGTGACTTCGTCGGTTAGCTTCGCTTTGTGATGCGCTTCGTATTTCGGACGAAGGCCCTTCAAAATCAGGATCGCTTCTTCGACCGTCGGCGCATCAACCTTCACGGTTTGGAAACGACGTTCGAGCGCAGCGTCCTTCTCGATGTACTTGCGATATTCGTTCAACGTCGTCGCGCCCACGCACTGCAATTCACCGCGACTCAAAGCCGGCTTGATTATGTTGGAGGCGTCCATCGCACCTTCGGCTGAACCGGCGCCGACGATGGTGTGCAACTCGTCGATGAAAAGAATGACGTTCTTCGAGCGGCGGATTTCATCCATGACCGCTTTGATGCGCTCTTCGAATTGACCGCGGTACTTCGTTCCCGCGACCATGAGTGCGAGATCGAGCGTGATGACTTTCTTATCGCGCAACAATTCGGGCACGTTGCCGCTGGCAATTTCCTGCGCCAAACCTTCCGCGATCGCCGTCTTTCCAACACCGGCTTCACCTAACAACACCGGATTATTTTTCGTGCGCCGGCAGAGCACTTGAATGACGCGCTCGATTTCGTTGTGGCGCCCGATCACCGGATCGAGCTCATTCTTCTTTGCCAGCTCGGTCAGGTCGCGACCGAAAGCACGCAAGGCCGGAGTCTTGACATCTTTCTTTCCACCGGTCGGTGCATCGCCGCCATTCTCTTCCGATTCTGGCGGTGTGAAATTCGGATCGAGCTCTTTCAAAATCTCGTTGCGCGTGCGCTCGATATCGACTTCGAGACTCTTGAGCACGCGGGCAGCAACACCTTCTCCTTCGCGCAGCAAGCCGAGCAAAATGTGCTCGGTGCCGACGTAAGAATGGTTAAGCGCTTTCGCTTCCTTACCGGCGAGCGCGAGCACTTTCTTCACGCGCGGCGTGTAAGGAATGTTCCCGACCATCTTGGTCTCCGGACCGGAGCCGACTTGTTTCTCGACTTCCATCCGCACGGTCTCGAGATCCATTCCCATTTTCTGCAGAACGTTTACAGCCACGCCCTGCCCGAGCTTGATCAGGCCGAGCAGGAGATGCTCGGTCCCGACGTAATTGTGATTGAAGCGGTCAGCTTCTTTACGAGCGAGTGCCAGGACTTGCTGGGCTCGCGGTGTGAAATTGTTCATTGGTTGGTTGGCTCGTTAGTCGCATCGTCGCCCGACTCCCGCGCCACTTTACTAATATCAGGCTTAGGAAAGACCCGCAAACGCTCGCGGATGATTTCGGCGCGCAATTCGTCGCGCTCTTCCGCGTTCAGCTTCTGTTGTGAGCTCTTTTGCAAATGCGCCGGCTGCGTGTCGATGAAGAGTTCATCGATAGGCAAACGTCGATCCTCCGGAAAGGCGCCGAGATCGACGCCGAGCTTGATGATCGACAAGAGGTTTAGCGCTTCCTTCGAGGTCATGGCATGCGCATATGTAAGCACACCGTATGCGCGGCCGATCTGATCCCAGAGCGTGTTCGGTTTTTTCTGGATGAGGACCTGACGCGCGTCGTGCTCTTTTTCGATGATGGTCTCGATCACTTTGCTCAAGCGCGCGATGATCTCTTCCTCCTTGTCGCCCAGCGTGTGTTGATTGGAAATTTGAAAAAGATTTCCCATCGCTTCCGTGCCTTCGCCATAAAGACCGCGCACGGCTAACCCGATTTTATTCACGGCTTGGATGACCTGATTAATCATCTCGCTCAAGACAAGACCGGGTAAGTGCAACATCGCGGAAGCGCGCATGCCGGTCCCGACATTGGTTGGACACGCGGTGAGATAACCGAGCTTGGGATCGAAGGCGAAATCGAGTTTCGATTCCAAAGCGCTGTCGATTTTGTCGACCAACTTAAAGGCGCTCTTCAGTTGCAGACCGGAACGGATCGACTGCATGCGCAGATGATCCTCTTCGTTGATCATGATGCTGAGCGTTTGCCGGCGATTCATGACCACGGCACTGCCCGCGCTTTTCGCAGCGTGTTCGCGGCTGATGAGATGTCGCTCGACCAAAACCTGTTTTTCCAGCGCGGACAAATCCTGCAGCAATTCCGAAAATGAATCCTGCATTTCCGGCAGCTCTTCCACGCGTGGTTTGATTAATTCCAAAACGGCGGTGCGTTCCGCTTTTTTTGCCCAACCGGGAAAGGCGCGTTGACGTAAGTTGCGCGCCAACCGCACACGACTGCTCACGACGATCTGGTGATGCGGGCCTTCCCCGCGCAGCCATTCGCCGCCGCTCGCCATGACGTTGGAGAATTTCATTTAGCCCGTGAGTTCGGTTTCGAGTTGTCTAATCTGATCGCGCAGAGACGCGGCCGCTTCGTATTTTTCTTCCGCGACTGCTTTGCGCAGGTCGTCGTTCAAGGAGCGCATGCGATCGCTGAGCTCGATCTCGCGATGAGCCCGCTGCGGAAGCTTGCCGATGTGTTCGGTTCCTTTGTGCATGGCTTTGAGCAAAGTGCCCAAACCCTCCGAAAAAGTTAGATAGCAGGCGCTGCACCCAAGCCGCCCGGTTTTTTTGAAATCGACCTGCGTGAACCCGCAGACCGGGCACTTTTGCGTGGGCGCGCCCTTCTCGATTTCCTCGGCCGCGCCGATGCCTAACAAAAGGTCGGCCAGCGCAAAACCAGTCGGATCCTGCACGCCTTTTTCTTTCGAGCAGGCGTCGCAGAGATTCACCTTCTGCATTTTCCCTTCCAGGATCTGGGTCAGGAAAACCGTGGCGTCATTACATTTACAAACGTCGCACAACATCCTGCTTAATTAGACCGCAAAGGGCTTCGAACATTCAACGTCGTTCGCGACGTCAAGGTGCGTCACGAATAAATCGGCGTCCCGGTCGAACGCACCAGTTCCCGGAAGCGCGAGATAATTTTTGCCGTCATCGGACCTGGTTTGCCGGTTCCAATCGGACGTCCATCCGCCTTGATCACCGGAATTACTTCCGCCGCGGTGCCGGTGAGGAAACATTCATCCGCCGTGAAAACATCGTGACGCGTGATGTCCGTTTCTTTCAGCGGCATGCCGAGCTCTTCCGCACATTCCATCGCGACAGAACGCGTGATGCCGCGCAACGCGCCAGCCGCAATCGGCGGTGTGAAGACATGACCTTTTTTCATGATGAACACGTTGTCCGCCGTGCACTCCGCGACGTTGCCGGCTTCGTTCAACATCAACGCTTCATCCGCGCCGGCCAGGTTCGCTTCGATCCGCGCCATGACGTTGTTGAGATAATTCAACGACTTCACCGCCGGATTAAGTTGCGCGGCGCCCGTGCGTCGCGTCGCACAAGTCACGACGGTCAGTCCGTTGCGATACGCGTCTTCCGAATACAAGGCGATCGTCGTCGCGATGATGATGACGCTCGGCTTTTTACACTGTACCGGATTGAGCCCGAGATTTCCCACGCCGCGCGTAACGATCTGACGAATGTAACCGTCGCGCAGATCATTCCGGCGAACCGTTTCGAGCAACGCTTCGTTCATCGCTTCCTTGCTCATCGGAATTTCGAGACAAATCGAGCGCGCCGAATCCCAAAGACGATCGGTATGGTCTTCCAAGCGAAAGACGCGGCCGTTGTAGAAACGAATACCTTCGAAAATTCCGTCGCCGTAAAGCAAACCGTGATCGAAGACGGAAACTTTCGCTTCTGCTTCCGGAACAAATTTGCCGTCGAGGAAAATGGTCAACTCTTTCGGAGCGCTCGCGCGCGTCGTCTCATCCGCCGGCTTCGCCGTCCCCTTCGCCTGCGGTTTATCCAACACCATCGTGTCGCTCTCAGTTTTCATAGGCACACAAAAACGTTCACCGTCCGAGAATCAATTCAAGCACAATTGATCTATCGCGCGCTAGGCGAGAACGCCGTCCGCGATGTGCAATTCGCGGTCGCCGCGCGCGGCCAGGCGGTTGTCGTGCGTGACCACGAGCAATGTCTTCTTCCGATCGCGCGCGAGACCTAACAAGAGATCAACAATCGCGTCGCCGGTTTTCGAATCCAGATTTCCCGTCGGTTCATCGGCGAAAATGATGTCGGGATCATTCGTTAGGGCGCGTGCGATCGCGACTCGCTGTTGTTCCCCGCCGGAAAGCTCGGCGGGCAAATGGTGCAGGCGTTCCGCCAAACCGACATCGCGCAAACTTGCTTCCGCGACTTCGCCTTTCGCTTCGCCGCCGATCCGGCTGGGCAGGGTCACATTCTCCAACGCCGTTAGTTCCGGCAGCAAAAAATATCCCTGAAAAACGAAGCCCATCTTTTCGTTGCGCAATTTCGCCTGCGCACCCGCGCTCCCTTCATAGAGACGCCGGCCTTCAAATTCCACCGTGCCTGTCTCCGGCCGCTCCAATCCCGCAAGCGTATATAAGAGTGTCGTCTTTCCCGCCCCAGAGGCGCCGCAGAGAAAAACCGCTTCGCCATGCACGACCTCCAGCGAAATGCCGCGCAACACTTCAATGCGGCGCGGTCCGATCTTGAAGGAGCGCCGCAAATCGCGCGCGACTAATTGAACTTCACTCATCCGGGCGCAAGCATCGCCAGATCATCACGCGGCGCAATTCCATGCCGAAAAACAAAGACCGCATGCCGGCGAACCAGCATGCGGCCTCCGATGAACTGCAATTTTAATCCATGCCTAACGAGGCCAAGGTCGCTTCATCGATCTCGCCAGTTGGCCTCAAACCATTATCGGTTTGATAACGCAAGAGCGCATCGCGTGTCTGCGGTCCGTAGGTGTTATCGACCGGACCCGGGTCATACCCAGCCTGTCCCAAAGCATTCTGCACGTCGGCTACTACCTGGCCGGGTTCCTGGTTGTTGTAAGCATAGATTGGCGCGTCGTACGAGTAAGTATCGAACGTAGGATCGTAACCGTAGGCCGGATACCAGAAGCCGTTGTTCCAATAATAATATCCGCCCCCGAAAACGGCGAAGCGATCATAGTGACTTGACCACCAGCCGCGATCATGGCGGCTGCGTTCCCAGCGGTTGTAATTCGTCCACTTCGCATGGTTGGCCTGCCACTGCGGATTCGCCGCCCACCAATTCTTGGACTTGAAATTGACGTTGTTCCTCAAGTTCGCGTTACCCTTCCAATTCGGATTGTTTTTCCAGTTTGGATTATTCTTCCAATTCGGGTTGTTCGTAATCTTCGCGCTGGAAGTGTTCTGGATCTGCTTGTTCCAGTTCGGATTGACCGTGGTTATGTGCCGATTGGTCTGCACATGGATGTTCGGATTGTTGACCGTTGTGTGGACGCGGAGGTTCGCGTTCCTGTTCGTGAACTGGGACTTTTGAAACGTAGTCGTGCCGTGGCTGACGTTACGTTTCGCTGCTTGTTTCTTCGCCTGTTGCTGCTGCGGGTTCTGCTCTTCCGCCAAAGCGACCTGAGTGGCCGCCAAGGTCAGAAGCACCGCGAGTGAAGCCAGATGTTTCATATGTTATTCAATTAGACTTGGGTGGTTCCTGTTTATTCAACTCGGGAGATGAGTTCGAGTTGCACTTATTAATCGCACACGGCGCACTGACGCGCCGCTTCGAAAAGCACAATCGCCACCGCCGTGGCCAGATTCAAACTGCGCGTGCCCTGCATTGGAATGGTGAGCAGACTCTCGCTCTTCGCGCGCAACAACGGTTCGGGTAAGCCGCGCGTCTCGCGCCCGAAGACCAGAAAATCGTTCGGCTGAAAATGCTCATCGTAATAAGGCCGGGAAGCTTTCGTGGTCAGAAAAAAATAACGCGCATCGTGCAGTTGCGCGTTCTGCAGTTCAACGAATGAATCCCACATTTGCACATCGACTTCCTTCCAGTAATCGAGTCCCGCGCGTTGCAGTTGCCGATCATCGATTTTGAAACCGAGCGGCCGAACGAGATGCAAACGCGAACGGGTCGCGAGGCATAGTCGGCCGACGTTGCCGGTATTTGGCGGAATCTCCGGCTCGATCAGGACGACGTTGAACAAGATCAGTCGAGTTTGCTGGCGACGAACTTTTCCAGCTTCACGATGTCCGCGGCAAACTTGCGAATGCCTTCCGCGGTCTTCTCGGTCGCCATCGCGTCTTCATTCAACAAATAGCGAAACTTTTTTTCGTCGAGCTCAAGCCTTTCGACTGTCGCATTCTTCGCTTTTTCCGGCGCTAGCTTGCGTTCCACTGGTTCCGTCGATTTCGAAAGTTCTTCCATCAACTCAGGACTGATGGTGAGCGCATCGCAACCAGCCAACTCGAGAATCTGGCCAGTGTTACGGAAACTCGCGCCCATCACTTCCGTCTCGTAACCGAACTTTTTGTAGTAGGTGTAAACCTGCTGCACCGACTGCACGCCCGGATCTTCCGCGCCCTGGTAGTCGCGCTTCATCTCCTTCTTGTACCAATCGTAAATACGTCCTACGAAAGGCGAGATCAGTTGCACTTTCGCTTCCGCGCAGCGCACCGCTTGCGGCAGGGAAAATAACAGCGTCAGATTGCATCGTATCCCTTCCTTCTGCAGCTGTTCGGCCGCGTTGATCCCTTCCCACGTCGAGGCGATCTTAATTAGCACACGCTCGCGCGGAACTTTTCGCTCTTCGTACAACTTGATCAGCTGGCGCGCCTTTGCGATCGAGCCTTCGGTATCGAAGGAGAAACGCGCATCTGTTTCCGTCGAAACGCGGCCCGGCACAATCTTCAAAATCTCACTGCCGAATTTCACCAACAGATGCTCAATGATGTCGTCAATCTGAGCCGCGCCACTGAGTCCGGAATTTTTCCGATCAGCCAAGACTTCGTCGAGCAAATGGAAATATTTTTCCTTTTGCGTCGCGGCGTAAATCAAACTCGGATTCGTCGTCGCATCCTGCGGCTTGAAATTACGGATGCTTTCGAAGTCACCCGTGTCGGCGACGACCTTGGTGAACTTCTTCAGCTGCTCGAGCTGGTTGAGTTGTGTTACGCTTCTTGTTTCTTCGACCGCGGCCGTGCTCATGCCGCAATCTAGACCGCGCGCATTAGGTGCGCAAAATGGCGTCGAGCTGCTGCAGCTCTTCAGGATCGAAGGTCAGTTTCTCCAGCGCCTTGATGTTTTCTTCCAACTGGTCGGGATCGGAAATTCCCATCAACGCCGTGGTTACTTCCGGCTGACGCAAAGCCCACACGAGCGCCATCTGCGGCAAAGTCTGCCCGCGTCGTTGCGCCATCGTGTCGAGCTGCTGAACTTTCTGGAGCAACGCCGGAGTGATTTTTTCTTTGCGCGCCGGTTCCCACGCACGCGCCGCGCGCGAACTTTCCGGAATTCCGCTTTGATATTTCGTGCTGAGCAAACCCTGTCCGAGAACCGAAAATGCCACCACGCCTGCGCCGGTTTCGCGCGCCGCGCCTAACAAGTCCTGCTCGATATCACGCCGCAGCATGCTGTAGCTGTTTTGCGCTAGAATCACGGGCGAAAGATTCAATTCACGCGTCAGGCGGCAAGCTTCGCGAAATTGCGCACCGGAATAATTACTCAAGCCGACGTAAAGCGCCTTGCCTTGCCTAACGACTTGATCCAGAGCGCGCAGCGTTTCTTCCAGCGGCGTTTTCGGATCGGGCCGGTGCGAATAAAAAATATCGACGTAATCGAGACCGAGTCGCTGCAGCGATTCATCGAGACTGTTGAGCAAATATTTCCGCGAACTTCCGTCGCCGTAGGGTCCGGGCCACATCAAAAAGCCGGCTTTGGTCGAAACCACGATCTCGTTTCGCGGCATTTCCTTGAGAATGCGTCCGACGATAATTTCCGCGCGTCCTGGCGGATTGCCGTAGTTGTTCGCCAGATCGAAATGCGTGATGCCGAGATTGAAGGCGCGAAATATACAAGCGCGCGCCAGCTCCGGTCCGCCGTGACTGCCGAACGTCTCCCAGGCGCCTAATGAGATCGCGGGTAGTTTCAGTCCCCATCCGCCGCACTGCCGATACGGCATCTTGTCGTAACGCGTCGGCTCGGCTTCGAACTGGTGCCAGCTCAACCGATCGCGTTGCACCGCACGACCGCTCGGCGGAACGGCCACGGGCTGGCGTTGCACCGGTTTTATCCCGGACGGTGTGCGTTTCTTGAATTCGGGCGCGCCGCCGGTTATGCTCATCACTCGTTAGGCAGGAACGCTCGAACTCTTTTTCGAGCGCAACGCGTGCCGCACAAAATTCTGCCCGATCTCCCACATTGGGCCGGGGAATTTCCGGCATTCGGTCAAAACGGAATCGAGCGCGTTGACGAACAACTCGACTTCTTTTTCACCGATGATCAAAGGCGGTAAAATTTTGACCACATCCATCGCGTGTCCCGCCACCTGCGTGAGGATGCGATGCCGGCTGAGCATTTGGGTCACGACCATTTGCGCGAAGAGGACCTTGTCGACCTTGTGCAGAAGCTTCCAACCCATTTTCAGCTTCAACTCGTCAGGCTCCTGGAATTCGATCGCGATGATCAAACCTTTCCCGCGCACTTCCTTGATGAAGGAATGTTTGGTCTTCAGCGCTTCGATCTTCTGCATGAGCAATTCGCCCATCCGCGCGGAATTTTCGGTGAGATTTTCTCTCTCGAGAACTTCCAGTGACGCAAGTCCGCAAGCCATGGCGAGATTGTTCCGTCCGAAAGTGGTCGAATGAACGACGCAGCGGTCCATGCGCGAAAACGTCTTCTGATAAATTTCGCGCCGCGCCACAATCGCACCGCACGGCACATAGCCGCCGCTCAAACTTTTCGCGAGCGTGATGATATCCGGTTCCAGGTTCCAATGTTGGAAGCCGAACATTTTTCCGGTGCGTCCGAGTCCGGTCTGGATTTCATCGGCGATGAAAAGCGTGCCGTGCTTCCGGCAAAGTTCCTGCGCTCTATTATAGAAGTCGGTCTTCGGCGACTTGCAGCCTTTGCCCTGCACCGGCTCGATGACGAACGCGGCCACATCGCCCTTCGCCAGCTCGTGGCCTAATGAATCGATGTCGTCCAGCGCGATGCGTGTGTCCCACTGATCCATCAGCGGCCCGAAACCTTCGGTGAAACTGTCGCAGCCCATGAGCGACAACGAGCCGAGACTCAATCCATGAAACGCGCCTTCGAGTGAAATGACGCGCTTCCGCCCGGTCGCAGCACGGGCAAATTTCAACGCGCCTTCGATCGCTTCCGTCCCGCTGTTACAAAAGAAAACCGCGTCGAGGTGTGGCGGCGTTAATTTCGTCAGCGCTTCCGCGAGCAAACCACTCAGAAGCGAGCAATCCATCTGCACCATGTTCGGCAGATCGAGATCGAGCACGTCGCGGATGGCCTGTTTCACCACGGGATGATTTCGACCGATATTGAACACGCTGTAGCCGCTCAGAAAATCGAGATACTGCGCGTTATCCATGTCGTAGAGATAAGCGCCTCCCGCCCGCGCGTAGACCTTGTCGAAACCAATGACACGCTGCGCCGCCACGAGCGTGCGATTGAGGTGCCGCTCGTGCAGATCGTAATTCTCGCCCAGCCTCGCGGCGATGATCTCCTTTAGGTCAAAACTCACGCGCAATGTTCCTTGATTTGGCCGGGAAACGCAACCGCCACCCCGCTACGGCTTCCAATCGCGATAGGCCACCGGCGCTCCCACCTTCAAACTCGTCTTGCTCGAGCCGTTGCGCTCCAACTGTTCCGCCAGCCATTGAAACCATTCCCAGCTTTTCTGCGTGCCCGTGCGCTCGCGCTCATCTTTGACGAAAGGCGAAAATCTTCGCCAGGCCACGCGCGCCATTCCACCAATCAAATCATCCGCCACCTTCAAAGGCACGATGCGCGCGAAAACCGAATAGCCGAGACCTTCCATGATCGTCGCCATCTTCAGACAGGCTTCGAGCACGCGCGGGTCGCTCTCGATTTCTTTCGCCGTCGTGCCGTCGGGAATGGAAGCGACGATCATCGACGAGCTCATCCACTCGGGCGTCATCAACGCCTGCACCGCGGCGAAGGCGGCGCGCTCTTCGCGCTCACGACGCGCACGGCGCATTTCGATCACGCCGAACATCACGCCGGTGAGGACGGTCAAGGCCGTGGCCACATTCGCCAGGGTCGATAAATCCATCGCATCAAGGTAGCGATTTCGCCGCGCGATGAAGGAAATTTCTTTCGCGATTGCACGAGCGCGCTGCAATCATAAGCTGCGTTTCCGCATGGCTGATCCCGCTGTTACTACCGAGCTTGTGGCGAAACATGGCCTGACGAGTGAAGAATTTGAGCGCATCAAAAAGATCCTCGGACGCGATCCGAATTTTCCCGAGCTCGGGATCTTTTCCGTCATGTGGAGCGAGCATTGCTCCTACAAAAATTCGCGCCGTGAACTGAAAAAATTCCCCACGACCGGGCCGAACATTTTAGTCAAAGCGGGAGAAGAAAACGCCGGAGTCGTCGACATTGGCGATGGCTGGGCGGTCGCTTTCAAGATCGAGTCGCACAATCACCCGAGCGCGATCGAACCGTTCCAAGGCGCGGCCACCGGCGTGGGCGGAATCATTCGCGACATTTTCACCATGGGCGCGCGGCCGGAATTCTGCCTGAACTCGCTGCGTTTCGGACCGATCACCGGCGATTCGCCGAATGTGAAAGCAAATCGACGGTTGTTTGCCGGCGTTGTTTCCGGCATCGCGCACTATGGCAATTGTATCGGTGTTCCAACGATCGGTGGCGAAATTTATTTCGACGAGAGCTTCGAGGGAAATCCGCTGGTGAATGTTTTTTGTCTCGGGGTTTTGCGGCACGAACAGTTGGCGCGCGGCGCGGCCAGCGGTGTAGGCAACCCTGTTTTCTACGTCGGCGCGGAAACGGGCCGCGATGGTTTGGCGGGCGCGGCCTTTGCCTCCCGCGAATTAACGGAAGAATCGCGTGAAGATCGACCGGCCGTGCAGGTCGGCGATCCGTTTAAGGAGAAGCTGCTGCTCGAAGCATGTCTGGAATTGTTAAGCACAGATGCGGTCGCAGGCATTCAGGATATGGGCGCCGCCGGTCTTACCTGCTCCACCTGTGAAACGGCCAGCCGTGGGGGAACCGGCGTCGAGATCGATCTCGCCAAAGTCCCGAAGCGTGAGACCGGCATGACGCCTTACGAAATTCTCCTGAGCGAATCGCAGGAACGCATGTTGATCATCGCGAAGAAGGGCAAAGAAGAAGTCGTTAGGCAAATTTTCGAAAAGTGGGACGTGCCTTGCGCCGAAATCGGTCGCGTCACCGACGACGGCATGATGCGTGTGCGAAATAACGGCAATGTGTCGGCGGAAATTCCCGCGAAGCCGCTGGCGGATGAAGCGCCCCTTTATTCGCGGGAGGCAAAAGTCAGCTCGCAAAATTCGACGGTCGATTTCTCGACTTTGCCTGCCGTCGATCCACACACCGCACTACGCCAGCTACTCGCTGATCCCACCATCGCGTCCAAGAATTGGGTCTACCGCCAATACGATCACATGGTGCGGACCGGAACAGTCGTCAGGCCGGGTTCCGATGCGGCGGTTTTTCACATCCGCGCGGCGAACAAATTTCTTGCCGCCACCACCGATTGTAATTCGCTCTATTGCTCGTTAGACCCGCGCGAAGGCGGCCGCATCGCGGTAGCGGAAGCGGCGCGCAATCTCACCTGCTCCGGCGCAAAGCCATTGGCCGTGACGGACAACTTAAACTTCGGTAATCCCTACAAGCCGGAAAATTTCTGGCAGTTGCGCGAGTGCGTCGAAGGCGTGGCGGAAACCTGTCGCGCTTTTGGCACTCCCGTCATCGGCGGAAACGTCTCTCTATATAATGAGAGTCCTGCGGGTGTGGTCGATCCCACGCCGACGGTCGGCATGGTCGGCCTCATCGAGGACGAAGCGCACATCGCGACGCAGTTTTTTAAGAATACGGGCGATGCGATCATTCTTCTCGGAGAAATTGGCGACGAACTAGGCGCGTCGCGCTGGCTGAAAGTTTGTCATGGGCGCAAAGCGGGAGTTCCGCCGCGACTCGACGTGGAAAAGGAAATCGCGGTGCAGAATGCAGCGCGCCAATTGATTCGGGCCGGTCTTGTCCAAAGCGCGCATGATTGCTCGGAAGGCGGCCTGGCCGTCGCGCTCGCGGAATGTTGTTTCAATCCCGATCAGCTTTTTGGCGCGAGCGTGACTGTATCGGACGGCGAGAATGCTGCGTTATTTGGCGAAGCGCAATCGCGCATCATCATTTCCGTCAGCGAAAAAAATCTTGCCGCCGCTCGCGCCAGCCTAACGAGTAGTGGCATTCCATTTTCCGAGCTGGGCCGGGTCGCGGAAGCGGAGCTGCGCATCGATCTCGGCGACGGATCCTATCGCTGGCCCATCGAAGAGATTCACGATCTTTGGTTCAACTCCATCGCCCGCGCGGTGGAAGGCGATTCGAACGAAAGAATTCCCAGCCTGTAAAACAACCGAACTGCGAACGATTCATTGAACGCGGCCCGCGATGGTGGATTATTCGGGACGATGCCGCATCATCCCCCACAGGGCGAAGTCGAGATGCCGGAAGCAGCCATGTTTCCGCAGCATGAGTGCGGCATTTTCGCGGTCTTCGGTCATCCGAATGCGGCGGTGCTGACCTATTACGGTTTGTTCGCGCTGCAACATCGCGGCCAGGAAAGCGCCGGCATTGTGACGAACAGTGGGAACGGTTCGACCTTTCAGATGCATCGCGACATGGGCTTGGTCTCGCAGGTTTTCGGCGCGGACGAGTTGGAGAAACTGAAAGGCACGCGCGCTCTCGGACACACGCGTTATTCCACCACCGGCTCGAGTACATTGAAAAATGCGCAACCGTTCGTGGTCGATTGTTTCCGCGGCCAAATCGCGGTCGCGCACAATGGCAATCTGATCAACGCGGCAGTGCTGCGCGATGAGCTCGAACGCAAAGGTTCAATTTTCCAAACAACCGCGGACAGCGAAATCATTCCGCACCTGCTCGCGCAACCGTTGAGTAACGGCGGCAGTCCACTCGGTGTGCTGCGACGATTGGAAGGCGCGTTCAGTCTCATCATCATGAGCGAACGCGAGATTGTCGGCGTGCGTGATCCGTTCGGCTTTCGGCCGCTCGTTCTCGGCAAACTCGATGGCGCTTACATTCTCGCCTCGGAAACTTGCGCCTTCGATCTGGTGCATGCGGAATTTATCCGCGACGTCGAGCCGGGCGAAGTCGTTATCATCAGCCAGGACGGCATTCGATCGGAATGGCCGTTCCGCGACGAGCAGCGTGCCTTTTGCATGTTCGAATACGTTTACTTCTCGCGACCGGATAGCATTCTCGGTGGCATCAACGTGGCGAAGGTGCGCACGGAAATGGGACGCGAACTCGCGCGACGTTTTCCGGTGGAAGCCGATATCGTGGTGCCAGTGCCGGATTCAGGAAATTACGCGGCGCTTGGGTTCGCGCAGGAGTTGAAGATTCCGTATGAGCACGCCTTTGTTCGCAATCACTACATCGGCCGCACCTTTCTTCAGCCGAGTCAGCTCATTCGCGATTTTGATGTGCGTGTGAAATTGAATCTCATCAAAGAAGCGGTGGAAGGAAAACGCGTCGTAGTAGTGGATGATTCCATTGTGCGCGGAACAACGGCGCGCGCGCGCGTGGTCAATCTGCGCGAGGCCGGCGCGAAGGAAGTGCATATGCGAGTGAGTTGTCCGCCGCATCGCTTTGCCTGTCATTACGGTATCGATTTTCCCGATCCGGAAAAGTTGATCGCGAACCAACTATCGATGCCGCAGATCTGCGAATATCTTAACGTCGATAGCCTTGGTTATCTCGATGTCGATGGGATGGTGCGCGCGACTGGCAAACCGGCGAACGAGTTCTGTCTCGCCTGCTTTACCGGAAATTATCCGCTGCCAGTTGATCCTGAGCTGGACAAATTCATCATGGAAAAACGCGAAGGCCGCGCCAAGGCACTCGCGGAAGAGGAAGCTCATCCGAGTTTGTTTGCCGATCTTAAGTAAGTGAAATCGCGGAAGGCGTACGCGCGCGCCGGGGTCGATGTCGATCTCGGGAATTTGGTGAAGCGCAAAATCCAGGCGCGCGTGAAAAGCACTCATGGCCCGGAAGTGCTGGGAAAAATCGGCGGTTTCGGTGGATTGTTCGCGCCGAACTTTTCGAGAATGCGCGAGCCAGTGCTCGTGGCGAGTGTCGACGGCGTCGGAACGAAATTGAAAATCGCTTTCGCGATGAAGCGCCACGACACCGTCGGCGCGGACCTGGTTAATCACTGCATCAACGACATCGCAGTCCTGGGCGCGCGGCCCCTATTTTTTCTCGATTACATCGGCGCGGAAAAATTAGAGCCGCGCGTGTTCGATCAAATTCTTTCGGGCTTCACCAAAGCATGTCGCGCGGGCAGTTGTGCTTTGATCGGTGGCGAGACGGCGCAAATGCCAGGCATGTATCGCAAAGGCGAATATGATCTGGCCGGTTGCATCGTTGGCGTAGTCGATCGCGCCAAGATGATCAATGGCAGCCGCATCAAAGCGGGCGACGTCATTCTTGGCCTGCCTTCCAATGGTCTGCATACCAATGGCTATTCGCTCGCGCGCAAGATTCTGTTTCAAACAATGCGGTCAAAACTAAGCGCAAAGCTTCCGGGCTTGAACCTCTCGTTAGGCGAAGAATTGCTTCGCACGCACAAGAACTATCAGCCGTTACTGAGCAGGATACCGACAAGCCAGCTCCATGGTCTGGCGCATATCACAGGCGGTGGCTTGGTTGATAACCTCCCGCGCGTTCTACCGAAAAATCGCGACGCAGTGATCGATACTAAGACCTGGAACGTGCCGACGATTTTCCAAATCCTGGAAAACAACGGAAAGGTCGCGCGCGAAGAAATGTATCAGGTCTTCAATATGGGTATCGGCATGGTGGCGATTGTCGCGGCCAAAGATTCCAAGCAGTTGGCCAAAAGGTTGCGCGCGAAAATTATCGGGCGAATCGAAGAAGGAAGCGGAGTAACGCGTTTGATTTTGTAGGCGCGCGGACGAATAAGTCTGCGATGGAAAAACGGCAGCTCGGAAAGACCGACATGCACGTTTCCGTGCTTGGCTTCGGTGGGGCGGAAATCGGATTCGAAAGCGTCACGGCCCAGACAGTCGAGCAGCTACTGAACAGCGCACTCGACGCCGGACTTAACGTCATCGACACCGCGGAGTGCTATGAGGCCAGCGAAGAATTAATCGGGAAGACAGTTAGTCATCGCCGCGGCGAATATTTTCTCTTTACCAAGGTAGGCCACCCGCGCGGGATCGGCAGCGAAGATTGGTCGACTGCTTCCATCCTGGAAAGCATCGAGCGCAGTTTACGTCGCCTAAACACCGATCGTCTCGATCTTGTTCAACTGCATAACTGTTCGGAATCTGTCTTGAAAAAAGGCGATGTCATCGCGGCCTTACAAACGGCACGCGAGCGCGGGCATACGCGCTACATCGGTTACAGCGGCGACAGTCGCTCCGCCCAGTTCGCGGTGGAATCGGGTGCCTTCGATACCTTGCAAACTTCACTCAACATCGCGGACCAGGAACCTATCGAACTGACTATTCCGGCTGCGCGCGAACGAGGCATGGGTGTGATTGGCAAACGTCCCATCGCAAATGCGGCATGGAAAGCTGGACACAAGCCGATGGATTCCTACCACCACCCTTACTGGGATCGACTCCGGAAGTTAGACTACGATTTCATTCGCGGCCGCTCGCTCGAGCAATCGATCGCGCACGCGTTACGTTTCACTTTGAGTGTCCCTGGTGTGCATACGGCGATAGTTGGAACAACCAAACCAGAACGCTGGCAGGAAAATGCGAAACTCCTGGAAGCAGGTGCGCTGAGCGAAGCGGAATTCAATGCCATCCGTGAACGATGGGATGACATCGCACCATCAACCTGGGTCGGACAAACATGAAGCAACGCAAACTCGGCCGCGGCGGACTCATCGTTTCCGCGCTTGGACTCGGATGCATGGGCATGTCCGAATTCTACGGTCCGCGCGATGAAGAAGAATCTGCGGCGACTATTCTGCGCGCGCTCGAGCTCGGGATTACCTTCTTCGACACCGCGGACATGTATGGTTCCGGCGCTAATGAAGAGCTACTGGGTCGCGTCCTAAAAGGGCGGCGCGAACAAGCAATCATCGCGACGAAGTTTGGTTTCGTGCGCGATCCGCAACGGCCCGAAGTTCGCCAACTAAGCGGCAAACCGGACTACGTGAAACAAGCTTGTGAGGCAAGCATGCGTCGTCTCGGAGTAAACGTGATCGATCTCTATTATCTGCATCGCGTCGATCCGGAGACGCCAATTGAAGAAACAGTAGGAGCGATGGCTGCCTTGGTTAGACAAGGCAAGGTGCGTTACCTCGGATTATCCGAAGCTGGAAGCGAGAGTATCCGCCGCGCCCATGCGGTTCATCCCATCACTGCGGTGCAATCCGAGTATTCGCTTTGGACGCGCGATCCGGAAGACGACGTTCTGCAAACATGCCGTGAGATGGGGATCGGATTTGTACCTTACAGTCCGCTCGGGCGCGGATTTCTGACTGGTCAGATCAAACGCTTCGAAGATCTAGCGAAGGATGATTACCGCCGGGAATCACCACGATTTCAAGGTGAGAACTTTCAGCGCAATCTCGATCTGGTAGACCGGATCAAGGAAATCGCGCGGGCGAAACGTTGCACCGCGGGACAGCTCGCCCTTGCCTGGGTGCTGGCGCAAGGTGAGGACATTGTGCCTATTCCGGGAACGAAGCGCCGGAAATATCTGCAGGAGAATGTGGGGGCGTTAGAGGTGAACCTAACGAGCGCTGAGTTAGCCCGGATCGAACAGGCCTTGCCTCGGACTGGCTTTGCCGGCCAGCGCTATTCCGAGACAATGATGAAATTGGTTAACCGCTAACAGCAGTTAACCATTTCCAAAAAACTCTCTCGGCCTAGCGGGCTTTCTTGCCAGCGCGACGTGCAGCCCAGCGAGCCTTCATCGCGTCGGAGAGCTTCTTTCTCCCCGCTGCGGTTAGACCGCCGCGCTTCTTGCCGGCTGACTTAGTCGCACCTGCCGACTTTGTCGCACCTGCACCACCTTTGCGTTTGGCCCAGCGAGCTCTGGCTGCTGCGGCCAACTTAGCGCGGGTAGCTGCTGACATGCGACGACGTCCGCCACGGCGAGCGCCGCCACCTCCGCCACCGCCACTTGTTTTTTTACTTCCACCGCTACTACCGCCGAAGATCGAGCTTAGGCGATTCTCTAAAGAAGAGATTTGTTCACGGATGGAGATAGCTTCCTTTAACCTTGCTATAGATAAGTCCATGGCGCTTAGATAACGCACAAGCCTAGTAAAGCAACTATAAAAGTAACTAACTTTTAGGAGCGATTTCCGCTAAGAACGCAGAAAAGAATTACTGGCAGATTCGTTAGCTTAGGTATAGTGCGCGAAACAAAGGGCAGTTAGCTCAGCGGTAGAGCGGCACGTTTACACCGTGTTGGTCGGGGGTTCGATCCCCTCACTGCCCACTCTTTTCTTCTACTTCGGGAGGTTCCCACAGCTCGATCCGGTTACCTTCCGGATCCATGAGCCACCCGAACTTTCCGAGTTCCGATTCCTCGGTCTTCTCTTCCACCTTCACACCTTCACTGCGCAAAGCCTCCAGAACTTCGGCGAGATTGTGCACGCGATAATTAAGCATGAAGGCCTTCTCACTCGGGGCAAAGTATTTGGTGTCAGCTTCGAAAGGCGACCACACAATATGCGATTGCCGTCTCGGCTTTACCTCAGCGCCGGCGTTCTCCTGAAATGAGACGCCGCCCCAATCCTCGACGTTAAGTCCGAGATGTTTCTTATACCAGGCCGCCAGCTTCTCGGGGTCTTGCGTTTTAAAAAAAATTCCGCCCAAGCCGATGACTCGTTGCACTCCAATAGTCTGGCAAAGGTCCGCCTAACGAATCAATCACGAACTGGCGGGCCGATGGTGCGGAGAAAGATCAGCACATGCGTCACGATGATGAGTGGAACCAGAAACGTCGGCAGAAGGCTCAGCGGCAACTCGCGCAGGAAAGCCATCGAGCTCCAATCGCGCAAAGCGAAACGCATTGCGGAGACGACTACGAAAAGAATATCGATGAGGCCGAAGGTATTCCAGGAAAGAAGGAGCCAGCGAGGGGACGGCTTCGTTGCCAGTAACGCTACCGCTCCGGCTGCGACAAGATTGTCGCCGATACCCGCCGGAATTGCCCAGGCCTGCGGCATAGCGCCGTGGCTCGCACGTAAGATAAAATAGAAGCCGATGAAACGTGTCAGATGCAACGCAATCAATGATCGTAACGAGACCGTGGTGGCCCATTCCCGAAAAATTCTAACCTTCGCGCACGCGAGTAAGGCCAAAGCCGTAAGGGTTCCGACAGTGACGGGGATCGCTGGCGCGGGTGCGTTACGCAACCAACCGGCCCATCCTAGCGCAAGCGCCAAGCCGAACCAGACGGCGAGCGTGACGGTTATCGGAGCCACGCCTGCTTGTAATAGTTCGTCTGAGACGGCGCAAGCAGAGGCGGCCGGCCAGCATTGATGAATCTGGCGGAAATCTACGTCAGAAGGCGCTAGGTTATTTTATGGAAACGGGAGAGGCAGAGACAGTGGATGGTTTGCCGGTGCGCACCTATTTCGTGCGCGGACGTAATGCGCTGCTCGCGCGCGCCGATTTTGGCGAGCTCTATGTCGATTACTATCTGCATCAAGGCCAGTACGGTTATAATCACGTCCCCGAGCACGATGGCATGCTGAAGGAAGCACTCGCGGCACTTACTTTGCATTGCGCGTCGAGGCCGTGGAATGAAGCCTGGGCCTGGACGATTCATTTTCATCGACCGCTCCTCAACCTTTTCGTGACCGGCGATAACCGGCGCGGGATTGTGGTCGGTCAGCTTTTCACTGAGAACGTGAAGGATGATGGGCGTAACTTATTTTGCGCGGACCTTGTTCGAGAAAAGCAGGATTCGCGAAGGAGCACGGTTGAATTCAAAAGCGCGGAACCATTCGCGATTGTGGAAGAGTTCTACGCGCGCAGCGAACAACGCCCGGCACGTTACTTCCGCCATGGGCCGGAAGATTTTGTCATGATTACGGCGCAGCCGGATTGCGATCTCGATTGGTTACTGGCGCTGGATGACGAAAAAGTGCGGAGCCTGGATGAAGACGAAACGCTTAGCTTGTTGGAAGAGCGACGTTATAAGTGGGGTTGCGGTTGTTCACCGGAACGAATGTTTGCCATCCTCGGGCCGATGATGCGCACGAATGCGGAGAGCCTTTTTGGAAAGGAAGATTCCATTCGAGTAAAATGTCCGCGATGCGGAGCTTCGCACATTATCACGCGCGGATCGCTCGAGGCTTACCTCGCGCAAAACGCAGCTGCGCGACACGCCTAACGAATGGAGTTTTACATCTACCTCAATGGCACGAGACGCGGTCCTTTCACCGAAGACAGGGTGCGCGATTATCTTGCCGCAGGTCTGGTGCAATCCGCCGATCTCGCCTCCGAAAGCCTTGACGGTAACCTGCAACCGCTGGCTCTTCTTCTGAACCGCGAGGAAGCAGTGCACGTCACACCGCCACCGGTTTCGCAGGTAGCAACAACGCCGCCAACCCGCGATGACTTACCGCCTCTAGCAGCCGATTCGCTCGGTCCTTATGCGCGGACAACGCTCGCGCCTAACGAGACGCCGTTTTATCGCACTTCCTTGCATTGGATTGTCTTCGTCCGTTTCGCTCTTCTTGCTCTTGGTGCTTTTATTTTCATCGCCATGCCCTTCGCCATCGCGGTTCAAGCCCTGACGGGATCACAACTCGGTTGGTTCGCGCTGCCGCTGCCAGCATTTATCATGATCGCCCCGACGCTGGCCTATGTCGGGAGCGAGCTTGTCATTACCAACGTGCGGGTCTTGATCAAAACGGGAGTCGTCCGGCGTCAGAGCCTGGAGATGTTCATTTCGAAAATCGAATCGATCGCCATCGACCAAAGTTTTCTTGGTCGGCTGTTAGATTACGGAACCGTGGTGGTTCGTGGCACAGGCGGCTTCGCCGAACGCTTCGAAACCATCGCGCATCCCATCCAATTCCGCAGCTGGGTGCAACGGATGCAAAAAACGGCCGGACCCGTTTCCGAGCCCGGCCGCTTAACCTAACCGTTACCAATGAACGGTAATTGAACAGCGTTAGAACTTCTTCGTCAGGCTCACGTACCAGTAGCGGTTGCGAATGGTGTAGTTCGAAGTGTCGTAGTTGTCGTTGAACGCCGCCAGGACCGTGGGCGGATAGCGATCGAAGGCATTGTTCACGCCGATCGTGATCTTGGTATTCCAGAGCATCCGTTGCCAGATGCTGCTGTTCTCTACGCCCGCTACTTCCTTGCCCATGCTCTTGGCATCTTTAGCATCCTTCGAGTAACCCCCGGCCGCCGCGGCTTCCGGCTTGAGGAACTCGTAGCTCAACTGCATATCCAGCGTCTCGTAATCGGAGATGCGATGACTCTGCGCGAAACTGGGGTTGGAGGTGCTGTTGTTGATCTGCACGTTCCCGAGGATGAAGCTCGGATCGTCTTCCATATCGCCGACGTAGTTGCCGGTCGCGACGAAATCCAAGCCCTTCATCCATCCGCTCGGTCCCTGCCATTCGAGCCGGAGGAAGGCCTTATTGAAGGGAATTCCACCGGGAGTTAGTGGCAAGGCGGTGTTGAAATCGCCGAGGAAATTCGTTGTTCCTAAGCCCTCGACTGCCTCGGCCTTCCAGATGAAGAAATGATTCCAACCACCCGAGAGGGTGAAAGTTCCCCAGTGCTGGGTCGGGATCTCGTAGGCAGCAGTTACATCCAAACCTTCAACCAGCCGCTTGCCGGCGTTGGAATTGGCGGAATCGACTGAGGCCAGCGTGCCATCCGCAAATCGCGTCACGCCGTTAGCGGGCGCACCAGCCGGAGGACCACCAGGACCATCTGGGTCAGCAACGTTCAGTGTCACGAGGATTTGTGCGGCCGCCGCGGCAGGCAGAATCACATCCTTCGTGTAGATCTGATAGACGTCAGCCGTGAGGGTGAAGCCGGGCAACCACTTCGGTGTATAAACCAGGCCCGCCGAGTAGCTATCCGTCTTCTCGGGAATCAAGGTAGGATTACCGCCTTGGAAGACACCATTCGGTGGCTGCAAGGTCAGCGGTCCATTCGGATTGTGCGGATCGAACAACACCGGGAAGTTTTGCGCCACCGGATTGAAGAGCTGGCGCGGATTTGGCGAAAGGAAGGACTGATTGAAATCCGCGCGGAGCGTTAGATCCGGGATGGGTTGATAGCGAATAGAAATACGCGGCGTGCCCCCGAAGTCTTCATTCTGATTGACGTTGTCAAAGCTGGCCGTGCGATGGCTGTATTGATCCTTGTCGTCAAACTTTTCATAGCGCCAGGCCGCGGCGATTTCAAAGGAACGAACGAAGGGCACGTTCATGGTTGAAGTGATGATCGGGAAGGTTAGTTCGGTAAAGACCGAGTTAACCACCTGCTCGAACTTGGTATTCGGCGCGGCGTTGAATCCGAGCTGATCACCGGAGGCTTGTGTCGGATCAGGCACCTGACGACTGGCTAGTTGCCGATGCTCATAACCGACCGCCAGGTCGAAACCGCCATTATACAAGTTCGGGAAGAGATGCGCATTGATCTTGGCGTCCACCAGCCAATCCCGCTCATAGAAGAAGGACTGCCCAAGGTAGGAAGCACGCTGCGCGGCCGCGATGTTATTGTAAGCTCTCGTCCCCGTCTGGACGCCGAGGGCATTGTAAACCGGCGCGACTCCGACCGAGGCAGCATTCTGCCCGATGAAAGGATCAAAGTTACCGGCAATAATCTCGCGGTAGAGCGCACCGCGCGTAGCATCACCACTGTCGGTGCGCTTCTCGTCATAGCGCTCGTAAACCAGGCCGGTATCATAACCGAAGTGACTGATGAAGCCGTTATCCTTGAAGTTGAAGTCACCATTAAGGCCGCCCACATAGCGATAGTAATCGTGATCGTAGAAAGAGCGGCGATTGTTCAACTCATTAACCAAACGGTAACGCGAAGTTTGCAGGGAGCCTGCCGCGGTGGTGCCATCACGTCCCGGGAAGGGATTGAATGGACTATTCTGAATAATCGCTCGTTGTAGCAAGGTGCGCTGGCCCGTCGGAGTCGTAGCCGCGAGCGTGCCGAGCGTCCCGGTGCCGGCGAAGTTCGGCACGACGACCGCGGGGTTAATATAGCCGCCCAAAGGAATCGTAAACGGCGCTGGGGCCAGACCGTTATCTTGTTTGGTCTTGGCATACATTACGTCCCCGTAAATCTGCAGGCCTTCACCGAAAATCTTATATCGGCCGGTAATAAAATAGAGCGCTTTCTCAATCGCCGGAATCGACGGCGTGAACGCGCGGAAATTGAAGCGGCCCGGGTCTGAGCCACCCGGGTTATCAAACGTGCGGTAGCTCGCCGGTGTTGGATTGTTAATCGTTTGGTCGATCAGGATGAGCTGGCCCCTGGCCCCGGCCACCGAAACGCGACCCGCCAAGGTCGGGCTGTTGCCGTTTAGTCCGCCACGGCCAAGCCCGGTCGGGTTATTACTCAAGTCACCGCTGCCCGCGACAGCCGCGCGGTCGCGCGAGTAAAGATTGGCTCGCGAATAGTATTCGCCCGCCGCGGCCACCGAGACCTTATCAGTCTTCACTCCACCCTTGAGATAAGCCTGCCGAACATGCGCGTCCGTCTCAGTGGTGTTGCCATACAAGGCGTAGACCTCGGCACCTTCATAGGGTGCTTCGCCCGGACCATCGAGCATGATGAAGTTCACCACGCCGGCGACCGCGTCCGAGCCATAAATTGCCGAGGCGCCGTCCTTCAAAACTTCCGTCCGCGCAATGCCGCTGATCGGAATGGCATTGATGTCGGCCGAAAGACCGTTGTTCGGATTCGTGATACCGAGGAAGGCGCGACGGCCGTTGATGAGAATCAAGACGTTGTTCGAACCAAGGCCGCGCAGATTGATCGTAGCCGAACCATTGCCCGCGTTCGCATCATTCTCGGTCGCGGCCGCTCCGACAAAGGATGGTAATTGGCGCAATCCTTCAACCGGGGTGTTCGCGCCTGCTTTCTGCAGGACTTCCGCGGTGTAAACGGTGACTGGCAAAGCCGACTCAGTTTCAGCGGTCGGAATGTAGGAGCCGGTCACCACTACTCGTTCGGTTGTGGCCTCGCCACCGCCGGTTGCCGGCGCATTCTGCGCAAACGCAATCGCGCCGAACAAAGGCGTTACTAAAGCAATCATCCACCGGAGCGGTGGCTTGGTCGGTACAGTTCTCGTCATTGGTTTCTCCATGGTTAAGGATTGAACGTTCATTGAGGCCGAAGTCTTACTCCGGCTCGTTCAATCATGGTTAGGACTTAAACCCGATGAAACGGGACGCATCGCCGAAACGGCGATCTGTGATCACCGAAGCGCCTAACGAGTGCTGGCGAACGAAAGGCTGCTACTCATCAATCGTCGCTGGCAGGGCAGCGAGCGATAAGAATTTGTCGAAGCGCGGATCGTCGCGCAGCGGCTCCCAGATTGGATCGAGCTTCAGATCACCGTAGGTTGGACCAAATGGCTTACCGACAATTTGGTTCAAGATTTCGAAAGCTCCTTCGTGATCGCCACTTGTCATTAGAACTTCACTCACCACCCGCAGGCAGTCCGGGCCGAGTAAGGCATCGGCACTCGGCGGACAACTTTCCGCCCCACGCCGCGCCAGGCGCAACGCTTCGTCCTTCAAACCAAGTCCGGCATTTGCCGTCGCCAGATCTCCGAGCAAGGTAGGGTCACCCGGCCGCTTGAGAAGAGCCGCTTGGGCTGCATGCTTCGCTTCGGTGTAGGCACTGTGTGCTGCTTCGGTGTTACCTTCGCCTTGCTCGAGTAACGCCATCATCTGCCAGTAACTCGGCATCTCCCGCTCTTCCTGGCCGCACTTGGCCGCGACGCTTCGGGCTTCAGCATAATTTTTTTCAAGGAGAGGCAGCCAGAAACGCGCACCCTGGTAGTCTGGGCCATCGCAGTCAGGAAATTTTTCCAGCGCCGCCCGCGCACCCGCTAAATCTCCAACCGCGAGCGCGGCTTCATTCTTGACCAAGGAAAGGCGAGGCGCAGGACGATTCAACCTCGCCACGGTTGCATCCGCTACTCGATTCGAATCATCAAATCTCTTCAGGCCGTTGTAGGTCTGAATAAGGTTCACCGCCAACTCGGGATCTTGTGGATCTAGCTCGACTGCTTTCTCCCCGTCACGAATACTTTCCCGCCACTTACCCACGCGACGTTCCACCAGCGAGGCGAGCGTGTAATACTCCACCGTGTGCGAAGCGGAAGCAGGAATCTTGGAAAGCTCCTCCTGGGTTTTCCGATAGTCAGTCAGACCGTTGTAGTAATAGCGCGCTATCGCCAGACGCGCTTCCTCCGAGTCGGGTTCCAACCGTAGAGCCGATTCCGCCGCTGCTTTCGCTTCTGCTAATCGCTCGGGATCGCGGTCGTTGCCGAAGCGATAAATCAAGAGGTCTATTTGATTTATCAAACAGTAAGCCCGGGTGAACTTCTCATCTAACTTTACGGCTTGCTTGGCAAACTGGACCGCTTCACTCCAACTAGATCTTGGAGTGGTGGCGGGCGTTCCTTCGAAGAGCGAGCGCGCCTTGAGGTAAAGATCATAGGCTTGCAGGTCCTGCGTCGGCCGCTTCTGAATCGCGTCCTTCTCCTGCGAAGTAAGCGTAACCTTCAGCTGGGTTACGATGGTTTGGGCCAGTTCGTTTTGCAGCGCGAAAATGTCTTCCAGTTTGCGGTCGTAATGCTCCGCCCAAATCTGCGTATCGGACCGGGTATCGATTAGCTGCGCGTTAATGCGGACGCGATCGCCGGAAATTTGCACACTACCTTCCAGGACATTTGCTACACCTAGTTCGCGGCCGATCTCTTTGACGTTTCTCTTCCCGCGATAACTCGCCACTCCACTGCGACTGATGACCTTCAAGTCTCCCACCTTCCCCAGGTCGGTTAGGATGTTGTCCTGCACGCCGTCGGCAAAGTAGGAAGGCGGATTGTTATTATCGCCCAGGTTATCGAAAGGCAGAACGGCAATACTCTTCGGTGTGGCCGGAGTTACCGCTGCTACTTCGGCGGCGTTCCTTGGCCAACGATTCCAAATTGCAAAAGCCATCGCGCTGAGAAAAAGCAGAGCCGCCAGCGCGCCGGCGGCAGTTCGATGGCGAACCAGGAAGGAGCGCGTGCGATAGCCTGTCGTCCCGCGCCGTGCCAGAACTGGTTCGTGGGCCAGATGACGACGAATGTCCGCGGCCAGGTCTGCTGCGGTGTGATATCGCATCCCGGGTTCTTTGCGCATGGCAAAGGCGACAATCGCGTCGAGATCGCCGCGTAACTGCCGCGCGATCTCTTTGTTGGAAGTCGCCGAGCTCGGTGGCATCGGCTCTTCTTCGCGGATAACTCGCACAATTTCCTCGCGCGCCGGATGAGTCGAAGAAAACTTGTGCGGTTTTTGTCCGCTCAGCATTTCGTATAAGAGCGCGCCCAAAGCATAGACATCGCTCGCTTCCGTCACCGGGCGTCCGTCGGTTTGCTCGGGCGACGCGCAGTTAGGCGTTAGGCGCTCTTCGCCTGCGGCCGTGATCTCGAGACACTCCTGCCCCGGGCTGACTAGCTTGGCGATGCCGAAGTCCAGTAGCTTCACTTCACCTTCCGCGTTAACCAGAATGTTACTCGGCTTTAAGTCACGGTGAATGACATGACTGTGGTGCGCTACCTCGACCGCCGAACAAACTTTAAGAAAAATCGCCAGCCGTTCCGGGATGGAAAGCTCCTGCTCGCGGACGAATCGGGTCACCGGCGCACCGGAAACATATTCCATGACCAGGTAAGGAAGGCCGTCATCCGTTGTGCCAGCATCCAGCAACCGCGCAATGTTAGGATGGTCGAGTCGCGCCAGAATATGACGCTCGGCTGAAAAGCGCCGTAATACCTCTTCCGTATCCGTGCCGCGTTTCAGCACCTTGATAGCTACTTGTTTCTCAAACTGTCCATCGGCGCGCGCCGCCAAATAGACTGCACCCATCCCGCCGCGACCTAGCTCGCGCACTACCTCGTAGGCGCCTATCCGCCAGCCCGTGCGCGGCGCTTCATCGCGCCATAAGGACGCCGTAGCCTGTTCTGCACAATCTTCCAGATTATCGGTTGGCTCATGTAAGAGAGCTTCCGCCTCTCTCACGAGCGATTCAGCTTCCCTCAGCAGCCGCGCGTCGTCCGCGCAGCGGCTTTCGACCAGGGCCGTCCGCGCCGCCGGCGATCGTTCCTCTAAAGCATCAGCTACGATCTCCTTCAGCAGCTGCCATTTTTCAGGTCCGAGCTTTTCCTCTGCTATGAATGTCTTACTCATCTAATAACTACTCGTTAGCTACTTTCCGGATAGTTCTCTTCGTAGCCAGATCTTTGCCACGGTCCACTCGCGTTTAACAGTCGCCGGCGAAATGGCAAGCAATTCTGCAATTTGTTCGATAGTTAGTCCGGCAAAGAAGCGTAACTCAACGATCTGCGCTTGTCTGCTATCAAGTGCTTCCAGCTCGTGCAAAGCTTCATCGAGCGCCTGCACATTCACCTGCCGGCTTTCGTAGAACTCCAGAGTTAGTAGCGTTGCCTCATCGCCGCCACGTTTCAGCCGGCGCTTCGCCACCGCGTGGTTGATTAAAGTTTGGCGCATCAGGCGCGCAAAGATACCGATGAAATGCGCGCGGTTATTCCATTCTACTTCGCCTTCCTTAACCAGGCGCAGGTAAGCCTCATGCACCAGGGCAGTTCCCTGCAAAGTATGTTCGATTCGTTCCCCTCGTAGATAGGAGGTGGCCAGACGGCGCAAGTCGTCATAGACCTGCGGCATCATTTCTTCGATGGCCGCGACGGACTTACTCAGCACCGGGTGAGTCGTGCTCATGCGGGATCTTCGAAGCAAAAGGCTTTTTCCAGGTCACTCAAAATTTTTTTTGAACAATCGTGAGCCGTTTTAGTCGGGAACGTTGCATTACTGGGTATGAAGCAAAGTTCTCCTCACGCTCTTCTGAACTCTGGTTCCGCTTTGTCTTCTCGCCAATGACTTATTTTTCCAAGCTAACAGAAACCCCGCGCAAAGTCGTCGGGTTCCTCGGCTTTGACGGCGTGACCACCCTCGATCTGACCGGACCGCTCGAAGCCTTCGCCGCCGCGCGTCACGAAGAAGGCGAAGCCTGCTACGATACCTTGCTCATCGGCGTAACGGGCAAAGCTTTTTCCGCGCAATCCGGCGCCACTTTCAAGGCGCACCATCTGCTTAAGACCGCGCCGCCGCTCGATACCATTATTATCCCGGGAGGCGCAGGTCTTCGTCAAAGCGAAACCAGCAAGCGGATCGCGGCCTGGTTGCAGGAACGCGCTCCTGAGACCCGACGAATTGCCGCTGTCTCTTCCGGCATCTATCCGTTAGCCGAGAGCGGACTGCTGGCCGGTCGCCGCGTTACTACGCATTGGCGCATTGCCCAACACGTCGCTAACACCTTCCGCGCTTTGCAGGTCAGCGACACCGGTTCCTTTGTGAAAGACGACAAGTTCTATACCTGCGGTGGTGGCACCGCGGGCATCGAAATGAGCCTGGCCTTGATCCAGGAAGACTATGGCTCACGCAGTGCCTTGCGTTTGGCGCGTGAGCTAGTGGTTACTCTTCGACCTTCCGGCGGCGATGAAGCTCCACTCGACCCCGCTCCGGAGCAGCCGGGAGTAGAAGAACGACTAGCCGAGCTACCAGCCTGGATCACCAGCCGCCTGCGAGCTAACCTTTCAGTAGAAGTGCTAGCCGAGCGCGCTTGTGTATGTCCACGACATTTTCGGCGCATCTTCAAACGCCGCTTCCAGGTCTCCCCCGCCGAGTTTGTCGAACGCCTTCGCATCACGGAAGCAGCGCGTCGGCTGGCCTCCTATAACTCAAGTGTGGACGAAGTAGCTGGCTCAGTCGGTTATAAGACCGCCGATGTTTTCCGCCGCGCCTTTGAACGCCGTTTCGGTATCCCGCCGAAGAAGTTCCAGAGGCAGAGCCTGCAAGAACATTCCCTCCCGACTCATCGGCATATCCGGCGCCGCCACACCAAGATGGCCGCCTAGCCTAACGAATGGTTAGCCGTTAGCATGAATCCCAAACGCGTTGGCATTATCGGTTTTGATCGCGTCACTGCCTTGCATGTCATAGCTCCGGTGGAGGCCTTTCGCGCCGCGGCGCTGGATAACGGCTATGGCGGTCGCATTCCTTGCTACGAAGTTTGTATTATTGGCGCCGGTTCGGAAAAATTCCACACCGATTCCGGCCTCGAAGTGCAAGCCCAGACCACCTTGGAGAAGGTGGAAGAGCTCGACACTATTATTGTCGCGGGCGGCCCCGGCATTCGCGAAGCGAAAGTAAACCAGGCCATCGCTACCTTCCTTCTTCGACGTGCTTCGGAGTGCCGCCGTATCGGCACGGTTTGCACCGGCTTGTATGCTCTCGCTTCGACCGGCCTACTCGACGACCGCGAAGTAACAATTAACTGGCGTTTTGCCAGCGATGCCGCGCGCCAGTTCCCTCGGCTTCGCATCAATCACAAACGTCCACTGGTTCAAAGCGGTCCTTTCTACACTTCCAGCGGTCTGGCTGCGGGCGTGAACCTCTCGTTAGCTATGATTCGTGAAGACTATGGACCTTACGTAGCTCAAGCGGTGGAGAGTGAGCTATTCCTCGACCGCACCAATCCCGAAGGAAAAGAGGTAGACGGCGGTCCGCTGGATCGCCGGCCTAACGAACGGTTCGCGGACCTTATTCCCTGGATCGTGCGTAACCTGCAAGGCGATCTCTCGGTCGAGATCCTGGCTCGGCGCGCCTGCATGTCGCCCAATCATTTCAGCAAAGCCTTTAAGAGTGTCTTCGGTCAGGCACCTAAACTCTTCATCGAAAACCTGCGTTTGAACGAGGCGCGGCGCCGTCTCTCCAAGCGTCAGAAAACCATTTTCGGTGTTGCAGCTTCAGTTGGTTTCACCGATTCCGCCGCTTTTCAGCGCGCCTATCAACGAAGATTTGGTGCGCGTCCTAGCGCGAACTTTGCCGCGACCGCGGAAGAGCGATAGCTAGTCTTGTCCGTTGCGATCCCACCGGTGATCGCAAATGAAGTATGCACGAGCAGCATACAAAATTGACAACTCTGATAGGCTTGCTGCCCTTCATCGGTAACAGCACTTATGTCGCTCGAACAGTTATCCTATCTCGCGCAGATCGTTGGCTCGGTTGGCGTCGTCCTGTCGCTTCTCTTCGTTGGCCTGCAAGTCAGACAAAACACCGCCGCGCTTCAGCGCAACGAACACAATTCCACCATGGCGCAATGGACTGTGATCCGCATGGCGATCGCCGGGAACCGCGACATTGCCGACCTGATGACGGGAGGCCTTCGCGGACAGACTGTGCTAGACCCTGCCGATCAGCTAAGGCTGGAGCAGATGCTCCAGGAAACTCTCTGGGCGTCCTTCCACATTTGGGAAAGAACGCAGCGCGGCATTTTTCCGAAAGGGACCTTCGAATTCTCGACCGGGCAGCACTTGAGTAGTCTGCTCAAAACCGAACGCGGCGCAGCCTGGTGGCGCAGCGCCAAGCATATCGGCTTTGTTCCCGCGTTCGTCGCTGACGTCGACGCGGTGCTCGCCAAGGACGTCCGCTGAACGTCGCGTCTGGCCGTCTTAGGCCTTAGAAGTGATAACCTACACCTATCGCTCCACCTACCTGGTCGATGCCGTAGTTAGGTTCGGCCAGGCTGGCGTTGGAAATGTGACGGTAGCTGCCTTCGAGGTTGATCGACCATTTCGAGTTCAACAAGACGCGTAGTCCGAGAATCGATTGGAGGTTGAACTCGAAGTCCGCGCCGATGGCATTTCCAGCAGCTGGCCCGTGAGCGATGTCGGTATAAACACCGCCACCGCCGAACTGGTAGTAAGGGACAAGGCGGGCGCCGGGTTGAATGAAGTTGTAACGCAGAAACATACTCACTCCGGCGAGGACGCTGCCCGGTCCGTGAAAGATGTCGCCACCGAATGCTTCGCCGAGAAATTCGAAGTTGCCGCGGAGAAGGCTAGGGCCGGTAGGATTGTAAAGCATGATGCCGAAACGCGCGCTATCAATGACGTAATCGACACTGGGCCGCACGTTACCGGTGCGATCGAACAAGTAGTAGGAGCCAACCATGTTTTCGAACTCCCATGAGCCATGGGCAAAACGGTCGTGCAAGGCGAGGCGGTTCTCGATTGCTTCCTGCGCTTTACTCGACAAAGGAAGCACACAACCAAAAACGAGGGCGAGAAGTAGAAGAAATTTCATGCGGTGGGATAAGAGGGCTGGGCAGGCATTGGTAAAGGCTCGGCCATGCGCGCCGGCCAGAACCAGAGTAAGCAAAGCGCGGCCAGGAGAGCGAAATCAATTCCAAGATGTGCGGTGAAACCAAGTCCCTTACCGGCACGGCCGAAGCAGCCACAGGCGAGATCAATTCCGCGGGCCTGCGTGACCAAGGATAGGACAATAAAGAAGGACATCGCCGCCATGAGAATAGCGGTGGAACCGTGACGCAGCCAACCCAGAATGAGAGCTACACCGCAAAAAATTTCCAGCCAGGGCAGATAGAAGGCGAGGCTCATCCCGAGAGGCCAGGAGACAAGCCGATAGTTTTGGATCTCGCTGGCGAAATGCAAAGGATCAAGTGCCTTGACCACACCGGTATAGATGAAAGTTCCGCCGAGTAAGAAGGCGAGAGCTAGCCTAACGAGTGGTAACCGGCCGGACATAGCAACCTAACGATTCATCTCCTGCCAGCTTTCCCAACCACCGTGCAGGACATAAACATCCTTCAAACCCGCATCCTCGTGCAAACGTTTCGCGACCTCGTGACTGGCGGCGCAGCTTTGGCGGCTACAATAAACTATCGTGCGGCGGTCGGGCGACCAGACGGCCAGCATTGGCGAAAGCAGCTCCTGCCAGTGATCTTCATTGAGCAGGATAGCTCCGGGGATATGCGCCTGCTCGAACTGCTCGTTAGGCCGCGCATCCACCCAGAGGACGGAGTCGCCCCAGGCGCGGGCGTCCACTACCTTAACTTCATCGGGCAGCAGCGGCGCTGCTTCCCAGGAGATTTCGTGCCGCAGATAGATGGCCTGCCCCATCGCCGGGAGGAAAGCCAGGCCTAACAAAAGCACAGCCTGCTGCAGCGCGCGCTTCACTGCCTAACGAGCCGCGCCGGCCGCCGGAGTTACCCGCGCCGTTACGTAGATGGGCTGGGGCAGGTCAGTCTTAATGGTAAAAGTAGCATTCGACATCTTCTCGGTGTCTTTCGGTTGCACCGTGATGGTGTATTCACCCGCAGAGACTTTGTCGACCTTCGTTGTATAGTCGGGATTGGAGGAAGCTACCTCTACTTTAGTGAGGGTCACATCCTTGCCGGCTTTGACCTTGAAGGTCTTGGCCGACGGCTTTTCGCCCGCCTGCCAATAGACAAACTGCGGTTGGATCTCGATCGGCTGTTCGATGACGGCTTTCAGCATCAGGTTCATCACTGGCTGCGCGGCATCATCGGTTTCAACGGTGATGGCTTTTTGTTGCAGGCCGGTCCGCCCGCCAATGTGAAAGGTCGCGGTCACTTCGCCTTTCTCGCCGGGTGCAACCTCGTCCTTGCGCGACGATGCAACGGTGCAGCCGCATGAGCTCTTCACCGACTTGATCTTGATCGGCGTCTTGCCCTTGTTTTCGTACTTAAAATTCGCCACAGCGTCGGCATCGGTCGCTTTCGGATGCAGTTCGATCTCCGTTTTTTCGAAAACGAGCTGGGCGCGCCCGGCCGTCACCAGGCAGAAGAAAAGCGCAGCAAAAAGAGTGATGACCTTCGAGTTCATATCACCAGCAAAAAGGCGGAAACATTCTCTGTCAATCAGCTTTCCGCCGACTTGCCACTTGCCAGAGGCGCACATCGCTTTACCATCTTCCCTGCGGTCGGCCCGGCCGCGTTTTTGCTCGGGTGGTGAAATGGCAGACACGTACGTTTGAGGGGCGTATGCCGTAAGGCATGGGGGTTCAAGTCCCCCCCCGAGCACTTTTCAAAGCTCGACCTGTTTCTCGCCGAGGTGCAGGCTTCGGGGATGGCCACTCTTTCAAATTTCGTTAGCCTGCATCCCTACTTCAAGGCTCATCCGGGCAAGCTCGAAACCTTCAAGGCTCGGCTGCCGGAATTCATCGCGAAAACGCGCAGCGAAGCCAAAAATCTTTTCTACGAATACACTCTCAATGGCGACGAGTTTTTTTGTCGCGAAGGTTATGCCGATGCCGCAGGCATTCTCGCCCACCTCGATAATGTCGGTCAGCTTTTGGCCGAAGTCATGACCATCGCCGATCTGGTTCGAATAGAGTTACACGGACCGGCGCATGAACTAGACAAACTCAGGGAACCATTGGCGCATTTGAAACCGGCCTGGTTCGTCCTTGAGCAGGAAGCTCAATAAGATCACAAGAGGTGGAGCCAGCGCCTTTGCTCAATGTCGCCGACTACGCGCGGGTCGCGCGGGCCAAGCTAGCCAGGGACTGCTGCGATTACTACGAAGGCGGCGCGTTGGATGAGATCACACTGCGCGAAAATACGGCCGGCTGGGAACGACTAAAGCTCTACTACCGTGTACTCGCCAGTGTAGGTACGCGTGACTTAGCTACCACCGTGCTAGGTCAACCTATCTCCATGCCTATCGTAGTTGCGCCGACCGCGTTTCACAAACTGGCCTGCGCAGAAGGCGAGATCGCGACAGCCAAGGCGGCGAAGGATGCCGGGACCTTGTTTGTACTTAGCTCACTTTCTAACACTCCGATGGAGTCGGTTTTCGCTGCGGCAGCTAGTCCCCGTTGGTTCCAACTCTACGTCTACCAGGATCGTAACATCACGCATGAGCTAGTGCAGCGAGCTGAAGCAGCGGGCGCGGAAGCGATCGTCCTCACTGTCGATGCGCCCGGCCTGGGCACACGCGAACGCGATGCGCGTAATTGTTTTACTTTGCCGGATGGTCTGGCAGTAGCAAACCTGTCAGCCTTAGGAAAAGGGGATATGCCGGAAGTGCAAGGGTCCGGACTAGCTGCTTACGTGCGCGCTAACTTCAAACAAGACCTCGGGTTCGATGATCTGGAATGGTTGTGTAGCTCAACCCGTTTACCAGTAGTGGTGAAAGGCGTTTGTCGCGCGGACGATGCACGGCGCTGCGTCGAACACGGTGCAAAGGCGTTAGTTGTTTCCAATCACGGTGGAAGACAACTCGATACCGCGCCTGCTACTTGCGAAGTGTTACCTCACGTTGCGGAAGCAGTGGGTGAGCTTTGCGAGATTTATGTCGATGGCGGGATCCGACGCGGCAGTGATGTACTAAAGGCGATAGCGCTCGGCGCGCGAGCGGTCCTGGTAGGACGACCAGTCCTGTGGGGCTTGTCCGTCGCAGGTCAGGAAGGAGTAACTAACGTCCTGGAGATTCTCCGCCGCGAGTTGGACGAAGCCATGTTACTCTGCGGCTGCACCAAGCTAGCCGATATCGGCAGCTGGCTCTTGCGGCCGAACTAGCCGCCTTGTTTGGCCTTCGCCACGTACTGCCGCACTTCCTCGGGCGAGACACTGCGCACCGTGCCGACGAGCTTACCTGTGCGATTATAGATTTCCACCCGCGGGATGGACGTAACCTGGTATTGCTTCGCTACGGCCGACTCCCAGTTAATGATGTCGATTTTGCGGAGAGCAATCTCCGGATCAGTCTTCGCTAGCTGTTCGAGAGTAGGTGATAGCTGCTTACAAGGACCACACCAATCGGCATAGAAATCAACGATCGTTACACTGCCCAGGACAAGGTGTTTGCTGAGATCGACCTGGCTACCTTTACTGATGGTATCAATCTCCGGCCCACGATCGCCGCCGAAACTAATCTGGTCGATAAAGATGGCGGGCAATTTCTCCGTGCCAGCAGGACCAGCAAACGCGAAGCTGCCGTTCTCGTATAAACTTACCTTACCTTCGAGCGCACCTTTCGTTCGCGAAGCGACCTTGGCCGGGATCGGTCGCGGATCAAAAACGATCCGCTTGATGCTATTGGAAGAGTAAGCCTGGACTTTGCCGTCCGCGCCCCGCACCGCAAAAGAGCTGTTGGCATACTTCGTCACCGTGCCAACAATCTCGGAGCCGGAGTTGGACTGAATGGTATCGGCACGAGCGGTCGCGACAAGCGCGAGAATGGAAAGGATCACATAATCGCTTGTCTTCACTCTTCCTCTTCGATCCTCCTCCCCTCTTAGGCTGCAAGAAAGATTTGAAGCGCGGAATGTTTGCCGCATGATAGCGCAGAACGCTTCGCTGTTGCCAGCAATTCCCGCACCGCCCTAAAAATAATGCGAGAGCCGCGAAGATATTTTCCGTATAACAAATTACCAAACCTCAGGTCTAAGGAAGCAAAATGAATGTTATATCTCTCCTGGCAGAATTCGATCTTAAGATGCCTCCGCCATTTACCATAGGCGCGATCGTCGCCGGCATCGTGCTTATCTACTTCCTGCCGAGGCTTCTGGGTGTCGTTTACATACCGCATACCATGATCGGCGTGATCGAAAAAATCTGGTCACGACGCGGGTCATTGAAGCAAGGCCAGATCATCGCGCGGCAAGGTGAAGCAGGCTTCCAGACAAGGTTACTGCGCGGCGGTTTGCATTTCGGCCTCTACCCCTGGCAATACAAGGTGCACAAGACTCCGCTCGTTGTTATAGGCGAAGGTAAGATGGGCTATGTCTATGCCCGCGATGGTGAACCTTTGGAACCGGACCAGACTTTGGGACGCAACGTCCCCTGCAATCATTTCCAGGATGCGGAAGCTTTCCTCTCGCAAGGTGGTCAGCGCGGACGGCAGCGAGGGGTGCTGCGCGAAGGTGTGTATGCGCTCAACCTAACGCTCTTCGTCGTCATTACTGAAGAGGCTGTTTACTCCGGGCCGGTCCGCGACCAGCACGAGCAATACCGGAGCTGGCAGGAAGAACTAAAGAACGTCGATGGTTTTTCCCCGATCGTTATCGGTTCACGCACCCGGGGGACACAGGAAAACTGGGATGAAAAGAGTCATCGCGGCGCTGCCAGTGAAGCTGGCAAAGCCAAACCCGGCGGAGTAGAACTAACCGAGGCCGAAAGAGATTACGATACTATCGGTGTCGTCTCGATCCAGGATGGACCGACAATTAGCTCGACGGAAATTATCGCTCCGGAAGTGAAGGCCAGTGCAGGCCAAAAGGATCATAACTACTTCCAGGATCCCGAAGCGTTTCTAACCCTGGGAGGCAAGCGGGGGAAGCAACTGCAAGTCCTGACTGATGGAACCTTCTTCATCAATCGTTGGTTTGGCACGGTAGAAATTCGCAACAAGACTCTTATACCGATCGGTTACGTCGGCACGGTTGTTTCTTACTACGGGCAGGCTGGGACGGACACGACTGGCGATGAGTTTCGTTATGGAGAGCAAGTGGATGAGGGACAACGCGGCGTTTGGAAACGCGCGCTAACTGCCGGCAAATACGCTCTAAATCCCTATGCGGTAAAGGTAGAGCTAGTGCCCACGATCAACTTTGTCCTGCGTTGGGTAAACAACCAAACCGAAAGCCATAAGTATGATGAGAACCTGACCTCGATCGACCTAATCACGAAAGATGGTTATGAGCCACGCCTGCCCCTCTCACTCGTCTTGCACATCGACTACCAGAAGGCTCCATCAGTCGTGCAACGCTTCGGCGATGTGAAGCGGCTCATTACCCAAACCCTGGACCCGATCCTGACCGCCTACTTCCGCGACGTCGCACAGGAAGTGACCATGCTCGATTTGTTAAGCCGTCGCGAAGAGCTGCAGAAAAATGCGACCGAACAACTATCCCAACGCTTCCGTGCCTACGACATCAATGTCGTGTCGGTCCTGATCGGCCGGCCTGAAAGCAAGGAACAACCTGCCGGAAAAGCAGACCCGATCGACACGTTATTTGATCAGCTGCGGATGCGGCGTTTGGCAGATGAACAGAGGGAGACCTTTGCAAAACAAGAAGAAGCCGCCAGGAACCAGATCGCGCTGAACAAAGCCAGGGCTCAGGCGGAAAGACAAGCTGAACTCACGACTAGCGCGGTGCAGATCGAGATTGCGGCTAACCGTGGCAAGGCGAACCAGGCAGAGGCGGAAGGCGACGCCCGCCGCTCGATCACTCTCGCGGAAGGTAATGCCAAGGCTAAAGAACTGGAAGGTAAAGGCGAAGGTGCGCGCATCGCCCAGATAGGTCTGGCGGAAGCGCTTGTCACCATGCAAACCATCTCCGCTTATCGCGACCCACGCTTATATGCCTTGCAATTAGTCTCGGAAAAATTTGCTAACTCAAAGCAACCTTTGGTTCCGCAGCGTTTGTTCATGGCTGGGCAGAGTGGCGCGGATGGCGAAACACCAAAGGTAGGCATAAGCCTCATGGACACCCTGATCGCCCTGATCCTAAGCGAGAAAACCGGCCTAAACCTAACCGAGGCCGGCCCCACCGTAGCTGACCTCAAAAAAATGATGGCGGATTTCTCTGTCGGCCCGGTTACGGTCGAGGGTAATACCGATTCGCGCCCGCGAGCCGGAACGAAAGAAGAAAGCGTATCCTGAGTGATCGCCGCGAATACACTTTACTGCGGATTCTAGTTTCGATAGCCTGCCAGCATGGTAACTAACTCCTAAGTCTTATCTTTTTATGGTTAAACGTATCCTACCTCTTCTCTTTGCCACCTGCCTCGCAGCGGAAGCAGCCGATAATGTTCCGACGGAAGCTTCAATTCGGGAACTACTCGAGATTACCAACGTGCAGAAGCTGCTCGAACAAATGATTCCGCAGCTGGATAACATGATGCAAAAGACCATGGCGGAAGCCTTGAAAGGGCAAACCATTCCGCCGGATGCACAGCAGATGGTCGACCGGAGCCGCGCTGACGCTCTTGCCACGATGAAAGAAGAGCTGGCGTGGAGCAAGCTCGAGCCGATGTATATCCGGATCTACCAGAAATCCCTGACTCAGGAGGAAGTAACAGGAATAATTGGTCTCTATAAGACGCCGGCCGGCCAGGCTATGATCAATAAGATGCCCCTTGTGATACAGAACACGATGTCGGAAATGCAGCAGATGATGGCTCCGATGATACAGCGCATGCAGCAATCACAACAGAAACTGGCCGCGGAAATCCTGGCGAAATCGAAAACCAAAACGAAGAGCTAGGTAGCCTCCGGCGAATTCTAAAGCTGGCCTCTACTTCAAGTAGAGCGACATGCTACCTAAGTCGATGATCGCGCTGCGTTGATAAAGTAGCTCGCTGCCTAACAAGCCGAGGACGTCGTGTTTCGACCGCGGCATTCGCGCATCGTAACCTACCAGGCGATTGATGCCAGTGAAGACGCGCAACGGCTTGTTCGGTTCGAAGAGATCCATGATGGCGAATTTCTGCGGCGCCATCGGCACTCCACCAATGTTGAAATCTTTGATCTCACTCACAGCCATCGGCCGCACGCGGCCGGAGGCTGTTCGTGCGCTGTGAGTGGTGGCCTGCGGGTTCAGGTTGAGATCGCGCACCGCGTGGGCATCCAGAATGGTGACGAAAGCGCCGGTATCGATAACCAGACGCCCACTGATAGGACCAATACTACACGACACCGTAAGCTGACCATGTCCGCTAGGAGTAATAGGAATACGAATAAAGCCAAAGCCACCGGTGATAGCGGCAAGATTGAGTGGCGACGCCGAGTCAGATTGTACGAATAGCTGTTGCGTGCGGCAGTTAATGACGGCGCCATGCCGTTGTAATAGCTCCAGACCGAGGATGCCATCAGCGGCCCTGCCACCTTTCCCTGGCACCGGCCCGCGGAATTGCGCGGGATCGTAGAGAGCTACTTCAACCGGCGAAAGCATCACCGTGCCAAGACCTAGCCGGTTGATCTGGCCGAGTGAAAACCAAAGCGCCCCCACATGAGTTTGGCGGCCGAGATTTTGCACACCTAGCGGAGTCACCCGGTCGTTCTGCAGGAAAGTAAGATTTTCGCCGGTATCGAGCAGGAAGCTGGCGGAATGTCCATTCACCGAAGCCGGCACCAGCAGATGATTTTGCGGCCCGCGGATCAACTGGACCGCGCCGTGACCGGCGAGAGGTTGTTTAACTGCCGCCGAAGCGCTCGCCGCGAAAATTAACAATGCGAACGCCACCAACCCGCGCATCAACATAACTGAATGTTGGCAGAGCAAGCTTAACTGGCAAGCCCTCGCAGCTACGGCGCGGGCGGCGCTTTCGTGCGCGGCGCGAGAAAGCGTTGATAGACAAACGAGGCGACGATGAGAATGAGCGCGACGCCAATGAAGGCACCAATGCGATAGAGCTGACTTAGGTAGCCGAGATCGTGCAGAAACAATTTCACGAGCGTGACCAGCAACAAGGCCAGGCCAGCGTAACGCACGAAGCGCATGTTTTTCTTCATCCCGACCAGAAGCAGGACAAAGGCAAACAGTGCCCATGCGATGGAGTAGCTCATGTCGCGTGCGAAGTTTCCGGAGAAGGAAAAGACGAGGGTCGGACCGATGGAAAAGAAGTCGGCAATCTCGATGTTGAGCAGCAGGAAGGTGAGAATTGTGCCGAGGGTATAAAGGTAGCGGGGCGCGACACGGGCGAACAAGGTTTCGCGGTAGTTACGCAGGAGATGCGCGCCACCGAACAAGCAAAGACTCGTCAGGCCATAGGCGTAGAGATACCAGTTCCAAATACGAACCGGAGTACGGCGATGGTATTCAAAGATAGCGGGATTTAAAGCTAGCCTAACGAATGCAAGACTGAGCATACCTGTGCCGACAACGCGCAGTCCCTTGTTCGGCACGGTGCGAAAGAGAGCTAGTAACGAGAGACCTTCCACCGCCCAACCAAGCGTGATCCATTCCCGGTCGAATTGGATCGGAAAAATGAGACTTAGGAATAAGAGAGCCGCACCACCCTGCCAGGCCAGGCGCGCATCGCCCGAAGCCGGGATAACTCCGCGTTTCTTAATCAGGAACCAGACGCCAAAGGCAAATGGAATGATGAAGGCGGCTGGCACCAGACCATTCTGCATTTGTGGGTAGATCGATTTGAGATCGAAGATGAGTCCAAAATGCAGGAGGCCTGAGAGAGCGCCAATGGCCCAGGGCAACCAGCTGTCTTTCTCTGCGGAAAAAAATGGATAAGCGACGAAAAGAAGAAGAAAGACAACATACCAGCCGAGAGCGATGAAGGCATAGCTATCGGTCAGATGCATGGTGTGCCATTCGCATTCCACCGCCCAGGTGAAGACGAGCGCGACGGCCGCGACCCAACTGGTGCGCGACAAAATTCCGAGAGCGAGAAGAAGGACCGCCAGGAGTAACGCGACGGCGAAGACCGGCGTCGGCACGCCAATCGGCAACTTGGCGATAACCATTAACAAGAGCACAAAGGGCATCGCGGCGGAAAGCGCGGGAACGTGACGGCGCGAATCACCACTCGTTAGGCCAAGCTTGCGCGTGAAGAAACTGGATGCGCTGGAAAAGAAGACTCCAAAGGTGCCGATGACCGTCAGAATGCCGATGACACTTTCGTTCAACGGCGGCGCAGTCACGACCCAGAGCCCGGCCGTGAAAAGTGTGGCCACCAAAGCTGCGAGCAAGGCCACGACCGACTTGGATGTTACCGCGACACCGACGGCGATGATGTCGATCAGCAGCACAACCGCCCAGAGGGCAAAGGAAGTTTCGCCGCGCGATACCGCGATGAAGAGTAAGGCGAGGGCGAGTAATGGGACATAGCTCTGCCAGATCGGTGCGGCCGTTTTCGTTTTCGTTTCTTCGCGGGCCGGCCAGACAGAAAAACCAGCGTGGATCAAAGCGAAGAGCACATAGGCGCCGAGGGCCCACCAAAGAAGATCGTGGCGCAGAAAAAGTGCAGTCCAACTCGCGAGCAGAAGAAAAACGATACTACCGGCCGGCGCCGCGATCCGCGCAGGATGTTTGCGCGATAGCGCGAGCGCGAGCAAGCCGATGTCGGCGAGAAAAGTGTAGCCGAAGAAGTAACCCGGACGCGTCGCGAGCGAGCGAAAGTCTAACAAGAGGAAACCGAAGGCGAGCGCGGATGCACCGGTGATGCAGGCCGCGGCCATCGACCATTTCTCCGGCGGTTGAATTTTCTGCCGCAGCCAGGCGAAGAGAAGAAATTGCCCTTCGAAGCCGAGGAAAATCAGCATGCCCGCAGTGGCCTTAGCCGGACCGAATTCGCTCGCCCACGCGAGCTGCATGAGCGCAGTGCCGGCGGCGGCGAGCACGAGCAAATAATTCCAACGCTTGCGCAAAACCACTGCGGCGATGCCGGCGTCGAGTAAGGCGATGTAACTGAAGAGACGCAGAGGTTGATCGGTATGCTCATTCAGCAAGGCCGGCGTGAGAAATCCACCGAGCAATCCCAGGATAACCACGACCTGTGCATTGAGTCGGACGGCGAGGAAAAAGGCCGCCACCGTCACAACACACATGAGGACGAAGGCGGTGCCTAACGAGACCAAACCATAGAAGGCATGCGCGCCAAAAATGTCGGCGTAGAGAATGACCACGCCCGTGGCGCAAAGGCTTTGGCCGGGAACACGGTAATTGCGCCGTGCGGCGAACCAGCCAATCGCGACAAGAGCGCAACCGATAATCGCGCCCCCGATCACGCGCATCGCTGGTGTGATGACGTTGTTTTCGAAGGCGTATTTCACGAGGAAGACAACGCCGAGGAAAAGAACGAAGCCGCCAATCCAGGCGAAAAGTTTTACTCCGAGAAAACTTTCCCAATCGATCGCGGCCCGCGGTTTGGTCGCCGGCTTCGGCGGTGCAACGACGACGGTTGGCGTTGGCGCTGCGGCTCGCGGGATGGTCGGCAACGGTGGTGGAACCGCGGGTGCAGCAGCCGTAACAGGTGGCTCAGGTGTTGGCCTAACGACTGGTTCCTCTTTCACCGGCGCAACCGGCTCGCGCGTTCCCGATTCTAAAGAGGCAATTCGCGCACCCAGCTTTTCCACCGCGGTTTCGAGCGCCTTGATTTTGCGCGCGTGCGCGAAAGCGAGAATGAATGGCACAAGCATCGCCACCAGCACGACAAAACCAAGACAGGTGATAAAAGGTTCCATTAGCTACGGCTTCGGCCGGAAAGGAGGAGCTTCCTCAAAGACCGGTCGGGGCATCAAGAAATTCCCACGGCAGATCGAAATGTTCCGCGAGATGCGTGGCCAGCGCTTTTACCCCGAAAGTCTCGGTGGCGTAGTGTCCGCCTAACAAGAGGTTGAGACCAAGTTCTTCCGCCGCGACCGCGGCCCAGTGCGGCGCTTCGCCGGTGATGAAGGTATCGATGCCTTCGCGCGCCACCGCGTAAATCTCGCTCCCCGCGCCACCAGTGATGATTCCGATCTCAGCAGTCGTGGGCGGGCCGCTGGCAAAAAGTTTAACGCTGCTGCCTAACGAGTGCTCGAGTTTGCGCGCGAGTTCATTCGGAAAAATTTGCAACTTCGCGCGCACGCCGATGAATTGGTCCTTCTCTTCGAAAAACGGTTCTGTCTCGGTCAGGCCAAGCGCCGCGGCGAGCTGGGCGTTATTGCCGACGAGCGGATGCACATCGAGCGGCAGATGCGCGCTGTAGAGAGCAATGTCGTGCTCGAACAAGGTGGTGATTTGCCGTCGCACCGCGCCCGCGATCGGTTGCGGACCAGCCCAGAAAAGCCCGTGATGGACGAGGAGTAAATCGATTCCACGTTCCGCAGCCAGTTTGAAAATCCGGCTCGAAGCATCCACGGCCGCACCGATTTTCTTCACACTACCGGAATTTTCTACCTGCAAACCGTTGAGAGCATTTGCCCAATCATCGCATTCGGCGATCCGAAGAAACTGATCGCAGGTACTCAGTAATCTCGCTCAGCTTTATCATCGCAACCACTCGTTAGTCCTCGCGCACTCTCGCGTAAAGCAGCGAATCGAGCACGACGCCGTCCTTGATCACGTTCTTGCGCATGCGGCCTTCGAATTGGAAACCGGCTTTTTCCAAAACGCGCACCGATGCAGAATTGTGCGCGTAAGCGCTCGCGTAAATGCGATCGAGCGGAATGTTGGCGAATCCATATTCAACGAAAGCGCGCACCGCCGCGGTGACGATGCCACGGCCCCAGTAGGGTTCGGCCAGCCAGTAGCCGAGTTCAGCCGTGCGCCGATGCACATCTTCGCCGGGATGGAGTCCGATTCCGCCAGCAGCCTTGCCATCGATTTCAATGCAGGCGACATGCGCAGTTTCATCTTTAGCCAGGCGATTTAGATAAGCTTCCGCATCGGCCAGCGAATAGGGATGCGGCATGCGGTCGCGCAGGTTCAGCCAGACCTTGCGATTGTTCGCTCCTTCGGCCAACGCCGGCGTCTTCCATTTTAAAGGAACGCAGAGTGCATTGCGCGAGTTCGATTCGCATCCGCGCAGTATCACAGGCTTGACGAAATCTGTCTCGCTTGGAACGGTGAAGCAGTCGCAGGTTTCAGGAGGAGACATTTTGGAAATCGAATACACAGACGCGCCTTCCACCGAAAACGAAACCGCCAGTCTCGCGCACAACGCCGAGGGAAAACTGGAAACGGCGGAAGGCAAGGCGAGCGATCTGGTCGCGGTCATGCTCAGCGTCATTCCGGGACTCGGGCATGTCTATAAAGGTTACCGATTTCTCGGGTTGCTCTTTCTCATCGGCGGCGGCTTCGCGCTTTTGTGCGGCGCGTTGGCCGCGACTGCAACGGCCGGCTTCGGCCTGGCGTTAATTCCGATCTACTGGTTCGGCGTCATGTTTCACGTCTACGCCATTCCGGATCGCGTCGCGCCTACGGTCGCGGGCGACGAAGGCGAGGAATACTAGTCTGTAGCGGCGGTCTATCGCCGAAGACGCGGATTCCAGAGAAAGATTTCGGCGGTCATAGACCGCCGCTACAACAGAGCGATCACTTCGTTAGGCAATCACTTCGGTGGCGACCACCGCTTCGTGAATTTCCTCGAGAATTTCGCGCAGGCCATAACGGAATTTCCAGCGCGGATAATGTTGCTGAAACTTCCGCACATCGCTGATCCACCAGATATGATCGCCAATGCGATTGTCCTCTTCGTAAGTCCACGTTAGACGCCGTCCGCTAATTTCTTCGCAGAGCTGAATCGCTTCACGCATCGAGCAATTGCAGTGGCGACTGCCGCCGATGTTATAGACCTCACCCGCACGAGGCGCATCGATGAAGGCCGCGAAGGCTTCAACCAAATCGAAGCTGTGAATATTATCGCGCACTTGTTTGCCGTTGTAACCAAAGACCCGATAGGGCCGTCCGGAGACGGTGCACTTCATTAAGTAAGAGAGAAATCCGTGCAGTTCCGTGCCCGCGTGCGCCGGACCGGTCAGGCAACCACCGCGAAAACAGCCCGTCGGCATTCCGAAATAGCGTCCGTATTCCTGCACCAGCACATCCGCCGCCGCTTTCGACGCGCCGAAAAGCGAATGCTTTGTCTGATCAATGCTCATCGTTTCGGAAATGCCAGGCTCGTATTCGTGACCGGCTTTGATCTCCCAGCGCATTTCCAGTTCGCGCAGCGGCAGGCGATTCGGCGTGTCGCCATAGACTTTGTTTGTCGATGTGAAAACAAACGGCGCTTCCGGACAAAACTCGCGCGCGCCTTCGAGCAAATTCAATGTGCCGTTCGCGTTCACCGTGAAGTCCATTTGCGGATCGCGCGCTGCCCAATCATGCGAAGGTTGCGCCGCGGTATGCACCACGGCCGCGATCCGTCCGGCATTTTCCTTGAACAAATCGCGCACATCGAGCGCATCACGAATATCCAGATCGTGGTGTTCGTAACTGCTGATCGTTTCGATCAACAGATCGCGCGTCGATTTCGTTGACGCCTCTTCGCCAAAGAATTGGCGGCGCATGTCGTTGTCGAGTCCGACGATGCGCAGTCCATCGTTCGCAAAACGCTTCACCGTCTCCGAGCCGATCAGACCAGCTGAACCAGAAACGATGATCGTGTCGGTTTTCATTCGTTAGGCAGAATGACCGATAACCCAGGTTAAATCATCTGTCGCGGTGACATTCGCGGCAGGATAACGGCGATCGCCGGCTAAGACTTCCTCGATTAATTCGGGATTCTTTTTGCCATCGACCAGGAAACAAACACTGCGGGCCTGCGCGATCAGCGGAAAAGTAAAGGTGAGCCGCCACTCATTTAGCTTCGAAACAAAATTCGCCATCACTCTGCGCGATTTTTCTTCGAGCGCCGCGCTCCCCGGGAAAAGTGAAGCGGTATGTCCGTCGTCCCCTAAGCCTAGCAAGACCAAATCGTGCCGAAAAATCATTTCACCTTTCTGCGCTGCTAAGACATCCAGTTGATCCTGATATTCCTCCGCGGCCAGATGCGGTTCGATCTCGCCGCGCATCCGCGCGACCGATCGACCGGGCACTGACGCCGGTAGAAACAGCGATTCTCGCGCCATTCGGTAATTGCTTTTTTCGTGCTCCGGCGGAACGCAACGCTCATCGCCGAAGGTAATAAAGGTTCGTTCCCAATCGATCTCCGCCGCGCGCCGCGCCAATTCGGCATAAACCGGTCGGGGCGTGTTTCCGCCGGAAAGAGCGATGCGAAATTCACCGCGCTCCGCGAAGGCACTTCGCGCCTTGCGCAAAATCAGGTCACTCGCGTCGCGAACGAAATCACTCGTGCGGATAACGTCGCGTTTCATCCACACTCGTCAGCTTCAGATCGCGCAATGCGTCATCCCGCGTTTCTCCAAATAACGCTGATGATATTCTTCGCCGCGATAAAACTTTGGCGCCGGCTCGATTTGCGTGACAATCGGGCTGCGGAATTTTTCGCTTTTGTCCAGCCCGGCCTTCGATTGCTCCGCCGCAGTTTTTTGCTCGGGCGTGTAATAAAAAATCACGGAACGATATTGCGTCCCGACGTCCGGACCCTGGCGGTTCAAGGTTGTGGGATTGTGATTGCTCCAAAAAACATCGAGCAACTGATTGTAGTTCACTTGCGCGGGATCGAACGTGACCTCGACCACTTCCGCGTGCCCGGTGTCGTCCGAGCAAACATCTTCATAGGTCGGATTTTCCGTCGTCCCACCGGCATAACCAACCGCGACATCTGTCACGCCTTTGATGTTGCGAAAGGTCGCTTCCACGCCCCAAAAACATCCCGCACCGAACATCGCTTTCTCCATCATGTCGAAGCATCAAACGAGAAAGATCGCTGCGCAAACGGCGCTCCGGGGAACGCGGGCACCTCGCCCGCCGCGTCACGCGCCCTCGCGGGACACTCACACGAGCACGCTAATGTGTGAGAAGGTCGCGCGTCAGTCAGCTTGTTGGCGGGGCGCCCGCGCTCCCCTAACGCCGAACGAGTTGTTTCGACGCGCTGATGGAATCGGCGTCGAGCTTCGAAAAACTTTCCACTAACAAGAGTTCGCACGCGCCATTGCCAGTATCATCGCGGCGCAACGAACTGCGCCACGTCCCAATATTCGGTCCGGTCGCTTCCACTAGTTCGCCATCGAGATGAATCAACTCGCCCACGCGCGCCGCTTCGCATGCCTTCTCTATGACGTCGTTCGCCGGAATGATGTGGACATTCGTGCTATGCCTGACGATTTCCTCCTGCGGAATCGGCGGCGGCAACCGGTATTCATACCAATAGAATCGCATGCTCTGACTGATCTTGAGTTGGTCGAGCACCACCTGATCGGACATGCGTCCCCAGCCGAGCGCCAGATCAATCGGCACGAGCGCGGACTGCCGATCCCAACGGTAGCGTTTGCGATGCAGCAACCGCGCGTCGATGGAAAATTTCGCCAGCGGTTTCAAATGAAACGCTCCGTGCGCGATCATGCTCTCGTTAGACAACTCGATCTGCTCCGGCTCGGCCGCGATCAAAACGCCCGGCGCATGCGTGATCGGCGCCGTCCATTGACGATAGCCTAACCAGAGCAAACCAACCGCGAGCAGCGCGCAAATTTTCTTCACAGATTCCGCATCTGTGAAAAGCAGATTCGATGCTACATCACCATCCCGCCATCGACGGCGAGCACCTGGCCGGTGATGTATTTCGCTTCGGCCGAGGCAAGAAAGGCAACCGCGCTCGCGATGTCATCCGGCTGGCCTAACGAGTTCAAGGGAATCTTGCTCAGGATGGTCTTGCGAATCTCTTCCGAAAGCACCGCCGTCATGTCGGTTTCAATTAAACCCGGCGCCACGGCATTGACCGTGATCCCTCGACTGGCGAATTCGCGCGCGAGCGATTTGGTCAGACCGATCAATCCCGCCTTGCTCGCGGCGTAATTCGATTGGCCGGCGTTGCCAATTAATCCGATGACCGAACTAATATTAATAATGCGGCCGCTGCGCTGTTTGATCATCGCGCGCTGCAAGGCCTGCGTGAAATTGAACGCGCCTTTGAGATTGGTGTTTAAGACCGTGTCCCAATCTTCCGGCGACATGCGCATGCTTAATCCATCACGCGTCACGCCGGCATTGTTCACCAGAATGTCGATCCGACCGAAATCTTCCAGAATTTGCGCGCCGGTTTTTTGCACGGCGGCGTGATCCGAGACGTCAACCGCGTAGAACTTCGCCACATCAGCGCGCGTGCCATTGATTTCATCCGCCGTCCTTTGCGCATTCGCTTCGGTGCGACTGACCGACGCGACCCGCGCACCTTCGCTGGCCAGCTTCACGGCAATAGCATGTCCAATCCCCCGCCCCGCGCCCGTCACAACCGCAACTTGATTTTCAAATCTCATTTCGTCCTCGTTCTAACGACGTGCGGCCGCAATTAACAAGCCTTACCTATCTGTTCTTGTCTCCGCATCGCGCATTTCCTAGGGTGCAAGGGTAATCAGCTTTCTTATGCTTCTCACCTCTTCGAGGCTTCGCTTCCTTCTGTCAGCGGCCGCCACCGTAATGTTCGCCCTATCATCCGCGGCAGCTCCCATCACCTGGGCACCGGCCAGCAATATCTCGGGGGATAGCGACGTGAGCACACTCGGGACGCTGGTGGGAGCTTTTAATATTGGGGGCACCGGCGTGCCGAACACCACTGTGAATGGTGTGTTATTCCAAGGATTTGCTCTGCCGACTAACGCTTCCAGTGCGACTTCCGGAAACTTTACCTTCACCGCCGGGATGCTGGATCCCTTCGTTTCGGATTCTTCCTATGGCTCGAACTCGCCACCCTTTAGCAACCTTTCGCCATCGTACCAAACGTTGCTTTCCTCAGCCGCTTTTGTTTCGCACGCCTCGTTTACGTTGACGATCTCCGGCTTGACTGGCGGCACGCTTTACCAGTTTCAGTGGTGGGATAATAATGCCAATGGCGGGGCGTTGAACCAGACCACAGCGACGACGGCACCGACAAGCGTGACGCTGGTAAGAAACACGGGCGGCCTTGGTCAGTTTGCCACGGGCACATTTCTGGCGGACGCAGCGACAGAGACGATCGTTTTTACATCGCCTCAATTCGGTCCACAAATCAACGCTTTCCAGCTGCGCGTAATACCGGAGCCCTCTACATGGATGCTACTCAGCGCGGGAGCGCTATTACTTGTTAGGTTCCGGAACACACGCGCAAAAAGAAAGTTCGCTCCCCAGAAGGATTAGATCGCGACTCGCTCCATACGACGGGATTGCGCGCTCTTGGTCGCCGCTTCGAGCACACCTTGATTTCGCAGGCCATCTTCGAAATTTGGCCGCACAGTTTTTCGCCTTACGACTGCTTGCACAAAATCAGCGATCGTATGCACGAAAGTATGTTCGTAGCCGATGAGGTGACCGGGAGGCCACCAATTTTTCAGGAACGGATGCGTCGGGTCGGTCACAAGGATATCGCGAAAACCTCGACGGCCTTCCGGATCGGTGGCGTCGCAGAATCGTAGGCGATTCATTTCTTCCAGATCAAAAAAAAGCGAACCGCCATTGCCGTTAATCTCAAGCGTGAGGCTGTTTTTACGGCCGTGCGCAAATCGCGTCGCTTCAAGATTGGCCAGCGCGCCGTTACGAAATCTTCCGATCAATGTGACGGCGTCATCGACAGTGACGCGACCACCGGGCCGCTGTTTCACAAACGTCTCCATCGTGGCAGAAACTTCGCGGAATTCGCCGACCAGATAGCGCGCGAGGTCTATGATGTGCGCGTTGATGTCGCCCTGCGCACCTGAGCCGGCGATGTTCGATTGCAATCGCCAGACGAGCGGAAATTTCGGATCGGCGATCCAGTCTTGAGCATAACGCGCGCGGTAGTGATAGATCCGATCGCCCAGTTCGCCGCGCTCGATCATTTCTTTCGCGAGCGCGATCGCCGGAATGCGCCGGTAATTATGACAGAGCATGTGCACGACGCGCGCTTTGCGCACGGCGGCGAGCATGCGTTCGGCTTCGGCAACATCGAGCGCGAGCGGCTTCTCGCAGAGAATCGCCTTGCCGGCGCGCGCGGCCGCAATCGCGATTTCCCCATGAGTGTCGTTCGGCGTGCAAATGTCGATGACGTCGATTTCTGGATCAGCCACCACATTGCGCCAGTCGGTTGCAGATTTTTCCCAGCCGAATTTCGCCGCCGCCTTTTTCACCGCGGCGCGATTGCGGCCGCAAATCGTTTTCATTCGTACCTCGGCCGGCAAATCGAAAAAGTGCGGCGCCTGTCGCCAGGCATTCGAATGCGCCCGTCCCATGAAATCGTAGCCGATGAGGCCGACCGCGAGTGTTTTCGTCATAGAAAGTGCAATGCGTGCGCCGCTGTCTTATAAATGTTCCTTCCATGAAGTGTCCATCCTGCGCCCACTTGCTCGACGCGCCGGCCGATCGTTGTCCGCAATGCAAATTCTCGCTCTCGCGCATGGACATGAAATTCGGTCTCGTCCCGGCGCATTCGCGTTTCCTGACCGATCGCAGCGGTACACTCGCGCTCGAGGACATGGAACAACTGCGCGCCATGCTGCGTTTGTTTCAGAAGAAATTCCCGCAAACGCTTTTCTCCGTCATGATCACGGAACTCGAAGCGGAAATGCCGGTGGCAGAGTACGCCTTTTGGCTGGCGAATCGCGCGAAGTTCGGCGGCGTGGACAAGGCGCTGGCGGATAATCTCAATCTGCTGCTGTTGATCGATCTCGCTGGAAACACCGCCGCGTTCACCGTCGGCTATGGCCTCGAGCCTTACATCCAGGAAAGCGATTTGCAGGAAGTGCTCGACGAATTGGCGAGCACGATGCGCGACCACGATCTCGCAACTGGCCTGCGCGCTACTATCGAATTTCTCACGCAACGTCTGCGCGTTCTTTCCGCAAGGGCGCGCTCAGCGCCGACTCGCGTTGCTGTTCCGGCCTAACGAATGCAACGAATCGCCTTCTATTCATTCTTGTTGTTGTTGCAGCTGGCGGTGACTGAATCGCGTGCGCAAGAAGCTATCGCCACACCCACGCCGTCCGCGCCGCTCTTTGAGGAACGACCGTTCGGCCCTCGGCCACTGGAGACGCCGACGCCGACGCGAAAAATTAAAGAACCGGACAAACCAATTCCCGTTGGATGGATCATCGGTGGCGCGGCTGTTATTGCGATCGGCACCGCGATTTTCCTCTGGGGTTCAGCGCGGCAATGGCATTCGTCGAATTTATTCGATCGACAGTATCTCTTTCCGCGCTCGACTAAAGTTGCAGTCCGTTTTGGTGCAAAACGCTGCGGAGGACACATGGCGACCGTGCGCCTCGGTTCGTCAAAAACGAAAAATTCTTAGGAAGGCGACTTCAATCGCGAGGGCTTCCTGAATGTTGCGCCCGAGTTGATCGCGCAATTCTTCGAGCCGCCGAATGCGCTTTAAGCACTCGTTAGGCGTTAGGCGCTGCGCCAAGGCGCGTGTCGCTTTTGCGGCCGACGCGATTTCATTTCCTTTCAGACCCGCGCTGGCGCGTAAAACGTCCGACCACCAGCGAAAAATCATTTCGATCATGCGCGCGCGGCGCTGCAGATACATGCTTTCGTTCAGCGCCTTGAAATAATCTTCCCGCTCATCCAGCCAAGACCCGTCGGTAGTGTTCTTGTAGCGGACCTCTTCCTGTTTCAATAGAGCCGCATTGCCGTCGACAATTTCCTCGCGCAGCTTCGCCAGGAGACGGAGAAAAGTTTGCGCGAGCCGGTAGGATTTCTGCACGCCACCAGTTTGGGCGGTCGCAGTTTCGTTGAGCAAATCGATCAGTTCCTCTTCCTCCGGCAGCGGCGCCACATCTTCGGGTGCGTTGAGTGGAATCGGAATACAGCGCGACAAAATTGTGTCGGGCAAGGCTTCCGGCAACGCGCTGAGCAGCAAAAGCAACGAGTCGTTAGGCGGTTCTTCCAGCGTTTTCAAAAACGCGTTGGCTGCTTGCGGTTGCAAACGATCGGCATCGGAAACGATCGCTACTTTGCGACGGCCATTGGTCGCGCGCATCTGCAAGGTGTGCTCGAGATTGCGAATCTGCTCGATAACGATGCGGCGCGATTTCGAGCCAGGTTCCGCGACGAATGTGTCCTGCGTATCCGCGCCGTTGACCATTTCGGCCAGACGCGAAGCGAGTGCACGTTTGCCCGCGCCATTCGGACCGGAAATCAAATAAGCGTGCGCGAGCCGGCCTTGTTCCTTCGCTTGATGCAGATGTTTGAAAGCGGCCTCGGGCGAAAAAGCCATCGCTAAAAGTTAAAGCGTTGCGGAAATTTTTCGCGCAGCTGTTTCCAGATTTCCGTTTCGACTTCGTCGGCCGAACGCGAACCATCAATTACCCGCACGCGGTCTTTCTCGCGGGTAGCCAACTCGCGATAAGCTGCGCAAACATCTTCGTAGAATTCAATCGGCTGCTGTTCCATTCGATCCACTCCACCGACCGGACGAACCCGTCGCCGCATGCGCGCGCGCGAAGTCGCGACATCGAGATCGAGCACGAAAGTCAGATCGGGTACGCAATTTCCGACCGCAAAACGGTTCACCTCTTCGACGAATTTCGGTTCGAGTTTTCGCGCGGCGCCTTGATAGACGGTGGTCGAGTCGAAGAAGCGATCGGAGATGACAATCTGTCCGGCGGCGAGCGCGGGCTCGATCAACTCGCGCACCAACTGACTGCGGCTCGCTTCGAAAAGCAGTAGTTCCGTTTCCGGTTGCATCGCCAGTCCTTCCGGCGCGAACTGCAAGAGGTCGCGAATTTTCTCGCCAATCGGAGTGCCGCCCGGTTCGCGCGTGAGCAGAAATGGAATCCGCTCGCGCTCGAGTCGTGCAACCAGGCGCTTGACCTGCGTCGATTTGCCGCAGCCTTCCGATCCTTCGAAGGTAATGAAAAGGCCTCGTGACACGCGGCGAGTTTGAAACACGCGCGGCGCATTGTCGAATCCTGCTCGTGCTCATGCTCGTAATCGTGATCGTGCTCGACAAATTTCGATTACGAGCACGATCATGAGCAGGAGTACGAGAATGAAAAATTACTGGCTGGTAAAATCGGAACCGTCTTCCTACTCGTGGACGGATTTAGTGCGTGACAAGAGCACGAGTTGGACGGGCGTGCGCAATTTCATGGCGCGAAAAAATCTGCGCGCGATGCAGAAAAGCGACGCCGTCTTTTTTTATCACAGCGTGACCGACAAAAATATTGTCGGGACGGCGGAAGTTTCGCGGACCGCCTATCCCGATTCGACGGCGAAAGAGGGAGACTGGAGCACGGTCGATCTGGTTCCAAAGAAGGCGCTGAAAAAGCCGGTCGCACTCGATGAGATCAAAAAGAATTCGAAGCTCAAAAACATGACGCTACTGCGCTGTTCGCGGCTCTCCGTTCAACCTGTGACAAAAGCGGAATTCGACGAAATCCTCCGGATGGCCGGCTAGAAATTCCCGGCGCGGCGGGCGGGGTTGGTAACAAAGCTGCTCTTTATCAGCTACCGACCCATGAGAATCGCCCTCCGACTCAATCTCGACGGCACCGACGACTATTGTCCGCTCACGGAAATGTCGCGCGGCATGCAACGAATCCACGACCGCGTTCTGCGACGTTTTTCCGCGCGCAGCGTCACCGGGAGCAAGGCGCACATTGTTCCCAAACTTCGCTCCCGCATCGTCGTGGACGGCCAGGAATTCAAGAACATCAAACAGATGCCGGAGGAGTACCGCCGTTTTTACGAAGAACTGCTGACGAACGCTCTGCCGGTGGAACGGGCGGTGGACATTGTCACGCGGGCCGAGCACGCCAATTTCATTAAACGTTCGATTACTCTCTCAGTCATCGCCGCCGGTTGTGCGGCCGCGATCGTCTATCTTTGGCTGCACGGCTACTACGCGTGAACTTGTAGCGGCGGTCTGTGACCGCCGAACACGCGGATTGCAATTGCAGCATTCGGCGGTCATAGACCGCCGCTACAACGACGCGCTCAGACGCTTTGCGCTTGTTTGCGCGCGGCGCTGCACGAAATGTGCGTCGTGACCGGCGCTGCTGCTCCTGCTCTCCCGCTTTTTGGCGTCGGGGAAATGCAGCGCAGTCCGCTGGTCGTTTCGTTACACGATGTCGCGCCGCCAACGCGCGTGGCTTCGGAAAAAATGCTCCACGAACTGGCGCATCATGGCGTGCGGGTCAGTTCGATTTTGGTGGTGCCGGATTATCATCACACCGGTCGCGCCATGGAAAATCGCGACTTCGTGCAATGGCTGCGCGATCTGGAAGCGGCCGGGAACGAAATCGTCCTGCATGGTTATTTTCACCAACGGGAGCGGCGGCCTAACGAGTCGTTACGCGCAAAAATAATCACGCGCAGTTACACCAGCGATGAAGGCGAGTTTTACGATCTCGATTACAAAGAAGCGCTGGAGCGCATTACGCGCGGTCGCGACGAATTTGTCCGGGCCGGTTTGCGACCGCGCGGTTTTATCGCGCCGGCCTGGCTCTTGAGCGAGGAAGGCGAACGCGCGGCGCGTGATGCGGAGATGGAATACACCACCCGCCTAACGAGTGTTCAGGATTTACGCACCGGTCACTGCGAACGCGCGCGCTCGCTTGTTTACAGCGTGCGCAATGGTTGGCGACGCGCTACCAGCCTGGCCTGGAACAGCACCTGTGCGCGCTTGTTGGCCGAGACGCCGTTGCTCCGACTCAGCTTGCATCCGCCGGATTTTGAACACGCGGAAATATGGACGCAGGTTACGCAATTGCTCGATCGCTTCGCCGAAACCCGCACGCCGACCACCTATCGCGATTGGATTGCGGAACAGCGCGCGAATGAGCGAGACGCGGCCTAACGAGTGATGAGCCGATGCGATTTACACGTTCACTCCCGCCACAGCGAGCGTTCGGAAGAGTGGCTTTTTCGCCGCTTCGATTTTCCCGACAGCTACTCCGATCCGAAAGCCTTGCACGCTTCACTGCTCGGCGCGGGGATGGATTTCGTCACCATCACCGATCACGACACGATCAGCGGTTGTCTCGAAATCGCCGAGCGCGCGGACACTTTCATCAGCGAACAGATCACGACTTATTTCCCGCAGGATCCTTGCAAGATTCATTTACTCGCTCTTGGAATCACCGAGGCGCAGCACGCCGAGATCGCGAATCTGCGCGCGAATATTTTTGATCTGCAAAAATATCTGCAGGACGAAAACATTCTGCACGCGGTGGCGCATCCGCTCTACAGCATCAACGGCAAACTGGAGGCGACGCATCTCGAGCGACTGATCCTTCTCTTCAAACATTTCGAAGGCGTGAATGGATTGCGCGACGCGTTGCTGAGCGATCTGATCCAGGAAATCCTTGCCGGCCTAACGAGTAGTAAGATCGACGAACTGGCCAATCGCCACGATCTCGCACCGACCCACGCGGAGCCGTGGCGCAAAATCCTGCTCGGCGGCTCGGACGATCACGGCGGGCAGTTTCTCGCGACCGCCTTTACGGAAACGCCCAAAGCGAATTCGCCCGCGGAATTTCTCGAGCATCTGCGCAGGGGAAATTGCGCAGCGAAGGGAAAAGGCGGCACGCCGCTCGCGCTTTCCCACGGATTTTACAACACGCTCTACTGCTTCATTCAGGATCGTTTCGAAGAGCGGCTCGGCGCGGCGGCGCCGTTGGTGGAAACAATGTTCGCGCGCTTCATGGAGGGACGCGATCCCACCGAATTCACGCTTGGCGAAAAAGTGAATTTCGTCGCACAAGGTGTGCGCTCAGGAAAAATCTTCGAGCTGGCCAAGCGCGGCAACGTTTCCGTCTGGAAAGATCTCTCCGGTTATTTCGCACAACCGGAAGTAAAAGCGCGCCTCGCGGAAGAGATCGAAGCCGTCGATGAGCCCGAGCGCCGCACCTTTCTCATGGCGAATCTCGTTTGCGAGCGGCTGGCCTTTCGATTTTTCGAAAAATTCGTCATCGCAACTGACAAGCGGAAATATCATCGAAGCGATCCAGGCGCTCAGCGGAACGGTGCCGATCCTCGTCGTGCTCGCGCCTTACATTTACGGATTTCACAGTCAGGCGCCGTCGCGCAAATGGCTGCGCGAAATCTGCGGGCAATTGATGGGACGCATCCCGCCGCAATTGCAGAACAATAAGCGCGCCTGGTTTACCGACACGCTCGAAGATGTGAACGGCGTTTCCACGACCATCCGAAAAATGGCGGCAGCGGCTGCAGCAGCGGGCGAGGAATTAGTCGTTGTTACATCGCGCGGCGAACTCTCGATTGAAGATGTTCGCATCAAAAATTTCCGGCCGATCGGCGAATTCGAATTGCCGGAATACGAACTGCAGAAACTGAGTTTCCCGCCGATTCTGCAAATCCTCGACTACATCCAGCGCGAGAAATTTACCGAGATCATTATCAGCACGCCGGGGCCGATCGGCCTGACCGGTTTGCTCGCGGCCAACATGCTCAACCTGCGCAAGACCGGTATCTATCACACCGATTTCCCCGAATACATTCGCATCCTGACCGATGACAAGTTTCTCGAGTCGTTAGGCTGGCGTTACATGCGCTGGCTTTACGGCCAACAGGACACGGTCTTCGTCAACTCGGAGCAATACCGGCAAAGCTGGATCGATCGCGGAATCGAACCGGACAAAATAAAACTACTGCCGCGCGGGCTCGATACCGAGTTGTTCGAACCGGAGCGACGCGATCCGAAATTCTGGCAACGCTTCGAGAAACGCCGCAAACAAAGCGCCGATCAACGACTCGTTAGGCTCTTGTATGTCGGACGCGTTTCGAAAGAAAAAGATCTCGATGTGCTGGCCGCGGCCTACACCAAACTGCGCGAAGAAAATGCGCCGATGAAATTATACATCGTCGGTCACGGGCCCTACCAAAAGACGCTCGCGGAAAATCTGCCCGAGGCCGTTTTTACCGGCTATCTCGCCGGGGAAGATTTGGCGACCGCTTATGCGTCTGCCGACATCTTCGTCTTCCCGAGTACGACCGACACTTTCGGTAATGTGATTATCGAAGCGCAGGCTTCGGGTTTGCCGGCGGTTGTTTCAAACCTGGGCGGACCGAGCGAGTTGATCGAAGATGGTGTGGACGGAATCGTGACGAAAGCCCTCGACGCGGAAGATTTTGCCCGCGGCATTCGCACGTTGATCGAAAACGCCGAGCTGCGCGCGCAGATGGGCGCGCGCGCGAGAGAGAAAGTCCTTAACCGCAGTTGGCCAAATGCCTTCCAAAAATTTTGGGCGGCAACCGCCGACTGACGTTGGCACGAAGGTACTTAGCGTCCCACGCTTGGGGAGAAGGGTTTATTTTTTATGCGCTGGCTTTGTTTAGCACTCGTCCTGATCGTCTCGACCGTTTTTGCGGACGAGCAAGTGCGGCAGGTGCAGGAAGAATTGCGAAAACGGAATCTCTATTTCGGCGATATCGACGGACAGACCAGGCCTGAGTTGAACAACGCGTTGCGGCGTTACCAGGCGCGCAAAGGTTTCGCCGTCACCGGGACGATCGATGATGAAACCGCGATCTCGCTCAATGTGAAATCGCGCGCGACGGCGACGACAACTTCATTGCCGGACGTTCCGATTTTGCGCAGCGATGCCGCGCGGCAGTTGCCGCCGGAACAACGTATCGCGCTGGAAAAAGAAGCGGAGCTGAATCCCGATCTCACTCCGAGCCCCGCGCCACCCGCGGAAGCGCCGGCTTCGGAAAATAATCCCGAGCGAATTCGCTCGCTGATTCAACAATACCTGCGCGATTCCGAAACTGACGACATCGCGGCGCAGACAAAATATTTCGATTACCCGGTCGCTTATTTCGATCACGGCGCGGTCGATTCCATTTTCGTGAACAAAGATGTGACCAATTACGTGAAGCGTTGGCCGCGACGAAAATATGTCCTGCTCGAGCCGATCAATCTCGCCGCGACCAAGAATGGCGAGCTACGCGTGCAATTTCCTATTACCTTCGAGGTGCAAAATAAGACTCACACCGCCGCAGGCCGGACGATGAATTTCTGGACGCTGCGCGCCGACGGCGATGATTTGAAAATTATCGCGATTCGCGAGCAACGATTGCGCGAATGAGTGGTTCGATCAGACAGACGCGGCTTGTTGAATGCCTCGACCTCGCTGCCGTCTAACGAAACCCGATGAAAGTTCAGTCCAAAATCATTCTGCTTCTCATCGTGGTGGTGGCGATTTTCTTGGCAGGACTAGCGACGCTACGCATTTATGATCGGCAAAAATTCCGCCAGATCGCGGAGGATCGCTTTCGCGAACGCAACAGTTCGTTCGAAGAATTCCTGAATTACCATGGCCAGCCGCTCAAGATGCTGGTCTTCGATTCGACCACCTGGGACGCGATGGTCGATGCCATCAACCGCGGCGATCAAGAATGGTTCGGCGACAATGCCGGCGAAGCAGCCCTCGATAGTTTCCACGCCAACGCGCTCTGGATTTACCGGCCGGACGGAACGCTCGCGCACACGGCTAACAACATCGACCTCGCGCAATCCGCCGACGGGCCGGTCGCACCCGAAGTTTTCCCGCAAATTTTTGCCAACGAAAAACTGGCGCACTTTTTCGCGAAAGTCCCGCAAGGTCTTTTGGAAATCTGGGGAGCCACGGTGCATCCATCGAAAGATTTCGAACGCTCGTCGCCTCCGGCCGGTTTTCTTCTAGCCGGACGTTTGTGGAATCAGCCCGTCCTGCGCGAGATGTCGCTCTTCACCGGGAATGACATCAGCCTCGCTCCTCCCACCACGCGGATGGACGAAAAAATGATCGACCAGCAAAATGGCCGGATCGCTTTCGCGCGAGCTCTAAATAGTTGGGACGGTCAGCCGCTCGCACAGCTGGTCGTGCGCAATGAATCCGCCGTGGTTAAAGAATTGAATGGCTCGAGCGAACGCTTGCTCCTTTCGCTTTTAATTTTCTCACTCGTTCTTTTGTTACTCCTCGCAATTTCGCTCGTGCGCTGGGTCAGTCGTCCACTTCGTCAGACAATGGAGAGTTTGCAGAAGGACGATCCGAAGCCGATCGCGCATCTGGCAGAAGACAACTCGGAGTTCGGTGAGCTGGCGCGCACCATCCAGAAATTTTTTGCGCAACGCGACAACCTTCTGCGCGAAATGGATGAGCGCCGCGCCACGGAAGAAGCGCTGCGCAAAAGCGAAGCGGAATTGCGCCATTCGCAAAAGATGGAAGCCGTCGGCCGCCTGGCCGGCGGCGTGGCGCACGATTTCAATAACCTTCTCACGGCCATCATCGGTTACGCAGAATTGATTACCGAGCGAACGACCGATGATCCACTCGTTAGGCAGCACGCCGATCTCATTCAGAAAGCCGGGCAACAAGCTGCGTCTCTCACCCGTCAGCTCCTGGCTTTTAGTCGCAAGCAACTCTTGCAACCGCGCGTAATCGATTTGAACCGACTGGTCATCGACATGGAAAAACTTTTGCGCCGCGTCATCGGCGAACGCTTCGATTTGCAGACTCATCCGCAGGCGCAAATCGGCCGTGTCATGGCCGACCCCAGCCAGATCGAGCAAGTTATTCTGAACCTGAGTGTGAATGCGCGCGACGCCATGCCGACCGGCGGAACTCTGACCATTCAGACGCGCAATGTTCATCTGGAAGAAACCGAAGCGCGTCTGGTTTCAGTCTCGTTAGGCGCAGGCGATTACGTCGAACTTTCCGTGGCCGATACCGGCACCGGCATGGACGAAAATACTCAGGCCCACATCTTCGAACCTTTCTTCACCACCAAGGGTCCGGGCAAAGGAACGGGACTGGGCTTGGCCACCGTTTACGGGATCGTGCGGCAAAGCGGCGGCGGCATTTCTGTCGAAACCCACCTGCACAGAGGCAGCACCTTTCGCATTTATTTTCCGCTGGAGAGACGTCCGGTGGATGCGCGCACCCAACCTGCCCCGCCCCTGGATAAGTCGCGCAATTTCGAAACGGTTCTGGTGGTGGAGGACGAAGAGATTGTGCGGACTCTGGTTTGTGATGTCCTGGAAGAAGAAGGCTACGAAGTTCTTTGCGCGAGCGATGGCATCGAAGGCCTGCGCATGGCCAAAGAATTCGACAGCCACATCCATCTCCTCGTGACCGATGTCATCATGCCGCACATGAACGGACCCGAACTCGCCGAAAAACTTACAGCGGTGCGCCCCGATATCGGCGTCCTTTATATCTCGGGTTACTCAAACAACGACATCAGCGAACACGGCGTCGTCGACACCCAAATCGAATTGCTGCAAAAGCCTTTCACTCCGCAAACTTTGGCGCGGCGTGTCCGCGAAATTCTGGAAACGCGCGCTCAGTCGCAAGTAGTCACAGCCAGATGAACCTAACGAGTGCTAGATCTGCGCATCGGCTAGCTCTACTCATTATTGTTAGCGTTGCCGTTTCTCTAGGCGCGAGCGGCTGCAAACGTAAGAGCTCGCCTGTAGTGCCAAAAAGTGAAGCGCTAGCTGCGCAAACTAAAGAAGAGGCTACGCCAACTTCATCACCCAAGGCCCATGCTTCGGGACGAATCGTCAACGCCGCGTGGTATGACGTCCCACTGCTTTCGCTCGCTTATCGACGGGCCGGTCCCGGCGAATTTACCGCGGCGCACAACCGTTTGCCCATCGGAAGTCATGTCCGGGTCACGCATGTGGGGAATGGCAAATCGATCGTCGTTCGTATCACCGATCGAGGCATCACCGATCGCCGCATAAAGATCGATCTTTGCAAAGGCGCCGCGCAGGAGCTCGGCATGATCAGCCAGGGCATCGCGCGCGTGCGGCTGGAAATTCTTCCCGAAGAAGCCGGCGCTGCCGCACCCGCCGTTGCCATTCAGAACTGAAAGTTGCCTAACGAGTGCTGGAAGTTCGCGCAGCTATTTCGCGAACTGCGCCCGCAGTTTTTCTTTCTTCTCTTCGCAATCTTCCTGCAGCCGTCGCACCTCGATCGAAAGTTGTTTCTCGAGCGATTCTGCTTCGTCCAAGCTTCCACCCAACTGCGCTTTGCGGATCTGGTCTTTGAGGAATAATTCCTTCTCCGCGATTTTCGCGCGATAACTCGAGTCGATCTCGGCCATCTGCTCTTTCTGCTCCTGCGTCAGCGCAACGCTCGGTTTGTTTTTCTCCAAACGTTCCATCGCCAGCTCGTAAGCAGATTTCATCGCGAAAAGCGTTGCGCGTCTCGTCGACGAAATCAAGTTAGCGAGTGGACAGCAAGATTCGTCTTCTCAGCACCGACTTCGATGGGACGCTCGTGGCGCACGACAACGATCCGGTGCTCGATCCCGATTGCATGCGGTTGATTGGCGAATTGCAAAACGCCGGCGCGCTTTGGGCCATTAACACCGGCCGATCCGTCCAACTCCTCGAGTCCGGCCTGATCGATTTCGAATTTCCCGTGCATCCCGATTTCATCCTGACGAGTGAACGCGATGTCTTTCGTCCCGCGAGTAACGGCGGCGAAAGATGGGAACCATTTGGCGATTGGAATAAGCGCGTCGCACGTGATCATGCCGAGCTCTTCGCCTCCGCGTCATCCGTTTTCGCGGAGGTGCTGGATTTCGTCAGCCACAAAACTCGCGCGCGCGTTCTCTACGATCGCTCCGAAGTGGAAGGTCTCATCGCCTCGAACGAAGAAGAAATGGAGCGCATTGTGAACTTCATCGACGAAGCGCGCGTAGCCCATGACAAGTTTCATTACCAACGCAACACCGTTTACCTGCGTTTTTGCCACGCCGATTATCACAAAGGCGCAGCCCTGGCAGAGCTGGCGCGCTTGATCGAAATCCCGCGCGAAGAAACTTTCGCGGCCGGCGATCATTACAACGACATCTCCATGCTCGACGGTCGCTACGCGAAATTTCCCGCCTGCCCCGCCAACGCCATTCCCGAAGTGAAAGAAGCGGTGCGCAACGCCGGCGGCTACGTCGCGCAGAAAAATTGCGGCGCCGGCGTCTACGAAGCGCTGCGCTATTTCACAACTTCAGCCGCGAATCTTCCGACAGAATCTCGTTGAGCGCGGGCCATTGCACCGCGCTGTCCATTTCGCGAAAGGCGTGCAGATAAATCGCCACGGCTTCCGCCGGATATTTGCCTAACAAGTGGTCGATTGCGCTCTGCAGTTTTTCTTTTGCCGGCGATTCGGGCAAATTCTCCACCGTTCCATCCGGCTCATGCGCGATCTCCAGCGCATCGAGAAAATCGCAGAGCATCGGTTTATTCGCCCCGAGCAACCAGGCTTGCAGCAAGTGAGTGGCAAGCGCGTCACTGATCGGACGCGCCAGCGCGGCCTGCATCCACGGATAGCGTTCGTTCGGCGGCTTTCGCTCGACAAAAACGCCGCGCAAATTGCGCTGATTTGCCAGGCCTTGGATGGCCGCTTTGTAAACCGGCTTTTCCTCGCGCTGGAGATAAACAAAAATCTCCGTCGCATTTTCCAGCGACATTTTTTGGAAGAGTTCGTGCGCTTTCATTATTCGACCGTGCTCAACGTCAACGGCACATCGGCTTCAATCTTTCCGGCAAAACGATTCGTCATGTAAGTGAGCAGCAAAACCCAAAAGGTGAGCGCGATGCTAAAGAGCGGGAACTGCAACGCAAGCGGCAGCGCATAAATGATCGCCATCAACGGCATCCAGACCGCCCAGGTTGCGAGCAAAGTCGGCACGATCTTGTCCTTGTAATGTTGCCAGGTCAGCGAGCGGCGCAGCGAGGCCCAGGAGAAACCTTCGTTTTTCCATTCGTAAATCAGCACCTCAGTCGGCGCGGCGAAAAATGGATTGTAACCGAATTGATCGACGCAAATTTTCGCGATCAAGACTGGAATCGTCACCGCGGTTCCAAACCAGAACGCATTCAAGCGATACATCCAATCGACCAGAATCGCGTCGATCGCCCATGTTGGAACCGTGAAAGCGAGATTGCGCAAATTCTCCCGGCGAAACTTTCCACCTTGGAAAAAGAAAATGAGAAAAAGCTCCGGTACAATTCCGCCCGCCAGAATTCCTGCGAGAACAATAAAGGTCAGTCCATGCCTCTCCTTCAATTCCGCAAATGCTTCGAGCGCACGCGCAAACGACGGACTGAAATAATAGCCGAGCAAAACCGCCAGCATCAGCGCCTGCAAAATGAACGCAGGAATCGCATTCGCTTTCGCCGCTTCCCAGCCAATCGAAAGCGGCGTGCGTCCATTCGTCTTTCCGGCGACCGACATGCGCGGAAGCTAGCGCATACTCATGAGAAGTTGTAGCGACGCCGCTCTGTCGGCGTAAGAACGCGTCGATTAGAGAGAAAGCGCAAGTTGTAGCAGCGGTCTATGACCGCCGAAATCTTCCAGCTCGCTCCACGCCGCCGGCGGTCATAGACCGCCGCTACAGATCCTTTGCGTCCTTTGCGACCGTTGCGCGAGGCAATGCTCTTGCCGCCAGGCCCCGCCCGGACTTGACACATTATCTGCACTTTGCAGAATTCCGAATGTACCGATTTCTCTCTCGCTTTTGCACACTTTGCGTGTGCGTTTTCGTCCTCGGCGCCTGCGCGCAACAGCCGCTTAGTTCCGTTGATCGTTCCAAATACAAAACTGTCGCGCTCGATCCGCAGATTAAAGCGCCAGAGCATTACGTTTATCGCGATATCACAGGCAAACGCTCGCGCGGACTCATGGGCGGTGTTCTGGGATTAATGATCGGAGCTGCCTCCGAAAGTCCCGGGTATCATCGCTTCGATGCGGCCGCGAAGAAAAATCCGATCGACATTCGCGCAGTGGTGCGACGCAGCGTGGAGAACGCCTTGCGGACTTCGCAACTGCTAAAGCTGGTGCCGAATAATGCCGACACAAATTTGAAGATCGACATTCTGGCTTACGGAGTCGGGCCAGTTAACGGCCACGAACTTGGCGGAGTTATCGCCGCGCGCATCACCTTGAGCGGACGAGATGGGAAAGTAATTTGGAAAAAGGACGAATGGGCCGCAAGCAACCTCACTGCTCCGCTCGACAAAATCGAAGCTAATCCTTCTCTCTGGCCACGCATGGCGGACGAGGCTGCGGAAGCGCTGGCCAAGAAATTAATTCTCGTTGCCACCGCAACCGAACGCACTGTGGCTGAGCCGTTGATGTGATGCGGGCGGTTTCGCTTTTCATCGCAGCGATTTTCTGCCTAACGAGTGCTGTATCTGCCGGCGAACCGCGCCCGCCCGGCGTTTCGCGCTTCATTTCGTTTTCAGTTTTACCGCTCTACCCCAGGAGCTTTGAAATCACCGCTAGTAGCTATCACTCTATCTACGGCCATTCCGGCATAGAGGAACTTAAGGAGGCATGGCAGAAAAAGGCGCTCATGGTCGCGATTGGCCACCGTTTCAAAACTTCGCCCCTCGTCGTACACGATAACGAAACTGATCTCGGCACCTATTTGCCGTTAAAGACTCGGAGTGTCACGGCCACTATCACTCTGCTCGACTAGGCCTCTGTTTCTTCATCCTTTGCGACCTTCGCGACCGTTGCGCGAGGCAATGCTTTTGCCGCAGCGAGAGCGCGACGTAGATTGCGGAATCGTGAAGCCGCCGCTAACCGGAATCATCCTCGAAGAGCTCGCCGATTTCTTGCGCCAACGCGGCGCGCCGACTTATCGCGCGAAACAAATCACCGATTGGATCTACAAAAAACGCGTCGCCTCCTTCGACGCGATGACCGATTTGCCTAACGAATTGCGCGCCCAGCTCGCCGCCGAATTCGAAATGCCGAAAACCGAAGTCGTCCGCATCCTCGGCTCCAACGACACCACCCAAAAATTCCTCTTCCGCCTGCGCGACCAGAACCTGATCGAGTCCGTCCTCATTCCCGCCTCGCCCGCCTTGTATGGCGAACGCTCCGCTCGCCGCACCATCTGCGTTTCCAGCCAGGTCGGCTGCGCTTACGGCTGCAAATTTTGCGCAAGCGGCCTCGACGGCTGGACGCGTAACCTCGATGCCGGCGAAATCGTGGCCCAGCTCATCGCCGTCGAAGAAAAAAGCGGCGAGCGCATCGACAACGTCGTCTTCATGGGCATGGGCGAACCGCTCGCGAATTTGCCGAACCTGCTCCGCGCCATTCGCATCATCAACGCGTCCTGGGGACTGGAGATTGGCGCGCGCCACATCACCGTCTCCACCAGCGGACTCGCCCCGCAGATTCGCGAATTGGCTAACGAATCCACGCAATTTCGTCTCGCCCTTTCCTTGCACGGCGCCACCGACGAAGTCCGCAGCCAGATCATGCCGATCAATCGCAAGTATCCGCTCAAAGTTCTGCTCGAAGCCTGCGATTACTACGTGGCAAAAAAACGCCGCATGATGATCGAATACATCCTCATCGGCGACGTGAATGATTCTGACGAACAAGCGCACGCCCTGGCCCGGATTGCGCGCCGTTTATCCGCCAAGATCAATCTCATCCCCTACAACACCGTCGAAGGCCTCACCTGGACGCGCCCACCGCGCGCGCGCCAGGAACGCTTCCAATCGATCCTGCGCGAACACGAAATCGTCGCGACCTTGCGCCGCGAAAAAGGCCACGACATCGCGGCGGCGTGTGGACAGTTGCGGCTGCAAACGAAACGCGCGGAAGCGGAAACTTCCGCCTAACGAATGGTTTTTCACCAGCTACGACGTGAGGAGCCTTTGGAGCCTGCACATTTGCTCTAGGTGCTGGAGTTTTCCGATCTATTTAGGTCTTCGCCGAGCGTTCCAAATGCGATGCGATTGATTCAATCTCGTCACGCTTAACTATTGGCTGCTGGTCGCGAATGTAACTCTTCAGTGAATCGGGAGTAAACACACGCACGTCAGTCGACTTCCATCGGTCGTCTACCATCCAATCGCCGGCAAACACAACGAAGGGACGCACCCATAGCGAGCACTCACTACATCGCTCGATGACCCGTGCTACTTCGCCCGCTCCGCTTTTTGCTTGTGTGATCGCCTTGTCCCAGCGCCAGCGCCGCCGTTTCCCCACGAACAACCCGTGCCCATTCCGGAAAGTGATCCTCCCACTGCCTCTCGGGTGCTTCGTTTCAATGACAAATACGCCGCCGGGCCCGACGAGCACATGATCGATGTCATAACCGTTCCCTCGGATGGCGTGAACCGCTTGATATTCTTCGTTTTGCAGCTCGTCTAGAACGGCTCCTACAATCTTCTCGCCGCGCACGCCTCGGATTACTCTCTTCGTCTGCGCCCGCAATTTCTCAAGCCATTCTCCCAGTGATGCCCCGGCTTCGCGGCGCGGCGCTGACCTATTAAGTAACTTTTCCGAAGACATTCCGTCACATGCCGCGAATTTCGTGCCAGACTCGCGTTTCCGTTCGGGTTTTACCCTGGCCCGCCACGTGGCGAAGCTTTACGTGGCTTGATTCCCCTGGCGCGTGAGACTTCGTCTCTTACGCGCTAAATCTTCCTTCTCTTCTTACTTCTCTTAAGAAGGTTCGCCGGATAAGAACGGGGCACGGAAAGACGAGCACCGTATACTAGCTTAGCGAGAAAATGCCCTGACCCAGCACACTTAAGTCCGCAAAAGTGTCCGCCTGCAACTTTGTATATTCCTTCTGTTGAACCTTGAGGTAGCTCCAGCTTTCACCGGTCAACATTGACGCATTCTCACACCAGATGGCAGCAGCTCGGTCTTTGTTGGCAACATTCACGTCCTCTTGGCCCTTGGTCTCGACTATGAAGCGCCGGTTGTCGCTCAAAACCGCCACGAAATCGGGCTCGTAATATCTAAGATTTCCAGCGGCGTCGGTGTACTCGATCACGAAGCCAAATTGCTGCGGCAGTTTGGCGAATCGCTCTACGTCGGGCGCTTTCTCTAAGAAGTCGGCAAAGGCTTTCTCGAACTCATTGTCACATGGAACCAAGTTGTAGATGCATTTCTTTGCGAGAAGCGTTGGGCGCGACCAAGGAAAGGGTACGGTTTGTGAAAGCTTTCTTCCCGTATCTAACAACTGTGGTTTTAGTTCTTCCACCACCAAGCTACGTAAGGCCTTCACAAAAGTGCTTACGGTCACGTACGCTGCTACGTTACTGCTAATAGCCTTCACCATTGCCATGGGCTTTAAGTCGACGGTCTCGCCGAATGCCTTTTTTTCCAAGAACTCGCGAACCTTCGGAGCCAAAGCAGCGAATTGTGAAGGCAACTTTACGTCCTGCGCAATTCGACGGGCATAATATCCGATTACCTCTTCCGCAGTCTGCGGCTCTGGGATTTTGTAATCGCGCTCGACAACCTTCTGCAGCGTTATGAAATCGTATCCTTCGTAGCGAAAACGCTGTGCCTCCTTACTCTGTTCCTTCTTCGGCAATATCGGACAGACAAGCGCCATCACATCCAGCCCTGATATTTCCTCCGACAAAGACTTCTTCCTCGTCAGGATTGGAGTTAGTTGCGGCAATGAAATGTCTTTATCGAGCTTCGCAGGATCGGGCGCGATGGTGACAATGACTACCTTGTCCTTGCCGATTTCGAAGGTTCCGAGTTTGAGCTCCTCTTCACGTTCGAGTTGCTCGACAAATTCGATAAACGTCTTGTTTCCGATTACGTCGACATGCTCTGTGTAACTCCCCCGCTCGGCGCCGCGAAACATTAGCCGCAAACCGCGTCCCACAGTTTGCTCGGGTAAAATATTCGCCTTAGAAGTGTAGGGGCGAAGGCCGACAATTACGGTCACGCTTTGCACGTCCCAGCCTTCTCGCAGCATCAAAACGCTGACTACACAGTTTACCGGACTTGCCTCCGCATCGACTTGGCGAGCCAATTCCCGAGCCTTATCTAAGTCGCGCTTAGAGACCTCACCGGTATTGTCGGTGTGGATGATCAGCAATTTGTCGCCGCTAAATTCACCGGGATACTTGCGTTGAAGCCAGTCGTCGACCTCGTCAGCATCGGCAGTGCTATTCATCATCACAAATAGCAATGGCTTCTTCTTTAACGGCTCTAGCTGATCGCGATATTCTTTGAAGCGCTCTACGCCGGCTGCTAGGTAGGCTTGATAGCGCGTGCTTGCGATGTCCGATGGTTGCTCGCGTATTCCCGTGGCTATACCTTTCAGCGGGCGTTTGACGACGTTATCGATTATTGCCTGCTTCAAGGGGTAATCGTAGACGGTCCAAGAAAACAACTGGCCCTTGCTGTGGCGCGGAGTGGCGCTGAAGTCCAGTTGCGAGACGACTCTTTTAGCTGAATCGACGTGCAATTTGCGAATCGTCTTGTTCCATTCGCTCTCTTCATCATGGGTGTGATGCGCCTCATCGTTGATGACAACGATTGGTTCCGCGCGGTCTACAATGCGCGCCAGGAAGTCGGCTGCTTCCGTTGCGAGAGACGACGGCTTCGGGCCCATGACCGCTGTCATGACATCAGGCTCAACAGAAGGTGCACCATCGCGAGTGTAGAACTGCTGAATGTTCGCTAGGTAAACTGCGCCGAGCGAGCTTGCACGTTCACCCTCGCCGCGCATGTAGCACTGAAGATCGCGAGCAAAAATTTCCATCTCTGGTGGAACAATTGGATCATTTCGGAAGATGCGTCCTCCTTCGAAGTCCGTTCGCAGTCGCTCAAAGACAATGACATTCGGCGCCAAGACTAAAAACGTCTTGGCAAAGTCATTTCGACCTTCGTTGGCGGCGTTGAAATAATGCCAAGCGATTGCGAGCGCCATTACCTTTGTCTTGCCGCTGCCCGTCGCCATCTTAATGCCGTAGCGGGCAAACTGATCGTATTGGAGCAATCCGATCTCGGCGTTCGTCGAGTAGGCTTCGATCAAAGCCTTGTGAGTCCTAACCTTAGCGACCTCGTATAAATAGATCAGAGTTTCGACGGACTCTCGCTGGAAGTAGTGATAAGCAAATCTGTATCCATTTCGCAGTCTGTGATCCGCCCTGAACCAGTAATTTAACAAGATTCGTGTGGTGTCGGTAATCCCCGGATAGTCACCTTCACGCCACTCTTTCAGCACTTGGCGAATTGCCGGAACAGTTGGTGCGGTCGAGACCTTCGCCTGCAGCAGGTTGAGTTGACCAACGCTGTCTTTCTTCCGGCGCGCCATGCTACTTAACGTTGACCTTTACGGTCTTTGTCGTGTCGTTGCCGAGGATGTCTATGACCTTTACTACGACCTTGTAGGCGCCGGGGTCTTTATAGGTGTGCGCAGTCTCCAGCGCGAGCGAAGGGTCTTTACGCGTCCGATAGGTCTGCCATTCGTTGTGGAACGTATCGCCTTTGTTCTCCCAATCCACCGCCCAATAATCTATCCACTGCGACCAGTGCTTCACGGCCTTGCGTACCTCTTCCGGCACATCGTCCGGCGGGATGACGAAGTCGGTAAGTTTCAGCGCCACTTCGCGCTTTTGTATCTTCACTTCCACTGAAAGCGCGGCCAGCTCAAAAAAATGGATGTCACCTTGAGCGACCGCGCGTTTGTCCATCACGTCGCGCGGGATTTTGAAAAAGCGCATCTGGATGTTTGCCGCCGCTGCTTGTTGCTTAGCCACTTCGTTCATCTCGAAGGCGAAATCCCAACCGAGCACGTCCACGCCGTTCGTCTTCGGCGCGTCATTGCCGGTGCCGATAGCGCGCTTGAATTCCGCCGCGATCTGCGTCACGTCGCCCACGGTCACCGGCGCGTCCACCGCGCCGACGTGAATCATGCGTCCGCCTTTCGCGCCGTGCAGCCACGTATGGCCGTGCAAAGCGTTCGCGTGATAAAGCTCCAGGATGAAGCCGGTGTAGGCGCGCTGGCGTGCCACCCCTTCTTTGGTTTCTTCGGCGTTTCCAAACTCGCCCTTGGCCCACAACTGCCGCTCGTATTTGCCGAGGTTCTGCACAACGAAAGGGCGGACACCTTCAATGCTCAACAAGCGTTTGCGCGCGGTGTGAATTGCAAACCGGCCTAAGTCCCCCGTAATCCAGCGACGGTTGTGCTTTTCCGCTACCGCCGCAGTCGTTCCGCTACCAGCGAAGATGTCTAAGACTAAGTCACCTTCGTTTGAAGAAGCCTTTAGAATGCGTTCAAGCAATGCTTCGGGTTTCTGGGTTGGATAGTTGAGTGATTCTTTTGTCCAAGTCAGAAGCGGTTGGCATTCTTTGTCCCACCATACATCGGAAGCAGGCGTTCCTTGCATTTCATCCATGTATTGCTTAAGGCGCGGGATTCCGTTCTTTGTCCAATATAGGCGCTTTTGGCTTTCGAGGTTGTCGAGCTTCTCCTTAGTATATGCCCAATGCCGTCCCTTTGGTGGGGCAATCCCTTTCCAGGTAAACTGACCGCCGGATGATCCCGCTCCTGTTAGACTACAGGAGAGCCATTTTCGGCCATCCGGGTCCGAGTAACGATAGTATTTCTCGATATAGTCTTGCTCGTAAGGAAGGAAAATACTGTTGAATGTCCAGTTCTCGGTTTTTGAATACCAAAAGATGCTCTGGTGGAGCGATCCGAATTAGTGTGCATCGGCATGAGCGAAAGTGCTCCTGACAACGATATGGTTTCTGAAATTGTCCCGCCCGAACACCTCGTCGAGAGCGAGTTTGGCGTAGTGCCCTACGTTCTCGTCTAAATGAACGTAGATACTTCCCGTTTCGTGAAGTAACTCATGGAGTAAGACGACCGTTTCGTAGAACCATTCCAAGTAGGAATCCAAACCGCGCCCCCAAGTGTCGCGATAGGCTTTGTGCTCGATGATGCTCGGCTCTTTGGTGAAACTAAAGGAGTCGTCGTCCGGCGTGTCGGGATGATCCGGCACGGTGGCGGTGAAGGAGAAATCCGCGCCGGTGTCGAACGGCGGGTCGATGTAGATGAGGTTGACCTTGCCTGCGAACTCGGCCAGCAGCGAGGGGAGCACGTATTTCTTGTCGCCCCACACGAGCCGGTTGCGCCACTCGCCCGCGCCGTAAGCGCCCGGCGTCTCAAAGAGCGAAAGCGATTTCTGCCGCTCCTGCGCCGTCTCATTCACCGTCTCGACCGTCTGAAAAGGCAACGACACGCGCAAGGGAGCGACTCGACGACCGCTCGTATCGTATTTCCCTTCCCAAATCAGTTCTGTTTTTCGTCCAGCGAAAGGATGTACGTCGGCCATCGCGCAACTTACTACATGATCAAAATGGAATTGAACAGATGTTGCATGATTGCGACCATATCGCGCAGATAGTAAGAGTCCACTCGGAATCCGGGTAGCGAGCGGGCTACGAGTTTTTTGTATTGATCTCAGATCCCAAGATGTCGAATGATGGTGAAATGAGCAGTAAGCTTTTGATAACTGCCCTATTGTTGCTAGCCGCTAGCACGGCGGTTGGACAGAGGCGCCAATCGCTCGGTTCGACGCAGCCAGTTATTCCTTCGCAGGCCTATATTGCCAATCCCGGAGGCAACAACGGCAACGCGCCAGTTATTCCTTCGCAGGCCTATATTGCCAATCCCGGAGGCAACAACGGCAACGCTCCGGTTATTCCCTCGCAGGCCTATATTGCCAATCCCGGAGGCAACAATGGCAACGCTCCGGTTATTCCCTCGCAGGCCTATATTGCCAATCCCGGAGGCAACAACGGCAACGCTCCAGTTATTCCTTCGCAGGCCTACATTGCCAATCCCGGAGGCAACAATGGCAACGCTCCGGTTATTCCCTCGCAGGCCTACATTGCCAATCCGGGAGGCGGCTCCAGATCGAACAATACTTCTTCGTCCCAAAACTCTTCGTTGAGCGATCGTAACGAACGTGTATACACACCAGCCGTGTTGGCCGCGTATAAACGACAACAGGACCAGTTCGCACTAAATACCCTGATTAACGGCGCATTGATAATCCGTGACCTTGACAAGGGGACGTGGTGGAAAATACCAAAGCACTTAGAGAAATTTTTCACGGCTGTTGCAGGGGCGGCAAAGAACGCCGCTTATCCCCAAAGCGGAGGGTTCAATTATCCGCAAATACCGGTCAACTCTTCCTCGGTCCCAAGGCATTAACCGCGCAGCGACCTCGACGACTTCGTGGCCTGCTACAACCCCAAGGACCGCCACGAGCGTAACCTGACCTAGAGCGACAAGAACGAGAAACTGACTTGAAGCGCCGAACACGCCTCAATTGATTGATTCGAACTTCCCACTTCTCAGGCTGCGCCCGCTGCGCGCCTATGTCGCACCGCTCCCGCTGGCTCCATTCGCTCGTTCCCAGTCGCTCACCCTCCGGGCTGCCCGTCCATGTCGTCCATTCCCATGAACTCCATTGCCGAGCCCTCGCCCAAGTCCCTCCGAGTAACAATTCTCCTTCGCCCCTCTCGCCTACCTCCTCGCTTTCCTAACAACCAACATCCCGCCAGCCGGCGGGTAACTTGACCGCTTAAAGCGGTCGAGGCGGTATGCATCCTGACGTCCGACGATCAACACGAAATCGTCGCTAGGACTTGACCGCCTAAAAACGGTCAAGTCTAGAAATCGGGAATTGGTTTCCGAAAACCCGAAGATATTTAGAGCGTACTATCGACGTCTTCTCGCATCTCCTCCGACGGATAGCGCGCTGTGGCAGATCTCTTCCGCGACTTTTGTTGCCGGCCGCTTTCCGAGCCGGCCGCCGCTGATCCGGTGATCGTTTCTGACTCAAAAAAGGGCAAAAATGGTATGTAATGTTTACTTGACATTATGTCATGTTCAGCAAACACTTCGGTTCATGACAACTGCTACCATTTCCTTCCGCGAAAAAAGCGCCTGGGCTACGCTCACCTCGCTTCTCATCGTTTACGTGCCGTATTTCACTTACGTCTTTCTGCTCGCCAGCCGCGGACAGTTAACGGTCGGAACGGCATTGGGTGTTTTTGTCCTCGGCGTCTTTTTTGAGACGATCGTCGCCATCATCGCCCACATCGCTATTTCCATTCGCGCGCGCGTGGAACCGATGGACGAACGGGACGCGGCCATCCAGGCCAAAGCATTCAAAAACGCCTACTTCGTCCTGACCTTCGGCATTTTCTTTGCCGCTATGTTTGTGACCATGGTTGGGTTGATGCACGCGGCACCTGCAGCGGCGCATGCCGTTCCAGCGCTGGCGAATTCGGCGCGCGATGTAGAGGAAACGTCCAGCCAGTTCCTGCGCAATGTGAGTACGATCTTTTCTGCCTCTGTCGGAATGCAGGTGGTTTTGCTCTGTCTGGTGGGCGGCGAAGTAACACGATACGGCACTCAAATTATCGGCTACCGGCGCGGAATCTAAGTGATGGCCAAACAACCACGTATCACCAACACCATTCGCCGGCTTCGATTTGAGGCGGACGAGATGTCGCAACAAACTCTCGCCGAAGCAGCCGGGGTGACCCGGCAAACTATCATCGCGATCGAGGCGGAGAAGTATTCGCCCTCTCTGGAGCTGGCGTTTCGCATTGCCCGGGTCTTCGGCAGGCCGCTGGAAGAAGTCTTTCGATATGAGTGGTAGGATAGCGTGATAAGTCGCTTCTCTTCTCAGGAATCGAGTTTGTTTGCATGTCGCGTGGCATCAGCACTCCGGCACTCTAAAAAACCAAGTTGCATTTTTGAAACTCGACCGCTTTTAAGCGGTCAAGATAGATCGATGATATGCGCAAGACGCTCCTGCATGGGTTGTTCCCGGTGGTGAGAGCAGAGGTTCTCCAGCTCTTGTTCTCTAATCCAACGCAGGAGTTGTACGTGCGAGAGCTAGCCCGTTTGAGTTTTCTCTCACTCCAAACAGTGCAAGACGAACTGGCGAAACTGCAAGCCGCCAAGTTGATCACTAGTCGGAGCAACGGTTATCACCGCTTCTACCGGGCAAATCCGAAACATCCTCTTCATGCCACGCTGCGAAAGATGGTAATCGAAGGCGCAACGCACCCCAAGCCGGTGGCGCGGGTTAGGCGAAGCAGTCGCAGAAGTCGACCGCGATCAAAAGCCAGAAGATAAAAACATCTGCATCGTCCGCCAACTTGACCGCTTTAAGCGGTCAAGCTGTAGATAGCCACTTAATCTCTAAAAATTGAAGGCGATCAGAGCTTACTCTCGATAATGGCCCGGTCGCGAGCGAAGAGTCGCCGAGCCGCTAGCACCGGTGGTAATGCCGTGCGGTGCGAGCGATCTACCTAACGAGTAGTAGCTATGGCTTCGTGAACTCCGGCTACCGCCATGCCACCCTCACCCACCGCCGCGGCACAACGTTTAACCGAACCAGACCGGACATCGCCCGCCGCGAAAATGCCGGGGCAACTTGTCTCGAGTGGACCGGGCGCGCGGCCGCTACTTTTCCAGAAGGACGAGTTGGCGACTAAGGTTCCGGTCTTGATGAAACCCTTTTCGTCGCGCTCGATAACATCCGGGAGCCAGCTAGTGCAAGGTGTCGCGCCGATCATGGAGAAAACGGCGGGCGTTTTGACGGTACGGCGTTCGCCGGTAGCGATGTTTTCGAGTTCGACTTCTTCCAGCATTTTTCCGCCGCGCATTTTCCGGATCTCGGTTTGGTAAAGGACTTCGATGTTATCGCGCTTAAGAATACGAGTCGTTAGGTAGCTCGACATACTCTTAGTCAGGTCGTCGCCGCGCACCACCAGCAAAACTTTGCGCGCGCCTTCGGCAATGAACATGGCAGCCTGGCCGGCGGAATTTCCCGCTCCGACCACGATGACGGTGGCGCCGGCGCAAAGTTGTCCTTCCAGCGCGGTGGCGGCGTAGTAAACGCCCGAGCCTTCGAATTGCGCGCGACCTTCTGCATCGAGCCGGCGATAATCCGCGCCGGTGGCAATGAGGGCAGCCTTGGAACGCAGCGAAGCCGGACAGTTTTCGATTTGAATGCAGACGCGGTTGGTCTCGTTAGGCAAATAATTTAGCGTAAGAGCTTGCGCCGGCGTGGAAAATTTCGCGCCGAAACGATAAGCCTGCAGTTGCGCGCGGTAGGTAAGATCGCCGCCGCTGATGCCGGTGGGAAAACCGAAAAAGTTTTCGATGAGCGAAGACGAGCCGGCCTGTCCGCCGGGCGCATAACTTTCGAGGACGACCGTCTTCAATCCCTCCGAAGCCGCATAAACCGCCGCCGCTAATCCCGCGGGTCCCGCGCCGACGATGGTGAGATCGCAAACGATCTCGCTTTCGTTTTCGAGCGCGAGCGGACGTAAGAGACCGGCGACCTGCGCAACTTCACGCAAGGAAGGTTTACGCAACGGCGCGCCACTCGGAGTTATGAGCGCCGGCAAATCGCGCTCACTCAAATGCAGTCGATTCGCCAACTGCCGGCCAGCTTCGCTTTCGAAATGAACGACGCGATGCGGGATGTGGTTCTTGTCGAGAAAATCGTCGAGCTGATGACCTTCGCGCGTGTCCGAAAGTGCGAGCACGCGCATGCCGGCGAACTTGCGGTCGCGCCGCAATCGCCGCCGTCGCATGATGAGTGCATTCACGATCGGCTTGCTCACTTGCGGTAACTCCGCCAACGCGCGCTGCAAATTCGCGGCGGAGATTTCTAGAATTTCCGCTTCATCCGATTTCACGCGCGAGCTGGCCAACGCGGAGGTGCCTTGCAGCATGGCGACATCGCCGGTGAAATCACGCGGACCGCCCGTGGCGAGAATTTGTTCTTCGCCATCGCGGTTCTCGAAAACTTCCAGTTCGCCGCGCAAAATCACGATGAGCGGAAGATCGCGCTGCCCGGCCTTAATGATGATCTCGCCTTTGGGTAAAGTGCGCCGCTGACCGATTCGTTCGAGCAGCGAGAGCTGCGCGTCGTCGAGTTTCGGGAAAGCAATCGCCTCCGTATCGCGATAGAACAGCTCGTCGCTTTCTTCGTCCGTCATAGCCAAAGCCCAATATTCTCGCCCGTGTCGATTCGCAAAACTTTTTGCGCGGCCATGAAAGCTGTTCTACAAGAAAATATGCCCGGCTACGACTCTGAGTCCGACCACGCCTGGGATGAGTATGAGTGGGAACGTTTTCTGCAGCAGCAGGATCAGAAAACGGAAAAGTACATGGAGCTACTCGAGAAGTATCTCGATCATCCGCAACGCGACCAAATCATTGCGCGCGAAATGGGGTGGACGCATCTGGTCAACAGCGATGATTGGAGCGACGAAGTTGATGCCTTGATGGCGGATGAAGTGAGTAGTGGCGAAGATTCGATCTCGCCTGCGGAACAAATCGCGAACGCGAGCGAGAGCTTCGAAGATCACAGTCTATACCGCGCTGCCTTCGCCCTCACGGTTTGGATCGATCAACTCTTCGACGATAACGCCGCCCTGCAGAATGAACCTTCGGCGGTGAAGCTCGCGACGCACGCCGCTTTGGCCAGTGCCAAACTCGCAGCGGCCTTGAGCGATGATGACGTTGATGAAATCGGCATGACGATCGCGTATTTGAAGCGCGCGCTGAAAGCGATCACGGTCTCGATGCAGGGGGGCGGCGAGCTGTTCTCGCAAAAGCTGATTTCGCCCCGCCAGCACGCCGTGCTCATGCAGCGCCTTTTCCAGGTGCGCGACGGCATCATTACTTTGATGGGCGAATATCGCGGCGAGTGGCTGCGCCGCTTTGGCAGCCTTTAGCCCCGAAAGTGCGCGGGGTTGAATGAATTAGCCGCTTCTCCGTCCAATATGCATACGGAAGCGACCCCGGCTCAAGCCGAAGTAACGGATCAGGATCTGGTGCAGTTATGCCAGAAGGGCGATGCCGATGCCTTCGACCAGCTCGTCGGTCGCTACCGAACCCGAGTTTTTGGCATGATTTACAACATGGTACACAACGAGCAGGACGCTTGGGATCTGGCCCAGGACAGTTTCCTAAAGGCGTGGAAATCGATCGCGCGTTTTCGCGGGCAATCGAGTTTCTACACCTGGATGTACCGCATCGTCATGAATGTGACGATTGACTGGTTACGTAAGAAGCAGGTCAAAGGTTCGGGCGCGGAATTTAACGACGAAGTGCAATTGCGCGAAATCGATCCCGCGTCGCGGACGGTGCCGAAAGCAGATGCGCTGCCACACGAACGCATGGTGCACGGCGAAATCAAAACGCGGATCGATCAAGCGATCGCGCAATTATCGCCGGAACATCGCGCAGTTATTTTGATGAAGGAAATAGAAGACATGCAATATCACGAGATCGCAGAAGCGCTCGACTGTTCGATCGGCACGGTCATGTCCCGGCTTTTCTACGCGCGCAAAAAATTGCAGAATCTGTTGAGGGACGTTTATGAAAACGTTTGAAGAAAAATTCACCGCCTGGATCGACGGCGAACTGACCGGCCAAGAGCTGGTCGAGTTCGAAGCGTCGTTGCCGGACAAGGCGGCGGCTGAGTTAGAAAAAGAGCAGGCGCATAAACTCGGCGCGTTTTTGAAAGAGCAACTTGGCGCGCACGCGATGACGAACGAGGAATTTTTCCATCATCAATTGCGCGAACAGATCGACCGCGATGAAGCACAGGAGTTGCAGCCGACGGGCTCGCGCGTCCGCGAAACGTGGTGGACGATCGGTCGCCTGCTCTGGACGGGTGCGGCCTCACTGGTGGTGTTTATGGTCTGCACTTTCTTCATCATGCGGGATGAAAAAGTGGGCGGGCAATCGCCGTTGCTCAGCCAGGTGCTGGGCGCGCGTGTCGATACCAACGCAAATCCCAACGCAGATATTTCCATTTTCGAAACCAAGGAACATAAAGTGACCGTGTTGTGGGTAAACGGACTTGAGTCACTACCTTCAGAATACGCCGCGCAATAACCACGATGTCGCATCGCTCCGCCGCTCTCGCTGTTGCCGTGGTCATGCTCGGCATGGCGAGCTGCACGCGAGAATCGAAAGTGGTCTGGAGCGGGTTGGTTATTGCGACGAATGTTCCGTCGCCGACCCCCATTCCGGCGGAGTTCAGTTGGCTGGAAGGAACCTTTAAAGGAATCTTCGGCTACAACCAGTTTCAGGTCATCGGTCAGTCACGGAAGACCCTGAAAACCGGCGAGGAAGATTGGCTGGCCAAGAGCAATTACTTCGCGCTGCATGTCGATTCCAAAGGAACGACGCGCGATTCTTACCTGCTCAACCTGAAGTTATTTCAGCAGGAAAAACTGCTGCTCGAAACTGACGCGAAGTTAAGCAAGACCAGTCCGCTCGTCATCAAAGGTCCGCAGGTCGGAAACGGTCTTTTGGTTCTCGTCCTCGTGATTGAATAGCGCGCCGCGTCGCGTCTAGTGGGAACATGTTTGTCTCCCGCTTTTTTCTTTGCGTGGCGATTGCGTCTAACCTGATCGCCACCGTGTCGGCCGAAAATCCTTTCGTTTTCGAAAACACTCCCGGGAAGCTTCCGAAGCAGGTGGTACCGGAAGAATATGCGGTCCGCATCGCGCCGGATGTGCAAAAGCGCACCTTCACCGGCAGCGAAACAATCAAACTGAACGTGCGTCAGCCGGTGCGCGAGCTACTACTCAACGCGGCGGAGATTCAAATCGAAAGCGCTTCAGTCGACGATAAGCCAATCGCAAAATCGGCGATCAAACTCGACCAGAAAGAAGAAACGCTGAACCTCTCGTTAGGCAGCGAGCTGTCCAGCGGCTCGCACACCTTGACGCTGAAGTTCTCGGGCAAAATCAACGAGCAAGGGCAGGGACTTTATCGCGCTCCTTATGCGGAACACGCCACCGCCGCAAAGAAAGTAATGCTGGGCACGCAGTTCGAAGCGACCGATGCGCGCCGCATGTTTCCCTGCTGGGACGAACCAAGTTTTCGGGCGCGTTTCCAAATGACCGCAGTCATTCCGGAAAACTGGGTCGCGATTTCGAACATGCCGATCGAGAAGGAAACAAAAATTTCCGGCGGAAAAGAAATTCACTTCGCCATGTCGCCGTCGATGGCGTCGTATCTCAATGTTCTTTGCGCGGGCGAGCTCGACATGATCGAGAAGCGCAGCAGCGGCGTGTTGCATCGCGTCGTTGCCACCAAAGGTAAATCCGAAATGGGCCGTTACGCGCTCGATAGCGCCGCGCAGATCGTCGAATTCTACAACGACTATTTCGGCGTACCGTTTCCTCTGCCGAAGCTCGATGAGATCGCGGTGCCCGGCGGTTTCGGCGGCGCGATGGAAAATTGGGGCGGGATTACCTACTACGAGTCCGCGCTGTTGTTTGATCCGCAGAATTCTTCATCCGAAACGAAACAGCGCATTTACGAAGTGATCGCGCACGAAGCTGCGCATCAATGGTTCGGCGATCTCGTCACCATGGCATGGTGGGACAATCTCTGGTTGAACGAAGGTTTCGCCTCGTGGATGGGCAGCAAATGTTCCGCGAAATTTAATCCGGATTGGGAAGTTTATCTGGCGCGCGAAGTTCCGCGCGATCCGGCCCGCCGCATTGGCATGTCGAAAGAAGCGGCCATGGAAGGCGATGCGCGGTCGACCACGCATCCGATTCAACAGCCGATCAAAACCGAAGCAGAAGCGAACGGCGCTTTCGACGACATCACCTACAAGAAAGGCCAATCGTTCCTGCGCATGCTCGAGAGTTTTCTTGGGCCTGATGTTTTCCGCGATGGCATTCGCAAATACATGGCGCGCCATAAGTATTCCAACACCACCACGGCTGATCTTTGGAATGCGCTGGGCGAAGCGTCCGGCAAACCGGTCATCGAAATCGCCGCGGCCTGGACGGAACAACCGGGATTCCCGGTAGTGAAAGTGGCGCGTGATGCCAGCGGCAAAATCACCCTCACGCAGGAACGTTTCACGGTGAATTTTCCCGACGCGCCGCAGTTGGAATGGAAAATTCCGCTGACCTATTCAGTCGCCGGCTCGACCAAGCCAACGAGCATATTGATGACATCGAAGACGATGGAGATCGCTGACGTTCCGACGGATATCGCGGTCAAGTTCAACGCGGAAGGCGCAGGAAATTATCGCGTTCAATACGACGACGCGTCGTGGAAATTGGTCCTCGCTGAGTTGTCGCAGTTGAGCGTGGGCGATCGCGTCAATCTGCTGGCGGATGCGTGGGCATTGGTGCAAGCCGGGCGCGCGCCGTTGTCATTTTACCTCGACGTGATCGAGAAACTTCCCAATCGCACCGAGCTGGCCGAGCGCGAACAAATGCGCACCGCCTTCGATTACATCAACGGTCTGATCGATGACGAGCCGCAGCGTAATCAGTTTCATCAATATGCCTGCGCGCAGTTGCGTCCGAGTTTCGATGAAGTCGGCTGGACACCGCGGCCTAACGAGTCCAACAAGATCGCCAACTTGCGCGCGAGTTTGATCGAAGCTCTCGGCAACTACGGCGACGCCGATGTGATTGCCGGTTGTCGCGAACGTTTCGCCTCTTTTCTGTCCGATCCGAAATCGCTCGCGCCGGATTTGCGTCCGCCAGTTCTAAAAATTGTCGGCCGCTACGCTGACGACAAGACGTGGGCGAAATTGCACGAGCTCGGTTTGAAAACGACCAGCATTGAGGAGAAGCAAAATTATTACGAGGCACTCACCGGCGCGACTGATCCGAAACTGATGCAGCGCGCCCTGCAGATCGCGCTCGGCGATGAGTTACCAACCAGCCGCGCGCTTTATCTTGTGACTCGCGTCGCGCGCGAGAGCGGACATCCCGAGGTAGCGTGGGAATTCGCGAAATCACACATGAAAGAATTGCTCGCGAAAGCGGACGCGCTCGCGATCAACAGTTATGCCCCGAATCTGTTTCGCTTTTTCTCCGACGCCGCACGCGTCGATGAATTGCGCAACTATGCAAAGGCGAATTTGCCGCCCGAGGCGAAAAGAGCGGTCGACGGCGCGACCGATGAAATGACTTTCCGCGTCGATTTCAAAAAACGCCTGACGATCGAAATCACAGACTGGCCGACGAAGACGCCGCGCGGCTAAACCATCGGCGGACGGGGCTGCTGCTCCGGCGGAATCGGCGGCGGGCCGCGCCGAATTTCATCTTCGCGCAGCTGCAAAGTTTTCGCGTAGCGCCAACCGGCCAGCGCCTGGCTCATGAGGAACACCGAAAGCAAAATCAGCCAGACCGAAGATTCGGTAATCGCCCAGATGACGAACGCGGCGCCACCAATCAAACCAACGACACTGGCGATGCGCAGACTCATGATTTGCCCAAGAGGAAACCAGAGAAGTGAGCGGAGAATTTGTCCGCCATCGAGCGGATAAACCGGCAAGAGGTTGAAGCAGAGAATCAGTAAATTGATCGAAGAGACGCGCAGGATGAGACGATAGAGATCCGGTGTTTGCTCGGCCATTCCTGAACTCGCGATAAGGTAACTCAGCAGAAAAAAAACGGGATAGAGCACGACGTTCACCAGCGGACCGGCGGCGATGCTCCACAGTTGCGCACCCGGGCGCGGCGGTGGCCTAACGAATGCAACGCCACCGAATGGCCAGAGCAAAATCTGATCGGCTGTGCCGCCGACACTGCGACAGGCGAAGGCGTGGCCGAACTCATGTGTGAGGACGATGACGAAAAGTCCGACGTATTCGTAGACACCGAAAATGGGCGAGGCGTAAACACCTTTGCTCGAGGTGAGAAAATAGGCGGCCGCCAGAAACCAACTGAAGTGCAGCGAGACCTGGATCCCGGCGAAGCGAAAGAGACGAATCGAACCACCGAGCATGCAGAGGCTCTAGTGCAATTTCGCGCGCGGGCAAGCGCCGCGGCTACAACTTGATGTCTTCCTTGCCGTCGTGCGCCGGCAGCAGCAGACGCATCGGAATCATGGCGGACTCGAAGAAACCGTACCGTTTGAACAAACTTTGCGAGCGCAATTCCGGACGATCGGTCAGCAACGTGATGCGCAGAAAATTCTTCTGCTTCGCGAAATTGATCGCGTATTCGAGCAGCTGCGAGCCGTAGCCTTTGCCCTGGAAATTTTTGTGCACGACCAAATCTTCCAGGACGATGACGAAACCACCTTCCGCGGTGCTGATGGTGAAAAGCAGATTGATCATGCCGACGATGGTGCGATCGCGCCGTAGCACGAACACGCGGCCGCGATTCGGCTGCTCGAAAATCAAACGCAGCCCGCGCAGTTGTTTTTCTTTGTCGGGGCGAAAGTCGCTTTCCTCGCTGAAAAGCTCGCCGAGCAGACCGGACAATTCGTCCAAATCCTCAAAGGTGGCCGGCTCGATTATGACATCACTCATCGCGGCTTCTTATTCCAGAAAGGCCCCCTGCTGGCAATTGACAATCATGGTCGCGTCCCTAATGTAGCCGCCCTTCGGTATGAAACGCACCTTACAGCGCTCGAAGCGCACCCGGAAAAACCAGCACGGATTTCGTGCGCGCATGAGCACCAAAGGCGGTCGCGCCACCCTCGCCCGCCGTCGCCAACGCGGTCGCAAACGGCTATTGCCGAAGGGCGTGGAAGTTCATTACGCGCGGCACACGCAAGCGTAGTCAGCGTTGCAATTCGTGCAGCGCGCCGGCATAGCCGGTTAATTCCAGGTAGCCGCGGCCTTTGATTGGCTCGGTGTCGATGGCACCTTCCCAATAAGCCAGCGGCGTAAGCGCCAATTCCTGATCCTGCAAGAGTGGGCGCACCGTAAAACGCAGATGTTCCTGCGGAATTTCCACCAGCCACTCCACCGGATATTTCGCGCCGGTTTTTTCGCTTTTCCAAAAATCGGTCGGTTTCATTTGCAACGACTCGTTAGGCAGAAAAACACTTTCGCCGTTTGGCCTAACGAGTGTTCCGCTGGAACCCGGATCAATTGCGCCTGATTGGAGCCGCATCTGATAAATCATAAGTTCGCGGCCGTCATCGAATTGCACCGAGAGCCAATCCCAACCGACTTGCTCGGGGGTGAGCTGATTCGTAGCCCATTCGTGATCGAACCAACTCTCGCCGCGCAGTTTGGTTCCGGAAATTTCGCCGGTGGTCGCCAGACGAGTGAAAGAATAATAATGCGAGGCGTGTTCCGCGTTGCTCGACTTCACGCTCACCCCGTTTTGTCCGTGCACGACGATTGCCTTGCTCGCGCGCAAATGCAGTTGCAGCGTCGCCTCCTTCATTCGCGCGCTTAGGTCGAAACCGTCGGCTCCATTCATCTTCAAAGTCCAATCATCGATCCAGGCGAGGCGATCGCCGTCGTCGAAACCTGCATCGCCGAACGCGCCGCGACTCGTCTTTTGTTCGAAACGAAACTTCTTTCCGCTCACGTCCGTGATGGTGAAGTGGGCGAATTTCAAATCATTCACCACAAATCGTGAGAACTCGGGATTGCGTTCGTCAGGCGGACGAATGCCCTGGCGGAAGAAAGTCAGTTGGTATCCAAAGCGATGGCCGGATGAATCGAAGAGATTCCCGGTGAAATACCACCATTCAGTTTTGAAATTCGGATGCGAGTGATGATCGCGCGGGAATTCATATTGCCAGCCGGGCTGCGCCGTTTCCCAATTCGCGCCTAACGAGACCAGGGCGACGAACAAAATGCCTAACTCCGAAAGTTTTCGCGAGCGATGCGAGTGCTTCATTCTTCGCGCAAAGATTCAGCCAGCACCAGGCGTCCGGCACGCCAGGCTGGCCAGAGCCCAGCGACGATCGCCACCGCGACGATCCACCACGGCGTGAGTGCGAGTGACGGCCACGGGAAGGCCAACTGAATCGTCCATCCGAAAAATGCGCGGTTAATGACACCGGTGAGAACGAAGGAGAGACACAAACCGGAGGCCAGACCGACGGCCGCGGCAAGCACGCCGATCATTCCACATTCCCATAAGAGTAGCCGGCGCAATTGCCCGGCGCTTCCGCCGAGCGTGCGAAAAATCGCCAGTTCGCGCGTCCGCTCTGCGATCAACGTCGTTAGCGTTAGACAAATTCCGACTATCGCGACGACGACGGCGATCGTGCGCAAGACATAAGTGACCGCAAAGGTTTGATCGAAAATTTCGAAGACGCGCTGGCGTAAATCGCGATTCGACAGAATGAGAAATTGCCCGGCTCGACTAAATTCCGCCCGGAATCGCGTCAGCAAACTGTCTGCGGAAACTCCCGCGCGCAGATAAAGAGCGAGGCTGTTAATGCGGTCATCCTTCCAGATCGAGACAAAGGTTTTTGTGTTGAGATAAACCACGCCTTCGTCGCGCGTGTAATCGTAGAACGTGCCGGCGATTGGAAAATCGCGCGGTCCATCCGGCGTCGTCACAGCCAACGTGTCTCCATCGTGCACACGGTTTTTGCGCACGAAACTTTCCGAGACAATCACGCATGGCTCATTGCGAAAGCGACGCATGATCGTTTTGCGGTCTCCGCGCAGGAATTCAAAATTCCGCCCCTGCGCGCCGCGGATCACGGCGACGCCGATACTCTTCGCACCGCTCGGCAAATCGACTTCGCGAAAGGTGTCGACTTCGGCAACGTCTGGGCGCGCTTCGAACCAGCGAATGATTTCGGGAGAAATAAACGAACTCGGGCCGACAATTTCGTTGGAAGCGGGCGCGATGAAAATATCGGCGAGGAGAGTTTGATCGATCCAGGTCGCAACGGTTCGTCGAAAAGAAAAAACCATCACACTGACACCGATAGCCATGGCGACGGACGCGGCCAGAGCAGCGATGGTGACCGAGTTACGCGCAAGCGAGCGCGATAAATTTTGCGCCGCCAGGCGCGCAACTGCACCGCCCAAAAGGCGCGATGCAAGTGCGCTGAAGTGAGACGTGATTCCGGGAACGAGGAGTGAAAATCCTACGAGGACACAAAAGGCCGCGCCAAACCCGATCCAAGGCGGACCAAAGAACAAGGCCACAAAAGAAAAGAGAATCGCGAAAAGAATCGCGATGACGCCGGACCAAGCCCACGACCGGGAAAGTCCCGCCGACTGTTCAATGATCGTGCCCGCGCGAAGCGCACTGACCGGATCCATTCGTGCAGCGGCGCGCGCTGGCAGCCATGCGGCAATAAGAACAGAAAGCAAACCAGCCGCCGCCGCGGACAAGAACATCGCAGGCGAGATGGCGAGTTCGCGCACACTCAACAGGACATATAGCGACGAAATTGTTTTCGAAACTGTCCCGACAAGTCCGCGCGCGAGAAGAATTCCTCCACCCAACCCGAGCAGCACGCCGACGATTCCGAGCGTGAGCGCCTCGCCGAGAAAGAGGAAGCGGACCTCGCCGCGAGTCGTGCCTAACGAGCGCAAGATCCCGATTTCACGCCGCCGCCGCACCACGGAAGCCGAAACAGTGTTGTAGATCAAAAACATCCCGACCAGGAGTGATACGAGGCTCATGGCGGTGAGATTCAGCTGGAAGCCGCGCAGAAGATTCCCCACTTGTGCGCTACGCTGCGCCGGCGTGGTAACTGTCGCATCCGCCGGAACGACTGCGCGCATATCCGTCATGACAGATTCGCGTTCTTCAGGATTCGTTAGGCGCAGTTGGATCGCGCTGAGCGAGCCGCGGCGCGCGAACAATTCCTGGGCCCATCCGATATCCATGGCGGCGAAGTGCGCATCGAGTGTCGTCGGATCATTCGCGCGCAGAATGAAACCGACATACAGTTCGCGATCGGCGCTGTTGACCTGTACCCGCAGTCGATCGCCGAAATGCAAATCGTGCCGCCGCGCAAATTCTTCCGTGACGGCAATGGCATCCGACTGACCCAGCCAACGTTGCACATCGAATTCACCGGCCTGGAAATCATTCAGCTCAAAAGTGCGAAACGAGGTGTTGGTAAAAATGTCGACGCCCAAAACATGCAAATATTCTCCCGGAAAATCGGGCAGCGTAATGAAGCCGCGCACCAGCGGCGTCGCCGCGGAGATCCCACGCGCATGCGCCACGGCCGGAAATATTTCATCGGGCAATCCGCTGGCCGGGCGCGTCACCTGCAGATCAGCCTTGCCCGCCACGACATCGATGGTGGCGTTGAAAGCGTGCAGCGCGCTGCCGTTGGCAATTTGAATCGCGAGATAAACGGCGACCCCAAGCGCGACGCTGGCCACATTTAACAACGCCAGCAGAGGATGCCGCCCGAGGTAACGCAGCACGTGCCAGCGGAAGAGACGCGGGAAGGACAGGATCACAGCAAAAAATTTCGCCGGCGGGCGAAGCGATTCTTTTGACAGGTGAGACGCATTTGTGCGGAAGTAATTCTTGTCGCCGTTCTCCTCGTCGATCGCATTAAATAATGTCCACACTAAGAACGATCCAGGCGATCTGTCTTCTCACGGTCGTCGTCACGATTTTGGCCTGCTGGCTGATTCCGGCGCCGACGATCTAAACGAGAAGTTGGCTCGCTCCGACGGCGTCGCGGTCAACCCCGCGGCGCCGTTTCTTTTTCGGCCCAAGCGCCTAACGAGAGCTTGCATTCACCCTTCGCTTTCCTTTAGCCCTGTAACTCATGAACAAGTACATCGCGGAATTTATCGGAACGTTCTTTCTCGTTTTGACGATTGGTTGCACGGGGATCGGCGCCGGCGCAGGCGTGATCGCACCGCTGGCGATCGGCGCGGTGTTGATGGTGATGGTCTTCGCCGGCGGTCATATTTCTGGCGCGCACTACAATCCGGCAGTCACCATCGGTGTTCTGATTCGCGGAAAAGTAAAGGCGAGCGACGTCCTGCCATACATACTTGCGCAGGTTTTGGCCGCGGCCCTCGCCGGACTAATCGTCAGCAAACACTTGCGCGCCGGGATTGCGGTTACGCCGATCGCACCACACGTTGGTCACGCGTTGCTCGCGGAATTTCTTTTCACCTTCGCGCTGGTTTATGTGGTTCTTAACGCCGCGACCGCCGAAGGAACTTCGGGGAATTCGTTCTACGGTTTGGCCATCGGCATGACGGTCATGGCCGGCGCCTTTGCTGTGGGCGATATTTCCGGCGGCGCATTTAATCCTGCAGTCGCCGTCGGCATTTCCGTTCTCGGCATTTCCAGTTGGTCGAACCTCTGGATTTATCTGGTGGCCAACTTTGCCGGCGCCATCGCGGCGGCAATTATTTTCAACATGATCAATCCAGCTGCGCAAACCACGCCGATCGCGACGGACACGCCGCCATATAAGACGCCCCGTTAGATTTCCGCCGCTCTAACCACACCATACCGCAGCTAACGAGCTGCAAAATCGGCGACCCACTGGTGGGTAGAAGGGAGGATCGCGATGGCTGCGACCAAGCTCGCCGTTGATAAGTCATCCCAGCTTCTCTAAAGCAGAGATCCACGCTTTCGGAGTGGTTCCAAAAGCCTGGCGAAATGTTTTTACGAAGGCACTGCATTGGCGATAACCAACCCCGAAAGTAACTTCCTTCACCGAGCATCCCGAAACCAGTAGCTCTACGGCCTTCATCAACCGGACCTGCCGGCGCCAGGACTCGAAATCGGTCCCGACTTCTTTCCGAAAGATCCTTTGCAGAGTCCTAACGCTAACACCCACGTCGGCGCACAATGCCGCCAGCGGCTTAGGTTGGGCGGGGTTTGTAATCACTGAATGAGCTACTGCGAGTGCTCGCTGCTCTTTTGGCAACGTAACAAAGGTCGGCACCACGGATGCATTCTCCAGGTAAAGGATAAGCAAGTCGCGCAGCGCGCGCTCATGATGGTTCCGGGTGCGAAGTTTTCCAATGCGCACAGCTTCTACGATGAGTTCGCGCTGTAGCGGAGTCACATGTAGGACCGCGCAACCTCTTGCCAATGCGGAGACTAACCCCGTTCGAAAGTATAGGGTGCGCATCGAAACGGCACCGCGCATGTGAATTCGATGAAAGGTTCGGGCCGGAATCCAAAGGGCCACGTGCGGTGGGACCGACCACACCCGTTGACCTGACGCTACTTCCATCACCCCGCAGGTCGCGTAGACCAATTGATCCGATCCATGCGCGTGTTCCGGAACGAGACATCCGTGAGGGTAATCGTAGGCGAGCGTGGCCACCGAAACGCCCCGCTTCGGATCACACTTTGTCAGGATACGCCGTGTCGCAATAGAGCTATATTATGTCGCAGAGGCGGTCTTGCGACAGCGAATAGTTACCTCATGATAACGGCATGAACCCACATGCAGGACTGAATAAGCACAAGATTATCGGCTTCCTCACTATCGTCGATGTAGAGCGCGCGAAGAAGTTCTATCGCGACACACTTGGTTTGCGCCTGCTCGGCGAAGAGCCTCCCTTCGCGTTGGTCTTCGACGCCAACGGGACCATGCTGCGCCTCGGCATGGGCAAGAAAATTTCGCCCGCCATTGGTACCGTCTTGGGGTGGGAAGTTCCAGATGCCGCCGCGGCCGCGCGAGACTTACAACAAGCAGGAGTGCGTTGCGAACGATACGATCACATGAAGCAGGATGAACTTGGCATCTGGACAGCACCGACTGGCGCGAAGGTAGCTTGGTTCAAGGATCCCGATGGGAACATCTTGAGCATCTCGGAACATCCTGAGCGGAAGTAAGGAAGCTGACAAATACGCAAGCCCCGCTGCTCTAGGATAACCTAAGTTATCGCCCCTGCCTCACGGAAGTATCAATCGGTAGAAACGTCTGGTTAAGCCAGCGGGTGGAGTATCGCCATATTGCCAGGAACCCGTTGCGTTGCTTGTTACGTTAGCCACGAACGCGAAGTTATTCGGATTCAAGTCGGGCGAAACTTGCAGAGCGTAGAGTGTATTGGCCGCATCGTTTCCTTGAAGTTGGATGTGACTGGCATCAGGTCGAGCTATCGCAATACTACCGAGCGGCGGATTGAGCGTGTTAAGATCAACGAGCGCTAGCCCAGTGGCGCCGCCGGCCCCTCGCACGATCGCCGTGTAGCGCGCAGGGGGGAGCGTTTGCACGATGGCTGACTCCAAATCGTTCGTCGGCGCGAAGGGACTGGCACTGATTTCCGCTTCCTGATCGGTGCGCCAGTTGTCGTTCGACCCAATGACGTTCCCATTAGCATCGAGGAGTTGCAATGAGGGGTCGGCCAGTTTCCCCGCCAGTGAAAGCGACGGACCGAGTGCGCGAACTATTACCTTCTGCGACGATGGGCCAGTTACGATGAACCCCGCAATCATCACGTCGTCGCCAGTCAGAACAAGACCGCGGCTGGAGATATTGACCAGCTTGGAGTCCGCGGTGTCATCGAGATCGTAAACCTCGCATAAGGCAAGGCCGGCGCCCCCGCGAACGATCGCGGTGTAGGTACTATTGTTCGCAGGGAGAGTAGCGACAATGGCCGGCTCCAACGGGTTGCTGGGCGCGTGCGTGCTATCGCTTGTCTCCTGAGCGTTAGGCGCGTCCTGCCAGTTATCGTTCGAAGCGATGAGACCGTTCGGGCCATAGAGGTCTAAGGCCGGGTTCGCCAGGACACCAGTTAAAGGGAGGGAAGGTCCAAGCGCATCGATAATGACTTTCTTCGGCTGCGTGCCGGCGATAATAAATCCCCCAATGAGGACATCGTCACCACCGCCCACTAGGGCGCGCGTCGAGATGTTGGCCAGGAGCGTGCCTGGCCGCGCTCCACGGCGAATCGTATGCGAGATAGTATCGGCCACGTAGAGCCTGCCGGCACCCATGGCAGTTATGGCATAGGGATTATTGAACCGTGCGCTGCTACCTGTGCCATTAGCGGAGCCGGAACTAGAAGCTAACCCAGCCAGAGTGGTTACCGCACCGCCGGAAGTTATCTTGCGAATCGTGCTGTTACCGGTGTCGGCAACATATATCATCCCCGCATTATCCGTAGCCACGCACCGCGGAGTGTCGAAACGCGCCACGCTGCCTATGCCATCCACGCTGCCGACCGCGCCTGCCGAACCAGCTAGCGTAGTTACTACATTGGCCGGGGTAATCTTTCGGATAGTTTGGTTACTCGTGTCCGCCACGAAAATGTTACCGACACCATCGGTCGCTATCCCGGAAGGAAAGGCAAAGCGTGCTGCGCTGCCCGTGCCATCAGCGCTTCCCGGGCTGCCCGCGACTCCCGCCAGCGTGCTCACAACGCCGCCGGGCGTAATTTTCCTTATCGTGCGGTTTCCGTTATCCGCCACGTAAACGTTTCCGCTATTATCTGTCGCAAGGCCGATTGGGAAAAAGAAGCGCGCGGAAGAGCCGACACCATCGGAGCTACCCGAACTGCCAGCTAGACCAGCAAAAGTGGTGACGACACCGGCGGGGGTAATCTTGCGGATGGTATGGTTACCGGAATCACCGACGTAAATCGTCCCCGCACTATCGACAGCTACACCCTGCGGGAGGTTGAAGGAAGCGGCGCTGCCCGTGCCATCGGAGCTGCCGGTCCCGGAGGCGCCGGGAGAACCGGCAAGAGTGGTCACGACGCCCGCCGGGGTCATTTTCCGAATGGTATCGTTGCCCGTATCAGCGATGTACACGCTCCCGTCGGCGCCGACGGCTACACCTTGGGGCGCATTAAATCGTGCCACATAGCCAGCCCCGTCCATACTTCCAAGAGACCCGGCGTGCCCCGCCAAAGTGCCAAAATTGTAGGGCTCATAGGTAGCCTGGGCGCGCACAGGTGCGGCCGCCGCAACGACGCCCGCAAACAGGAACCACGACAACCCTAGTTTATTCCTCGTAAACTTTGCCCAAATAACCACTACGCGCGCCAGAACAAGGGGGAGCGAGTAAGAATCGCACCATTTCTCTTCGTGTCGAATCCCGAATTTTTCGGGACACATTTCGGCCGATCGACACGCCGTTCGGACGCGGTGGGCAAAATCGTACACGCCAATCAATTCCGACCAGGCGGGGGGCGATGAAGGTAAAACTTCCGCGTTGTGCAACGAACAGGTATGAGTAGTTTTCGACCCTTCACGAGCGGATGCTCGTGAATTCAGACGCACCGCTAGCTCAATTGGCAGAGCAAGTGACTCTTAATCACTGGGTTGTTGGTTCGATTCCAACGCGGTGCAGATTTTCTTTTTCGGAAAACTCCGACGTCGCATCGGTCACATCGAAATTTATTCGTTCCCGTTCCACCACCAGCGGGCGGCGCAGCACCTGGGTATGAATCGATCCGATATATTCCCCCACGATGCCGATGAAGAACAGCTGCACGGAAGAAAAAAAGAAAAGACCAATAACGATGGGAGCTACTCCGACGGTGAATCGATCCCAGAAGAGTAGCTTGTAGCCAAGGTAGCCAAGCCCGATAAGCATGCTAAGTAACGACATGGCAAAGCCAGCCATCGCCGCAATGCGCAAGGGCACTTTGCTATGGTTGGTGAGACCTAGCATGGCCAGGTCATAAAGGACGTAGAAATTACTTTTCGTCAGGCCACGTTTTCGGTTCGGTTGGACGAACGGAATGCGGGCCGTCGGCAAACCAATGTCCGCTATGATGCCACGGAAGTAAGGATAAGGATCGCGTAACTCGCGGCAGTGATCGATAACCTGCCGGTCGTATAAACCAAAGCCGGTGAAGTTTTCGATAATATCGAACTCGGCCAAACGATGAATAACACGATAGTAGGCCTTGCGAATCGCGGAGAAGACCGGCGTCTCGTGGGTCTCGCTCTTCACCGCGACCACGGCCTTAAAACCTTCTTCCCACTTGGCCAGGAACCGCGGGATTAACTCCGGCGGGTCCTGCAAATCCGAGGCGCAAGTGAGGGCGGCATCGCCAGTCGCTTGCAGCAACGCATAGTAGGGCGAACGAATGTGGCCGAAGTTGCGGGCATTGAGAATGACCTTTAAGCGCGGGTTGTCGGCGGCGAATCTTCGCAAGATCTCGGGTGAAGCATCGGTCGACGCGTTGTCGATTACGATAATCTCGTAGTCATATTGTGGCAGAGAGCGAAAGACCGTTTCCAGGCGTAGAAGAAACTCGGCCAGGTTCTCGGCCTCGTTATAGCAGCCCGCTACTACGCTAATTTTTTTCACAACTTGATTCCTAGGTCGCGCTCGCAAGCAAGGGTGATTCTTTCGTTACCCGAAAACGCACCAGGTATTGTAAGCCGCCCGGCAGACTCCACAGTAGGTCGTTTGCTACCATGAGCAACGAAAGAGCGACCGCCACTTCCTGGTAGGCAATAGCGTGATCCTGGCCAAGGTGGACGCCGAGTCGCGTGAAGTAGGCTATGAACAAGACCTCGCGCAAGCCATGACCGTTGATCGTAATCGGAAGCATGAGCAGGAGTAACACGACCGGCATGATAAGCAGGATCTGTCCGAGAGTAACTGTCAGGCCGAGCGACTTCGCGAGAAAGTAGAGAGAAAGAAAATTTAGGGAATGAATGCCAGAGGCGAGTAGCACGGCGATCGCGGTATTTGGACGGAGACTGCGAACCGCTCCTACTACGGTTTGTCGTAACTTGTCTAACCTTGGGCGAGAAATAACCACCCGACCGACTATCAATACAACAACGGCAGCCACTGCCAAGATAGCGCCAAACCACCACAGACTGATTGCCGATATTCTTCCGCCCATGAGTTCGGTCAAAGGTGCTGGTTCCAGGAAAAAAGCTACGGCGGCGAACGTCAGTAATACGACCAAGGCGCTAAGTCGGTCGAGTATCACGCTGGTGATTGCGGCAGCACTGCGACCGGCGTGCAAGCGACAGACCTCATAAATCTTCACGAGGTCGCCGCCTGTACTACCGGGAAGAAAGGAGTTAAAGAACTGCCCCGCCCAGGTCAATGAGAGGACCGTGCCGAACGGCAGGGTAATCTGCTGTTGTCGCAAAAAAATCTGCCAGCGCAAAGCGAGTCCACAAATCAATGTTCCGCTAAGAAGGAAACCGAGCGCAGCCCACGACCAATCTATCCGACCAAGAACAACGCCGAGATCCGACCAATTGATCTTGCGCGTTACCAAGAGAAGCAGACCTACTGAAAGCAGGGCGCGAAAGGCGAACTTAACTTTCGCCATAAAAGTCTAAAGCCCTCGAGTGTAGATCGATTCCTTTAGCTCGTCGTCGTAGGCGTAAGGACTGTCGATTTGGTCGATCTTAATCGGCAGATCCGCCGAAACATCTCTCAGCAGAGTCTGACCGAACATGAGCTCACGCGAGGAAATTTGACCCTTCTGTAGCGGCACGGCCAGGTAGACATCGCCTTCACGCACGGCGTGGCCTAGCTTCAAATCGCGCTTGGCATAGACGCCGCGGACCAAGCCATCGAGGTACTTGATCTCTTCTTCTTCGCAACGGCGCTTCATCGTGCCGGGCGTTCCACACATGCGTTTGGCCTGCCGGAAAGCTTTGAACCAGACATCGACTTGATGCGGCTGCGAGCAATAGGGCGAGACTGGGATGTTATCATTCTCGATGTCGATGTGACGTTCAAAAGTTCGCGCGCCTTTGGCATAGGCGATCGCCATGCTCATCTCCCAGTTCTTATACTCATGGGTCGAGAAACCGATCGTGTTATTCGGATAACGGTTCTTCAGGAAATCGATTTGGTTTAACTCCAGATTCCGTTCCTCGGTCGGATACAAGGAGACACAATGATTCAGTGCGAGCGGAATGTTGCGGTTACCGAAGAAGGTAACCAGGTCGTCCGTGTCTTTTAACGATGAGCCACCGGAAGAAGCAATAACCGGTTTCTTTGTTCGGGCTATTCTTTCGATCAACGACCAGTCGGTAATATCAGAGCTAGCCAGCTTGATCAAAGGCAGTTCCAGTTCCTCACAAAAATCAACGGAAGCTTCATCGAAAGGCGTGGCGCTGGGAATGCAACCAGACTTGATGATCGCGTGAACCAGAGTAGCAATCTCTTCTCGGGCCATCTGCGTCTGCCGCGTCTTCTTGATGTAACGAATGTCGTCCCGGTCGCGGAAATCGCGATGGATGAAATTGTTTACATCGCGAATCTGCAGCTTGATCGAGGCGCGGACATTGTTGAAGCGTACGATCTTGGAAAAATCGGCGATGATTTTTAGACCCCGCGCCAATCGACCCCAATGGTTGTTGGCCATTTCGAGAACGAATAATTCTTCGAAAAAATCGCGATGAATCATGTGGGGCGCGGGCTTGAAACGAGGGCTGTAAGGAGAAGTCCCCTCCTCTTACAGCAGGTGCGATGCCCGCCCGCCCGTCACTCTCCCGCGTAGACCACCAAATCGAAGCCGTTCCACTGATGATAACGCAGGGAAAGTAGATAACCGGGCTCCAATTCATGGATGAGCTGCGGAATCGTCCAGAGATCGGCCGGCCGGTGATAGGCGCAAACAGCGAGGCGCGGACGGAATTTCCGGATCGTCTTGGCCGCGCCACGCAAGGCGGCCGACTCCGCCCCTTCGATGTCTAACTTGATGAAGGTCGGTGCAAAATCTGGAAGAAACTCATCCAATGCCACGATCTCGATTTGGGTCTGCCCGCTTTGGTCGAGACCGCTGCCAGCGCTGTCGCCCGCCCGAAAATTCAAGGTCGCTTTCTCGCGTCCCAAGCCATAACGAAAGAGCCGAACTTCACCGAGAATATTTCCCAACGCAGCAACGCTTTCTTTCAAGAGATGATAGTTAGCCGCATCCGGCTCAAAAGCGGCGACTGCTTCGAACTGGAGTCCGTGTGCCAAAAAAGATTGCAAGGTATCACCGGTGAAGGCTCCACCATCGACCAGGCGCACGGGCGTAACTGGAGTAGCTAGATCACGCGGCAGGTATTGGTCGAGTAGTTCCGGAGCTTGGAGCAAGCTATCATCAAAGTTCAATCGATAAGCTATCGTGTCATAATAAACCTGACGACTAACTTCATCTGCGAAGCAGTCGAAGCCGGCTAGGATCTCTTTCGTCCGATCCGAGTAGTAGCTTCGCTTGGTTAACCAAAAATCGTCACTGCCACCGAACTGCTCATGAAACTCCGGATAACTAACGACGCGACTAAATCCAGCCTTTCCGAGCTTATCCTTAATCGCCCGCGTATCGGTAGCGTGATTAAAGATACCAACCACCACCGGTATATCTTGACTGGCCAGTTGCTTGGCTTCCGAGCTTTCGGGCGTAATGGTCGAGTTTGACGTACGAGCGTCAATAACCGCAGCTATCTCAAAGCCAGCTTCTCGCGCAGTGGCAGCTACCTTTCGGCCGCAATTCCCTGCCCCGTAGATCACAAGACGACCCGGAAGCAATGGCTCGATAACACGGCCTCCAGTTTCAAGGAGCCGCGCCAGCTGCTGCCGATCAACCATTGTCGATCCTCTCGTTAGCTGGATGCTTCATCCAAATGCTCAGTCCAAAAGAATAAGCGGATTGGGCAACTTCAGGCTCTCCTTGATTTTCGAGCTGATTTCTTTCTGATGGAGAAGCGTGGCGATCAAGATCGGGCTTTCTCGATCGGTAATCTCATCGGGAGCGAGAATAGGAATGCCAAGCAAAGTTTTTCCCTGGTTGATTGGATTCCCATCCACGAAGGCACTCACGCGATCGAGTGGCAGCGCGTTTTCCGCGAGTAACTTCATGGTTAATTGGCCAGTGCCCCAAACGAGGATGGAACCCTCGCCGGCGAGCGACTTCAGGCGCGCATTTATTGCCTCAATCTTTTTTCGGGAGGCCTCGATGTATGAGAAAAGCTTTTCCCGAAAATCTCGATCAATCTCGAAAGAGCGCGATTCGCTAACGCCTCCCGCGCGAAAAAATCCAAAAATCGCCGGGTAGTGATTATCAGGCGAAGAGGCGATGGCCTTTTCGCCAGTTTGTTCCACCCGAAAACCGCGGGGAACAAAAAGATTCCGCATCGAGGTAAGATTAAAATGATTGATGTGCTCGGTGTTGAAGTCCTGAAAAGGCGCTACTAGAAAGTCGCGGTATCTGGCGGCATCCGGAACCTCGACATAGAGCAAACCATCCTCCTCTAAAAACTGGGAGACCTTTTCTATCGCCGATTGCAGGTTCAAGACGTGTTCCAGGACGTGCGACAGGATAACGAGGTCAAATCTCCCGATCTCTGACGGCAGACGATCTAAGGAACCAATCGCCGCTTCGACTCCGTAGCTGCTTCGCGTATGCGCAACGCACGCGGGAGAAGGATCGAGACCTACCAGGTTTCTAAAGCCGAGTTTCTTTAGTTCGCCGAGTAAGCCACCATTGGCACAACCGATATCCACAATACGCTTCTCACGATCCGTGAAAACCTGAGCGATAGCTTGCGCGGTGTCGCCTAAGCGCTCCGCATCCCAGCCCGAACCGCCACCACCAGTTGAGATCTGGTTATCCTCGTATTTGGAAAACTCAGCATAATACCTGTCGTAGTCGGTCTGCGTGCCAGAAGTGTCAGCATAAGCAAAGCCGCATTGCCCGCACCAAACTACGTCGTAGGACTCCGGCAGGATGTGGTCTTCCGCCAGAACAAACCTTTGGTGATGCAGTATCTCAACCGAACGATTGCCGCAGATCGGACAAGGCCGGATCGCTTCCTTGGATGGCATGCCTGCTTCTCGTTAGGTTCTACTCTTCAACCAGCGGCACCAGCATATTGGCGCGCAGTTCTGCACGATCGAGAAACGGCGCCATGTCTTCCAACGGCGCGGTAACCAGTCGACCATCAGGCAGCTTCCTGGAGCTGAGCTTCGGTTCAAAGCCCTGGGTGGAGTCGAGCATGACTTCGCACAGGATAGGTCCACCTTTGCTCAAGGCCTGCGCGATTTGCTCTTTGAAGTTATCGTCCTGCAATCGTATGGCCGGCAGGCCGTGGGCTTCCGCGAGTTTCGAAAAATCCGGGAATGACACTCCGGTATCCGGACTTTCGCCCATAAGTCGGCCGAAGAAGGCACTCTGCGTACTTCGAATAGAAAGGTAACCGTTATTGTTCAAAACAAAGATGACGATCGGCAGCTTGTAGTGCGCCACGGTTTGTAGCTCCTGCAAATTCATCATGATACTGCCGTCACCAGCCAGACAGATTACCCGTTTGCCTTCGCGCGCCACGGCCGCGCCGACAGCCGCGGGGAGGTCATAGCCCATGGATGCGCAGCCGGAGTTACTAAAGACTTGTTGCTCTGGTTTTATCTTGGCCGCTTGAAACGATGTAATACACGCAGTGGCATCGCCGCAGGCTACTACATCGCCTTCTCCTAGCTGTTCAAAAAGAGCTTCAACAAAATAGTAGGGGTTGATTCCATTGACCGTGCTGCGTTGCCTTGGCAGAACAGCAGGGTGTTTCTGCACGCGCTCGCGGCACCACGCCAGCCACGTTTGGTGCCTCCCGGGCTTAAATTGAGATGCTGCCAGTTGAGCAGCTAGTTCGGTCAGGAATGTCTTTGCTTCGCAACAAAGTGTCTCATCGGCTACACCCGTCGGCTTGTTAAGCTCCGCGGGATCAACATCCACCTGAATCTTATAAGCCTCCCGTGCAAAACTCTTCCAGTTATAGCTAACCTGCCTGATAGCCATACGTGAACCGACAATGAGAAGAAGATCCGAGTTCTGCACCGCGAAGTTACCGGCCCGCGTCCCAATTGTGCCCTGTCGTCCACAATAATGAGGATTGTCGCTCGTGATAAGGTCCGGTATCCAAGCAGTAACTACCGGAATAGCTAACTGCGCTGCGAGGTTCTCCAGTATGTCTATTGCACCAGCTATACGCACACCTGTGCCCACAAGTAAGACCGGCCGCTCGGCTTTTTGGATCCGATTGATTATTGTCTGACACTTTGTCGCAAGGTCGGGTGTCTGAGGTTCCATCTCTGGCGTATAGCCGTCTAGCTCGTTTGGCTCGATCATCGCCGATTGCACATCGACCGGAATATCCAGCCAGCACGGACCGGGTCGGCCGCTGGCCGCCAGATGCAAGGCCTTTTCCAGCTCTAACCGGATCGAGTTTGGATCAAGCACCAGCTTTGCATATTTGGTGATCGGCTTCACCATCGAGACGATGTCCACTTCCTGGTCACCCAACTGACGTAGGCCAGGCAGATTGTAAGAAGCCATGCAAGTCTCGCGCTTAGTCTGACCCGACAGGACGAGCAACGGGATCGAATCGGTAAAGGCGCCGAAGACGCCGTTGAGTGCGTTGATTCCGCCGGGCCCGGCTGTGACATTAACCACACCTATCCGGCCGGAGACACGCGCATAAGCTTCCGCGGCGATCGCGCTGGCTTGTTCGTGATGATTGCAAATGTAACGAAGCCGCGACTCATGCGCGATAGCGTCGTTCAAATGCATCGCCCCGCCGCCTGTTACTAGAAAAATATGACGCACGCCGCGGTCGGCCAGCGTTTGAAAAATGTAGTCGGCCAGGCGGATCGGCATGGGCTATAGGTTTAACGCGAATCTCTCGGGCACAACTACTTTTCGCGACTTGCGGCCTAACAAACAACGGGAATGTTGTCGCCAATCACATGAAGATCCTTCTCACTGGCGCTTGCGGCTTTGTCGGGAGTAGCCTGGCGCGCGCGCTGCTCGATCTGCGGCCCGGTTTGGAGATCGTTGGGGTCGATAATTTTATTCGCCCGGGGAGCGAGACTAATCGGGCCGAGCTTCAGCGCCTGGGCGTAAAGCTAGTGCATGGCGATGTCCGCATCCCAAGCGATGTGGATGACTTGCCGCGCGCGGACTGGATCATCGACGCGGCGGCTAATCCCAGCGTTCTTGCCGGAGTCGATGGCCAGGTCAGCAGCCGTCAAGTGCTGGAGCACAACCTAACGAGCACAATCAATCTGCTCGAGTTAGCCCGTAAACAAGAAGCTGGTTTTCTCTTGCTCAGCACCAGTCGACTTTACTCTATCAAGGAACTAGCTGCGTTGCCGTTGACCGCGGAAGGAAAGCGATTCCAGCTAACTGGCGTTAAGACATTACCCGATGGCGTATCCGCTAAAGGAATCGCGGAAAGCTTTAGCGTGGCTGCTCCTATTTCTCTTTATGGCGCGACTAAACTGGCCAGCGAAGTGCTCGCACTGGAGTATGCGGAAACTCTTGGGCTGCCGGTCTGGATTAACCGCTGTGGAGTTATTGCGGGTGCCGGGCAGTTCGGCCGGGCTGATCAAGGCATTGTCGCTTACTGGATCAACTCCTATCTCCGCCAGAAGCCTCTGCGATACCTTGGTTTCAGTGGGAAAGGCCAGCAGGTGCGCGATGCCCTCCATCCCCGCGACCTCGCGACCATCGTGAACAAGCAACTCGACATTAAGGATGCGAAAGGTCATCCGCGGACCGTTAACCTGGGAGGCGGCGAAACAAACAGCTTTTCCCTGGCAGAGCTATCGGCCTGGTGTTCTGAACGATTCGGGTTTGAAGCAAAGGTTACAGCAGAGCCTAGTCCTCGGCAGTTGGATTTGCCCTGGATAATCATGGATAGCTCACTTGCGCAACAGAGCTGGGACTGGTCGCCTACGGTCAGCTTGAGGGAAATTTTCGAGGAAGTAGCGCAGCACGCTGAAACTCATCCTGACTGGTTAGAGCTAAGTCGTTAACCATGGAAGGCTCGGACCAGGCTGCTCCTTTGCAGTTACTCTCGGTTGTTATTCCAGCGCGCGATGAGGAAGGGTGCATCGCCTCGACGGTCGAGCATTTACATCTGGAACTGCGCTTGCGCGAAGTGCCGCACGAAATCGTTGTGGTGGACGACGGCAGCTCCGATAACACCGCGAAAGTGGTGACCGAGCTCGCCAAAACCATCCCTGAACTGGCGCTGTTAAGTAATCCAGCACCTCACGGCTTCGGACGCGCCATCACTTATGGCCTCGATCGTATCCGCGGCGACGGCGTCGTCATCGTGATGGCCGATGAAAGCGACGATTGCCGCGACGTTGTCCGTTACTGGGAGCTACTCAATCAAGGCCATGACGCGGTCTTCGGCAGCCGATTCCTGCGCGGCGGCGGCGTGATCGATTATCCCTGGCTCAAGCTGGTGGTGAATCGGATGGCCAATCTTTTCATCCAAACTCTTTTCGCCATCAAGTTGAACGACACGACGAATGCCTTCAAAGCATATCGGCGAACCACCATCGATGGCTGCCGGCCCTTGATCTCGCCGCACTTTAATCTCACCGTCGAGCTGCCGCTCAAGACCATCGTGCGCGGGTTCGACTGGGTCGTCATCCCCATTACCTGGCGCAACCGGCGCAGCGGCACGACCAAGTTAAAAATGAAGGAAATGGGCAGCCGTTACCTCTTTGTCTGCCTCTACGTCTGGCTGGAGAAATACTTCAGCCGCGGCGATTACCGCCGCAGGCCCTCCTAGCACGCCTCCTGCTCCCTCGGTGGTCGACGATGATCACCACCAACCCGTCGATCACCGGTATTCCCGTTGTACACACCGGGAGGAAGCCGCATCTCCATCAGATCGCGCGATGCCGCGTCTGTAAATCGATTGGCTTGGAAAACATCGTCAGCCTGGGCAGCCAGGCGTTGACCGGCGTCTTTCCGCGCGCGACCGACGGACCGGTTGCGAAAGGACCGCTGACTCTCACCCGCTGCCTGGAGTGCAATCTTGTTCAACTGCTGCATTCCTACGAAGCCGATGAGCTTTACGGCGCGCACTATGGTTATCGCTCCGGCCTGAATGCTTCCATGGTCGCGCATTTGCAGCAGAAAGTTGCTGCGCTGACCGCGTCGGTTCCTCTTCGTCCGGATGACCTGGTCATCGACATCGGCAGCAACGACGGAACGACTCTTGGTTTTTATCCCGAGAATGTCGAACGCGTCGGCTTTGATCCCTCAGCGGAAAAGTTTCGCAAGTTCTATCAGCCGGGCGTCAAGCTGATCACAGATTTCTTTGAGGCCGCGACTTTTCGCAAAGCTTTCGGTCAACGCAAAGCGCGCATCATCACTTCCATCGCCATGTTCTATGACCTGGAAGAACCGCAAAAGTTCGTGAACGACGTGGCGAGCCTGTTAGCTGACGATGGTATTTGGCATCTCGAACAGAGTTATCTGCCATCCATGTTAAAGGCGAATGCCTACGACACCATCTGTCATGAGCATCTGGAATACTATGGATTGAGCCAGATCAAGCGCATGGTTGAGACCGCTGGCCTTAAGATTATCGACGTCCAGCTAAACGGAACGAACGGCGGCAGCTTTGCCGTGACCGCCGCAAAGAAGGAGGCGCAATTCGCTCCGGCGAGCGAGGCGATTGCGACCTTACTGCAAGAGGAGACGCAGATGGGGCTGGATAGCTCAGCTGGCTATCGACAGTTCGTTAAGTTCGTGCTCAAGCATAAGTTTGATCTACCAGCTCTACTACATCGTCTCAAAACCCAGGGTCACAAAGTTCTTGGCTACGGAGCTTCCACCAAAGGAAACGTGCTGCTGCAACATTGCGGTATAACTACTCACCTTCTGCCTTTCATTGCAGAAGTGAATCCGGATAAGTTCGGTTGTAAGACGCCGGGTAGCTCTATTCCCATTATCTCCGAGAAGGAAGCGCACGCGCTGAAGCCGGATTACTTTATGGTTCTGCCATGGCATTTCCGAGAGAACATTGTCGCGCGCGAGGCAGACTTTCTCGCTCGCGGCGGTAAGCTCATTTTCCCATTGCCTCAGATCGAAATCGTAGGCGGATAAAGATGAGCGCGCCACGCACGCTGATTTTCATCCCCACCTTGAACGAGGCGGAGAATGTTGGGCCGATGCACAGGGAATTACGCGCGCTTGAACTGGACGCCGACATCCTCTTTCTGGACGATAATTCGCAAGACGGCACCCGCGAAGAATTGGAAGGAATCGCGGCCACTGATGCCCGCACAAAAGTCATTCATCGCACCAATGGACAAGGTATTGGCAGCGCGCATCTCGATGGTATTAGCTATGCCTACAATGCTGGCTACGAGCGGCTGATTACTCTCGATTGCGATTTCACTCATTCGCCCGCGGACATTCCGCGCCTGCTCGAAGTAGCTGACGGCGCCGACGTCACACTCGGCTCGCGTTACCTGCAACCGGATAGCTTGCCCGGATGGAACCTGCTGCGCCGTTCCCTCACGCAGTTTGGCCACTTCCTGACCAAGACCTTCTTGCGCATGCCTTACGATGCCAGTGGCGCTTTTCGTATCTACAACTTACGCACCATTCCAGAGCGGATCTTTCAAAGCGTCGATTCGAAGAGTTACTCCTTCTTCTTCGAAAGCCTGTTCTACCTGGCGCATCATGGCTGCACGGTTAAGGAAATTCCTATTGTCCTCCCAGCGCGAATGTACGGGCATTCCAAGATGTCATTCCTGGAAGCGAGCCGGAGCGCTATCTTCCTCCTGCGACTTTGGGCGAAGATGCAAGCGAGGCGAAAGACTTCGCCTCCCAGCCTAACAAGTCACACCTTCGCGCAAAAAGCTCGCACGGTCTCGATAATGTAATCGAGCATCTCGGGTGTGAGCCCGGGATAGACGCCGACGAAGATCGATTCTCGCATGATGCGATCGGCCCCGGTCATGTCACCGACAATGCGCAGCGCCTCTGGACGCTCCTTGCGTAACTGCACAAAGGCTGGCTGACGCAGCAGGTTTCCACCGAAAAGCATTCGGTTGCCGATTCGATGTTCGTCCAGATGCCGCGCGAATTCGGTGCGCGTGAAAGGCGCGTTCGGTCTAACGAGTAGCATGAAGCCAAACCACGACGGCGAACAACGGGGACCGTTTTCATCCTTCCAAACAAAGCCGTCCGGAGTCCATGCCTTCGCGTGTGTCGGTAGATTGAATTCGAAAAATTCGTCGAGGCCCGCCAGGCCGCGCCGCAGATGTTCCCAATTCGCACGCCGCGCTTCCCCAAACTGTGGAAGCTTCTTCAGCTGCTGACGTCCGATGGCCGCCTGGATGTCCAGCGGCTTCAAGTTATAACCGAGATGGGAGTAGATATATTTGTGGTCGTAACCTTCTGGTAGCTCACCTAGCTGCCAGCCGAAACGTTTGCCGCAGGTGTTATCCTTCCCGCTGGCACACCAGCAATCGCGGCCCCAGTCGCGGAAGCTTTCCACCAAAACCTTCAAGCGCATTTCGCGCACAATGTTCACCGCGCCGCCTTCGCCTAGAGTAAGATGATGCGGTGGGTAGAATGATTGGGTGGATAAGTCTCCAAACGTCCCGGTTAACTTGTCCTGGTAAGTCGAACCGAGTGCATCACAGTTATCTTCAATCAGCCATAACTGGTGCTCGCGACAAAAGCTCGTGATGCGCTGGAGATCGAATGGATTCCCCAGCGTGTGCGCCATCATGACAGCTTTCGTTTTTCCGGGGACGTAAGCTTCTTCGAGGCGATCGAGGTTCGCGTTCAGCGTGAGCGGATCGTTATCCAGGAACACTGGCACGGCACCGTTCTGCAGAATGGGAGCGACGGTCGTGGGAAAGCCGGCACAGCAGGTAATAACTTCATCGCCGGGCTTGATACGGCGATCACCCAGCTTGGGACTCGTTAGGCAGGAGAAGGCGAGCAGGTTAGCTGATGAACCAGAGTTCACCAGGATCGACTTCTTGATACCTAACAAGCTTTTTAGCTCGTCCTCGAAAGCTTCTCCTTCCGGTCCAAGCGTGAGCCAGAAATCAAGCGCGCCTGAGACTGCGGCCTCCACTTCGTCTTCGTTGAAGGCGCGCCCCGCATATGGCACAACTGTTTCGCCCGGAACAAACTTTGGGCGTTTGCCTTCAATAAAGCTGGGCAGTTGCCCGCCATGCACGCGACTCGAATACTCCCGCGTCAATCGCAGGATCTCGGCCTTAATTTCCTTTGGATCTGTCATCCCAATCCGCTTCGTATTGTTTGATCTGCTCCAGCGTCAGCTGGTTAATATCGCTCGCCTCCGCCTTCTGCGCACATCGATACCACGCGACCGTCTGGGCGACTGTCTTTTCGAAATTCCACAGCGGCGACCAATCCAGCAGATGAGATGCCTTATCGATGGCGAGGTTCAACCGGCCCGCTTCATGCGGCGCATTCGCGTCGGATTTGTCCTCCCATTTGCCGGGCCAATGCTTAAGAATTTCCTGCACGACTTCTTCGACAGTGCGGTTTGAGTCTGGATCGGGACCGAAGTTGAAAGCGTCGGTCCTTGCGGCCGCGGCCAGAGTTAGGTAGCCGCTCAGTGGTTCCAGAACGTGTTGCCATGGACGCGTAGAAGTCTTGTTGCGCACTGGGATTGGTTGTCCGTTTTGCAAGGCGCGAATGCTATCGGGCACGATACGATCGAGGGCCCAGTCGCCGCCGCCAACGACATTACCAGCGCGCGCGCTAGCAATGGAAATCGATGACTCGTTAGGCCGAAAGAAAGAACGACGATAGGAAGCAATCGCAATTTCCGCCGCGGCCTTGCTAGAACTGTAAGGATCGAAACCGCCTAACGGATCTTCTTCGCGGTAGGCGTGACTGGTCTCCCGGTTTTCATACACTTTGTCCGTCGTGACGAAAACAGCGTGACAAGGCCGTTCAAGGTTCCGCAGTGCCTCCAGGACGTGGACGGTCCCCATGACATTAGTGGCATAAGTCTCCCGTGGTTGCTGATAAGAGTACCTAACGAGTGGTTGCGCGGCCAGGTGGAAAACGAAATCCGGCTGTGCGGCGCGAATTGACTTTCCCACGGCATCCGCATCACGGACATCGTTAATCTCGTGCTCGATGCGTTCTGCGAGATTAATTTGCGCGAACAAACTGGGGTCTGTAGGCGGCTCGAGAGCATACCCGTGCACGTGGGCTCCTAGCTCGAGCAGCCAGGTAACGAGCCATGAGCCTTTAAAGCCGGTGTGGCCGGAAAGCCACACCTTCCGATCGCGAAAGACGTTGCCGAACATTAACCTACCAGACCTTCCACGGCGCGCGGTTATCGCGCCAGAGATCATTCAACAAAGTAAATTCCTGGAAGGTATCCATCGGCTGCCAGAAGCCGCGATGTTTGTAGGCGCCCATTTTGCCTTCGGCCGCGATCCGCCGCAGCGGTTGTTGCTCGAGCATCACCTTAGGATTGTCCTCGAGGTATTTGAAAATGCGCGAGCTACAAACCATGTAGCCGCCGTTGATGTAACCGGTCTCGGTCTGCGGCTTTTCGTTGAAGCTCGCGATGCTGGAATCCTCGTTCATGGAAAACTCGCCGAACCTACCCGGCGGATGAACGGCAGTTAGCGTGCAAATTTTTCCCGATGTCCGATGCGCTTCAATCGTGGCCGGAATGTCGATGTTCCCCACCCCGTCGCCATAAGTCAGAAGAAAATCTTCGTCCGCGCCGAGGTATTGCCGGATTTTACAAACGCGCTCGCCTGTGGGCGATTCGGCGCCAGTATCGGCCAAGGTTACCTGCCAACTTTCTTCGTTGTGACGGGTATGAAATTTCACGCCCGGATTAGGTCCAAGCGACAAGGTGGTATCGCAAATATTCCAGAGATAGTTCCGAAAATATTCCTTAATCATCTCGCCCTTGTAACCCAGGCATAGAATGAACTCATTGAAGCCGTAGTGCGAGTAGGTCTTCATGATGTGCCAGAGGATTGGGCGATCCCCGATCGGCAGCATCGGCTTCGGACGGAACTCGGTTTCTTCGCGAAGCCGCGTTCCTTTTCCACCGCACAAAATTACTACCTTCATTGTTTCGTTAGGCACAACGTCTCGCTTTTCACACCGCACACAACCGCGCGCGGTGATTTTCGTAAACACAAGCTTGCCTGATGCCGAAACCCGCCATTTTTTTTGTCAGCGCTTCGAAATTTTCCCCTAGCTGCGCGCGCGAATGCGCGTCCGAGGCGGTAGTGAATGGAATACCTTTCTCCAGCGCGAGCGCGATCAAATCATCGGACGGATAAAGTTCCTTCACTGGTTTGCGCCAGCCGGCGGTAGAAAGTTCAATCGCCAAGCCACGGGTTTTGATGAAATCGAGCGTTTCATCGGCGAGTTTGCGCACGTTGCCTTTCGGACGATGTCCGTGGATCTTGATCAAGTCGAGATGGGCCAGGCAATCGACCAGACCGCTCGCCGCCATCTGTTGCACACGTCGAAAATAATCGGCGTAAATCTCGTCGACATCGCGCTCCCCAAATTGCTCCGCGCCCTCCGGCACGCGGTCGAACATCTCGTTAGGCCGATCGAGAAAGTGCACCGATCCCAAAACGAAATCGAGCTTATCCCAGTGCTTTTCGATCCATTCGCGGCCGGCCATCGCATGCACGGGATCGTTGTCCAACTCAATCCCCGCACGAATTTTTACTTCCGGATTCGCCGCGCGCACTTGCTCGATCACATCGAAATCAATGCCTTCGTGATACCGATCGTGATCGGTCAAGGCGATGTCGGTTAATCCTTTCGCCTTCGCGCTCTCGACCCACGGCTGCAGCAATTCCGTAGTGTAACGCTGCACGCGATGTCCCTGAGGATGCGTGTGATAATCAGAAAAAAGCATCGCGCCTAACGAGTCACAGCGCGGTCATGAACTTCTGTTGCACGCGCAGCTCCGGATACTTCGGGAAAAAAACTTCCACGATGAAAACCCGGTTGGGCGAAAGCTCGCGGGTCGCAATCGTTTCGGCGTACTCGAGGTGTTCCTGCGGATTAATCATGACGCTACCGGGGGTCTCGGCGAAGGCATGATTCTCCGACCACGTCGTTAGCACTCCGCCCGCAGACGTGCGCAGACGAATCTCGAAACGTTGCGAATCAGGAAACTCCAGCGGCACGGGACGGCGGCCCCGATTGGTCAAGGTCACGCGCACATCCATTTGGCGCACTTCGGAGAGTTTGACTGGCTGCGGCGAGATCTCCAAGGAGAGGACGAGCCCATTCAGATGCGCATCTTTATATTCCGGCAACTGCTCGTTAGACCGAAACGGATGCAGGATGCGACTGAAAAAGCTGCGCTTTTCCGGGCGCGGCGGAGCCTGCTCGTCCTGAGCGAGCGCACCTATTTGCGCCGTCAGGAGCAGCAGCAACGCCATTAGGGCGCGTTTCATGAGCGGGTATTCAGCCGCGGTTGCAAATCGTGTCAAACCCTTTATCAATCGCCCATGTCGAGGCATGCGACCTGCATTTTTTTCGTAATGCTCTTCGCCTGCCTTCCGCGCGCGTACGCCGGCAAGCTTCATTGTACGTTGCGCGTTCATGTGGAAGCGAACGCGAACGATAGCGAAGTTTTCGCCACGACCATGCGTTCGGCCATTACCGGTAAGAAAATTGTCATGGAAAAAGTGCCGCGTATTTCGGAACAGGACGTCGCGGCATTCTATCCCTATCAGGGCGCGAACGGTAGCTACGGGGTCTTGCTTCGGTTGAACGATCATGGCCGCCTGGCGCTCGATACCCTGAGCGTGGAGCGGCGCGGCGCATACGTTTATGTTTTTGTGAATAAGCGTCCTATTTCTGAAATGCAGATCGATCGTCGTATTACCGACGGCCAACTTTATCTCGCGTCCGGTCTCACGCAGAGTGATCTCGCGCTGATGGGAAAAGATTGGCGCGTGCTTGGGCGGCCGAAAAAGTGAAGCACGCGCTGGTTTCGTTTTTTCTCGTTAGTTGCCTAACGAGCGCTGCGGCGCAGGATCGTTTGAATCTTGCGCTGCCTACCGATAACGACGCGCTCTTTCGCGGTGGCGGACCGGATTTTTATCAATACGTCACGCGTGACTTCAAAGGCGCGAAATCAACCCCATGGGAGGGTGGTCAATACGGATTTGTGCGCGACCCGGTCGAGACGCCCAGCGGCCTTATTTACACGCGCTTCCACGAAGGCATCGACATTCGTCCGATGCATCGTGACGCGAATGGCGAGCCGCTCGACGAAGTTCGCGCGGTGGCGGACGGCGAAGTTGTTTACGTCAATACCGTCGCCGGTTATTCGAACTACGGCCGCTACATCGTGGTCGAACATCGCTGGAACGGTTCGCCCTACTACAGTCTTTACGGGCATCTTAGTTCACCACTCGTTAGGCCGAAGGCGAAAGTGAATCGCGGCGATGTCCTCGGTGTGATGGGTTATACCGGCGAAGGCCTGGATAAGGAGCGCGCTCATTTGCATCTCGAATTGAATCTCATGCTCAGCTCGCGTTTCGAATCGTGGTACGAATTCTTCGTCAAGAATGATCCGAACCATCACGGGATCTATAACGGTATCAATCTCTCGGGGCTCGACATCGCGCGGCTCTACCTCACGCTGCAAGAGAATCCGTCGCTCACGATTCCGGAATTTCTCGCGCGCGAAGAAGTCTTTTACAAAGTCACGCTGCCAAAGACGCACAACTTCGAACTGCTGCAGCGCTATCCATGGCTGCTCCGCGGCGCCGATAAATCCGCGCCGTCGTGGGAAGTTTCCTTCAACCGCGCCGGTGTTCCGCTGAAGGTCGAGCCGGCTTCGCTCGCTGTTTCGGCTCCGACTTTGTCCTACGTGAAAAAAGGAAGCGGCAGCTATTCCGGACTCACTCGCGGGATAATCAACGGCAGCGGGAAGAACGGACACCTGAGCGAGAACGGCGAACATCTGATGCGCCTGCTTATTTGGCCAAACTAGCGCTTTTCCGAGAACGCATCGTGCTCCTGCTGGTCTAACAAGCAGATGATGACGCGTAGAAAATTTCTCGGCCTCGGCCTGCTCGCCCTGCCTGCGACAATCGGCGCGGAAGCCTGCATCGAGCCGACCAATCTGCGCATCCGGCAGCTTTCTTTAAACCCGAGCGGGAAAATCCGCTTCATTCACTTCACTGATTTTCATTACAAAGGAAATGCCGACTATGCGGAGCACCTGGTTCGCACGATCAACGATCTCGCGCCCGAGTTCGTTTGTTTTACGGGCGATTTGGTGGAAAACAAAAGCTTCGCGCCGGATGCGCTAGCATTCGTTAGGCAAATAAAGGCGCCGGTTTACGGATCGCCGGGAAATCATGATTATTGGTGCGGCGCGAATTTCGCCAACTATCAGGAAGCTTTCGCCGCGACCGGCGGCGAATGGCTGGTCGATCGCAGTATCGCGATCGATAAGCACGATCTCGAGATTGTCGGCATGGCGATGATCGGGATTCATGCACTAAAGTCGCCGCAAGCCTCGCGTCGCTTACTCTTGCTCCACTACCCGATGATGGCGGACTCGTTAGGCGGACCGCGCTTCGATCTGATCATGGCGGGTCATTCGCACGGCGGACAGGTGCGATTGCCGTTCTACGGTCCGCTCGTCGTGCCGTGGGGCGTGGGACCTTATGATCTTGGTTACTACGAGACGAAAGGTGGCCCGCTCTACGTCAATCCCGGCATCGGCACCTATTATTTTCCATGGCGATTCAATTGCCGCCCGGAAGTCACGCTCGTGACAATTTAGCCTAACAAGAAGTCGGCACGCGCTGCGCGAGCGCGACCGCATGCGGAATCGCACCCGCGACAAAGCCAAGACATTCCACCGCGCCGCTCGGCTTTCCCGGCAGCGCGATGACTAACGATTGCTCGACTACCGCCGCGAGACTGCGCGAGAGAATTGCATTCGGCGTGATCTTCATCGATTCAACGCGCATCGCTTCGCCGAACCCCGGAAGTTCTACGCGCATGATTCCGCGAATCGCTTCCGGAGTAACATCGCGTACGGCGATACCCGTGCCGCCGGTCGTGAGAATCAGCCCGCAATTCTGCGCGCAAAACGCCCGGATCGTCTCCTGAATTTTCGCCAGCTCATCTGGAATGACGGCTTCGCTCTGCACATTCCAGCCGTACTTTTGCGCGGCCTCTTTCAAGGCTGGGCCACCCAGATCGGCATAATCGCGGGCCGAGGCGCGATCGGAGATCGTAATAATTCCGACCGCGATCGTCATTCGTTCAGCGGACGCTTCGTTTTCGAAAGCAAACGCACGTCGGAGATTTCCATCTGCTTATCGACGGCTTTGCACATGTCGTAAATCGTGAGGAGCGCGACCGAAACGCCGGTGAGCGCTTCCATTTCTACACCCGTCTGCGCGGAGGTGCGTGCGGTGCATTTCGCTTCCACCGAATTTTCGCCTAACGAGAGGTCGAGATCGACGTGGCTCAGGTTCAGTCCATGACAAAGCGGAATGAGTTGTGACGTTTGTTTCGCCGCCTGAATACCAGCGATGCGCGCGGTGGCGAAAACATTTCCTTTCGCGATCTTGTTTTCGGAAATAAGCGCGAGCGTTTCGCGCTGCAATTTGATGCGACCCGCGGCAATTGCTTCGCGCGCACTGACCGGCTTGGCCGAGACATCGACCATGCGCGCACTGCCGTCATCGGCCACGTGTGAGAGTCGGGCCATCAATTAACCGCCGATCGCGACCATCTTGCGATTTGGCTGATAGGCGTCGCGGAAATCGTGCTGCTGCGGTTTGCGCTCGACCACATCGAGGAAGAAACGCTCGAGTTCCGCGTCGCTCGCTCCGGCGCGCAGCGGCTGCATGATGTCGAACTCCAGATAACTGCCGAGGCACGGACGCAATTTCCCATCGCAAGTGAGACGGAGTTTGTTGCAGCTCTCGCAAAAATGCAGATTGGTCATCGCGCCAATGAAACCGACGCGCTGGTTGCGACCGGGAATTTGATAATAAGTAGCCGGCCCGTTGGTGCGGAAAGTCGGCTCCGGAATCAGGGAACCGTAACGCGTCTCCAATTCCTTTTGCGCGGAACGAATGGGAAAGAAATTCTCTTCCGACAAAACTTCGCTCGTGCTCACCGGCATAAGTTCGATGAAACGCAGGAGAAGATTCCGCTCGGCGGCAAAATCGACTAACGAATGCAGTCGCTCGTCATTGCGACCGCGCATCAAAACACAGTTGAGTTTGATCTGCTCGAATTTCGCCGCGATCGCCGCGTCGATTCCCTGTAGAACTTGTGGGAAAAAATCGCGGCCAGTCGTTAGGCGATATTCTTCACGATCGAGTGTATCGAGCGAAATGTTCACCGTGCGTACACCGGCCTCGCGCATCGCCTGCGCCATCGTCATCCCTGGTTTTGCGTCGCGCGCGAGCAGCGTTCCATTGGTCGACAAGCCGATATCGTCGATGCCCGGAATGCGCGCGAGTTCCTGGCAGAACCACAAAACATCGCGACGGGTCAGCGGTTCACCGCCGGTCACGCGCACTTTTTTCACACCGAGCCGCGCGGCGATGCGAATCAATCGCAAGGTTTCCTCGAAACTCAAAATGCCTTCGCGCGGCAGCCATTCCTGCAACTCCTGCGGCATGCAGTAGGAGCAACGCTCATTGCAACGATCGGTGATCGAAACGCGCAGATACGAAATGCGGTGACCGAATTTGTCCTCCATCCCATCGCTAAAATACGAGAGCGTCGCCGCGAAAACAAGGCGCACAAAGTTGACGCTCGCGAGGGCGAGGTTAGCTTCACGCATGACGCGGCGATTACTTTTCGGAGCGCTGATGATCGGCGCGCTATCCCTGACCTTCGGCCTAACGAGTTGCACCACGGTCGAAACGCGTATCGCAGAAAAGCCGGAAGCGTTCCATCGACTCTCGCCCGCCGATCAAGCCGCGGTGCAGCAGGGAAAAATTCGCGAAGGCTTTTCGATGGATGCGGTTTACATCGCGTGGGGTCCGCCGAGTCAGCGCATCCCGGGACGTTATCGTGGATCGATCGTCGAGACCTGGGTGTATGACGCGACTGCGGCCGGTGATTATCCCGGTCCGTTTTACTACGGCTATGGATATGGGTATGGACCGGGCTATTACGGATACGGACGGCGGTTTCGGCACGGTGGATTTTTCTACGATCCCTGGTACGATCCGTATTTTTACAACCACGCCAACATCGTGCGCTATCCGGAACGGACCGTTTCGTTCCAGAACGGTCGCGCCATCGGCTTCCAATTTTTGCCCTCGCCTCGTTTCTATTAAGGATAGACACGGCGCGAGGGCCGTGGTCTAACGAGAGCTAGATGGCTTATTCTTCTTTCGGCCAATTCGTCGAAGCTCTCGAAAAAGCGGGCGAACTAAAACGCATCGCCGCGCCGGTCGATACCGATTTGCTCATCACGGAATGGGCCAATCGCGAGATGAAATCGCCCGGCGGCGGGAAGGCATTGCTCTTTGAGAAGCCGCTGGTCGAAGGACGCGAATCAAAATTTCCCCTCGCGATTAATACCATGGGCTCGCGTCGCCGCATGGCGATGGCGTTGAAACTCGAGAACATTGAAGATCTGGCGCAGGAAATTTCGCTGATCTTAAAAGCGAAACCACCAACCGATCTGCGTGAAGGTTGGAGTTTATTGAAGCAGGGCATCAACGTGCTGCACGCGCGGCCGAAACATTCGAAGGATGGCGCATGCCAGGAAGCGGTGCACGAAGGCAGCGAGGTCTCGTTAGGCGAGCTTCCCATTTTGAAATGCTGGCCGAAAGATGGCGGACGTTTCATCACCTTGCCGAATGTGCACACGCGCGATCCGGAATCCGGCGCGCGCAATCTCGGAATGTATCGCATGCAGGTTTATGACGACCGCACCACCGGCATGCACTGGCAGGTACACAAGGTGGGCGCGCGACATGGCAAAGTTTACTACGAGCGCAATGAACGCATGCCAGTCGCGGTGACGCTCGGTGGCGATCCGGCTTACACTTTCGCGGCGACGGCACCATTGCCGGACGGTCTCGATGAAATCTTGTTCGCCGGATTCATCCGCAAGAAATCTGTCGAGCTGGTGAAATGCAAAACCATCGAGCTCGAAGTTCCAGCTGACGTCGATTTTGTGCTGGAAGGTTATGTGCAGCCTAACGAGACCAAGCCTGAAGGCCCGTTCGGCGATCACACCGGTTTCTACACCGCGGTCGAGGATTATCCGGTTTTTCATCTGACCGCGATTACACATCGGCGCGACGCGGTTTATCCCGCGACCATTGTCGGCATTCCGCCGATGGAAGATTTTTACATGGGGGATGCGAGCGTGCGCATTTTCCTGCCGGTGTTCAAAATGAACTTTCCGGAGTTAGTGGACATGGCGCTGCCGCCGGAAGGCGTTTTTCACAACCTCGTTTTCGTCAGCATCCGCAAACAGTATCCGTATCAGGCTTTCAAAATCATGCACGGTTTGTGGGGCATGGGGCAGATGATGTTCAGCAAATACATCGTGGTCGTGGATGAAGATTGCGACGTGCACAACACGAGCGAAGTGCTCTTTCGTCTCTGCGCCAATACGGATCCGGAACGCGATTCCACCATTATTCGAAATCCAAGCGACTCGTTAGACCACGCGCCCACTTCACAAAACATCGGTTCGCACATGGGCTTCGACGCCACGCGAAAGTTACCGGGCGAAAATTATCATCGACCCTGGCCGGAGTTGCTCAAGATGACCGAAGAAGCACAACGCATGGTCGACGCGTTGCAGAAAAAATTGGAGCGGCGATCATAGACCGCCGCTACAAAAAATAACTACTCGTTAGGCTAAATTACGGTTTGCGGAAGACGTTCCCCGTGGCCGGATCGCGCACGAGCGCGCCGTGCGGAATGCCACGCGTATTCACGATGGCATGCGGCGGATATGGGCTGCGGAAAAATCCCGGCGTGCCCGCGTAACGGCCGTAGGGATAATACGCCATCGGATGGCCTTCGTAATAGCCGCGTTCATCCGCTTCCACCGATGCGCCGATTAACGCGCCGGTGCCAGCGCCGATGCCCGCGCCGATCGCCGCGCCGCGCACATTGCCGGTTGCGGCTGCGCCGATAATTGCGCCAGTCGCGGCGCCGATACCAGCGCCTTGGCCGGTAGGAGTATCACAGGAACTAAGAGCAAGCGCGCCCAGAGCGGCGGTTGCGACAAAGGCTAGATTGATTTTTTTCATATGGTGTAAGTGAGCATTGAACTGTCCTTCGACGTTCTAGTTTCGAAGATATTCGCGGTCAAATGCCTGCCCGTTCTTTTCTGCGGAAGAATTGCGCGGCGATCAGCGCCGTTTTTTGCACGCGATTGAGCCGATATTCTTTTTCGAAAACGCGGAACTGGTCCGCTTCGATCTTGCGCAAAAGCTTTCGGTAAACCGCATTCATGATTTCGGCCGCGACCATGGAGGCACGATCTTCCGTTGGTAAGAGTGCGGCAGCGCTGTCGTAGAATTTCTCCGAGCGTTGCGCCTGGAATTGCATGAGCGCGATAAAGGACTCGTTGTGCTTCGCGCCTAACAAGTCGTTTTCGGTATATCCGAAGCGCGCCATTTCATCCTGCGGCAGATAGATTCGGCCGCTGCGCATGTCCTTGCCGACGTCACGAATGATGTTGGTGGTTTGCAACGCCAGACCAAGATCGATGGCGTAGTCTTTGCAGCGCGGATTCTTGTAGCCGAAAATTTGGATGCTGACCAAACCCACGGCGCTGGCGACGTGGTAGCAATAGACGCGCAACTCGGCGAAATTCGCGTAACGCACCTTCCGTAAATCCATTTCCACACCGGCGATAATTTCTTCCAGCATGGCGGGCGTGAGTTCATACTTCGCAATCAAGGCGCGCACTTCAGACGCGAGTGAATCTTCACCTTCGCACGACTGCGCCAGCCATTTTCGCCACGCCGCTAAACCTTGCGCTTTTTCTGTAACGCTTAACTGCGTCGAATCCGCGATATCGTCGATGAGACGGCAGAAAGCGTAGAAGGTGGTGACGTCGCGCCGACGTTCTTTGCCTAACGAGACAAACGCCAGCGCAAGATTCGATTTGCTTCGGCGCGTGATTTTGGCGGCATCCACGTGATCAATACCTGATCCAACTTTCCTGATCGATGCGACCCGTTTCGCATTGCCGGAAAAGGCAAACCCACGAGGCGAGCAACCAACCGGTGACGAATCCGCGCGCGCAGACATAAATAATCTTCCAAACGATCGCGGCCAACAAGCGATCCTCTGTCGCGCTGTGCACAATCGCGTCGAAGGCGCTGAGGAAAAAGAAATGGAGCGCGCAGATGAGAAGGAACCAGGCGAAGCGCGTCAGGTTACGCCGGAAAAATTCCCAGTGCGCCTGCAATGCGGCATGCAGACTCTCGTTGTGCAAAACGAGGGAGATTTGCACCGAGGCGAAAAGGACGATGAGCCCACTCATGAGATAGCGCGCGAGCGGTTGATAATCGAGGACGCCGGGAAGATTGACGAAGTAAGCCAGGAGGAGCGGCAGCCGGACGATGATCATGCTAATGACGATGACTACGCCGGCCCATTTCAAAACATAACTGAAGCGCCGCACGGCAAATTGAAAAAGCGCGTCCTCGGTAAAGCTCAGGCCTTTGACCCAGGCGAGGCAGACCGCGATCAAATAAACCTGAATGTAAACGCCGAAGAGATACTCGAAGATGAAGGCAACGGCATCGACCGCGGCGGCGGTTTGAAAGAGAACGCTCTCGGGCAGGACCGTGCGCCAAAGTGGTAATCGCCAAAAAATGATCGGCTTAAAAAGCGATGCAACCGCACTGAGCGCGACGACCAGGTAAATGAGATAACTCCAAAGGTGGAATCGCTTTCGCATCGCGCCGAGAAGCGCGCCATGCAATCCGCGCCAATTACACAGCAGCAAAATCGCGGCGACGACCGAAAGCGGATAGGTGGTGGTGGCGTTATCGAAAATTCCCGCGACACCTTCGAGCGCGGGCAGCAGCGTTTGCTGCCAAACCTCGCGCAAGCCGGGCCAGGCCCAGCTGCCGATCGAACCGACCTGCGCCGGATCGAAATCCGCACTGCGTTCGAAAGTAAAAGTCGCAAATTGAAAAATCGAGTAGGCCAGGCCGAGAACAACGAAGGTCAGCCAGATGCGTTTGAAGCGCAGGATGCAGCGCAAACCGTCGCGCAAGGCGAGACGGATCGGATTGAAAAAGAGCAGCAATAGATAGCCGACGCCGAACCCGAGCAGCGGGTAGATTCGCGGCACATTCTGCCACTCCATTTTTTGCCTAACGAATGAATCCCCAATGGCGACTGAAGGGCCAGTAAACAAATAGCCCGCGCCCGACGAGATTTTCTTCCGGGACCGGGCCCCAGTAACGGCTGTCGTAACTGTTGTAACTGTTGTCGCCCATGGCGAAGTAGCTGTGCTCCGGCACGGTAAACGTCGCCTGCGGATTGACCAAGTAATCGCGGCCCGGTCCGTAGCCGCGATAGCCGTCCTTCGCGGCCATGACGCGCTCGAACCCTTTGCCCTCGGCCAGTTTGCCGTTGAGAAAAAGTTTCGGCGGCTCGACGCGCAACTGGTCGTTCGGCAAACCGGCTAACCGTTTGATGTAATACGGCTGACCCGTTTCCGGGTCGCCCAGAATTCCGGGAATATTGTCTGTGCGAAAAACGAAAACATCGCCTTCGTGCGGTTTGATGAAGTTGTAACTGAACTTGTCCACGAAGACCTGATCGCCGGTGTCGATGGCGCCGCGCGCGATGACATCGCCCCGATGATAAGTCGCGCCGGGCGCCACGTGAAAATCCTGCCGCAACTGATCCGGCGCAGCGTAAACCAGAAAATTTTGCTTCTGACAAATGATGCGCGAGAAGGTAAAAAAGAACGCGAACTTCTTAGGGACGACTTGCTCGACCCGATCGTCTTCTTGCGAAACCACATTGATGTAGTTTCGACCGAGCACGAGAAATTCGACCACCTGCCGCACGAAGTTCGGCGGCGACTCAGTCATGGGGTGCCCGATAATTCCGTTCAAAGTCGGCTGCATCGAGCCGGTCGGAATTTTAAACGGCTGCAAGAAATACGAACGAATTCCCACCGCGACGATGATGGCGACGAGAATGACCTCGACGTTTTCACGCCACGGCGCTTCCCAGGTCACGGGCGTAATTTTGTGCAATTTCGCGTCGAGCTTTTCACCTTCCGCTTTGATCCGTTCCGCATTCTTTTGCCGCAAAGCCGCGCTGAGGGCGGCGATTCCCGCAGTGATTTCGCCGCGATCGCGCTCGTTCAGGACGTCCTTCTTGTAGCGCAGATATTTCTCCGCATGGCGAAGCAGGAGCTTGCTGTGTTTGACGTAACGCGGCGTGAACATGCGCGCGAACGCTACGCAAAGATGCCGGCTTTCAAAACGGGAATATCGACGCGAGGGCGGCGCCAGTGCATAATGCGATTCCCCTATGCGTTCCGTGAGAATATTCCTCGCGGTTTCCTTGGTCATTCGCGCCAGCGAATTAGCCGCGAGTGACTCGGTTCTTCCTTCGCCGGAAGCTTTCTTGCAACGGCCGTTGCAATTCGAAGTGGATGGAGGTCGAGGTGCGCACGTGCACGCGATGGCGCGTGGCGCCGGCTATGGACTCATGCTCACGCCCGGCGAGGTGACGCTCGAGTTGCGCGGCACGACTTCGCTACACATGCGCGTAGTTGGCGCCCAGCGCGGTGCTTTGGCGCAGGCCACAGATCAACTCACGGGCACGGCGAATTATTTTCTCGGCAACGATCCGAAACGGTGGCGCACGGGTGTTCCAACATTCGGAAAATTGCGCTGCGAAAATATTTATCCGGGGATCGATCTCGTCTTTTACGGAAACCAGCAGCAACTCGAATATGATTTCCGCGTCGCGCCGGAAGCAGATCCGAACCAGATCAAACTCGATTTCCGCGGCGCCGATCGCATTCACCTCGGAAAAGAAGGCGACCTGATTCTGCAAACCCGCGCGGGCAAACTCCGCATGCGCAAACCGCTGGTCTACCAGGAACACGACGGACAACGTCGCGAGATCGCGGCGCAATTCGTCTTGAGTGCAAAACGGCAGGTGAGTTTTCGTGTCGCGGATTATGATCGCGCGCAGCCGCTGATCATCGATCCAACTCTGGTCTATTCGGTCGTCACGCCCGGCAACGGGAGCAACGTCATCAATGGCACTGCGGTCGATACCATCGGCAACGCCTACTTCGTCGGGACAACCAACTCCACCAATTTCCCGACCATGGTGCCGTATCAGTCGATGCGCTCGACCGGCTTCGACGTCTTTGTGCAGAAGTTCGATCCGACCGGCGTGCTCGTTTACTCCACCTATCTCGGCGGCAATGGCGACGACATCGGCCGCGGCATCGCGGTCGATTCATCGGGAAATGCCTACATCACCGGTTGGACATTCTCCTCGACCTTTCCGACGAAGAATCCCTTTCAAGCGGCGCGCAGCACTGCGCCCGATGCCTTCGTCGCGGTGCTGAATTCCGCGGGTTCGGATTTAATTTACTCAACCTATCTCGGCGGCAGCGGTGACGACCGCGCTTATGCGATCGCGGTCGATAGTTCGCAGAACGCCTATATCACCGGGCAAACGTTTTCGATCAACTTCCCAACTTCCAGTCCTTATCAGGCCGCGCGCAATGGCACCGCTGACGTTTTCGTGACGAAGTTCAACCCTACCGGTTCCGCGCTCACCTACTCCACTTATCTCGGCGGCTCGCAAAGTTTCGAGATCGGCAACGGCATCGCGGCTGATTCGGACGGGAACGCCTACGTCGTTGGACAAACTGCCTCGACCGATTTTCCACGCGTCAATCCATTGCAAATGAACAAAGGCGATACGTCCACGTTCCAATTCGATGCCTTCCTGACCAAGTTCGGCCCCAGCGGCGCGCCGATTTTTTCTACTTATCTTGGCGGCAGCGGCAACGATATCGCCTTCGCGGTGGCTCTGGATTCTTCGCGCAACATCTACATCACTGGCGCGACCGACTCATTCGATTTTCCCACGCTGAATCCGCTCTACACACTAAATGGAAATGGCGTCGACGCGTTTGTCACGAAAGTGAATGCGGCTGGATCGCAGTTACTTTTTTCCACCTATCTCGGTGGCAACGCCGATGACTTCGGTCGCGGCATCGCAGTCGATCCCACTACAGGCAATATTTTCATCACCGGTATCACCGCCTCACCGGATTTTCCCCTGCTGCGCGCACTGCAAACCCAAGGCGGCAGCGGTGTTTTTCAAAGCCGGAATGGCGGAACGAATTGGAACTATTTTAACGCCGGCTTGAGCAGTCCGTTCGGCACCACGCCAACAAACATCAACGCGCTCGCGATCAATCCGCTCGATAGCAGCATTTACGCGGCAACGGCCGGCGGCGTTTACAAGAGTACCGGCGGCCCTTCGGGATGGATCGTGGTCGATCAAAATTTTACCGCCTACTCCATCACGGTGGATCCGTTCCTATCGCTAAACGTCTATGAGGGAAATTTCGGCCGCGTTTCCCGCAGCACCGACGGCGGCGTCACCTGGACCGACAGCACAACGGGTTTGCCGTCGACGACGGTGAACTCAATCGTGGTCGATCCGACGAATAGCTCGAATGTCTTTGTTGGAACCGGTAGCGCTTCGTCTGGCGGCGGTGTTTACAAGAGCACAGATAGTGGCGTGACCTGGACGTCGGTCTCGACCGGCTTGCCGACCAGCGCGACCAACTCGCTCCTGATCGATCCAGCAAATCCACAAATTCTTTATGCCGGCGCCGGCTCCAGTTCGAGCGGCGGAGTTTGGCGCACGACTAACGGCGGAACGAACTGGAGTAGCATGAGTACAGGATTGCCGAACAAAGGCGTGCTGGCACTTAGCTTCGATCCGACAACGTCCACGACGCTGCTCGCCGCATCGATCGGCGGAATTTACAAGACAACGAACAGCGGCGGAAATTGGTCGCCGTTGCTCACAACAAATTTCAGTCCGCTTTCAATCGCGGTTGATCCGACAAATCCGAACATCATCTACTTCGGTAGCGAAACTCTGAGTGGCCAGGGTGTTTTCAAAAGCAACGACGGTGGCGCCACCTGGACCGCGATCGGCCTGACCGACGCGCGCGTCACTTCGCTCGCGATCGATCGCTTCTCCGGCGCAATCAATGCCGGCTGCGGCCTTCTCGCTTCCACCGATCCGAATACGGACATGTTCCTCACTGCGCTCAACGGCAGCGGGTCGATGATTCTTTTTTCGTCTTATCTCGGCAGCTCCGCACACGATGAAGCGCACGGCGTCGCGCTCGATTCGAACTGCAACGCGTTGGTCGGTGGCGTTTCCTACTCCACCGTCGGCCCGTTCGGCCCGCTGCCAGTCCCGAACGCGCGTCTGATTGCGGAACCGGACGTGGTTTATACCGGAACGGCCTCGAGCAAGGATCCCGCGAACTCCACTGCCGGAAAAGTCGGCGGAGTTTGCGGCACGGACTGTCCGCCCATCACCGTCGGCACAGATCCGCTGAGCTTTCATACCGAAGACAACGTCTACCGCGGTGTTCCCATCCGCGGTGGAACCCCTCCATACACGGTGACCAGCACCTCACCTCTTCCCGCCGGTCTGCATTTGCTTATCGACGACTTTGGCACCCTCGTCATCCGCGGAGTCCCTACGCAGCAGAAGCCGCCGACAAACATCACCATTAACGTCCGCGATTCGAAAAACTGCCTCGGCAGCGGCAGCGTTTCCGTGACGGTCGATCCGAAACCGGCCAAGGCTTTGCAGGTGGGAAAAGAACCGGTGCCGGATAATCCCTACGACCCAATAGCCAGGACGGTCACGTTCGTCGTCACGGTGATCAATACCACCGGAGCAACCCTGGACCATGTCGACTTGACCGATCTCGCCAGTTTCAGCAAGAGCAGTAGCCCGCACCCTGCGATCGTCAGCGTGATTTCAGACTCACCTGCCTGGTCGTGCACTAACTTCGGAACCACTCTACATTGCCAGGATAATGGCATGCCGAACGGCGCCATCGTGCATTTCACGGTGGTTTGCGACGTCTCTAAAGTTATTCCCGGAGATTTCTTCACCAATAATGCCGGCGGCAGCGGCAACAGCGGAACGACCAGGTTCGAGGATTATTCCACCGCCAGCTTCACCATTCCCCCGCCGGGCATGACCCTGACAAAAGATGCCGGCGGCATTCATGTCACAGTCACCGGCGCCGCTCCCAATACGCAATATCACATGCAGGCCTCAGCCGATCTGAGCCCGGGCAGTTTCCAAAACGTCGGCACCGTTATGAGCAGCGTGAACGGCGTTGTGCAATTCACCGACCCCAATCCCGGGAACCGCAAATTCTATCGGCTCGTTTATCCCTGACGAGCCCTACTGTCGCCACCGGATAATTGCGACGCTTTTCGTGCTGCGCGCTGTCGAATCGGGAACCCTCTTAGTCGAGCGAACTCTTCACGCCGATGCCCGGGCGATTAAGCACATGCGTGTAGATCATGGTTGTGCTGACATCTTTGTGGCCTAACAACTCCTGCACCGTTCATCCGCGCGAGGACAGCGCGCGCTTCTTCCTTCGTAAAGACCACCGGCATTTTTACCGGCCCGTTGCACCCGCTCGAATTGGTCCACCCATGGGAGCTTCTGTTTCAGCACCATGCGATAAAGAAACAGTAAGGCGCTTCACCCCGTGAGATATCTTCTCAGCCTAGTCCTGAGCTAAGGCTTACCCCACGCGGTCTTGAGATACTTCTCGCGCTGAGCAGCATCGCTCCGGTTTAGGTAACCTCCCAACAGACTAGCTCAAACGGTCTTCGCGATTTGGTGGAGTTAACTAGACCTTTATTATGCTGCAACAAGCGCTCAGGTAGGTTATTCGTTAGACCTACATAAAGCTGTAGGTCTACTCTTGATCGCAAAACATAGACGTAGTGCTTTGCCACCAGCTATGTCTTATCTCATGGGGTAAAAGCCTGATCTTGCGTGGAAGCAGCAACGTTGCGCCGGCGTGCGAGATAAGTGAAAATGGAGCTGCGAGGGTAGCAACGACATCGACGGGCATGCCCGCGAGGGCGAGTTAGCGGGTAGCTAACGAGTCAAACTCACCAACTTCCGCCTCATTCATTTCCTTTGGGTGACGCTTGCCGTGGAAAAGAATGAACCGGCGAATCCAGTCCGTGTAGGTTTGCTCGGTGCGGAAACTGTAATGCTTGCGCCGCAGCGTATCCCGCACTTGATCGAGCAGTTTCGGTTTGCCGCGCGAGATCGACATCGATAGAGTCGCGGCCATGTTCGGGATTCTTTCGTCTGGTTACGAAAAGGCAAGGCGATCAGGCCGAATTATTCACCTTTTGTCATGCAAATGCCGAATTATTCGGCCCACTCCTCGTTAGGCCTACAGCATGACAGCCGTTCGCGTATTCAGAGCATTGCTAGTTACACAGATTCTGCTGCCCATCATTGCGAGGCTTATTGGAGCGACTCAGCCAGCTTCGCGCCCGTTCGCGTCAAACTTTGCTCACCCAAACGTGTTTCGAGCCTCGCGCTTCTTCTTATCGTCGCAGACATCACCGTGCTCGTGGGTTTGTGGCGACTGCGAGCCTGGGCTCGCATCGGAGCCGTTGTTCTCCTACTTATCGCCTTGGCATTCGCCTTTTCGGCATTTCACGCCGCCTTTGTTACACGAGGTTCGTTTGCTCTCATGTACCTCGAGCAGTTCATCGGCGGGGTCGTGTTTGCGATGATGTTTCTACCACCGCTATCGCTTGAGTTCGCACGCAAAAGGCCTAACCATGCGATGCAGCGAACGGCTGGCCGCTCCGATGTCTAGCTTATGGAAGCTACAACCTCTTACTCGCAGGCACGCTCGCTCTCGCCAGCCGTCGCTGATCTTGGGTCTCGTTAGGTCTATGGCACGCCTGATACTCATTGCCTGGGTCGTGACGTTCGCGGCGTGTGCCTTAGGAGCGCCTGATTTGTCACCAGCTTTAGGCTTTCCGCGCAAAGCTGAAGTGGACCCCCGACTGCGTCTCGCGGCCTCAGACCGGGTGCAGATCGCAAGACTTGTCGCAGCGGAAACATCGGAGCCGATCAATGCAGTATCACAAGGGGAAAACCCCAGCAAAATCTTGGTCACGTGCGGCAAGCTTAATCTCCTGCATCCAAGGCCATGGATGAAAGGCCCCGCATTCATTATGCAACGAAGCGGCTCGATTTGGAAGATTGGCACCAGAGTCGAGGTCAATCTTCTTCCAGAGAGTCCCACGGTTTCGCCCGTCGAAAGATATCGGTGAGTGGCAATGGACCTACAACGAGGCGACCTAACCATGCGATAGAGCGAACGGCTCCTAGCACTGCGATTCGATACTTATGGTAGCTAGTAACTCTTCACTCCAAGCCACGCGCGCCCTAAGAGCCGTCGCTGATCTTGTGTCTCGTTAGACCTATAGCCGTAGCTACACGGCAACCAAGCAGTAGCTTGTAACTACTTCTGGCTATTCAGACACTGAGCTAGCTTGACTCCTTCGCCGCCGCTCAGTCGCCGCTACCTCGCGGCCTTATCCGTCTACCCGGCAGTTTCCCTAACTGCCGTGTTCTCGCCGAAGCAACTCGACTTATTATCCGAACGCTTCAACGCGCGGGCCACCCACATCCGGCGATGTCCTTGTGTAACGTCGTTCGAATTACGAACTACAAACCACAAGTAAGAAGCGCGACCAGTTCAGTTATGTCCTATGCAAACCATCTACTGCGCCTTCAAAACCTGAATGAAGGCTTCCTGCGGAATGTTGATTTTGCCGATGCTTTTCATCCGCTTTTTTCCTTCTTTCTGTTTTTCGAGGAGCTTGCGTTTGCGCGTGATGTCGCCGCCGTAGCATTTCGCGGTCACGTCCTTGCGCAAGGCGGAGACACTTTCGCGCGCGATAATTTTTCCGCCGATCGCCGCCTGGATCGCGACCTGATAAAGCTGCTGCGGGATCACTTCCTTCAGCTTCGCCGCTAATTGCCGGCCGCGCGCTTCCGCGCGTTCACGGTGCACGATCATGGAGAAGGCATCGACGGGTTCGCCGTTCACCAGGATGTCGAGCTTGACCAGATTGGCAGCGCGATAACCGGCGTGCTCGTAATCCATCGAGCCGTAGCCGCGGGTAATGGATTTTATTTTGTCGTTAAAGTCGACCAGGATTTCGTTCAGCGGCAGTTCGCAATGCAGCATGACGCGGCGGGTATCGAGCGTCTCGGTGTGATCCATCGTGCCGCGCTTTTCCAGGATGAGCTGAAGGATGTCGCCGATGTTTTCGTTCGGGCAAAGCACGTAGGCCTTCACGATCGGTTCGCGAATTTCTTCGATGATGCTCGGATCGGGCAGATGCGCCGGATTATCGACGAGCTCGAGTTCGCCCCGCGTGGTCAGGATTTCGTAAACCACGCTGGGCGAGGTGGCGATGATGTCCATGTCGTACTCACGCCGGAATCGTTCCTGGATGATCTCCATGTGGAGCAACCCGAGAAAACCGCAGCGAAAACCGAACCCGAGCGCGACCGAGCTCTCCGGTTGATAAACGAAGGCGGAATCGTTCAGGCGCAACTTGGCGATGGCGGCTTTGAGATGTTCGAAGTCGGCGGTGTTGATCGGATAAATTCCGCTGAAGACCATCGGATGAATTTCCTGGAAACCGGGCAGCGCTTCTTCCGCCGGATTGCGCAGGTCGGTGATGGTGTCGCCGATCTTGATGTCGGCGGTGGTCTTGATGTTGGCGATGAAATAGCCGACGTCGCCGGCGTTGAGTTTTTTTTGCGGAAACATCTTCGGGGTGAAGACGCCCACTTCTTTGATTTCGTGGCGCGAATTGTTGTTCATCATTCGCACCTGCTGCCCTTCCACGATGCTGCCCGACATGATGCGCACGTAAGCGACGACGCCGCGATAGACATCGAAGACCGAATCAAAAACGAGTGCGCGCAGAACTTCGTCTTTCGGCTGCACGGGCGGCGGAATCCGATGCACGACCGCTTCGAGAATATCGTCGATGCCGATCCCCATCTTCGCGCTGCAATCGATCGCTTCTTCCGCCGGAATTTGCAGGATCTCTTCGATCTGTTTGTGCACCGCAGGAATGTCGGCGTTCGGCAGATCGATCTTGTTGATCACCGGCACGATCGTGAGTCCTTGTTTGTGCGCGAGATGAACGTTCGCGACCGTTTGCGCTTCCACGCCTTGCGCGGCGTCCACGATTAACAACGCGCCTTCACACGCGGCTAACGACCGCGAAACTTCGTAGGCAAAGTCCACATGACCCGGCGTGTCGGATAAATTCAGCCGATATTCTTTTCCATCCTTGGCTGTGTAACGCATCGCCACTGGGTGCGCCTTGATCGTGATCCCGCGCTCGCGCTCGAGATCCATCGAATCGAGCAATTGATCCTGCCGTTCACGCAACTGGATCGTGCCGGTGCGCTCGAGCAATCGATCGGAAAGGGTCGTCTTTCCGTGATCGATGTGCGCGATGATGCAGAAATTGCGCGTCAGCTCGATGGACATGGAGCGGCACTATGCGGGCGCGTGAAAGGGTGGTCAATCGACCGGGCCTTGCGTGCCGCACCGCCGACTGGTATTTGAGACGCAGATGTCCAAGCTCATCCTCTCGTTAGGCGGAACGCAGGTTCCGCATGAGTTGACCGAAGAAATGACGACGATCGGGCGCGCGCCCGAAAATGCGATCCGCATCGACGATCCGTCGGTTTCCAGTCGGCACGCCCAGGTCAATCAGGTCGGCGAAACTTTTCACCTGCAGGATTTGGAATCGACCAATGGCACGCGCGTGAATGGCGAAACGATCACGAGCGCGGCCTTGCGCGCGGGCGATCGCATTCGTTTTGGAAAGGTCGAGGCGCGCTTTGAGGGTGAAACGGCGGCGGGTGAGCAACCAATGCCGGCGCTAACTGAAACAGCAGTGAGACCTGCGGAAACGAGCGCCGCGCCGGCTGATTTCGAAAACGCGTCGCCGTTTCCGAAACGAAGTTCGAAAAAAGATCCGGTGCGGACCGCGATCTATGCCGCCGCCGCGTTGGCGATTCTCGCTTTCATCGCGAGTATGCTTTCGCTCGCAATGATGCGGCCGCCTGTTCTCTAAGATTTTCCGGATCAGCGCCCGCTTCGCGTAACGCGCGCAAGCTGAGCGCGGCATGACGCTTCGCCAAACGTCGTCCCCTTTCGTCCGTGAACAAGGGTGCGTGAAAGAAATCGGGAGGGTGTAAATCGAGCGCGCGATAAAGCAGCAGCTGACGAAATGTTGAGACGACAAGATCGGCGCCGCGCACGACCTCGCTGATTCTCATCGCCGCATCATCGACCACGACCGCGAGTTGATATGCCGGCACATCATCTTTTCGCCAGACCAGAAAATCGCCGAAGTCTCTGCCGGCAATAGCTTGTTGCGCTCCGAAGTTTGCATCGACGAATTGCATCGCCTCGCCGTCGGGCACACGAAATCGCCAGTTGGCATTTGTTCCGTCCAAATTTTTCTCGCGGCAAGTTCCCGGATAGACCGGTTCGTCATCTTCGCTATGCGGTGCACCGGCCGCGCTCATCACATCGCGACGTGAACAGGTGCACGCATAGATGTGTTCGCCCGCGCGCAATTTCTCGAATGCGTCACGATACAACGTGCGTCGTTCGCTTTGCAGATAAGGTCCCTCGTCCCAGTGCAAACCGAACCAGTGTAAATCCTCCTCGAGCGCCTCGCGGAATTCCGCGCGACAACGATCGGTATCCAGGTCCTCGATCCGCAAAATCATTTTCCCGCCGCGTTCACGACAACGTTCCTGCGCACACCAGAAAGTCATAGCGTGACCGAGATGAAGATATCCAGTCGGCGAGGGCGCGAGACGGCCGCGATAGTGCATTTTTGAATTTCTGTTCTACCGTCGCCCTCTTCGTTCAAGCAAAAATGGCAAAACGGCTTCTACTCTGGGACATCGATTCCACTCTTATCTGGAGCGGCGGCGCGGGTGACAAAGCGCTCAAGCGCATCGTCCGCGAACGTTACGGTGTGGAAGACGATTTTCACGACATCGAAATCGCCGGCCGCACCGATCGCCACATCGTGCGAAGCATCCTGCGCAAATACCAGGTCGAGCCTAACGAGACCAACGTCGCGGCTTTCCTGGAAAATTATCTGGCGTATCTCTCCGAATTCCTGCCGAAATTAAACGGTCGCATCCTTCCCGGCGTGAAGGAAATCCTTGATCGGATGCATGCGCGAGAAGATCGCGTGCTGGCTTTGCTCACCGGAAATTTGCGCGAAGGCGCAAAGCGGAAACTGCAACATTTCGGTTTGTGGGATTATTTCGAGTTCGGCGCTTTCGCGGACGATCATCACGATCGCAACGAGCTCGGCGCTTTCGCGCAGGCACGCGCGGCCGAGAAACACGGACACGAATTCGACGTCGCCCTTATCGATGTGATTGGTGACACCGAGCACGACATCGCCTGCGGAAAAATTTTCGGCGCACGGACGGTCGCAGTGGCGACAGGCTCGCGCTCGCGCGAAACTCTCGCGCAACACAAACCGGATTTTCTTTTCGACGACTTTTCAAAAGTCGACGAAGTCACGGCCGCGCTCGACTGGTGAGCGATTGACGACTGGCGCCGGAGTGACATCTTCCCCGACTCCAATGCCATCCGCCGAACGCCCCAATGTCCTGCCGCTCGAGGGCGAAATCGATCTTCACGTTTCGCCGCGCATCTCTGCCTCGCTCAATCAAATGCTCGTGACCAAGCCGAAGAGACTGGTGGTCGATCTCTCGCAGGTCAGTTACATCGACAGCTCGGGTCTCGCGGTCCTGATTGAAGGAATGCAAAACGTCGCGGCCTACGGCGGCAAATTTTCCCTGGCCGGTTTGCAGGAAGGTGTGCGCCCGATTTTCGAAATCGCGCGACTCGATCAAGTCTTTGAGATTTTTCCGACGGTCGAAGCGGCGCTCACCGCCTGAAATAAAATCTGCAACGTCGCCTCGACGTTCTTCGCAATACTGAATTCCGCGGCGCGTTCTTGAATCTGCGGTCGCGCCTGTGCGCGGCGATTCGGATCGGCCCAAAAATGCAAGGCGTCGCGGAAGGAAACGAAATCGGCCGCATCGGGAATGATGCTGCCCTGCTTGCCGTCCTCGATGATTTCAGAAAATCCGTTCGTTTCCGTGGTGATGACTGGCAGACCGGCGGCCAATGCTTCGAGACACGCATTCGAGAACGGATCGTAAATCGTCGGCAGCAAAAAAATATCCGCGGCCGCATACAAGCTCGGTAGCTCTTCTACTTCGCCGAGAAATTCTGCCTGCCCTTCGCGATACGGACTGGTGTTCCCCTTCCCTGCCACGAGCAATCGCATCTTCGAAATCCCGCAGGCCTCCACCGCCGCGATAGCGAAACGCAAACCTTTGCGGGCCCAACCGGAACCGGCAAAGAGGACGATGATTTCATCGTCAGTAATTCCATTCGCCGCGCGACTTGCGGCGCGAGTTTTCGTCGCGTCGGCAAATTCGCTCACTGGCACGCCGTTATAGATCAGATCGATTTCGTCGAGGGGAAATCCGTAGAGCCAGTTGATTTCCTCTTTGATCAGATGCGAATTGGTAATGACGTGCCGCGCGCCGCCGTGACAGAGGAGCGATTCTTCCAGCCGCAGAATCGCGCGATGTTTGCGGTTGAAGATCGAACGCACTTTTTTCAGGGCGCTGTTGTAATGTGCGCGGCGTTGCAGCCAGGCGCGATGCACGCCGTCGCCCGCACGGAAAACATCGCACTGCCAGATGCGCTCGAGACTCATCATCACATCGAGACCGAGGCCGGCCCGCGCTTGCTCGACCGCATCGGCGAATTGCGTGGGAGTTTTGCCTGGCAGATGCGTGACCTGTCCGAACGACCACTCGTTAGGCGGCCAGTCCGCGGTGGAAATGAGATGCGCCTCGTGGCCGGCACCGCACACGCCTTGCGCGAGTCGTTTCAGATACGACTCCGCGCCTCCGCTCGCGGAATAACCGCGTCGGACGAAGCCAATTTTCAAACGATCAGAGTTCACGCACCTTTACTTGCTGGGAAACGTCACAATACTTTCTAGCTCATGCCGGGTGAAACTCTAAAAGCGCCGCCGCCTTCTGCGGCTGCGACGGAACCGAAACGCGAGCTTCCACGGCATTTGCTCTACTCTATCTTCGCGCGCATCGGCGGTTCTGGACTGGACACAGATGCATTTGAAGCCCTGCGCGCGTCGCATCGCGGCGGATTTCTCGGCCAAGCCGTCGCCTACGACAATCGGCAAAAGGAAATTCCCGTGCGTTTCATTCATTCGCTCCGCTGGCATCCGGTGCGGCTGATTTCTTTTCTTGATCGTCCTTATTACTACGGCGCAAAGAAGAAATATCTCGACTGGATTGCGTCGCGACAGTTGGAAACGGGGCGATACGACATGTTTCACAGCTGGTCGGGTGATTGCTTGCAATCGTTGCGGGTCGCAAAACGGCGCGGCATTCCATCGTTGATCGAGATTCCCACATGGCATCGCGATCGGGGGCGCGCGCCGAAGATCGCCACACCTTCAAACGGAAAACGTAGTTGGAAAGAAAATCTGCTGCTCGAGCGCGAACGTTTTCTCGAGGAGTACGAGTTGGCCGATCTGCTGGTGGTTTTATCCGAGCGCGCCGCCGACACCTTTCGCGTGCAAGGGTTTCCCGAGAAAAAACTGTACTACCTGCCACGTGGCGTCGACGTGCAACGCTTTACTCCCGGAGAAAAGCCGCCGGTTTTTCGCGCGATTTTTTCCGGCGCCTTGATCGAACGCAAAGGCATCCATTTTTTATTGGAGGCCTGGCATCGCTTGAATCTAAAAAACGCGGAGCTCTGGCTGGTCGGCTCGGTGCACGACGAAGCCAAGCCGCATCTGCAACAATTCTGGCGGGACAACATTCGCGTGGTCGGTTTCGCGCGCGATGTGGAAAATTATTTACGGCAGGGAACGGTGCACGTTTTTCCCTCGCAACTGGAAGGGAGCGCGAAGGTCACTTACGAAGCGGCCGCTTGCGGTTTGCCGCAAATCACCACGCGCGAAGCTGGCGACGTGGTGGTTGATAATGTCGAAGGCATCATTATTCCACCGGCTAATGTCGATCGCCTGGCTGAAGCGATCCTGCATCTCTACAAACATCCGGAGATCGTCGAGCGCATGAGCATTGCGGCGCGCGAACGCGTGGTGAAAAATTTCACCTGGGATCATTTTCGTACGCGGTTGTTGATTGCGTATCAACGCGCCATGGAAATGAAACGGCGGTAAGCCGCCGTGAACATTCTTCTCATCCAGCTCCGGCGCATCGGTGATCTTGTTCTGACGACGCCGGCGATTGCCGCGGTGCGGGAAAAATTTCCGCGGGCCAACCTTTCGTTAGTCGTTTCTTCCGGAACACGAGATTTGCTACCGGCGATTCCAGGTATTGACCGCACTTTTGTCGTGCGCGGGAAACTCAGCGCTCGCGCCTGGTTTCATACTGCGCGCCGCAAATTCGATTACTGCCTCGATTTTACGCGCAACGATCGTTCGGCCTTCATCACGCTCCTCTCTGGCGCGCGCAAAAAAATCACGGCCGATTATCCGCGGCGCCGCGGTCAGCTGCAGGCGAAGAGCTACAACGTTCTCCTGGATCTCAATGTCGGACTGATGCACACGGTCGATTACCACCTCGGCCTGCTCGAACCGCTCAGCATTCGCGAGCCGTCGCGCAAATTGCAGCTCGAAATTCCCGCACGCGCCCTGCAACAAGCGACGCAAGTTCTCGGCCAGGATAATTATATCGTCATTCATCCCGGCTCGGCGCGCGCCGAGAAATTCTGGGAGGCGTCACGTTGGGCAACAGTGATCGAATTCCTGAACGAGCGCGGACTAAAATGTGTAATTACCGGCGGTCGCGCCGCGCTGGAACAGGATCACATCGCGCAGATTCGGAAACAGACGCGTGTTTCGTTCCTCGATCTCTCGGGAAAAATCGACCTGCTCACCCTTGCCGCCGTCATCAAACACGCGCGACTTCTCCTAACCATTGATTCCGCGCCAGTCCATCTCGCCGCCGCCACGCAAACGCCGCAGATCGCGCTGTTCGGTCCGACAAATCCCTTCCATTGGCGTCCGCGTTTCGCGCCCGCCCTGGTTCTGCAAGCCGGCGAAGCCGAGCCGCTCACGGAATTTTCGCCCGACCAGAAGCCGGCGCCAATGAACCTGATCTCGACGCGGCAGGTGATCGATGCTATGGAAGCGCTGCTCGCGACGCCGCGCGTCGCCACCGTATGAGTGCGGATCAAGCACCCAAAGTTAAGCGATCAATCTGGCAAACTATTAAGGCTGGCTCCGGTCCGTACCGGCGTCTTTTTGGTTACGTAAAGCCGTACAAATGGCGTTTCATTTTCGGCGTGAGCATGGGTACGCTCGCCGGAGCGATTAACGCTTACATGCCGGTGGTTCTTCTCGGCGTCATGTCTGCTGTCTTTGGCGGCGGGATCGATCAGCGCGAACTGATGCGCCATCCGGAGCTTTTCGAGAACGGGAAGAAGATCACGAACGTGCTGATCATGCATTCTCTCGCCATTCCCGGCATCATGATTGCGCGCAGCCTTTGCGGTTACCTCAACGCCTACTATATGGCGTGGGTCAGCAACAAGGTCATCACCGACATTCGCACCGAGCTCTTCAAAAAAATCCTCAGTCACTCGATGGATTTTTTCAATCGAATGCACTCCGGATTTCTCATGTCGCGCATCACCAATGACACCCGCACCATTCAAGCGGCCTTAACCAACGTCACAAGCGATCTCTTCAAGCAGCCAGTCGCCGTCGTCATGGGCGTCGGTGTGCTGCTCTATCTCGATTGGAGATTTACCGTGGTGACCTTGATCCTTTTCCCCGCCTGCATCGTTCCGATCACGCTCTACGGACGCAAGGCGCGACGCGCGACCAAGCACGAGCAGGAAGATCTCGGACAAATGGTCGTGACCATGCAGGAAAGTTTCGCCGGGATTCGGGTGATCAAATCATTCGCACGCGAAGATCATCAGGAGAAAATTTTCCGTAAAAGCAACCGGCTCCAGTTTCAGAATGCCATGCGCATTATTCGCGCAATGGAAGCGGTCGGCCCGCTCGTTGAAACCATGGCTGCCATCGGCGTCGGCCTAGCACTTCTCTATGTTTATCTCTCGCATCTCAGTGCCGCGCGTTTCATCGCGCTCAATGCCGGCATTTTTCTTCTCTACGATCCGATTAAGAACTTGAGTCGCATTCAAATCACGATGGAGCGCTCGATTCAGGCGACGACGGAAATTTTTCGCATCATGGACACTGAGCCGACCGTGCTCGACGCACCCGATGCCAAGGAAATGACGCGCCCCACCGGTCGTCTCGATTTTGAAAACGTCAGTTTCCGCTACGCCAATGGTGTCACCGATGCGGTTAGCGAACTGGATTTGAGAATCGAGCCCGGTAAGACCTACGCGCTCGTCGGCGCGAGCGGCGCGGGGAAGAGCACCATTCTCTCGCTACTGCTGCGACTTTACGATCCGACTTCGGGCAGCGTGAAGATTGACGGACAGGATCTGCGCGGCGTCACGCAAAGATCTTTGCGGGAGCAAATCGGTCTGGTCACACAGGAGACATTTTTGTTTCACGACACCATTTTCAGTAACATCCAATTCGGACGTTTGGATGCAACGAAGGAAGAAGTTTACGCCGCGGCCCAGGCCGCCTTCGCGCATGACTTCATCATGGCGCAACCGAATGGCTACGACACCGTCATCGGCGACAAAGGCTGTTTGCTTTCCGGCGGACAACAGCAGCGCCTCGCGATCGCGCGCGCACTTTTGAAAAACGCGCCGATCCTCCTGTTGGACGAAGCCACCTCTGCGCTCGATTCCGAATCGGAAAAGCAAATCCAGATCGCCTTGGAAAATCTTTCCGCCGGCCGCACCGTCATCGCCATCGCCCATCGTCTCTCGACGATTTTGTCCGCCGATCAAATCGTCGTCATGGAAGAAGGCCGGATCAAAGAAATCGGCACGCATTCGGAATTGATCGAGCAATCCGGTTATTATCGCCGGCTCTACGACATGCAATTTAACCGCCAGTTCGACGACCCGAGCGAAACGGACGAGCCGGTCATGGCGGAAGCGCTTGCCTAACGAGTGGTTGCGCCTTCCGTAAGATAAAACCGACGCTTCCTATTTGCCGCCGCGCAAATTAACTTTCCGCAAATGCCGTTTAATATCGATCTCCACACCCACACCTTCTTTTCCGGTGATGGAGTTTCGAGTCCGGAAGATAACATCGCCGCCGCTCGCGCCAAGGGTCTGCACGGTTTCGCCGTGACCGATCACAACACCTGCGATGCCGTCACTTATTTGCTGGAGAAAGGTTTGATGCGCGAAGACGGATTGCCCGTCGACGGATTTCTCGTCATTCCCGGACAGGAAGTCACGACCGATGAAGGTCACTTGCTTTGCATCGGCGCGATGTTGCCGAATAATTTGAAAGGCACGCCGGCGCGAGAGATTTGCGAACTGATTCACGAACGCGGCGGTCTCGCCATTCCGCCACATCCCTACGATCTTTTCCGCGCCGGGATTCGCGCCAGCACGCTCGAAACATTACCGATCGACGCGCTGGAAGTTTTTAACGCCGCCACCACCCTGCGCCGCTACAACAAGTTCGCCTTCGATTACGCCCAGCACCGCGGCCTGCCGATGACAGCCGCCAGCGACGCGCATCATCACGACGCGCTCGGCACCGCCTACACAATCCTCGATACCGCCGATTTCTCCGTGAAGGGAATCCTCGCGCAAATCGTGAAGAGCAACGAACTGAGCCAGCATTATCTCACGCCGAAGGACAGCGTGCGCAAAACCTGGAACAACTGGATGCGTTTGCGCCGTCGCCCGAAGTTGCCCGAACCAACCGCGAAGTTCGCGGAGCCTCAGGGCGGCGGCCGCCCTTAAACGCTACCGCCCATCGTATAAGTAGTAGATTTCGACTAGGCCGATGCCGACGCCGTCATTTTGACCACGTAATATCGCCGTATAAACTCCCTTTTGTAGATTTACTGCGAGCATAGATTCTCTTGTATCACTTGGCGACAGACCGGTATTCCAAACATCCGTCTCCTTCGTATCCGCCCAGTTATCGTTAATCGCAATTAGAGTCCCATTTGTATCGTGGAGTTCCAAGACAGGGTCTTGCAAGGCATTGGGCACTTGCGAGTAAGTTAAAGAAGGACCGAGACCGCGGATGGCTACCGCTGGCGATCCCTGATCAACTATAACCCCGGCTATCATCACGTTATCTCCAGTCCCGACATAGCCTCGGGTGCTAATATTCCGCAATTGATCGTCGTGCGAGTTATCCAAGTCGTAGACTTCTACCATGCCGATGCCGGTTGTCTCGCCCTTCCCTCTCAAAGCAACCGTATATACTCCGGGTGATAAGTTAGTTACTATCGCCGACTCGCGATCATCTTGGGGAGCAAGATTTGACCCGATTACCGTGGAGTATTGCGAATCCTTCCAGTTGTCATTGCTAGCAATAAGCGCTCCGGAAGAGTCATATAGGTCTAAGGTAGGATTTTGTAAGACCCCGGGGACGTGTGCCGCTGAAAGAGATGGCCCGAGCCCGCGAAGCATTACCCTTTGTGTTGCCGACTTATTTCCATCCACGATAAAACCTGCAATTGCGACCTCGTCGCCGGTTCGCACTAGAGCGCGCGTGCTGATATTCGCCAATCTCCCCGGCTTTGGCGTTGGTTCCGGCGTCGGAAGCGGAGTAACACTACGGCTAGCGACCTTGAAGACACGAACAGTAGTAGGTGTAATAAGCCCCACATATGTCCCGTCCTGACTAGCCACTAACCTGTTAACACCGAACTGCGACAAGGTGTAAGTCGGCATCAGTTCGCCAACGCCAATACGGAATTCTTCGGCCAGCGTATTAGTATTATAGGCTACAACCTGGGAAGGATAAGTACCCCACTCGTTGACGGGAGTTGTTACTTCGGCATACAGGACATCCGAAATCGCATCAAAAGCTACTCCGCCGTTGGCAGTAGCGGGAAGATTGCGAACGCTGAAGTCGGACATACTTTCCAATATGCCCCTACCAAGGAAGGGGAAGTTGCATGCAAAGAGACTACCGTTTCGATTTACAGCGGTGGTACGCCCCCAAGCACCAGGTTCACTATGGGTAGGAGTGAAGGTGTCCGTATCTGCATCGTAAGTAAAAATTGGCCGATTAGAGATACCCATTATGGGTAGGACCAAACGTTTCCGATCTGCGCTGCGAAGAACTGGTGTGTTTTCGGTGCCGATCGCCCACGTCGCCTTTTCACTTCGCACCGAGATCGCGTCATTGAAGGTGTTTATCTGCCGTAGCTGTGCATTAGCAGAGCTACCACCTACATGTGCCGTCCCCAAGGCGAGGCCGTTAGCCGCTATAGCTACATCCCAGGAGCCCCGTTCTGGGCCGAAGTTAGTACAGATGTCGTAGCTAATGTTGGTAACAGCGCCAGTTAAGAGGTTAAGCTTGTGATAGGTCCCTTGCTGGATGCCATGATCCAATTGTGCCACGAGGATAAAGGAATCATCAGCCGCGATATCCATTCCGCGTAAGAGACCGCCAACGTTGTAAGGCGAGCCAAGCTGGCCAGTAAGAAGGTTGTAAGGCCAAACCAAACCCGTATCTGTACCGATATAGAGATATTTTCCGGCATGGTCGAATACCATGTCGGTAGCATATCCAAATTGCGGCGGCGGAAGTGCCGAAGGACTTTCTGGTAGCTTGAAAACCCGAATGCCAGAACCAGATTAGAGAGCCAGGTATTTCCCATCGGGACTAGCGACTAACTTTACATATTGAGTACTGAATCCAGGAGACTCCACCGTATCGCCAACCGGTAGGCGAAACTTCTCTCTGTAGCTTGTGGTGTTGAAGGCGATTATTTCATTCGAATAAACACTGGCTTCATAAATTCGGTCCTTCAATGGATCGAAGGCGAGAGCTCCGCCCATCTGGCCAAATAGATGAATCAAGCTATTGTCGCGTGGGTCGTCGAGGAAATAGTGTTGTGTCCCGGAGAAAGTGACGAGAGTCCTGCCGTCCACGAGCTGGCCAGAAGAGTTCCATTCCGGTTGACGGCCGTTCTAACCGAGCCTGCGTTAGTCTGCGACCCGAAGCTATCTGTAGCTACTCGATATACGAATGAGTAACCGCCCGGCCAGTCGTTTGGATCGGAAACAAAGACCGAGCTATAATCGGCACTCCTACTGAGGTGAGCTCCTATTGTGGCATTATGAAAACCAGTTCGATCGGGAACATCGCTCCGGATATGAACTGTGTTAGAGGTAAGATCTACTTGGTACAGCGGAGCCGAGGGTACTCCACCCAAAGTTGTAGATTGTAACTATCGCAGTGTCGTTCGAAGCTATCGCCACATCCCATCCATCACCACCGGCTTCGGCCCGAGATGAAATTCCCGTAATCGATCCGTTATTTAGATCGACTTTGTAAAAAGCGTGGGCAGGACCGACGACATTTGGATTCCCGGACCCAACCAACAAAAACGAATCGTCAGGGGAGATGTCCAGACCATTTAAAGGTTCGCCAAGTTCATACTGAGCATCGATTTGCTTTGTAAAGACGTTGAATCGCCTGATCCACCCATCTGTGTTGGAAAAATAAAGGTGCCCGGAATGATCGAAAACCATTGCTTGGTTTGTCAGCGACGGGATTAAGATGCCCTGCCCAAAACTCTTGGGTGGAATTAAGCCAGCAGCCGCGAATACCAGTATGGCGAGACGTTGAAAGTCCATCGGAAACTGGCGATGTTAAGCGAAATTTTCTCCGCTTCCAGCAAAAAAACACTTCGCCTTTTGTTCTCTTAGGCTAGAAGTTTACCCAACGCTGTTGCCTCAACTACCGGAGCTTGGCAGGTGAAATTTTCGCAGACATAAGCCTGCGGCTTTCCATCGAGAGGCTTCATTTCACGCAACGCTTCCAGTTTTTCTTCGAGAAACTTATCGCCGGCCAGAAGCAACAACTTGTTAGGCAAATAACGGCGATGCACTTCGTGCAATAGTTCGCGCGTTTCTTTCGCTGCGCGATCGCCGGCGATAACGATTTGCTGCGGCTTGCTCAAACTCGCCTGAAGCGCGACCAACATCTGCGGCATCGCACTGGGAATTCTTGTCAGGGTCGTCGCGAACGCGGCGATGGTTTTGCCCGCACGTTTGCCTAACGAGTGGTCGGCGCGAATCTGCGCCAGCCGCAAAAGGTTTAGCGCCGCGATCGAACTAGCCGCCGGTTCTGCGCCGTCGTTGTCTTCTTTCATCCGGAGCAGAATGCTTGGATCGTTCCCCGTGCCACTGAAATAACCGCCATCCTTTTCATCGTAGAAGAGGCGGTCCTGCGTCTCCTGCAATTCGAGCGCGAACTTCAGCCATTCGACATCAAAGGACGCTTCGTAGAGATCGAGCAGCCCTTGAATGACAAAGGCATAGTCGTCCGCAAAACCTTCCACCGCGCTGCGACCTTGCCGATAGTTTCGCACCAGCGTCTTGTTCGCGGGGTCATACAAATGTGTCCGCATGCACCTCGCCGCGTTTTCGGCCGCGCGCAGATATTCTGCATCGTCGAAAATCTGCGCCGCGCGCGCGAAAGCGGAGATCATCAAGCCGTTCCAGGCAGTAATGATTTTGTCGTCGAGATGCGGACGCGGCCTTTTCGCACGGATCTCGAACAGTTTCTTGCGTGCGGCCGCCAATAAATCAGCGTTTTCGCCTAACGAGTGCTTCTCGATCAGAATATTTTTGCCGACGAATTCACCGTGCGGATCGGCACCGGCCGGCGCGTTGCCATTTTCCTCCACGCCGTAATGCGAATTGAAGATCTCCGCCGAACTACCGAGCACACGATCGATTTCTGATTTCGTCCAAACGTAGAATGCACCTTCGGCGTGCTCCGGTTTTCCGTGTTCGATAGTGCTGTCCGCGTCTTCCGCCGAATAGAATCCGCCTTCCGGCGCGGTCATTTCGCGGCGCACATAATCGAGCACATCGCGCGCAACATTTTCGAAAAGAGGTTCACGCGTGATTTGAAACGCGTCGAGATAGGAAGACGCCAGTTGCGCCTGGTCGTAGAGCATTTTTTCGAAATGCGGCACATGCCAGAAGGCATCAACGGAATAGCGCGAAAAGCCGCCGCCGAGATGATCGTGCATTCCACCTGCGGCCATCTTGCGCAGGGTGAACAAATTCATTTCCAGCGCGTGTTTGCCCATCGGGCTTTGCGGATCGCGCGCATAAACGCGAAAGAGAAAATTCAAACTCACCGGACGCGGAAATTTTGGCGGACCACCGAAACCGCCTTCGTGCGCGTCGTAGGTTCGCGCGATCTGCTGATAGGCTTCATCAATCACGCCGGCATCGACCGCTTTGCCGCCGACGGCTCCGGAAGCGGCCGCTTCGCGCAGCGCTTCAATGATTTTCGTTCCTTGTTCGGAAATCTTGGCGCCGTCTTTTTTCCAGGCGCCGGCGATGCGGGCCAGGACGTTTTTGAATCCCGGCTGGCCGTGCCGATCTTCCGGCGGAAAATAAGTGCCGCCGACGAACGGCTTCAGGTCCGGCGTTAACCAAACACTCATCGGCCAGCCGCCATGACCGGTCGTGGCCTGCACAAAGGTCATATAAACGCGATCGACATCCGGGCGTTCTTCGCGATCGACTTTCACGTTTACGAATTCGCGATTCATAATTTCCGCTGTCGTATCGTCTTCGAACGATTCGTGCGCCATGACGTGGCACCAATGACAGGTGGAATAACCAACCGAGAGAAAAACCGGTTTATTTTCCGCGCGCGCCTTTGCGAAAGCCTCTTCGCCCCACGGCATCCAATCGACCGGATTATTCGCGTGCTGCAGAAGGTAGGGAGATTTTTCCCGCGCGAGTTGGTTGGTGCGCATGATCCTATGATAGCGCGAGGCGCGGCGCCGTCGCAGGCGACCAGGGATTGGTTTTGAAATCTGAATCGATGATGGCGCTGGCCGTTCGTTGGATCAGTTGGAGTAATCCTGCCACATCGAAACCGTAGCGATGCGGCGCGAAAGGGGTGAGATTTTTTTCCGCTAAGCGAAACAAACGCACCGCCGGTCCGAGTCGCCGGCCATGCACGCGATGGGTCGGCGATTCAAAATGCTTCTGCAAATGCACGAAGCCACCGGCCGCTTGGATTAAGCCTTTGAAGTAATCAGCATCGCTCGAAATCGTCTCGAGCCAGAGATGCTCGAGCACGTCATGCGCTTCGTAATAACGTTGCTCGTTCCAGCAGCGAAAAAAACCGCGATAACAGGGATGTTGCGCGATGTCGTCGCTCGCGACGGGCGCGGCGCCCTCGAGTTCCTCGACAAAACGGGAAATTCTCTCGCCTTTGGTCATGTTGATGTAAGCTGCCGTCGACTCAGATGAGGAGCAAACCGGCACGCTTGATTTTCCCAGGTGGAAAATGCGCGCGAAGCTGGCGCCGTCACGCAGGATGACGGCTGCGGGACTCATACTCATCCCGCTGGTTATCGCGGTGCTCATCTTCTGCTCCGCACTTTTTTCGGGGCTGGAAACCGCGCTCTTTTCGCTCAAGGCGCATCAATTGCGGCGCTTGGAAGATGAGCATCCATCGCTGAAAAATTTCATTCAGGTCTTTCGCGATAATCCGCGCCGCGTGCTCAGCGTGCTGCTGCTGGGCGATGTCGTGGTGAATATTCCGCTGATCGTTCTCTGTCTCGTCCTGTTGTGGGAAGGGCCGGCGGCTGCCATGCACATTCCGCAATGGCTCGCTGCCACGGCGATTTTCGCGGTGGTGGTTTTAGTTTGCGACTTAATTCCAAAACTGCTGGCTGTTTCGGCGCCGTATCGCCTTTCCGCGATCGGAGTTTGGACATTGCTCGCAGTAATGCCGTTGCTCGATCGCGTTGGTCACGTCCTCGAAAAAATTTCCGAAGCCCTGGTCGATCGCATTTTGCCGGCCGCTCCGCAGAGAACTGCTGAGCTAGCCGACGAACAACTCGAGACGCTGGTCGAGCTCAGCGAAGAGGAAGGTTCGCTACACGAAGCGGAGGGCGAGATGATTCAGGAAATCATCAAGCTTGGCGACAAGACGGCGAAAGATTGCATGACGCCGCGTGTCGATACCTTCGCCTTGCCGGACGACCTGACGAATGATGACGCGATCGCGCAATTAAAAGCGAGACGACATCGGCGCGTGCCAGTCTACGCCGATACTCCCGATCAAATTGTCGGCATCATCGATGTCCGTTCATTCCTGCTGCAGCCTGACGACCACTACACGGAAAATCTTGCGCTGCCTTCTTTCGTTCCGGAGACGATGCCGGCGATGAATCTTCTGCGAAATTTCCTTTCGCATCCGCAAGGACTCGCCGTGGTCGTGGATGAATTCGGCGGCACCGAAGGCATTATCACGATGTCGGATATCGTGGAAGAAATCATGAGCGACGCCGCGCCGTTGGGGGATGCGGAACTTTACATCGAGCCGCTGGAAGATGGTCGGCTACTCGTCAGCGGAAACGCGCGTCTCGATGATTTGGCGGAGCATCTCGGTTTCGAGTTGGAAGCCGATGGCATCGATACGATCGGCGGACTCGTTTTCAATCGGCTCGGTTATCTGCCGCAATCCGGCGCGCAAATCGAAATGCCGCGGCTGGCCATTACCGTGCGCCGCACCGCACGCAAACGCATCGAAGAATTGCTGCTGCAAAAGACCACGTGCCTGACAGATGACTGCGTAGGCGAAGATGAGAACGGCACGGAGGAAATTTCGTGATTTGGCTCGCGGTCAGCGGTCTTTGCGCGATCTCGTTTTTGTTCGCGGGAATCGAAGCCGGACTGCTCTCCGTCGATCCGGTGCGTCTGCGTCATCGAGTCAAACAGCGTCGGCCAGGTGCGCGTCGTTTATCGCGCATGCTCGAACAACCGGAACGGCTGCTCGTCACCGTTCTTCTCGTCACGAACGTCGCCGACATTTTCGCGCTACTCCTCGCCACGCATCGTCTGACGAATTCATTTGGACGCGTCGGTTACGTGATCGTCGTGGTCGCGGCCATTCCCATTTACCTTTTCGTCCTGGGCGTTTTACCGAAAGCGCTCTTCCGGCGGTTCCCAATTCGCGCGCTTGCCGCACTGGGCGGCGTTCTTTCGCTCACTTCAAAGTTGCTTTGGCCGGTGCTTGAAGTCGGCCAATTTTTCGGACGACTTTTCCTGCCACGTCGCGGAACCGAACGAGCGCGTCTTTTCGCGGCGCGCGAGGAATTGAAACAAATGGCGGTGCAAAGCGAACGCGAAGGCGCGCTCACCTCGACCGAGCGCGCCATGATTCACAACGTGGTGGATTTCCGACACGTGCGTGCGCGCGATGTGATGGTGCCCTTGGCGCAGTGCCCCACCGTGCAGCTGCAAACCTCACCGCAAAAAATTCTCGAAATCAGTAAGACAAGCGGAGTCGATCGTTTCCCGGTCATCTCGCCGCAAGGCCAAGCCGTCGGCCTGGTAAACGTGCTCGATCTTCTTTTCGATCGCGAGCCGGCGGCGTCGTCGCTTTCTAATTACACACGACGAATCGTCACTGCGACGGAGAACGAGCCAGCTTATCGCGTCATTCGACGCCTGCGCGCGGCGCGTATCGGTCTGGCGGCGGTCATCGATGATCAAAAAAAACTCATCGGCATCGCGAACGACACCGACCTGATTAAGCGCCTCGTGCAAACGCAGACCGGAAAAAATTAGCCGGAGAGAATGCGCGCCGTGTTGACGAGCGCGACATGCGAGAACGCTTGCGGAAAATTCCCCAGCATCCGTTGCGCACGTGGATCATACTCTTCCGCGAGTAAGCCGACGTCATTGCGCAAAGCGAGCAGGCGCTCGAAAATTTCGCGCGCTTCCTGCCCGCGTCCGATCATGTGCAGACAATCGGCCAGCCAAAAAGTGCAGAGAAGGAAAACGCCTTCGCCGCCGGGCAAACCGTCCACTTGCGCTTTCTGTCGCGCGATAACGCAGCACGAAACCATCCCGCATCAATTCGCGCTCAATCGCTTCGATCGTCGTGCGCACCCGCTCATCCTCCGGCGGCAGAAAACCGACATGCAACATCATGAGCAGACTGGCATCGAGTTCCTCCGAGCCGTAAAATTGCGTGAAAGCTTTTTTCTTTTCGCTGTAGCCGCGCTCGCAAACCTGCGCGTGAATCTCGTCTCGAATTTTTCGCCAGCGTTCGATGTGCGTTTGCGCCTCGCGACCGAAATGCTCCACCAGTTTGACCGCGCGATCGAACGCCACCCATGCCATCATTTTCGAATGCGTAAAATGCTGACGGTCACCGCGTACTTCCCAAATGCCGTGATCCGGTTCCTCCCATTTCGTCTCGAGAAATTCGACTAACGAGACCATCAAACGCCAATCAGCTTCACTCGATTTTATGCCGGCACGATCTGCGCGATACATCGAGCCGACCAACTCGCCGTAAACATCGAGCTGAAATTGATCGGAGGCCTGGTTGCCCACTCGCACCGGTCGGGAATTTTCGTAGCCCGCCAGCCACGGCAGTTCGTATTCTTCCAGCCGCCGCTCGCCACAAACCCCGTACATGATCTGCATCTGCGCCGGGCTGCCGGCCACCGCGCGCAAGAGCCACTCACGCCAGGCGCGCGCTTCGTCGAGGTAGCCCGCATCCATCAGACTAACGAGTGTGAAAGTGGCGTCGCGCGTCCAGCAGTAGCGGTAGTCCCAATTGCGCACGCCACCGATTTCTTCCGGCAACGAAGTCGTCGCGGCCGCCACAATTCCGCCGGTCGGCGCGTAGGTCAGACCTTTCAGCGTGATCAAGGATCGCACGACCGCGTTGCGCCACGGACCTTTCCGCGCACACTTGCCGGCCCACTCCTGCCAATAAGCTTCGGTCTCGGCCAGCGCGTGTTCTGGGGTTACTTTGCGCGGCGGTTTTTCGTGCGACATGAACCACGTGAGCACGAATGGAATGCGATCCCCTTTCGCGACGGTGAACTCCGCCACGGTGTGCAAATTTTCACCGCGCGTCTCAATCGGCGTGCGCAGAATAAGCGCATTCGGCCCCGCGACGGCCTGCAAAGCGCCATCGACGTTTCGCACCCACGGGATCACGTGCCCGTAATCGAAGCGAATAGTTAATTCCATGCGCATTTCGACCTGCCCAGTCACACCTTCCACGATGCGAATGATGTCGGGTGCCCGGCCGCGCGGCGGCATGAAGTCGATCAAACGCACCACGCCGCTGGCGCATTCCAGTTCCGTTTCGAGAATCAAACTGTCGCCGCGATAACGACGCCGCGTCGCGGTGATCTTCTCGTTAGGCGAAAAAATCCAGCGACCATTTTTGTTATCGCCCAGAAGAGCAGCGAAACAGGCACCGGAATCGAAGCGCGGAAAACAAAGCCAATCGACCGATCCTTCGCGACTGACCAGCGCGCACGTCTGCGTGTCGCTCAGGAAGGCGTAGTCTTCGATCTTCGCCATCGCTCAGGAATCTGCCAGTCTGGCAAAACCGTCGCGCTCGAGACGAAACACCGTCCATTCGTGCATCGGAGTTGCGCCGAGCTTTTTGTAGAACCCGATGGCTGGCTCGTTCCAATCCAGCACGGCCCACTCCATGCGGCCGCAATTTTTTTCCCGGGCAATCTGCGCCAGCCTAACGAGTAGTGCACGGCCATACCCTTTCCCCCGCACACTCGGCCTGACGAATAGATCCTCGAGATACAAACCGGGACGACCGAGCCAGGTGGAAAAGTTAAAGAAATAAACCGCGAAACCGACCGCCTCACCATTTTCCAACGCGAGCAGGACGTGGGCGGACGGTTCGTCTCCAAAGAGCACTTCGCGCAAACCATCTTCCGTCGCGATCGCTTCGTTCGGGGCACGTTCGTAATCGGCCAGTTCGCGGATCAGCTGAGCGATCACCGGAACATCGGCGGGCAGCGCGGAACGGATTTCAAACTGCGGCATTCGGCAAGTGTAGCGCCTTTCGCGTCTTGACAAAGCGTCCGCGCGAAGTCACTCCAAATAGCAGCGAAAGGTTTCATCATGTATCGGCCGCGCCGCTTATTCCCACTGCTTTGCACGATTGGCTGCAGCCTGATCTTGACCTGTCACGCGCAACCGCCGCCGCCCGGCGAAGAAGGAACGCCCAAGCCGGCGGCCAGCGGCGGAGACCCGATCGAATTCAAGAAACTGCTCCCGGTTTTTCCCGATGCCCCGAGCGGATGGAACGCGGAAGAAGCCGAAGGCTCCAACGAAGAGATGGGTGACACGCAGATTTCCACCGCGCATCGCGATTACTCGAAAGGCGAAGCGAAGGACGCGCCGACCACTTCGATCAGCATTCTCGATTCAGTAGCCAGCCCTGACTACGTCGAGATGACGACGGCGGGCTGGAAGAATTCCGAGACCACGGCGGAAGGTTATTCCAAACCAGTCAACATTGAGGGCACGCCAGGTTTTGAAACTTTCGAGAATGAGGGTAAGCACGCGACCCTTTGGTTATTGGTCGCGAAACGTTATTTCCTGCAAATCGAAACCACCGGCCAGGACCCGAAGGATCTTCAGGAATGGCTCAAGCGGATCGACCTTAAGAAGCTGGCTGCGCTCAAGTAACCACTCGTTAGGCTAGTTTAGCGTCGACGTCACCAGGCACGCTGCCACGCATCCGGGCAAAACCGGAATCAACAGATGCAAAGCGAGCCCGCTTGCATTTAGTTGCAGCTTCGACTTCCCTCACCCGATTCCATGCAGGACGAAAAGAGTATCGCCGAAGACATTGCCGCAGCGGATGTGCCGCACGCGCACGAGGGCAAACCCATGCCCGAGCTGGAGCGCATCCGGCATTCCTGCGCACATGTCCTTGCGACCGCGATTCTGAAAATTTGGCCGGAAGCGCAGTTCGCCGCCGGGCCCCCGGTCGAGAACGGTTTCTACTACGATGTTGAACTGCCGCATCGTATCTCGCCGGAAGACTTCGAGAAGATCGAGGCTGAGATGAAGAAGGAGATCAAAGCCAATCATCCTTTCGAGCGCCGTGTGGTGAGTCGCGGGGAAGCTCTGGCATTGGCGGAAGCCGGCGAGTTGGCGGCACTGGGTCCGCGACCTGCGGCGAGCAAGTTCAAGCTCGATATCATCGAGAACACCATCAAAGAGGGCGAAGAAATCTCGCTCTATCGCAACGGCGAATTCACCGACCTGTGCGCCGGCCCGCACGTCATGCGCACCGGTAACATCGGCGCCTTCAAACTAACGAACGTCGCCAGCGCCTACTACAAAGGCGACGAGAAGAACCCGCAGCTCCAACGCATCTACGGCACCGCCTTCAAGAACAAGACCCAGCTCGACGAATACTTCGCCATGCTGGAAGAGACGAAGAAACGCGACCATCGCAAGCTGGGCAAAGAGCTAGAGCTATTCACCTTCGACGATGATGTCGGTCCAGGCTTACCTCTCTGGTTACCACGCGGCGCAGCTATTATCGAAGAACTAGAGAAGCTGGCGAAGGAGACGGAGTTCGCCGCGGGTTATCAGCGGGTCCGAACGACGAACCTGGCTAGAGAAAGCTTATACATCAAGAGCGGACACTTACCTTACTACGCCGACTCGATGTTCCCGCCGATGGAGCTTAACGAAAATGCGGATGAGATCGCGGCGCTGGAATCGAAAATCGACCACGCTAAGACCGTCCTTGAAAAACATCTGCGTGCGCAAGGCTCGGACATTTTCCAGCCGATTTCCGGCGATGTTCAATTCGAGCAGGCCATAAGTGCGGTGATTGAGGCTGGCGATGTGCCGAAGGAGGTGCTCGACGCATTCGAAGAAAAAAATCGCTGTCAGACACGTCTGGTGTTCCTGAACGAACAGCCTCGTCGTTATTACCTCAAGGCGATGAACTGCCCGCATCACCATAAGCTCTACGATGCATTGCCGCGTAGTTATCGAGACCTGCCGTTGCGGCTGGCGGAATACGGCTACTGCCATCGTTACGAGCAAAGCGGAGAGCTATTCGGCCTCATGCGCGTGCGCTCACTGCAGATGAACGACGCTCACATCTATTGCACGGAGGAACAGTTCGAAGCCGAGTTCAACGCCGTAAACGAAATGTATCTGAAGTATTTCAAGCTCTTCGGCATCGAGAAATACGTCATGCGTTTCTCGACTCATGACCCAGCCAAGCTTGGTCAAAAATTCGTCGATAACCCGGAGCTATGGAAGAAGACAGAGGATATGACCCGCGGTGTGTTACAGCGCTCCGGCATCAACTACGTGGAAGTACCTAACGAGGCTGCGTTCTACGGACCGAAGATTGACGTGCAGGTTTGGAGTGCGATCGGCCGCGAATTTACCATCGCTACCAACCAGGTTGACTTTGCGGTTCCGCGCCAGGTTCGGCCTTGTCTACAAGGACCGCGACAACACCGAAAAGACCCCGCTCTGCATTCACCGCGCGCCGCTTGGCACACACGAGCGTTTCATCGGCTTCCTTATCGAACATTATGCCGGTAACTTCCCGCTCTGGCTCTCGCCCGAACAGGTGCGTGTGCTACCCATTGGTAACGAACCAGACTCTAGTGAGCTACTCGCGGGCTATTATGGATAAGTTGCGCGCTAGCTACGTCCGGGCCGAGCTCGATGATTCAGAGCGACAAGATTAACGGCAAGATCCAGCGCGCCGAGCAAATGAAAGTCCATACCATGCTGGTTATTGGTAAGCGCGACATGGAAGCCAGCGCCATCAGCGTTCGCGTGCACGGCAAAGGTAATCTGGGCGCAAGGCCGCGCGACGAGGTTATCGCGGATCTCTTGTCGAGTATCAGCGAGCGCCGCGCTGCATAATAGTGCGCGTTCGACGGATCGCCTTCCGGTTAGCCGCCCGTATTATCGGCGCTGCCTTGGTGCTGGTGATCGCTTACTTAGGTCTCTTGCTCTACGCGTGGGTAAGCGACCCGAACTCCAAACTTCCCGAGCCGACTACAGGTGCCGCTGACTTCAGCCGACTAGCTCACGCCCAAGCAGCCACTGTTATTCGTCCAGAAGCCGACACGCAGCTCGCAACCGCACAGCTTCAGGAGTTAGTGCGCGAAGCCGTAATGCAAGGAAAGAAGATTACGATCGCCGGCGCGAAGCATTCGATGGGCGGTCACACATTACTCGATGGCAGCCTGTGCATCGATATGCGATGTGATGCGTTCCGCAAGATCGGTGAGATACGTACGACTGGCGAAATCGCAACGGTTCATGTCGGTGCGGGCGCGACGTGGCATGAGCTACTGACTGCGCTCGACCGGGAAGGATGGTCGGTCGGTATCATGCAATCGAACGATGACTTCACCATCGGCGGATCAATCTCGGTTAACTGTCATGGCTGGCAGCCAAACTCCCCGCCAATCGACAGCACCGTTGAGAGCTTCCGCATCCTGCTCGCGGATGGTTCAGTGCGCGAATGTCGCCGTGATCGTGCAGAAGATCGCGATCTCTTCCGTGCAGTCTGCGGAGGCTATGGATTGCTAGGTATCCTGCTCGACGCCGAGCTGCGGATTGTTCCTAACGCGCTTTACCGCGCCGAGGAATTTTCCGCGAAGGCCGAGACCTACTCCACGCGCTTTCGCTCAATCGTTCCGCTGTCTGATTCGAAAATCGGATTGGCTTACGGACGTATCAGTGTGGCGCCTGGGCCGTGGTTTCTGCGCGACGCGCGCATCATTCGGTTTCTCGAAGCTCCTATAAACGCATCGGCAAAGAACACGGTCGCCACGAATGGCGGTCAACTTAGTCCTGCGACGTGGGAAATCAGTCTTGCGCGGACGGCATTTCGCGCCTCCGCCTTGTCCGATTTTGGAAAACTCGGTCGCTGGACAATCGAGCGGATGCACGGGCAGACACACCGCGTGGTCTCTCGCAATGGCATCTTGCAGACACCATCCGATTGGTTTGCCAATCGCGATCCTGCCATCACGGAAATCCTGCACGAATACTTCATTCCGCAGGAGCGCCTGACGGACTTTCTTGATCGCATTCGATTGCTATTGCGTGAACAAAAGGACGTCAACCTTCTGAACATTACGGTGCGTGACGTGCAGCGTGATGACGAAAGTCTTCTTACCTACGCGCCAAGCGAGGTCTTTGGGTTAGTTATGCTCTTTCGCTATCGTGCCGACGTGGAGCACGACGACCAAATGCGACAAACAACCGAACGGCTGATTGATGCGGCACTAAGCTGCGGCGGTAGCTATTACTTGCCGTATCGGCCGCACGCGACGCTCAAGCAATTCAAGCGCGCCTATCCCGCCAGCGAAGAATTCTACTTACTCAAGCGAAAGTATGATCCTCTTGAGACATTCGAGAATGCCTTCTACGAGACGTTCATAAAACTGCCCCAGTAGCCCTGCGTGTGCATGGCAAGGTAATTTTCATGAAAGAAGTTCAGCTGATTGTTCGTATCACTTGATTATGTCCAACCTTGACACAGCAAATAGAGAGCGGGAGATAAACACGCACGCATCCTTCCGTCACAAACGAATCAGAAAAAAACCGGCCGGCATTTGGATCGCACTACTACTCATGGCTCCCTTGGTGGCGCCAGCCCAGGAGAAGGATTCGCCCGAGGCGCTGCTTGCGCAGCTAGAAGCCCGCAGCAAGGCGCGGATAGGTCTCGCCATCCTAAATTCTTCCAAGAATCGGCGTTTCGAGTATCGCGGGCAGGAACGTTTCCTGATGTGCAGCACCTTTAAGATGCTCGCGGTTGCCGCCGTCCTGAAACGCGTTGATGAGAACAAGGATAAGCTCGATCGCTTTGTCCCTTATGACGAAGCACAGCTTCTGGAACACGCGCCGGTCACGCGCGCCCATGTGAAGGAAGGTGGCATGACCGTGGAAGCTTTGTGTGCGGCCGCGATTCAACAAAGCGATAACACTGCAGCTAACTTATTGCTTGAGACGATCGGTGGACCGAAAGGGTGGACCGAATTCGCGCGAGCCATTGGTGATGAGGTAACACACCTGGACAGGATTGAGCCAGACCTTAACAACGCGGTTGACGGCGACGAGCGTGACACTACCAGCCCGGCTGCGATGTGCCGGGATCTGGAGCGCGTCTTCGCGTCTGATCTTCTTAGCGAAACCTCGCGCACGCGGCTGGAGCAATGGATGCAGCGAAATGAGACGGGCGTAAAGATGATCCGGGCGAGTTTACCTGCCGACTGGAAGATAGGTGATAAGACTGGTCGAAGCGGTAAAGGAGCGATCAATGACATCGCGATCCTGCGGCCTCCTGCTGGCGGACCTATCTTTCTAGCCATCTATGTTAGCGATCCCGGCGAAGCGTCGGAAGCGCGCGATCAACTCGTCGCCAAAGTAGCCGGGATCGCGCTGGAAGCGCTAGCTAATCAGTAAGTAGCAGTCGTGCCGACTTCGGAAAATGCTGCCGCAGGTATTCTTCATGGTCGAAGGGATAAGTAGCACCCAGGTCCCACCCGAAGGTTACACCTTTCCGGAACTTTGCCGATTGCTCCTGCAGGAAGCTCGCGAAGGCATGGTCGCCGAGTAAATGCATCACTACGCCAGAGATGCTGATGTGTTCTTCGGCAGCCGCGCCGTCGGTACCGAGGCTAAAGAACTTCTTTAGCGCCTTCTTATCGCCACCTGCCGCGGCATGACTTACTTCGTAGTAGTTCACACCTTGCTCGCGCGCCTGCTTGTCGATTTCATCACCCGGCTCGGGTTTGCCCGGCAGGTCGTCCTTGGTAAAGAAAAGCTTGATACGACTGTAGTGCATCCAACCGGTAACTCCGGACTTCAACTTCACCTTGCACCACTTTTCGCTCTCCTTGCGTTCGAAGGAGAAAAGCTCATTTGTTTTTACCTTGGCGAGAACGGCGGCATCGACGCGCGGCTCCTTCCGCAGGTTCACATATCCATCGGGGTCGTCGATAACACCGCGGAACGCACCTGCTTCGGCGAATCCTTGAAACTCACGCGGGACCGGTTCATTCTCTGCCTCAGTCGGCGCGGGCGTTTGAGCTAGCAGAAGGCTGCGCAAAAATGATGTAAGGAGAGTTGTGCTTACCACTGCGAAAATGCGGAAGCCGAGTCTCATTTATTCTTGTTCTAACCCCGACCGATTCCCTTTTCAATCCTACATGCAATTCGTCTTGGTCATGATCCTTCTCTGCCTGACGCCTGCCGCTTCTCACCTTCTGGCGCAGAAGCAGGATGCACCGGCGGATCCATGTCGGGCGGCCATTGCCTCGGGAAAGATTTGCCAAGCCGCAACAGAACGCGCGCTTCAACTGATGCGAGCAGGCAATCTCGAGGCAATAACTGTGGTGCAGGATGTGCGGAGTGGCAGCTTGATCGCATCCGCCGCCTCCTATCCTGAAAAACTCGCTGTTACTACACCTTTGCTACCGCTATCCACGGTGAAGCTATTTGTTGCCGCGGCGTGGTGGGACCATGAGCTATCGCAACTCGACAAGTCGTTTGCCAGCGAACAGCTTCTCGACAAATCCCTCGTCAGCGGGAACGATGAATCAGGCCGGCAAATCGCGTTGGCTTTGCGCAAAGCAATAGGAACGGAAGGCGTGCTGAAGGACCTCAAACGATATGGTTTTGGTTCATCCCACTCATTAGATGACAATACTAGCGATAAGGACTGGGTGAATTCTCTGTCGATAGGAGAGGAAAGATTTGTGGTAACCGCTTTGCAGCTTTCAGAATTCCTCCGGGGAGGAGCTATCTCTCAAGCGGCGAGCTTGAAGTTACAGTCTGCCATGCGCGCAGCCGTAGAACGTGGCACGGCTAAGAGTGCTGGTCCCATCCTCGCCGACACGGGATGGCATCTCGGCGGCAAGACTGGCACTGGTCCCGACGCGAACTCACACGAAGCTGGTCCAGGATCGGATGGATGGTTTGCCGGTTTGATTTTTGATCCGGAAGGCAAAGCCAGTTACACCGTTGCGACCTTCGTCAGGCATGGAGGACTTGGCGGCGGAAACGCCGCGCGGATCTCGGCTCAGTTAGCGCGATTCATTATTGGCGCCGATTCGCGACGATGAGAAAACCATTCCTCCTGGCAGTTATCCTGGGACTCGCCCTGATAGCGTTTTGGCTTAAGGAAAGAAATGCGTCGTTCGAATCGCCTAAAGGCCAGCAGGCATCACTTACTACAGATCCGCAGCAAAGATTTTCGCCGAAAGAAATCACCGCGCGGACCTGGGCTAATCCTGCATCGCTTCCCGATCACTTCGCGCGACATGGAAAGGACTTCGGGGCCAGGGATGCCGATGAGTATGCCTTGATGGCCTATCAATTCTTGCGTCGCGCGACAGCCGAAGGTATCCCCGCCAAAGTCGATAGCAACGGGACCGTGCGAGTTTTCGATGCGAGAACCGGAACATTCGGGGCTTACAATCATAACGGCACGACCAAGACCTTCTTCAAACCGGACAATCCGTCCTACTTCAATCGGCAACCGGGCCGTTTGATCAACCTGAAGACAGGGCAATGAAGAAGACTTACACCTGTCCGGTTTGCGGTTTCCCAAAGCTAATCGAACCGCCGCGCACGCAGGCGGGTGGTGGTTCCTATGAGATTTGTCCGAGCTGTGGGTTCCAATTTGGCGTAAGCGATGATGATCGCGGATTCTCTTATGCCTCGTGGCGCGACCTATGGCAACGCCAGGGAATGAAGTGGTCGAGCACAACGAAGCAGCCAGCTAACTGGAACCCCACGAAACAACTGGAGAGACTTAGATCGGGGAACCTCTAGCTACCTAGAGCTTGGTGGGATTAATGATAGCTACTTCACCACCTAGCTGCTTGATTTTCTGAGCCAAGTCGGAAGTGCCACCTGGACCGTCGCCGCCCGGTTGTTCGTCCCAAATAAGTAAGGCCAAGAGCTTGCCCGTCTCGCCCGCCGCTTCCTTTCCATTGTCGACCAACCAAAGATTCACGCGCTCATAGATTGAGGGCTGCGTGTTAGTAGCCGCAGATAGGATTACTACCTCCGCCTTTTCACACAGATCATAGAAACGCCGCACCCACTCGTGACCTGCTGGTCGCACTGAAGCTCGGACAAAGTCGTCCGGTGTTTGGGCGAGGAGCAGGCGAAGTGAGGCACCGCGGCGCAAGGCTTCTTCTGCGCAGAGGATATCGGCTCCGGAAGCGCCGCCACAGAGCGCCAGGTCGTTCTTGCCGACCTGCCATTGGTCCAGCTGTGTGGCAATAAGCGCTCGCACTGCTTCTGCCTTAGCCGCGGGAAAGCGCGAGTGTTCGCGCCCAGGCGCGTCGATCATGTGACCGCCGCAAACTGCTACGCGTTCGAACCGGTTCATTGAAGGAGGATGGGTAAAGCTTCGGTGAAGTAAGACTCCGTCTGCAGAATGGGCACCGAAGTCTCAAAATGTCCGACGGCTGGCACTGACAGGAACACAACAGAATCGCCGGATCTTTTTGCCTCATCGACATAACTACGAACCATGACTGGATCAACGATCGGATCGCGTTCGCCCTGGATGAAAACTTGTGGAAGACCGAGAGGCGACCTCTGGCTCGGAGAAGTTTCTGCGTAACGTTGCGGAACTTTTTCTTCTGTGCCGCCTAACAAAGGTTCGACTGAAGCGTGGCAACTACCAGCGGGTCCATGTCGATACTTCGCGAGATCAGTGATGGCGGCGAGACCTAGCACGCCGCTTAGACGAATCGGGTCCTTTACGAAAAGCTCACTCGACGGCGGCAGCTTCTGGCGACTGGCCAGCCAAAGCGCGAGTTGCCCTCCAGCGGAATGGCCAGCGGCAATGACGCGCTTCGCATCGATAGGATGAGATGACGCCAGTTGCCTAACAAAATCAGCTGCCTGCGCAACGTCGAGAAATGTTCCCGGCCAACCGCCTCCCTCATCCCCTAGCCGTCGATACTCGATCGTCCAGCTAACAACGCCGTGTTCCGCGAACCACGCGCCGAGCCGCGTCATGTAAACGTAGTCGAACTCATTTTGCCAACAGCCACCGTGAATGAGGACGACCACGGGAAACGGTCCCTCGCCTTTCGGCAGACGAAGCTCGCCGAATTGTTGCGGACCATCGCCATAGGCAATTTTTTCGCCCGGCGCCGGCAGCGGCATCCGCGAAAGTTCTGACCAACTCAGCAAAGGTTCGGCGCGTATCACGGCAATAGTAAGTAAGAACGCAAGCAGGGAACTTGTCAGGATTTTCATTCGTTAGGCAAGTCTTCTAAGCCGTAATCCCACGACAAGGTTGACAGAGCACGTCTTATCGTCCGAGCGTGACGATGTCCTTCACCAGCTTCAAGGCATCGACCACGTCGTGAATCGTCTTCCAGGTCTTTTCCTTCTGCAAAGTGCGGCCTTGCGGCGTGAATAGTTCGTTCTGCTTTTGCTCGAGTTCATTGATCTGGGCGATGGCCTGCTGCGCCGGATGGTAGGTCGGGTTCATCTGCAGCACCTCCTGATAATGAACACGCGCGCGCGCTAGTTCGCCGCGCAAAAAGCAGGCATAGCCGGCGGCGTTTCGCACCCGCCACACTTCCGGATTGATAGGCTTGTTAGCCAATTGCGCGCGGGTTAGTTCGATTTTCTCTACCGTTTCGAGATAGCTGGTAGCTTTACCCAAATCTTCGCCTCTACGGTCGGCTTGCTCCGGCATGCGCGCGAGCAAGCGTCCGGCATGCAGGTAGGCAATGGCGCATTCATAATACCTGTCCGGAGGACGATCCTCCGGCAAGACACCCGCCTCCTCCGATTCCTTCAACGAGGCTTCACTCAGTTGTCCAGCTAACTCGTAGGCGGCAATCGCTTCCTTCTTCTTGCCATGACGCTCCAGATCAGAGGCGCGCGCGATTTGTCCGACCGCGTGCCCATACAAACTAGTGGCAAAGGTGTCGTCCACTTGAGCGAAGATCATGCAGCAGTTCGCCCAGAGAAGAGCTCCCACGAACCCGGCCAAAACTTTCTTTCGCACAGGAGACCGTTGCACATGCATTCCCCTAAGGGCAAATGCCGCGATCTCTGAGCAAGTGCGCTTAGTAGCTTTACCTCCCGCGGATCGGTAGCGGATAAGTAAGCGATGGCTCAGGACCTCTTAACGCCGCTCAAGAAACATTTCGGCTACGATGAGTTCCGGCCGTTGCAGGAAGAGATCATTCGCGATGCGCTGGCGGGTCGGAATGTGTTTGCGCTCATGCCGACGGGTGGCGGCAAATCGCTTTGCTTCCAACTGCCCGCCTTGCTGCGCAGCGGAATGACGATCGTGGTTTCGCCGTTAATCGCGTTGATGAAGGACCAGGTCGATGCGCTGCGTACGAGTGGAATCGCCGCGACCTATTTGAATTCGACCCTCGATGCGGATGAAGCGCGGACGCGCTTGCGCGGATTACATCAGAACGAATTCAAGATGCTCTACGTCGCGCCGGAGCGGCTGATGCTCGATTCTTTTTTGGAACGGGCGCTCAATTGGAACATCGAACAAATCGCGATCGATGAGGCGCATTGCATCAGTGAATGGGGTCATGATTTTCGCCCGGAATATCGCGAGCTGAAAAAATTGCGGACGCATTTCTCCGATGTGCCGGTGATGGCGTTGACGGCGACGGCGACGGAGCGCGTGCGCGAGGATATTCTCAAGCAACTCAAGTTGCGCGAGCCGCAATGTTATGTCGCGAGTTTCGATCGGCCGAACCTGACCTACCGCGTGCTGGCGAAGTCGTCGCCGGCCGAGCAACTGCGCGATTTTATTCAGGCACGGCCGAACGAGGCCGGCATTGTTTATTGCGCGAGCCGGAAGACGGCGGAGTCGCTGGCGAAGAAGTTGAATGACGAGGGAATTTCTGCGCGGCCATATCACGCCGGACTGGAAGGCAAGGCGCGCACGAAACATCAGGAAATGTTTTTGCGCGACGATGTGCGGGTAGTGACGGCGACGATCGCCTTCGGCATGGGGATCAACAAACCGAACGTGCGTTTCGTGGTGCACTATGATCTGCCGAAAAATATCGAGAGCTATTACCAGGAAACCGGACGCGCCGGACGCGATGGCTTGCCAAGCGATTGCGTCCTGCTTTTCAGCGCGGCGGATGTGGTGAAGCAAACGCGTTTCATCGAGGAGAAAAACGAGAAGGAACAACGGATCGCGCATGAACAACTTCGGCAAATGGTGCATTACGCCGAGACGCGCGAATGTCGACGATCAGTGCTGTTGCGTTACTTCGGCGAGGATCGGCCTAACGAGAGCTGTAACGGTTGCGATAATTGCCTGACGCCGCGCGAGACTTTCGACGGCACGATCGCGGCGCAAAAATTTCTCTCCTGTGTGCATCGCATCCAACAGAAAAGCGGGTTCGGTTTTGGTTTGAATCACATCGTTGAAGTGTTGACCGGTGCGAAGACGGAACCTGTCCGCCAGCGAGGTCATGATGCGATTTCCACCTACGGGATCGGCACGGAATTGAAGCGACCAGCCTGGCTCGCGCTCGGGCGCGAATTATTGCGCATGGGATTAGTAGAAGCCGCGCCGGGAAAATTCGCCACGCTTAGCCTAACGAGTGCTGGATGGGAAATCTTGCGCGAACGAAAGCCGGTGACGTTAACCAAACAGCCGGAGATCGCGGAAAAAACGAGAAGCAAACGCGCGGGCGAAATCGAATGCGATGAAGAACTTTTCGAGCGGTTGCGCGGTCTTCGCCGGAAGTTGGCCGACGAACGTAACGTCCCGGCCTACGTCATTTTCTCCGATGTCTCGCTGCGGGAAATGGCGCGCAGCCAACCGACGCGCCTGGGCGATTTCGCGCGCGTGCCCGGCGTGGGCGAACAAAAGCTGAAGAATTTCGGCGCCGTTTTCACGGCAGAAATCAGCGATTATTTGAAGTCTAACGAACAGTCGACCGCGTTTTGAGATTCGATTTTCTCATTTGGAAAGCCGCGCAAGCAAATTAAGCTTGGCCTCCACCAACCAGGAATTCCCATGATCGTCACCACCGGCCAACTCTACAAAGTCGCCTACAAGAAATTCGCTGTCGGCGCTTACAATATTAATAACCTCGAGCAAACGATGGGGCTTTTTCGCGGTAACGTGCAGAGCAAGGCGCCGTTCATCATCCAACTTTCCAAAGGCGCCCGCGGTTACACCGACAAGCGCATGCTCGAGGCGATCATCCGGACGGCGGAGCAAATTTTCCCGGAAGCGATTTTCGCCGTGCATCTCGACCACGGCGACGAACAAACCTGCTACGACTGCATCGACTCCGGGTTTTATAGCTCGGTTATGATCGACGCCAGTCATGAGTCGTTCGAGGAGAATGTCGCGATCACGAAACGTGTGGTTGATCGTGCGCACCCCAAAGGCATCAGCGTGGAGGCTGAACTCGGGATGCTGGGCGGCGTCGAGGAAGACATCAAAGTCGATGAAGGCCACGCTTGCCTAACGAATCCAGATGAAGCGGTGGATTTCGTGAAACAGACCGGCTGCGATTCGTTAGCGGCCGCGATTGGCACGAGTCACGGCGCTTACAAATTCAAAGGACAACAGTCGCTGCGTTTCGACGTGATCGAAGCGATCTCGCAAAAAATTCCCGGGATGCCGATCGTGATGCACGGCAGTTCGAGTGTGCCCGTGGAAGAAGTGCAGCGGATTAATGCGGCGGGGGGCAAGCTCGATCCGAGTGCACGCGGGGTGAACGAGAATGAATATCTCCCCGCGGCCAAACTCGGGGTGACGAAAGTGAATATCGATACTGATGGCCGCCTCGTCTGGACGCGAGTGCATCGAGAATTCTTTCGCGATAAGCCGGCCGAATTCGATTTCCGTCCGCCAGGAAAAATTTTCATGCAGGCCTACGCGGATTTCATCGCGCACAAAAACGAAAAGCTTGGCTCGGCCAATCAGCTGGACGCGGTGCGGCAGAGCGTGGCGAAATAATCAACTGCGCGAGAGCGCGCCTAACGAGTGGTCTTTACTCTGCAAGAACTCTCGCAGGAAGCTGGCGGCGAGCTGATCGGGAATCCTGCGCTCACCATCACTGGCGCGGCCTCGCTGGCCGAAGCCACCTTTGGCGAAGTTTCCTTCTTCGCCATTCCGAAATACATGCCGCAGCTGCGCAAGACGCGCGCGTCGGCGGTTTTTGTGCCGACGGATTTCAGCGAGACGATCGAGCCGGCGCAGATTCGCGTAGCCAACCCTGCGAAAGCATTCGAGCAAGTCGTGCTCCGCCTCGCGCCACCGCCGATTCAGTTTTCACCTGGCATTCATCCAACAGCGGTAATCTCTAAAGAGGCAAAGATCGGCGCCAAGGTTTCGATTCAACCCTACGCGGTCATCGAAGCGGGGGCGGAGATCGGCGAGGAAACGGTGATCGGCGCGCACTGTTATATCGGTCACGAGACAAAAATTGGCGCGCGATGCTTAATCTATCCGCACGTCACGATTCGTGAGCGGAGCGTGATCGGCGCGCGCGTGACTTTGCACAGCGGCGTGGTGATTGCGGCGGACGGATTCGGGTTTGAGATCGTGGAAGGGCGCCACGCCAAAGTTCCGCAAATCGGCATCGTGCAAATCGACGACGATGTGGAGATCGGCGCGAACACGACAATCGATCGCGCGCGTTTTGGTCGCACGTGGATAAAGGAAGGCGCGAAGATCGATAATCTGGTGATGATTGCGCACAATGTTGTGGTCGGAAAACATTCGGTGATCGCCGCGCAAACTGGCATCGCCGGAAGTTCACGCGTGGGTGATCACGTCATGATTGGCGGACAAGTCGGCGTGACCGGGCACGTGGAAATTGGCGATCGCAATATCATCGCGGCCAAGACCGGCGTTTCGAAAAATCTTCCAGAGGATGGCGGCACATGGTGGAGCACGCCGGCTACTCCGTTACGTGAAGTGAAGGAGCAGTTGGCGAGAATTCACCGGCTGGGCGATCTCTTCGCTCGCGTGAAAAAAATCGAGAAAAAACTCGATCTCTAGCACTCGTTAGACCAGGGCTCAGCCTGAATTTACGCGGCTTCAATCAAAGGACCTTCGCGCCTCAAAAGAGTCCACACGGCCGGTTGGCAAGGATAGTGCTTATACTCGTTATAGAAAATACAACGAACTGCATGAAAGTCCTTAACCGCGCCGAGTTCCTGATCATCGATGACGACCCGGCCATCGCTAAATTTCTCGTCACCTACCTGAAGCAAAAGGGCCATAGCTGCGATTCGTTGACCGAAGGTTTTCGCACTGCAGCGTGGCTGGAACACCACCTTTGTGACGTGGTGGTGGTGGACTTGAACATGCCGAAAGTGGACGGCATTTCGCTGATTCGTTACATCCGCGAACTGAGTGGCGACCTGCCTATCATTGTCTTCACGGGAGTTGGTTACAACGAAGAGCGGATGCATGCCGCTTTGCGCGCGGGTGCGAACGGATACGTGAGTAAGAGCCTTCCCATCGAACAACTTTATTGTGTGCTCTCGCGCGTGCTCGCGACCTGTCAGCAACGCACACGTCGTCAATCGATAACCCATCGGCAGCAGCAGCCGGTCTTAGCGGGCGCGGCCTGAGTCGCAAAAACGATTTCGCCTAACGAGTCCTGGCGGAATCGAGCAACGCCCGCAGTCCTTCCGCAGAAATGCATTCCGCGCCGCAAGCCATGGCGGTTTCCTGTTCCAGATAATCGTCCGTGGCCACGAGCAGTCTGAAACGCTCGCCATACTTGCTGGCAAAACGTTCGATGATCGCATCCGCGCTTTGCCCTGCGCGCGAATAGAAAATCTGAATGCCGCCCGGTTCTGATGACTCGTTAGCCGCAGTGCCTTTCCCATCGAAGACGACCACGACCTTTATCCCGGTCCAATCCTGATAGTCGCGCAACCGCCTAACGAGTGCTTCGCGCGCAGAAGAAGTGCGCCGATCGTGCAGCGAGCGCAGTTCCGGCCAGGCGAAAATCACGCTGTGACCATCCACGATCAGGTATTCCGGTTGCACCGAGCACCTGCGAAAGCGGTGGGACGCTTACGACTTCGCCGCTGTTTCCGCGGAGGCAGCAGCCGGCTGTTTCTTGCCCTTGGGTTTGGCAGCCGGCTCTTTACGTGGGGCCGTAATTTTTTTCGTCTTCACTCTTTTGCGCTCGAGATATGCAGCGCGCCGGCGCCGTTTGACGATTTTACGATGTTGCTGACCCATGGCCCGTCCCTATAGGACGAGAGCGCGTCCTGCGCAACCGCCAAAGAAAAGTGCGGTCAGCTTTCTTCGAGATTGCGTTGCCACGCTCGGGCGGTTAAAACAGCGCGTCTCTCGGCGCATGGGAAAAATCTTAATCAGTCTTTCCGTTTTATTCCTCCTGCTGTCCGCGCTTTTCGGTGTTCTCAACACGAGCAAAGCGCGGAACTTGCGCGACGTGGCGGACAAGAGTTCGGCGGATCGGTACACAACTCGAGCAAGCTCGCATCGCGAAGGAAAAAGAATTGCAGGCGCGCGAAGCCAGCGTGGCCGCAGCCACGTCGAAAAATGCGGAGAGCGAATCAAAGATGGCCAGCGCCGAAGCCGATCTGGTCAAGACGCAGCAAGAGCGCGCGGAGTTACAGAATAATCTGAAGCAAAAGGAAGATGAAATCGCGGCCCTGCACAAACGCCTCGATGAAGCAGGCGGCGGGAAAGAATTAATGCCCGATTCCTTACCGATGCCAGGAGCCGGTGATCTGCAGACGCAACTGGAAGAAACGCGCAAGCAACTCGACAGCGCGGAGCGTGAGAAGCAATTGCTTGCGGAAAAAATTCGCAGTGCCGACCGCGGGTCGAGTATGGGCCAAGCTCCCAAACCGCGCGCCGCCGCCCCGCGTAATCCCGGTCTACGTGGAACCGTTCTGGCGGTGAATCAGGCCTACAATTTCGTCGTCCTAAATTTGGGAGGACGGCAGGGCATCGAAACCAACAGCGAGATGCTTGTTCTGCGCGGTGGAAGTTTGATCGGGAGAATTCGCGTCTCCTCGGTTGAACCGGCCACCGCCATCGGCGATATAGTTACGAATTCTTTGGCACGGGGCGTCCAAGTCCAGCCGGGGGACATCGTAATATATGCTGGAAACAATTCGTAACTCCGCCGCGAGTAGAGCGGCCAGATTCCTACTTCTCGGAAGCGCTATAATCCTGGCCTCGTGCGCAACGAAAAAAGAGCCTGAACTCGTGTCGAGCGGCACCGGCCGCGAATCCTCTCTCCCGTGGAACAAACAGGAGCGTTGGGAGAACCAAGGTCAATTCGGAGCCATGGCCGAGCAGATGAATAACGGCGGCAGCCGCCGCTAAATCCAGAAACCTGCAGGAATAATCGCGTTCTTCGGTACCACGACAATTCCGTCGCGGATGAAATAATTGCTCGCGTCGAGATCAGCCGGCTTTCCTTCCGGAGTAATGACAACGCCGTCGGCGATGCGCGCATTCTTGTCGATGATCGCGCGATCGATCACGCAATTTCGCCCGACGCCGATCGCCGGAACTCCAGCCGGCACCGTGCTCGGATCCGTTTCGTAATAGTCGGCGCCCATGACCACGCTGTTGCGAATCGTTGCGCCTGGCTGAATCACGCTGCGCACACCGACGACCGATCGCTCAATGTGCGCATCGGAGATGATGCAACCGTCCGCGATGATCGCTTGCCGCAGAGCCGCGCCATTAATCTTGCTACCCGGAAGAAAACGCGGATGCGTATACATCGGCGCGGCAGCATCGAAGAAACTGAATTTCGGCAGCAGCTCGGTCAGATCGAGATTCGCTTCGTAAAATGCGCGGATCGTTCCGATATCTTCCCAGTAACCATCGAAAATAAATCCGCCCACATGCCGTTTCGAAATCGCGTCGGGAATAATGTGCTTCCCGAAATCGACCATGTCGTTCGCGAGACACTCGACCAGGACATCGCGGTTGAAGATGTAGATGCCCATCGACGCCTGGAAAAGTTCGGCGTGCGGCGCGGCCCCGATCGAGGCGAGCAATTCCGGTCCCAGTTTTAGTTCATCGAGAATCGCCGGATCTTTCGGTTTCTCGACAAAACGCGTCACGCGCCGCCGATCGTCGCTTTGCATGATCCCGAAATCCGAGGCATTCGCGCGCGGCACTGGCGTCATCGCGAGAGTGATCTCCGCGCCGGTTCGAATGTGCTGATGGAGGAGCGTGCGAAAATCCATCCGGTAAAGCTGATCGCCGCTGAGGATGATGTAGTAATCGAACGGGCGCTCGAGGAAGTAGCGCATGTTTTGGCGCACGGCGTCGGCCGTGCCTTGATACCAACCGGAACTCTCCGGTGTTTGTTGCGCCGCTAAAATATCGACGAAGCTACGCGAAAAATTATCGAACTTATACGCCGCCTGAATATGGCGATGCAGCGACATGCTGTTGAACTGCGTCAGGATGTAGATGGAGCGCAAACCGGAGTTGAGGCAGTTGCTGATCGGAATATCGACCAGTCGATATTTTCCTCCCAGCGGGACAGCCGGCTTGGCGCGATCTTTCGTCAGCGGAAACAAGCGCGTTCCCGCACCGCCGCCCATAATAATGGCCAGCGTCTGCTGGGTGGTTCCGGGTGGAAGCGCGGGAATTTGCATATCACCTACCTATCGCAAATGGCGCGATCGTTTGCCGCCTCATTTCACGAATGACAGCACAGTAGTAAGGGGCGCTGGGAAATGCTATCCTGCGCTCTCGAATTTATGTGCGGCATCGTTGGATACGTCGGTCGATCGCAAGCGGGTCCCATTCTGTTGGATGGTTTACGCCGTCTGGAGTATCGCGGCTACGACTCAGCCGGTGTCGCTATTGTCAACGGTGTTGGGGTAGAGACACGCAAATGCGCGGGACGCATCGCTGATCTGGCGAAGTTGATGACGGAAAAACCGCCGTCAGGAAATTACGGGATCAGCCACACCCGCTGGGCCACGCACGGCGAGGTTACCGACGAGAATGCGCATCCGCATTTCGATCGCAGCGGCAAACTTGCGCTCGTGCACAACGGCGTGATCGAAAATTACGGAACGATCAAAGAAGAACTGATTCGCGAAGGCGGTCATACTTTTATTTCCGAGACCGATACCGAAGTCCTGGCGCATTTGATCGGCAGCATCTACGAAAAGGGCGACGGAAAAGATTCGAAAGCGCGGCTGGTAAATGCCGTTCGCGCCGCCTTGAAGCAAGTCATCGGGACTTACGGCATCGCGTTAATTCATCGCGACATTCCTAATTTTATCGTCGGCGCGCGGCGCGGATCGCCGCTCGTCCTCGGTGTAGGCAAGGATGAAAATTTCCTGGCGAGTGATGTCAGCGCGGTCGTGGCGCACACGCGTGATGCGGTTTACCTAAATGACTTCGACATCGTCGCGGTCGAGGCGGATAAATTCGAGATTAGTTCCGTCGCGGGCGACGGCGCGGGCGACTACACGCTGAGCAAAGTCGAATTCAGCGATGAGGACATCAAGAAGGGCGACTACGCGCATTACATGCTCAAGGAAATCTTTGAGCAGCCGGGCTCGGTGCATGATGCGATGCGCGGAAGATTAAGCGCGGAGGAATCCACTGCGAAACTCGGCGGCTTGGAAATGACGGCGGCGGAATTGCGCGCGGTCGGTCGCATTGTCCTGACTGGTTGTGGCACCGCACTGCATGCCGCGATGGTAGGCGAATATATCTTGGAAAAGCTAGCCGGCTTGCCGACGGAAGTGGAATTCGCGAGTGAGTTTCGGCATCGCAACACACCGATGACCGGCGACACGCTCGTCTTTGCCATCAGTCAAAGCGGCGAGACGGCCGATACGCTTGGCGCTTTGCGCGAAAGCCGGCGCAAAGGTTATCGCACGCTCGGCATCTGCAACAACGTCGCGAGCACAATCGCGCGCGAAAGCGATGGCGGCGTTTATATGCATGCGGGACCGGAGATCGGCGTGGCCGCCACGAAATCGTTCACGTCGCAGGTAAGCATTCTCCTGTTGATCGGACTGTTGCTTGGACGCATGCGTCACCTTTCCAGCTCGGAAGGCGCCAGCATCATCACCGCCTTGGAAAAACTGCCGGCACAAATCGAGGAAACCTTGAAACTGAGCGATCAGATCAAGGCGATCGCGAAAAAATATGCGGCATCGCCGGGCATGCTGTTTTTCGGACGACAGTTCAATTTTCCTGTGGCGCTGGAAGCGGCCTTGAAAGTGAAAGAGATCACTTATCTTTTCGCGGAAGGGCATCCGAGTGCGGAACTAAAACATGGTATCATCGCGCTGGTCGGTCCGACGTTGCCGTCTGTTTTCATCGTTCCGCAAGACGCAGTTTTTTCGAAGAACGTCAACAACATCGAGCAGGTGAAAGCGCGGCGCGGTCCAGTGATCGCGCTGACCAGCGGCGACGGCGCCGATCGACTGGCGAATCTCGCGGACGACATCATCACCATTCCGACTGCACCCGAATTCGTCACGCCGATCTTGAGCGTTATTCCATTGCAATTACTCGCTTATCATCTGGCCGTCGAGCTGGGTCGCGACGTCGATAAGCCGCGCAACCTGGCCAAGAGCGTTACGGTCGAGTAGCGACGACTCGTTAGGGCCTAACGAGTGCTAAGCTTTGGCGTAAACGCCGATGAGCGGACGCTTGGATGGCTTCTTGTTTTGAAAATCGCTGACGAATCCGGTCTTCGTGCGCAACTCCACGTGGCCGGCCGCACGGCGCGCACCGTAAACCAGGACAGAGCCGATCGGAGCTTTGTACGGATCGTGAATGGGTAATTTCTTAAAGCCGTAGTCGCGCACTAATTCTTCCCCGGCCTCCTTCGCGTAAACCGACTTCGGGTAGGTCGAGATAATGCCCGAGGCGAGGAGCGCGTTCTTTACGTAATGCCAGCAGGCGGATTTCGAATGCGCGCGCGCGCGATCTTGCGCGATCGAAGCTGCGTGGATCAGCTTGGCATTTATGCGGTTATCGACCTTGGCCAGCGGATAAACGATGCGTTTACTCTGATACTGATCAACCACTTCCGCGGAGACAGTTTTCCCCTTCTCATCCTGGAAGGTGAATTCCTTTTTCGCCTTTGAGCTGGCGTCTTTTTTGTCAGCCGCAGCGACTTCCTTCTTCTCGACCTGAGCTACTTCTTTCTTCGCAACTGGTGTGATCTCTTTTTTGTCGGCCGCGCTCACATCCTTTTTCACGGCGACGACCACTTCTTTCTTGGCCGGAACACTGAGTTCTTTTTTATCAACTGCGCTGGCCGACTTCTTCTCGACTTGAGCTACCTCTTTTTTCGCAACAGGAGCGATCTCTTTTTTGTCGGTCGCGCTCGCATCCTTTTTCACAGCAGCGATCACTTCTTTCTTGGCCGGTGCACTGATCTCTTTTTTGTCGACCGAGCTGATTGGTTTCTTTTCGATTTGAGCCAAATCTTTCTTGGCAACAGGACTGATCTCTTTCCTTTCGGGCGCGCTCACTTCCTTCTTCGCGAGTTGGGCCGTCTCTCTTTTCGCGCCCAAATCAATTTCAATCGATGGCTTCTCTTTTTTGGGAGCAGCGGCCGTTTCTTTTTTGTCGGCCGGCGTTACAGGCAAGGCACGCGCGGGTTCTTCGGCAGCGGATTTCTTCGGCGGACTAACGAGTTCCGCACGGCGTGCTTCTTCGGCGAAGAGACTCGTGGCGGAGAAAAAACCGCACACCAAAAAGAGGAGCCAGACCTGTCGCACGGGCAACGGTTATCTCTTATAATTCCCACAGCGGCAAGGATTTTTTGCCTCGCGCGGACGAGGCAAGTCGCCTCGTTGTTCTTCGCGTAATCTCTCGACCCGACCGGGTTACGCTTTCGCGAAAACGCCGATCAATTTGCGCTTCGACGGCGTCGGAGTGCGGAAGTCGCTGGCGAATCCAGTCTTATTGCGAATCTCGACATGGCCTGCGCCTTTTCCCCCGTAAACCAGCACCGCACCGACGGGCGCCGCGTAGGGATCACGCACCGCCAATTTCTTGAAGCCGTAGTTGTTCACCAGCTCATCGCCAGCCTGCTTCGCCAAAGCCGTTTTGGGATAGGAATTGACCGCACCGGCCGCGAGCAACGCTTCTTTCACGTAATGCCAGCAGCGCGATTTCGAATGCGCGTGCGCACGGTCTTGCGCAATGGTCGCAGCGCGAGCCATCGCGGGATTCAAATGCGGATCGACTTTCGCAATCGGGCCGACGATTTTCCGTTGTGCCGAGGCATCCGCCATTGGCACCGACACGCTCTTGCCATTTGCATCTTTAATGACAAACGACTTCTCTCCGCTCGAGCGGATCGGGTCGAAAGCAAGCTTCGCGGCCTGCACGGAACCAGCCAGAAAACAGACGCAAATTGTGAGTATCGGAGCAACTTTTTGCATTGGGAGCGCTCCATATCGATGCAAGTGCTGGGCCCGGCAACCGTTTTTTTGGGAAAAAAGTAAACCGTTCAAAGGATTGAGACGTTTCCGTTTTCCCTTCTTAATCGGGTGCCCATGAGCACCGACGCAAAGGAGAGAAATGTTGGCCTAATCCTGACTGTTTTCGCTTCGGTCGCGCTGCTCCTTCATCTCCTGACCAACAGCCGCTACGGCTATTTTCGCGACGAGCTCTATTATATAGCGTGCGCCCGGCACCTCGATTGGGGCTACGTCGATATGGCGCCGCTCAGTGCGATCGTCCTGCGAATCGAGCTGGCGCTTTTCGGCCAATCGCTTTTCGCTCTCCGATTATTTCCCGCACTCGCAGGCGCGCTCACCGTGGCGCTGACCGGGGTCATCGCGCGCGAGCTCGGCGGTCGCGCATGGTCGATGATCCTTGCCTCCACCGCGGCACTCAGCGCCCTGGTTTATCTCGGCATCGGAAACTTCTATTCGATGAATGTTTTCGAGCCGCTTTTCTGGATGGGCTGCGCTTATCTGCTCATTCGCATTCTCAATGGCGATTCGCCGAAGCTCTGGCTTTGGTTTGGTGTCATCGCAGGACTCGGCGTCGAAAATAAACACTCGTTCGCGTTCTTTGGCATCGGACTGGTCGTAGCACTTTTGCTCACGCCCGCGCGCCGTCATTTCGCGGGACCGTCGATTTGGTTGGGCGGTCTGATTGCGGCCGCGATCGCGTTGCCAAACGTCCTTTGGCAAATCCAACACGGCTGGCCGACGCACGAATTGCTCAGCAACGTCGCGCACAGCAACAAAAACGTCGTCCTCAGTCCGCCGCAATTTATTGCGCAACAAATTCTCATCATGAATCCGGCCACGTTGCCAATATGGCTTGGCGGTCTGGTCTGGTTCTTCGCCAGTCGCGACGGTCGCCGCTACCTCTCGTTAGGCATCGCCTATCTCATCACACTGGCCGAGTTCATCATCATGCACGGCAAACATTACTATCTCGCGCCGATTTATCCGATGCTCTTTGCCGCGGGCGCAGTGGCGACGGAGCGGCTATTCGTGCCGCGCTGGCAATGGCTCGCCGCGCTCTTCGCCGCTGTCATGATCGCATTGGCCGCGTTGCTCGCGCCGACAATCGTCCCGATTCTGCCGCCGGAAAAACTGATCGGCTACATGCAGGCAATCCATTTTGAACCTCCGCGGACCGAGACGTCACATACCGCCGCATTGCCGCAGCTCTTCGCGGATCAATTTGGTTGGGAAGAAATGGTCGGCTCAGTCGCGCGCGCCTACAAAAATCTTTCCCCTGACGAACAGAAGCGCGTAGGTATTTTTTGTCAGAACTACGGCCAGGCCGGAGCGATTGATTTCTTCGGAGCGAAATACGAACTGCCGTCAGCGCTCTGCGGCCACCAAAATTATTTCTACTGGGGACCGCACGATTACACCGGCGAACTCCTGCTTGTCCTCGACACTCCCGGAGGCAGGGAACCGGAACAATTCTGTTCAGTGGAAGATCTCGGGACAGTGGATTCGAGTCCCTGGGCGATGCCGTGGGAACAACGCACGCACATTTATCTTTGCCGCGATCTCAAGGGCAGCCTGCGTGAGCTTTGGCCGAAAGTTAAGAACTGGCTCTAGCGAACGTCTCTCGCTAGGCTGGCGGCGTTATGAAAAACTTCCTGCACGCTCTCGTCGTCTTTACGTTTTGCCTAACGAGTACAGTCTCGCCTGCCGAAACCGAGCCACTCCGAAACGACCTCGGTAATTACACCCGCAAGATCACAACCAAAAATCCGAAAGCACAACGCTACTTCAATCAAGGACTCGCGTTCCTGCATGGATTCAATCACGCCTCTGCCATCCGTTCTTTCCAGGAAGCCGCGAATGCAGATCCCACTTGCGCGATGACGCATTGGGGCATCGCGCTCGCGGCCGGTCCGCACATTAATTATCCACTCGTGCCGCCGCCCATGGCCGAGCTGGCGTGGAAGGAACTAACGCTCGCACAACAGCACGCCGACAAAGCTTCCCCGGTCGAGCGCGACTTAATCGAAGCGCTGAGCAAGCGTTACGCGAATCCGCAACCCGAAGATCGCACCGCGCTCGATCACGCTTATGCAGACGCGATGCGCGAAGTCTGGAAAAAATATCCGAAGGATCAGGATGTCGGCGCATTCTTCGCGGAATCGATGATGGACCTCAGTCCGTGGAATCAATGGACGCATGAAGGTCAGCCGAATGCCGGGACGGAAGAAATTGTCGCGACCCTCGACGCGGTCATGAAAATGAATGTGAATCATCCGTTCGCGAATCATCTTTACATCCACGCGGTCGAAGCTTCGCCGCATCCCGAGAAAGCGCTGCCCGCAGCCAATCGCTTGCGCACTCTGCAGCCAGGTCTCGCGCACAACGTGCACATGCCATCGCACATCGACATTCGCACCGGCAATTGGCAGAAGGCGATCGAGACAAATGCCAGGGCAATCGCGGATGACCGGAAATATTTTCAGTCGTTGGGCACGAGGAATCCCGGGCTGATTCCATTCTACGCCGCGCACGATTACCACATGCTGGCCTACGCGGCGCTCATGACCGGGCAGAGCAAGCTGGCGATGGAAAAAATTCGTGAAGCGCTGAAGCAAATGCCACCGGAATTCGTGAAGGCCGCGGCGGTGAAAGCAGAAGCGTTCTTCGCTTTGCCGATGGAAGCGATGGTGCGCTTCGGGCAATGGGACAAAGTTTTGGCCGAGCCCGAAAAATACGAGGATTACATGCCGTTTTCGCGCGCGTTCCATCCCGCGGCGCGTGCCATTGCTTTCGCCGCGAAAGGCGACACTTCGAACGCGCGCAAAGAACAGGCCATCTTTAACGAACGCGCCGCGGCGGTGCCAAAAGAAAACGAAGTCGGCAACAATTCGTCGGATGCGATCATCGCCTTAATCAAGCCAATGCTGGAAAGCGAAATCCAGATTGCCGAAGGCAAAACGGACGAAGGCATCACCGGTTTGCAGGCGGCTTTAAAGATGGAAGACGACCTCAAGTACGACGAACCACCCGCCTGGATGATTCCGATTCGTCACTCGTTAGGCGCGAATCTCATGAAAGCCGGGCGTTTCGCCGAAGCAGAAGAGGTTTACCGCGAAGACTTGCGGCGCCTGCCGGAAAACGGTTGGTCGCTTTACGGGCTCGCGGAAAGTCTGCGCGCGCAGAAAAAACCTGAAGCGGTCTTAGTGAAGGCACGCTTCACCAAAGCCTGGGCGAGAGCGGACATTAAGATCAACAGCTCGTGCCTTTGCCGGCCTTTCGTCAGCGCGGCCCGATAATTCGTTAAACAAAATCTCCGCACCGCGGCGTCATCTTGAGGGAGATTACGTATGATGACTGACCTTCGCTTCGCGCTCCGGCAGTTGCGCAAATCGCCGGGCTTCACGCTGCTCGCCGTGCTCACGCTCGCGCTCGGCATCGGGTTAAACACGACCATCTTCAGTTTGATCCACGCGCTCTTCTTGCGCGGACTTCCATTTCCCGAACCCGATCGCATCGTGCGCATTTACGGCGAATCGAAAGAGCGCGAATTGAATCAGCTCCCCTACTCCATTCCGCGCTACTGGCATTACCGCGACGGCCAGACGGCTTTTTCCGCGATCGGCGCCGACAACGGCATCAGCCTCACACTCACCGGTCTGGGCGATCCGGTTCAAATCACTTCTGAAGCCGCGACCGCGAGTTACTTCGACGTTCTCGGCGTATCGCCATTACGCGGGCGTTTCTTTCTTCCGCAAGAAGAGATGACCGCGAACGTCGCCGTGGTCAGCGAGAGCTTTTGGCAAAAACGTTTGGGCAAAGATCCGGCCGTGCTCGGTCGGAGCATCACGCTCAATGACGTGCCCCACACCATTGTCGGCGTGGTGCCGAACATGCCCGCGGCTTTCTTTGCTTCCGATCTGGAAGTCTGGACCGCGCGGCCTTTCGAGTCCGTCGGAACTGCGCGCGAACGTTTGATGAAAGGTATCGGCTTTCTGCGCGTGATCGCGCGCTTGAAACCGGGTGTGACCTTGGAGCAAGCCCGAGCGGCCATGCCTGCGCTCGAACAAAGTTATCGCGAACAAAATCCTGCGAACGACGACACAAGTTGGACGACAACGCTCATCACTGTGCCGGAAGATGTCAGCGGAAGTCTGCGCTCCGCTTTCACGACGTTACTCGCGGCCGTCTGCTTTGTTCTCCTCATCGCCTGCAGCAACGTGGCAAATCTACTACTCGTTAGGTTCAGCGGACGGCGGCGTGAAATTGCGCTCCGCATTGCCCTCGGGGCCGCGCGTCACAGCGTCGTGCGTCTCTTCGTTTTTGAATCTGTCCTCGTTAGTCTATTGGGCGGCATCCTTGGTGCGCTCATTGCCTGGCGATTGATTCCGCTCCTGCCGAAGCTGGCGGCGAATCAGCTTCCGCTGGAAACCAATCTCCAAATCAGCGCGCCGGTCCTGCTCTTCACTTTGGCGCTCGCACTCTTCACTGGTTTCATCATGGGCCTGTATCCAGCGTGGCAAAGTTCGCGCGCTGATTTGGTCGATGGACTAAAGGACGGCGGCCGCGCAGTCAGTGGGAGTTTGCGTCAGCAACGTTTGCGCAAAATCCTGGTCGGCGCGCAAGTCGCGCTTTCTGTCACCTTGCTGGCCGGCGCCGGTCTGTTGATCGCGAGTTTCGTTAGGCTAAGTCATCAGGATAACGGGTTTCGCGCCGAAAATATTTGGGCCGGCGTCTTGCGTTTACCGGCAGCGCATTATCCCGACACCGAAACGCGCGCGCGTTTAGCGGAACGTTTGTTGCAGGAAACTCGCAACACGCCCGGAGTGGAAGGCGCGGCGATTGCCGATTCCGTTCCGCTCGAAGGCGGCTCCCGCGTTTACTACGCGCGCCCCGATCGCAATCCGCCGCCGGTGAATCAACGACCGATCGCGCCTAACCGCAGCATCTCGCCCGGCTACATCCGCGCCTTCGACATTCCACTCATCGCCGGCCGCGACATCGATGAGGGCGACACAGCCGACAAACCGAAAGTCATGCTCATCAGTCAGGCGGGCGCGAAGAAAATTTTCCCGAACGAGAATCCCATTGGAAAAGAGCTCTTGTTAGGCGGAGTGCAGGATCGGGTCGAGATCGTCGGAATAGTCGGCGACGTGCGCTCCACGCAGCTCACGCAAACGAACGACGCCGAGTTTTATCGGCCTTGGATGCAGGACCCAACGCCGCGTTTTCGTTTCATCGTTCGCGGCCAGGCTGCGCCGAATGACATCATGCGCAGTGTGCGCGCGGTCTTGAACAAACTCGACAGCGGGCTACCAATCTTCGCCACGACGACGATGACGCAAGTGGTCGAGTCTGCCATCGGACAACAGCGTTTGATGATGACTTTGCTCGGCGTTTTTGCGGGAATTGCGCTTCTGCTCGCGACCGTCGGGATTTATGGCGCAGTTGCCTATACGGTCGAACAGCGCACTGGAGAAATCGGCGTGCGCATGGCGATGGGCGCGCAAACCATGGATGTTTTGCGACTCGTCGTCGCGCAGGGCATGAAGCCGGTCGTGATCGGACTCGCGGCTGGTTTAGCAGCTGCGCTCGCGCTCGGCCGTTTGCTCGCCACACAACTCTACCAAATTTCTCCACACAACCCGCTGATGTTAGGCGCGACCGCCAGCATTCTCGCCTTCGCTGCTTTGCTCGCCTGTTTATTGCCCGCGCGACGCGCGAGTTTGCTTAACCCCGTGCAAGCTTTGCGCGCCGACTAGGTTGCGCAGTTAGCTTTCTCTGCTAGGATTTCGCACGCCCGGAGGCATCCGCCTCCATTACGGGCTTCGAATTAATTACCGAAGGACATTCCTTTCGGTTCTCCATCCGCCTCTGGCAGAACTGGGTTAGACCCCTCGTACATGAAATACATCCTAGGACTATTGTTGTTAATCGCGGCCGCACCGCTTGCTTCGTCAAAAGAGCAATCGCTACTGGCACGCGTGACCGTTTACTGGGCCAGCGGTGGCTCGGGTTCGGATAGTTGGACGCGCAAACACATTGCTGCTTCCGGTGCGCACCTGCGCGCAGGACATTGCGCAGTTGATCCGCGACGAATTCCGTACGGCAGTCGCGTGATACTCCCCGATGGTGAACTCGTTGCCGTGGATACTGGCAGCGCCGTGCGCAGCCGACGCGCCGCCCGTCTGTGCGGACGATCGGCTTCGGAAAAAAGCGCGATCGTTGTCGATCGTTTTTTCGAAACCAAAGGCCAGGCGTTATCGTGGGCCAATCGCAACCCGCAATTCATGACCGTGCGCGTGCAATCGCCTAACGAGACGTTAACGACCGTGAAAACAGTTCAGACAACAGCGACTAGCAAGTTGGTCGCGAACAATTCCAAGACCTCAATGATTCGGACGGTCGCGACAACATCTTCCACGATGAAGCGGATCGTTTCTAACCCGGCGCCGCAACCGGTGGCTTTGCGCACAAATGCAGTCGTCAAAGTTCCGGCGCCGAAGCAAGTGGCTGCGAATTCTGCGCGATCCGGGACGAATGACCTCGAGTCAGCCCTGGCTAACCCGCAACAAAAATTACTGGCGGAATACAACGCCAACGAACCCCGTTCTCACTACGGGCGCTCGGTTGCCTACACCAGGTAAGCATCGCGACTCTTGCGGGAGTCGGTTCTCCATGCAGAGTGGATTAGCTTAACAATCAACCATCATCATTTTATGGCAGAACGAAAAGGCTTAGCAGTTTGGGAAGGCAATCTGAAAGAAGGCAAAGGCACGATGAAGCTCGGCAGCGGTGCTTATGAAGGCCCGTATTCTTTTTCCTCGCGCTTCGAAAACGGCACCGGCACTAATCCCGAGGAACTAATCGGCGCCGCCCTGGCCGGCTGCTTCTCCATGGCGCTCTCGTCGAACCTAACGAAAGCCGGTCACGCACCGAAACGCATCAACACCACTGCGAACGTAAAGTTGGAGACCGTCGACGGCGGACCGAAGATCACTGCGATCGAACTCAACACCGAAGCGGAAGTCCCCGGTGCTGACGACAAGACTTTTCAGGAACAAGCCGAAGCGACCAAGAAAGGTTGTCCGGTTTCGAAAGCCCTCACCGGCACCGAAATCAAGCTGACCGCGAAGCTTCTCTAATCCGAAGCGCGCAGCTTTCTCGCCTTCAAGAGAACTGAAACCGCGTCAGGTCGACCGTTCAGAAAATCGATCTTAGTTAGACCATCAGGAGTTTGCCTAACGACTCCTGGAATCGACAGCGCGGTCACATACCAGCCGCGCGGTAATACGACCGAGTTCCGCGGCCGGCCGAAGCTGCGATCAAAAACCAACTCGCCGGCTTCTAATCGATAACACTCCGGCGCAGTGTAGGTCTCGGACATGCGCAGCCGATAAGACTGACCTTTCTTCACCGCCGGAAAACGAAAGACGACTACCTGCTGGTCTTTTCCGATCTTCTCTTCGCCGGGATCCTTGAGTTGTGCGCCGGTTAAAACCTCGACCTTCATCGCTTCGCCAGTATCGAGGATCTTCCCCGAAGGTTCGGACACTTTGCTGCCGGTGCGGACAACGTTGAGATACTTATCCGTGCCTTCGCGCGATTCGGTGTAATCATGCGAAAGACTAAAGGCGTGAGTCGCCGGCTCTTTCAGAAAATAGATGATGTCGCGATCCTGATGGGCGCGCTCGCCTAGTCTCTCGCGTTCGGTAGGCCCCTTCTCTGGCGGCGGCTCCCAACTGCGCGCTTCAGTTAGCGGACGCGATTTCGTAACTTGCGCACCTGGCGACGCCTTCAAGACCAGCGCGGCTTGTCCCGGCGCTTGATGCATGAAGCTGATGCGAGTCCTGCCATCCGGTTCTCCTAGGACTTGCGAAGGCACATTGCATTCTGTGAGTCGATAACCACTTGGTAGCACAACTGCGTTTCGTCGAATGCCTAGCGGCCGATCGAAAATAATCGCCTCGCCTTCGCGCCGATAACTCTTCGCATCTTTGTAAGTCTTAACGATGCGAATACGTGCCTGGCCGCCGTCGGCCGGAACCGGACGCGCGAGTTGCACGCGAATGTAATCGCTTTCCGGATCGGCGTCCGCGAGTCCGCTCTCCTTGGCTTGCGCGCCACTCACCTGCTCAAATTTCAGCGGTGCACCGCTCATCATATCGAAGACTGCTTCGTCACTCGCCACGCTTCCCTTGCGGATCGGATTAAAGAATGCCGTCACACCGGGAGTCGTTGCCGTCACTTCATAGGTGATCTTGAACGACGCCGTCTCGGGCGCGAGTAAGTCGTATTGCGTGTACTCGTCCTGCTCGCTCTGCGAAGGCGCCGGCTCCGCAGCGCATGTTCCGATAGCTACTATCGGAAGCAAACAAGGCAGAAGACTCTTCGCCGTCATTTAACTACTCGTTAGGTCCTCTTACTTCCCCAGCTCGTAGAGATACTCGACGAACGACATGACCGCGCCGTCGTAGCCTTGAATCTTCGGATTCGAAGACTCGATCACGTAATACTCATCCGGCGCATGTGCACCGCTGCCGTGACCGAGACCGAAATGCCCTGACGCCAGACTTAGCGGCGGATCGCCGTGAAGACGAATCCAGGATACGAACCCGCATTGCGCGGCCACATCACCGGCTCGATGCCGGCGCGTTTCAAGACCGCGATCTGCGCTTGAATCAGCGGCGAGCTTGCCGACGCTCTGCGTCGGATCATAGCCGCCGCTCATGTTCACTTCGATGTCGCCGAAGCCGCGCTTCGCCAGATGCGCCTTGATCGCCGGCACCACGTCCGCTGCTTTCATGTCGGGCACCAACCGAAAATCCATTTTCGCCACCGCCTTGTGCGGCAGGACCGTCTTGCCGCCCGGCCCAGTGTAACCGCCGACCAAGCCTTCGATGTTCGCTGTCGGCTGCGATTCGAGCCGCACGTTCGCCTCCTCCCACGGCAGATCGCCGATCCAATGCTGCACGCTGTTCTGCTTTTTCTGTTGCGCTTCGCTTCGAATCCTCGACGCATTCGCGATCATCTTTTTCTCCTCATCATTGATCGGCCGCGGCTTCGCGTAACCATCGATCGTGATCTCGTTGCCATCGTCCGACACGAGCGTGTTCAGCGCCTTCACCAAATGCCACGCCGGCGAATCCACCATCGCCTTGAGCGAAGAATGAATGTCCTTCCCCGGACCGCGTCCCCATTTCTCGCCGCTCGAAACTAACTCCAACTCGACCACACCTTTCGCGCCCAGGCTTACCGTCACGATTCCATCGAGATCCTGCATCGACGACGGCATGAACACGCCCACCGTCTTCTTCAACGCCGCCTGCACTTCCGGCTTCAGCGCGAGCTGCGCGATGTGCGGCGAACCAATTTCCTCCTCACCCTCCGCCACCATCACCAGGTTCACCGGCATCTTCTTGTTCGCGCCCTTGATCGCATGCAACGCCGCCAGAAAAGCCGACTCCGGCCCCTTCTGATTCACCGCGCCGCGACCGACGATCGCTTTTCCTAGCCCCGGCTTATCCACCAGCGCGGCATCGAGCGGCGGCGAAGTCCATTCCTTCGGATCGAACTGCTTCACATCATACATGAAATAAAGCCCCACCGTCTTGGCCGCGCCCGCATCGAGCGTCGCAAACACGCCCGGCTTCCCATCCGTCTGCACCACCGTCGCCTGCTGAAAGCCCGCATCCTTCGCCAGCTTCGCCATGTATTCCGCGCCCTCGGCCGAGTTCAGATTCTCCGCCGCGATCGACGGCAGCTTGATCCAATCCTGCAACCGCTTCACCGCCTCATCATGCCGCTTGGTGACTTCGGCTTTGATGTCAGCGAGATCGTCAGCTCGGGTAAAACTCGGAGCTGTCAGGGTAATGGCGAATGCCAGGAGCGGTGCGACGTAGCGGGTTGTCTTCATAAAATTCTTCATCGTGCTTCGTGGCGTTTGGTCAACTACGGAATTGCGTAACGTCGAACACAGTCGGCTCTGTTGTTTAGGTTACTTTGTATTATGGGGTTCGGTCCACTAGAAATCGATGTCACCCGAAGTGTTGACGCCGATAATCGGTATTAACGATGCGGAAAAACAACGACTCAGCGGAATCTTCGCCTTCGATTCATTCAATGATGATCTCAACGAAGGCAGACATCTCACAGATCACACAACCTGTATCGCACAGACAAAACCTCGCCGAGGATCAGCGCGAGAAATATCGCTTCAGACGTCTGACTTCACGTTGGTCCTTTTTTCACGCGCAAACGAAGCTTTGCCGTAAATTGCAGCAGCTATCGGTGTCCAATCGCGTAATCTACTGTATCACTCGCATTACCTACTCGATCCGGAGGTGATTCCACTCAGTGCGATCAAGGTTGCTGAAAAATCGGATACGGGTTCGATCGATCTCATTCCGATTCACAGGCACCAAGGTAACATCACGGAACGGCGATCGGCATTTCAACCAGTTATTGATGCGCTTCAGATCAAACCTATAATGTTGGACGTCGGAACACAGTGTGCGGTGATCGTGGAAGGAATTTACGATTTCTACTCTTTGGAGCTATTTCGAGCTGGTCGGAACATCAGCATTATCCCGTCGGTCGGCGCTGATTCGATCAAATTCTACATATCCCTTTGCATCGCGTGGCACATTACCTACAAAGCTCTTTGGGATAATGACAAAACTGGGCAAAGGAAATGCAGCTGACTCAGGAGCGGTTCGGAGAACTCGAAGCCGAGAATCGATTCTTTCTGCTACCGGCGGCCCAGGGAAAGAATCGGATTCTGCAAGATCTTTTCGCTGGGGAAGATCTGACACTGATGCGCGATAAGCTACAGCTATCGAAAGATGCGTCGTTCGAGAAAACGATAGCTACGCTTCATTTTACTCCGGACAAATCCCGTATCGTCTCGCTAATCTCCAAGAACACCCGCGAGAACTTCGAACAAGTCTACACATCGCTCGGCCTGAACATTGGGTGAAATGAAACGAAGAAAGCGCGGCAAACCGAAGGGGATGTCTGAGACTGATTACCTGCTCCGCTCACCAGCTAACGCAAAGCGACTGCTCGAATCGATTCGCGCGCTAGAGACCGGCAAAGGTCTTGTTCGTCGTCACTTCGGAGCTGTTGAGGCCTTAGCTAGAGTGCTAGGCTCTCCTGCGCCGGCGCTTTCTCTCAGCGGTGATGCCGCCAAACTTCTTCACCAACTCATCCAGCTTCGCGACGTAGTAGTCGACGTTTTCGTCGCGGTTTTGCGGATCGAAGTCGCTCGGCTAGCTGCGCGGCTTCGTAGGCGGCGACCTTCTTCGGCGTGGCTTTGATGTAGTAGCTGATTTGGTCGCCGGGTTTGTAGTTGCGACCGCTAGCCATGGCTAGCTCGTAGGCGGCGGCGCGGTTGCGGCCGCCGGCACCGATCTTGGCGCGGTATTTGTCTAACGAGTCCTGGAGCGTGTCGGTCTTCATCAACATCTCGATGGGCATTTCGCCGCTCGCGGATTCGTTTCTCGAACTTGTCGCGCAAGGCGGGAATCGCTTCCGGCTTTGCCTTCCATGAGGAGCTTGATCATTTCCTCGAGGAAGACGCGCTGGAATTTCTCCAGGCCGCGCGATTTGAGCGCGCCGCCTTTGATGATGACTTCGCCTTCCTTGTTAGCAGCGCATAGTTCTTCGCCTTGTAGCTGAACATGGCGTCGAATTGCTCGTCGAACTCGACTTCGATGCCGGGTGGTAGTTCCTTACCTAACGAGTCGCGTAGTTTGTCAGGCGTCAGCTTTCGGCGGCGGGACGAAATAGATGCCATCGGTGTCGACTTCGATGACCTGCGCGCCTTGCTGCCTTCAACCAGTCGATCATTTGTTTCAAAAGATCGCGGCCGATCTGGGTGACGCGCGCTGCGGCTTCGAAATCGGCGAAGTGCCCCTGCGCGAAACCGAGATAGCCGTAGAAGCTGTTGATCAGAATCTTGAAGGTGTTTTGCAGGGCGTGGAAATGACGCTGCCGCGCCGCGATCCTTTCTCGGCGCGCATGCTGGCCTTCGCTTCGAGGCGGAAGGTGCGCAGATCGGTCAGCAGATGGCGGAAGATCTGGAGCTGGTCGGTTACCGGAAAGCAATCGAACTGCAACATGACCGAGGGATAAAGCGAGGCGATGTCGCAATGCCAGACGTTGCGCGCCACGCCGGTGAAGAAGATGTCGGTGTAACCGCCTTCGAAGCCGACGCGGCATCGGCATCTCGGGAATGCTATGGCGCTGCCGGCAAATATTCGCGCAGGAAGAGGGCGTTGATGCGAGTGGCGTTGCCGCGCACGATCACGTCCTGGTAGTTGTAGGGAAAAATCTGCGCCTGGATGAAGTAGCTCGGACTCAGTAGCTCGGCGACAGCTCGGGTTTCGCGCACCGCGCAAAGAGCTCGTTTCTTAAACGTCTCACTACTCGTTAGGTATTCGCGTTGCAGCTCCTTGCCGGTCAAACGAGAAACATCAGCTGATTCGCAGAAGCCGAAATGCTGCGCGACATCGATGCGCTCGAAGCCCGTCAAGCGTGCGCATCCCGACGTCGTAGAACTGCGCGAGCATGAAAGTGTCGACGAAATGCCGACCATCGACGGCGAACTTCGGATAATCGATTGTCTTCTCTGCGATCTGTAGTCGTGACGGACGTGAGCGCAGAAATCCGCCGCTGCGTCCCCAATCCAGTTTCGTCTTCGCTTTGCGCGCGCGCGCGACCAGATACGGCAGATCGAAGCGAAAGAGATCATGCCCTTCGATCACATCCGGATCGCGTTCCTTGATCAGACTCGTCAGGCGCTTGATCGCGGCGTGTTCCGATTCCTCCGCTTTCGCCGGATCGACCACGATCAATTCTTCCCAACCGGAGTTATCCGAAAGCGCGATGCTGGCGATGGGATTCTGCGATGCTTCCGCGAGGTCGCCTTCGCCGGAAGGCGATAGGACTTCGAGCTGCATGCGCTTCAATTCCTCCAGCGCCATTCCTTTGAACAAGGTGCGGCCAGTATGCGTGAGATAATGCTGCACCGGATCGCTCAGCGCGAAGAAGGTGCGCCCGGCTTTCTTCAAACCATTGCGCAGCGCGATCAGTTCCTTCCAGCTGTCGGCGGTGATCGAGCCAGTTGTAACGCAGATCGCCGCTGCAGTTTTTCGGCATTCGTTAGACCGAGATCGGCGACATCCGCATCCGCCCAGACGAACGGATGGAACGGCTCGACATCGACCGCCGTGTTCCCATTTTTCTCGCGCCGATAGACGCGCACGGATCCAGTGTCGCCCATCTCGATCGCGACGATCCGTTCCGTGGGATCCGCGCCGAAGAGCAATTTGTTTTCCTCGAAAGCCATGTCGATTTCAAAAGAGCAGTAAAGAGGATGAATTCAAAAGCCAGCCGTAACGCATACGAAGTAACGTGCCGGGCTTTCAAAACCATGAAATAGAAAAATCCTTTCTGGCTTTCTGGTTTTCAAATTCATCCTATCTTCGCCCATGAAGCTTCGCCTCGTCCTCACACTCTCGCTCGTTCCCACGGTCGCTGCATTCGCGCAACAAACGCCACAACAACTCGCCGACGCGGAGTTGCCGTCGCTCGTCAGCATCTACAAAGACCTCCACACGCATCCCGAATTATCGGGACACGAGGAACGCTCGGCCGGAATCGTGGCGAAGGAATTGAAGGCGGTCGGCTGCGAAGTGACGGAGAAACGTCGGCAAATACGAGAAGGCGAACTTGCAATGCTTCGGCGTCATCGGCGTGATGAAGAATGGCGATGGACCGGCGTGGCGGTGCGCACGGATCTCGATGCGCTGCCGGTGAAAGAAGATACCGGCTTGCCCTACGCGAGCACGGTCACGACCAAGAACGACACCGGGCGACGAAGTCGGCGTGATGCACGCGTGCGGTCACGACATTCACATGTCCACGTTTCATCGGCATCGCGCGCGCGCTGGCGAAGCTGAAGGACAAATGGCACGGCACGATCATCTTCATTGGTCAGCCGGCGGAAGAAGCGCTCGGCGGTGCGCGGGCGCTGCTGAAGGACGGGCTTTACACACGCTGGCCGAAGCCAGCCTACGTCCTGGGTTTCCACGACAACGCGCAGCTTGAGATCGGCCACATCGGTGTAACTGAAGGCTACACCTACGCGAATGTCGATTCAGTCGATGTGACGGTGCACGGCGTGAGCGGACACGGCGCCTATCCGCATCGCACCAAAGATCCGATCGTGCTTTCGGCCGAAATCATCAATGCCTGGCAAACCATCGCGATCGCGGATGAACAATCCGATCGATCCAATCGTCGTGACAGTCGGCTCCATCCACGGCGGCACGAAGCACAACATCATTCCCGATGAAGTGAAGATGCAGCTGACCGTGCGGACCTATAAGGGTGAAGTGCGCGAGAAAGTGCTCGCCGCGATCGACCAGATCGCGAAAGGCTGCGCCATTGCAGCCGGCGTGCCTAACGAGAAGATGCCCGAAGTGCTGGTGCGCAAAGACGAATTCACTCCCGCGACCTACAACAATCCTGAGCTGACCAAGCGACTCGTGGCGGTGTGGAAGAACTCGTTAGGTGAGCCAAACGTCGAGATGGTCGATCCGACGATGGGTGGCGAGGATTTCTCCGAATACAGTCTGCCGGACCACTCCATCCCCGCAGTCGACGTGCATATTGGCGCGGTCGCTTCGGAAAAAATGGCGGAGTCGAAGAAACCAGGCGCAGCGCCCTTGCCCAGTTTGCACTCGAGCAAGTTTGCACCAGTGCCGGAGCCGACGATCCGCACGGGTGTCGTGACGATGACCTCGGCCGTGCTCGATTTGATGAAGAAATAATCGCCGAGCCGGCAATGCTTCGCACCGCGATGCAGGCGCTGGCCTAACGAGTGGTAATTATTCTTCGATGATGTCGCTGTAGCGACCGGCGCCCATATCCTGAAAAGCACCGGTCGTCAGGTCGCCGTCATCGATACGCTTATCAATGTCCAGCAACTGCGAAACCGGCGCAGTCGGGCTTACCACTGAGATGGCCGCCTTGACCCCGAAGACGTTAAAGTCCCAATCCCATTGGCCGCCAATCGGCGTCGGCCCGGTCCAATTCAAAGTCGCGTCCAGATAGGTGGCCATTCCGCTCGGGACTACGCTGCGATTCGCGTCGGTCGGATAGCCGTTGTGTTCGACCGCGTAGGTTTCGATCGCATTGCTTGCCACGCGGAGCGCGTTAACGAATTTCGCGTTCTGCGTCTGCTGCCGCGCGCGCAAAAACGACGGCAACGCGATCACTGCGAGCAGAGCAATGATCGCGACGACAATCATGATTTCGACGAGGGTAAAACCCGCATTTCGGCGCATAAAGACACGCTTTATGCATCACGAAGTATGCCAGTAGGGCGCCGTTTACTTCACTCGAACGTTCTTACGTAAGAACGTAGGAACGTCCAAATCCTGGCCCTCGACGATGGTCGGCTCGCTCTTCTCGAAACGTCCACGCGTGACCGATTCGAACTGCATCATTTCCTGCTTGGCGTGCACAATTTTCTCGACCGGCTTCGCTTCTTTGATCGAGGCCTCTTTGATCAACGCCGGTTTCTTTTTCGGCAGGATGACGCGCGGTTGGACCGGCTGCGGTTGGATCTCGGGCAATATTTCAACCACCGGCGGCGGCGCGACTTCGATCGGCCCCGGCTCAACGTCGTCTTTCGTAAAATCGGAGATCAAATCCTCTTGAGGCAGGGACACTTCGATTGTCTGCAAGGACCGTTCTTCCACTTGCGGTTCTTCCGCGATTAGTTCTTCGACTATCGCCGGCGGCTCAGGTTCTCGGATTGTTTGCTTAACCACTTTCGGTGGTGGAGGCGGCGGTGCCGCAAGATTCTCGAAGAGCGGTTTTTGCACGGCTTCGTCTTCGCCGCCTAACGAGCTGATGATCGTGACCGCGAGACGGTTTCCCATTCGTCCGTCCACAGAAGTTCCAAACAAAATCTGCGTTTGATCGCCGATGTGCCGGTTGAGTTCGTGCATCAGGATTTCGATTTCCGAGAGCGTGACGCCTGGACCACCGGCAATTTGCACGAGCACGTTGCTCGCTTCGGAGAGGAGACGACCGCGATCCATCAGCGGACTCTTCAGCGCGGCGGTGAGCGCATCGTGTGCGCGATTATCGGAATCGGCTTCGCCGTAACCAAACAAACAACGACCGCTCGGATTATTCAGCGCCGCCAGCAAATCATCGAAGCCGATCCGAATCAGTCCCGGCCGTTGAATAAGACTGATGATGGAACGCACACTCTGGCTGATCGTCGCATCGGCGGCGGCGAACGCCTGATGAATCCCCGCTTTCGGCGCAACGAAATCGCCCAACCGATCGTTGTCGAAACAAATCACCGCGTTGCAACTGCGCTGCAGGCGCGCAAGCGCATCTTTCGCCTGCGCCGTTCGTCGTTTGCCTTCGAAACTAAAAGGCATCGTCGCCAGCGCGATGACCAAGGCGCCGGATTCGCGCGCGAGCTCCGCGATCATGGGCGCTGCCCCAGAACCAGTTCCACCGCCCAATCCCGCGCAGATGAAAATCAAACGCGCCTCGCCTAACGAGTGGCGAATTTCGTCGGCTGCTTCCGTCGCTGCGCCGTAGCCAAGCTCGGGATCGCCGCCCGTTCCCAATCCCCGCGTCACGCTGCGACCGAGCTGCACTTTCGTCGCCGCCACGGAACTGGCGAGCGATTGCACATCAGTATTCGCCGCCACCAGATCGGCTTTGTCCAAACCATCGAGGACCACGCGATCGAGCGAGTTTGAGCCCGCGCCGCCGACTCCGATCACCTTGATGGGAATGATGTCTTCTTCGCGTTCGGGGAGGCTGTAGTTACGGCTGAGTTGAATCATGTGAGGTCTTTCTGTTTGCGAAAATTTGGTTAGCGCGCGCCGTTGAAAATTTTTCCGAAGAGTCGGCCGAAAGCGGTACGTGGACGGCGATCGACCTGCACCGCCTGGGCATACTTGATAAGGCCAATCGCGGCGGAGAATTGCGGATTCTCAAAAGCACTCGTTAGGCCGGACATGGTTTGCGCGTGCGAAACGCGTGCCGGGAGTTCGAAAATTTCCTCGGCCAGATGGTCGATCCCTTTGAGATGACTGCACCCACCGGTGATGAAAATTCCTTCGCCGATGTAGTTGATGAACGGTTCTTCCTCGAGCTTGCGCTTGAGCAACTCGAACGTTTCGCGCAGCCGCAAATGAATGATGGTATTGAGTGTCTCGCGTTCGATTTCTTTTCCAGCGAAACCGGAATCGTCTTTGAGCAAAATCGTTTCGCCGGGAAGCGAATTACCCAGCGTGACCGCGCCTTCGCTGAGTTTTAATTTTTCCGCGCGGGTCATCGGGATGCGCAAGCCCATCGAGATATCGTTGGTGATGTGATCGCCGCCGACCGCGAGACAACCGCTCTGCTTCACCGCGCCATCGACATACAAAATGTAATCGGTCGTCCCGCCACCGATATCGATGACGAGCGCGCCGAGGTTTTTCTGGTTAGGCGTGAGCACAACCTGCGCGGAGGCGAGCGCGTTGAAGACGACGTCTTCGACATCGAGCGGCAATTCTTTCACGCAACGAATCGTGTTTTGAATCCGCGTGCGCACGCCGTGGATGATGTGGAAATCTGCTTCGAGACGTTCGCCCAGCATGCCGATCGGATTGAGCACACCGTCTTGTCCATCGACGTGATAATGCTGAATAATCGAATGCAGGAATGCGTTCTGCGAAGGAATACTGACCTCGCGCGCATTCAGTTTCACATCTTCGATATCCTGTTCGTCGATCTCGTCGCGCTCTTCCGGCAACGCGACCGAGCCGCGATTGTTGAAACTCATAATGTGCGCGCCGGAAACACCGACGTAAACGCTGCGAATCATCACGTCGCTGTTCGTCTCCGCATCGACCACGGCTTCATGCACGCACTTCATCGCCGTCTCGAAGTCGACGATTTCGCCTTTACGCACGCCGCGCGACGGCGCCTGGCCGACACCAAGAATCTTGATCGTCCCATCGGGCCGGCCTTCGCCCACGACCACACAAATTTTGGAGGTGCCTATCTCCAATCCCACCATCAAATCACTGCTCGCCATTTTTCCTCAGTTCTTCCTTCCACGTTCCACCGGCGTCGCTTTTTTAGTTTTCTCCGCCGCGTTTGTTTTTGGTTTCACACCGGGATTAGCCGGCGTCGCTTTTAAAATTTTCGGGTCCTCGCCCTCGGGTGAGACCGTGTCGTTGATTACTTCCGACGGTAACTTGGTGAAGGTCACGGGAATGTTCCGCTGCACGAGCAGGTTCACCGTTTGGATTTCCCGCCGCGAATCGTCCGACCAATCGAGAAATTTCTCGAGACGCTCCAGTTGTTTGTCGAGATCGTCGAAACCGAACGTCACCCGCGTGTGCGTCTTATCGGTCACGACCAGGCAATAACCTTTCGATAGATCGATCAGGCGAATTTGAAAACGTGATTGCATGAAGCTGCGCGTGCTCAGGCGCAACAGTTCGAGCGCGGCTTTTGTTTCGTAGGATTCGATCGTCTTGCCCGGCTCGAGCGATTCGCTCGTGCAACCTGCGATCACCGGCAGACCGAGATATTCCGGGAGCAATTTTTTCTCCTTCATCAAGATGCCGCGCGCGTCGATCAGAAAAGCGGCGTCGGAGGCAAACGGATCCACCACATCTTTGTCCGACGTGATCCATGCGATGGGTTTGCGTTCGACAATCTGGATGTCGATTTCGCCCGGCATGTTGCGAATCACCTGGGCTTCATCCACCTGCGGGAGCTGTTGCAGTTGGTCGCGCACATGAGCCAAATTTACGGCGAAAATATTTTCACCTTCACGCACACCAGCGGCGCGCAGGACTTGGTCGCGCTGCAGCGTGCCATCGGTCTTCACTTCGATTTTGCTCAAGCGATAGTCGGGATTTTCAAAAAAGATCCGCCGCATGCCATAGCGAATCCCGAAGACCACGCCCCAAAGAATTGCCGCACTGAGAAGAATTTTCGCAGTCGCCACGACGATGCGTTTGTTGCGATGACTGGTCGCTTTGTGCGAACGCACTTTCACATCGAGCAAGTGCTGTTGCCGGCGCTGTTTTGAATTCGAGACGCGCTGATTGCGGGCGCGCGGTTGACCTTTCGTTAGGCTGCGCATTAGTCCGCGCACCTCCGGCGCGCGCGCGAAAGCTCGATGATTCGCGCGCAAAGTTGCGGATAACTGATTCCGGCCACTCCGGCTGCTTCAGGCAACAAACTCGCTTCTGTCATTCCCGGGATGGTGTTGATCTCGAGCACGCTCGGTTCGCCATTTTCCGGCAACATGACATCGACGCGTGAATAAACGCACAGGCCTAAGGAACGGTGGGCACGCAGCGCTAATTCCTGAATATTCTTCGTCTGCTCGTTAGGCAAATTCGCCGGACAAACATGTTGCGCCGCACCGCCGGCGTTCGGATTCAAGAACGGATACTTATTGGTGAAATCGTAGAAACCGCCTTTGGGAATGATTTCGATGATCGGCAGCGCCTGTTCGCCCAGCACGCCGACCGTCAATTCGCGCCCAGGGACAAATTTTTCCACGAGCAGGCGCTCATCATATTCCGCGGCGTCCTGCAATGCCTTCGCGACTTCCGTTTCTTTTTTAACAATGTAAATGCCGACGGTCGATCCCTGCTTCGGTGCCTTGATTACATAAGGCAACGCCATGGTCGGCTGCTGACCTTTCGTGATTACTTCCCACGCCGGAGTCGGCACGCCCGCCGCATCGAAGTTTCGTTTCGAAAGAATCTTATCGAAGGCAATGCGGCTTTCTTCCACGCCTTCGCCGGTGTAAGCGACGCCGCGATCTTCCAGGATCTGCTGCACCTGCCCGTCTTCACCGAACGTTCCGTGCAACGCGATGAAGGCGAGTTCAGTCTCGTTAGGCAATTCGAAGTCATCGCCGCGCACATCGACTTCGGTCACTTCCGCGCCTAACGAACGCAAAGCCTTGGCCACGCCCGCGCCGGTCGCGAGGGAAACATCGCGTTCCGCGCCGGGCCCGCCTTTCAAAACCGCGATGTTTTTCGGAATCGAATTTGTGCTCATGCGTCCTCCCCTACGATTTGCACTTCCGTTTCCAATTCGATGCCGCGTTTCTCGCGCGCGGCGGTTTTGATTTTCTCGATCAATTCCAGCATCTCGACCGCGGTCGCGCCGCCATCGTTGACCAGAAAATTTCCGTGTACTTCCGAGACACGCGCCGCGCCGACCGCGCAGTTCTTCAAGCCAAGCTCATCGACCAATTTACCCGCAGGGATTTGCGCGGGATTCTTGAATGCGCAGCCCGCGCTCTTCGCCGCCGGTTGCGTCGTGCGTCGCTTCTCCTGCGATTCTTCCAACTTCCGTGAAATGTCTTCTCTCGGAGCGAGTCGTCCCTGAAAAACTGCCGAGACCGCGTAATTCTTTTCCAGCGACGCGACGTGTCGATATTCGGGATTCATCTCCGCCGCATTTTTCGTCTGCGTGTTTCCTTCCGCGTCGAGAAACCGCACGCTCACCACATTGTCGAAAGTCTGCGAGCCCATCGCGCCGGCGTTCATGCGCAAGGCGCCCCCGACTTCGCCGGGAATTCCTTCCATCCATTCCAGTCCACCGATGCCGGCTGCTTTTCCTGCGTAAGCGACTTCCTTCAACTTCGCGCCGGCGCCGGCCGTGATGGTCGTTCCGGAAACAACCGTGCGATCGAATTCTCCGCCGCTCGGGTGAACAACCACGCCGCGAATTCCGCCATCGCGTACGAGCAAATTCGAACCGCGACCGATGACAAAAAGCGGAAGATTTTCGCGGCGACAAAAACGAATGATGTCGGCAAATGCGCGTTCGTCGCGCGGTTCGACCCAGAATTGCGCCGGTCCACCAACCCGCAAGGTTGTGTGTTTGGAAAGCGGCTCGTAAAGGCTGACCTCGCCGTGTGGTCCGACAATTTCCTGCAGTTTTTCTAAAATGACGAGATCGCCTGCGAGTAACGAGAGTTGCTCGTGAATATTTCCCGCGCCCAGACTTAAAACGAGATCGCCGCTCGCGAGCATGTTGCCCATGTCGCAATGCAGCCGATCGAGCCGAGGTTGATAAGCGGCGCTGCCGTGGCCGTTCGCCAAAATTTCTTCGACGATCGTGTTTCCGGTTACGCCCGGAAGTTGCGCTTCGCTGGCGGCGTAAACGTCCGTTACCAAAACGCGATCCGCTTGATCAAAGGCGCGGCCAAATTCTTTGCGCAAAGCTTTCGTGCGCGAGTAGCGATGCGGTTGAAACATCGTCAGCACGCGATTGCGCCCGGTCGAGCGCGCGGTCGCGATGGTCGCGCGAATTTCCGTGGGATGATGCGCGTAATCATCCACCAGCAGGTAACGTTCGCTGGCGTATTTTATTTCGAAACGCCGGCGCGCATGTTGGAACTGACGCAAGGACGCCGCAACTTTTTCGAAGGGAATTCCAACTTCTGTCGCGAGCGCGATCACCCCGAGGGCGTTGCTCACATTGTGACGACCGGGGACGTTCAAGACCGCTTCGCCTAACTGCTGGCCGCGTTGCCAGACACAAAAAGTCGAAGTGAAATCCTTCAGTTCGACATCGCTCCCGCGGTAATCGGCTGCGTCCGCAAAACCGAAGGAGATTGCGCGATCGCGTTTTGCGCAGAGCCGTGTCGCGTTCGCATCATCGGCGCAGAAGAAGACGTGACCGGTAGTCTGCTCAAGCAGCTTCAAAAAGACGCGGTCGATGTCGTCCAGGTTTTTATAATAATCGAGGTGCTCCTCTTCTATATTTAGAATGAGCGCGTGCTCGGGACGAAAGAAACGCAGCGTCCCGTCGCTCTCATCGCCTTCGGCCACGAAATATTCGCCGCGCGTATCCCAATGCGCGTTCGCGCCGAGGATGGGTGTCTCAGCCCCGATGTAATACGACGGATGCAAACCGCCTTCGCGAAAAACGTGTGCGCTCATCGAAGAGGTGGTCGTCTTGCCGTGCATGCCCGCGATGACGATACCGCGCTTGCCGAGCATGATGGCGGCGAGCGCTTCGGCGCGCCGGAACACTTCCTTCCCGGTTTCGGTAGCGGCCAAGAGGATCGGGTTTTCTTTTTTGATCGCGGACGAATAGATGACGATCTCCGCGTCGGCGGCGTCTTCCGCGCGATGTTGCAAATGAAAACGCAGCCCCAGCCTAACGAGTCGTTCCGTCTCCAGCGAACGCACACGATCTGAGCCGCTGACTTCGTGCCCCAGCTCGAGCAGCAGCGCGGCGATTCCGCTCATGCCGCTGCCGGCCACGCCGATCAGATGAACGCGATGACGCTCTTGCGTCAGCTGTTTTTGCAGATCGGCCGCGTGCGTCATGGAAGCGTATATCTCTCCATCGTTTCCACGACAAGGTTGGCTGCGTTTTTTGGTGCGAGCCGGCCGCAATTATCCGACATGCGCTGCAATTTTTCCGGATCGCCTAACAAGTCCTGAATTCTGCGCGCGAGCAGATCGCCCGCGAGTTCTGCTTCCTTCACCAGCACAGCCGCATCTGCTTTCACAAAAATTTCTGCGTTGCGCGTCTGGTGATCGTCCGCCGCGTAGGGAAATGGAATTAAGAGCGAAGGCAAGGCGAAAGCGGCCAGTTCCGACAAACTGGCCGCGCCGGAACGCGCGATCGCGAAATCGGCTGCGCTGTAAACTTCCCCCATCGCATGATGAAAAGATGCGACATGCGCGGGAATTTTTTCGCGCTGATAATTATCCGCCAGCAAATGTTCGTCGCGCGCGCCGGAAAGATGAATGACCTGCAGCGCTTCGCCTTGCAGCGACGGAAGAGCACGGATCATCGCCTGATTGATTCCGCTCGCACCCTGACTTCCGCCCATGACGAGCAAGGTGCGCAGGTCCTCGCGCAATCCGAGTTTGGCGCGCGCGGCGCGGCGATCGATGCGCTTCAGTTCGGCGCGAATCGGTGTTCCGGTCACTTCGGTCCGCACTTTCGGAAAAAATTGCGCGCATTCCTTGAAGCCCAACAAAACCGCGCGAACCATCCGCGCCGTCAGGCGATTCGCCTTTCCCGGAATGGCATTCGATTCGTGAATGAAAGTAGGAATGCCGCGCATCCGTCCCGCCAAAACTGGCGCGGTGGAAGTGAAACCGCCCATGCCAAGCACGGCATGCGGTTTGAAGTTGCGATAAATTCTGCGGCAGGCAGACAAGCTCTCGTTAAACCTTTGCAGAAAACGCACGATCGCGGGCGAGAACGGCGAAGGCAGTCCGACGGTCGGAAGTTTTTCGAAACGAAATTCCGAACGCGTCGAAGTCGCCAATGTGTCGATTTCTTTTTCCGAAATGAAAAGCATCACCTCATGACCGCGCGCCCGCAGCACTTCCGCGACCGCGAGTCCGGGAAACAGATGACCGCCAGTTCCTCCGCATGCGATAACGGTGTTCATCAAATTCTCGGCGTTGTGCGCACCTGCACGGTCATGCGTTTCTTGTTCACGGCAGGTTCGGCCACGCCCTGCCGATAAATACTCAGGAGCAGTCCGACGCCGAACAGGCACGCGAGCAAATTCGAGCCGCCGTAGCTGATGAAGGGGAGCGACAACCCCTTGTTAGGCAAAAGCGCGGTCGTGACGCCGATGTTGATCGCGGCTTGAAAGGCGAAAAGCGAAACGATGCCCGCACCGAGCAACAGACCGGCGCGATCTTTCGCATGCAGCGCGATCGTCATTCCGCAAACGATGATGCCGACGAAAAGAAAAACGACGAGCAGACTCACGCGTAGCCCGAGCTCTTCGCCGATCATCGGGAAAATAAAATCGGTGTGCGCGTAAGGCAGATAGGCCATTTTTTGCCGGCCGTTTCCGAGACCGAGACCATCGATGCCGCCGCTGCCCCACGCGACGAGCGCTTCATATTGCTGCAAGCCCGCGCCTTGTTTGTATTTCTCGACATCCAGGAACGCGAGCAAGCGGCTCATTCGTTCCGGCATCATGGTCGCGACAAAAATTATCGAGCTCGCACCCAGAGCGGAGATGGCGCCGAGCACGACCGGATTCGCGCCAGCGATGAACATGATGGTGAACGAAGTCATGCCGATGAGCGTGGTCGATCCGAGATCTACTTCGGCGCTGATGAGCGCGAGAATCACGCTGACGATGGCGAGCGGAATGACGAAACCGTGAATGATGCGGCCGCTCTTTTTTTCGAAACGCGAAAACCACCACGCCAGGAAAAAAATCGCCGCGATTTTCGCCAACTCCGACGGCTGGCAAAACGGCGTGTGTCCCCAGCCCAGCCAGCGCCGCGATCCATTCATGCGGATGCCGATTTTCGGCAGGAAACAACAAGCCAGGGCGACGGCGCTCAGTCCCAACCAAATCCACCACGTCCGCACCCAAAAGTGGTAATCGACTCGCGCCGCGACGATGCAGACGACAAAGCCGATCGCGACCCAGACCGCCTGCCGTTTCACAAACGCGTAAACGTCGCCGTGACTTTCGCGCGCGAACGCACTCGTGCTGAAAAGCATGATGATGCCGATGACCAGCATCGCGAGGACGGCGACGAAAAGAAAATAGGCGCTTTTACGATGCATGCGTTTGGCAGAAATTTTTAGCCACGGATGAACACGGATTAAACACGGATAAGAGACAAGCACTCGTTAGGCGAAAAGCTCTGCGCGAAAATCCCAATCCGTGTTTCATCCGTGTTCATCCGTGTTCATCCGTGTTCATCCGTGGCTAATTCAATTTTTCTTCGACTTGTTAGACTTCGGAATGATGAGCTTCTGGCCAATCTGCAATTTGCGCGGATCGTCGATGTGATTGACCGAAAGCAATTCGCTTTCGGAAACCTTTAGTTTCTTTGCGATTTTCACCGGGCTATCGCCTTTGACGACGGTGTAGAAATTTCCATTCTCCGAATTTACAGGCATCGCTTTCGGAATGTTCGCGTCGTCCTTGGTCGTCGTTTTCGCCGGCGATGATGCAGCCGTTACAGTTTCAGCTTTCGCCGGCGCAGCGGTGGCACTGGCTTTCGCCGTGTTGCTTGAAACAATCGGCGGCGGAAATGCACCTTGCCTGCTCTTGATGGTGTTGAAGGCGATGATGCCCGCGACCGCGACAACGTGCAGCACGAGCACGATGAGCAGCGCGCGCGACAACTTCATGTTCGGCTCCGACATTTCCTCGAATTCCATGTCGCCGGAGGTGAGCGAACGGCGCGCGGTGGTGGCGCGCAGTTTCTTGCGAGAGATAAGTTTCGGAATTTTCATGGTTACTCTTTCAGCGCGTGCACCAGTGCACGGAATTGGTCGCCGCGATCGGCGTAGCTTTTGAACATGTCGAAGGACGATGTTCCCGGAGAGAAAAGGACAACCTCGCCGGATTTGGCGACGGCGTGGGCACGCTCGACGGCAGCGGCAATGGAAACGGCGATCTCGCACGGCACGGCATCGCTCCAGTCGCGACTGATGCGTTGCGCCATCTCGCCGATCAAGATTGTTGTGCGAACTTTTTGCCTAACGAGTGGTTTGAGCGTGTCGTAGTCGAAACCTTTGTCTTTACCGCCGGCCACCAACACGACTGGCTTCGTTTGCGCGAGCAACGCTTTCTCGACGGCGTGCAGATTGGTCGCCTTCGAATCGTTGACGTAAGTGACACCGCCAAGTTCGCGAACAAATTCGAGTCGATGCGGACGCGGCTCGTACTCGCGCAGCGGCGGGACCATTTGCGCGAAAGAAAGACCGCGCGATAGACCGACGGCCAATGTGGCCATGAGATTTTCGAGGTTGTGCGAGCCGCGCAATTTCGTCTCGGACAAACGCAAAACCGGTTCGCCGTGATAAACGATCGCGCCTTCGGACAAACGAAAATCCGCGCGGTCGTCATAGGCGCTGAACGTCACCGTGCGTGCCTTCAACGCCGGCAAATCTTCCGCCGAGTTGATGATCGCGACGTCGTCCGCTGTTTGAAAATCGAAAATGCGCAACTTGGCCGCGCGATATTCGCCTAACGAGCGGTAGCGATCGAGATGATCAGGCGCGAAGTTCAGCCACACCGCAATTTCCGGTTTGAAAGTCGTAATCGTTTCGAGCTGAAACGAACTCACCTCGACGGTCAGCACATCGAGATCGCGACCTTCGCGCGCCACTTCGCTCAACGGTTTGCCGATGTTGCCACACGCGATCGTCTTCTGCCCGCAGGCGTTTAACATCTGCGCGAGCAATTCCGTCGTCGTGGTTTTTCCATTCGTCCCTGTGACCGCGATCACCGGCAGATTGCATGAGCGCCAGCCGAGCTCGAGTTCGCCGATGATCTCGACCTTGCGTTTGGAAAAGTTTTGCGCGAGCGGCGACGACGGATCGATGCCGGGGCTGAGCACGACCATTTCGTAGATGCCGGAATTGCGTTCGGCTTCCGATCCGCAAATCACTTCGATGCCGCGCGCGCGCAGCCCGTCGATGGTCGTCTTAAGAATCGTTTTCTCTTCGGCGCTATCGAGCACAGTCACCGCCGCGCCTTCATCCTTGAGCAAATGCGCCGCGGCCGTGCCACTAAGACCAGCACCGAGGACCGCAACTTTTCTGTCGGTGTAGCGCATGCGTTATCTCAATTTCAGCGTGGCCAATCCGAGCAACGCAAACACGGCCGAGACAATCCAGAACCGCACGATCACGGTATTTTCCTTCCAGCCGCTCAGTTCGAAATGATGATGCAGCGGCGACATGAGGAAGATGCGCTTGCCGGTCGCTTTGAAACTCATGACCTGGAGAATCACGGAGACGGCTTCGATAACGAAAACGCCGCCGACCACCACGAGCAGCAGCTCTTGTTTGCAACAAATCGCAACCACGCCAATCAAACCGCCGATCGCGAGCGAACCGGTGTCGCCCATGATGACTTGCGCTGGATGACAGTTGAACCAAAGGAAACCGAGACCGGCACCGACAAGCGCGGAACAAACGACCGTGAGTTCGCCGGTGAATGGATAAAACGGGACCTGCAAATATTCCGCGATGCGAAAATTTCCCGCCGCGTAGGTGAGCAACGCATAGGCGAATGCGACCGTGATGGTGCAACCGATGGCGAGGCCATCGAGACCGTCGGTGAGATTGACGGCGTTGGACGCACCGGCAATGACGACGACGAAAAAGACGAAGGTGAAAAGTCCCATGTTCGTGATCACGGGCACTTTGAAAAACGGCAGATAAAGCGAACGCGCCTGCACTTCGATGAGCGGGTTCGTTAGGAAAACTGCGGTAACAACGGCGCCCACGAGTAACTGCACGGCTAGCTTGGCGCGGCCGCTGATCCCTTCGGATTTTTTCTTGGTTACCTTGAGATAATCGTCGGCGAATCCGAGTGCGCCCAGCACAACCATGGCGAAAAGCGCCAGCCAAACGAAACGGTTATCCGGTCGCGCCCAAAGCGCGCTGGAAATAAAGACCGCGGCAATGATCAAGACGCCGCCCATCGTCGGTACACCTGCTTTGCCTCCGTGCAATTCGGCGAGTCGATGCACTTCCGCGGCAGTGCGAATCGGCTGGCCGACTTTCAGAGAAATCAACTTACGGATGATGAAATTTCCGCAGAGCAGACAAATGATGAAGGCCGTGATCGCGGCCGCCACGCTGCGAAACGTCGTGTAGAAGAAGACGTTGAACGCGCCGACGTCGCTGCTGAAGCGATGCAGGTAATACATCATGGCGTGGCCTCCGCGACGGATCGCCTGCTGAATTCTTCCAGGACACGCTCGGTTTTTGCGAGGCGGCTGCCTTTGATCAAAACGAGATCGCCCGGAGAAGTCAGTTGGCCTAACAAGTCAGCCGCCGCCTCCGCGTTCGCTACGTTCTGCGCATTTTCCAAACCGGCGCGTTTCGCTGCCGCGGAAATTTTCGCCGCGACGTTTCCGATGGTGATGAGTTGATCGATGTGAAACGCCGCCGCGGTTTCGCCGACTTCGGCGTGACCGCGCTCTGCTTCCTCGCCGAGTTCGCCCATCGCTCCGAGGACGGCCATTCGCTGACCATCGGTGTCGAGCTCGACCAGCGTGCGCAAGGCCGCCTTCATCGATTCGGGATTGGCGTTGTAACTGTCGTCAAGAAATTGCACGCCATGAATTTCGCGGACTTGTAGCCGGGCTTTGGTCAGCGGGGCGGAGGCGAGACCGACCGCGGCATCTTCAATCGAAACACCAAAAGCGCGCGCCGCCGCCACGGCGAGGATGGCATTTTGCACCATGTGCAAACCGGGCACGGGCAACTGCGCGCGACAACGATGCGCCCCTTCCAAAATCGTGAACTCGGAACCGCGCGCGCTTTGACTGATATCTTCCGCGCGAATGGTGCCGCTGTTGATGCCGGCAAAAATTATCGTGGCGCGCGTTCGCTTGGCGATCGACTGACTGAATGGATCATCGGCATTCAAGATCACTGCTCCATCCGCGGCGACGGCTTCCGCGAGCGCGCCTTTTTCCTGCGCGATCGCTTCACGCGACCCCATGAACTCGATGTGTGCGACTCCGATGTTCGTGATCACCGCAGCATCCGGCGCAGCGATCTTTGCCAGCACCGCGATCTCGCCGGGATGGTTCATGCCCATTTCCCAAACTGCGATTTCATCCTGCGCGCTCGCATTCAGGATGGTCTGCGGCAGACCGACGTGATTGTTGAAATTGCCTTCTGTTTTCGTGACGCGAAAACGACGCCCAAGTGCGGCCGCGACAAAATCTTTCGTGCTGGTTTTGCCGTTGCTGCCGGTAATGCCTATGACGTTCAGCGAAAGCGCGCGGCGATATTGCGCGGCGATGTTTTGATAACCGACCAACGTGTCGGCCACGCGAATCAATGGAAAATTCGACGGAACGTTCCCTTGCCACTTCTCTTCCACCAACGCAGCAGCGGCGCCTTTTTGTGCGACCTGCTCGACGAACTTGTGGCCGTCGAAATTTTCGCCGCGGATCGGAACGAACAACTCGTTAGGCTGAATCGTCCGCGAATCGGTGCTGATGCGCGTCACGCAAATGTCACCTTTTCCCGAAGACAATTTCCCGCCGGCGTATTCCGCAATCTGAGAAAGTGAGAGCGCTTCCATTCGTTAGAATTCGACCGGGTGGTTTTCCAGGGCGCGCTTCGCCACCTGGAGGTCGTCGAAGGGAATGGTGTGATCGGCGAACTCCTGATAGGTCTCGTGGCCTTTACCGGCGATGAGAATGATGTCGTGCGGTTGCGCGAGAGCGATGGCACGTGCGATCGCTTGCGCGCGATCGGTAATCTTTTCGTAGCGGTCGCTGCGCATTCCTTTTTCCGCGTCGGCGATGATGGCATCGGGATCTTCCTTTCGCGGATTATCGGAAGTGATGATGCTGAAGTCGGCGTTGTCGTCCGCCACCCGCGCCATGAGCGGGCGCTTTTGTTTGTCGCGATCGCCGCCGCAACCGAAGACGACGATCAATTTTCGGGGCGAAAGTTCGCGCGCGGTTTTCAAAACGTTGAGCAACGCATCCGGCGTGTGCGCGTAATCGACGAAGATCTGAAATTGCCGTTTTGCCGGCACTGCTTCGAGGCGTCCGGGAACCTGGGGAGACTTTGCCAGGCTCAGAACCGCATCGCGCAAGTTGACGCCTAACGAGTTCGCAGCCGCGAGCGCGGCGAGCGAATTTGCAACGTTAAACCTTCCGATAAGTGGAACGCGCACGAGGTAACTCTTGCCGCGGGCATCGAGCTGATACGAGGTGCCGGAAAATTCCGCGCGATAATTCGAGCCGCGAAAATCTGCACGCGCGCCCATGCCGTAAGTGATGACAGGTAAATCCTTCGGCAGGCGCTCGAGCAATCGTTCACCATAACGATCGTCGATGTTAACGATCGCGATCGATTTCTTCTTATGCGTTTGACTCGTTAGGCCAGTGAAGAGCTTCAGTTTCGCTTCGAAGTAGTTCTCCATCGTGCCGTGAAAATCGAGATGGTCCTGAGTGAGGTTGGTGAAAACCGCGACGTCGAATTCCAAACCGCGGGTGCGATCCTGCGCAATCGCGTGCGACGAAACTTCCATGGCGGCGGCTTTGCAGCCCGCGTTCACCATCTGCGCGAGAAGTTCTTGGAGGTCTAACGACTCCGGCGTGGTACGGACCGCGGGCAAAATACGATCCGCAATTTCGTAACGAACTGTGCCGATCAATCCGCAGCGCACGCCCGCTTTTTCACAAATGTGTTTGATCAGAAATGTCGTGGTCGTCTTCCCGTTGGTTCCGGTGACGCCCGCCATTTTTAATTTCCGCACCGGCCGCTCGTAAAAGGCCGCGCTCAGATCGGCCAAAGCGGTGCGGCTGTTTTCTACCTCCACCAAGGTGGCACGCGCATGTTGCACGTCGCGCTCGGCGACGATCACCGTGGTCCCTTTCTCGATGGCTTGTTCGACGAACGCGTGGCCGTCGCTCTTTTCGCCGCGTAGTGCAACGAAGAGGGAATTCCTCTGCACTCGCCGCGAGTCATACGCGAGGCCATCCACCGTGCGATCAACGGGCCCGTCGATCGCGCGTGGTGAAATGGCGGCGAGAAGATTTTTGAGCTGCATGAGGTGTAGGCAAAAGAACGCGGAGCGCTCAACGGCGAACGGCGTTGGTTAAGGCGACTCGTCGCGTCGCTGGCACCGGTTTGCTGATTTCCTCATGCGGCTCAAGGTGCGGAGAATGCTCGGGTTTCTCGACGAGCTGTTCGCTCGGCTCAAGATCGAGATAACGCGCGGCCTTCTCGGCGATGTGCGCGAAAATCGGCGCGGCCACTTTGCCGCCGTAATTCATTTCTGGCGTCGCGGTTTTGGCATCATCCAGCACCACCAGGCCGACAAAGGCCGGATGATCCGCCGGCATGTAGCCGGAAAAAGAAACAAGGTACTTGCCGGATTCGTAGCCACCACGGTCTGGATCAACTTTTTGCGCCGTCCCTGTCTTGCCGCAGAGAGTGAAACCGGGAACCGAAACGCCGGCCGCGGTTCCGCGATCGCTCACGACACCGCGCAAAGCATTGCCTACCTGCGCGGCGGTCTGCGGCGAAATGACTTGCCGCAAAATCGTCGGTTTGGATTCGCTGATGATCTGGCCGTTCTCGGTGGTGATCGATTTTACGATGCGCGGCGTAATCAATTTCCCGCCGTTTGCGATCGCGCACATCGCCGTAATCATTTGCAGTGGCGTGACGCCGACTTCGTGACCCATCGGTATGCGCGTGATGGAGATTTTGTTCCATTGATGCGGTGGATGGATCGATCCCGCAATTTCTCCGGGCAACTCCACGCCGGTCCGTTCGCCAAAACCAAAACTGCGAATGTATTCGTAAAATTTTTCCTCGCCGAGCATGAGCGCGAGTTTGGCTGCGCCGATGTTGCTCGACTTGATCAGGATGTCCTGAACACTGAGCTCGCCGTAACCGTGATGATCGTGCAACGGCCGCCCGCCGTAATTGAAGACGCCGTTCTCACAGAAAATGCTCGAGTCGATGCGAACTTTGCGTTCGTTCAAGGCCGCAGAAGTCGTGACGATCTTGAAGGTCGAACCCGGCTCCATCATGTCGGTGATGGCGCGGTTTTTCATTTCTTCCGGCTTCGCTTCGTTGCGGCGATTGAGATCGAAATTCGGACGATTGGCCATCGCCAGGATCTCGCCGGTGTCCGGCTGCATTAGTATGATGATGGCTTTTTGCGGACGAAACTCGCGCATAGCCGCGTCGATTTCGTTCTCGACGATGTTCTGCAGATTCAGATCTATCGTCAGCGCCACTTCATAACCGTTGCGCGCTCCGCGCTCTTGCCCGCGATAAGGCATGATCTCTTTGCCGGACGGCGTGCGTTCGATGTAGCGATAGCCATCCTCGCCGTGTAGATAATCCTCCATCGATTTCTCCACGCCCTGGATTCCCTTGTGATCGAAATCGGTGAAGCCGATGACGTGACATAGCATGGATCCGTTCGGATAAGCGCGCGTCGGATCGGGTTCGAAATAAATTCCGCGCAGATTCGCGGCCTTGATTTTTTCCTTCAGGGTTTTTGCGATATCGGGCGGCACGGAGCGTTGCAAAACGACATAGCGTTTTTCACCGCTTAATTTTTCCGCCACTTCGTCGAAGGGAAGTTGCAAGGTGTCGGCTACGATGGGCGTGAGCGCTTCGGCATCGTTTACCCGCGTGGCGTCGGCCACGACCATTTCGCCGGGTACATCGCTGGCCAGGAGTTCACCTTTGGCAGCGACGATCGTTCCGCGTTTCGCAAAAATCGGTTGTTTAACCTCATGCTTCCCGGCCGCGATCGCGGTGTAATAACTGTGTTGAATGATCTGCAGATAAATCAGCCGATAAGAAAAAAGACTGAAGAGTCCCATCAGGCCGAAGCAAACCCAGAGGCAACGGGCGCGGCTATTCCACTTCATCATCGGCCGGCAATCTTGTTATCGGCAGGCGGCGCGACTCGGGCATTTCGCGTATTCGTAGAAGCGGAGAAGCGCACGATGTTCGCTTCCGCGATCGGGACCATCTTGAGATAGCCTTCCTTCATGCGCCGCTGTAGCACGTAAGGCGAAGTGAGTTCCGCGATCTGCGCGGAGGCGATGGTGCTTTCCGAACGCAACTGGGTGAGTTCGTTCTCCAGAGCTTTTTTGCGATCGCCTAAATGATAAAGTTGGACCGAGAGGTAGACGTAAATGAGTCCCGTGACCGCGAGAAAACCGGTGATCAAAATCCAACGCACCAGCGCCGGGGCGTTGATCGGGTTGAATTGTTTGCGACGCGGACGATTCATCTAAACTTTTTCGGCCACACGCAATTTTGCGCTGCGTGAACGCGAGTTGACGCGTTGCTCGTTTTCATCGGGCTCGACCGGTTTCGAGGTGATGAGCTTGAAAGCGAAATCCGGATTGGCGCGCGGTTCCGGCCATTCCGGTCGGTCGAGCATTTCGCGGCTGCGATCGCGGAAGAAATTTTTGACGATGCGATCTTCCAGCGAATGAAAAGTGATCACGGCAAAACGCGCGCGCAATTCCAAACGACTCGTTAGGCCGCGCAATCCTTCTTCGAGCGCGCCCAGTTCATCGTTCACCTCCATGCGCAACGCCTGGAAAACTTGCGTGGCCGGATGTTTACGGCCGTGACGCCAGACAATTTTCTCGACCGCGCGCGCCAGCTGCACGGTTTCGCGAAACGGCGTCGTCTTGCGCTGCTTCACTAATTGGCTGGCGATGCGCCGTGCGGCTGGCTCTTCGCCGTACTCGCGGAAGATGTGCGTCAGATCTTCTTCGCTGTAGCCATTGACGACGTCGGCCGCGGTGAGCTCGCGCCGGGGATCCATCCGCATATCGAGCGGGCCATTGCGCATGATGCTGAAACCGCGATCGGCGTTTTCGAGTTGGCGCGAAGAAACACCAAGATCGAGCAGAGCACCGCCAATGCTGACGATGCCTAACGAGTCGAGAACTCTGGTGACGTCGCGGAAATTTGCCTGGTGCAAAGTCACGCGGCCGCCGAAGCGAGCGAGTCGCTCACTCGCATGACTGATGGCATCCGGGTCCTGATCGAGTCCCAAGACATCCGCGCCGGTTTGCAGAATCGCTTCCGCATGACCGCCGCCACCGCAGGTGCCATCGACGACCAGCGCACCCGCGCGCGGTGCGAGCAATTCAACCACTTCATGAACAAGAACGGGACGATGATAGATGACGTCTTCCATTTCCTGCGCCTCCTCTTCGATAACCAATGGACCCGTGGCGAACCAGATGGGCCGTTCAAAAAGCAATGCGTTCATGCTTCCGGTGTCGTTAGGCTCTCGTTAGGCCAGGAACCCACCAGGACGAAATCGAAGGTGCCTTCGCGCCAATCCTTCCAATAGGAAAGCTGATCGGTAGATCCCGCGGCCAGGAGAAGCGTTCGTTCCGCCCCTTCTCTACTAGAAGGACGCGGAGCGTTCAGGTATGGGGTGGCGTTGGTATTCATTGTTAGAGACCGATCACATCGGCCACGCGCTGATAGGTGGCTTTCTCCTCTTTGTGCGCCTGTTTCCATTTCGCCGAATTCCAAATTTCGAAACGCCCCCGCCCGCCCACGAGGGTGACTTCACCTTTCAAATTCAGGAGGCGGCAAAGGTCTTCCGGCAAAACCAGGCGGCCTTGTTTGTCCGAGGAAGCGTGTTGAGCGCGGGCGTGGAGATGTCGGAGGAAAACGCGGCGCTCGCGGGGCGGCACCGACGTATTCGACTCGGCCTCGGCAATCACACGCGCGAACTCCTCATGCGACATGACGAGGAGAAATTCCTCCTGCGCTTCGGGTAAAATGATGAAGTCTTCGCCATCATCGCGACGCCAGCGCGACGGAATGGTGATGCGATTCTTGTCGTCGATCCCATGACGAAACTCGCCGGCGAAGAAGGTTTGGGTTGGCGAGTCGGTGCGCATAGATAGAAGGATGGCTTTGCCATTCTAATCCATTTCCCTCCACTTCTAACCACCTTGCATGCCAAGGGTCAATAAATAATTGCCGCTTTGCGGGAAAAATTATGGCGCCTAAACTTTCGCCATGCGGCCGCTGCTTCCCACGATCGTCGCGCTTTGCGCGGCCGCAGTTTTTTCAACGAGTCGCGCGCAACTGGCAAACGACAACACGAACGACACGATCCGCGTGACGGTGGCGCAAAACCAGGACGGTTCGCGCACCACCTACCAATACGACAATTCGAACCACAAAGCCGTCGCGACGACGAAAGGCGAAGACGGAAAGCTGATGAGCAAGATTCTTTATGACCTCGACGAAATGGGGCGTTTCGCCGCCGGAGAAATTTACGACGGCAAGGGGCAGCTCCGGTTCAAGACGCAATATAAGTATGACGCCGCCGGCCGGCTGGGACAGGAAATGCAATTCACGACCGAGGGTAAAGTGCGCAGCAAGATCGTCTATTCTTATAATGAAACCGGCAAGCAGAGCGGCTACACCGTTTACGACGCCGATGGAAATCAGATCGGCCACCACTCTGCACCGGGCGCGCCCGCGATTCCGGCGAAACAGAAAAAGTAGTGTAACCACCGCGACTAACGAGCGGTCGTTGCTTGCGGGAGCCGGCAAAGGCGGCTAAGAACAAAACGCATGATCGATTACATCCAGAAGGGTGGTCTGCTCATGTGGCCCATTCTGGTTTGCAGCATCATTGCGATTGCTGTTTTCGCGGAGCGCCTTTTCTATTTTCATCGCGCCTCTATTCACGTGGCGGAATTTTTGCAGGGGCTCTCCAATTTGATCGCGCGGCGCAATTACGCGGAAGCGTTGCATGAATCGGCCGGAACGCCGGGCCCGGTGGCGCGCGTCATTCATGCGGCGATCATTCGGCACGAAGCGCCGCGGTCGGAACTGCGCGAGATCGTGCAGGAAGCGGGACAATTGGAAGTACCGAAACTCGAGCGCTTCCTTGGCGTGCTCGCGACGATCGCTTTTCTCGCACCGCTGCTCGGCTTGCTCGGAACGGTTGCCGGAATGATCGACGCGTTTGGCACAATCTCCTCCAACGGTGGCTACGCGACCGTAACGGAACTTTCCAATGGCGTTTACAAAAGTTTGCTGACCACCGCCGCGGGCCTGGTGGTCGCGACGCCAACCTTCGTCGCCTACAGCTACCTTTCCGCGCGCGTGAATACGCTCATGCACGAAATGGAACGGGCCGGGATCGAAATCGTGCACATGTTGACCGAGCGCGAGGCCGAGAAGGACATTATCGCTTTTCAGCCGTCGGCGGCCGCTAAACCTAGCACTCGTTAGGCAGCTTCCATGAAGCTCACGCGCACGAAGGAGTATCACTTCGGCTGGGTCGGGATCATTTCCCTGATCGATGTCGTCTTCCTGCTGATTTTCTTTTTGTTGCTCAGTTCGAATTTTATTTTGCAGCCGGGCGTTTCCGTTTCCCTTCCGCTTTCGCGGTTCTCTTTAGGTCCGCAGGTTAATCCGCAAATCATCAGCATCACCGGCGGTCCAGTGCCGGCGATTTATTTTCGCGATCAAAAAGTGGCGATCGATCAACTTGGCCCGTTGCTCGATGCGGCGAAACGCGAAGGCCGGCCGATCATCATCAAAGCCGATCGATTTACTCCGTATGAAGTCGTGACCGCGGTGGCGAACGCCGCGCTGGAGCACGGCATCAGTTCGGTTGGGCTAGCGGGAGCGCCGCCAAAATGACGGCGACGGAATACACGCCAATTTTTGATTGGAGCACTCCGCGCAGCCGAAAATTCTCCCTAATCAGTTTTATCGCCGCCTCAGCCGCGCTGCATGCCTTCTGTTTTTACATCTTCCAAATCATTTACCCGCCGACGGTCGCGCTTACTCCCCCACCCGGCCGGATCAGTTTGATCACCGGCGACACCGACGAAGGACGCGTCCTGTTGCAATGGATCGAAGCGGAAGATCCCGCGCTCTCTTCCTACACGCAGCGGCCTAACGAGTCTGGAAATCTCGCGCTCCCTAAAATTGAACACATCCCGTCGTATCTCACTTCAACGCCGATCTTGCGCGACCTTCCGCCGAATGATGCAGACTTGCGTGTGCCGAGCGCGAATCCGCCCGCGCCGGTGCCGATCGGTTATACAACGCCGCCGTTAACGACAGTTGTTACGCCGACGAGCGTCCGCTTTTCCGAAGAAATTTCGGCGCGTGGCCCGGCGCAAATTCCGTCGCCGCAATTCAAATCTTCGAGCAAGGATGCGCCGCAGGCTGCGCAATTCCGCATCGCCGTCGGACGCTTTGGCGATGTGCGATATTGTTTTCTGCAAAATTCTTCCGGCGACGCGGCCCTCGACGAACAAGCGCGGAATCAACTTCTTCTCTCCCGTTTTTCGAGCGGCGGCGATGATTTGATCTGGGGCACCGCGAGCTTCGACTGGGGCAACGATCTGACCGCGCCGTGATTCGCGTCAGTCTCACCGCCCTGGTCACGATTTATCTGCTGCTTTTTCTTGCGGCGGTTTTCTTACTTTGGATAGTGGGAGAGTGGAATCGCCGCCGGCGCGAACGTCGGGCGTTGCGTTATCGATTGCGTTGCGTGATCTGCGCATTCGAGTTCGAAGATCGAACGCCCGCATTGCTTCCGCGGTGCCCACGTTGCGGAAGCTTGAACGAACGATTTAAACCGGAACAAATTTAACTTATGGGAATGTGGATTGGCAGAAATCGCAAAGCACGCGTGACCTATGGGTTCGACGAGATCGCACTCGTCCCCGGTCGCATGACGATTAATCCGAACGAAGTCGACACGACTTTTCGCATCCCACGGCGCGACGCGAAACCGATCGAGCTGAAAATTCCCGATCCTCGCCAGCGCGATGGATGGCGTAGTCGATGTGAAGTTCGCCATCGAGATGAGCAAACTCGGCGGTCTGGCCGTCTTGAATCTTGAAGGCGTGCAGACGCGCTACAAGAATCCGCAGGAGGTCCTGCAAAAAGTTGTCGAGGCCGACAAATCGGAAATCACCGCGCTGCTGCAAAAGATTTATCTCGAACCGGTGCAGGAAGATTTAATCGCAGCGCGTATTAAGCAGATGAAAGACGCCGGCGCGATCGCCGCGGTCAGTTCAATTCCACAGAAGGCGGAGCAGTTCGGCGCCATCGCGCAGGAAGCGGGCGCGGATGTTTTCGTGGTGCAAAGCACGGTCTCAACCGTGCGACACATCTCCTCGGAATATAAGTCGTTAGACCTGGCGAAATTCTGCCGCGACATGCGCATCCCCGTCATTGTCGGCAACACCGTCGGCTACGATGTGACCTTCGAAATCATGGAGTGCGGACCGGCCGCAGTGCTGATTGGCGTCGGTCCCGGAGCGGCATGCACGTCGCGCGGAGTGCTCGGTCTCGGCGTGCCGCAAGTCACCGCGACGGTTGATTGCGCCGCGGCGCGCGACGCTTATTTCAAGAAAACTTCGCGCTATGTTCCCATCATCACCGACGGCGGCATGAGCAAGGGCGGCGATGTTTGCAAAGCGCTCGCCTGCGGCTCGGATGCTGTCATGGTCGGCAGCGCGTTTGCCAAAGCGTACGAAGCGCCTGGCAGTGGCTACCATTGGGGCATGGCGACGCCGCACGCCAATCTTCCGCGCGGCACCCGCATCAAAGTCGGCGCGACCGGTTCATTGAAACAAATTCTCTTCGGTCCCGCTGAAGTGGATGACGGTTCGCAAAATCTCGTCGGCGCCATCACCACCTGCATGGGCAATGTCGGCGCGCGCGACATTCCTGAATTTCAACAAACGGAAATCATCATCGCGCCCTCGATCAAAACGGAAGGCAAACTTTTCCAGACCGTGCAAAGTGTGGGAATGGGAACGCGTTCGCTGAGCCATGAACGATCGCAGAGTGGTCATCACCGGTCTCGGCGTGGTTACGCCCGTGGTAACGACGTCGCGACTTTTTGGGACAACCTAACGAATGGTCGCAGCGGCATCGGCATGATCGGCGCTTTCGACACCACTGGTTTCGATTGCAAGATCGCCGGAGAGGTACGCGACTTCGAGCCGAAGAATTTCTTCAAGAATCCGAAGGACGCGCGACGCACGGATCGTTTCGCGCAGTTATCGATGGCCGCCGCGCTCAATGGCGAAAAACGATAGCGGCGTGGATATGGAAAAGGTAAATCGCGAGCGTTTCGGCGTCATCGTCAGCAGCGGCATCGGCGGCCTCTATACGCTGGAAGAACAGCACACCACTCTCCTCACCAAAGGCCCGACACGCATGTCGCCTTTCACGATTCCGATGCTGATCAGCAACATGGCCAGCGGCATATCTCGATGGAGTTCGGTCTGCAGGGTCCGAACCTTTGCATCGTCACCGCTTGCGCGACTTCGAATAACGCGATCGGCGAATCGTGGCGCATGATCAAATTCGGCGACGCCGATATTTTCCTCGCCGGCGGATCGGAAGCATCCATCGTGCCGATCGGCGTGGCCGCGTTCGCTTCCATGAAAGCGCTCAGTTTGCGTAACGACGATCCGCAACGCGCTTCGCGCCCCTGGGATCGCGACCGAGATGGTTTTGTCATGGGCGAAGGCGCGGGCGTGGTTGTGGTCGAAGAACTCGAACACGCCAAAGCGCGCGGTGCGCGAATTTACTGCGAGCTGATCGGCTACGGATTGTCGGCCGACGCTTATCACATGACGGCGCCGCCACCCGATGGCAACGGCGCCGCGCGCGCCATGCAGATCGCGTTGGATCACGCGAAGTGAATCCGTCCGAGGTCGATTACGTTAATGCGCACGCGACTTCGACTGGTCTCGGCGACATCGCGGAAACAAAAGCGATCAAAACCGTGTTCGGCGAATCAGGCGAAAACGGTTTCGATCAGCTCGACCAAATCGATGACCGGCCACTTGTTAGGCGGCGCCGGCGCGATCGAGATGGCGGCGTGCGCGCTGGCCATGCGCGATTCCGTCATTCCGCCGACAATCAATCTCGAGAATCGCCGATCCGGAATGCGATCTCGATTACACGCCGTTGACCGCGAAAGAGAAAAAAGTGCGCGTGGCGGTGAACAATTCCTTCGGTTTCGGTGGACACAACGCCACGCTCGTCGCGCGCGAGTTCAACGGCTGATTCTTTTCTGTAGCGGCGGTCTATGAACGCCGACGAGACCACTCGTTAGGCCGAAAGATTCGGCGATCATAGACCGCCGCTACAAGATTACGCTTCCGCGACCGCGGAAGTATCGGCAAAAACCGGCGTCTGCGTGATGTCGGACGCGTCGAAGGAGAAGCCATGCCCACCGGTAGAAAGATTCCTCAGGATTTCCGCAACCTGTTGCGCAGTGCTGGCGGAGTAAAATCGCACCAGACCGACGGTCGTGCGTCGTCCGAAAACTGTGATCATGATGGTGTCATCATCGATCGAGTTCATGAAGATGTGATTGCCGTTGCCCTGATGGTAGAGGGCGTTGAATTCGACTTCGCCGATGCGGCGCGCGAGTTCTTTGGTGGCGGCGAACGATCCGGCGGCGAGCGCGGCAATGATGGTCACATCCATCGCGCTCATGTCGCCAAATTGTGAAATGACATTGCCTCCGCGATCGATCACGACCGTCAGATCGGATTCCGATTTCTTGAGGAATTCGCCGAGCACGCCGTCGAGCGTGGCGACGTCTTCAATCGTTAGGCAGGGGATGGCGTTCATACATTGGCCGGTTGCGCTTTGACGGCCGGCTCGGTCGGCACAGCCACCGGCGGTGGCGTTGTTTTCGGCGGGTCGCTTTGTTTGCTGAATTTGTGCAGCAGGATCTGCGAAACGGCATTGAGCGAAGCGAAGACATTCTGGCCCGTGCTGGAAATGACCTCGAAGCTTTGCACGCGCTTCTTTCGATTGTTCAGCACGTACTCGAGATAATTAACCGGCGCGACGTTTTCGAGGTCGCGCTTGTTGTACTGCAGGACGTAAGGAATATCGTCGATTGAGACGTTCTGCTTCGCGAGGTTGTCTTCGAGATTCTTAAAGCTCTCGACGTTCTCCTCCATTTTTTCCCACTGCGAGTCGGCCACGAAAACGACGCCGTCCACGCTGCGCAAAACGAGCTGGCGCGTCGCGTTGTAAATCACCTGGCCGGGCACGGTGTAGAGCTGGAACTTCGTCACGAAGCCTTTGATGACGACCGCGTTCAACGGCAGGAAATCGAAGAACAAAGTGCGATCCGCCGCGGTGGCTAACGAGACCAGGTCGCCGCGATTTTCCGGATTAATCCGCTGATGGATGTAACCGAGGTTGGTCGTTTTGCCGCAGAGCGCCGGACCGTAGTAAACGATTTTAAACTGAATCTCGCGGCTCGCGTAATTGATGATCGACATGTGAACTCCTAGGCTGGTTGCGAATATTTCTTGGACAGTTGCTGCACGATTTGCGCGAGGCGTTCGCGAACATCCGCGGTCAGCTCTTCCTTGGTGTGCAAGGCGGCGAGACAAAGATTTTCGTGCATGAAAAATGTGATCGCGGCTTTCGCGCACGAAAGTGTCATGGAGCGAAGTCCACCCATTTTCGTGGCGGTAAGATGATCCCCCAGCCGCTGCAAAAAGGATGGCGCCATCGCGCATAAACCTTCCGCTTGGAACTCGCCCGGTAGATTTCCCGCCAGACTCAACCCGTCGCCAAACATAATGGCACACGCTTTCACGCCGGCCATCTTTGCGGCATCGGCCACGATCGTTTTCGCATCCAGCTCTTCCTTGGGAGCAACCGCCGGCTCTTCCGGCGCGGTCGGCACAACCTGCGGCAAACCCTTCAAGGGTTTGCGCGCGACTGGGGCGGCAAAACGTTTCGCGTCTTCCGCCGCTTTCGCCGCAAAGGGCGTCTGGAAATCCGAACCTTTTTCCTGCAGTTCCTGATCGTCACGCATGCGCAACGAAGCGGCCGGCAGGTTCTTTAAAATATCCTGCAGGGGTAACGAGACTGGCGCGTTAATTTCTTTGGCACTGAAAAAATCTTTGAATTCCGTCGGCAAGAGATTGGCAAACTCTTCGACTTTCAGCGTGACGCGACCCGACATCAGTTGCGGTTCGACGAACGAAAACGGCACTTCGAAGCGTGCGTCTTCCGGCATGTCTTTGATGTCACCGGCCAGTTGAAAAGGCGGGAGGCTCATCAAGAGCGGTTTGAGGGGGAGGGAGATTTTCGGGCCATTGTCACGAGCCGGCGCGGTCCTGGACTCGTTAGGCAATTTGACCGACGACTCGTTAGCCACCGGCAGTTTGAAAGGAATTCGCACCGGAGCTGAATCACTAGTCGGAACGGACGCCCCGCGTGAGGCTGGAACTCTCTCAGAGGCGGGCGCGCCCGTTCCTATCGGTGAAATCTTGAATGGAATGCGTGTCGGCGCAGGCGAGGCCACTGGAGTAGTCGTTTCCGCCGCTGGGGCAGACGACATTTCTTCGTGCGGTAATTCTTCCACCGGCAGTTTGATCACCGGTCGGCTGCCGTCTTTCGAGCGCACGATCGGCAACTGCGGTGCGGCGGGGACGAGCGGCGCCGGTGGCGGCGGCGGCGGCTTGCAAAACAATTCCGGTTGCGCGGCCGCAATGGTTTCGGCCGTGGCGAGTTCCATATTGACCAGCGGTTTTTCGCAGATTTGCACCGGCGCCATCGGCGTGCCGAAGCGCGAATTATCTTCCAGCGTCACGCGCAGGAACGGCGTCTCCAGTTGCGGCACGGTCTGATCGCGCGATTGATCGTTGCGCGTTTGCGCATTGTTAAATTGCTCGAGCACTTTTGTGAAAGGCAACGGCACCTGCGCCTGATCGGAAGGCGGCACGGGACGAACAAAAATTTCCGGGACCTGATTGTAAATACTCGTTAGGCCAACCGAAGGCCGCGAGCTGGCCATCCCTTTTTCCACTTCGGCTGCTTTCAACAAAACACGCCGGTGCGCTTCTGCGTCGGAGACCGGTCGAATCCAACCGGCCGGCACCTGCGCGACGATATCGCGCAACTCCAGCGAGATAACGCGCTCGACTGTTGGCTCCAACGCTAATGCCACCGCGGGCGGCAATTGTGCCGGAGCCTTTGCGCCTAACGAATAGACGCGCGGTTGCGGCGCGGGCGGCGGGACAGTTTCGAATTCTTCCTGCGGCATGACCGTCCGCGTCGTGTTGGGCATGACGGTTTTGCTCAAGCGTGCGCCGTGCAATTTGTCGATCGGCGAGCCATTTCCGGAACGCGCCGGTGCGGGCTGCGCTTTCGGCGCGCCCGCTTTTTTGAAATAATTCAGGAACGGGATGGTCATCGCTTAATGGTCCTCGGCCGTAACGCGCCAGACTTCTTCCAGCGTGGTGACGCCTTCGAGCGCCTTGTCGATTCCAGCCATGCGCAAAGTCTTCATGCCCTCGGCCACACCTTGATTTTTGATCACCGCCGCCGACGCGCGCTTGATAATCAAACGCCGGATGGTTTCGGTCACCGGCAATGCTTCGATAATCGCGACGCGTCCGAGATAGCCGCGATTCTTGCAACGATCGCAACCGGTCCCGTGATAGAAGACCGCGCCTTCGGCCGGTTCCATTCCGAGTTGTTGGAAAATTTCCGGCTCGGGGGTGAACTCTTCGCGGCAGTTGGTGCAAATGCGCCTAACGAGTCGTTGCGCGCAGGCCATGATGACCGAGCTCGAAATCAGGAACGGCTCGATGCCCATGTCGTCCAGTCGCGTGATCGCGCCGGCCGCGTCGTTCGTGTGCAAGGTCGAGAGCACCTGGTGACCGGTCAGCGCAGCTTTGACCGCGATGTCGGCCGTTTCGTTGTCACGAATTTCACCGACCATCACGATGTCCGGGTCCTGACGCAGGATAGATCGCAACGCCGTCGAGAAATCGAGACCGATGTCGGCGCGCACCGCCACCTGGTTCACACCCGCGAGTTCGTACTCGATCGGGTCTTCCACCGTCACGATGTTGAACATCGGGTTGTTCAACTCCTGCAGCACAGAGTAGAGCGTCGTCGTTTTACCGGAACCCGTCGGACCGGTGACCAGAATCATTCCGTGCGGCGCGTCGATCGCCTTCTTGAATTTTCCGAGCGTGCCTTCATCCATGCCCATCTGGTCGATCGAGCCGGTCAGCGCCGCTTTGTCCAAAATACGAATGACGATTTTTTCGCCGTGCGCCGTTGGTAGAATCGAAATACGAAGGTCGACTTCCTTGCCGAGAACCTTGATGCGGAAACGTCCGTCCTGCGGCACGCGCCGCTCCGCGATATTCAATCCCGCGAGAATTTTGATACGCGATGTGATCGCGAGCTGCAGCGCTTTCGGCGGCGATTCTGCCACCATGAGTTCGCCGTCGATGCGGTAACGCAATTTCAGCGTGCGCTGGAACGGCTCGATGTGAATGTCCGACGCCTTCTCCTTGATCGCCTGGACCAAAATCAAATTGACGATCTTGATGACGGGCGCGTCTTCCGTGTCAGCCGCGAGACGATCGACATCGATCTCCTCGTTCTTGTTCGACTGCACTTCGACTTCGCCGGCATTCGACATGTCCTCGGCTACTTGCTTGAGGACTGCGCTCATGTTGGCGCTGCCGCTGTGCACTCCCGCGAGCGCATCCGCCACCGCGCGCTCGGTCGCGATCATCGGGATCACTTCGAGCTGCACCCGACGTTTCACGTCGTCCACCGCCACGACGTTGGTCGGGTCGGCCATGGCTACGAAAAGTTTTCCGTTTAACCGCGCGATCGGCACCAGCTTGTTCGCCTTCGCCATTTCCCGCGGCACCAGCGACATGATCTCTTCCGGCACCCGCACCTTCGCCAGATTGATCGGCGGCGTGTTCAGGCAACGGCCCATGCTGAAGGCCATGTCCTGGTCGGTCACAAATTGCCGATCGGTTAGAATCTTGAGTAGCCGGCCGCCTTCTTTTTGCTGAATGACGGTGGCTTCGTCCAGTTGGCTCGGCAGGAGCAAACCGTCCTCGATCAGGACATCGGCGATGCGTTCGGCGAAAGATTTACTTCTCATCGCAACGACTCGTTAGGCGCGGCTCTCCAGCCGGTAAATGTCCTGCAAAGTTTTTACGATCGCGCCTGGCCGGGCCAGATACCACGAGACCGTGTAATCGAGCGATTGTTGCACCGCGTCGCGACCCGCCGCGTCGAACGGATTACAGCACGCCACCATGATCGTGCGGCTGATTAAATCGAACGGCACCATCAGCCGGCCCAGCGTCAAATGGTCCGGCAACATCCGCGCGATCTGCCGATCCGCGTCGTAATATTCCAGCGGCACATAGGCAAACTTCGTCCGGTCGATCAATTGCGAGAGCGCGCGATCGAGCTTGTCCGTGTCCTGCCGGCAAATTTTATCGAGCAACGACGCGCCCAACGCCTGTCCGCTCAGGTCCTTGTTCAAATGCTTGCACGTATCGAGCGCAGCCGTCACTTCGTCTTCCGGGAAGAGCTGCTGCATGATCAAAAATTTCGCCAACTGATCGTCGCCCCGCTCGGCTAGATGAGCGTGCTTCCCCGCCATATCGACCAGGCCGTTTTCGCCCGTGGCGATCACAGTTGGGCTCGCCACGCCGGTCGTTCCCGGAGTCGCGATCAATCCCCCCTTCGGTCCGCCGTGCACCAGCGACTCGCCCGCCTGCTGCAAACGCGCCTCGATTTCACCGAGCATGGCCAGCGTTTCCGCGGCGCTCGGTTCCTTCAGCAAAATCACTTCGCACTCCTGCATGGCGTGCGTGTACGAGCCGGCATTGAAATACGCCTCCGCCAGCTTGCGCGAAACCCGCAAAGAGTCCTCCGGCTTGCCTATTTTGTTATAGGCGTCCTTGAGGATTTCGAGCGATTGATAGTCGTCCGGCTGTGTTTGAGTGATGACCTCAAACATCTCGATCGTTTGGACGATCTGACTATGCTCTTCTTCTGATAGCGTGTGTTCCAGCACGATCACCCGGTAAAAGCTAGAAGCATGCCCTTACTTTTCGCGAGATTCGCCAGACCGCTTGAACGGTTCAAGCCTAGGAACTGCAACCTCCCGAGGCCGCGAAAATTCTCCCGTTACAACAATTCGAACCCCGACTAAATTAGCGAAGCAAACCAGATGCCCATCCCCCGCCGCCATTTTTCTTCGCCCGGTTTCACCCTGATCGAACTTCTCGTCGTCATTTCGATTATCGCGGTCCTCGTCGGACTCGCCTTCCCTGCAATCAGCGGGGTGCTTGATCGCGCGAAAAAGGTGCAGGCCAAAAACGACGTCACGCAAATCGTGACCGCCGTGAACGCATACTTTACTGAGTATGGCGTTTACCCGCTAAATTCGGGTAATAATAGTGGGCAATCGGACACTGTGTACGGCGATCCGAATGGTAGCTATTCCAGCGCCGACCTGTTCGACATTCTTCGCGCAATTCCCGACGCGAATTATAATGCTAGCAACCAGCTAAACAGCAAGCAGGTCGTCTTCTTCAATGGCCCGAATGCTAAGGATCAATCCAAACCTCGCGGAGGTTTTTTCACCGGCACGAGCAACACCACCAACGAGCACGGCTATTCGATCAAACCGGGTGGATATGTTGATCCTTGGGGCGACGAATACGTTGTCTTCATTGATGCCGATTATAACGGAGATATAAATACCGCGTTGGGCTGGTTCTATACCGACTACTCCAGCGGTAAGATTCAAGTAAAAGTGGGAGCTGGAGCTTGCTCACTTGGTAAGGATGGCAAGTGGGGGAACAATGGTAATAAACAGGCCGCAAGCAGCGATGACGTGCTTTCGTGGCAGTAGCCGACAGCCTTGAGTTGTGTTTACCGGGTCGCTTAAGTCTTTACCTAGACGGAAGGACGATGCCTTCACACTTGTAGAGCTACTTGTCGTCATCGGCATCATTGTGCTCTTAATGGTCGCTCTGCTTCCGGCTGTTAATTCGCTTTCAAAATCCAGCGGGCGAAAGGCCGCCGTAAGCAATTTGCTTGGAGCTATAGAACAATCGCGTTCACAGGCGATGCGGGATGGCCGATCCACCTACATCGCTTTTGCGGCGCAACCTAGCGATAGCACAAATACGAACATCACCAGTAATATCATCTTGGACCGCTACTTTTATCATTCCTATGCGATCTTCGAAGATGATCCCGCCAGCGCTACAAATCCAAAAATCCAGCTGACGCCTTGGAAAGTTTTGCCGACGGGAATCAGCCTGAGAACAGAGATTTCTTTCTCGTCTGCTAATACGCGAACTAACGCGAAGTGGAGTTCGTCGGACTTCGCATTCACGCCGGGAGGGTCTACAGCCCAGAAATTTCCATTCCTGAGCTTCGATAGCACCGGGGCACTAACCTCGCCGACGCCCGTGAATATAGGTTCGATTTCCCTCCGTCTCTTTGAGGGATCTGTGACTGGCACTTTTGAGCATCCTACTAGCTCAGCGAACAAAGATGAGACGATTAGCATTGCACCGGTGACGGGACGCGCTGTCTACACGCCATGAAGCAATGTCAATCGAGAGCCTTTACTCTGGTGGAGGTGGTATCAGCCCTCGGAGTTGTTGCCTTCGCCATCGTGGCTATTCTAGGCGTAATGCCTATAGGCTTACAGAGCAGTCATACGGCACAGGATCAAACACGAGCCACACAAATCGCGCGACAAATTTTTAGTTCATTCGCAAGCCAGGCGCAGAAACAGTTTAATGCGGTTGCTTTGCCTGTGTCCACACCGGCCCCCGTCATCGATCTTTCGTCATCCAGCACTACCTACCAGTCGCCAGCCGCGTTCCTCTACGTGGACAACAATGGCCAGCTTTCGCAGTCATCTAGCGGTGCCACTTACTCAGTCAGCATCGCGACGAACAGTGCTCCTACCGGTTTCAATACGTCTGATGCAAACCAGGTAAGCATCAGAATTGTTTCTCCACCTCTTACCGCCGCTGGAGCGTCTCCGAACAACAACCAGAATGTGCGCGATTTTTCCCGTGTGATTTCCAAATACTAAGGCATGAAATTGCACCGGAAAGCCGCCAACGGCTTCACCCTCGTCGAGTTACTTCTTGCCGCTGCCATTACTATTCTCATCGTAGTCATGTTGGGAACAATGTTCGGCTCACTCACGGGCATTACGTCGCGCGCTACACAACGCATAGATGCCTTCCGCGAAGCTCGCGCTGCCTTGCAACTGATTGAGCGCGACCTTTCATCGCTTGTTCATATCCCATCTTCCGCTTATCTGCTGCTAACAGATCGGACTTATTCCGATCCATCGACTACCAAAGCCGCGCAAATTTTTGCGTTGTGCGCGGCGAAGAATAAGCCCTTCGGAAGTTCTGCAGCACCCGGAGATGTTTGTGCCATCGGTTACTATTCCCGGTGGGACACCGATGCAAATGGAAAACGTGGCCATTACACCTTACACCGTTATTTTCGCGATAGTGTCGCTACGTTCAATTTCTTCAAAAGTGCAGGAGCTGGAAATTATGTTTCGCCTGTTACCCTCTATGCGCCCGGCACAGTCGATGAACCTTTGGCCAGCTATGTTTGGAACATGCAAGTGGTAGCTTACAGATCCGACGGGACCGTTGACTCAACATTCCCAATGGAAGTAGGTGCCTCCGGCGTTTCTCAGCCAGCCGCAATCGAGGTTTCTTTTAATGTCATGAGTCCAAGCGCGGCTCGGACAATTATGAGCGTGTCGTCTAATGCAACTGACTGGATGGACGCCTCAACGCAAAACTATAAGAGACTCATAGCGCCAAATGTTTATCAGTTTAGAACCAGACTCAACCTGCCATGACTTCTTCTCGCTTCCGTGAAAGCGGTTTCGCGCTCGTAATCACACTTATCATGGTCGTTCTGGCGGCGGTGCTTGTTATCGGCTTCTTAGTCAGCGCGTCGTCCGACAGGTCGTCCGCAAGCACGTATGATCAGAGTTATCAAGCACAGCTAGCCGCCGAAAGCGGGCTTGAGGCGGCGAAGGAAGCCTTAAGGGCCTTGCCCACTGCAGGAGCGACTCCACAGACACAGAACGATTCCTTTATCGTTCTTTCGGAAAATGATCCAAACAATGTCCCTTATTACTACATCGGGTCGGCCAATCCGAATAGCTCAGGCCCAAATGCCTACCAGAATCCGACTATTCAGTACTTCCCGCTCTACTCCGGTGGCACAATTTCCGCTCCCGTTGCCATCGCTGCCGGCGTTGCGCCGACACCCACGCCGCCTCCGACGCCCACCTCGGTCGCAAGTCAAAGTTTTGGGTCGATAACCGTCTACTATCCAAAGCTTTTCCCAAGCCCGGCACCGCATGCCGTTTGGCAACCTAATATCCGGACGCAATGGCAATATCTTCCCACACCGACCCCTGCTCCCGCGCAGAAGCCAATGCAATACCGCTATACTTATTGGATCGAAGACCTAGCTAGCTATGTAGATGCTAATGTAGCTGGCAATCCTGGGGAAGATGGCACGGCTACTAGCCATCAGCGGCTTTACGGCTTCGATCCTAAGGAAATCGCGCTCTTTACCTTGTTCTCTAGTGCGTCGAATACAGATAGTGGTTCAACCTATGCCAAGACGCTGGTTGGTAATCACGGCTTGCTCTTTACGCCGCTCACCACTCGACTTGGAACTACTACAAATTCTTCCGATGATCAGGTGTGTTTAAACTCTCTCGTAGGTGGACTGCAAGCAGACACCGAACAAAGCATCATCCCCTACGGTTTGGGCTACAAGAATGAAGGTTCTCTTAAGACAAATCTGAACCCTATCATCCAGGATGTTGCGGCTGGCACGTCAACTGCCGATCAGGGCGTCGATAAAATTGCTGCACCCATCAAGGATAACCTTCCCAACTGGGCGTCTAATCGGCGCGGCGGTTTTACGGCCAACCTAAGTGGGACGGCTGCCGAGGACAGTTACCGCCGTACGATTGCGGCAAATATAGTCGCTTATGCGCAGCCGGCCAATAAACCTCCTCTGGTGGGAAGCGACTACCGCGGCGTCGGTGCGTATCCACTGGTAAATGAGTTTTACGACTACGTGAACTGGACGGCATCCTCTGGAAACACCGTAAAGATCTCTCTAACTAGTATCGTTGAACTGTGGAATATGACGAACCAACCGATTACAGGTACCGTGCGTTACACGACCTATTATCGACATCCGGTGACCATAGGCAGCTTCACGTATTTCGGCGACAGTGACGATCCGCAGAGACCGCCTAACGGTTCAAGCGTTACCGGACTACCTTACCCCAGCCAGGCTATCTCGATGCAGGCTAACGAATATAAGGTATTCAATTTCGGCACCGCTACATATACGTTTAGCACGGGCGCCGTCGCCGCGAACACGCTCACTAAGCTAGACCTGGCGGCCGATCGAAAGAGTAGCTATAAACTGGAATGGAGTGCTGATGGAGGATCAACCTTCAAAACAATCGATACTCCGTACGTGGCCCAACAAGTTGGCGGTTACGGTGTTCAAAAGAATGCCAACACCATCTACAACCCAGCTCTTCCGCACAGCTCAAGTCAAAAAACTTACTCGTGGTCAGGTAGCTTACCAGGACTCGAATATTACTCGGGCCCTGCAAATTTCCAGTACAACCCAGGCGATCCACGCGCGGCCTACTATATAGCTTCGGCCGCGGGAACTTGCCAAGGCACTTGCGACTATACTTCGGATGCCACGCTGTGGAGTCGCAATGCAAAACCTAGTTCGACCAATGCATTGGCTCAGCAGGGTACGAAGGTCTCAGCATGGGCTGATGGTGGTCACGATACGACTCTGATTTCGCCTACCGGCCTAAGCGATTCCATTCCACCGGCCGCCGCACCTACTCCACCGACAAATCGGCCAGCAGTTGATTCTCAGAAGGAACCTATGATCATTTCTAACGCGGGCAATCTCAAGACTATCACCGAGCTAGGCTTCATTTTCGACCCAGCACAATGGAATATCACCACTACCGGCAACAAATGGACAGACATAACCTCCAGCGCAACCGCCGACTCGCGTTACGGCGGCGGTTTCACCTTGCGCATAGGTCGCCCGGAATTTAGTCGCTTCGATAAAGATGGTATGCGCGCATCGCAGTTACTCGATGTTTTTTCTATCGCCGACAAGGTAGCTACAACAGGTAAGATCAATCTTAACACCGCAAGCCGGGAGGTTCTGCGAACGCTCGGCGCAGGTATCAGAATGGGTAACGTGAACGGGAACGATGTTGACCAGGCAATCCAGCCATCGACGGTCTATGGACCGATTACTGCCAGCGGCCGGACAGCCGATATTTTCGCTGACGCAGTCATTAACGCCCGAGCTCAGCAACCTTTTCTATCCACAGCTCAATTGGCGTTTCTTAAGAATAGCACCGGCGCGTTTTTCGGAAACAAAAACCAGTGGGTTAATGGGGACGGACCTACAGAATGGAATGACGGCGCAGCCGAAGAGTATTTTGCCAAGATCTACAATATGGCCGTTGTCCGGAGCCGCAACTTTCGGGTCTTCGTTACAGGCCAATACATTGATCCCAATACCAACGACCCTTACACAAACGCACCACCACGAGTCATCGCAACCGCCAATAAGGTCTACGAAGTATTTCTTAAGCCTACGCGCAATGCCGCAGGTGCGATCACCGATGAGAATTGCCAGATAACCTACGAGGCGGACATACCTTAGTATCTTAGTGTCTAAGTGGAGAGCTCTCAGGAAGAGTTTAATAGGTGATTTGCGATGGTAGGCAGCAAAGGTTTTACTTCGCCGGCACGTGTGAAAACAACGATAATTAGCTTTCGCCCATTCGGCAGTTCAACATAGGCAGTGTCGTGACGGACTTCGCTGGTCTCGCCGGACTTTGACCACAGCTTTGAGGCGGCTGGAAGTGATTCGCCGAGGAAGTCTTTGACCTGGTTCTCATCGGAGCGCGGTGGGTCGAGTGGGCGCTCTAGCAGCGACATCATGGCGGCGGATGCTTCTGTTGAGATGGCGCGCTGGCGCACAATCCAATACAGAAGAGACGCGATCGAGTTAGCGCTGGCCTGGTTGCGGTTCTCCTTGTTAGTACCTAACAACTGCATTTCGCGGCCGTAAGGACCGAAGCTCCAGGGCTTCATCATGGCGTTGATGTGATAACCTAGCGAGTCGAAGTAATGGTTAATGACGCGCCGGCGCTCGATGAATTCCTCGAGCGCTTTGCCTTCCAGCTCGGGCCCGGCGGTAGTGTTGCTGAGAACATCGATGAGGTAGGCCGTAGCGTCGTTGTCGGAAATGTGGATCATTTCGCGCAGGGCCCGCTCGATCTCGGGTGAGCTTTTGCCCTGATGGAAAACTTCCGCCATGACGAAGAGCTTGATGACCGAGGCAGGATAGAAGGGTGCGTCACCATGGTAGTCGGCGCGGATCGGCGCTTCGGGTTTGGTGAGGTCGATAACACTAAGCGCGAGATTATCCGGCGCGAGTTGTGGAAATTCCTTCACGGCTGCTTCCGCAGTTTGCTCTAAGGCTTTGCCTAACGAGTCGTTAGTGGAAATTTTTTCGAACTCTCGATAGTCAGAGCGAGCTATTCGAGAGGTCCACAGAAGAAGAAAGAGTATTCGTCCGCAGATTACGCAGATTTTCACAGATTTATTTCCGACCAAAACACATCGAAGGATCGGAGCCTAATCTGCGGAAATCTGCGAAATCTGTGGATAAAAAAGTTACGAAAACCGATCTTCCGTCCACGGATCGGCAGTGTTGCTGTAGCCGCGAACTTCCCAGAAGCCGAGTTTGTCTTCCACACTAAATTCGATGGCGCGGATGAACTTGGCGCCTTTCCAGGCGTAGAGCTTCGGAATGATGACGCGGGCCGGGCCGCCGTGATCGCGCGGGAGCGGTTTGCCGTCATACTTTGTGGCGATGAGGACGTCGTCGTCCATGACGTCTTCGAGGCGGACGTTGGTGGTGTAACCGTCATAGCTGGAGAAGAGGACATGTTTGGCTTCGGGTTTTGGCCTAACGAGTTCTGCAATAGTGAAGAAGGCCACGCCGGTCCACTTCACATCGTATTTGCTCCAAGTAGTAACGCAGTGGAAATCGCTCACGTCTTCGAACTGCGGCAGCGCATTGAATTCCTCCCAGGTGAAGGTTTTCGGATTCTCGACCGCGCCGCCGATTTCCAGTCGCCAATCGGTTAGCGCGATTTCGGGTTTGATACCGAGATCGAGGACCGGGAAACCGGGCGTGAGATGTTGTCCGGGCGGAAGACGATCAGTGGAGCGAACGGCCGGCTTGGCTTTGCCCGCCATCTTGCGCGCGAAATTTTCTTTGCGCTCGATGAAGCTAGGGTTCGAACTGCTCACGAGCTAATTGTGTAGCGGCGGCCGTCTTAGCCGCAACCGCGAAATCCGCAGCCGCGAAACCGTCCCTACACCCGGGTCTCGGAAGTCTGCAGCCGCTTGATCGCGTCGCGCAGTTCGGCGGCGCGCTCATACATTTCATCTTTGATCGCGACTTCCATTTCGCGCTGCATGACTTCGAGCTTGGTCAGCGGCCGTTTGGCCCGCACTTCTTCGAGCCATTCTTCGAGAAACGCGATCTCAGAGCTTTTCTGCGCCAGCTCGGGGAAGTTCGATTGCTCGAAGAAATCTTCGATGGCATCGCGCCCGTGCTCGATTTCGCTCATGGCTTCGCCGAATTTTCCTTCGCCGAGAAAAATAGAAGCCTTGGCCCGCGTGTTCATCATGAGCACGTAAGGTTTGAACTGCTGGAAGCTCCAGGCCACTTCTTCGCGCGCGGTGTGTTCGGCCACGAAATCGAAGAGCTCGAGGTTGCGCGCGGTGTCGCGAATGACCGCGGGGAAATCGTTGATCTGAAAGAGACTGAGATAACGATGGTAATACTGAATGCCTTCCTGCTGCAGCTCGTTGCATTCTTCGGGCGAAAGCTCGTAGCCCTCACCGCGGCCTTCCGCGCGCACGGCGCGGCGTTGATGATATTGCAGGAGCGATTCGCAATTGTGCGGACGGCGCCCATCGGGCCGGCCGCTCATTTCCATCTGGAGCATCCCGAGATCGATGCGCAGCTGCAGCTTCTCGCGGCCATCGAGGCCGAGAATCTTGCGCACCTTGATCGCACCGGGTTCGTGCGGCCAGTCATTTAAGAGCGTGTTTAGGTCGAGGCTCATCTTCTTAGCTAGGTTCCGATAATCAGTCTCTCTTTGTCAATCGCAGCAGCGGAATCGATCCGATGTCACAATGTAGTTCGTCATGATAAGAATGTCAGATGCGTCACCGGATGAGACGTTGCCGAGTGGGTTGTTGTTCAAACTTGCGCGCGAATTGCAAACTGGAAGCTTGCGGTATTGATGGAGCAGGAAATCGACCGGTTCATCCGTTTCCTCGCGACGGAACGCGGGCTTTCGGAGAACTATCAGCTCTCGACGCGCCGTTCGTTGAGCGAGTTTGCCGATTGGTGTTCGAAGGCGCGTGAAATCACCGCGCCGCGCAAAGTGACGCTGCCGTTGATCAGTGACTATCTCGCGACCCAAAAACAAAAAGGATTGGCTGCCTCCTCGATCAAGCTGGTCGTGGTGGCCTTGAAGATTTTCTTTCGCTTCCTGCTGGCGAAGGGCGTGATCGTGCGAGATCCGACCGAGGTGCTGACTTTGCCGCGGATCGAACGCTATCTGCCGGAGACGTTGAATGAATTGCAGGTGCAACAGTTGATCGAGAGCATTAACACCGCGCAGCCGCGCGGGTTGCGCGACCGGGCGATGATCGAGCTGCTTTACGCGAGCGGCCTGCGCATTTCCGAGCTGGCGAACGCGCGCCTGGAGAACCTGAACCTGGAAGAGCGCATCCTGCGCGTGACCGGAAAAGGAAACAAAACGCGACTGGTCCCGGTGGGGAAGAAAGCCTGTGAAGCGCTCGCAGCTTATCTTTCGGGCGAGCGGCCAGGACTCGTTAGGCCAAAATCCGGCAGCGAAATTTTTCTGTCCGCGCGCGGGACGAAACTGACGACGGCGCGCCTTTGGCAAATCGTGAAGGAACGCGCGCGACATTCCGGATTGGAAACGAACATCTATCCGCATCTCTTACGGCACAGCTTTGCCACGCACTTGTTAGGCAACGGCGCCGATCTGCGCATCATTCAGGAAATGCTCGGACATGCGGACATCTCGACCACGCAGGTTTACACGCACGTCGATCAGCAGCGGCTGAAAGCGGTGCATCGAAAATTTCATCCGCGCGCCTAAAGCCAACCGCGCTTAAAGTTCCTCCGCATGAAAAAGCTTCTTCTGGTCATTGTTTTTGCTGCGCTGGCTGCCGGCGGCATTTGGCTGGCCAAACACGGTGGATCGGTTCGCACCTCGAGCGCGGCGGTGAGCGCGCTGCTGCCGAAAGAAACACTCGCGCTCGTGCACTTGCCCGATGTCAACGGCGCACGCGCGAAGTTTCACGAAAGCGACATTTACAAACTGTGGCGCGAGCCGGCCATGCAGGATTTCTTGCAAAGGCCGCTGACGAAAATGCCGAAGAGCGGCACGGTGCAAGAGAAGCTGGGCGAGATTGCGCCGCTGGAAATCAAGGACGTTTTCTTCGCCATTATCTCGTGGGAAAAGAAGCAGTCGAAAATGCTGGCGGGTTTCCGTTTCAAAGGCGGCGAAGAGAAGGTGGAAAAAATCATCGGCGATTGGCGTGAGCACATGCATCTGCATTCGCCGTCGATGCAGCATCAAACAGTTGATTACGAATCGCACCGGATAGACGTCGCCAACGAAGGCGAATTGACCATCGCAACGGTCTATGACGGTAATTGGTTTTTCGCAGGGAATGATGTCGCCACGCTCAAGACGCTGCTCGATCGCGCGGATGGACGGTTGAAAGATTCGGCCAGCACATTAGCGGTCGATGAAAATTTTCTCGCAGCGTCAAAGCATTTGCCGCCGGTTTACGCGGTGCGTGCTTATGCGCGGGTCGATAAATATTTCGAGAGCCTAACGAGTGATTTCGCAAAAGATGATGGCAATCGCGATCGCTTCACGCTCCTGCGAAAGATTCACACGATCTCGGCCGCCACCACCTTCGAAAACGGAAAAATTCGCGACTCCGTTTTCGTGGAAATGCCGAAAGGCGAAGAAGGCGAACTCACGCGCGCGTCGCTTTCGCTGGCGACGCGTGATGCAATTTTTTACGCGGCGGGCTTTCTCAAACTTCCTCATAAACTCCCGACCGCGCCGGGTACGGCGATTCCCGGGCTGCCGGTGGTGACGCAACAAGTCATCAGCGCGTTGAGCGCGAGCGGCGTGACGACCGACGCTTTCAAAGCCGCTTTCGGAACTGAAATCGGATTCATCGGCGAGTGGAGTGCGAACGCGCGCATACCAATGTTCTTTGCAACCCTGCCGGTGAAGGATTTTGCGAAAGCGAATGAGCTCGTGACCAAAATCGTGGGCGCGATGAGCGAAGAGCAACCGTGGACGCGTTCGGAAAAGGAGGGCGTGCAATATTTTTCTCAACCACCGGCGAACCCGATGTTATCGATCGCTGCCACCATCGCACTTTCGAATGATCGACTGGTCGGCGGACATGATCTGGCCGGCGTCGAGAACCTCATGAAACGCGGGACGACGCGCGGCTCTGATCTAGCCGACTCGGATACATTCAAAGCGGCCGAGCGAACGCTACCCGCCGGCAAAGATTTGTTCGTCTATGTGGACACCGCGCTGCTCTACGGGCGACTCGATGCCGCGTTGCGGCCGATGCTGATCATGGCGGCCGCATTCATGCCGAACATCGGTGACACCGTTGATCTCGGAAAATTACCGGAACCCGAGGTCGTAACGAAACACTTGAGTCCGATCACGATGAGCCAACGCTACGAAAATGACGGGTATCTGATGGAGTCAGTCGGGCCGATTTCGCTTTTCCAAGCGGTGGGAGTAATCGGCGCCGGAGCGGCTCTCGGTAAGAATTTCTATGCTCCATAATAATGACTGGCGATTTCTGTTCCGACAAGTGAGTCGATTTGACGCCATTCGCGAATGCGGCCGGCTTTCCTTTTGAGCCTCAAATCGCTCCCAGAGCCGGATTTGTTCACTTAAAGCGATAAATCTGCTGAATATCGGCGTGGATATGCTATGTTTTGCGATCTTATGGCCATCCTGAAGAAAAATGCGTTTTCCCGTCGTGTTCCTGATCTCGTGACCGAAGAATTGGTCGCGGTTCTTTCTCGTCGGGCGTCTTTCGAGTTCAAGCAGCTTTTCGATATCGTGCATGAAAACCTGCGTGCGCGAAATGCAGCCAGCGGCGGCGAGGAAATGCTACGCCTGCGCGCGTATGAAAAACTTCAGAATCTGGTCTCCCGCGGCGCGGTGAAAAAGGACGGCAAAAAATACAAGGGTTTACCATCGGCCTTGAAGCAAGCGATCCAGCCGCAAAACGGGCATATCCCGGTTCGGCCTGTTGCGACAGCGGTCAAATAAAGGAAGCGACCAGAGGTCGCAATATGATCCGCGATTATCTTCCGGTCTTGCTCCACATCCTGGTGGCGATCGGCTTCGCCGTCTCCGCGTTGCTCGTCAGCGTCTTGTTAGGCAAAGCAGGCCGGCGCAATCCCACGAAAGATTCCGCTTACGAATGCGGCATGGTTCCGCAGGGCGAAGCGCAGCCGCGTTTCAGCGTGAAATTCTACCTGGTTGCGATGCTCTTCATCCTTTTCGACCTCGAAATCGTTTTCATGTATCCGTGGGCCGTCGTTTACAAAGAATCGATCGTGCACAGCAAAGCGATTCTCTGGAGCATGCTCAGCTTCGTTTCCATCCTGATGGTCGGCTACGTTTACGCGCTAAAAAAAGGCGCGCTCGAGTTTAAAAAATAGCGCCGCTCGCCTGACAATTTCGTAGGAAATCGAAGCCGGTTTCCCGCTTGCGCGACTCTTCTTCTCCGCCTAAACCTTACAACTCCATGGTGCATCACGTTGGACTCTTCAAGCTCAAGCCCGAGGTCACGCCCGCGCGCCTCGAGGAAATGATGATGAACACTCGCATGCAGCTCTTGAAGATTCCCGAAGTGCTCAGCATCAAGTGCGGCAAGCGCATCAAGCCCGACATGCCGTGGCCGTTTTTCATCGCGATCGATTTCGAGTCGATGGACAAATACGATATTTTTTGCGAGGACCCGATCTACGTAAAGTTCATGGAAGAAGTGATCAAGCCGAACGTGGCCGACACGATCGCGCTCGATTTCGAAATGGATCCGGGCAAAGACGTCCAGTTTTCGTAGACCCGAAACCGAGTGCGACTCGGCTATCTTTATTCGCGTTATCCGGTCTTGTCGCAGACGTTTTGCGACGCGGAAATGCTCGAACTCGAACGGCGCGGCCTCGAACTCGTTGTGGCCTCGATGTATCCGCCGAAGACGGAATTGCGGCATGAATATTTGAAACGACTGCAGGCGCCGGTTCATTACGCTCCCGAGAAATCCGATCTCGAAAAGCTCGTCAAAAAAGCCAAACGCGCGGGGCGCTGGCCGGGCGAATTGATCGAGCGTCATCACAAGAAATACGGACCGGAATACAAAGCAGCGCTGCGCGCACGAAACGCGCTTTTCTTTGTCGATCTTTTCGAGCGCGAAGGCGTTTCACATATTCAAGTTCATTTCGCCAATCGCGCAGCGCACACGGCGCTCTTCGTCAAAGCAATCAGCGGAATTCCCTTCAGCATCACAGCCCACGGCCAGGACTTTATGACCGACCTCGGCAACGAGGAGTTGCTCCGCGAAATTTGCGCGACCGCCGAGTTTGTCGGCGCTGAGACAGACTGCAGCCGCGATCTGTTGCGCACGCGTTGTCCGGAATCCGCCGCGAAAATCTTCCGCGTCTATAACGGCATCGAGCTGAAAAAATTTCCTGTTCCGTCACCGCGCGCTGACGAAAAGATTCGCATCCTCAGCGTGGGGCGTCTCGTTGAATTCAAAGGTTTCGATGTTCTGCTCGATGCTTGCGAGAAATTAGCCGGCGAAAATTTTTCTTTGGAAATCATCGGCGACGGCCCGCTGCGTCCGGATCTGGAAGCACGCACTCACCTCGCGGGAGAAAAATCGCAGGATTACGTGCTGAACGCTTTCGCCAACTGCGACATTTTCGTTCTGGCCGCGCGTGTCGATCGGAACGGCGCGAGCGATGTTTTCCCAACAGTCATTGCCGAAGCGATGACCAGCGGAAAGCCCGTCGTTTCCACCACAGTCGCCGGGATTCCGGAATTGGTCGTGCACAACGAAACCGGATTGCTGGTTCCACCGAACGATCCGGACGCATTGGCCGAAGCAATCCTGCGATTGATTCTCGACCAGGATTTACGACTAAAGCTCGGCCGTGCGGGCCGCGAAAGAATCGCGCAACATTTCACCATCGAAAAAACCATCGAGCCATTGTTGCAACGCTTCCTCGCCGGCAATAAGACTGCGGCAGCGAATCCATGAACAAGAAAGCAATCCTCCTCGCGGGCGGCGCGGGCACGCGGCTTTTTCCGCTCACACAAATCGTCTGCAAACAACTGCTGCCGGTTTACGACAAGCCGATGATTTGCTATCCGCTCGCCACGCTCATGCTCGGCGGCCTGCGCGAAATTCTCATCATCTCGACGCCGAAAGATGTGCCGATGCTGAAGGACTACCTCGGGGACGGTTCGCAACTCGGCATTCGCATTGAATACGCCGAGCAAGCAAAACCGGAAGGAATCGCGCAGGCTTTCTTGATCGGCGCAAAATTTCTCGGCGATTCCGGCGCGTCACTCATTCTCGGCGACAACATCTTTTACGGGAAACTCGATTTCTTTCGCGACGCGCTGGCCGTCGAGAAGGGCGCATGCGTCTTCGGTTATCAAGTGCGCGATCCGGAACGCTACGGTGTCGTCGAGTTCGGCCCGGAGGGAAAAGCGATCAGCATCGAGGAGAAACCGAAAAATCCGAAAAGTCATTTTGCTGTTCCCGGCCTCTACGTTTACGACGATCGCGTCGTCGAATTTTGTCGGAACCTGAAACCATCGCTTCGCGGCGAACTGGAGATCACTGACTTAAATGTCGAGTATCTGCGCCGAAACGAATTGCATGTGAAAGTGCTCACGCGCGGCATGGCCTGGCTCGATACCGGCACGCAAACGAGTTTGCTCGAAGCCGGAAATTACATTGCCACGATAGAACACCGGCAGGGTCTAAAAATTGCCTGCCTGGAAGAAGTCGCCTATCGCACCGGATTTATCGACCAGTCGGCTCTTGTTCGCCTGATCGAAGGGGTCCCGAAGGGTGAATATCGCGACTATCTCAAACTGGTAGCTGACGAGGCGCCGGCGTAATCCGCACGATTCGGTCCAGCGCGGCGAGATTTTCGCCGAGATCGTTATAGAAATTATAACGACAGGCCCGTCCTGTGCTGCATTAAGCGGTGGGAGAACGGGCCTTATGATTCTATCACGCACAGTCCGCATCAGCGGCATTACCTTGGTGGAAGCTTCTATCGCCGCATGCACTTCGGCTCTTTTTCTCGGCTCATTGTTCACCATGAACATGACGGCGATGAAAACGATCCGAACCGCACGCGAAGCAACCTCCGCAAGTCAGGTCCTGCAGCAACGGATCGAATCGATGCGAATCGCAAACTGGCATCAGGTCACCGACGCCGATTGGGTGACCGCAAATTTGCTGAGCAGCAGTGCTGCCGGCAGTGATGGACTGAAGGACTTGAGCGAAACCCTCACCCTCGTCCCGAACGGAAGCAGCACGGTCGGGAACACACAAATCGTCCGCTCGGCCGGCACGACGCAGATTGTCAATCGCAACAACGCATTGCTGGCCGAAAGCGCGATGAAGGTAATCTGGACGCTGAACTACAACGGCGGCACCAATACCATGCCGGTCATGCGCCAGACCGTGGCCATTCTGGCAAAAGGCGGCGTTGCCAAGTGGTGAACGCGGGAATGCGGAACAATTCGCACCGCGCCTTTGCTCTCGCGGAACTGCTAATTTCGACGGCGATTTTTTCCAGCGTCACTGCGGGGCTGTTGATGGCTTTCATTGCCTTAAATCGCAGTTATGCGGCGACGAAGGACTTCGCGATCAATCACGCAGACCAAATGCGTATCTCCGATTACATGGCGCTGGATTTCCGCCGCGCGATCAAAGTCGACCCCCCGAATCGCAACGATGTTTCCATCTACATCCCCTGCTACTACGACGCCGGACAGAATCCGCAGACGCCGACTCTCGATGGGAACGGCGGCGTTTATTACGGCGCAAAAGACAGCTCGATCAAAGTTCACTACTACCTTTCGGCCGGCGTCATCTACCGACAGGAAGGCGCGAACGGTCCGGTGGCACTCGCGAGCGATGTGCAGGATTTCGTTTTCGATACAACCGACCTGGGCAAGGTCATCACCACATCAATTACTTTTCGACCGACTTTTAACTCGTCGGGCGCGAGCGACACGGTCGCGAAAGCGACGGCGTTCTATAACACGACTCTGCTGCGAAATAATCGCGGCGTCTATTGATGCGATTAGCAAAAACTAACGTCGCCGGGAGCGCACTCATTTGGACGGTGCTGATCATCACAATTTTGTCGATGATCGCGGCGGAAATCCTGCGCGTCGCTTCGGGCAAATATTTCAACACGCTGCAAACCGCGGTCTGGCAGGAGTCGTTGCTCGCAGCCGAATCGGGAGTGGACCTCGCGGTCGTGGAATTACGCAAGTCTCTCTACCCGGCACCGAATAACGCCTGGAACGGATGGAACACCGTGAATGGAACCAGTTACGGTCTGACGACTATTCCGAACGCGGGATTGGCCAGCACGCCTATGACCATCGAAGTGAATGTCGATTCGCCGGCGCAGTTAATCGATCCAGCGACTTCGTGGCAGGACTATCGTATCCGCACCACCGGTACGATGCCGTTGATGGGACCGGCGCGAGCGGCTGATAACAAACAGGATACGCATCTGCGCAAGTACAGTCTGCGTTGGGACCGCTTTACCAACGGTATTCTCAGTTCACAAGCGGTCAGTAGTCCGCGCGTTTCGCGCCGCATCGAAGCGATCGTGCGGCCAGTTGGATCGTTCGATCAGGCTATCATGTCGGTCGGCGCGCTAAATCTGACCGACGCCAACATCATCATCGATAGCTATGATTCGCGCGACGCGACTAAATCGACCAACGGACTTTACGACGTGTCGAAACGACAGCAGCACGGCAACATCGCCACCGATGGAACCATTCTCAATGCAGGCAACGCGCATGTTTACGGGGATATCGCGACAAATTCCGGGACAGCCACCGGCGTGGCCAATATGACCGGAACGGAACGCGATGATTTCTATCAGGAGGCGATTCCGATTGCCGCGCCAAGTTGGCCGTCGATCAATCCGACACCGATGGTTGTCTCAGGCAATGCGAACCTGGCCGCGAATGCGGTGCAGGGATCGCCCGCCTCGCGTTACGTGTTGAGCGCCATCAGCCTTGCCGGCAACCAGACACTGAATCTCACAGGCGATCCAAGCGGCGCGACCACTTATATCGAGGTTTATGTAGCAGGCGATGTGTCGGCAATGGGCAATTCGCAGATTGTTTTGCAGCCGGGCGTGAAAGCGAAAATCTACTTCGCGGGCAATGTCGCGGTCGAGGGGAATGGTTTGGTTAACATGAACAACCAGCCCGGGGATCTCTACCTGTATGGAATTACGCCGCCCAGCGGCACTTCGAGAACGGTCGATATCGGCGGAAACGGAGAGTTAAGCGCAGCGGTTTACGCGCCGGATTACGACGTAACCATCCATAACGGCGGCGTTAAAGGTACGGTCGATGGTTCCTTCGTCGGCAAGACGGTGGTAATGAATGGCATTACCGATTTGCATTATGACGAAGCGCTCGGCGCCGGCGGAATCATCAACAACTACAAAATCGTGAGTTGGTTTGAAGACACGCGCTAGCGGCGTGGTTTTCTAATTTGGCTGCTCGCGCAGGAGATGATGCGTGTCGGCTATTAATTTCGTTACACCGTCGGGCGCGGTCATGTCGTAATAACCGCGAATTTTTCCCTGCCGATCGACCAAGACCGCGCGCGTGCTATGGACTGGCCGACCCAATTCATCCGCGCCATCGGAAACGGCGAGTTTAAAGCCACCCTTCGTTAGGCCGTAAATATCGTCCACCGGTCCGGTAAGAAAATCCCAGCGGCCATTCTGCGCGCGCAGGCGATCGGCGTATTCGTGCAAGACCTGCGGCGTATCGTTTTGCGGATCGACCGTGAAGGAAACCAAATGCACATCCGATTTTTCGAACGGCTTTTGCATTTCCGCCATGCGGCTGCTGATGATAGGGCACGGCCCGGGACAGGAAGTGAAAATGAAATCGGCGATCCATATTTTTCCTTTTAGATCGGCCGAACCGAACGGCTGTCCGTTTTGATTCGTTAGGCGGAATTCGGGAATTGTGCCTAACGAGTCCAGGGAGCGGTGTGTCAGTTGATTCGTTTGAGTACGCCAAACGAAAAAGAAAAAAGTCGCGACCACTAAGGGCAACCCCAGCAGCACGCTTTTCCATGCGAGTGCGCTCACGGAGATCGGGCGGGACGCAGAAACGGAGGTTGCGTTCATTGTTTGGTCAGCACGAGAGCAAATAGAAGTAGTGGAAGATAAACGATCGAAGTCAGAAACAAAGCGCGCGCGGATTCACGGGTCTTCTTCTGATGAAATCGCAGCGCCATGATGACGAACCATCCTCCCAGCGCGAGCGCGATTGGCACATAATTCCAATTCGTCAGGCCGATGTATGTCGGGATGCCGCTCAGGATCAAGAGCAACATGGAAAAGAGCACGCCCTGACTGGCACTGCGCACGCCACTGTCGTCATCACGCGAAAGCATTTGGAATCCGCCGCGGGCATAATCTTCGCGATACATCCAGGCGATGGCGAAGAAGTGCGGCATTTGCCAGCAAAACAAAATCGCGAAAAGACTCCAGGACGCACCTTGCACATTCCCGCGCGCCGCAGCCCAACCGATGACCGGCGGCAGCGCGCCGGGAATCGCGCCGACCAAGGTGTTCGCGGTGCTGATCCGTTTCAGCGGCGTGTAGGCGAAAATGTAAACCGCGATGGTTACGGCAGCGAGGAATGCACTGAGCCAGTTGCAGCTCAGCGCGAGATAAGCCGCGCCGGCGAGAGCAAGGAGGATCCCAACAAAAAAGCCAACCGTGGCTGACATTCGGCCAGCGGGAATCGGACGTTCGCGCGTGCGATGCATCAACGCGTCGAGTCGTCGCTCCCACCATTGATTGAGTGCGGCAGCGGCGGCGGCGGCGAGCGAAGTGCCGAGCATGACGTTAACAAACGCGCGCGTGTGAATCGGACCTTCAGTCCCAAGATAAAAACCGACGGCGGTGGTAAGAAGCACGAGCAAGGTGAGCCGCGCTTTCACCAGTTCCGCGAAATCCAAGACCGGGTGGCTGCGAGTCTCGACCTTGGCCGAGGAGGAAATAGCTGCGGCCTTCACAAGGCGTGCGCTTCCTCAATTACTGATGCCCTGAATCTTCTTAGTCTCGTTAGGCAAACGCGAACGCAAGGCGAGCGCGCAAATACTCACGCCAAGCGCGAGCATAGTCGCGCCGACCGCAACATGCGCAGTCGCGACGTCGGCAGCTTTGTTACTCCAGATGACCCAGGCGCCTAATGAAACTTGCGATAGGACGCATCCGACCCATATGACTGCCAGGCTGTTGCGCATCGCGAACCACGACGCCAGCACGCCGAGAAAAATCAACAAAGCGAGAAAGCGGTGTACCATTTGCAGCCAGATTTGCGCAGCACTGACATCGGACAACGCCAGTTGATCGCGTTGGAGATTGATTGCGGCCAGGCTCGCGGGACTGGTGTCGGGGATGACTCGCCCATAAGCCGCGGGAAAATCGAGAATGGCGAGATCGCGATGTTGATGTCGCATCGTCGCGCCAAGTGCGAGCTGCGTGTAGATGAGGATGGTAGTCACGATTGGCAGCCAACTACTCGTTAGGCGCGATGAATTCTGCCACGCACGTGAAGTGGCCACGCCTAGAAAAACAAGCAGTCCAAAGAACGCCTGCGCCAGGCAGGCATGAAAGATCCCGATCTCGTCTTTCAACATGGTGACGCGCAACCCGCCGAGCACGCCTTGCAGAACTACTGCGCCTAACGAGACCAAGCCAAGCATCCGCATCCATTTTCGCGAGTCCGTACGCCAAATCCAAATGGCGAGAATGATGGTGAGAAATCCTACGACGGAAGCGATGAGACGATGGGTGTGTTCAAAAAAAATTCCGCCAATCCATTTCGAAACGGGAAAGAGAAACATGTTGTAGCCGAAAGTCGTTGGCCAGTCGGGCACGGCCAAACCAACGCCTTTGCTCGTGACCATTCCGCCACTGCAAATGAGAAAGAGCGTGGCGACCGCGGTGAGCCAGATGAAGCGATTCAACGCTCGCATGATTTTAAGAACGTCATCGCGGAAGAATTGTAGCGGCGGTCTGTGACCGCCGAAAGCGTGGATTCGTCGCGAGTCGGCGGTCATAGACCGCCGCTACAACGCCGCGTTATTGCGGTGGATGGCTCGGCTCAGGGTTCGGCGTGCCGGCCGGATTTCCCACGCGAGCCGCGCCGGGTTCGGGAACCGAACCGCGATTCTGATCAGGGGCAGGTTCACCGGTTGGGCGCTCACCCGCCGCCGGCGCGTTGGTGGACCCGCTCAGCTCTGCGCGTTCCTTCAGCCACGCCTGATAATCGGTCGGCGTATCCACGACGAGCGTTCCCTTCATTCCGTAATGACCGAGGCCGCACAACTGCCCGCAGACAATCTCGTAAGTGCCGGTTTTGATCGGACGGAAAGTCATCGGAATAATTGTCCCGGGAATTGCGTCCTGGGCCGCGCGCATATTAGGCAGCGCGAAATTATGGATCACATCCTTCGATGACGTTTCGACGATGATGTTGCGATCGACCGGGACGTGCAGTTCGCTCACGAAAACGAGATCATCTTTTCCTTCGGGACTTTCCGGATCGAGGCCGAGTGGATTCGAGGTAGTGACCAAACTCACATCGCGTTTGCCGAATTGTCCATCCGGACCCGGCATGTGGAAGTTCCAATTGAATTGCTGCCCAACGGCGTGGACAACGATCGCGTCTTTCGAGTCGGGAAAGTTGTCGACGAACTTGCCCCAGATCGGAATGGCAAAACCGATGAGCAAAACGGCGTCGATGAGCACCACGGCAAATTCCAGATGCGTGGAAATTCCCGAGGTCACGCCTTCATGATCGGCCACGGGATGGCGGCTCTTGTGAAAGCGAATCAAAACGTAGATCAGGAAGACCGACCAACCGACAAAGAGAATGGCCATGAACCAATGGCTGAACTCGAGGATGTGATCGACCTGAAAGCCGTGCTCGGAAGCGTTCGGCTGCTGACCGAGCAACTCGTTAATCAGCGCGAGCGGCAGATTACTCATACTTTTCGAAATCCTCCTCGGCCAATTCCTGATGCGGCTCGAGCGGCATGCCGCTGCGTCTCCACAAGTGGAATCCGAGCGCACCGAAACCGCCCAGCACCGACATGAGTGCGCCCATCAAAAACCAAATCGCGATCGCCATGCTCTGCATGGTTTTCGGCGGGTGTTCTCCATAGCAAACCGAACAGGCCATGGCCTGCCCGGCCTGCGAGCAGAAGAGCAAAACGCACAGGCTAATGAGTCTCGTTTTCATGTGATGAGACGCAGGCGTTTCATTTTCTTCCAAAACCAGAGACCGTAAATCATTAGCACAATCGCGGCGGAGAAAGAAACAATCGCGCCACCGATGTAAACCGGCGCGCCCACGATCATATCCACCCAGATGCAATACGAACCACAGCCGAGCGCGAGCAGCGTGGAAAAGAAAATGAAAAGAATATGGAAACCTTTGAGCGACATGCCTAACGAGAGATCGGATCGTACCAATGCAGATAGGTCAGCCAGAAAAGTGCGAAGACGAACATGGCGGTAAAAATCAGGATGCGATAAATCAGTTTCCGCTCTGCGCTGAGGTGCATGAAAATGCCCGCGACCATTCCCGCTTTCACGGCCGCGACCAGCATGCCGACCGCGATGTTGGTCTTGCGATTACCGAAATCGACATAGGAGAGAAAGACGGTCAGCGCGGTGAAGGCCAGCAACACGCCCCCCACGAGCAAATATTTTTTAACATGCTTCGAAACGTCATGGTCGTGGTCGGTGTGAACGACATGCTCGGCTGCGTGTGTTTCGTCCATAGGTTAGAGCAGATAAAAGAGCGGGAAGACGAAGATCCAAACCAGATCGACAAAGTGCCAGAACAAGCCGGCGACCTCCACCCGGTTAGCCAGGTGTTCGGGATTGCGCTTGTAAAGATTCGCGCCAATCGGCAACCAGAAATAAGTGAAGACGATCACACCGCCGAGGACGTGCGCGCCATGCAGTCCGGTAATGGTGAAATAAGTCGCAAAAAATGTGCTGTGCGTCGGCAGGAAAAAAGTCGCTCGTTCCACATCTTCTTTTTCGATGTGCGCGACTTTTTCCGAACGCGGCACAGGCCAAAAATGCGGTCGATCGCTCGCCGGGTCATCCGGCGCGGCGCTAACTTGATCGAGCTGCACTTCGTATTCTTTGATATTCGGATCAGTTAAAGCCTCTTTGTTTTCGAGGTGGCCGGTGATTTCGTAACGCGGCTCCAGACCTTTCTCGGTCGCGTGGTGATTGCCGAGATATTGCTCGTATTTCTCCAGCCGATCCTCGCGGATGAAGATGCCGAAGTGTTTGAATTTATCCGGCCACTCGAAATAGAGCTTCACGAAAAGGAAGATCACACCGCACAAAATCGTGATGCCCATGTAGATCTTGTAGCGAGTGAACTGCCGCATCTTCAGCGCCGCCCATGCCAAAACTACGGTGACCGATGATGCGATCAGGATCGCGGTGTTCATCGTCCCGACCGGCACATTCAACAGGCCATGTGGCCAGTGACCCGGCAAGGAATCGAGTCGCAGAAAAATGTAGGAAGAAAAAAGTCCGCCGAAGAGCATGACTTCGGAAGCGAGGAAGAGCCAGATGCCGATCTTGGCGTTCCAAAGTCCCGTGTCCGGCCGCGCTGTTGTCTCGTAGGGAATTTCCATGGGTCTTGCCTAACGAGTGGTTAATGCCCGGCGTGCATAGCCGCAGCTTCGTAAGCGCGGCGGTCGCTCTCGCTAATTGGTTCGCATTGCATGGTGAAATCGCTCTCGCGTCCCGGCAGGCTGTATTCGTAAGGGCCGCGATAGGCGGTGACGGGCTTGTCGAAATTTCCGTGCGGCGGCGGCGATGGCGCGGCCCACTCGAGCGTGGTCGCTTCCCACGGGTTGTCGTTCACTTTCTCGCCGCGTTTGATGCTCCAGAAAAAATTGATGATGAAGGGAATTTGCGCGAGACCCATCGTCCAGGCGGCGATTGAGATCGGCGTGTTCCATTGGAATCCGGTTAAACCCCAGACCTTGTCGTTGGCCAGATTCCAACCCTGACCGCCGTCATACCAACGGCGATGCATACTGAGCATCCCTTGTAAAAACATCGGCAGAAAAATCACGTTCATGCAAATGAGCGACGGCCAGAAATGGACCTTCCCCCAAAACTCGCTCATGCGTCGCCCGGTCGCTTTCGGGAACCAATAATAAACGCCGGCGAAAACGGCGAAGATCGTACCGGGCGCAACGATGTAATGGAAATGCGCGATCACGTAATAGGTGTCGTGCAGGTAAAGATCGGCGGAATTAAAGGCGAGCGGAATACCGGTGAGACCGCCGATGCCGAACATCGGCAGGAAGGCCGTCGCAAAAAGCATCGGCGTGTTGAAACGAATCGAGCCGCCCCAAAGCGAAATGAAAAATGCGCTCAAAATAATCACCGACGGAATCGAAATGATGATCGGTGGTCGTTTGGAAAAACGCACTGACCACCGTGCCCATGCCGGTGAGCCACATGTGATGCGCCCAGACGATGAAGGAAAGAAATCCGAGCACGAGCCCAGCGAAGACTAACGACTTGTAACCCCAGAGCGGCTTGCGTGTGTTGTTCGCGATAATTTCCGCGACGATGCCCATGCCGGGAAGAATGAGCACGTAAACTTCCGGATGTCCGAGGAACCAGAAAAGTGCTGCCACAAAATCGGACTGCCGCCGCCGCTCACTTGCAGCGCCGCGCCATTCACCACCAAACCGCTTGGCAGAAAAAAGCTGGTCGCGGCGAGCCGATCCATTAGCTGCATGACAATCGCGGCTTCGAGCGGCGGGAACGCGAGTAACAAAAGAAACGCCGTGATGAATTGCGCCCAAACGAAAAACGGCAGCCGCATCCAGGTCAGGCCTTTGGCGCGCAGCTGAATAATGGTGGTGATGAAATTAACCGCGCCGAGCAGCGACGAGGTGATCAGCAAAATGAAACCGACCAGCCAAAGCGTTTGCCCGTTCCAGAAGACATCGTGGCCCGGACCTTTGTCGGAAATAATCGCGAGCGGCGTGTAGGAGGTCCAGCCGCCTTTAGCCGCGCCGCCGGGAACAAAAAAGCTGATCAGCATGATGATGCCGCCGACGAAAAATGCCTGGTAGCTCGCCATGTTGATCTTCGGGAAAGTCATATCCGGCGCGCCGATTTGCAGCGGCACGACGAAATTTCCGAATGCGGCAAAAGCCACCGGCACGATGCCGAGGAAGATCATGATCGTGCCGTGCATCGCGCCTAACGAGTTGTAAAAATCGGGCGCCATCTTCCCGTCCGGCATGCTGCCGGCGCCGAAAATGTTGCCGATGATCGGTCCGAGAAACGGCAATGCTTTTCCGGGAAAAGCCAGTTGCCAGCGCATCAGCATCATCAGGCTGAAGCCGAAGAAGAGAAAAATCAGGCCGCTAATCCCGTACTGAATGCCGATGACCTTGTGGTCGGTGGAGAAAATGTATTTCCGCCAAAAACCGAGCTCATGGTGATGATCATGCGCGTGCTCGTCGTGATGGGTTTCGTGAGCGTGGGCCAGATCGGTGGAAGCGTCCATAGCGTCGGAAATCAACCTGAATGTCGGGGCGAAATTTTCAAGAGCAAAGCTGGAAACATTATACTTCGTAGATCATTAGTGCCGTGATGACCACGGCGTGAATCCAAACCAGAATGACCAGCCACATGCGCAAATTCGCCGAAGCGTAGCTGTCGGACTCGTCGGCGCGGCACCCGAAGAACTTCTTGCGGTTGCGCAGGATGTAAAACCCGGCGGCCAGGACCAGGAGTAGCAAAACGCTAAAAAAAACCTTGAGCCCGGACGAGTTCGCTTTGTTCGCGTAGGCGAGAAAGTCGCACAATAAGAAATCGTTCCGCATAGCCGTCACGCGCCTTCCGGAATGGTTTTTTCGCGACGCAATTGCACCTCGCGAAAACCGCGCAATGAATGCGTGCGCAAGCTTTCCTCGAACATATCGCGATTGATCGCCTGCGCCGCGGCAGCGCCTTGTCCGGCGGCGATGATCATCTGGCAATTCGCCGGCGTGACACAGCCGGCCGCGTAAAGTTTCGGCACGCTCGTCCGCATGCAGTGATCGACTTTGATCTGGCCATCGCCGTCTAGTTTCGCGCCGAGTTGCTCGGCCAGCTTGGTGTGAAAAACATCTCCGCGCGTGGTGAAGATGTAATCCGTTTTCACCTCGGAATCGCCGGCGAAATGGAGCGCGAGAATCTTGCGCTTTTTCTGTTTCACATCGGTGATGCGGCTCTTGTGCACGGGAATTTCATATTCCTTCAGCCAGCGCGCGTGTTGCCGGCTCCAGTGCGGCCTTTCGCCGTTGGTCGCGATGATGACACACGCTGAATAAAACAACATCCCGAGCGCATATTCGACCGCCTCGTTGTTCGCGCCGCAGATCGCGATGCGTTTATGACGCACGCGCACGCCGTCGCAATCCTTGCAAAAAAACATGCTGTGCCCGAGGCATTTCTTCACACCGGGAATTTTCGGCGGCAGATGAAAAATGCCGGTAGCGAGAAGAAGACTGCGCGCGCGATAGGTGCGGCGTTTTCCTTGCAGGACGAAATCGTTTTTGTTCCGGCGGATTTTGGCGATTTCGTCCTGCGCGAATTCCGCCTCGTATCGAAGTGCCTGCTTTTTTCCGTTCTTCAGCAAAGCTTCGCCGCCGACGCCATCCGGAAAACCGAGATAATTTTGCACGGTCGGTTCCCATTTTGCCATGGAGTGGCCGGAATCGATCACGAGCGTGTCGCGTTGCGCGCGCCCGAGATAAATTGCGGCAGATAATCCGGCGATGCCGCCGCCGATCACGATCACCTCGCGAACCTTTGGGTCCTCGAGATCTTTGTGGCGAATCATTTTAACGGCGCGAGGCCGTCACTGGCTAAACGCGCGCCGCTAACTTTTTGGCTGCGGCGGAGCGCCGCCGGCGGGAGCCGCTTCACCACCCGGAAGATTTTCTTCAGCGGGCACAGCTAGAATATCGGGCTCAGTGAAGGAAGCGGGATGCGTCGCTAACTCCTTACGCAACGCGCTGATTTGGTCCTTCGTCACCGGACCACCGGTATTCCCCCACTCCTGTCTGACGTAAGTGAGAACGTCGGCCACTTTCTGATCACCGAGCGTCTCCCAAGGTTGCATGACAGCGCTGCCGTATTTTTGACCCTTCACCGTCACGGGACCGGTCAGACCCTTGAGCACGATCATGGCGTTACGACGCGAACCGCCATTGGTAATCTCCGAACCGGCGAGCGGCGGATATCCCTGGCCGGCGGATCCAACGCCACTCGCCTGATGACAAACCGCGCAGTTCGCCATGAAAACTTTTTTGCCCCGATCAACCGGAGTCATCGCCACTTCTTGTCCCGCGCCTTGTGCACCACCGGCCGCTTTCCGAGCAGTGGGCGCATTGCCGATATCCAAACCATCGCCGCTGAAACTTCCCGAATAGCGGCCGAGATACGCACCGCCGCAAAAAACCGCGAGACCATAAACTGCGATCAACCAGATGGAGAGTGGTTCGCTTCCGGCGCGCGGTTCGCGTTTCTCGCGCTGAATCGCCGCGTGCACTTGCTGCACGTCCTCCGTCTCGCCATAATCCATCCCCTGGCGTGGCTGGCGATCCGATGCAGAAATTTTGTCGTTCATTTCGCAGGCTGAGCGGGTGCGGCAGCCGGCGCCGGCGCGCTCGATTTTACTTCTGCCAACGCGTGCGATTGATCAAGTGACATCAGATAAGCGACTAAACATTTCGCATCGTAAGTTGGAACAATTTCCCACCCTTCCGGCGGCGCATTCGCGGCGGGAAGGATGATCGCGTCGGCCGCAGTCTCGCCACTAATCTGTCGCTTTTCATAAAGGAAGCGATAAGCCGGCATGGTCGATTCCGGCGTGATCGTGCGCGGCGCGTAGAGATGCCGATGATGCCACGCGGTGGAATAAAGTATGGGAACTCCGTTTGCCGAAGTGACGACTGGACCGGCGGAACCTTCCGTTGTTTGTGCATTTACCGTGGCTGCTGGTGAGGCGGAAGCAGCGGGCGCAACCGAAGATGCAGGTGATGCCGCGGCGGTTGCCGGCGCCGAAGCAGCGGGCGACGCCGCGGGCGAAGCTGATGGACTGGCTTCTTCAGCCGGCGCGCGTTTGCCGATATTCGCGAGATCGGGACCCATGCGCATTTTGCCTAACAACGCCGTCCGCTCGAAAATATAATCGCGCGGCGCACTGCGACGATCGCCCCATTTCCGTTCGATATCGGCGCCGCCGTATTCCGGTCGCACCTGTTGCGTATGACAATAAACGCAACCGTTCGCCATGTAGATTTGTCGGCCGCGCTCGGCCATGCCGGATTTCGGCATCGGATAAATATCGTTCTCGTCGTCTTTGTTCACCTGAGAATCCAGATGACCGATCTGCGCATTCGGCACCATGGTCAGACCGATCCACGAAAACGCGAACGTCCCGAAGATGCCGAGAAATAATGGAAGAACGCCTTTCATTTAACGCGGGACCAAATCCTCTTCTTTCGGATTCAGGAATGTCGGCAACGTGGCCGTGCGGCCGAGGCCGAGCACCATGAGACCGAAGTGAAATGCGAAAACGAAATGCGCCACCGTCATTAAAATGCCGGAAAGACTTCGTCCGCGCAGATACGGCAGAATCGATTGCGTGCTTTCGGTGAAGGAGAGCGCGGTGTTGTCGAGATCGCGACCTTGCACAATGCCGCCGACGAAAAGCATCACGACCATGAGCATCGCGCCGTAGGCCGCGCTCCAGAAATGCAACTTAATCAGCGACGCGTAACGCCATTCGCGCCCGACCAGACGCGGCACGATGTAGTACATCGAGCCGAACATGATCATGGTGTAGAAGGCGTAAAGTCCGAGATGCGAGTAAGCGATGCTGGCTTGCGTGAAGTGGACGTAGCGCGCCATGGAGCGCAATGAAATTAGGATACCGAACAAACTGAAGACCGTATAAGAGATCGCGCCGAAAACGGTGAAGCGCAGCGTCGGGCTGTAGCGCATGAGTGGGAAATTTCCCTGCATCGTCATGTGATGATTCAAACCGACGGTCGCGACCGGAATAGTGGCGAGAATCAACGCCGCGATACTGGCGGTGATCATCCAGGCCGGGAACGGTCCATCGATCATTCGCTGCATTCCCGTCCAACTCGCGAACAGCGCGTAGGTCCAAAAACCAATTGCCGCCAGGTGATAACTGTAGACCGGACGTCCGATGACTTTCGGAATCATGTAATACGCCGTGCCCAATGCGATCGAGCCGAAGAACAGGAACATGAGATTGTTTGCGAACCACCAGGTCACAGCGGCTTGCATGACACCTTGCACCGGCACCACAAAGAGCATGATCTGCGTTGCGCCGTAGAGCCACGGGAACCAGAGAAAGGAGGCCAGCAGATACCATTGCGTGATGTAAATGTGTCCGCTCCGCCGGAAGCGAAACATCAGGATGGCCCACGAAACGACTAACGAGTAGGCGACAAAAAGAATGACCGCAGCATACGGCGGAAATTCGAGCCATTGATGACCGGTGCTATCGCCGGCGAAAATGGCGATGATGCCAATCGTCACGCCGAGATTCCAAAACGCCGCCCCCGCTACGAGCAGCAACGGATGACGCAGGGTTGTCCGGCAAAGTCGCGCCATTAGCCAGATAGCGGTGCCTATTCCGACATTCACCGCCCAGCCATAAACCATCGCGTTCATGTGCGCGGGACGCAGTCGGCCCCAGGTCAAAAAGCTCACGCCGCCTAACAAGTCAGGCATGTGCATTTTGAATGAAGTCAGCATCGCCAGCACCGTGCCGGCTAGGAGCCAAAGGATGGCCGAGGTGTAGAACATCAAAACCGGGACGCGCGTCGAAGCGTCGATCAGCGCGCGCTCGACCTGCTCGACATCGCCGCGCGAAACTTCATTGCCGGCGAGGGCAGCCGTTTCACTTGGTGGAATGAGCGGAATTTCGGCTGGTGTCATCGGAGAATGGAATGCTTGAGTGAAGGGGCGACGTCTCGCTGTTGCGATTTTTTGCGAAACCAACGGCGGCGCGGCATGACCAGATCGGTCGGCTCGCCGATTGGCTCGTGACGATCGAAAATAATTTCGGCGTCCTTTTGCGAAAGCTTCATGCGCGCAAATAAATCAGCGAAACTCATGGCGTTTTCCCTGGAACAGGAATCGGCGTTCCGGCTGGCGATTGCACTGGAGTCACAGTCGGCGCCGCGGGATTCGGTCGTGCCTGACTCGATGGCGCGGGAGGTGAAGCCGCTGGCGTAGCGGATGCGCCGGGTTGCGAACCGGGGGCGGCATTTGGTGGATTGGCCGCACCCGTTGGCTGGCCGCGATTCTCCGAATCCTTGCCGGTGATCGCGGTCGCTTTCGGCAGCGAACCAGCCGGTGAGGGCGAAGCAGTTGTTGTTGCTCCCGGCGACGGCGCAGTCGGCGCAGTAGCCGACTCGGCGGGGACTTCCGGAGGAATAGGATAAGCGACGGCCGGTTTCTTATTCGCCAAGTCCGCGAGAGTTACTTCCTTCGCACGTTCGATCGGCAGCCTAACGACACCTTTGCTCTTATCCACCCAACCGTAACCGACCAGGGACTTGTTCGCTTCTTCGCGAACCGTTTTCAGTTTCTCCATTCGCGCCTCGGCGCGTTTCTGTTCGTAGTTGTCGCCGTGCGGCATGATGCCGAAGACCGCCCAAACGAAAAGCGCGAAGACAAAAAAGAGCAGCACGATTCCAAGCCACGCCCCAAATCCGGAGCGCGGTTGCTCGAAGCTGATTTCTGTTTCGTGCGTGGTCATCAGTTGACGATGCGGAGCGATTCAATCACGCGCGGATCACGTACCGGGAAGAGCGAGCTCTTGGTGATCACGCGCAGGAAAACAAAAACAACAGTCGCGCCGATGCCGACGAGCGTGACCAAATCAAGAATGTGCGGATGCACGCCCGCGCGATGCAATTCCGGCATGACGACGACATACATGTCGACCATCTGCATAAAGACGATCCAGCCCGCGACGATGCAGAGCCATTTCACATTTTTCTTCGTCATGCGCAGGAGCAAAACTCCGAAGGGCACCCAGAATCGGAAGATCATCAGGAAAGTGCTCATGAAATTCCACGACTCGGTGTTACGCAGGATGAAGTAGTACGTTTCCTCAGGAATGTTGGCGTACCAGATCAGCATGTACTGACTGAAACCGATGTAGGCCCAGAAAACGGAGAAGGCCAACATCCACTTACCCATGATGTGATAATGCTCGATCGTGACCGTTTCCTTGAGGTAACCGGCTTTTTGTAACGCTGCGATTATGAGCACTGTGAGCGACATCGAGCTGCCCGCCGCGCCGGCAAAAATGTAAACGCCCCACATGGTGGAGAACCATTTGTAGTTCAGACCAGCCAGCCAATCGTAAGCACCGAAGGTGAGGGAGAATGCAAAGAGCGGCAGGAAAACGAAAGCGAGTTTCCGCATCTTTAAGGTGTAGGCCGGATTGCCGTCGCGATCCTGAGCGATGGAAAGTTTGCGATAAGCGAAGGCCGCGATGGTGAAATAGAGGAAATAGAAAACGGCGCGGACGACCCAGAAATTGAAATTCAAATAAAGCCGCTTCGCATCCAGCACGGGATCTGCGCCCTTCGGAATGTTCATCCAGTCGAAGAGATGATGACGTTCGAGCAGAATCGGAATGAAGAGAATGGCGAAGAGTGGAAAGAGCGCCGCGACATTTTCCCATTGCCGCCGAACGACGACAGACCACTCGGCATCGACCGCGTGATGCACGATGATCCAGAAAAAACAGCCGGCCGTGAGCGTGAAAAAATAGGCGAAGGCGAAGAGCCACGAAAACGCGAATTGCTGTGGGCGCCAAAACGCGCCGAGCAGAGCTCAAACCGAGACCGATGACAGCGACCACCGCCAGCATGGTCGAAAGACCGGCGAAGCGGTTCTTCTCGAAGTATTCGCCTTCCGGAGTTGGAACAACGTGCGCGCGTTCGCTCATTGTGCTTTCTCCAGTTCCGCGCTCGCTGACGCGCGGCACATCATTCGCCGTCGCGTTTTGGCTGCGTTGCAACGCGCGCAAATAAGCAGATGATCGCCCAGCGATCGTTCACCGTGACGTTCGGTCCGTAGGCCAGCATCGTGTTCTTGCCGTGCGTGATGGTGTTGAAAATTTCGCCATCAGCCATGTTGCGAATGCGTTCGTCCTGCAAAGTCACCACCGTTGCGAGGCCATGCTGCTTTGGTGATTCCGTTGCCCATCGCGGCCGCGCCGTGACAAACCGCGCAGTTGATGTTGAACCGCTGTTCGCCGCGCGCCATCAACTCTTTCGTCACCGGCAACGGAATTCCCGTTCCCCAGTTCGTCCCCATCTTGCCGGTGTTGAAGTAATCGGTCCCTTCGCTGAACGCGACCGTGTGGCTGCATTTCAGAACCCGTCGGCAGTGGCGATGTGCCCGGAGCGGCTTGCGCCGTTCGGCTTCGGCATTTCGTAGCCGATCGGCACCGTGCCCGCGACCGGCGTGCGAATCCCGCGGCCATCCGCGAAAAATCCGGAGCGGCGCCTGTGCACGCACTTTCATCTGCCGCACCATGTCCGGGAAAAAGTTCAATCGGCGAACCGCTGCTGCGTTGTCCGCGAAATCCGAGAAACGCCACCATGGCGATGCCGACCAGGAAGAAGATGAGAAAAAATGCCGCGCAACATATCTAGTCTTCGTGCACCACCGTGATGTGTTGTCCGCCGCTTTGTTCGAGCAACTGCAGCGCTTCCGTTTCGGTGAAACGCGGATCGCGCGCTTCGATCACGAGGAAAAATCCGTCGTTGGTCGCGCGCTGAATCGTTTCCAGTTAAAAATCGGATGATACCAACGCGGCAATCCGTTCATGATCAGCATCGCAAAAAATGCGGTGAAGGCGGAGAACAGAACCGTCAGCTCAAACATGATCGGGAAAAATGCCGGGACCGTGCGCCAGTCGTACGGTTTTCCGTGAACGATCAGCGGATAAATAATCCATGACGGTCCGAAAGTTAGAATCACGGCCGTGAGCAACCCGGTAATGCCGCCGCCAAGAACCGCGGCGCTCAACCACGATTTCCCCAGACCCATCGCGTCATCCATTCCGTGAATTGGAAATGGCGAATAAACATCCCACCGTTTGAAACCGGCATCGCGCACGCGCTGCGCTGCATCGTAAAGCGCCGCCGCGCTGGGATATTCCGCGCCGATTCCGTAAACTTTATTGCCCGATGGAGTTCTCATCAGGTGCGCTCCATTCCACCGTCGCCGACCGGATGATGTTCCTGCGGCGTGACGTGATGATGCGGATCAGCTTCCGGCAAAACAATTTTCACTTCCGACATCGCGATCATCGGCAGCCAGCGAATGAACAAGAGGAAGAGTGAAAGGAAAATTCCGAAGGTGCCGACGAAGGTCCAGATATCGACCCAGGTCGGGTAAAACATTCCCCAAGACGAAGTGATGAAATCGCGATGCAAGCCGCCGACGATGATGATGAAACGCTCGAACCACATGCCGGCGTTGACGCACATGCAGACGAAGTAAACGACGTAGATGTTGAAGCGGAATTTTTTGAACCAGAACAGCTGCGGCGAAAGGAAATTGCAGAAGAGCATTCCGACCCACCAGTACCACCAGTAAGGACCGAGCACTCTATTATAGAAGGCGTATTTCTCGAAAGTGTTGCCGCTATACCACGCCACGAAAAATTCCATGGCGTAGGCGTAGCTGACGATCGAGCCGGTGAGCAAAATGATCTTGGCCATTTTGTCTACGTGCTGCGGCGTGATGACGTCGTGCAGCTTGTAAATGGCCCGCGCCGGAACGAGCAATGTCAGCACCATGGCGAATCCGCCGAAGATGGCGCCGGCCACGAAATACGGCGGGAAAATTGTCGTGTGCCAGGTCGGGATCACTGACGTAGCGAAGTCGAATGACACGACGCTATGCACCGACAAGACCAGCGGCGTGGAAAGTCCGGCTAACAAGAGATAGGCCATTTCATAATGCCGCCAGTTGCGATTCGATCCGCGCCAGCCGACCGCAAAAATTCCGTAGAGGAATTTTTTGATCTTGGAAGTCGCGCGATCGCGCAGCGTCGCAAGATCGGGAATCAATCCCGTGTACCAAAAGAGCACCGACACCGAGAAGTAAGTCGAAACCGCGAACACGTCCCACAAGCAGTGGCGAGCGGAAGTTCGGCCAGATGCCGTAGTTGTTTGGCAACGGCGCTAGGAACCACGCCATCCAAACGCGGCCGACGTGCACGCCCGGGAAAATCGCGGCGCAGATAACTGCGAACAATGTCATCGCTTCCGCCGCGCGATTGATCGAGGTGCGCCATTTTTGTCGGAGCAAAAATAAAATCGCCGAAATCAAAGTGCCGGCGTGACCGATACCGATCCAGAAAACGAAATTGGTGATGTCCCACGCCCAACCGACCGGATGATTCAAACCCCAAACACCGACGCCCGTAGAAATTTGATAACCGAGACAGAACAAGCCGATACCGGCGAGGAGCGAGGTTGCCGCAAAGGCCACCCACCACCACCGCGGCGTCGTCCCTTCATTCACGCCCGCGATGCGCTCCGTGATCCAACTAAAGCTGCGCTTATTAAGTACTAGAGGAACGCGCGCGAGCGGCCGCTCGACCGAAGGCGAAGCTTCGCCGCGGATCACATCAGGTGCTGCGGTTGCGCCGTTCACGCGTGCACCTCCGGTTTCTCCGCATGTTTGTTTTTCTTATGCTCGCGTTCCTCTTCCTCGTTCGGACTGGCCACGCCGATATTTCCCGCATCCGGCATTTTCGGATTCGGATTACGAATGCGCGCGAGATAACTGGTGCGCGTGTTCACATTCAAATATTCGAGCAGCCGATAATTTCGGTTCTGCGCTTTCGTTTTTGAAACGCGGCTCTCCGGATCCTTGATATCGCCAAAGACGATCGCTTCCGTCGGACAAGCCTGCGCGCATGCGCTGGTGAATGAATCGCGCGGAATCTGTTTTTTATCCGACGCACCCGCGTGCACGATCGCGGCGATCTTCGCTTCTTCGATGCGCTGCACGCAATAAGTGCACTTCTCCATCACGCCGCGCATGCGCACGGTCACGTTCGGATTCTTTTGCAGCTTAGTAGTATCGGGCGCGCCCTTGGCCGTGAACGGCCCGAGATATTCCTGATAAACACCGAGCCGGCCCGCGATTTTTTTCTTCCCGACCGGCCGCTGATTGTAATCGAAATAATTAAAGCGGCGCACTTTGAACGGACAGTTGTTCGCGCAATACCGCGTGCCGATGCAGCGGTTGTAAGCCATGACGTTGAGGCCGTCCTCGCTGTGCACGGTCGCGTTGACCGGACAAACCGTTTCGCAGGGCGCGTTCTCGCAGTGCTGGCACATCATCGGCTGATGCACCATTTCCGGTTCTTCGGGAATGCCGCCGCGATCCTGATTGAAACTTTTCTCGTCCGCGAAATAGCGATCGATGCGCATCCAATGCATCGCGCGTCCGTGGCTGCACCTGTAACTTGCCGACGATGGGAATGTTGTTTTCGCTCTGGCAGGCAATGACGCACGCGCTGCAACCTGTGCAGACATTCAGATCAACCGTCATGCCCCACTGCTGCGCCGCGGTCATCGGCGGATGGCTGTAAATTGACGGCAAACGCGGCGGCAATTCGTCGTCACCCGCGATTTTCTTCACGAACTCTTCGTCGCCGCGATAATGTTCCAGCGTCGCTTCGCGCACGAGTCCGCGGCCTTCGATGCTCCAATGTTCCTGCGTAACCGCTAAGGCAAAAGTGCCTGCAATTTTTTTCACGCTCACGCTTTTCACCGTCTTGTCGTCGGCGGTGATGAAATGCGGATTGCTGGTCGTGCGGAGAAGATAACCGTTAAAACCACTCTCCTCGCCGACCGGTCCGGTCATTTTCCGTCCGTAACCAAGCGCGATGCTGATCGAATTGTCGGCGTGGCCCGGCGAGACCAGAGCCGCGATTTGCAGATTTCGGCTGAACCTCGTTCTCCGGCTTGCTCTCCTTACTGCCTTCGGTAACCGCGATCTCAATCATGTCGCCGCTGTCGACGCCGAGATGTTTGGCGTAATCCGGACTAACGAGTGCTGCGTTGTCCCAGGTCAACTTCGTCACCGGGTCCGGCATTTCCTGCAGCCAGCCGTTATTGATATAGCGGCCGTCGTCGATCGAGTAACTGCGCGTGAGCACGATTTCCGGCGAACTCTGCGTTGGCGTCGGGCGGCGCGGTCCAAAGAGTGTGCGCCACACCGCCGGCGGCATTGGAGTTAAATTTCGGCGGCTTGTCTTCCAGTTTGACGTGCGAGGCAAAACCGTCACGCAACAGTTGCGACCACGCGGTCTCGAAATCTCCTGGATGGATTGGAGGCGCGGAAAGTTTCCTGCACCAATTCCGGCCCTTCGACCTTCGCATTGCCGAACAAGTGGTTGATTAGCTCGATCTCCGAAAGTCCGCCGAAGAGCGGCAGAATCATCGGCTGCATCGCGACGTAAGCTTCCTTCCGAGGTGAGCGCGTCTCCCCACGATTCGAGATAATGCGCCATCGGCACATGCCATTTGCTGATGGCCGAGGTCGCGTCTTCGTAGTAATCCGAGCCGCACCACATCCGGCACGCGCTTTTGCAGATCGCTCCAGTCGAACGACTGCTTGCTCACCGGGTCTGGCGTCAAGGCCCGCGGCGCGTTGTAAACCGGGTCGCCGCCGAAAATGAAAAGCTGCTTGATGCGTCCAGCTGCGATGTCGGCGGACAATTGCAGAATGCTTTGTGTTTTTGGATTCCGCGCAAATTGCCTAACGATCACCGTCGCGCCCACATTTTTCAGCGCGGCGTTAATGCCGTAAACCATCAGCTGCACCACGACCGGCTGCTGCGCGCCGGCCACGACCAGGCTCGCGCCGCTCCTCGCGATCAAATCGTTCGCGCATTCCGTCAGCCAGGCTTCGTCGAATTTCATCGCGCCGGGTTGCGCCTGCAGCGTCGCAATGACTGAACCGAGCTCAGCGCTTTGCGTCGCTGCGCAATCTTCGCCGCGAGTGCGTGGGTAAAGGCTGGAATCTGACTCGCGGGCACGCGCAGTCGATGATCAGCCATCGCGCCGGTGAGGGTGTAACGATTCTCCACGACGTAGAGACGGTTCATCGCATCCTTCGCCGTCGTGACGCGGCGGCGATTAGCAAACCCGCGCGAACCGGCGACATCGCCTTCGCCGCAATCGAGAAAATCGCGCCTAACGAGAGGATGACATCCGCGCGATCGAAACGCGGGACGAGTCGCGTGTTATCACCGAAACTGATTTGCGTTCCGAAATTTTGCGCCTCGCTCAAAAGCGGTTCGTACTGCACCCAGCGCATTTTCGGAAAAGCCTTTTCCAGTTCGCCGCGCATCCGCTCGCGCGTGGGCGAATGCGTTTCTTCGACCAGAAAGGCCAGACCCGCGCCATCGCCGATTTTCGTTTTTAGTTCACCGAGATATTTTTCGAACGCAGCGCGATCGCGCGTTTGGTTATCGAACGATTTCCGGCCGCGCTCATTTTTTTCCATCTGCTCGACAAAACGCTTCGAGCGCGCTGGATCGTAGAGATCGAGAATAGATGCTTGCGCAAAAGCGTCCGTGGCGCCGCCGCTCGCAGGATGAAGTGGATTGCCTTCGATCTTGATCGGGCGTCCATCGACCGTAGCTACCACGAGCGGCAATGCACCGGTGCGCCGCGGCATTGCGGTCGCGTAGTAGAGCGGCTTACCCGGAATGGCCCACTCCACGCTTTTCGAAAAAGGCAGCAGATGCGCTTCCGGCCGGCGACAACTCGTTAGGCCAAGTCCGGCCAGCGCCATGGAAGCGCCCATGACTTTCAGAAAACCGCGCCGCGACCATTCGTCGCCTTCCATCTGCGCTGCACCCGCGGGAAATTCGCGCTCGAGCCAACCACGAAATTCCGGCGTGTCGGTCAGTTGACCGACGCTGCGCCAGTAGCGTTTTCCAGTGGCCGCTTCCGCGGGATGTTCGAGGACGCGTTTCATCGATGACACCCCTGGCAATTCAGCGGCGGCTGAATGTTCCACTTCTCTTTCAGCGTCTGGCCAATCTCGCGCTGCGTGAGTTTCTGTTTCTTACTCCAGTCTTCGTCGCCCGCCTCTGCCGGTTTTCCGTACTTCGCCACGAACGCGGCCGGCTGCACGTCTTCCGGTTTCCAATCCAGATTCGTGATCTGATCTTCCGGGCGCAGGAAATTTTCCGGATGGCGATGGCATTCCAAACACCACGCCATCGAGTGAGGCTTGGCGTGATACACCTCGCTCATGTGATTCACTTCGCCGTGGCAAACGGCGCAACTGATCCCGCGATTCACATGCGCGGCGTGATTGTAAAAAACGTAATCGGGCGTGCGATGCAGTTGCACCCACTCGACCGGTTGCCCGGTTTTCCAACTCGCGCGCACCGGCTCGAGTTTCGGATTATCTTTTTGCACCTGCGTGTGACAAGCCATGCAGGTTTGCGTGTTCGGCAAATTCGAATGCGCCGCCACATCGACGAAGCTGTGGCAATAACGGCAGTCCATTCCCAGCTGCGCGACGTGAATGTCGTGCGGAAACGGCACCGGCTGCGTCGGCTCGTAACCGACTCGCGTATATTTTGGCGTGACGTAATACCAGGTCGCCGCGGTTAATCCGGACACGACGAAAATTCCGCAGACCGCGATTTTCAGCGGCAGCCAGTTTGTCCAGCGTGGAAAAAAATTCGCCATACAGAACTAACGAACTGCCCCTTCTCGTCGATGCAGCCGCCAACTTAGAAACGGGTTGGCGAGGTCTTTAGGATGTTTTATCGCCTGAGGAAAAAAGATGGGGGAACAACAATGCGCATCCACGGTTCCGGCCACTCTATTAATCGAGATAGGGATGGCAAAAGAATTTTGTTCGTTAGGAAAAAAACTGTGCAACGAAGGAAAATTTTATTTCTCCGCACGAACGCTAGATTTGCTCTGTGGAACCGCATCTACTGCGCGCGGAGGAAGCCGTCCGGCAAAGCGAACAGCGTTATCGCGAGCTGCTCGCCTCCGTCACTGACTATATATATACCGTGCGGCTGCAGAATGGCCTCGTCGTCGGCACTTCGCACGGACCCGGTTGTCTGGCGGTGACCGGTTATGCGCCGGAAGAATACGCGCGCGATCCGGATCTGTGGCATCGCATGGTTCATCCCGACGACACCGCCGCGGTGGTGGCGAATGCCGACGAAATGGCGCGGGGAAAAGTTCCACCGCGCATCGAGCATCGCATTTTTCATCGCGACGGTTCGATTCGTTGGGTGCGCAATCAGCGAGTGCCGCGTTACGCCGCCGACGGAACTCTGGCCGGATATGACGGACTGGTTTCCGATATTACTTCGCGCAAAGAAGCGGAGGAAAAACTCACGCAAGCGAATGCGCGGCTGATGAAGTCGCATGACGAATTGCAGACGACGCAGCTGCAGTTAATTGAAGCGGAGAAGTTGCAGACCGTCGGTCATCTCGCTGCTGGGGTGGCGCATGAAGTAAAAAATCCCCTGGCCGTTTTGCAAATGGGTCTCGGCTATCTCGCAAAACAGCCGCAGCTCGACGATCCGCAGACCGCCGCTGTCCTGAAGGAAATGGGAGAAGCCATCGACCGGGCCGACGGCGTCGTGGGCGACCTGTTGGAATTCGCGCGGCCGAAAGAAGTCGATTTGCGCCTCACGGAAATTGAGCCGCTCATTCGCGAGGCCCTGCGTTTTGTTCGTCACGAATTGAGCGCAGCGAAAGTGAAGACCGTGACCAACTTCGAGCGCCAACTGCCTACCTGCCCGCTCGATCGCAACAAAATGAAACAGGTGCTGGTAAATCTTTTCACCAACGCCTGTCACGCCATGCCGCGGGGCGGCGAGCTCACTGTCTCCACCCGGACGAAACGCATCGATGAAGAAACGGCCGGCGCGCGTTTTCGCGCGGGCGATCTGGTTTTACTCATCGAGATTGCCGACACCGGCGTAGGAATTCCGAAGGAGCAACTCTCAAAAGTTTTCGATCCGTATTTCACCACCAAACCTACCGGCAAAGGGACCGGACTTGGATTAACCGTAACGAAAACGATCATCGACTTGCACGGCGGCCGGATCAATATCGCCAACCGAAATGAAGGCGGCGTCATCGCGACGGTGGCGCTGCTTAGCCAGGCTGAAGGATGAAAAATCGTAAACCGAAAATCTTGATCGTGGATGACGAGGAAGGCTTCACCAGGCTGACCAAGCTGACCCTGACCGACTACGAAATTCAGGAGGAAAATAATTCCGGGCGTGCCCTGCAGACCGCGCGCAGCTTCGAGCCCGACCTGATCCTGCTCGACGTCATGATGCCGGATTTCGATGGCGGCGACGTCGCGGCGCAAATTCGTTCCGATGCGAAACTGAAAGATGTGCCGATCGTCTTTCTCACGGCCATCGTGACCGAAAAAGAAACCACCACCCGTCCCATTCTGGGCGGCTATCCATTCATTTCAAAACCGATCACGCCCGAACGACTCGCGGAGAACATCGAGAAACATCTTCGCGCCTAAACGAGTGCTGCGGAGTTTATTGATGCGTTACGCCTTTGCGTAACTACCGAAGCGCAATCCGCCATCGGGAAGAAAGGCAAAGCTCCAACCTTCCGTGTGAGCGATCGAGGCAATTCTCATGAACTGGTCGGAGGTGCTCAAATTATCCGGACACAACTGCCGCAAGTCGTCTCGTATTGTAACCCCGCCGTGACGCACCACCTCGGATCGAATCCGCGCGATTAGTTCAGGCATCTCTTCGTCAGTCTGCACCTCAAGAGGGTCTGCCTAACGAACACAGAGAGGAAGGAAAATAATATCGGGGTATATAGGTCAAATCCTGATTCTGCCTTGTTTTTTCCACCGATTGAATTTCGCCGGGTCGCTTCCATTTGTGCACGACTGGCACTTGCCACGTTTTCACGACTTCGGCACACTGCGCACATGGGTCGTATCTTTCTCTTCGCCGCGCTGGCCTTTTGTTTGCTCACGCCGCGAAATGCCGGCGCCACGACTAAAGGTCTCAGCCAGATTGTCACGCCTGATTTGCAACCGGAAGGTGACCTTTCCGTCAGCGCGCAGGTGCAGGCCGAACGGATCGCAAATCCGTACGAGCTACAGGCCGAGCTGGGGCTGACCAGTTTTGCCGAAGTAGCAGTCTTCCAAGGCTTCAAGCCTAACGAAGAGATTTTTGGGGCCGAGATCGGGATCCTGCGCAAGGAGCCATACCTGCTTTCCATCGGATTCATCAATTGGTCGCCGCGTAGCCATGTCGATCCTCAGCCTTATATCGAAACAGGCTATTACACGGAGCACCACAAGATCATCGTGGGCGGCATCCACGCCGACTATAAGAATGAAGTAATCCTGGGTTATGCCTACGACTTCAATAAGACCCTCCGCGTCCAGGTCGATTTCCAGAGTGGAAAAGAAAACTCCTCCACTATCGGAGTCACCTGGAATATCACGCCCGACTTCCAGGTGAACCCGGCGCTATATATCACTAACAACAAGTCACACGACCTTCTTGGTTATGTCGTCTTCACCTACACGTTTCACCTTTGGGCTAGGGCTAAGCACCAAAAGGACCAAAGCGTTCCGGGCGGCTAACTACATTTCGACCAAGCTAAGCTTCATCTCTGCCGATAGAATTATCCACGACAGACGGATACGCGTAACGTGCTAGATTAGCCAAGAAAAATGAAGATTCTGCCTCAGTCTTCGCGAGTTCGCTCGATCGTTGTTATCATCGCGGGATTATTAGTTGGCGCGTTACTGTGGTTTTCAATCTCTCGCACCAAAGTAGATGCCATCGACCGAGCTGATCTGGCAGCTAACGCGGGTTCGACGACTGAGACAAAGCATTCAAACACTACCCTGCGCAAAGCGGCCATAGTTACACGAGACACATCGCCGCAAGACCCGCGCTCGCAGTTGCGGGCATCGAACGTTGTACCTAACGAATCGTTGCTAACCTTTCGCAACGCCGAAGCGTGGGATCGTTTCGTGAAGCAAGCAGGGACGTACGGGCTGCAAGTTCTTGATACTATCCCGCAACTAAACAGCGTCCGCGTGCGTTATGGCAACCGGGACGACTTAGGCAATGCAATTGCGGCCAACAGTGCAGACCTGGCCAACGTGGAAGCTAATCTTTGGCTAAGTATCCCACCAACGCCGCCGGAACCGGATCCCAACAACGAAGGTGGACGGGCGCCATTTGGCTACAACGTCATGAACGCGATCGACGCCGGCGGAGATCGGTCGCATTGGGGCGATCATGTGACGGTGGCAGTGCTGGACACCGGCATTCTGGCCCATCCTACTTTTGCCGAAGGTCAGGTAACGCATCTGGATTTGGTCAATGATGGACAGACCTTCAACAGTCATGGGACAAGCGTGGCTTCGCTGATCGGTGGGCAATACTCGCAAGCTCCAGGTGTTGCGCCCGCCGTGCAGATACTTGATGTCCGGGTAGCTAATGCTGATGGTTACTCGGCCAGTGCAACTCTTGCGCAAGGTATCATCACCGCGGTCGATCGCGGCGCGCAGGTAATTAACATAAGTCTGGGTGGCTACGGCGATAGTCCTATCCTGGGACAAGCAGTTAACTATGCTTTCCAACACGGCACGGTAGTTGTAGCAGCCGCCGGGAACGATGCCTACGGCCAGCTAGCTATTCCGGCCGCCTATAACGGAGTTATTAGTGTAGGTAGCGTGGATGCCAATGGCAGGCAGGCTTACTTTTCCAATGCCGGCGCGGGACTTGATATCGCCGCGCCCGGTGTAGGTGTAGTTACAGCATGGGATACTAACAAGATAGCCTTTGTCAGCGGAACGTCGCAGTCATCAGCGTTAGTCGCAGGCGCAGCAGCCAGTTACCTGGGCTGGGGCGTTTCGCCTAACCAAATGACGGCGCGCCTAAGAGCAGATGCGCAACCCGCGCCACTTGCGACCAGCGGTGCGAATCCAGTTGGCATTCTCATGATTAGGCGGCCAAGCGGTCGGCCTTGAGCTAGCTCTCGTTAGGCGCTCCAGCCAGTCTAATCGTCCCGGGGTTCCGAGCTACGGCAGGAGAACGACGTGGTAAAAGCGTTTCGGCAAGCTGCCGGCGCCCGGGTCGGGATCAGGAACTGTCAGCGTGCTACCGTTGCCGGCCAGATTACTGGCGTTAGTTACCGCAGTCCAACCCACGGCCAGCAAATCGTCCTTTCGTTCGACAGTGTAAGTGCGGCCGAGAAGGGCGGTGAAGACAATGGTCGGCACGTTGCCGGGTTTTGTAACCGAAATGATGATTGGTTTAGTCGGCACATCAAGGTTGGTTGTCGCGCTGCAACCAGACGCGTTGGTTACGGTTAGACCAAGGTGAACGTTACCGCCCGTGCTCGCGTTGTAGGTAATCGCCTGAATGTTGTTCGCGCTCGTGAGTGTTCCATTGAAAACGGTCCAGGTATAAGTGGTCGCACCAGCGGGCCCGCTCGCCTGGTTGCCGACCGAATTCGCATCCACTGCTGTTGGGTTAGGTGTAATCGTGGGAGTCGATGGCAACGCGTTCACGGTTAAGAGCGCAGCGTTGGAAGGAGTTGACGTCACGACGTTCGTAAAGAGAGCGCGATATTGATTCCCGTTTTGGCTGACGGTTACGCCATTCAAGTTCAAGGTCGCGGTTGTTTCACCCGAGACGTTATTGAAGGGACCGTTTGAGACACTCACTTGCCATTGGATGGTAGGCGCAGGGAAGCCGCTCGCCGCGGAAGTGAAGCTCGCATTTTGTCCGGCGCATTTGACGACCGCATTTGGTTGCGTGGTAACACTAGGCGCTTCGTTAACTGTAAGTGTGAAACTTTGGGTAGCATCAGGCGAGATGCCGTTACTGACTTTGAGGGTAAGATTGTAAGTGCCGCCGGTTCCAACCGCCGGTGTGCCGCTAAGCAGACCGCCGCTACTTAAGCTCATGCCACTGGGCAGACTATTGCCAGTGTTAGTAAAGGTAAACGTGGTCGGGAAACCCGAGGAAGTTAGTTGGAAGGTCGCGCCAGCAACACTCGCGGTGAAGGTGGTGCTATTCGCGCTGGTGAAGGCAGGCGGCTCGTCCACCGTGAGAGTAAAGTTCTGCACCGAATCCGGCGGCACTCCGTTGGTGGCAGTGATTGTGATCGGATAGGTTCCACCGGTGTGGGCCGCCGGCGTGCCACTAAGTAAGCCCGCCGAACTAAGCGTCACGGAACTTGGTAACGTGCCAGTCTTACTGAAGGTGGGCGCGGGAAAGCCGGCGGCGGTAACATTAAAACTTCCGGCGACACCAGTGGTAAGAGTGGTAGCGTTTGCGCTGTTGATAGTGGGTGGTTGATCGACCGTGACCGGCGCCATTAGAACTGCGTTATCGACGGTGGCATTAGCGCCTCCATTGCCTCCGGTCGCTCCGGCAGTGAAGGTCGCCGTGGCGGTGCCGTTTGATTGCACAGTTGTTTGCGCATTCGAAAGCGTTCCCAAGGTTGCGCCCGAAAACGAAATGGGCAGCCCGATGATCGTGCTCAGATTACTGGTGGAAACAGCCGTGCCGGCTGAGTCAGTCAGGAAGCTAGCCGTCAAAGTAGTCGCGTGCGGAGCAGGACCGCCTGGAGTGTTTATCGTAGTCGCGCTAGCTGTGTGAGTAAACCGAAGCCAGGTGGTGTGCGTAACATTGGAGGTAACGTCGTTAGTGGCCGGACCGGTATTCAGTCCCCACCAATTATCGTTGCCGTTCAGCGTGGCGGCCTGCGCATTGAGCGCGTTGCCGAGCGAAGGATTGACAGAAGTATTGCCGATGAAACGCGAGAAGTGAACGCTATTCGCGACACCCGACCCGTAGATAGCGCCGCCGCTAGAGTTAGCGTGGTTATTAAGGAAGGTGCTCGCAGTTACATTCAGTGTGCCGCTTTGCGCAATGATCGCGCCGCCACCGACCGCTGATTGATTGCCGGTGAATGTGCAGCCGGAGATATTCGCCGTCGCCGTGCTCAGGTTGCTATCGGAAATTGTGATCGCGCCGCCGCCGCCGCCACCGCCGTTCGCCTGATTATTAATGAAGGTGGAATTCTGCACCGTCAGCGTTCCAGTAAGACTGTTGTGCACGAAATCGGATGAGTCGTAGGAGATGGCGCCGCCGCTCGTGATCGACACATTCGGATCGCTCGCATTCGTTCCGCCGAAAGTGCATCCCGTGACATTCAGATCGCCGCCGGTCGTAGCAAGCGCGCCGCCGCCCAGGCTGCCGGAGCTCGTGCCCTGCAGGATCCTGTTATTAAGGAAGACGCAATTCGTGATGTTGGTCGTATTACTCGGACCGCCGGTAAAAATCGCGCCCGCCCCAATGTTCCCGCCGTTCTCCGTTTCGCGGCCGCCGGTAACGGTAACGCCGCTGAGGGTGAAGACAACATTCGCCGCATCAGTCGCATTAACCACAATGACACGATCAGCGCCGGTGGTTTGTTGGATTGTAGTGCTGGCCGCCCCCGCGCCTTGAATGGTAGTGCCCGAAGCGTTAACATTCAGATCGCCGATCGTGGGATCGAAGCTGACGAATTGGCGATCGTTGTTGTCGCCCGGAATGGTGAGTTGATACGTCCCCGCGCCCAGACTAATGGTGGCATTCGTAGTAGCATTGGCGGCGATGACGGCGGAACGCAACGAGATTTGGTTGGTGTCCACGCTGCCGGCATTCGCAATGATGTGGCCGTTCGCCGTGTTGACGTGGTGCGTCACGCTTACATCCGGGTCGGTAAGAACGTTGGGAACGAAAGTCGCCGCTTGAAGACCAGTAACCGCAGCGTAGAGCACGCCGCAAAAAATCAGACCCCGCTGCCGCCGGATGGCCGAAAACAAATTGATAACGCCCCCAGTTAACAACGATGGGGCGACCGGTCGAGCTTAAATGTCCCGCCCCGCGTTATTCGCTACCGCTCACGAGTAGAGATACTCGTCGTGATACTCGCGTTGCGGCGCGAACTGCACGCTTTGGTCGCCGCCCGTTTCTGGATACTCGAAGATCTTTCCTTCGTAGTTACGGATCACGATTTTTTCGTTGTCGTGATAAAGGACGTAACCGGGATTGATCGGCACTTTGCCGCCGCCGCCGGGCGCGTCGATGACGAATTGCGGCACGGCATAACCAGTGGTATGACCACGCAGGCCTTCGATAATCTCGAGACCTTTCGCGACGGAAGTGCGCAGGTGCGATGAGCCGTTAATCAAGTCGCACTGGTATACATAGTAGGGGCGCACGCGGCACATGAGGAGTTTGTGCACGAGTGTCTTCATCGTTTCGAGGTCGTCGTTCACACCTGCGAGCATGACACTTTGGTTGCCGAGCGGGATACCATGATTAGCCAGACGTTCTAAGGCCTCCTTAACTTCGATGGTTAGCTCGCGCGGATGATTGACGTGCACGCTCATCCAGAGCGGATGATACTTTTGCAGCATCCGGCAAAGCTCGGGCGTGATGCGTTGCGGAAGGAAAATCGGAACGCGCGTGCCGATGCGGAGAAACTCGATGTGCTTGATCGCGCGTAAACGACTAAGGATTTTTTCGAGCTTATCGTCGCTGAATAAGAGCGCGTCGCCGCCGCTTAACAGCACATCGCGAACTTCCGTGTGTTCTTCTAGATAACGATAGATCTGATCAAACTCGGTGTGTAATTCCTGTTCGCCCACTCCGCTGACCACGCGACTGCGCGTGCAATAACGGCAGTAACTCGCGCAGCGATCCGTCACCAAAAACAGCACTCGATCCGGATAGCGATGCACCAAACCCGGCACCGGCATGTGCGAATCTTCTCCGCACGGATCCGCCATATCGTAGGGCGAACTCCAGCTTTCTTCGACGCGCGGAATGACCTGGCGTCGAATCGGACAATTCGGATTGTCGCGCTCGATTAGATTAAAAAAATGCGGCGTGACGGCGAGCGCGAGTTTGTTCCCGGAAAGTAAAACGCCATTGCGTTCATCATCGGAAAGTTCGAGCAGTTGCTCGAGTTGCGGCAATGAGGTGACGCGATTTTTCAGCTGCCATTTCCAATCATTCCACTGCTCGGGTGGAACATTTGGCCAGTAACCCGGCGCGTGTGAGACGAACTCTTTTCCCTCGCGATTCCCTGCGACAAGAGTGTGCATTTTCAGTTGTAGAGCGAAAGGTTAAGGGCCTTAACAATCGTGTCAATGCACGCACCTTGAGGTGCGCAATCCGCCGTGCGCCCCTCGCAAAAACGCTTTGAACAGCTATCTTCTGCCTGTGTCCAAGCTTCCAACAAGCATGCGTTTCATCCTTCTATTTTCGCTCTCTTTAATTCTCGCCGCGTCAGCTTTGGCCCAGCCGGAGACTGTACCGAGCCCGACTACTCCGCCCGCCGCGGCCGAAGCCGGCAAGGACGTCGTGCATCAGCTTAACAATGCTTTTGCGAAGGTTTTTGAAACTGTCGCGCCCAGTGTGGTCATCATCGAGGTCACGCGAAAAAGCGACGGCAGTGAAAGTTCTTCACTGGAGGATTTACTCTTCAACAATCAGCAGCCCGACGACAACTCGCGCCGCAACCAGCGCAATCCGCAGCCGGTGCAAAGTGAAGGTTCCGGATTCATCGTCAAACCGGACGGTCACATCTTCACTAACTATCACGTGCTTGAAGGCGCGGATCGCATCCAGGTGAAATTGAAGGACGGGCGCGAATTTCAAGCCAAGCTCGTCGGCACCGATGAAAAAACCGACGTCGCGGTGATCAAGATCGACGCGAACAATTTGCCCGCGGTGAAATTAGGCGATAGCGATGCTCTGCGCGTAGGTGAATTCGCCTTCGCCATCGGCGCGCCCTTCCGCCTCGATTACACTTTCACCTACGGCGTGATCAGCGGGAAAGGCCGGAGCAAATTGCTCGCACTGCCCGGCTACTCCATCTCCGATTACATCCAGACCGACGCATCGATCAATCCCGGGAATAGCGGCGGCCCGCTCTGCGACATCGATGGAAAAGTCATCGGCATGAACACGCTGATCAACGGACTCAATCGCGGGCTCGGTTTTGCCATCCCGATCAATCTGGCGAACGAAATCGGCCAGCAATTGATCGAAGGAAAAAAAATCACGCGGCCGTGGCTCGGCATTCGCATCGAAACTTTGGGCGACGACCAGACGATTCGCGATTTGTTCAAGGGCCTGGAGAAAGGCGTGGTGGTGCGCACGATCGAAGCCGACGCGCCGGCTTACAAGAGCGAACTGCGTCCGTTCGACGTCATCACTCAAGTCGATGGCGTAGCTGTCGCGAGCGACACGCAATTGCAGCATGAAGTTTTGAAAAAGAAAATCGGCCAGACCGTGGCGCTGACCATTTGGCGTAAAGGTCAGACGATGAAAATCAACATCGTCACCGGTGAACTACCCGGTGAAGTTGGTCGCGCCTCGAATGTGATCACGCCAAGTCAGCCGGCGCCGGAGAACAATAATAAATTTGGGCTGCAAGTGCAGGAGTTGACCAAAGATGTGGCCGCGCGGCTACACATCGAAGCGCAAGGTGTAATCGTGACCGACGTAGCCGACAACAGCATCGCGGCCGCGCAAGGGATCGAACGTGAAGACGTCATCACGGAAGTGGATGGCAAAGCGGTCACCGATGTGAAGAGTTTCCGCGACGCCCTGACGAAAGCCGACCCGCGCAAAGGCGTGTTGTTGTATCTCGATCGCAAAGGCAGCAAGACCTTCGCGGTCTTGAAAGCCGGTGCCTAGCGGATGCCGTGCAGATATTCCCGCAGCGGTTTCCCGTTGAGGAATAGCTCTTCAATCGCCGCGTCGCCTTTGTAAACGCGCACCGTGACGTAGGCATTTAAATTGTCGCGACGACTATTGGCAAAGTATGCGTTCTCGGCCGCACCCGCGTCGGCTTCGCTGACCCAGAATTTGTCGAACGGAAAGATGACGTGGCCTTTGTCGTCATACATCGAGAAGCGGTCGCTCGAAATAACGTTGTCGCCTTCGATTTTTTCGCCGCTGATTCGATCGATGATGGCGAAGCCGTCCTCACCCTCCTTCAGCGTTGCGTAAACATTCTCGGTATTCGGCATTGGCTCGGTCCGCGGAAAATCTTCCGCCGCAAAACGAAGGGAGAGATAACGTCCGCGTAAAGCATCGATCGGGTCGACCGGCGCGGTGCGAAACTTCCAGACGCGACCTTCGCGGAAAGTACGCTGGCGTTTCCAAATCATCGAACCCGGCACCGCTATTTGCGCGAGGGCGACGAGAATGAAAATGGCGATGCGCAACGTTTTCATGCGGCGGAGCGTTTGCGGAACAAAAGAAGGTTGGTGAGAAGAAACCCGATGCCGATAACGATGAAGCCGACGGCGCGGGCGACGAAGCTGAGATCGCTATCGAAAAAGCGCGCGATGGCCAGCGCCGCGATGACGAGCAAACCGAAATTCGCGCGCGTGAGACTGTCGGCCCGCATGCCGCGCGCGATCAGTTCAATGCCGAGAGCAAGCGCGTAAAGGTTGAAGAGCATGGAGGCCGCGAAATCACAATTCGATCGCGACCAGGTGATTTGTTCGGACAAACAGAAATGCGCGATGACCCAGCCAACACCCGCGATGATGGGCAGCGCGGCGGCGAGGACGCTGAAATGAATTTTGCCGCGCGCGAAGGACCAAACCGCGAGGAGGATTGCGCTCGCCGGAAAAAATAATTGAATCGCCACGGCGACGCTGTGCGCAAAATCTTGTGGCGCAATCGGCGCGTTCGAATGCGTCCAAATATCTTCGAACGTCAGCACGATCGTCGTCGCGCCAATGGACAGACCGCCGAGCAAGGCGAGCGGAGGCAAGCGATCGCTTTCCCGCGCGGGGAAAAATTCAATCCCGCAAACATAGACGGCAGAGAAAAATCCGGCGAAGGCCAGCGCACCGAGATGCGCGCCGCAGAAATCGGCGGTGTAGCCAATTCCCATCGCCGTAATCATCGCCAGGACAATGGCGAGCGCGGTGGTTTCGCGACTGTCGCGATCCTTTCGATAGACCATAACGAAGTACGGAATCACGAGTAGCAAGAGCAACCAGAAGGGCAGCGGATTGTTGCGATGTCCCCACCAATTGTCGTTGTGAAAGAGCCAGTAACCTGCGCCGAAAATATACGCGACGGCGCCGAAAGTGGTGCGCATCAAATAAACGATCGGAAGACTGAGGAGCATCCAAATGAGAATGAAATTCGTAAAGGAGCCGTGGATTTGGTAGGTCTGACTAACGAGTGCTATCGCGGTTCCGATTCCTGCGACATTGAAAATGGCCGCGCTCTCCCGCCACGGTTGCGATTGATCGCGCCGCAACAAAACGAAAATGGACAACGCTTGCGCGGCCAGCAGCGGCACGAACGCAATCGCGGATCGAAGTGGCCGGCTGAATTCATCCCAGTTGTGCGCGATGAGCAGAATGATTCCGGCTGCGACCAGTGCCGAACCGACAACCGCGAGCAAAGCAAAACCAAAATTTCGCGAACGCTCGCTCTCGGGATAATGCTGCTCGAGTGCGCGGGCGGTTTCCTGCGTAATCACGCCGTTCGCGACAAGTTCCGGCAATTCGCCGCGTAACCAGCGACTACCGCGTTCGCGCATTGAAGCCATCGGCCGATTGAAGCAGAACCGCGCGGCACGCGAAGAAAAATTTCGCGCGATGCGCGCGCTGAGTCGTTGCGAAGCGTAATCCTCTCGCCGATAGGAACGGCTCGCTTTTTATGACACCGCTTAAAGTTTGGCTCGGTTACCCCTACCCGCTCGGCGCCACCTGGCTGGGCAACGGCGTCAACTTCGCCATCTTTTCCGAGAACGCGACCTCGGTGGATCTGTGTTTGTTCGAGCGCGTCGATTCTCCGCAAGAGAGCGTGCGCATTCCCATCACCGAACACACCGATCAGGTGTGGCACATTTTTTTGCCCGACGTGCGGCCGGGGCAACTCTACGGCTTCCGCGTTTACGGTCCGTATGAGCCGGAACGCGGCCTGCGTTTCAACAGTTCGAAGTTGTTGCTCGATCCGTACGCGAAATCGATCGCGGGCGATATCCAATGGTCGGACGAAATGTTCGCTTACGTCGTCGGCTCGGAGAACGGCGATCAGGATTTTCGCGACAACGCCTGGGCGATGCAGAAGTGCGTCGTGATCGATAATTCATTCAATTGGGATGGCGATAAATCGCCGCGCCGTCCATTGAACGAATCGATTATCTACGAAATGCACGTGAAGGGATTCACTCGTTTGTGTCCCGATGTGCCGGAAAATTTGCGCGGCACTTATGCCGGCGTGGGAAGTGCAGCGGCGATCAAATATCTGACCGAGCTCGGCGTCACCGCGGTCGAACTTTTGCCGGTGCACGCTTTCGTGCAGGACAAAATATTAGCCGACAAAGGTCTGGCAAATTACTGGGGCTACAACTCGATCGGCTTCTTCGCGCCGGAGGCGAAATATTCCGGCAGCGGCTCCATGGGCGAGCAGGTGAAAGAATTCAAAGGCATGGTGCGCAACCTGCACGCCGCCGGCATCGAGGTCATTCTCGATGTCGTTTATAATCACACCGGCGAAGGAAATCACATGGGGCCGACGCTCGGATTTCGCGGCGTCGATAATTCCGCCTACTACTGGCTCTTGCAGGAAGATCCGCGCTTCTACATGGATTTCACCGGCACGGGTAACACTTTCAACCTTCTCCATCCGCGCACACTTCAGCTGGTCATGGACAGCCTGCGTTATTGGGTGCTGGAAATGCATGTGGATGGTTTCCGTTTCGATCTCGCCTCGACTTTGGCGCGCGATCGCAGCGGCGTGAACAAGCTCCACGCCTTCTTCGAAATCATTCACCAGGATCCGGTTCTCTCGCAGACGAAGCTAATCGCGGAACCATGGGACGTGGGCGACGGCGGTTATCAGGTGGGAAATTTCCCGGTGCTCTGGGCGGAGTGGAACGGGAAATATCGCGACGCAGTCCGCAGTTTTTGGAAAGGCGATGAAGGCCGCATCGGCGAGATGGCTTATCGCCTGACTGGCAGCCCGGATTTGTATCAACACAGTGGGCGCCGTCCGTACGCCAGCATCAACTTCATCACCGCGCACGACGGTTTCACGCTGAACGATCTCGTCACCTACAACGACAAACACAACGAAGCGAACGGCGAGAACAACAACGACGGCGACAACAATAATCACTCGTGGAACCACGGCGTGGAAGGTCCGACCGACGATCCCGAGACCAATGCATTACGCGCGCGGCAACGGCGCAACATGCTGACCACGCTTCTTCTTTCGCAAGGCGTGCCGATGATTTGCGCGGGCGACGAATGGGCGCGCACGCAAAAGGGTAACAACAACGCCTATTGCCAGGATAACGAAATCAGCTGGCTCAAGTGGGAACACAGCGACGAGGAAAAGGACCTGCTCGAGTTCACCAAGAAGTTAATCCGACTACGCCGCGAACATCCGGTCTTTCGTCGCCCGAAATTTTTCCAGGGCCGTCGCATCCGCGGTTCCGAGATCAAAGACGTGATGTGGTTCAATCCGGGCGGGAACGAAATGAGCGAGGAAGAATGGTCTTCGCCCTTCGTGCGCTGCCTCGGAATGCTGCTTAGCGGCGACACAATCGACGTACGCAGTTTCGAAGGCGAGCCGATCCGCGATCAGACATTTGTCTTTCTCATCAACGCGCACTACGAAGCGATCCCCTTCGTTCTTCCCGGCGAAGAACATCTCGAGTGGCGTCTGGTCATTGATACCTGCGATGAAGATGGCTTCATCGATGACGGTGTGAAATACGCGTCCGGCGATGATGTCGAGTTGGAAGGCCGTTCCGCGAAGTTGCTTTGCCTAACGAGTGGTCCGCAAGAGCAGGCACGCCGCGAATCGTGGAAGAAGCGTCAGTTCGAAGCGCCTCATCCGGCTACGCCGCCCCCGCTGCCAGCGAAACCGTCTGCTCGTCGCCGGCGGAAGGCGGAAAAGCATCCGCCGTCAGACGCGCACTCGTGAAGGCGGCCATCTTCGATCTCGACGGAACGCTCGTCGATTCGAATGAGCTGCATGTCGAAGCGTGGGACGAAGCCTTTCGTCATTTCGGAAAAGAATTTCCCAAGGAAAAACTGCGGAAGCAGATCGGCAAAGGCGGTGATCAATATCTGCCCGAATTCCTGAACGAATTCGAGCTGCGCACGCTCGGCACGGAGATCGAGCAATTCCGTTCGAAACTCTTCATCGAAAAATATCGCGACCGCGTGCGCCCGTTTCCGCAGGTGCGCGAACTCTTGCAGTGCGTGCGCGATCATGGAAAAAAAATCGCGCTGGCTACTTCCGGAAACGAAAGCGAAACCAAATTTTATCTCAAACTTCTACACATCTCCGATCTGGTCGATGCGCACACCAGCAAAGGCGACGTCGCGCAGTCGAAGCCGCAGCCGGATGTTTTTCTGCGCGCGCTTAACCTGCTCCATCTTCCCGCGAGCGACGCCCTGGTCATCGGCGGCACACCCTATGATATCGTGGCGGCGAAAAAAATCGGCCTCCCGACCATCGCGGTCCTCTGTGGCGGATTTTCCGAAGACGAACTGCGCGCCGAAGGGGCGGTGGCAATTTTTCGCGATCCGGCGGATTTGCTTGCTAACTATCAGCGCTCGCCGCTTTGTGGATAATTAGAAGCAGCGCAAAAATCTTTCGCAAAACGATTTCTGGCCAGAGAATGCTCTTGTCATGACACCGACTTCTCTCATCGTCGTTGCCGATCGCGGCAGTTTGAAAGCTTACAAAGTGAACGGAACGCCCACGCGCGGACCGAGCCTGCAACTCGTGCAGGCTTTTGATGTGACCGACGCCCACGGTCGGTTTCAGGATAAAGTGACCGATGTCGCCGGCCGCTTCGGAGTCAGCGATGGCGGTGACGGACGGCATGGCAGTTCGACCGCGGAACAGCAAGGCATCGAAACGGAAACCAAGCGCCGCATTTTCAAACAACTGGCCGACAACATCGCGCAGCTAGTCCAGGATCACGGGAAAGAAGGTTGGTCCTTCGCCGCCGCGGCTCCTATTCACTCGGCCATCGTCGACCTGTTACCGACCAATGTCCGCAACCGAATCGTCGAGCATGTTAAAGCCGACCTGGTAAAGCTAGAGCTCGCCGCCCTGGCCGGACATTTTCGTTCGCTGCAACCGATCTGAACTATACTGTTACCGATGCGCCTGCCAGTAGAAGTCACTTATCGCGGAATCAAAAAATCCGAAGCCATCGAAGCTATGGTTATAGAGAAAGCCACGCGCCTCGATAAGTTCTGCGATCACATTAACCGTTGCGACGTGGTTATTGAGCAACCCAACCATGCGCATAAGAAAGGTAACCCCGTCCGTGTCCGCATCGATGTTACCGTCGCGCCGGGGCACGAGCTGGTAGCTGACGAAAGCCAGACCGACGATAACTCTTACCAGCCTTTGGAAAAAGCCATCCACGATGCCTTCAAGACCATGGAACGCCAACTAAGACATCTGGTCGAGAAGCAGCGGCGCGTATAACTGGCACACCTTAGCATCCTACTTAAGACACGTAGTCGCTGGACGCACGATAATGGCGGATATGAATTCTCGCGTAACGATCCACATGGCGGCGAGTCTCGACGGCTTCATTGCGCGAAAGGACGGAGGCGTCGATTGGCTCGAAACCTCAGACGAATTCGCAGGCGGAGAAACCTTGGACCCGGGATTCGTCGAGACCTTTCTCAAGACCATCGACTGCTACGTCATGGGGTCGCGAACCTATGAGACCGCGCTGAGTTTTGAAGCCAAGGGATTGGGATGGTCCTACGGCGACAAACCCACCTTTGTCCTCACTAGTCGCGATCTTCCGCGAACGCGAAATACCATTGAGTTCTACTCAGGCGATCTTGCGCGGTTCGTGAACGAGCGCCTACGGCCCACCTTCCATAGCATCTGGTTTGTAGGAGGCGGTGTCGTTTCCGGCGAATGCCTTCGTCTCGGGCTAGCCGACGAAGTTCGTTATTCGATCCTGCCAATCTTGATTGGCAATGGGATACCGTTCTTCGAGAAGCTCGACCGGGACGTCGCTCTCCACTTAGCCGAGGTCAAAGCCTATAAGAGCGGGATGGTGGCGCTTTGTTACGAGGTGCGCCGATGAATGCTGCACCTGATTGCGCTCGAATTATTGCGCCACCGCCTCTGCTTGCCGTGAGGCCGCCATGAATAACCAAGCCAACCTCTCGAATACACTGAAGCATTTGAGCGCATTTCTTCCCATCGCGATGTCGCTTCTCGCTGTCGCAGTCGTGCTACTTCATATCGCGCTGGTTGGCACTGCGCGTCAGCCGGATGAGGGCACAGCGGCACACCTAGTCCATAGAAATTATTACTTTGCCGCGGGCGTGTCCTTCTTCCAGATAGCGGATAGCTTCTGGCACTTGATTCAAGGCATAGGTCCGATCGATAACCGGCTTCACCTTCCCGGACTGCATGAGATCGCCCAGGATTGCCAGGTCGTCTTTGGTAATGTTCGCCATCATCATGCCGATTTCCTGGGTTACGAACGGTTTCAACATCAGGGCATGAATGACGCGTCCGAAAGGACCGATCCATTTGCCATCGTTAGGTCCTCCGCCTCCTATCATGACGTATTTCCCATTGGGAGTCAGAATGCGCCGGCAATCGGACAAGGGATGAGTGGGAACGTTGTCGAGAATGATGTCGTAACGCACGTCAGTCCTGGTGAAATCTTCCTTGGTGTAATCGACAACATGATCTGCCCCGAGTGACCGGACCATGTCGAGATTCCGCGTGCTGCATACGCCGGTGACATCAGCACCGAATGACTTGGCAATTTGCACCGCGAAGGTACCTACGCCGCCCGACGCTCCGTTGATCAAGACCTTCTGTCCGGGTTGAAGCTTTCCCTTATCGCGCAAACCCTGCAGCGCCGTGAGTGCTGCCACCGGGACGGAAGCGGCCTGCTGAAAGGTGATGTTATCTGGCTTCAGAGCCAGCTTTGACCGGCCAAGGCAGTACCTGACCTAGCGAGCCAATACAAAGGCCGAATACTTCATCGCCTGGTTTGAACTGAGTTACGTCCTTACCGACGGCTTCGATCTGACCCGCCACATCACCACCTAGTCTTGTATCCTTTGGTTTCCGCAATCCGGCTTCCATTCGCATGAGGTACGGCGTGCCTCGCATGAAGTGCCAGTCATATGGATTAACCGAAGCCGCGTGCACTTTGATCAGGACTTGATTGTCATTCGGAACAGGCTTCTCGATATCCTGCAGCCTTAGGACGTCTGCTGGACCGAAGTCGCAATAGACAATGGCCTTCATCGGATTCTTCGGAGCAGTGGCGAGACGTTTGCAGTCATTGTCCGAGCGCCAGTAGGCGACGAGCAACATTAAGAACAGAACTAAGAGCACAAGCAGGATCGCCCCTCCAATCCATTTGAGAATTCGTTTAATCATATTGGTTATTCGGTTTGTTACTCCACAGTTACTACGACCTTCCCGCGCGCGTGTCCTGTTTCCAGATAACGCAGTGCCTCGGCGGTTTCATTCAACTTGTAAGTCTTATCGATGACAGGAACCACCTTGCCCGACTGTATAAGATCGCCAAGGAAAGTCAGGTCGGCTTTGTTCAGGTTAGCTATGTAAGCGACGAACTTCGCGCTAACGAATCGTGACTGCACATAGGCATTAAGTTCACCGGCCAAACGCATCCCCATCCCATCGTGCCACCCCGCACCTCCCACTCCGGCCATGACACAGATGCCATTCGGACTTAGGACCTGCCGACGCTCGGAGTAGGAATGGTTACCCACCAGGTCGTAGATCAAATCGTAACGTTGCGCACCTTTAGTGAAATCCTCCTTGGTATAATCAATCACGTGATCAGCGCCGAGTGATCGAACAAGATCGACATTGCGCGTGCTGCATACGCCAGTTACTTCAGCGCCAAAGGATTTAGCTATCTGCACCGCGAAGGTGCCTACGCCTCCCGACGCGCCGTTAACCAGAACCTTCTGCCCGGCCTGAATTTTCCCTTTGTCGCGCAGACCCTGCAAGGCAGTGATGGCCGCGACCGGGACGGAAGCGGCCTGTTCAAAGGTCATGTTCGCCGGTTTCGGTGTCACTGCTCGATCGGCTAAAACACAAATGTATTCGGCGATGGCGCCGTTTTTTCCGCCGAATACCTCATCGCCGGACTTGAACTGCGTGACATTCTTGCCAACCGCTTCAACCACTCCCGCGTAGTCCACACCTAGGCGGGTATCCTTTGGCTTACGCATCCCTGACATGGGCCGCAGGAGCCATGGGCCGCGGATCATGAGATCAAGTGGATTCAATGAAGCCGCGCGCACTCTGACCAGGAGTTGATTGTCATTCGGAATAGGTTTTTCAATCTCTGCCAGGTTCAGGACATCGGGTGAGCCATACTCGCAATGAACAATCGCTTGCATCGGATTGTTCGGAGTACCCGTGTTGCGATCACACTCGTTAGTCGATGTCCAGTAGGCGATGAAGAGCCAAACCACGAGCGACAGAAGAATTACGCTCGCAGACCATTTCAATACACGTTTTAGTTTCATAGAGTTATTCCACAGCTATAACTATTTTGCCCTTGGCGTGGCCCTCTTCGAAGTAGCGCATCGCTTCCGCGGTCTCGCTTAACTTGTAAGTCCGGTCGATGACGGGTGTCAGTTTCCCCGTTTGCATGAGGTCGCTCAATAACTTCAGATCCTCTTTGTTCGTTTCCGTACCATACCCGACGAACTTCTGGTGGACGAACCGCGATAACAGTTTCGCTTTGAAAATTCCACCAATACGCCCCCATGCTTCCGGGTGTAGTCCTGCTCCTCCGATTCCAGCAATGACACAAATGCCGTTAGGAGTTAAGACCCGGCGGCGCTCGGAAAAGGAGCGGTTGTTAACGTTATCAAAAATCACGTCGTAACGCTGGTCACCTTCGGTGAAATCCTCTTTGGTATAGTCAATGACGTGATCTGCGCCGATGGATCGGACAAGGTCCACTTTGCTTGTACTGCATACGGCCGTTACTTCCGCGCCGAATGACTTAGCTATCTGAACAGCAAAAGTGCCTACGCCTCCCGTTGCACCGTTGATCAGGACCTTTTGCCCCGGCTGAATGTTAGCTTGGCGGAGGCCCTGCAAGGCGGTGAATCCCGCCCAAGCTACAGAGCCCGCTTGTTCATAGGTCACATTAGCTGGCTTAATAACCAATCCTCGCTCGCGAGCACAGGCATACTCCGCCAGAGTAGGACGACCCACGCCAAAGACTTCGTCGCCCACTTTGAACTGCGTCACGTTTTTGCCAACCGCTTCCACCTGGCCGGCCATATCGTTGCCTAGCCCTGTCTTCTCTGGTTTGCGCAGCCCGAACATCAGGCGAAGCGGCCACGGCCCGCGCATTGCGCCCGGATCAATAAAATTGAGGGAAGCCGCGCGAACCTTGATCAAGACTTGATCGTCGTTCGGAACAGGCTTTTCCACGTCTTCAAACTTGAGAACGTCAGGTGAACCATACTCGCAATAACGAATGGCTTTCATCGGATTGACCAAAGCAGTCTTGCGATCGCAATCGTTAGTCGATCTCCAGTAAGCGACGAATCCAACTAGGAATCCTAAAACTAACGCGGCCAGGATCACGCGTCCGCTCCACTTAAGGATTCTCTTTAGCTTCATGCGATTAGCGCGACTCCTCTCCGATGCTGATCACGAGCTTGCCGCGCATGTGGCCTTGATCGAAATGGCGGATAGCTTCAGGCGCGTCAGCTAGCTTGTAAGTCTGCTCGATGACTGGCCTGATCTTTCCCGCCTGCAGGAGCTCGCCTAACAGGATGAGATCCGGGTTGCTTACCTTGGTCATGTACTGGGCGAACTTTTGATCGGTGAATGATGACAAACCACGTGCTATCAAAAGATTACCAGCGATGCGTCCGAGAGCCTCACCTTCTCTTACCCCGGCTCCGCCCATGCCCACCAAAACGCAAATGCCTTTGGGAGTTAAGACGCGACGGCGTTCGGAGAAGGAGTGGTTGCAGACATTATCAAAGATCACGTCGTAACGCTGGTCGCCCTTGGTGAAATCTTCTTTGGTGTAATCGATCACGTGGTCGGCACCAATTGACCGCACAAGATCGATGTTCCGTGCGCTGCAAACCGCCGTGACTTCCGCGCCAAGAGACCTGGCGATTTGCACACCGAAGGTTCCTACACCTCCGGTCGCGCCGTTGACTAGGACCTTCTGTCCGGGCTGAATCTTTCCCTCGCGCAATCCTTGTAGCGCAGTAAGTCCGGCCAGCGGGACAGCGGCGGCTTCCTCAAACGAAACGTTCGGCGGCTTGATGGCGAGGGCGCGTTCAAGAGTAACTGCATACTCGGCCAGCGAGTTGTTACAAAGGCCGAAGACTTCGTCGCCCGGTTTGAATTGCGCGACGTTCTTACCGACCGCTTCTACCTGGCCGGCAACATCGCGGCCTAGCCCCGTGTTTCTTGGTTTGCGCAACCCGAAGAACAAGCGACCAAACCAAGTGTCGCGAATCATGAAGACATCAAGCGCGTTCAGTGAAGCCGCTTGAACCTTGATTAGCACTTGGTTGTCGGAGGGGACAGGCTTAGCCGTATCGGCGAGCTGCGCCGCATTAACGCCGTACTCGCAAACCTTGATTGCTTTCATAGTCTCACCTCGTAGCGGAGTGTTACAGTCATTAGTCGACCTCCAGTAGGCGATGAATAGGCATACTACTAACCCGAGCAATGCGACTAAAAGAAGGCGTGCACTCCATTTAAGAATACGCCTTAGCTTCATCGTTGCTTACTAACAGCCCGATAATCGCTGTAGGTGATTACGGTACGGCCACGTCCTTCCTGTCCCATGCCTGAGCCGGACATGTCAGCTGTTTGTTCTGTCAGGAGCGGCTTTCCTTCTGGCCCGAGACGGTAATGCGCGGTCGATTCGTATCCTTCCAGCTTCGCGATAAGCTTTATTCGCATTGGCTTAACGGTAAGGCGCACCTGTTCCACGAAATGCCCTCCGTTTGCTTCGCTTACTGTCGCATCAACCATGGCGTTTTGAGAAACATCAGTGTCCATCACCTTTGCGGTATCCTTCGGCAAAGTAGCGAAATGAAACACCAACCGACCGCGCGGATCAGTCGAACTAGCCGCAGGCGTTCCGAAGTAACCGGCGAGACGGTAGTAGCCGGGGACGCGACGCTTGGCCGCATCCGCCCGGAAGCTTTTCAATTGCTCGGCGGTAGGTTGGGCATTATCGACCGAGACAAGGGTCCAGCGCGTTTCCGCTGGTTTGGTTGGATCAAACTTCTCGACGGTTAGCTTCTGCTCTGTTTTCCCATTGGATGTCTGCTCGGTGCGAATCGTCCGTGTAAAGACATAGTCATCCGCACTGGCGTTTTGCGCCTGTGCTAGGATGCGCTGCTTAAGCTCGTCTGCCTTGTTCTGGGCGAAACCGCTACAAGCAAAGCCTAAACAGAACGCGGTAGGTAATAAGAGGTTTCGAGTCATTAGCTTTTACTCTGCACGAAGAGCTTCTATCGGGTTGATGCGTCCGGCGCGGCGCGCGGGGAGCCAGCAAGCTATCAGGGCGATAACGATCAATAAGAGGGTCGTGCCAATCAAAACGAAAGGACTGTTAAAATGCATGCCGGGACTCCGCGCGGCCAGGAACCGAGACATACCTAGGGCACCTATGAGTCCCAGGACGGAGCCGATGACCGCGAGCTTCACTCCGGAAGTCAGGACGATACGAGTGATGTCCTTGATAGATGCTCCCAGGGCGAAGCGAATAGCGAATTCGCTCGTGCGTTGCGCCATCGTGCGTGCGATAACGCCGTAGATGCCTAACGAAGCCAAAGCGAGCCCGAGAATAGCAAACAAACTAAGCATGTCGCGCAGGACGGCCGACTGGTAGTTAGCATGTTCGATAGTTACATCGGCCGCCTGCAGCTGACGCACTGGCAGGTCGGGATCTAGTTCCGTCATTACATGACGAATAGCGGGAACAATAGTAGAAGGTGCGGCGCCGTTGGTGTGCACGGCGATCTCGTTGTAGGGCCGCGGGTCCTGCGCCATCGGCTGGTAGAGTTGGAAAGTAACTGGACCCGGGTCAGGCATGACAGACTTGACGTCGGCCACAACGCCTATTATCGCCCCCCACTTAGAATTTCCCAGACCCGTTTGCGCCAGGCGCCTACCAATCGGGTTATCGTCACCGAACATTCCTGTAGCCATGCTCTGGCTAACGATGAACACCTTCGTAGAACTGAGCGTATCGCGTTCATCAAAGACCCGTCCGGCGATGAGGCGCGTCTTGCAGGTATCGAAGTAATGTGAACTGATGCTATTAACGACCGCGGCCGGTTCGTGCCCGGGCTGAGGAAGCTCGCGGCCTTCGACGAGATACTTGCGCACATCGCCCCAGTTAAAGAAGGGCGTGAAGGAGGAAATGCTGACATCGACGACACCAGGAACAGATTGTAAGCGCTCCAGGGTAAGACGATGGAAACTGTTTATTTTCTCGGCATCACTATAGGTCCCGCCTGGTAACACTACAGTCCCAGTTACCAGGTGCTCGGACTGCCAGCCGCCGCGAGCCCGATTTAACTCATCCAGCCCGCGGATATAAAGCGCCGCACCGGCCAGCAGGACCATGGCAAGCGCGAATTGCGCGATGATGAGGCCATGACGAAAGCGTTGATGACCGCGACCTCCAGTCATACCGCGTGCGCCGCTTTTGAGGGTATCGTTTACCTTTAGCCGCAAAGCAAAAAGCGCCGGTGCCAGACCGAAGGCAAGAGCAGTAACAAGCGAAGCCGCGAAAGCCCAGTCCAATACGTGCCAATCAAAGGCGAACACGATGCGTTCACCGTTTTCGTTGGTGGATCGAACAGAGAGCCAATCCACGCACCATTGCGCGACGACAATGGCGCAGGCACCCCCTGTTAGTGCTAGCAAGAGCGATTCGGCGATTAAAGGACGCAATAACTGCGCGCGCGAAGCACCTAGGGCCGCGCGAACGGCGAATTCTCGCGCGCGCGCCATCGTGCGCGCCAGAAGCAGGTTCGCCAGATTCGAGCAACCAATGAGTAACACAAAACCGGACAGACCTATCAGCATGGCGAGCATGGCGGGACCGTCCTTCGGCATAACAGTGCGGTTAAGCGGAACGGGATGCCATGTGCTCCCGGCATTCACTTCGGGGAAGTCAGTCGCGAGGCGCGCGCCGAAGTTCGCAATGAAACCATCCGTCTCAGCGCGCGAAAGCTTGTCGGAGCGCCGGCCAATAAGCCGGAGAATAGTGCTACGACGGTCGGCCGCTTTCTCCTGATCGAGAGCTAACGGTCGAAACAGATCGATCCCGCCCAGATGCCGCCATTCGTTAAACCAGGCCGGCAACACACCTATGATCTCGTGAGGCTCTCCGTCCACGCGAATGGTGCGACCTATAACGTCGTACTTACCACCGAAGCGTTGCTGCCAGCAACGTTGGCTAATGATCAGGACGTGGTCGTTTCCCGCGATATCTTCCTGCGGAAGGAAGTCCCGACCGAGTTGAAGCCGCACCCGGAGCGTGTAAAACAAGTTGGAAGTAACACGTATGGCCTGAACCATCTCCGCCGGCTGGCCAGGTTCCGACAGGCTTGTATTTCCAAGTGCGTAGGCCGCAATCTCACCGTAGCTTTGTGTCTGCCGTTGCAGATCGAGAAAATCCGCCGGCGAAACGCGGCCCTGCGGGTTTTGTGGTGTGGCGCGGTCGATGCGGTCCAGCTGTTCGCTTTCGGGATAAGGCAGCGGTTTCAGCATGATCGAATTCATCACGCTGAACATCGCCGTATTAGCGCCGATGCCGAGGCCTAGAGTGATGATTGCGAGTAGAGTAAAGCCGGGACTATGCGCGAGCGAGCGAGCGGCTAAGCGAAAGCTGGTTAGTAACATAGGTGGTTAGTAACTGTGAGATTCCGTTCGTAAGGTATTCGGCGCTCGTATACCCTTAATAAGTAGCCAGAAACCTAGGCCGAACTCGTAGAGACCCATCGGCATCATGTAGGTCATTCCCATGGATTTCAGGCCTGGGAAAACAATGAGTGCCAGGCTCGCCGCGGCCATGAGTGATGATGCAAAAATTCCCCAGCCCGCCAATAGTCGAGGGATGTAACGCGACTTCCACCAGAGGTAGCTGAAAACGGCCGAACCCAAGCCAAGAAAAAGGAAGCCGATGTTGAAGGTGTTGCCGTAAACTCGAATGAATGTGTCGACCAGGCCTTGTAACTGCTGCGTGTTAAATGCCTGCAAGGAAGCGGCGCTCTTCAGGACGGCCAAGGCCGCAAATTCGAGGACGGTAATGAACGCTAGAACAAAACATTCGGCGAGCCGCAAGAACGTCGCGAGCCAGACTAGATGCTTGTTGATGGGCTTAAGGACGACGTAAAGACCCCATACCAATATGATGACACCTACAATCGTGATCAGCTCGGTAGCAATTCCGATTCGAAAAAGTCCTTCAGACGCCGCAATGTTCGTGGCCGTCTGCACCGCATCGTGAGGCACCATTACCTTCATGCGCGCCCAAAAGGCGAACATGGCAGTGGCATTGGTGAACAGGTAAAGAAACCCGACAATTTTCGCGGCGATGTGTTGGGCCGGCTCTAACCGGTTGCTCGATGTCGTTGCGTTCATACCTATAACGCAGCTGCGCTGGCCTGCTCCTTCCATCGTTCGACGTTCACACCTTTGATAAGAAGCCACACTGTGAGCGATCCCTCCCCGAGCAGCCCGCCGGCCGCAACCAGGGGCAGCAAATAAGCCTTGAACGGGAGTGAGAGAAAGGTGGCGAAACTATTCGTTAGGTAGCACACACCCGTAACGACGAGGAGCACGCCCAGAATGCGCGGCAGGAAGGTCGACCGGCGAATCAAATAGCCGACGGACAAGACATGTAATCCGAAAAAGACCAGGCCGACGTCGTTGGCCCGCAAGCTTAATGTCACAAAGGTGAGCGCCAGCGCCTGTAATTGCTCCGCCGAAAACACGCTCAGGTAGGGCGCACCGCCAAGGATACCGACGGGTGCAAGGTAGAGAAGACAGCTAATGCCACCGTTGGCGCATCCCGTGAGACTGAAGAAAGCTCCAAGCAAGGCGATGTTCCTGCTCACTGGTTTTAGCAGGACATAAAGGAGCAGCGTGACAGTGAGATAGCATGCGGTCGCAATAAGATTAGCTGCGAACGACAATCGATATAACGTCTCATTGGCCATGATGTTGGTCGCGGTAGTCACAGCGTCGCCAGGCACGACAAATTTACCGCCGGCCAGGAAGGCGAACATGCTGGTTAGTATGGTCATCAACCAAAAGAAACCCGCGCCTCTGGCTTGGAGGAGCGGCGACGATTCTGTCATCGGCTCCCTCATTAAAGCTGTGCTCATGGTTATTTCCTTTTGTGGGTGTTGATGGACTGCGTGCAGGTGAATCAGATAGGACCTTGGGAGCGGCGAAATCGAACAGCTACCACCACGCAGGCCGCGGCAAAGATCAACCCGAGCCAAAGACCTGGCGAAGTCAGATACCTTCCGGGCGTGAGTTGGCTAAAGGAGTCCAGGGTGGGAATGCGCTGCCCGTGCTGTGTCTGGGTGGAGGCAAGGCCGAAGTCGAAGGCTTCCGCGCCGAAGCTAAACAAGCGATTCTTTACGAAAGAGTAGAAGTGCGAAGTATTGAAGGTGATCCATTCGAAGATGCTGATCGCCGCGAAAGGCAAGATGGCCCAAAGAAAGGTGGCGCGGCGCGCCCAGGAGGAAACGAGAAGGCACCAGCCATAGGTAGGCGCGTGCCAAAGCGCGAGCACAACCAAGCCATAGAGAAGGAAGACGGATTGGCGAAGCATCGGAAAATGATGCCAGGTCATCGATCCACTTAGACCATTCATGGATAGAACTATCGAGCCCGTGGTGAGCATGATGAGTTGTGTCGCCACAATGATGAAGAAGCTAACCAGTGGCAGCACCACGAGTGCTACGGTTGCTTTCGAAAGCACACTCGTGAGATCAGACACGGGCAGAGATTTCCAGAAAAGGATGCTACGATCGCGACGTTCGCCGTAGAGGGCATCGAGGCAGTAGAAGATGCCGACGATGATACCCGTCGCCAGAATCACCATCGCGGCAATACTATAGGGTAGTTGAATGGCGGCATGTCGAATCGACTCATCGAGTAACAAGGCGGCACGTCGTCGCTCCGGAAAATGACCGAGGGTGACGAAGAAACCGAAGAGGATGACTGCGGCAGCGATGAGAGGCCCGATGTAAATTGATTTGTTCTCCCACAATTCCCGACGAACGGACCAATAGAATGGCTGCGTTGGTGCGCTGACAGATGACTTGTTAGGTACTTCGGTGATGGCGTTAGAAGTAGTCATTTAGTCTCTCCTGGCCGTTCGCTGGATTTGCTGCCCATCACGGCTACGAACAAGTCTGCTATGCTCGGTCGGCGCACCTCGCCAAGTGCGGCAATCTGGTCTCGGTCCGCGTTGTCGAAGAGCATCACGCTTCGACCGAAGACCGGGCGCTCATGCAGTGGCTTGAGCGCCTGGGCCGCGGACACCTGTTCCGGATTCACCATTACTTCAAGGTAACGGGAATCGAACTCTTCCATGCTGCATTCGAGAACGATGCGGCCATGGTTGATGAACATGAGATCGGTTAGGACGTCCTGAATCTCTTCTACCTGATGAGTTGTGACGACGATGGTGCGGGTTTGATCGAAGTAATCGTTCAGGAGTGAATCGTAGAACTGTTTACGATAGAGGATGTCCAGACCAAGGGTCGGCTCATCCAGCACGAGCAACTTCGCATCAATCGCCATGATCAATGCGAGGTGCAATTGAGCGACCATGCCTTTGGACAATTCCCTAACTTTGCTGCTGCGTTTAATTGTCGTCTTAGCGAGCAACCCTTCCGCTTTCGCGCGATCGAAGCGCGGATGCACGCCGACGAAGTAATCAAGCAGCTGCGTAACTCGAATCCAGCGCGGCAGGACCGCAACATCCGCGATGAAACAGACATCGCGCATCAGTTGATCGCGCTCTGCCCACGGATCGCGGCCAAGCACCTTTAGTTGACCTTGAAAATCGGTGAGACCCAGGATGGCATTTAGCGCGGTTGTCTTGCCGGCCCCATTAGGACCTATCAAACCAAGGATGCGACCTTCATCGACTCGCAGGTTGATACCATCGAGCGCGGTAGTTGTGCCAAAGGTCTTACGCAGACCGCTTGCTTCTATGCATGCCATAGTCTTAGCGCTCCTTTCTGGTCTTCGACAACCGGCGCGCCGCGGCGGCGTCGAGTTCTTTCTGAGTCAGGCCAAGCCGCTCAATCGTGGCGGCGATCCTGGGCCAGTGTTCGTTGAGAAATTTTTGGCGTTCGCCTTGGAGGAGCCGAGTGCGCGCGCCGGCCTTCACAAACATGCCGAGACCTCGTCTCATTTCGACCAACTCCTCATCGACCAATTCCTGGTAGCCCTTGAGCACGGTGAGGGGATTGACCCGATGCTCGGCCGCGACATTGCGCACCGAAGGCAGCGGATCATTCTCGTTAAGCGCGCCGTCGAGAATCATATGAACGACGCGATCGCGCAGTTGCCGATAAATGGGCTGACTATCGGTCCACTCACGGTTCATCCTATATTCCACCCGGCCCCCGGCCGTGAACTGCCAGAGATGGCCTCGAATCGATTGCTGCTCTCATGTAGTGTTATAGTTGACTATAACACTAATTCACTAGCAAGCTTTTTTTAAAGATTTTTTTGCCAGATCGAATCTGCAGCGCGACGACTCCGTTGCGCCTGGCCAAGAAACAGGGCCTCGCCCGCGGTCAGACCGCGAACGTAGGCCCTTAAGCTGAGAGGCGACGGCCGCCCGGACTCAGGCCGGCGCGCCACTTAGTCCGCCAGGAAGCGGCGGCGTCACATCGGGGGCGACGACGACCTGCTTGGGCGGCTTCTCCGGCAGTGAGGGGACTGCCGATGCCGGTGGCCCCGGCGGAGGATTGAGCATGTGGCCATGCTCGATGATTTCTTTGATCTGCACGCCGTCGAGTGTTTCGTACTCGAGTAAGGCCTTGGCGATGGCTTCGAGGTGATCGCGGTGTTCGGTCAGGACACGGAAGGCCGTAGCATAGGCGTCATCAATTAATTTGCGTACTTCGCGATCAATCTCTTCCGCAGTGGCTTCGCTGTAATCGCGGGCGCGGGAAATATCGCGACCTAGGAAGACATAGTCTTCGTGCTCGCCGTATTCGACCATGCCCATCTTCTCGCTCATGCCCCATTCGCAGACCATGCGGCGAGCGATGGAAGTGGCGCCTTTGATATCGCCGCGCGCTCCGTTGGTCACGTCGCCGAAAGCTATTTCTTCCGCCACTCGCCCACCCATGCTGACAGCGAGGTCGGCCACCAGCTCGTTCTTACGATTGGTATACTTATCCTCGGCGGGCAACCACATGGTGCTACCTAACGAGGGACCGCGGGGAATGATGGTTACCTTATGCAGTGGCTCAGTGTGCGGAAGTAACTCAAGAAGCAAGGCATGACCGGCTTCGTGATAGGCGGTATTGGTTTTCTCCTTCTCACTCAAAGCGAGACTGCGGCGTTCCTTACCCCAGCGAACCTTGTCACGCGATTCCTCGAGCTCCTTCAGAGTGATTCCTTTTAGTCCGCGACGGGCGGCTAGAAGAGCAGCTTCGTTGATAACGTTAGCTAACTCGGCGCCGGAATAACCAGGCGTGCCGCGAGCTACTACTTGCAGGTCGACTCCTTCAGCCAGCTTCACCTTCTTAGAGTGAACTCGAAGAATTTCTTCGCGCCCTTTCACGTCGGGCAGGTTGACAGTTATCTGGCGATCGAAACGTCCGGGACGCAGCAACGCCGGATCGAGCACGTCCGGTCGGTTAGTAGCAGCGATGATGATGACACCTTCCTGCGTGTCGAAACCGTCCATCTCCACGAGCAAGGCGTTGAGTGTTTGCTCGCGTTCGTCGTGACCACCACCGACCCCGTGCCCGCGATGACGACCAACCGCATCAATTTCGTCGATGAAAATGATGCACGGCGCAGACTTCTTGCCTTGCTCAAACATATCGCGCACGCGACTGGCCCCGACGCCGACGAACATCTCGACAAAGTCCGAACCGCTGATAGAGAAGAAAGGCACATCGGCTTCACCAGCGATGGCGCGAGCGAGTAGAGTCTTACCAGTTCCGGGAGGTCCTACTAACAACACACCTTTCGGAATACGCCCGCCGAGCTTCTGGAATTTTTTCGGGTCACGCAGGAACTCGACCAGCTCAGTGACTTCATCCTTCGCTTCCTCCACGCCCGCGACGTCCTTGAAGGTGATCTTGTTTTTATCCCGCGCCAGCATGCGCGCTTTTGATTTCCCAAAGTTGAGTGCGCCTTTGCCCGCCATGCGGATTTGTTGGCGAAAGAGAAAATATAAAACGACAAGAAAGAGGGCGATGGGCGCAAAACCAGCAAGTGTCTGCACCCAAAGATTCGACTCCATCTTGATCGCCGGTTCGATTCCGGAATCGCTGAGTTTCTTCTGCAAGTCAGTGGTGAAATTCAGAAAAATCGTGGTGCGAAACGGTACCTGCTGCGCGGGGTTCGGCCCCACGCCTTGTTTAATGTAGTAACCGCGCAAGGTCTGGGTGGGGCGGCCTTCCTCGACCACCAGCTGCAGCGGGTAATTTTTGTCGGTCGCGATCTGCTTGTTCTCGAGCAATTCGAGGAAGCGATTGTAGGGCACGTCTTCGACATTGGCGTAAGCGCCACCACGGAAGAGGACGGCCAGACCGATGAGAGCAAAAGCAATCGCGATGAGAACTACGCCGCGCCAGTTAAAGCTCGGCTCGTTCCCGCCGGATTTGTTCTCCTTTTTGGAGTTACGATCGGATTGGGCCATAGAAAATGCGCACTGTTGTCGCGCGGGAAAAGGCTAACATGGGAATTCGGCATTGCAAAAGAGCACGATGCAGGCCTTCCAACTCGTGCTCCTGCTCGTAATCGTAATCGTGCTCGAAAGAATTCGATCATGAGCACGATCAGGAGCACGAGCACGAGACTGGCTGACATTGCGCCACCCCAGGGGACGAACTACTCTAAACCCCTGATAAACTCATGGCCGAAACGACCGAAAAAACTTTAGCCGACAGAATCGATCGTGCCGTGCAACGGGTGACGCCCTTTGCCTATCGGATGCGGCGGAAAGGTCGACGCTTTATGCGTCGCGCCATGCGTCGTCCGCGCAGTGTGGCGGAGGGTCCGAATCTATTGCCGCTGCTTATTCAGGTGTTGGCGAGTTTTTCAAAAGCCGACGGCGTGCTGCTGGAAGAGGAAATCGACTCCTCGTTAGGCTTCCTCCGCTACGATTATCCCGAAGCGGTTTATTCCGAGCTTCGCCAACTTTTCCGGCAGGCGCTTTACGAACAACAGGACCTGGGCGCGATGGCGCAGAAACTTTCCGCCTCTCTCAGCGCCGATCGCAAGATCATGCTGGGCGTTCAACTTTACGATCTGATTTCGCAAGCGGGCCTGAAGCAGGAACAAGTCGTCGCCTTTTACTCTTTCATGTCGCAACTCGGCATGGCGGCGCAGGCCATCGATATTGTTTACCAGCTCAATGCTTCGGAAGATTCCGATCAGTCGATTTATCAGCGCGGCGCGTCGCCCCTAGAGTCACTCTCCTTCGGGCCGAACGGTTCGTCCGATGTCTTGATCAAGACCCTGGGCGAACAGGATCGGCTGCTGGCGTTTCGTTATCACGATCTGATTCTGCTGAAGAATTACAGTGCTCAATCGGTCTCGGTGCGTGGACGTCCGCTCTTGCGCGGCGGTTTTTGTCGGATCTATCCGGGCCAACGCATTCTCGTGGGCGATCACGTTCTCACCTACCAGGAACTGGCGGCTTATTTCAACGCGAAGAAGAACGTTTCGCTGCCGCAAATTTTTGTGCGTGTGCCGAAAGAGGCCGATCAGGTGCAGCTGGAACGCGCCAAGTCCCGCGAAAGTTCGCTCGAAATTACCTTCGGTTTGAAGGTGCGCGTGAAAGCCCTGCGCGATGTCGATGCCGTGATCAACGGCGTGAAATTGAAAGCCGGCAAAGTAGTCGAAGCCACGCTGGACGATCGCATCGTTTTCCACAACGACAGCGAAATGGACTTGTTAGACCTGCGCCGGCGCGCCCGCGCCATGGGCGGTCGGTTCCAGCTCAAGGCTGCGAAGTCGGAATATCTCGTCTCGAATAATCCGAGTTTGCTCGAAGCCGATGACATTTTGCTTTCACCCGGAACAAGCGGCGATGTCCTGCTGAAAATCTTTTGCGATTACGATTCGCTCACCGGGATGCTGGAAGTGATCGAGGCCGATCGTCCGATCATGGTCGGCGACCTGGTGGTGCGCAGCGGCACGGCACCATTGAAAGACGGCGACACCATCCGCATCGATGTCGGCCAATTCCTGCGCTGTAATTTTTCCGAGCGCATCATCGAGGAAGAGCGCAACATTATTCGCAGCCTCGAAGTGGCCGATCTTAATCACCGCTTCGGCAATTCTGAAGTCGCGCTCGATAGCATTTCCTTCGCGGTCAATCGCGGCGAGCTCGTCTGCGTCATGGGCGCGAGCGGCTCCGGTAAGAGCACTTTGCTCAAAGTTCTGGGAGGCCAGCTGCAACCGAGCAACGGAAAAGTTTTGCTCAACGATCAATCGCTTTACGACAATCTCGACGACCTCAAGCGCTACGTTAGTTACATCCCGCAGGACGATGCCTTCGACGAAAATCTGACCATCGGCGAGAACCTGCAATTCGCAGCCGCAGTTCGTTCGCCGCATTTGTCACGACGCGATCGGACGCGGCGGCTCGAAAGCAAGCTGGTCGAGCTGGGATTAAGCGAACGCAAAGACAGCATCGTCGGCAGTCCGATCAAGAAAACGCTCAGCGGCGGCGAACGAAAACGTCTCAACATCGGCCTCGATATGATCGGCAACTCGGACGTTTATCTCTTCGACGAACCGACTTCCGGTCTGTCGTCGAAGGATTCCGAGCACGTCATCGAGATCGTGCGTGGAATGGCGCACAACAAAATCATTCTCGTCACCATCCACCAACCCAGCTCGAAACTTTTCCAAATGTTTCACAAGGCGATCCTCTTCGATCGCGGCGGCAAGCTGGTTTTCTTCGGCACGCCTAACGACATGTTGCGTTACTTCGCGGAAGCGGAGCATCAGCATCAATTCGGCGCCGACCTCGGCGCCTGTCCGTCATGCGGCACGACGCGGCCGGAATTTATTTTCGATGTTCTGGAAACACCGCTGCGCGACATCAGCGGCGACGTCATCTACGAAGAAAATAATCGCGGCCAGCTCGTCGCCGCGCGGCGTTATTCGCCGGATTTCTGGCGTGATAAATACGAAGCGTTTCGCCTCATTCAGGACGTCAAACAAGTTTCGCTGAAACGCGAACTGGTCGCCCCCTTGCCGACCGAACCGGAAAAGAAAAAACGCCGCTCACCCATTCGCTGGCACGACGAATGGACTCAACTGCGCACGCTTTTGAGCCGCGCTTTCATCAGCAAACTGCGCAATCGCGGAAATCTGCGCATCACCATCGGCGCGGCGCCGCTACTGGCGATTCTGGTGGCGACCTTGCTGCGTTATTCCGACAGCGGCAGCTACGATTTCGCATCGGCCTTTCACATCCCGATGTATCTCTTCCTCGCGCTGCTGGTGGCGATGTTCCTTTCGCTGACTAACAGCGTTGACGACGTGGTGGCGGATCGCCCGGTTTTGCAGCGCGAACGCAATCTCAACATTCGGCTGACGTATTACATCGTCGCGAAAATCATATCGCTCGGCGTTTTCGCGCTGGTGCAATGCACGCTCTTCGTCCTGATCGGGAATTATCTGCTCGAAGTCCGCGGCATGTTTTGGATTCACCTCGGACTCATGTTTATGACCGCGGTCGGCAGTCTCGCACTTGGCCTGGTCGTCTCGTCCATGGTCTCGAACGCAAAAAGCGCGGCCAACATCGTCCCGCTGATTTTGATTCCGCAGATTTTGATGAGCGGCGCGATGCTCAAGTTCGAAGACATGAATCGCAACCTCGGCTTCGTCTACTCGATGACGCGATGGTTCAGCGAACACCCGAACGATGAACAACGGAAGAAGATGGACAGCAAACTCAAGGTGCCATTCGTCTGCCAATTCATCGGCATGCGCTGGTCGTATGAGGAGATGGTGGTGGCGCAGGCGAAATTGAATCCGCTCACTCGTCGGCAGGACAAAGTGCAACGGCAAATCGAAGAGCTCGTCGCGATTAAGAAACCGACGCCCGAACAGAAAGAGCATCTTTCCGATTTGAAGGAAACGCTCGCCGTGCTTTCCGGATTGGAAGGCAAAACCGCAGAGGATGTGGACTCATTTTTGAAAAAAACCGACGACGTGATCGGGGGTAAGAAGCGATTCAACCGCGGAGATTTCAAAGACGCCGTCGGGCCAGTTACGGCCGAGCAGCTCTACACTAATCAAAAAGTTTCCGATCTGATCTCGAACGCCGAAATGGAGCAGAACGATTATCGGCGCGGTGGAAAACCGAATGTTTTCTTCGGCGCGGATAAACGTTATCTGGGCGTGAAGATCAATGTTTTCACTTTCAATACGATCATCCTCATCGGCTCGACCCTTGGCCTCCTCGGCTTGCTTCTTTGGATTTTGCGGCGGCAACTCGAAGTGCGACGCGGTTGAACCACTCGTTAGGCAAAAATCATATGGCGAAGAAGAATTCTTCCAAACAAACGACCCGTCTCATCGTCGCCGCGAGCGACCACGATCCCGACATGCTTTACGCGACGCGCATGTTCGTGCCGGATCCGTTTATTTTTCTCGAGCAGAATGGGAAACGCACCATCGTCCTGAGCGACCTCGAGCTTGATCGCGGCAAAAAGCAGGCGCAGGCGGACGAGATTGTTCCTTACTCAAAATTCGAACGCGAAGTGCAAGGCAAGGCGAAGCTGACGCCGCCGTTCGAAAAAGTGATGTCGCATTTTTTGCAGAAACGCGGCGTGCGCTCGGCGGTTGTGCCTTCCAGTTTTCCGCTCGGTTACGCGGAGGAATTGGGACGCGCGAAAATTAAACTGCAAACGACGAACGGACTTTTTTGGCCGGAACGCGAAGCGAAAACGGAAGACGAACTGCGCCTGATGCGACGCGCGCTTTCCGATCACCGAAAAAGGAATGGCCCGCGCCATGGAAGTGCTGGCCGCCTGCAAAGCCCGTCGCAACAAACGGCTCGATTGGTTCGGACAAGTTCTGACCTCGGAACTTCTCCGCGCGGAAATCGATTCGGCGATCTTGCGCGCGGGTGGATTGCCGGCGAACACGATCGTGGCGGGGGGCGATCAGGCATGCGATCCGCACGAGCGCGGTTCGGGTCCGCTGCTGGCAAATTCGCTCCTCATTCTAGATATCTTTCCGCGCGATGCGCAGAGTGGTTATTACGGCGACATGACCCGCACCGTCGTGCGCGGCCGCGCCAGCGACCAGCAGCGTAAACTTTGGGAAGCGGTCCGCGAAGGCCAGGAAATGGCGTTGAAAAAAATGAAGCCGGGCGCAGACGGCTTGAAGATTCACAACGAAATTAAAAAGCTTTTCGCCGATCGAGGATTCCCCACCGAGGTGCGCAATGGAAAAAATGTCGGCTTCTTTCACGGGACGGGACACGGGCTCGGCTTGGAAATTCATGAGTTCCCGCGCTTTCAGAAGACCGTCTTCAAACCCGGACAGGTGCTGACGGTTGAGCCGGGTCTTTATTATCCAGGGCTCGGCGGCGTGCGCATCGAAGACGTGGCTGTCGTCACGGAAAACGGGAACCGATTGCTGTCGAAATTCGAAAAACGCCTGGAAATTTAGGGCGTTGAACGAACGCCGTCGCGCAATGTCTAACGTGGTTAACTAATTATTTCTATGTACATGACCCATGGTTTTGGCCTCGGTTCCAATTGGCTCGTCCTGATCGGCGTGCCGTTGATCATCGGGCTTTGGGCGCAATTTCGTGTCAGCAGTGCTTTCAAAAAGTGGGGCGAAGTTCGCGCCACCTCGAACATCAGCGGCGCGGAAGCAGCGCGTGAAATTTTGCAGGCCGCCCAGATCCACGATGTCCAAGTCGTGGAGACGAACGATTTTCTCGGCGATCACTACGATCCGACGAGTAAGCAACTGCACTTGTCCTCGAAGGTTTTCAACGAGCCGTCCGTCGCGTCGCTCGGTATCGCCGCCCACGAAACGGGACACGCGATTCAACACGCCAAGGCATACGCGCCGCTAAAATGGCGCATGGCCATCGTGCCGATGACGCAGATCGCGTCGAACATGCTGCCATTTATTATTTTCGGCGGATTCATATTCCACATCACCGGCCTGATCACGCTTGGCATCTATTGCTACATGATCCTGCTGGCGTTCCAGTTGATCACCTTGCCGGTGGAGTTTGATGCTTCGCGACGCGCGAAGATTATCCTGCAACAAATGGGCATGGTGCAGCCGGGCGAAGAAGTGGCCGGGGTAAACAAAGTTCTCAATGCAGCCGCGCTCACTTATGTGGCGGCCTTCGTGGCAACTCTCGGCAACCTGCTATACCTAATGTCGGTGCGTGATCGCCGATAATGCCTCGCGCTCCGGTTAAAGAGATGAGTACCTCTGTTGCCTTGCCGCCTGCACGGCGTTTCTCTGATTTGTTGTCGTCCGGCCTGCGGCCGCGTGTTAAGGCTAAACGCACCGCGATGGAGCAACCGAAACCGGACGAGGACCAGAATCTCGTCGCACGCACACAAGAGGGCGACGTCGCGGCTTTCGATCAGCTGGTGGTGAAATACACGCCGCGCCTCTACGGCCTCGTTTACAACATGACCTCGAATCACGAGGACACGAACGATCTGCTCCAGGACGTTTTCTCCAAAGCCTACAAATCGATTCGCGGCTTTCGGGGCAAATCATCGTTCTACACCTGGGTCCATTCGATCGCGGTGAACATGACGCTTAATTTCCTCAAGAAGCGCGGTCGTCGTTATAATCTGAGCCTCGACGATGTCGATGCCAGCGTGCAGAACGACAAGGAGTTCCTGGAGTTGACACAGACCAGCAGTCCGGTGCGCGAGGCGGACCTCTCCGAACTCCAGCTAAGATTGAACGAGGCCATGATGAAATTGTCTGATGAACACAGAGCCGTGGTCACCATGTTTCACATTCAGGGAATGCCGCACGCCGAGATCAGTAAAATCTTGCGCGTTTCCGAGGGCACGGTACGTTCCCGGCTGTTCTACGCGAACCGCCAACTGCAGAATTATCTGGAAGAGTTCCGTAAGAATCCCGTTTCATAATCTCCCGCCGCATGGAAAAATTTACTGAAGAAGATATCGCGACGTTGCTTCGTTTGAAACGGCACGAACAGCCGCCGCCCGGTTACTTCGATAATTTCCTGCACGAATTTCATCGCCGCCAGCGCGCCGAGCTTCTGAAGCAGCCGCTCTGGAAAATTGCGCTGCAACGCGCCCATGACTTCATGTTCCAACTCAACGTTGGTTCGATCCCGGCCGCTGCGACTGCACTGGTCATCCTGGCCGCCGTTGTTTCGCTGAAAGTTTCTCAAACCCCGAACACCGCGACTGTCGCTGTCGTCACGCCAGCGACTTCCAAAGTTAGCGTTTCTTCGCCGGAACCGGCATGGAGTCTTTCCACTCCAGTTGCGACGCGCGATCTTGGTGCAACGCCTTTCCGCACAGCCACTGGACGAACCCAGCTCCACGGACGCGCCACGACCCCGCGCTACGTGCTGGACGCGACTCCCGTGAGCTATGAGGCGTCGCTCAAATTCTAATAGCCAAACCGAGCTTCCTCGGTTTCGGTTTCTGGTTGTGAGGCGATTACTCTTTTCGCTCAGCTGCGTTCTCGCGATCAACGGGGTTCAGGCGCAGGAGTTAACCCCGTCGCCGTCTCCCACACCTATCCCTTCGCCCTCGCCGTCCCCGCAGGCGCAATCGACCGCCCTCATCAGTCAGGAAGTTAAGGAAGTTTTCGAACGCTCCGCCAAAGCGGTCGTGAAAATTCGCGCGGTTGATGAACACGGCACGCTTTTCGGCACGGGATTTTTTATTGATCCAACCGGGACACTGTATACCGCCTTCTCGGTTGCGGGAGACGCGGATGATTTCATCGTTGAATTCGATGGGAAAGAAGTTCCGGCGCGTCAGGTGATGGCCGATCCTCGCAGCGGCATCGCGCTTTTGAAAATCGATCTGCCAACCCCGGCGTTGCCCATCGGCAAATCGCATAATCTGGAAGTGACCACGCCGGTCATTGCAGTTGGTTTTCCGCTCGACCTTCCGCAGACGCCGAGCTTCGGCATGATTGCCGGCTTCGATAAGAAATATCTCGGAAGATTTTTCCCGACTACTCGTCTGCGCGCAAATCTCGCGACGCAACGTGGTGAAGCCGGCGCCCCGTTGTTGAATTTCAAAGGAGAGGTTGTCGGCATTGTCATCAACAGTGTTGATAACGGCTCCGCCTGTCACGCGTTGCCGATCGATGCCGCGGAAAAAATCCGCACCGATTTCGTCCGGTTCGGTGAAGTCCGGCACGGCTGGATTGGAATCAATGTTGCCGAAGCCGATCGCACGATCGAAGGATCGCGCGCGCAATTCACCGAGATCATGCGCGGCACTCCCGCGAGCGACTCTGGGGCGAGAGAAGGCGATATTTTGTTACAAGTCGGTAAGACGCCGGTGCACGAACCGGAAGACGTCATCGACGCATCCTTTTTCATCACGGCCGGCGATCCCGTGCCCATCACCGTGATGCGCGGCAAAGAGAAACTGACCTTCACCATCGAAGCGGGTTTCCATCCGATGTCGCAACATCCGCCGATCATCGCCTCGCCCTTATCGCCGAGCCAGGCGATGCCGCTTGGGCTCGACCGCACTCCCTAACTACTTGCGGTAACCAGCAGCGTCTTTGCCGTAAGTCGGCGCAACTTGTTTCGGCCCACCCCAGCGGAACGTCACCGCGGCGCTCACGATATTGACGCTCGCGTCGAACTTCCCAACCAACTGATGACCTTGCGCGTCGAGGAGATTAAGTGTGCTCGGCAGATTGTAGAACGAACCTCGATTGGAAAACTCCGCACGCGGAATGATCGCGTGAAGACTGGCCTGCAATTCGCCTTGCTCGAGAAGAACGATGCCGGCCGGATTGAAAAACAAACCCGACGGATCCGCCGCGCCGCTGGCGAACGCCACACCAAGACCGCTCACGCTCTGTTCGTTCAAAGAAAAACTGCCGGCCGGGGGAGCGAGCGGTAAACACAGACTTAAAAAGACCACGCGAAGAGAATTGAGAAAACGCGCAGCGGATTGGCTATTCGTCTCGTTAGGCGAAGGCAATCTAAATTGATAGGAGCTTCTTGAATTCGTCTTCCGTCAAAATTTTGATTCCTAACTTCTGCGCTTTCTCCAGCTTGCTGCCAGCCTCTGCCCCGGCCAGCACGTAATCGGTATTCCTGCTCACGCTGCTGCCGACATGCCCGCCGCGCGTGACAATTTTCGCAGTGGCTTCATCGCGACTCATCGAGGGCAATGTGCCTGTCAGCACAAAAACTTTTCCGGTGAGCGGGAGCTTGGCCGCGTCTTTCGCCGAAACCATTTCGCTCGTCGGTGTGATGCCGAGCTCTTTGATTCTATGCAGAATTTTCTTCCCACTCTCCGTCGCAAAAAAATCAAGAACCGCTTCAGCCGCGACTGGTCCGATCTCCGTGACGATGCCTTTTTGTTTTTCGTTCTTCGATTTCTGCGCGAACCCGCTTTCCAGCAAACGCGCGGCAAGTTCGTCGCGCATTTCTTTCTTGGCGTGATAATCGACCACATCGCGCAACAGCGCGGAATGCGCGACCGATTCGAGATCGGGATGAAACTTCGCCAAATCTTGTGCGGTCGTTTTTCCTACTTCGGGAATGCCCAGCGCGAAAATCCAGCGAGAGAGCGGAAAGGTTTTCGCCCGGTCGACCGCCTGTAACGCTTTGCTTGCGTTCTTTTCGCCGAAAACGCGCGGCGCTTCGTCCGTGCCCAAATTTAGTTTGGCGAGCGGCTCGAGCTTTAGTTCGAAAAGGTCGAGCGGTTCGCGCACCAAACCGCGTTCGATCAATTTGTCGGCGACAATTCCACCGAGGCTTTCGATATCGAGCGCGCCGCGCGCGGTGAAAAATTCCAGGCGACGTGTGGCCTGTGCCGGACAGGAAATATTTTCGCAACGCCAGACGACAAATTCCGGATCCCGCCGGATGGGCGCGCCACAAACAGGACACTTACCGTGAACGTGTTTGAAGAAATTGAACGGCTTTGCATCTGCCGAACGTTTTTGCCTAACGACTTCTACGACCGCCGGAATGACGTCGCCGGCTTTTTCCAAAACCACGGTATCGCCGATGCGAATGTCTTTGCGTTTGATTTCGTCTTCGTTGTGCAAAGTCGCGCGCGAAACGCGACTGCCGCTCACCGTCACCGGCTCAAGCGCGGCGACCGGAGTGAGCACCCCGGTGCGCCCGACTTGCACAAGGATATCGAGCAACTTCGTCTCCGCGCGCTCGGCTTCGTACTTGTAGGCGATGGCCCAGCGCGGCGACTTTGCAGTGAAGCCGAGTTTTTCGCGCTGCGCAAAATCATCAACTTTCACGACTGCGCCGTCGGTTTGATAAGTGAAGTCGTGCCGGACGCGATCGAGTTCGTGAATGGCAGCAAGCGTTTCTTCCAGCGAACCGGCTTCCCACCAGCGCTCGCTTACCGGCAGTCCTAATTTTTTCAGCCATGCGAATGCCTCCGAATATTTTTTCGGTTTCGCTCCTTCGATTACCCCCGTGCCGTGAAACAAAATGCCGAGCGGACGTTGCGCGGTGATTTTCGGATCGAGCTGTTTGAGCGAGCCCGCGGCGGAATTGCGGGGATTGGCGAAGACCGGCAAACCTTGTTCGCTGCGCTCGGCATTTAATTTCGCGAAGCCATCCTTGTGCATGAAGACTTCACCGCGCACTTCGAGCGTCTTCGGCGCCGCCCCTTTTAACTGCGTCGGCACAGAACGAATGGTGCGAATATTTTGCGTGATATCGTCGCCGACGTTGCCGTCCCCGCGGGTCGCGGCGTAGCGCAGTTTTCCATTTTCATACAAAAGCGAAACGGCGACGCCATCGACCTTCGGTTCGATCACGACCGGAATCTTCTCGTTAGGCAAAAGACGCTGCACGCGCCGATAAAAATCGGACACCTCTTCTTCCGAATAGGTGTTGTCGAGACTGAGCATCGGCGCGCGATGCCGGACCTGGGCGAAAGCCTTTTGCGGCGCGCCGCCGACGCGTTTGGTCGGCGACTCTTCGGAATCGAACTGCGGAAACTCCGTCTCTAAATCCGCCAGCTCGCGATAGAGTTTGTCGGTACTCGCGATCGCTAATCGTCGGCGCCGCTTCTTCGTAATAACGACGATTATGCGCCTCAATTTCGGCGCGCAATTCGGCGATGCGTTTCTGCAAGACGCGTTCGGAGTCAGCCACGCCGCATCATACGAACGCGCTTGCGCTCGGCAACGCAGCTATCGTTCCGGCGAATCCGCAATTTGTACCTGCGTTTCGCGCATTGCCGGTTTTTCCACTGCCGTTGAAGGACCTTCTGCCGGAGCCGTTATTTTCCAAGGCTTTGCGGTCCTATTCGCGGCCGCCAGTGTCTTCGTTTTCTTTGTGTGACTCGCGATCAGTTTTGCGCGAGCGCGCGAACGACTGGCCAACTTTGCGCGCGAAGTTTTCTTGTGTGAAGTGTGCGCCGCAATTTTCTTGGAACCGCTACGTGTCGATTTTTGCGCAAGTTTCGACTTCGAAGATGTCCGCGCTTTTGCGATCGCAACCGGCCGTGCGGCCACCGTCTTGGTGGCTTGCGCCATTCGTCCAACGGCGAACGTCGGACGATGCGTCGCGACCTGCACCGCTTTTGGTTCGCTGGTGTCATTGACCGCCGGCGTCGGTTGTTCGTCGTTAAACCGATCACCGATAGCGTAACGTTCGTAAACTTCCGGCGTGACCATTTGCCGATGAATCACACCGGCGTCGTCGCGCAGCATGAAGGTGTAAACGCCCTCGATTCCGACGGACTCGTAGAACGGATGCGGCCGTGATTCTTTTTGCACGATAACACCCTGATTGGCGCAGCTGGTCAGAAAAAGCGCACCGGTTGAAAGAAGCGAAACGATAAGACGCATAAACAAAAATAGATCTGGGGGTTGGAGCTCTCCGGTTCTAGGGATTTCGGTCGCCGCCTGCCAGCAAATTGTTTGAATCTATGTTAATGCCCTGCAATGCCCTGAAAATCTGGCAAATCGAATCTGCAAAATCGATAAGCGCGCTTAAGGGCTCGCGCACGAAGCTATGTAAACTCAACTAAAAGGAATAAATATGCTCTGGACCATCTTCGTAATTCTGCTCGTGCTCTGGTTGCTCGGACTCGTTAGCTCGTACACGCTGGGCGGCTTCATTCATATCCTGCTCGTCCTCGCGGTCGTCGTCTTGATCATTAATTTGATTCAAGGCCGCCGCACTCTCTGAGCGCGTTTTCTTTTGTAAATGAAACCCACCGGCGTTCTCGGACTCATCCTGGTCGTAGTCGGAATTATTCTTCTGCTTTACGGCGGCTACACCAGTTTCTTCACTCAGAAGAACGTGGCCAAGCTCGGGCCCGTGGAGATTAAGAAAACAGAAGAACATCCGGTACCGATCGGGCCCATCGTTGGGGGTGTCTGCGTCGTCGGCGGTGTAATCCTGCTCGTGAGCGGCCGCGGCAGCGCTGGGGTCTAACGAGAGCTAGAAACGGCGAAACCAGCTGTAGGGAAAAGCGTCGCCCGGGCAATCCGTGGCCCAGCGCGGCGGATTCATCTCGCGATGCGGTCGCACCGGAATATTTCCGGCTTCAACACGACCGCAGCGTTCGCGCAGGTAGCGAATCAACTCCTCCGTCGCCTGCAATTGCGCGCGCGTCGGTTGGTCGCGATTGAAATCGCCGACGAGACAAATGCCTAACGAGATGTTGTTCAAGTAATCGCTGTGGACGTGGCCGCCGTTAATTTGCCGGCGCCAACGATCGCCCACCTCGATCTGTCCGTTGCCGGACGACGTTCCGTTGCCGACCACGAAATGGTAGGCCAGTCCGTTCTGCATCCGTCGCACACGGCGATGATAATAATCGAAGGCGCGCGCGTTCCCCTGTCGCGTGCCGCTATTGTGCACGATGATAAATTTCCAGCGAGCGCGCTGCACCGGCGCACGCCGAATCGCATCGATCACGCTGCGACTCAGGTAATGATAGTTGCCGGTCGGTTCGCCGCCGCTTCCAAAAACTCGCGACCAAAATCCGCGGCGCGGCGGCGGTGATGGCGGCGGCTGATAACCCTGATCTTCTTCGAGTCCGGATTTTTGAATCGTGATGTCGGCCGGCGCGTTGAATGGCTGATTCGAAACCGGCGGTGGTGTCGCCACGGGAGCTGCCGCGCGCGGCGGCGGCGATTTTCCTTCCGGTGTTGCTTTCGGAGTCGGCTCTTCTTCTTCGGTCTTCGGTGGCGGACTTTTTTTGCGTTTCGGAATTTCTTCTTCTTCCTCAGCCGCTTTCTTTTTTTTGGCCGATGGTGTCTTTGTCGGCTCGGGGGTCTCGGAAGTTTTGTGGTGCTTCTTTCCCTTCCCTTTTTTCTTCGACGACGGTTTTGGTTTACCGCTCGGCGTTGGCGTAGGCGAGGCCGAGATGGTGTGCATTTCTTCGCGCGCTTTCAAAAAAGCATCGCGCTTTTTTTTGTCGGCGTCGCTGATCTGCGCTTCGAGCAAAGTAACGCCGAGCGCAACGAGCACGACGGCGCAGACAAGGCCTCCCCGTCTCTTCAATCCTTGCGCGCGCAACAAAACAGGAAACTGCTTCAAGCCGGTTGAGGCTGAGCCGCGCCTTCCGCCGCCTTACGCTCGTCGCGTTCGCGCTCCCGCAGGAGAATCGCGTTTAATTTTCCGCCGAGCAGCAACAGCAGACAGGTCAGATACATCCAGAACAAAAGCACAATAAAAGAGGCCAGCGCCAGGTAAGTCGCGTTGTAGCGGTCATAGCGCGCGACGTAATACTGGAAAAGTTTCGTCACAATGATCCAGCCGACGGCGAAGAAAACCGAGCCCGGTAAAGCCTGCCGAACAGTCAGGTAGTTTTCGGGCAGGAGCAGATAAAGCCACAAGGCGAGAATGACCAGTGCGACGGCGGTCAGCGGCATATTCAGAAACCGCACCCATTCCTGCAATGGAATGGAAAGTTGAAAATTAACTTCCGCGATGCCGGCGAGAGTTTCGCCGAAGACCATGGCGTTGAAACAAATCAAGATGATGATCCCGAACCAGAAGAGCAGAAAAAACGCGATCACGTACTTCGCCCACCAATTGCGATCCGCCTCAATTCCATGCGTGCGGCTAAGCGCTCCGGAAATGGTGGAGATAAACGATGTGCCGAGCCAGATTCCGAAAATAATCCCGACGATCGCCACCCAGCCGCTCGAGCCGGTCACCACGACATTCGCCACCAGGGTGTCGATGATGTCCTGCACTTTCGGATCCTGCGGCAGGAAACTTTTCAAAATGCCGAACATCTGATGCAGTTTCGCCGGGTCGGTGCCGAAGAGGCTGAGCAAGTGCCAAAGAAACAAAAGGCCAGGTGCGAGAGTGAAAAGAAATTGGTAGGCCATCTGCGCAGCCAGACCGGTGGTGTTATCCATGGCCGTTTCCACGATCAGACGTTGAGAAATTCGGCCGATGAATCTGAGCCCTCTCATCTGCGCGGAGTTTACTTTGCCGTCCGCATTTATCCATTAAACTCTCGAACGCTCGCCGCCTTGCGTTTTGCCTAACGAGTCTTGAAAAGAATTCTCATCCTCACCGCTGGTTTTGGCGAAGGACATAACAGCGCCGCGCGCGGCATTCGCACCGGCCTGCTGCAAACCGCGCCGCCCGGCAGCGTGCAGATCGAAGTGCACGATCTTTTCGCGGATACGTATGGCCTCATCAACGAAGCCGCGCGTGAAGTTTTTCTCGCGATCATGAATCAAACGCCATCGCTCTGGCGCGTCATTTATCGCCGGCTCGATCAACAGCGAAAATTTGCTGGCAACTTCAGAGTCTTTTTCAGTCTGAAGAAAAAGTTACGCGCCTTGCTCGGCCGCTTCGAGCCGGACGTCATCGTTTCCGTCTATCCCGCCTATCCGCACATGCTCGACGAAATGCTCGGCCCCACGGGTCAATCCTGCGGAAAACGCATCGTGGTCGTGACCGATTCACTCACCGTCAATGCCATCTGGTTTCGATGCAGCGCTGATTATTTCATTTTGCCTAACGAGACGTCCGCCGCCGTTCTGCAGCGCGAAGGAATTTCTCGCGCGAAAACGAAAACATTCGGCTTTCCCGTCAGTCCCGAGTTTGCCGAACCGGGCGATTTTCGTCCGCCGCCTTCGGCAGAAAATGGACGGCGCGTCTTGTATTTAATTAACGCCCGTCGCGCGCACGCGCCCGAGCTAGTGCAAAAACTTAGCGCATTAAAAAACATTCAACTCACCGTGGCAGTCGGTCGCGATCGGCGGTTGCGTAAAACAATTTCGAATATGCGCGGCGCGACTTTATATCCGTTTTCCATGGTCGGCTGGAGCGAAGAATTGCCACGCTTGCTCCGCGAAAGTCATCTGCTCATCAGCAAAGCCGGCGGCGCGACCGTGCAGGAAGCATTCGCCGCCGGTTGTCCGATGATCGTTAATCACGTCATCCCCGGGCAGGAAGAAGGTAACGCGCGTTATCTTCTCGAAACGAATTCGGGCACCGTCGCCACCAGCGACAAGAAAGTGATCACAGCGGTGCAAAACGCTTTCGCGAACAACGCCGCGCTTTGGCACGAATGGTCTCGCAACATCGTGCCACTCAGCCGCCCGACCGCCGCGCTGGATATCGCGCGTTTTCTTCTCTCGCTCTAATCAGGCCGCGAAAATTTGCTCACCGCCGAGGAATGTTTTCACCACTTGGAGATCGGGCGAAATAACGACCAGGTCGGCATCCGTTCCAACTTCGAGCGTCCCTTTCTCTTCCAATTGTAACGCGCGGGCAGGATTCGCCGTCGCCATCCCGATCGCTTCATGCAATGGGACACCAGCGTCGCGCACCATCGTTCGCACGAGATCAATCATTCGTGCGGCACTGCCAGCAAGCGCGGAATGATCCGCCACCCAACAGGCGCCGTCCTTCACCGTGCAATCGACTTCACCGAGTTTAAACGACGACTCGTTAGGCAAACCCGCCCCCGCGCTTGCATCCGTCACCAGACAAATTCCGCCGGGGCCTTTCGCGCGATAAAGCATCTTCATTAACGTCGTCGAAACGTGATGCCCGTCGGCGATCAGCTCGCACATGATCTCCGGTTCACCGAGCGCCACCTCCAGTAAACCCGCCACGCGCTTGCCCTCACATTTCCGCATGGACGACATACAATTGAAAGTGTGCGTAACACTGCGCATGCCGCGCGCGAGCGCAGCTAAAGCTTCATTGTCCCAGGCGTTGCTGTGACCGCCGCTGACCGTGATCTCTTTCGCGCAAAAGCGATCGATCGCCTCGAGCGCGCCCGGCAACTCCGGCGCCAAAGTAATTCGCTTGATCACATCGACGAATTTGAGCAGCGCGCCGATCGATTCGGCATCAGGATCGCGAATGAAATCTTTGTCTTGCGCGCCGGCGCGGTCCTTGGAAATAAACGGACCTTCGACATGCGCGCCGACGATTTGCGGCATTTCCGATTTGCAGGCGCGGATTGCTTCCAGAGCGCGGAAAATATTCGGAAGCGGCGCGGTCGCGGTTGTTAACAAAAGCGAAGTGGTGCCGCCGCTCGCGTGATAAGCGCAAATTTCCCGGAATGCTTCGCCGTTGGCTTCCATCGCATCGCGACCATTCGCGCCGTGCAGATGAAGATCGATAAATCCCGGCGCGACAAAATTTCCGCCCAAATCGCACGCATCCGGTTGCGGATACAATCCGGTCTTCCGAATGCCGCAAATCTTTCCGCCGCTCTCGATGATCTCTAAACCGTCGTGAATTCCATCGGGGAAAATGAGTCGCGCGTTGGTGAAGATCATGGCGTTCGGCGGAGCGTAGCGTTGCGCTGCTTCGCGGCAAAGGCCATCATTCGCCCTGCGATGAATTTAGATTACGACGTCGTGATTATCGGTGGGGCGTTTTCCGGCGCGGCCACGGCGTTGTTGATCAAACGAAAACATCCTGCCGCGCGCATTCTGCTGGTCGAGAAAACGGAAGAGTTCGATCGCAAAGTGGGTGAATCCACTACGGAGGTGAGCAGTTGTTTTCTCACTCGCATCCTCGGGCTGAGTAATTATCTCGGGCATCACCAGCTGGCGAAGCAGGGATTGCGCATGTGGTTTTCGAATTCGCCCGAGCAAGCTTTCGATGATTGCGTGGAGATCGGCGCGCGTTATCAGGCGCGGTTGCCGACTTTTCAAGTGGATCGCGCCACGCTCGACACTCATTTGCTGGAACGCGCCATCGAAGCCGGTTGCGATCTTCGTCGGCCGGCCAAGGTCACCAGCATCGAGCTCGACAAGAATTGCCAAACAATTTGCCTAACGAGTGATCGCGCAGAAACGATTCGCGCGCGGTGGATCGTCGATGCCAGCGGGCGTGCCGCGATGCTCACGCGCAAACTCGGTTACTTCCGCCAGAACACCGAGCATCCGATCAACGCCGTTTGGGCGCGCTTTTCCGGAGCGAAGGATTGGGACAGTTACGATTGGCGCGAACGTTTCCCGAAATACGCCAATGCCTGTCGCACCGCGCGCAGCTGGGCCACTAACCACTTGTTAGGCCACGGCTGGTGGTGCTGGATTATTCCACTCAAAAGCGGCGATGTCAGCGCCGGTGTCGTCTACGATTCGCGCCTCTTTAAACTCAACGAAGGCGCGAACCTGGCGGAGCGTTTACGCGCCCATCTCCTCGCCAATCCGGTCGGTCGCGAAATTTTTCGCGAGGCGCGCGTGATCGAAGGCGACGTGCATGCCTATTCGCAAATGCCTTACTTCAGCACGCAGGTTTGCGGTGAAGGCTGGGCCAGCGTCGGCGATGCCGCCGGATTCATCGATCCACTTTACAGTCCCGGCCTCGATTTTTGCGCTTACACCGCGTCGTATGTCGCCGATATGCTGGCGAGAAATCTCAGTGGCGAAGATGTGACCGGACGCATTCGCTACTACAACGCGCAGTATCCGACGACGTATCGCCACTGGTTCGAGACACTCTACAAGGACAAGTATTATTATATGGGCGACGCCGAGTTGATGTCGGCGGCCGTGCTGCTCGACGTCGGCGCGTATTATGTCGGGTTGGTCACGCCGCTTTATCGCGATCCCGAAGCCGAGTTTCTGCGATTGCCCTTCGAAGGAAGTCCCGGCCGCATCGTGGCCGCGATGATGAAATTCTACAACCGGCGCCTCGTCGCCTTGGCTAATCGTCGCCTAACGAGTGGTTGCTTCGGAAAAAATAACTCCGGCTGGCGCGAACTCTATGACGGTTTTGTGCCCGATCATCGCGTCGGCAAACTGATTCGCCGCGGTCTTTTTCGCTGGTGGAAAGCCGAGCTGACGAATTTGCGACTCATCCTTACCGCAGGCGCCAGGCATCGGACGCCCGCCGCCACAGCCGCGGCACCGGTCAACGCCTGACGTTTGGAAACGCCGCGCGCCTTTCTTCACCGCTTCGCCGTCAAAGGAGTTCTCTGGCGGCACTATCTCGATTGGGCGGTCGCTCATGTTCCCTTTTATCTCCAGCCGAGCATGATCTTCGTTTGGACGATTTTCTTTTTCTTTTGCGCCGCGCCGCAGCGCCGCTCGATCATGCGCAATCTTCGTTTTGTTTCGCCGAAATCTTCTAGGCTGCTGAATTTCCTGCGCGCTTTTCAAACCCTGCAAAACTTCGCGTGGACCATAGCCGACGCCGCCAATTACAAAGTGAACCAGACGACGTTCCGTTATGAAATTGAAGGCGCGGAAATTCTCGATCAGCTCGGCCACGCACCAGGCGCGATCGTTCTCACGGCGCACATGGGGAACTACGATTTGGGCGCGGCGGTCTTCGCACAAAAATTCAATCGCGAAATCAGCATGGTCCGCGCGCCCGAACCCGATGTGCAAAGCGCGCAGCACCTGACGGAGTCGGTGCAAAGAACGGGTGAAGGCGCGGTGAAAATTGCCTACAGCAGCGATGGCGCTCTGCTCTCATTCGATCTGCTCAATGCCTTGCGCCAGGGCGAGATTGTTTCTATCCAGGGCGATCGGGTTATCCCCGGAGTTGCCACGGTCGAAGGACAAATGTTCGAGCAAACGGTGCGCGTGCCAGTGGGGCCGTTCACACTCGCGCAGGTCGCGCAGGTGGCGGTCTATCCACTCTTCATTGTGCGCGCCGGATATCGTCGCTACAAAATCATCGTGCGCGATCCAATTCTTGTTCTGCGCGGTGCGCGCGCCCGCGAGGAAGACATCACGCCGGCGGTAAAAAAATGGTGCGAGGTTCTGCAAGAAACGATCGCGCGATATGGGGAACAATGGTTCGCCTTCGGCGATATCTTTGCCGGTAACGAAACATGAGTGACACGGCCGTCTTTTATTTTTCGCTACCGCGGTTACTCGCGAAGTGTGGCGGCCGAAGCGCGAAGCGAACGCAAAATAACTGGCTGGAAGCGAACGCAGCGGGAATTTTTCTTCATATCGTATTTTACGCCTTCGCCTTTCGCGTCTTCCTCAACGGACACTCTCTGTGGCTGCAACTTCTGTTACTTCTACCACTTGCCTTTCTCGTCTGGATTTTTTGGCTGCTGCTTTTTTATTTCGACTCGCTGGTGATGCGGGGACTGCGCGCGATTGGCTTAATGCGGCATCTTTCGGACGGTCGCGCGCAAAGTATTCTGATTGGCCTCGTCGCGAGCGTGTGCGCCCTTGCGCTCGCCTTCGATCGCGGCGCCTACAAAATTATCGGCCTGTCCTGGCTCGCCTTAGTGGTGCTCAACCTCCTTTCCGCGGCAATTCTTAGCCTGAATGTTTCCGCCACAGAGTAGCGCAATCGCTTCGCGCATTTTTCTGCTCGGGTTCGCCGCGATTGCGCCGTTCGTTTCCATTCTTCTCATTGGCACTAATATCTACCTGGCTCTCATGCCGCTCTTTCTCTCCCATCTGCTTTTGCTTTACGCCACGCTGGTCCCGAACTGCCAATGGTGGGGACCAGTCGTTACTCGATTTGAGACCGCGGAACGCGAAGTCTGGATCACCATCGACGACGGTCCGTCTCTCGCACACACGCTCAAGATGCTCGACGTCCTCGAGCAATTTGATGCGAAGGCGACGTTTTTTGTCGTGGGCGAAAATGCGGAAGCGCATCCACACTTGATCACCGAAATCCTAATGCGTGGCCACGCGGTGGCGAATCACACGCAGACGCACCCGAGCCGCTCATTTTGGTGCGCTGGTCCAGGGACCATTCGACGAGAAATCGATCGATGCGCGGCAACTTTGCGCAGCACGCCGGAGCGACCCGCGCTCTTCTTCCGCGCTCCGGTCGGTTTGAAAAATCCTTTTGTGCATCCCGCGCTCAGGCGTCGCGGCATGGGATTGATTGGCTGGACCGTACGCGGACTGGATACCGTGAATCGTGATCCCGCGCGGGTGGCGCAACGGATCGAAAAAAGTGCGCAGTCAGGTGCAATTATTTTGCTGCACGAAGGCCAGCAGACAACACGCGATCCGGATTTTGCCCCGCGCTGTCTGGAACTGACGCTGCAGCGCCTAACGAGTCGCGGTTATCGGTTCGTCATCCCGCAGCCTGATCAGCTGCGTGCCTGAAAATAAAGAGACGATTATTGAAGGGGCTTCCGCCCCACATCGGGCGCTCCTCGCAATCGAAGCTATTGCCTAACGAGTTCTTGATCGACTCGCGGGTCGGGAAATGGATTGGTCCGCGAATGTTCCAGGTGATCGTCTTCGCGAAAATCTCCGCCAGGTAGGTCAGGCAAAAACGGAGCGATTTTTCTCGCGGCGCATCCCGGATGAGCAGCATTCCATGCGGCGCGATCCGGCTGGCGATCGCGCGCAACAATTTCGCCTGCTGTGCCGGTTCCAGATAATGGAGGACATCAATGAGCGCGACGCTTCCAGAAAATTCCGGCAACTCGTCGTTCACATCGCTCTCGACAAATTCGATTCCAACATAGCAACCGCTCGCAGCAGAGCGGGCGCGGCGAACTTTTCGCGGGTCGATTTCCAAGGTGACAATCGGCGGCGTGAAGCCGCACTCGCGCAAAAAAAACGGTAAGAGCCCAATGCCGCCACCGACATCGAGAAGCGGCGCCGGCGATTCGCGCAGCAGTTCAGCCACCGCGGAAAAGATTGGGTCGCGCCGAAGTTTGCTCGCTGCGTAGCGACGCAACCACTCTTCCGGATAAGCCGCTGCCACGCGCGCAATCACGCCGCCGTTTTCGCGTTGCGTGGAAAAATCCGACTGCCAAACTGATTTCAATGGGCGACTTCTTTTCGGGTTACGAGGTCGGCGAATTCTTCGACGAAATGTTCGAGGCGCCTGGCGTGGCCCGCCCGCATTACAAACAATTGCAGGCGCGTTTTCAAGAAATGGCGCCGCAGGATTTCGAACGACGCAGTGCGCAAGCGGCGTCGTCGTTTCTCACTCAAGGCATCACTTTCACGGTTTACAACGACGACCGCGGGACAGAACGCATTTTTCCCTTCGACCTTATCCCGCGCATCATTCCTGCGAAGGAATGGCAGACGATCGAACGCGGGTTGGTGCAGCGAATCACGGCGCTGAATTTGTTTCTGCACGACATCTATCACAACCAAAACATCCTGCGCGATCGCATCATTTCGAAGCAATTTATATGGGAAGCCGCGCATTTCCGTCCGGAGTTCATGCACTTCGATGTGCCGCGCAATATCTACATTCATATTTGCGGGACCGACCTGGTCCGCGATCGCGAGGGAAATTATCTCGTGCTGGAAGATAATGCGCGTTGTCCTTCCGGCGTTTCCTACGTGCTGGAAAATCGTCAGGCGATGAAGCGCGTTTTCCCGATGTTGCTCGGTCAATATCGGGTGCGGCCAGTCGAACATTACGCGCAGGAGCTGCTGAACGTTTTGCGTTTCATCGGGCCGCGCGGCAAACACGATCCGACGGTCGTTCTGCTCACGCCCGGCACTTATAACTCGGCCTACTTCGAGCATTCTTTTCTCGCGCGTTCGATGGGAATCGAAATCGTCGAGGGCCGCGATCTGGTGGCGCAGAAGGGAAAAGTTTTCATGCGCACGACGAAAGGATTGCAGCCGGTCGATGTCATCTATCGCCGCATCAACGACGATTTTCTCGACCCGACCGTATTCCGAAAGGATTCGGGGCTGGGCGTGCCAGGTCTGGTCGAAGCGTATCGCAACGGAAATGTCAGCCTGGCAAATTCCATCGGCACCGGAATCGCCGACGACAAAGTCATCTATCACTTCGTCCCGAAGATGATTCGGTATTATCTCGACCAGGATCCAATTCTGCAAAATGTCCCGACCTATCTCGCGTCGGTGAAAGAAGATCTCGATTACATTTTGGAAAATATTCCGAAGCTGGTCGTGAAAGCGGCCAACGAGAGTGGCGGTTACGGAATGCTCGTCGGCACGCAGGCGACGAAAGCGGAGTGCGAAGAATTTCGCCTGCGCGTGAAGGCGAACCCGCGAAATTATATCGCGCAACCGGTCGTGCCGCTTTCACGCGCGCCTTCTTATTGCGACGGCAAAGTCGAAGGACGGCACGTCGATTTGCGGCCCTACATTCTCTACGGCGAAAAGGTCACGATCATTCCCGGAGCACTCACGCGCGTCGCCCTAACGAAAGGTTCATTGGTGGTCAATTCATCGCAAGGCGGCGGCAGTAAAGATACCTGGATCGTGGAGGACAACGGTGCTTAGTCGCGTCGCGGATTCGCTCTATTGGATGAGCCGCTACATCGAGCGCGCGGAAAACAACGCGCGCATCGCCGATGTCAATCTCTCGCTCATGCTCGACCTGGCGAGTCAGCCGGAATTCGATCCGCATCAACAGGGCAATCCCATCATAAGCTCGCTGGAAGAGAATGAATTCTTCGCCTCGCTCTATGAAACGCCGGATGCGCGGGCTGCGCTCGATTTTGTCAGCCTGCAGGAACAAAACCCGAACTCGATTTATTCCTGCCTGGCGCAGGCGCGGGAAAATGCGCGCACCACCCGCGAACAAATCTCCAGCGAGATGTGGGAGCAAATCAATAGCCTCTATCTTTTTGTCACGGGCGATTCGGCGAGGGATTTGTTGCGCTCCAGTCCTTACGAATTTTTCCGCCAGATCGTGAGCGGCTCGCATCTTTTTATTGGCATCACCCGCGCGACCATGACGCACGGCGAAGGCTGGCATTTCATGCGCATCGGTCGCCTGCTCGAACGGGCCGATTGTTCCTCACGCATCCTCGATGTGAAATACCATCTGCTTTTGCCGAGCGGCGAACGCGTCGGCGGTAACGTCGATACCATTCAGTGGATGTCGGTCCTGAAATCGTGTAGCGCACTCGAGGCCTATCGGAAAATTTATGTCGACCAGGTCGCGCCGTGGAAAGTGGCGGAGTTCATTATCACTCATCCGAATTTTCCGCGCTCGATCCGATTCTGCGTGGATTCGTTAGACGACGCGTTTCACGCCATCTCCGGCTCGGATGTGACACGTTACGGCAATGAAGCCGAACGTCTTTCCGGACGCCTTCGTTACGATTTGGATTTCGGCACCATCGGCGAAATTTTCAAATTCGGTCTGCACGAATATCTCGAGTCGATCCAGAAGCGGCTGAATGACGTGAACAACGCGACCTACGAGACCTATTGCGCGAACACGAGCACTGCTATCCGTTGAGTATTCTGAGATACCAGACGACGAGCGGCTGGCCAAAGAACATCCAAACCAGCGCGCCGAGGGCGAGATAAGGACCGAAGGGAAGCTTGGCCGACCAAACACGCTTGCCGATGAGCAAGGTCGCGATGCCCACAAACGAACCGAGAAGCGAGCCGGCAAAAATACTGAAGAGCACTCCGCGCCAACCCAGGAATGCACCAATGGCCGCGAGAAACTTTAGGTCGCCTCGCCCCATCGCTTCGCGTGGTATCTGCAGCTCGCGCACCACGCCGGTGATTTGGCCTAACGAGTCCAGAGAAATTTCTTCATCGGCGACGGCGACGCGGTTGTAATGAAAACGCAACGTCGTCGCACCAAGCGTTCGACCATCGACGTTGGCCTCGTCACAGTGAAGCAGCAGTTGATCGCGCTCACGTGCGAAGTGCTCACTCCACAGGCCGCGCTCCTCGCCGACGACGAAGTCCGCATCCTCGCCTTTGCGCACCCACGAAAATGGTGTCGGCGCATCGAGCACGATGCGCTTTTTCCCAAAGGCGAGCTTGCCGGCCTCAAGAACGCCCCAAAGCAAGACGTAACCGAGAGCGGCTGCGCCTAACGAGTACAAGATCGCGGTGAGACGCTGAGGGGTCTCCATTAACTGCGGCACGATCAAGCAAGCCAACGCGCCCGCCGCAACCCCACCCCAGGTAATTTCATCAGGGATAATGAAATGCTCGAAGTCGATAAACGTGGCCGCAATGAGCAGAGCGACCAGAACCCAGTAGGCGATCGCGATCGGCCACGGAAAATACAACCAAACCGCGAGGAACATGAGCGCGGTCAGCAGTTCGACCGCAAAATAACGAAACGCGATGCGCGCGCCGCAATTCGCGCAGCGACCGCGCAAGAACAGCCAGCTAATCAACGGCAGGTTGTAATGCCACGGAATGGGCGCTTTGCACGAGGGGCAAAACGAGCGCCGCGGCTCGTTCACCGACAGATCCAGCGGAAGCCTGTAAATGCAGACGTTCAAGAAAGAGCCGATGGCCGCGCCGAGAACAAAGGCGACCACGGCAAAGATTTCTTCGTAAATTGCCGGCGAATCCATTCGTTAGGCCAGCCTCTTTCGCCGTCGTTGCATGAACCAGGCGATCCAGATGCAGCTCTCATAAAGCGCGTACATGGGCAGGCCCATCGACATCATGGTCAGCACGTCCGGCGTCGGCGTGATCAAAACCGCCAGCACGAAAACGAGCACCACCGCATAAGGTCGCGTGCGCGCCATGAATTCATAAGTGATCAAACCCAGCCTAACGAGTGCAAGAACAACCACCGGCAATTCGAACGCTAAACCGAAACCGAGGGTGAAGCGCGTCACGAAAGAATAGTATTCGCGCACCGTCCAGTTTGGAGTCCAGCCTAACGATTGCGCGTCGGTAAAAAAGAAACGCACCGTCGTGGGAAGCAACCAAAAATAGCACGCTAAAACACCGATCAGAAAAAGCGCGAAAGCCCCACCAATCGCCGGCAGCATGAGCCGTTTTTCACCGGCGGTCAGCGCGGGCAAAACAAATTCCGCCAGGAAATAGATGAGAAACGGAAACGAAATCGCGATCCCGGCATAGAAAGAAACGTTGATCGATATGGTGATCGAATCGGTGATGCCGAGCGATTGCAGCGTACTGATTTGCGGATTCATACGCTGCAACGGTCGCTGCAGAAGTTGCGTGAGCTGATGCCGAAAAAGAAGCGACAGCATCATAGCCGCGAGGAGGACGATCGCCATTTTCACGATCGTCCAACGCAGATCTTCCAGATGCTCGAGAAACGGTTTGGCCGATTCCGATTCCGGAATCTCGCGGAACTTGAAAAAATTTCGCAGCGCCATAGCGAGTTATCCGTAAAAGGAGAGCAAACCGGATGCGATCAGACGCGCGCAAATCGCCAGCGTATTAGCGTCACGAATTTCGCCGTTGGTGATCATGCGTGCGACTTCGCGCGGAGTGAAGGCGCGACAATCCACGATTGATTCCGATTCCTCGTGCTTGTTTCCTTCCGCGCTAATTTCGACGCGACGCGCTAGAAAAAGGTGCGCCTTTTCATCCGTAAAACCGGGCGACGAAAAATAGATCCCAAGAGACAACAACTCGCCGTCGGCGGCTAATCGATAGCCGGTTTCTTCGCGCAGTTCGCGCAGCGCGACCTTCTCGATTTGCTGGATCTCGATGTCGTTCGCATCATCGATCTGTCCCGCGGGCACTTCCCAAATGGCGGAGCGGACCGGAATTCTTTCCTGTCGGATGAGAATGATTTCCCCCGCTGCTGTCATCGGGGCGATGACGACCGCCGCTTTACGATAAACGATCGTCCAGGGCCTCGGTTCCGCGCGGGCGGGCGTGCGTACGACTTCGGTCGCAACCGAGAGATTCTTGTCTTCGAAATGAGTCGCACGGGAAATTGTTTTCCAGCCTGCGCGCTCAGGATTCACCGCGGAAGATTAGGGACGCTTGCAAGAAAAGCGAACGGCTTGTTAAGCGTGGCGTTCGCAAACAGCCGCGACGAATTTCGCATCCGGCAAAACGAATTTGTGCAGCTCGATCCGCACGCGCCGCAAATCAAATGTTCGCAGCAGATGGAGGGCAATCGCGTCGGCTAAAGTTTCGATCAATTTGTCCGCGCGGCCGCCGACGAATTCCTGCACCGCGCGCGCGACCGCCGAATAATTCACTGTTTTCGCCAGCTCATCTTCCAGCCCGCTGAATTGCGTGGTCGGCCAAAGTGTCAGCGTAAGGGTCAGTCGTTGGGCCACCGAGCGCTCGGCATCCGGCACGCCGATGCGCGCATTCACCTCGAGTTCTTCAATCAGAATACAGTCCTGTGAGCGTTCGTAGGACATACAGCGCTCATAATGCAGCGTACCGGCCTGCCCAAGCTAAAATCGCGCAGAACTTCGCCAGCTCGCCCCCGTAGAGCTATGATGGATGAACGCGCGGACACCGTTCTTGCCTCTGGCAGTAATTATTGGCACGGGCGTGATGGCCGCAGCCTACGTTCGCCTTCTCTACCACGCCGAGCCCGATCCGGCGGCGGCCCGGCTGCTCGAAAAACACCGGGCCGAAACGACCGATTTACCTTCCGCCGCTTACGCGCTTGATCCTGCTCACCCGGATTTTGAGAGCATCGTCGGTGGACCGACAGGTGAGGATATCCCGCCGGATTTGATTCCGCTATGGGAAGGAAGCGCAGGCGAAAAGTATTGCGCGACGATGCTGGGCGGTCCGCATGGCGCCGGGGGCTTATACGAGATTTCCTCCGATGGACGCATCCGACCGTTACATGATTTTCTTGATTCAAAATCGGCAACCGCTTCGCTGAGCATTGTTAGTCGCGAACGTTCGCTGAGCAATATTCTCGATGGATTATCGTCGCCCGCGCCGTCAACCAGTCACGACTCAAGCCGTTCCAGCCACGCCGCCGTGTTGCCTGCCGCCCCCCCAAGAAAAGCCGACCTGGTGCAAAATCGCCCGTGAGCTCGCCACCGAGATTCGAGTTTCTTTTTCTACGCTGGCTCATCATCACCGGCGTGTGGACCTTCGGGCTTGTTTGGCTGCTTTCGTATGGGCAAAAAAAGCACGCCTCGCATTTCCAAACGGTCCCCTTAGTTAAAGGCAACCAAACTGTCGGGCTGCCGCTGCTCGGTGTCGCGGTCGATCCGACGCGGCGCGATGTTTACGCCATCGTCGGCCGGCCCGAGAAAACTGATCGCGCCTGGCAATTCGTCATCGTGTGGAAAGGAAATGACGGCGAAACTTACGGGACAACATTTGCGCCCGGGAACGCGAGCGCCACGCTCTGTGAAGAGAACAGAAACGGACAAGTGCGAACGCTGCACCAATTCGATAGCGGGAGTTCCTCGGAAATCGCTTCGAGGACAACCAGAAATCAAAACGCCGAGGACACGTTCCGTTACGTGCTCGATTCGCTGGCGGACGATTCCCTTCTGCACAGGGGAAAATAGCAATTTTCGTCTAACAAGTTTTAGCTTGGTCGGGTCGGAGTTTCTCCGCATCATCCGTGCCCTGTGACGGAGCGCGGAACCGATCAACCACCCATTCCGAACCGCTTCACCACCACGCGCTGGAGCGTGATCCTTTCCTCGGCCGCTGAAGCCGGAAGCGAAGAAAAAAATCGCGCCGCGCTCGCTCAACTTTGCCAGATTTATTGGCGACCAATTTTCGCCTTCATCCTGCGGCGCGGCCATTCCATCGATGACGCACAGGATCTGACGCAGGATTTCTTCTCCACCATTTTAGCAGGCAATTTCCTCAGCCGCGCCGACCCAAAACGTGGGCGGTTTCGTTCCCTCTTGCTCACATCGCTCCAGAATTTCTTGAACGACGCGCACGATAAACGTCACGCAAAAAAACGCGGAGGCGATATCAACTTTGTCTCGTGGGATGACTGGATGGCCGAAGCGCCCTCGCAACTCAGTCTTTCGGCGCAAGCGGTCGATTCCTGGTCGCCGGAAAAGCTCTTCGACGTGCGCTGGGCCGCGACCATTGTCGAGCGGGCGCTGCAGCGATTGCGCGAGGAATGCGAGGCGCGGGGACGGCGCCGTGCCTTTGACGCCGTCAGTGGCCTGCTTTCCGCAGACCGGGCCGACATTTCTTATGATAAACTGGCGAGCCAATTAGGTGTCTCGGGCGTGATGGTGAAGCGCCTGTTGCATCAAATGCGCCGACGTTATCGCGAGCTGCTCCGGGCAGAGATTTCCAACACCGTCGCCAAAACCGAGGAGGTAGATGAGGAACTGCGTTACCTCTGTTCCGTCCTGGCCGCCCACGAGACGTGAAAATTCTTGCGGTTATTCATGAACTTTCGCCTGACCTTTCCGTATTACTTCAACGACTGATCTGATTTCAGTTAGCCATGAATTTCGCCGGCCTTTCCGATTCGGTCGCGCATGGCTTTGCTCCGCCAGAATGCCCTACCTGCCACGGTCGTATCCGCGTCCAGGGCAGTGAATGTTTGATCTGCCTGCTGCGCGCCGGCGCAAAAGAAGAATTACCTAACGAGACTGCGATCTAGGCCGGTTACTAGACGAGATAGGCGTTCGCGACAACGATTGGCGGCTTGGTAACTACCAGATCCTGGAAGAGATCGGACGCGGTGGCATGGGTGTTATTTATCGCGCCCGGCAAAGACACTCTAAACGCATCGTCGCCCTTAAACGCGTCCTTAGCTACCACGGTGACTCGCGCGAAACCCTGGAGCGCTTTCGTCGCGAGGCCGAAGCTGCGGCTAGCCTCGATCATCCTAACATTCTACCTATCTACGAAGTAGGTGAAGCCGAAGACCTTCCCTTCTTCACCATGAAGTACGCGACCGGCGGCACCTTGCAACAAGCTGCGCCGGCTTTGCGCGATGACCCGCCCGAATGTGTGCGACTTATAGCTAAAGTAACACGCGCCGTAGCCTATGCGCACCGCGAAGGTATCCTGCATCGCGACCTCAAGCCGGGTAACATCCTCCTCGATGGCCGCGGCGAACCGATGGTAAGTGATTTCGGCCTCGCCAAGTGGATCGATGCTACGAGCGACTTGACCCGAAGCCTGGCCATCTTCGGCACGCCAGGTTTCATCGCGCCCGAACAAGCTAGCGGCGATCGTAACGCACTTACTCCTGCAGCAGATGTTTATAGCCTTGGAGCTATCCTGTTCGACTTGCTAAGCGGAAGACCGCCTTTCCTGGGCGAGCATGCTTTAGCAGTTATACAACAGGCCGCCGAGAAACCTGCGCCCAAGTTACGTGCGCTCAACCACTCGTTAGGCAAAGACCTGGAAACTATTTGTAGTAAATGCCTCGAGCGCGAGCCACAAATGCGCTACCAGTCGGCTTCGGACTTAGCCGAAGACCTGGAGCGCTGGCTGGAAGGCAGACCTATCATGGCTCGGCCGGTCTTCCCCGCGGTTAAGGCCTGGCGATGGAGTAAACGAAATCCGCTTCTGGCTGTGACAGCGGCTGTTTGTATGCTCGCAGCAGGCATGGCTATCCTAAGACAGATTCACAATCTGCGCCTGGAAAGGCAGATCGCAGCGCAGAGCGCCTTGCAACATTCTGTCCAAATCAATGCCTTTCTCGACATTGACTCAGTTCAACCTTCAACGGCTTGGACGAGGGATTTTGCCGGGTATCTGGACAGGGACTTCGAGAGACTTGGGCCACACCTGGTTCGATTTGAGTCCGCTACGTCGGCTCCTGTTCGCAGCCTTCTTTCGGGAACCATAAGAACGGTGGACCAGAAGCTGCGTATTTCCGCCCAGGTGCAAAACGCCAGCACCGGTGCGCCTTTGTTAAACAAAATAGTAGAGGTAAACAAAGCGACGGCACCTGCCGAAGCCGCACAGCTTTTCGCCCGCGAATTGTACTCTCTCCTGAGCGCAGCGGACTTATCCACGATGGCTACTCGGATTTCTGATCCGGGACTGCTCGATGAGGAAGCGCACAATTTTATTCAATCGGGAGTCGAACTAAGCCAACGCCGCGACGGGATAGACTTGGAGCGTGCTATTTCATGTTTTCAGCACGCCCTAGAGCTACAACCCACTTCGAGCGCCGCACATGCAGGCCTGGCAAAGGTTTGGTCGTTTAAGGCGGCTCTTCTCTCCACTCGCGAACCGTTAGGTAAAGCTTTACTCGAAGCGCGCAAGGCAATCGAACTGAACCCGGATAGCAGTGAAGCTCATTTGGCTTTGGCCGGTGTTTTCTATCACATCGGAAAAATGCACGAGGCACTGGACGAGAACCTTCGCGCGTTGGAGCAGTCGCCTTTTTCGAGAGAAAGTTCCGGTCTATTGCCAACCATTTACAAGGCCGTCGGCCGGCCAGACAAGGCGCTGGCGTGGTTGTTCGCCACGCAGAAAACCGAATACCGGCCGACCCCCGGCGTAGGGGATTGCTGGGCCCTCCTGCTATGTGATGACAAAGCGGAACGAATCTACCAATACTATTCCCGGCTTCACCCGGAACAACCCGAAGGCTGGATGGGTTTATGCCGCCTTCGTTTACTAAATGGTAAAATCGATGAGGCCCGAGATGTCTATCGCAAAGAGCAGAAAGGTTATAGCTACTTCGCCTACGCTAAGCAGATGGCGGCGGAAGTAGAGTTCTTTGGTCGCAATTTCACCGAAGCAGAAGCTCTCTACGCAGAACTAGCCGACTCCAATTCAGACGGCGGCGGCGAATTCTACGGCTCCGTGACTTATCCATCGGCGCTTGGTTACTTACGTCTGCTTCGCCACGACACCCGCGGCGGGCTTCTTCTCGACCGAGCCTGGGAAAACGAAGCTGCTATCCTGCGCGAAACACCGGAGCTTCCGTCTGCCTTGTATCGCATGGCTGCGATAGAAGCCTGCCTCGGTAAGACTGAGTCCGCCCTGCAACACTTACGCACCGCGTATGAAGCCGGCTGGATCGATTATCGCTCGATGCAGTTGGACCCGCGCTTTGATTCGCTGCGTGCGCAGGACAGTTTCACTGAAATCACCCACCTTATGAGCGATCGAGTTGCCTTCTTGCGCGAGGCTGCTCTTAGCGCCTTGGAACCACAAAACAAAACAGGAAAGGAATACTAGCTATGGCAAGTGATTGGAACAGTAGAGCGGATCGGCGGGCAGCGAAGAAAAAGTTTTGGGACGAATTGCTTAGGAACAAGGACCTGGCAGACAAATGTATCAATGACAGCGATGAAGCTAGACGGACCTTTGCGCAGTTGGGCGACTTCTACCTCGAGGAAGCAATGCCTGCTAATGCGGATCCTAGCAAGGCGCCTATTGGAAAAGACGTAGAGTTTCGCGTTTTCCCCAAGGATGTCGCAGCTCGTGATAAGCTGGTTGTGCTGGTGCTTCGGACTCCGGGCGAACAATTCGAACCTCCCGATCCCGATGGCGTATGGGCGTGCACTTACGATCCATACGTTTGAAAGCTCGCTCGTAACTCCTCTAAAGCGGACGTTATCTCTTCTTCGGAGAGCACTTGTCTTGGAGCAGCAGAACGTCCGTGGAAAAGAGGTACATCACCGCGGAGTAGTTGTTCGACTTCCGCGCGCACGATAGCTTCTTTACAAAGACCGTCCTGAAGCCGGCTCCGCAAGTACCAGCGCCGCGCGGCTTCACTTCCGGCTAGCCCGGCCGCAAGCGATTCCCTGATTAGCGTAGCGTAAAAGCTCGTGGGCCGGTAAAGAAGGCGTACCGGCGAATGTTGCATGGAAGTTATAGCTTTCGCAAAGAGTCGCGCACGTCGGCTTTCCTTCAAAAATTGATGCATGGTCCGAAAGCCAATTACGACCTTGTTCACCATTTTCGACGGATCGATGTTATGTCCGCAAAGATAAACCGTATGACTTCCCAGAAATGCTGTCTTATCTCGCGGAGTGGTGCGTAACATACCTGTACGCGCCAGCTTGTTCGGCTGATCCGGCGCCTTTGGCGGCAAGGGTAAGTGTGGGTGTAACAAAGTCTCGCAATCAATGGTACTGGATATTCGCCATGCACGATGAAATTCCCGGCATGCAGATCGACCGCCCGAAGAAGGTGCGCGAGGTAAAGTAGCGCACCGACACGGTCGAAGAACCTTTCTACTTCATCGCTCCTCTTGCATTCCTGAGGCCTTACTTCAGCCATCCAGAAATGGCTGCGTCGTTTGCAAATGTCCGGTACGAAGAAAGGAAGCTTAAGGCCAGCTTCATTCAAAGCGCTTAGTATCTTGCCCCAAAGTTCTTCTCGGCGGCCCGATCGAGGTTTGTAAAACCAGGCCGAAGCGTTACTCAGTTGTGCCCGTATAACCGTATGGCCGCCCTTGTGCGGTTCGGATAAGTTGAAAGTTAGATCTATCACACGCGGGCTCGGACCTTGACTCCGCATGACTCTTACAAATGCGTCGGCGTGGCGGCAGAATCGAGCGAAGTATCTTCTTCGTGCAGTCCTTTGAGCACAAAAGATAGCTTCCAGCTCCTGATCTGAGTCTGTTCCGCCGTAAACTTCGAAACGCGCATCGCGGAAATTCGAATAACGACCGCCCGTTTCTTTCCCAGTTTGCGCAATCCAAAGGCGAGCTTTCTCACGAGCGGCCTCTCCCAGCAGTGAACTAAATCGATCCGCCAAGTGTCCTTTTAAGCCAGGCCGACCACGCGTGCCACGTCGTGGAAGCGTTCAATCCGGATCTTGCATCCGTCCCGTGCTTTCCATGGTTCTGGACGCCAAAGAGGACCCTTATGGATAAAGGACTCAGGGTTCGATCGCAGCGCGCCTTCTATTGTACCGGCGACAATACAGGTTCCCAGGAGGCCAAGCCGATTGCCAACGTGATTAAGCTCCGCTTCCATGAGCACGTAATACCACAAAGGAGTTTCATCTCTTAAGTGCGCGGAATCCAGTCGATCAAAAGGGCTCTTACCTGGCCAGTAGTTATAGGGCTTGCGCAATACTGGCGTAGTAGGCTGATGTCCGAACAAATATCGAATAGCACTCTCGCCGGAAGAAAGACAATTAGCTGCGCCACGCTGCAGCGTACGCAAAGGTAGGACTGGCGGTCCGCCCGCGCGTGTCCTGATTGCCATAAGAAAGACAGACAGACTCGAAGTTGGAACCTGGTAAAGAGCGTTAACTACAGTAGTGCCGATAGGACGGGCATACTCCGGCATAACCGATAGTGCGCAAAAGTTATCCCAGTTCACCGCCATCTTTGTCGGCAACGCACCCTTCGATTCTTGGCCACCGAAGATCTCGGTTAGGTCGGTGGATCCTCCAGAGAGACGATAGCTGGAGCGCACCATGGCATGACCGAAGCGAAAGGCAGCCTGCGCAAACTCCACCGGGATGGAGAATGTCAGGCCACTCCAATCAATCAGAAACGAAGGACCCTGCCTGCCTTCTTCCAAGGTAGTCTGATTACAAACCGCCGGCAGATAATCATTCCAGACCAACCATTGATATTGATGCCGAACCCGCTCTTGCGCAGCCGCGAAAGCTTTCGCCGGAGGAAGAACACTTAGCGATTCTTCCACGGCCATGTTGTGGAGTTGTAGGAACATTGCGTGGATTTGCCGCACGATAACGTTCTCAGCGTTCCTCGGATCGGCGGTTTGAGGCTGGCATAGGTCACTTTTGTCCAGACCATCTTCTGCATGTTGGCGCGCGGGGCTAGGTTTCACGCGCAGCGGCACATCGAAGGAGCGACCGTTACTTAGCGCGGCGCCAAGGCGGAAGAAAATGCCGTCCGCTTCATATAACGAAGCAAACTGCGGCGCAGCAGGATCATCTCCGTAGAGACAGTCAAGGTTAAGGAAGTTGCGACGGCGGTTCTGCGTATCCTCAGGCCTTACTACCTCACCGGGCTCAGGCACATCGGTCGTATCATAAGTCATGTCATGATCGATGAATTGCCCGAAGTAAGTGTAGGCCGCGGGAATAAATCCTTCAGGCTGCAGATTCGCGATCGGGACCGACGAATCATCCGAAGCCATTAATCCAGCTAATGTCTGGTAACTGTTCCCTGCGAGATTTGGAGCGTTAAGATCCGGAGGGAAAAGGCGGCAGTATCTGTCTTTTCGAAGGGCAGGCGTGAACGGCTTCACGGAGTAACTGACACCACGACGTTAACCCACACGAAAGCGAAGATCACGTATGGTCCTGGATCCGAACCGTTGTTTAAGCCTGCGCAAAATGCTGGCTTTCGAAATCTGCTCGAACTGGTAGTGCAAAGCTGGTTGTAGGACTCGCACGTAAAGCACACCTTCGCGCAGGCTGACCGGCGCGGAATGTGCGGCGATGAAGTCGCCGACGATTTGTTTCCAGGCAGCCATGACTTCACCTTCACGCAGTCGTTCCCCCAGACCTAGCTGCTCCATTAACTTAGGCAACAACTCGTTAGGCACTTTCCAGCTATCGGGCTTTCCCCGGGCTTCGGGCAGCCCGCGCCATTCGGCTATGACTGCGGCGCGGAGGGCGGGATTCATTCCGCTTCTTACTACGGAAAACTACGTATCAGAGACAGGAAAAACTAATACTTCCGCCGCATGTTACTCGGCAGAATGTTTAGCTCGGTGCGATACTTCGCGACGGTGCGACGGGCGATCGGTATGCCGCGCTCACTCAGGATCTCGACAATTTCTTTGTCGCTCAACGGCGTCGCGCCGTTCTCGGCTTTGACCAGATCCAGGATGGCTTCTTTCACGCTCGTGTTGCTCATTGATTCACCGCTGGCGGTTTGATAGCCGGGAGTGAAAAAATACTTCATCTCGAATACACCTTGTGGCGTGGACATGTATTTGCCCGAGATAGCGCGGCTCACAGTGGTTTCGTGGACGCCGACGACGTCGGCGATCTGCACCATCGTCATCGGCTTGAGATGCGCGGTGCCGTGATCGAGAAACTCGCGCTGCCGCTTAACGATCTCGTGCGCGATGTTCGAAATTGTCTGCTGGCGCTGGTGAATTGATTTGATGAGGAATTTTCCGCTCCGGATTTTGTCGCGGATGTAATCCTTCACTTCGCTGCCGTTTCCATCCTGCGACATGATGTCTTTGTAGGTGTTGCTGATGCGCAGGTGCGGAATCTGTTCGCCGTTCAGGATGATTTGATATTCGCCGTCGATCTTCTCGACCGTGACATCAGGCAGGACGTAGTTCTGCGGCGACTCGGCGAAAATCTGGCCCGGGCGTGGATCGAGCTGGGCGATGCTGTTCGCGCATTTTTGCACCTGCTCGACGCTCAATACCCATCCGGCGAGCGATCTCGGGAAAGCGCCGCTTCCCCAAGTCCTGCATATGATCGCTGATGATTTTGTATTCGAGGCTGTTCTGGCGGCCTTCGCGCTTGAGCTGAATCAACAAACATTCGCGCAAATCCTGCGCGCCGACTCCCGGCGGATAAAAGCTCTGGACGAGCGTCAGCATGTTTTCGAACTCTTCCTTGGCGATGCCGGTGTTCATCGACATCTCCTCCGGATTCGATTGCAGGAAGCCGCTGTCATCGATGTTGCCGATAATGACTTCCGCAGTCTTGCGATCGTCGGCGTTGAGGGCGGTCTGATTCAATTGCCCCATCAGGTGCTGCTGCAACGTTTCCTGTGTCGCGATGGAATCGAAGAAAAACTGGCGCTTCTCTTCTTCGTCCTGCGAGCGACCGCTGTAGCTGCTCGACTGCGCCATGTAATCGCGCCACTCGTCATCAAGCTTGGCCAGCTGGTCGAATTCTTCCTTGAATTCCTTATCGTTCGCCGCCGTCTCGGTTTTCGATTCTTCGGGCGTCTCGGCATCGGGCTCGGTGGCGAGCTCCTCCAAAACCGGATTGGTCTCCATTTCCTGCTGCACAAGGTTTCGCAACTCGAGCAGAGGCGCCTGCAGAATGAGCAGGCTCTGTTGAAGTTGCGGAGCGAGAACCTGTTGGAGCGACAGATTCTGCGATTGATGCATCCCTTGGCCGGCCATTAGGAGAAGAGGCTACCTGACAAGAGCCTTGTAATGCAAGCAATTTTCACGCCGTAGACACACTTTTTTCCCTGCAAGCTGGCGTCCCGGGAGGAAGGAATGCTATTTGCTGAGTTCTCTCTTTCGGATGAAAACTCTCCTTCCCTTAGCCTGCCTCTTCGCGGCAGCAGTTGCAAAGCTAAACGCAGCGGATCCTACGCCGCAGGATCAGCAGATAGCAGCAGCGATCAAAGAGATCCAAACGCAGCAAGCGCAGATTGCCGATAACCAGACGAAGATCGCAGCCAAATTGGCTACGGTGGTTGAAGCAGTGCGTGTCGCGCGAATTTATTCCAGCCGGGGAGGTCGATAAATGAGAGCGATATTCACCGCCGCAATCACCGCGTTAGCAATCACCGCGTTAGCACTCACCATCACCACACTCCCGGCCCAAACACCTGCGCCAATCATCGTGCAGGCGATGACACCGGAATCCGCGAACGCGCCTCGCGTCGCTCCACCGCCAGCCGCGCCGGCAGCTGAGGCCACGTTAAAACTCTTGGAAGAAATCAAGGCGACCAATGCCGCGGTCTTGAGCAAACAAACCGAGACACTGCAGCAGCTCGACGAGCTGGAAAAAGCCGCCGATCAGATTCGGATTTTTAGCAAGCGCGGATAACGTCGCCTGCTGCTCTTACTTTTTCCCCTTCGGCTCCAGCTTCCGATAAAGCGTCGCCATGCTAATGCCGAGCATGCTGGCCGCCTTTTCGCGCGAACCTTCGCAGTGTTCGAGAGTGGCCTCGATGTAGCTGCGTTCCTGGTGCTGATTAAATTCCTCCAGCGTCTGACCCACGGGTGTTGCCGTCGCCCTGTTCGATTGTTCCCCCTGCGCCGCCGCGACAATTTGCGGAGGTAGATCGCTCGGCAGAATCAAATCTTCATCGCACAACGCACAGGCACGCTCGATCGCGTTCTCCAGCTCGCGCACGTTGCCCGGGTAACTATAGCGACAAAGAATCTCGACCGCTTGCGGATCGATTTTTTTTGGTTCGCCGCCACTGGCGCCGGCTTGCTTCTGCAAAAAATGATTTACCAGTAGCGGTACGTCTTCCAGACGGTCGCGCAGCGGTGGAATCTCGATCGGAATAACTGCGAGCCGGTAGTAAAGATCCTCGCGAAAGGTTCCGCTCTTCATCATCGGTTGCAGCGCTTCGTTTGTCGCGCCAACCACGCGCACATTCACCGGCGAACTTTTGTTGTCACCGACCCGGCGCACTTCGCGCTCCTGCAAAACGCGCAGCAATTTCGTCTGCAGCGAAGTTGCCATTGAGTTCACTTCGTCGAGAAAGATCGTTCCAAGATTCGCTTCTTCGAAAAGGCCGCGCTTATCCGACACCGCGCCAGTGAACGCGCCTTTTTTGTGTCCGAATAATTCCGACTCGAGCAGATTCTCCGGCAGCGCGCTGCAGTTAATCGCGACGAACGGATGGTGTTGCCGGTTGCTGTTGAAATGCAGACCGCGCGCAACCAACTCCTTGCCCGTTCCGCTTTCGCCCTGGATTAAAACCGTGCTGTCCGTATCGGCGACTTTGTTAATCAAACTGTAAACCGCCTGCATGCTTCGGCTCGTCCCGATGATGTTCTCAAAGCGGTACTTGTTCTTGAGTTCCTTGCGGAGATAAACGTTTTCCCGCAGAGCTGCCTGATAATCGAGCGCGCGCTGCACCGTCATCTGCAGCTCGTCGATCTTGAACGGCTTCGTCACGTAATCGTACGCGCCCATCTTCATCGCCTCGACCGCCGTCTCGACCGACGCGTAAGCCGTAATCAAAATCACCGCCGTCTGCCGATGATGTTCGCGGACGTGACGCAGCACGTCGAAGCCGGTCATCGTTTCCATCTTGATATCCGCGATCACCACCTGCGGCTGGATAGAGTCGAGTTGCTCGATTGCTTTCGGCGCGGAGTTGAACGGAAAAACCTGGTGCCCTTTATCCCGGCAAAGCGTGACGATGACTTCGACCATCGCCGGTTCGTCATCGATTATGATGATTTTGGCCATATTCGCAGTGCGGAGAATAATTTCAGAAATGAGAAAAGCAACCGCACAAACGAGAATTCGTTAGGCATTTTCGAGAGAAACGCCATTGAGCATTATCCACGAAACATCGCCTTCGTAAGCGATGACGTCGATGAGACTTCGTTCGCCGCCGGTGTGCGGAAGCGCGATCACATCCGCGCGGTAGCCCGCCCGCAACCGACCAAGAGCACCTTCGCGTCGCAAAGCGCGAGCGGGATTTATTGTCACCATTTCCAGCAACTCGACTCCGGAGAGTGACGGCTGGATTTTGTGGAACTGACGCATTTCCGCGAAAAGACTGAGATCGTCGTTACTCGCCAGGCTATCTGTGCCCAGGCAGATATTGAGTCCGCGGCTTCTTAATTTCGCAAACTCAAACGGCGTGTGACCAAAATACGCATGACTGCGTGGACAATGCACGATGTGCGCGTTTCCCAGTCGCTCAACGTCTCGATCACAAATTTCATTTACGTGAACGAGTAACCATCGTTCGTCGAGCCGACAACATTGCGAGAGATGTTCAACCGGCGTATTTCCCCTGGCTTCGAAAAGATCAGGCGAGATTGAGCGCAGAAAATCCGCCAACGACCCGCTTCGCTCCAAAGACATCGCCATTTCTTCTTTCGACTCCGCCAGATGCGTTGTCAGAAGAAGATCTTCTCGCTCAGCAATCATCGCGCACTTTTGATAAAGGTCGGCCGACGCCGTGTAAGGCGCGTGCGGCGCGAGGCCGAGCCCTTCGGCCGACGGCGGCAACGCGCGAAGGACTTCGTCCACATCTTGCGCGGCGCGGATGTTGATCAACTCCGCAAACCACCACGTTCGCAACAGCGGATGCGTGCGCGAAGCGACTTCGGGAACTCCCGTCAGATTCGCAATCGAAGTGGTGCCAAAGCGCCGAGCTTCCGCGAACCCGTCATCGATCGATCGAATGTAGTCATCCGCCGAAAGCTTCGCTCTCTCCGCGTTGATCGCGCGAATCCAATCCGTGAATGAATCCTGCCGCGCGATTTTCCCGCGCAGGCAGGTGTAATCCAGATGACAATGCGCGTTGATCAGGCCCGGCAAAATCGCAGCCTCGCCGAGGTCAACCACTTCACCGGAGTTCCGACGCCGAACAGACTCCCATTCACCGACATCAACGATCACGTTACCCGAAACGGCGATCGCCCCATTCGAGATGGGCGCGCCGTCCATCGTCACCACTGCCCGCGCGCGAATGATCATTCGTTAGGCGAGCTTTTCACCGCCTTACTCATTTCGGTGACGAGCAAATTGCACGCTTCCTGGCAAAGCAGTGGATGCTTTTCCACATGCGGATCGAATTTTTCTGGAGGCAAAAATGGCGATTCCTTTTTCCAAAGAATCGTCCGCAAACAGCCGACATCGGAACGGCAGAAATTCGCCACCACCATCTCGGCGCGCGCGTCATCGATTTTGGCCGCGCTGCGATACATTCCCGTCTGTCGGTCGAGCGTCGCGCGGAGCGGTGTTGTGACGAGAGTCCCATCAATCCAGGCGTGATAAACATCCGCCCGCCCCGGGTAAAAATAATCGAGCGCTAATCTCGCTTCGTCGAGATTACGCAAGAGCAACCGCCAGCCCGACCGCAAAGTCGGCGCCGTTTTTAAGCGCCGGAAATTTCCTGCATCGTTATAACGCGCGATTTCCAAAGCTGCTTCTGCCCCTTCGTGGCCTAACAAGTCGTTGCGCTCGACATCATCGCGGTGACACATCGCGATTTTTCCGTCCTCCGTCCGCGTCACTAAGATCTGCCCGATCCGACAAGGCAGATCGTCCAGCCAATCGCTCACTTAAACGCGTGGCCTATCATCAGAGCGACGCGCTCGAGCACGTCACGATCTTCCTTCGTAAACGCTTTCGGCTTTTCGCTATCCGCGACGATCGCACCGACCACGCGGTTCGATTGACTGATCACCGGCACAACGATTTCTGATCGTGTGAAATGAAATCCCGGCAGGTAGCGCACATCTTTTTTTACGTCATCGACCACGACGGTTTTTTTCGAATCAAAGACCGCGCCGCAAAGTCCCTGCGTCGCCGGGAATTTCTTGTAACACGGCGGCTCTTTGCCCGTCCCCGCAACGATCTCAACCTCGTCGCGATTCATTTTGTAAATGCCGACCCAACAATAACCCCGCGCCGATTGAATCATCTCCACCATCGTCTTCACATCGCGTGGCCCTTTCGCGCCCGCGAGAATGAACGCGCCCAACTCCTGCAACATCTTGATCGTCGCAGGGTCTTTCATGCGCGCGCTTGTTCCACGATCACATCGGCAAAACGCCCTTCCGTCCCAATCGCGTTCGCGTAATAGAGATTGCGGCCGCACAACCGATGCGGGTTTGTTTTCGTTCCGTCGATTCCGAGCAAACGCGGAATGTCTTCGTAGCTATGCAGTCCATCCGAAATGAAAAATGGCACCACGATCACGTTGGGACTTTCTGTGAATTTCGCCCAATCGGCAACCAGCGGCGCCTCCTCCATGTAAACATTCAGCACCGCCGCGTAGCGTTTAAGCGCGCGAATTTTCTCCACTTCGCGCTTCGCCGCCACCGCGCTGTTATCATTCAGTTCCGTCCCGTGCGCGACAATGAGCAAGCTCGTTTCATTCTGCGGCGCCTCCGGCGCAATCTCGCACGCGCGTTGCATAAGCAGCTCAGTCATCATCGGATGGCTGCCGACCGGTCGGCAATAATTCCACAGCTGGCCATTCGAACGATTCGTTAGGCTGCCCTCGAGTTCCAGCTCCCGCGGAATCACCGTCTGCGTGAAATAGCCTTCGCTGATAAAATTTGGCACCACAAAAACTTCTTCGATCGCATCGTCCTGAAAAAAGAAACGCGCGTCGCGCAGACTCGGCTCTTCTTTCCAGAAAGCGCACGCCACTTCGGCAAAAATGCCGCGGCGCCGAATCTCCGCGGCGTGTTTCCAAGTCGGCGCGCTGGAATCAGGATTCACCGTCGAACCGTGGCCGACGATGAGCAATGACGCTCGTTCGTTCACTGGCGTAATTTGGCGGCAAATGGGAGGTGCGCTACTTCGGTTTTCGCGGCTTGAGCAGAAGGGTAGAAATAGTTCAGCTTTTTACATGGCCTCGGCGCAACCCGTGCAGGAAACTCGCGCAGAGCGTTCTTATCGCACGACTGGGCTGCAGCGATCGATGGTTCTGGCCTCCTTGAAATCGCCCGAGAGCGCCGTCTATCAGATGCAACTAGTCGTTAGGCTAAAGCAACCGGTCGACCACGCCAATTTTCAGGAAGCGGTGCGCACGTGTTTTGCGCGGCATGCCGGCCTAATGGCCCGCTTCGAACTCCGCGACGAAGAGGTCTTCCAGTCCCGCCTTACCATTGAGTGTCCGTCAGGCGAATTTCGCGATCTCGTCGCGCAAACCGGAACTTCGGACGAGAAGTTAAGCGCATTTCTAGCTGAAGACACCAGGACGCCATTTCCACTCGGCGAAGACCGACCGGCGTGGCGCTCCACATTTCTCCAGCTCACACCCAGCGATCAGGTTTGGGTTTGGAACCATCATCACGCTATCTGTGATGCGGGTTCGTTGCAGGGGGTAATCACGGAAGTGTTTGCAACCTACGATCAGCTTTGCGCCGGCCAGCAACCTTCTCGGGCGCCGGTTTCGCCCGACATGCTCGATCACCTCGCCTGGCTCGAGGATCAGGATTGGCGCCCGCGAGAGAGAGAATGGCGCAGACGTCTTTCGGCCAACGACATCGCAACAGAGTTACCGGAAATTCGCGGCATCGACGGATGCGAAATGCGCACAGGCGCCGCGTTGCGTCGAACCGCAGTGCGCATTGACGCCGAAACGCAAAACGCGCTTCAGCGGCTGATCGAAGAAACGGGCCTGACTGCGAACACCCTTCTAACTGGCGCTCTCGCTTTGTGGCTCGGGCGCATGACGAGTCGAGACCGCGTCGTCTTTGGAACGATGCGCGCCGCGCGACGTTCTTCGATCCCCGGTGCGGAAACGATCGTCGGGCCTCTCACCAACACCGTCCCTGTGGCGATCGATTTGCCTAACGAGACGTCGGTGACCAATTGGCTACAGACGCTTCGACAGGACTCGATCGCGTTGCGGGAATTGGAGCACTGCTCGTTAGGCCAGATCATGGACTGGACCGGATTCAATCATCCGTCGGCCGGGCTTCCGCTCCTTTTGAACTTTCGACGGGACACGATCGAGGCACGCTTGCAGGCATCGAATTTGAGCGAGCGTTGCAGCGCGGAACTAAACCAGACGAACGACCTCGGCTTAATCGTGGGAGGTTTCGAACGACCATCTCCGTGGTTTGAGGTCATCTGGCGACAAGACCGCATGCCGGAAGCGACGGCCCAGTCTCTCGCGCTTGGACTCGGAGAGGCGTTGCGCGCATTTGTCCGCGACCTCCATCAACCGCTTGGAGCGATCTCACTGCTCAACGAACAACAGCGATCACTCATTGAAGGCGCAGCAAGATCTCGGCAACAGATTGCGGCGCCAACTTTCGCGCAGGCGTTGATCGAGCAGCGCATTCGCGAACAACCCGACGCGCCCGCGTTAATCACACCGCAAGGAACAACAACCTATCGGCAATTATCCGTCGCGGCAGACAAAGCGGCGTTAGCAGTAGCGCGCGATGATATCGTCGCAGTCCTCCTTCCGCCCGGACCAGAAGTCGCCGCCGTCATGCTCGGAATGCTCCGGCGTGGTGCGGTATTTTTTCTAATCAATCCTTCTGCGCCAACTGCAGAACAGTCTGCAATGTTGCGCCGCCTCAAGGTGCAAACCGCGATCGTCGCGGAGACCCTCGACGAAGAAATCGCTCCTCCCGTTAAGAGAGTTCTTACCTTCGCCGAAATCGAAGCGCGGCCCGCTGTTCCGGAAAACGTCGGAGGAGAAATCGAGAGCGGCGATCTTGCCTACCTCGTTCACACTTCCGGCTCTACTGGCGAAAAGAAATTCGTCGAGGTCGAGCACGGCTCGCTCGCGCAGGCATTAGCGGCGCTGGTGAATTTGTACGGAATTACACCTTCCGATCGCCGGATCGCGCGAGCCTCACCGGGCACGGATTATTTCATCTCGGAAATTCTGGTCACACTGTCTGGCGGCGGCGCGGTTGTTTTCCCTCCGAAGAACGAAGCTCTCGGCATCCGCGAATTTCTCGAGGAGCTGCGACGCGCACGCATCAGCGTCACCGGTCTCCCTGCTTCCTACTGGCACGAGTGGGTTCGACAAATGGGCGACGATGGCGCGAAGGATTTGCCGCCGGAATTGCGGCTGGTGATTACCGGAATGGAACGCGTCAGCCCACATGCGGTCGCGAAATGGCGGAGGGCGATTGGCGATCGCGTGCGCTTGTTGAATGTCTACGGTCCCGCCGAAACCACACTCATTGTCACCGCCTCTGAATTAACTGATCACGCGCCGCGCGACCCGCTCAACGTTCGCATTGGCCAACCAATCGTCGGCGCCGAAGTGCGCGTGCTCAATCATCTTCTTCAGCCGCTGCCTCCCGGAATCATCGGCGAACTTTGCATCGGCGGAACGGGAATCGCGCGCGGTTATCACGGCGATGAAATTGCCACGCGCGAAAAATTTGTTCCCGATCCTTTCCACCGAAACGGCGCGCGGCTTTATCGCACCGGTGATTACGGATATCTCGATGCGGATGGACAATTCGTTTTCATCGGGCGGCGCGATGAGCAGGTGAAGATTCGCGGCCATCGCGTTGAACTCGGAGAAATCGAAGCAATTCTGCAACGTCACACCGCCGTGCAGCAGGCCGTTGCTACCTTGGCTGGCGACGACACAGACCAATGGTTGGTCGCTCATATCGTGGCGGACGATTCCCTCGATGAGACGCAGCTTCGCAGTTGGGTAAGAACACAACTCGCGCCGCATTTGCAACCGGCCGAGTTCGTGATCGTCGATCGTTTTCCGACTTTGCGGAGCGGAAAAATCGATCGCGCGGCGCTCGCGCGAGCTTACCGAGAGTCTCACCAGGAAAGCGCAGTGGATTACGACGATTCCGTCGCGGGAAAATTGCATCGATTCTGGCACGAACTACTGGGCCGCCGGGATTTCATCTTAGCGAGCGACAATTTCTTCGATTGCGGCGGTGATTCTTTAAAGGCCGTAAGGCTGCTGGCGGGAATCGAAGAAAGACTCGGCGTCTCACTTTCATTCCAGGATTTGTTTGCGCATCCGACGATTGCCAGCCTCGCCGCAGTCATCGAAGGCGGTAACCACTCGTTAGGCTACACCGCGCTGTCGCGGCTCAACCAAACTCGAGCGGGCACACCGTTAATCATCGTGCACGGCTGGGGCGGCGGCGTCTTTCACACGGTCGATTTTGCGCGACGACTGGATGACACGCGGTCGGTCTTTGGTTTGCAGGCGGTCGAACAAGCAGGCCGGGAGCGTCACCGCAGCGTGGAAGAAATGGCCTCGCACTACGCCGATGAAGTCATGCGCGAGTGCGGCATTGGACCGACCGATTTGCTAGGTCACTCGCTGGGCGGCGTGATCGCTTATGCAACCGCTTGCGAGCTGGCATCGCGCGGTCATCGCGTCGGAAAACTTTTCATCGTCGACACAATTCCCTCGAATCTTCCGAAGTGGGTGCACGTGAAATTTCTCACGCCGTATTTTCGTAGCCGATTGCGCGGTCACGTCCTCACGCTTTTCCAGACGCCGCCGCATCGGTGGCATCGCTTTGTGCGCGCTCGCCGTCGCCGGTTGCATGCGCTGATGCAGAAGCGGCGTGCGCTCGATGTTCCGAAATCGCCGCACACCCAAAGAAAATACGATTACTACCGGGAGCTCGCGGAGCAGTTTGTACCCGAGCGCGTCAACTTCGATCTCCGCCTCCTCACTCCCGACGACAATCCAATCGACATCTACTGGCGTTACCTGGTCGGGGACAAAGTGCGCGTCACGCGCTTGCACTCCGGTCACGTCGACATGTTCGCGCCGGAAAATCTCGATTCGTTCATCGCCGCTTTTCAGGAAGCGAGCGCCGAAAATTCCATCAACACGAAGCCGGTGTCCGTGGCTAATAACTGACGCCTCGTCAGTCCGACCGCTCCCGCGAGGGTCTCGAATTCCGCGCGTGTTCGCTCGCGTCCGCCTTGGACCGCCATCATGTGCAAGTCTACGAAAATAGTTGCCGGGTCGTCCTCCGCCTTTTCGGGATTGAGCCGCTCGATCACGAGTAAACGGCTCTTTTCTGTCATGGCCTCGCGGCACCGCTGAAGAATTTGCCGACAACGTTCGTCGTCCCAATCGTGCAAAACTGATTTCAAGAAATAGAGATCAGCACCACTTGGAACGCGTTGAAAAAAATCGCCTGCGACAGTGCGGAATTTTTGTGGGCCGATTTTTTCGAGGACTTCGGGCAACTCGAAGAGCAGACCATCAAGATGCGGATGCGCTTCCATAATGCGGCGAAGCAGTTCGCCTGATCCACCACCGACATCAACAATGGTGCGCGCGTCTTTGAAATCGTAAGCACGCAAAATTGCTTCGGCGATGTCGCCCGGTTGCTGGCCGAGCCAATTTTGAAAGATCCGTCCAAGTTCCGGATTACGACGCCGATGTTCCCACACATTGACACCAAAAACTTTTTCGAAGGCTGCACCTCCACCGGTGACGCTGTGCAGCAAGGCCGCCCATGCCGGTGCGTATTCTTCGCCCGTGAGAATGGCGTAATCGCCTAACGAGTGCAGTTGCCTTCCCAAATCGGTCAGCGCAAATGCGCCATTAGGTTTCTCAATGAGAAGATTGAGCAGAACCAGTCCGCGCAAGACTCTGTGAAGCGCAGGCGCTTTGACGTCGAGGCGCGCGGCCAAATCCTCACTGCGTATTGCGCCTTGCGAAAGCAGATCGGCCAGGCCGAGCTTCGCCGCCACGTAGATGAGCGCGGTGCTGCGATGTCCGTCAATGAGTTGCCACAGAGAATCCGATGTCCCCATCACATGCGAACGAACGAGACGACCGGACATCGCTCACTGGCAGTCGCCATTTCTCCGAGACGAAATTCGCCGGTCGAACAAAAGAGTTCGATCGCGTCCTCGATCGAAAGAAAATGATAGCGTGAAGATGAGCCTCGATAAGCGTCGATCGCGCGAAGATGCGCCAGCGACCAACGCAGCCGCGCGGCCAAAGAATTCCAATCTCCAGCGGCTTCGAGAAGTTTTCTTCGCACGTCTCTCACCGGCACGCCTTCCTCGGGACTTCTTTGCAACGCCATTCCGAGTCGAAGCTTGAGAACATTCAAATCAGGAATTTTTCCTTCGAAAAGATCGCGCAGAACGGAGTCGGGGCTCTCTTTTCGTTCCGGCAAGGAAAAAAAACGAAAGACGCACAGACCTCCCGGCCTAACGACTTCCAGACAATCGCCCGATCAACCGTTTCTGCTCTTCGGGATACGACAGGAGATGGAACCCACCGTCGCAGAGTGCGAGATCACGCGAAGCTTCCGGCAGCGCCAACTCCTGCCACTCTGCCGCGAGCACCTCATCCCTTCGCCCTGACCAGACATTTTCGATCATCGCAACCGTGTGATCGATCGCGAGGAAATCGCGTCCGGGTGGCCAGGGAATTCGATACAATTCCGGAGTCACGCCAAGCAGAAGGATTCGCGGATTACGTAATCGCGCGAGGGCCGCGTTGGCTCAGCCGTTGATACAAAATAATATCTTCAACGGACGGCCGCAGCGGAGGTCCGATCTGTTCCCAGACCGCCGCCATCGAAGGCCAATGTTGCGGCGAACTGCTGACGACCGGCGCTTCCATTCAGACGCGCACTAGAATCTTGCAATCGTGCGCGCTCACTTCCGCCGGCATGCGCAAGATTTCCGCGAGATTTTCCAAACCGGTGAGCACACTCGTCACTGCATCGGCCGGCGAAAATTTTTTCTCGCGATGAAGAGCGAGCAGGGCTTCGAGCGATCCATGATGTCCGCGCGAGCCGGCGATGGAAACCGCGTTGGTGATCAACTGATCGGGTGCGGAGAGTTTCAGCGAGTCGCCGCTGCGGCCGAGCACGATGATCCGACCGCCGGCATTCATCCGGCGCAAGACGTTGTCAACATTGGCGAGCACACCCGACGCTTCGAAGACGACATCGATTGTTTCGCTCGTGCACTGAGCGAATTCATCCGGCGTAAAAACGCGATCAGCCCAGCGCGCCGCAAAGTTTCTTCGAAATTCCACCGGCTCGATCACTTCGATTTCCTCTGCACCAAACGCAGTTCGTGCCAGCATCGCGCAGTAGATGCCAATCGGGCCCGCGCCAAATATTGTCACCGAATCACCGGGAGCGACTCGCGCTTTTTCGCACGCGACAAAGGCAACGCCCGCCGGTTCGAGCAGCGCAAGATCACGCGCATCGGCATCGCTTTGCACTTCCGCAGAGACGTCGTGCAGGATTGCCGCCGGAACATCCACTGTGGTTGTAAAGAGACCGTCCTCCTCCAAACCCAGAAGGCGAGCGCGCTCGCATTGGTTGGGGAATCCGCGCCGGCAACGCGAGCATTCGCGACAGGCGATAATCGAATCAAACACCACCCACGCGCCGGGTGATAAATCCCGCACCGCATCGCCCGTTTGCAGGACGCGGCCGATTCCTTCATGTCCAAGGACGCGTCCGTGCGGCGGGATCGAGGCGGGACTCGACGTGCACATATATCCGGTCTCGAGATCCGCCTGCACCGCGTGCAAATCCGTTCCGCACACGCCGACGTATTCCATCTGCACGCGAACAAAATCGTCTTTCAGTTCAGGCAGCTCGCGCGTCGCGACCGTCGTTCGCGGATTCCGAAAAGTTTGATGCGTGCCCGGACAATCGATCCCGCGCAACGGCTGATGCTCAGCATGAAGCATTATCGCGGTGCTCTGCCCGCGGTGCAGAGGTCGTTGTGGAGAAACTTGAGGTTCAACAATCATGTCAGCGCTTTAGTTGTCCTCTTTGACGGACTCCGCCAGCCGTTTGAGACTACGTTTCGTCATGCGCTTTCGCACTTATAAAAACACCGACCTCAAAGTGAGCGAAGTCGGCTTCGGACTTTGGACAATCTCAACCGGCTGGTGGGGAAATTTTACTGAAAGCGAAGCGATCGCGCTCATGCACAAAGCGTTCGATCTCGGCATGACGCTGTTCGATGCGGCCGACACCTACGGAAATGGATTAAGCGAAGAACTGATCGCGAAAGCTTTTCCGAAACAGCGCGATGAAATCGTGATCGCGACGAAAGTCGGCTACGATTTCGTCACGCACGGCGAAAGTCGCGGGCGCGGACAGCGCGAGATTCCGCAGGATTTTTCGCCGGAAGCGATCACCCGCGCAACGGATGCGGCGCTGAAACGATTGAAAACCGATCGAATCGACCTGCTGCAATTGCACAACATTCGCATGGAGCAGATCGATGATGACGCGCTCTGGAAAACGCTCGAGCAATTGAAGCAAAGCGGGAAAGTCCGCTACTACGGCATCGCTCTCGGACCGGCCATTGGCTGGATGTACGAAGGCATCAACTGCATCCGCCAACGCGAAGTCACGAGCGTGCAGCACATCTATAACGTCCTCGAGCAACATCCCGGCCGCGCCATGCATGAAGCAGCAAACGAAGCGCAGAAGGACACGATGTTTCTCATTCGCGTTACGCATTCGTCCGGCATGCTCGAAGGCAAATACACCGTCGACACCGTCTTCCCGCCGAACGACCACAGAAATCATCGGCCGCGCAGTTGGCTGTTGAACGGTGTGAAGAAAATCGACCGCCTTCGTTTTCTCGAAAGCAACGAGCGCTCGTTAGGCCAGGCCGCCTTGCAATGGTTGCTGGCTGATGATCGCGTCGCTTCCACCCTGCCGAACATCTACGAAGAAGCGCAGTTGATCGAATTTGCCAAAGCGCCGCAGACTCCGCGCCTAACGAGTGATGAACTCGAGCAGATCGCCGATCTCTACGCCGACAATTTCGGCGTCGAACGCGAAGAGCCGAAGTTCAAAGGCACAATGGAAGTGAGCAGGGAAACGGCTGCGGTATAGAATTTCGCCGCGCCGTAGGCGACAATGGATGGCATGGGTTTAGGCAAATGTGCGGTGCGAATTTTTTTGAGCGCACTCTTGCTGCCGACGGTGAAAACGACGGCGCAAATCAGTTACAACACGATCGCACTTTCCGGACAACCGGCGCCGGGCACGCCCGCCGGGATCACATTCAACGATTTCATCTGGCCGGTAATCAATAACGCCGGCAAAGTTGCCTTCACCAGCGTACTCGCCGGCAACGGCCTCGATTCCACGAACGATACCGGCATTTGGTCGAACTCGACCGGCTCTCTCGGTCTGGTCGCACGCGCCCGCATGACTGCGCCGGGATCGAGTGGATTTTTCGAGCCGTTGTTTGGAAGCAACATCGTGCTCGACAGTAATGGCGCGGTCACGTTCATCTCCTCGTTAAGCGGGCCGGGCATTAATTCAACGAACGGTTCCGGATTATGGTCGGGACCGGCGAATGCGCTGGCGGTTGTCGCGCTCGCTGGCATGCATGCGCCGGGAACGGCCGGCATCGCGAATTTTGCCAGTTTTCTTTCTTCGGGCGACGCAATGGGACGTCTGGTCTTCGAAGCAAACCTGAGCGGCGCCGACACCGTCGGATCAAACAGCGGCATTTGGGCGGGAACGACGAACGCCCTCCAAGTGGCAGCGCGTGTTGGTGATCCCGCTCCCAGCACCGAAGCGGGCACAACGTTTACTCAGTTCAACAATTATGTGGTCAATCCGTCGGGCCAGGTTGCGTTCGTGGCTAATCTCCAGACAAACCAAACCGGCATCTGGCGCGGTTTGGCGGGAGCGCTCTCGTTAGTGGCTCGCGCTAACGACCTCGCCCCGGGAACGAGCGGCGCGATGTTTTCTACTTTCGGCGTGGTCTCGATGAATGCGGCCGGTCACGTTCTTTTCGATGCGCAACTGACAGGCTCCGGCGTCACGACCGCAGATCAGTCCGGTCTTTGGGCTGGAACTCCGAGCGCGCTCACTCTGGTCGCCCGAGCCGGCTCGTCCGCGCCTGGAATGCCGCCCGGCACCGTCTTCACATCTTTTTTCAACGCCTACATCACCGAGAACAACCAAATCGTTTTCTACGCTAACGACAGCACGAACGCGGCCGGCATTTGGGCTGGAACTCCGGGCGCAATCTCGCTCGTCGCGCACGAAAACAATCCGGCCTCCGGTGCGCCCGGCGAGAATTTCTCTTTTCTCAACCCACCGGAGATCAATCGCGCCGGCGAAATCGCTTTCTTTGCTCAGGTCGATCCGGCCCCGCCGGCCGGCCGCAGAGGGATTTGGGCGACAGATCCCGAGGGCGTGTTGCGGCTCATCGCACTCGAAGGTAATTCCATCGATCTCGGCAGCGGCGACGTCCGGCAAATTTCTTTTCTTTCATTTCAAGACGGCGGCGGCAACCAGGATGGATTGGCCAGCAGTATGAACGATTCCGGCGGCGTCGCTTTTCACGCGGATTTTACCGACGCCTCGCGCGGAGTGTTCACCGCGGCGCTGCCCATTGGCGTCCTAAGAATTCTATCCGTGCAAAAGTTCAACAATGATATTCAGCTCAAGTTCGTCACCGCGGCCAACCATACGTATCGCGTCGAATACAAAAACAACCTGTCCGATTCCAATTGGTTGATGTTCGGCGCCAGCACTTACAACGGCACCGGCGGATATCTAATCGTGACCGATCCCGGCGCCGGCAGCCTAACGAGACGATTTTATCACGTGGTCGAACTTTGATCGGCCATTGCCGATGTCGATCAATCGCCGGTATCTTCGTCTTCTTCCGGCGTCGGTGCCGGTTCGGCTTGTCGGCGTTTCTTCGCGCCGCTTTCCGCGCCTTTGTATACTTGTTTGAAAATCTGACCGATCATCGGCGCGGCCGTCGACCCGCCGTGTTGCGTTGATCCCACATCACCTTCGTAAAGCGCGGCGAAGGCGAACTGCGCTTGCGTAGCCGGCACAAATCCCGCGAACCACGCCGCGGTGCGCTCCTTGTTTTTCGGACCCCATTGCGCGGTGCCCGTCTTGCCCGCCACCTGCACGTTGTCGACGCCCGCCTGATGCGCCGTTCCCGTCGCTCCACTCACGACATTGGCCATCGCTTCGTGCAATTGATCCATCGTGCTCGGCGAAATATCGAGCGCGCGTTTTTCGCGCACCTGATAAGCGCTGACGATTTCGTTATCGAGCGTCTGCACCTGTTGCACGAGTCGCGTTTGGTACAACCGGCCGCCGTTCGCGACGATCGCCATGGCCTGCGCCATTTGCAGTGGCGTCACTTCGCAATCGCCTTGCCCGATCGAAATGTTAGCGATGTCGCCATTGAGCAACTTCCGTCCGTGCGTCGCTTTCATGTAGCTGTCGTTAGGCACACGGCCTTCCACTTCGCCGCGCAACGGGATTCCGCACTTTGCCCCGAAGCCCATCTTCAACGCCCAATCGATGATCGGCTCCGAACCGGTTTTGATTCCCGCCTGATAAAACCAGGTGTCGCACGATTCCGTCAGTGCCTGCACAAAATTCAACGGCCCACGTTCGGTTTTTTTCCAGTTATGAAAAACGACGTTGCCGACCGTGATCGACGGCGAGCAATCAAATTCCTCGCGCGAATCGACCGCCCCACTTTCCAGCGCTGCGATGCCGACTGTGACTTTAAAAGTTGAGCCCGGCGGATACGAAGAACGAAATGCGCGCGGCAGTAGCGGAATGTTCGGATCGTCCTGCAATTCTTTGAATTTCTCCGATGAAATATTTGGGATGAACGAGTTCGGATTAAACGTCGGCCACGACGCCATCGCCATGATGTCGCCTGTGCTCGGCTCGATGATGACGATCGCGCCGCGTTTCGCTTTCGCTTCCAGCGCCTTCTCCGCCAGATCCTGCAATCGGACATCGAGCGTCGTCACCACCGTGTAGCCGGGCTGCGGAGGCGTGACGATTTTCTCGGAAGTTTTTCGACCGTCCTTGTCGAAGGTCATTTTGTATTCGCCATGGCGGCCGGTCAGCATGCTGTTGAATGTCTGCTCGAGACCTTCGCGACCTTCTGTTTCGGGCCAGAGCACTTCGTGATTATCAATCACCCCATCGGGATTGCGCCCGGTCTTGCCGGTGAATCCGATGACGTGTCCCGCCATTTTCCCGTTCGGATAAACGCGGATGTAAATCGGCCGCAGCATCATGCCGGCCGGCAATTTTTTATGCAGCTGATCATACTGCTCCTCGCTCAAATTCTGCGCGATCTCGAACGGCAAAATTCCGCGGTTGTGATAATGCTTCAGGATCAGTTCGTCGCTGATCTTGAGCGAGCGGCTCAACAACTTCTCGGCCGCGGCAATTTTTTCCCGTGTGAAAGCGAGCGCCTGCGTATCGGAAAAATCCAGCGGCGTCGGATAAGTAACCGCGAGATTGTAGCTCAGTTTATTTTGTGCGAGCGGCACGCCGTTGCGATCGACAATCTGTCCGCGCGGCGCCGGAATATCGAGGACATAAGCGCGCGCCGATTTTTGCGTTTCGTAGGTCGGCACGATGGTTTCCTCGAACGGTGTCGCGGTCGGCGCGGGCGATTCTTCCGCGGCGATAGCTGGTGCTGCGAGCGCAACGGTCAGACAAATAATGGCGAAGCGTTTCACGAGTTGTTAATGCCGCTGCAAGAATCGGTGCACATCTTCCGCTAATTTTGGGCCGATACCTTCCGTAGCAGCAATTTCCTCGACTGTCGCTTTGCGCAGGCGATTTACCGAGCCAAACCTGCGCAGCAATAAATTCTTCCGGTTCTGACTCACCCCCGGACAATCGTCCAGAATGCTTTCCCCGATTCGCTTCTTCATCAGCAGCTGATGATAGGTGTTCGCGAAACGATGCGCTTCATCGCGAATCCGTTGGAGTAAACGCAGTGCACCGGAATCGATCGGCAACTGCAACGGCAACGCCCGGCCCGGCCGATAAATTTCCTCATACTCTTTCGCCAGCCCGATGATCGGCACCTCATGCAAACCCAATCGCTGCAATTCGTGACAGGCCGATGACAGTTGCCCTTTCCCGCCGTCGACGATGATCAAATCCGGCAGACGCACGGGCGCGAACTTCGCCACTCGTTCCATCGCGTCGATTGGATTCTCCTGCGAAAACTCCGCCGCTTCGGGATTCGCATCGCGCCCTTCCAGCAAGACGCGCGAGTATCTGCGCCTAACGACTTCTGCCATGCTCGCAAAATCGTCCTGCCCTTCAACCGTACGAATGCGGTAGCGCCGATAATTATCCTTGTCCGGAATGCCGTTGCGAAACGTGACCATGGAAGCGACGACGTGAGTCGTAGAAATATTGGAGATGTCGAAACATTCCATGACCGCCGGCAGCTTGGGCAATTGCAGCGCATCGCCTAACGATTGCACATCGCTTACCGGATCGATCGCGCTCGGCAAACTGTGGCGCGTGAAGCGCCGTGTCGGCCGCGTGGTGCGACGCAAATCTTCCAGCATATTGCGCAGCTCCGCCGCCTTTTCGAAATCGAGTTTCGTCGCCGCCTTTTGCATTTCTTCTTCGAGCGTGTTGATCATTTCGCGCGAATGACCTTCGAGAAAATCGCACGCCTGCGCCACGCGATCGCGATACTGCTCGGCCGAAACTTCGCTCAAACGCACCGGCACCTGATAGGTCGATGATTTCAACTCGCGTTCGGTCGGCGCGCCACGACCAAATGTCAGTACGCCAAATTTCTTGCGCATGAAATTCAAGGTCTGGCGCAACGCGCCCGCGTGCGCATAGGGTCCGAAATAACGTGCGCCATCATCTTTCTTGAAACGCGCCAAGCGAAAACGCGGCCAGTCTTCCGTCGGATCAACTTTCACGACGAGAAATCGTTTATCGTCGCGAAAGGAAATGTTGTAACGCGGCCGATATTCTTTGATCAACTTTCCTTCGAGCAGCAACGACTCGGCTTCGCTGCGGACCGTGAAAGTTTCGAAATCCCAAACTGCCGCGAGCATGGCCTGCGTTTTCAAATCAGCCGCCGCTATTTTCGACGGCATGAAATACGATCCGACGCGCTTCCGCAGATCGCGCGCTTTCCCGACGTAGATCACGCGATTGAACCGGTCGCGCATTAAGTACACACCGGGTTTGTGCGGCACTTCGTGCACACGCTTCGTCAGGTCAGGTTTTTCCTTCGTGGCGGCCATGCGTGGAAATCAGACTCCCGCTCGGGGTTTGAAATTGCAACTGTAGCGCATGTTCGATGTCGCAGTCGTCGGGAGCGGACCAGCCGGCGCATCGTGTGCGGCGTTTTGTGCGATGGCCGGAATGCGCACGCTCTTGCTCGAACGCGAAAAATTTCCACGCGAAAAAGTTTGCGGCGATTGTTTGAATCCAGCCTGCAAGCCAGTTCTGGAGCGACTTGGCCTAACGAGTGATCTTCGCGCCTCGCCATACGGAAAATTAGGTCGCGTCGATTTCATCGCCATAGGCGGGCACACCGTTAGCATCGATTTGCCGCATAACGCCGAGATCGCGATCAAACGAAGTCTGTTTGATCAACTGCTCATGCAACGCGCTGCGCGTGCCGGTGCGGAAGTGCGCGATGGCGCGACCGTGACTTCCGTCGAGCCGATGAGCGGCTGGAGAATCAAAGCCGGCGGCGAAGCGATCACGACGCGCGCGCTGGTCGCGGCCGATGGACGCAATTCGACCATTGCGCGTCTGCTTGGATTAATGCCGCGAATCGAAAAGGAGCGAGTCGCGTTACAAACGCATTTGCCGCTGCCGAAAGATTTCGGCGAACGCATCGTCTTGCAGTTCCTGCCGCAAGGTTATTCCGGCCAGGCGCCGGTCAGTGACCACCAGTTGAATCTGTGTCTCGTCGGGAAACCGCAGTCGATGCCGGCATTGCGCGCGTGGGCCGAATCACGATTTGGTGTTTCACCGAATCATAGCTGGCGAACAATCACACCATTGCGCCGCGAATCGATTTCGCCCGGACATCACGGTTTGTTCTTCGTTGGCGACGCCGCGCGCGTGGTTGAACCATTTACCGGCGAAGGAATTTTTTATGCGCTGCGTTCCGGCGAACTCGCGGCGGAATCGCTCGCCACCAATCGCGACGACTACGCCAATGCACATGAAAAACTTTATCGCGGCCGGCTTTGGATAAATCGAATTGCACGAACAGCCGTTCTCTCGCCTCGCCTCACCTCGCTATTATTGCGGAGCGGCGTGATGAATCGAAGAATTCTCCGCGCCCTTACGACGAAGATTGTAGCCGACACGCCTTAACTGTATTCGACATCAACATCGCGATTGTCATCGGCCCGACTCCGCCGGGCACGGGCGTAATCGCGCTCGCCTTCTCGGCCACTTCGTCGAAGGCGACGTCGCCGACGAGCCGATAACCGCGCGGAGCGTTCGCATCTTCAACGCGATTGATTCCGACATCGATCACGACGGAGCCTTCGCGGACATGTTCCGCCTTCACAAAATTTGCCTGACCAATCGCAGCGATCACGATATCGGCTGAGCGTGTGATTTCTGGGAGATTGCGACTGCGCGAGTGCACCACGGTCACGGTCGCGTTCGCGTTCTTTGATTTTTGCATGAGCAAAAGTGCGAGCGGTTTTCCAACGATCATGCTGCGGCCGAGGACCACGACATGCGCGCCCGCGATTTCAATTCCGCTTTCCACGAGCAGCCGCTGACAACCGAGCGGCGTGCATGGAACAAACCCAGATTCATCACCGAGCGCGAGTTTGGCGACGTTCATTGGATGAAAACCGTCCACGTCTTTCGCCGGATCGAGCGCGCGGATGATGGCCGCTTCGTCGATCTGCTTGGGCGGCGGCGATTGCACCAGAATTCCGTGAATCGCCGCGTCGCGATTCAGTTCGTCGACGCGCGCGAGTAATTCGTCCTGCGTCGTCGTGGCAGGCAATTCCAGTTTCACAGAATGCAATCCAAGCTCGCGACACATTTTGTCTTTCGAGCGCACATACGCGCGCGATGCCGGATCATCGCCAACCAAAACCACCGCGAGTCCCGGCGTAACGCCGCGCGACTTCAGTTCCGCAATCTCGCTGCGCAGCTGTTCGTAAACTTTCTCCGCGACTACGCGGCCTTCGATTAATTTCGCCATCGCGCAGAATCTTTCACGGTTGTTCGACCAAGGCCATCATGGCCTGCTGCACGCGCGCGCGTTCCGTCTCCAAATCGCCGGCTATTTGCAAGGGCGCGCCGAAAATTATTCGCACGGTCGAAAACGGCTTCGGAATAAAAAAGCCGTCCCAACTTTTTAGTCGCCACGCTTTCGCATATTCGATCTGCATCGGGACAATGCCGGCCCCGGATTTTTGCGCGAGAAAAATTGCTCCCTGGTTCACTTCGTAGAGCGGCCCGCGCGGACCATCGGGCGTGATCAAGACATTCGTGCCGGCTTTCAGTTCATCAACGAGCTGGCGCAAGGCGATCACACCTTTGCGCGAACTCGATCCGCGAATCGTCCCGTGACCAAATCGTTCGACCAGAATGGCAACGATATCGCCGTCGCGGCTGGTGCTGATCAAACCGACGTTGTGGCGATGCGGAAAACAGAGGCTGAAGATCGGCGGCAAAAGCAGGAGACGATTGTGCCAGACGGCGAGGATGAATGGTTGCTCGTGCGACGCCGGCAAAATCTTCTGCGAGTCTTCCACGCGGAAACGCAGCGTCTTGATGAAGAGCCGGAAAAATCCGAGGCCGAAAGCGATGAGCGCGCGGCCGCGCCAGCTGTCGAGCTTCACTCGTTAGACTTCCAACGATACGCGCGTGCGTTAGGCAAACCGAGTTGATCGAGAATGCGCCAGACGACGGTGTCGGCAACATCGGCGATGGATTGCGGCCGGCTGTAGAACGATGGAATCGCCGGCAAAACAATCGCGCCCGCTTCGAGCAGCGTGACGACGTTACGCGCGTGCACCAAACTCCACGGTGTTTCGCGCGGAACGACGATCAGTTTGCGGCGTTCTTTCAAAAAAACATCGGCCGCGCGGAGGAGCGCGTTCTCACCGGAGCCGCTCGCGATGCGTCCAAGCGTGGACATCGAACAAGGCACGATGACCATGGCATCAAAGCGCGATGAACCGCTGACGTAAGGAACGTTGAGATCGTTCTCCGGATGTTTCGAAACGCCCTCCGGAATTTTCAATTCATCAGTTTCCTGTGCCGCCACTTGTTTGGCGTGCGCGCTCATGACGAGATGAACTTCATGCGCGCCGCAGTCGATTTGGTCTAACAAGCGCTGCAAATAAATCGTGCCGCTGGCTCCAGTGGCGGCAATGACGAGTTTCATCCGGCGCTAAAGGAATCACATTCGACCGCGGAAGACTAGCGGAGTCGGCACCGGTCGTTAGGTTACCACCATGATCAAACGACTTTTGCACACGCGTTACCGCGTGCAGGACCTGGAGAAGACGGTCTCGTTTTACAAGGACGTGCTCGGCCTGCAGGAAACGCGTCGCCATACTTCGGGTCGCGGTTCGCAATTGGTTTTCTTCAAGGCGCCGGGCAGTGAGGAAGAAATCGAGCTCTGCAAATTCGATGAGAGCGGACCAGTGGTGGTCGGTCCCGACCTGACTCATCTGGCTTTCGAAGTCGATGACATCGCGGAATTCGCGAAACACTCGGCCGCGAAGGGTTATCCGCTCTCGGACGGTCCGCACAAAAATAGCGATGGCGGCGCCATTGCCTTCATCGATGCGCCGGAAGGTTACGAGATCGAATTGATCCAGCGTGGAAAATAATCGTAAGGGCACTCCCCTTGCGCAGAAGATTTCAGTGACGCAAAATCAGCGGGTGAAATTTTCGCGCTTATTTTTTTCGCTGCTCCTTGCCGTGGCCGTCTGCGGTCATTCCCCGGAGGCGTTCGGGCAGACGAAGAAAAAGTCCGGTTTGAAAATGAAGGCGGTGCGCGCCACGCCCGCCAAAGACGAGGAGGACGACGAGAATCCGAAGATCGTCGTTCCACAGATGTCGCAGGGCGCGGTGCCGAGTATCTCGGCCGCCTCCGTTATCGTGATCGACGCGCGCACCGGTCAGGTTCTCTACGAAAAGAATGCGGACCAGCCGCGCGCCGCGGCCAGCACGCAAAAACTTCTCACCTCGCTCATCGTGGCCGAACGTGGCTTTCTCGATCGAGACGTGACGGTTGCGCCGATCGATACGTTCGCTGAGCCGACGAAGTTGAACATCAAGGCCGGCGAAACCTATCAGCGGATCGATCTGCTGCGCGCGTTGCTGGTCAAAAGTTGCAACGACGTGGCGCGATGTTTGGCGCGCGATAATGCCGGCAGCATCGAAGCATTTGCCGACGCGATGAATCGTCGCGCACGCGAACTCGGCGCGGTCAATTCTCATTTCGTTAATCCGAACGGGCTGCCGATTCCCAATCAATACTCGACCGCGCGGGACCTTTCGCAGATCGCGCGCGCCGCTTACGCGAACCCGACCATTCGTTCGATCGTTTGTCTGCCGCGTTTAGTTTTCCGCTACGCGAACGGCCGGACGCGCGAGCTGCAAAACACGAACAAGGTCTTGACGCGACTGCCCTACTGCAACGGGATGAAGACCGGCTACACCGAAGCGGCCGGGCATTGTCTCATCTCGAGTGGCGCGCGCCCTGGACGAGATGTCATCGCCGTTGTGCTCGGTGACGGCAAGGGACGCGTCTGGCAAGATTCGGCCGCTCTCCTCTCCTGGGCGCTCTGGATGTAAGAGGTTCGGCGCGCCTTCGCATCACCGTGATTACGGCGAAAGTTGCGCCGCAAATCCGAAGGCTGGCCGAAACCCTTTTAGCTCGCGAACGAAACTAAGCGCAGTCGCCTAGAGATGGCCCGCTGCGTTGTCGCGCAGCAGTGGCGTTGGCAACAAACCTGGATTCCGAACCGGATCGACCGCGCGGGTGGCCGGCACATCTTCCGGACCTTCCGCCGGCGGCGCAGGTTCAGCCGTCGGCGTGGTTTGCGCCAACATGCGCTGCTGCAAATTTTGACGCGGAGCGGTCTGACGTTGCGCGGTGGCGGTGGTACTCTGGCAAGCCGCGAGGAGCGACAGGGCGAGAAGAGAAGTGGCGATCTTGATCATTGGCATTTGTCGTGAGGCAGAGTCCCAGTTCCGCCGGACAAGGAAGAAATTACTACATTCGAAATTGCAGGGACAACAAAAACTTTCGCCGCCTTAGAAACGACCCAGGATCGCCTTCAGTTTTTCCACCGTCTGCGGAGGCCAAAGTTTGCGATCCGTCGTCAGCGCGCAATCGAGCGAGCTATGCTCCGGCCAGTTTGGTTCGCTCGGAATTTTCGGGATCGCCTGCGAGAGAATTTTCTTCGCTCGCTCGGCGTTGGCCATCAGGTGACCGAAAACGGTCTGCGCCGAAACGGGTTCTTCTTCCACCTTCCAGCAATCGTAATCGGTAATCATCGCCATGGTGGCGAGCGCGATCTCCGCTTCGCGCGCCAGTTTCGCCTCCGGCAAATTTGTCATGCCGATGACGTCGAAGCCGTGCCGGCGATTCAGCTCCGATTCGGCGCGCGTGGAAAACGCCGGCCCGTCCATGTTCACATACGTGCCGCCATCGTGCGCCTTCACTCCGGCTTCCTGCGCCGCTTCGCGCAAGATCACGCGCAACTTTTCGCTGATCGGATCCGCAAAAGTGATATGGGCCGCGATGCCTTCACCGAAGAATGTGTGCTGCGCCGCGTTGACTGGTCCGGTCGTAGAACTGCGACGGCAAAAGGACATCACGCGGCGCATATTTTTCCTGCAAACTGCCGACCGCGGTGACGCAAATAATCCAGCGGACATTGAGCGAACGGAGCGCGTAGATGTTGGCACGATGATTCAATTCGTGCGGCAGAATGCGATGGCCACGCGCGTGCCGCGGCAAGAAATAAATCTGCCGGCCGTGCATCGTCCCGCCGATCAAGGCATCGGACGGATCGCCGAAGGGGGTGCGCACCCGTTGTTCCGTCGGATTCTCCACCCCATCCATTTGGTAAAGGCCGCTCCCTCCGATGATGCCGATAGCAGGAATTCCGTTGGTCATGCCCGGATTTAATCGAACGGGGCGGTCGATGGCGAGAGTGTCGTGATTGTGTATGATTCAGCCCCGCCAATGCCGAAATTCTACATCAAAACCTACGGCTGCCAGATGAATGAGCGCGACTCGGAGCAGGTCGCGCACTCGCTCGTCGAGCGCGGTTATGAGCCGGTGGCGAGTGAGGCGGAGGCGGATGTCGTGTTACTCAACACCTGCAGCGTCCGCGACATGGCCGATCAAAAAGCGCTCGGCAAAATGGGAATGCTCGGCGTGCTGGCGAAGCGACGGCCGGAAGTTGTTTTCGGATTTCTTGGCTGCATGGCGCAGGCCCGCGGCGATTCGCTCTTCAATAATTTGCCGCATCTCGATCTCGTCGTCGGCACACAAAAATTTCATCGCGTAGCCGATTACGTCGATGATTTGCTCGAGAAGAAACGCCTGCGTCGCATGGACGATCTGCGCTTTTCGATTTGCGATATCGAAGAGGAAGCCGGCTCGCAGAACACCATCCATCAGCAGCAGCTCGCGCCCAGACAAGCGACCGCTTTCGTTTCCATCATGCAAGGCTGCAACATGCATTGCACATTTTGCATCGTGCCGCGGACACGTGGAGAAGAACGCAGCCGCACCATCGAAGATATCGCGAGCGAAGTGTGCGAGCTGGTCGCGCAAGGAGTGAAGGAAGTAACGTTGCTCGGGCAGATCGTGAATCTTTACGGCCGTCACGAATTCCCCATGCGCGATGAGAAGAGTCCGTTTGTGCAGTTGCTTGAAACGGTGCACGCGATCGATGGGCTGGAACGCATTCGTTTTACCTCACCGCACCCGATCGGCTTTCGCGACGATTTGATCCACTCGTTAGGCAATTTACCCAAGCTGGTGGAACACGTTCATCTGCCGTTGCAATCCGGTTCGGATCGCATCCTGAAAGCGATGCGCCGGCCTTACACCGCGCAAAAATATCGCGCGTTGGTGGAGAAGATTCGCCAAGCAAAACCGGATATCGCCCTGACGACGGACGTGATTGTCGGATTTCCCGGCGAAACGGAAGACGACTACGGACTGACCCGCGATTTGGTTGAGCAGATTCAGTTCGATAACGCTTTTATTTTTCGCTACTCGACGCGCGCGGAAACGCCGGCTGCAACGGCCGCTGACCAGATTCCCGAAAAAGTGAAAGAGGAACGAAACCACGATCTGCTGCAGGTGATCGACAAATCCGCGCATCGCGCCAACAAGCGCCTGGTCGGAACGGAAGTGGAAATACTCTGCGAAGGTCCGAGCCGGAATAATGCGGCGCGTCTGATGGGTCGAACGCGCACGAACAAAATTGTGGTTTTCGAAGATCAGGCGAATCGCGCGGGCGAGATCATGCGGGTCAAAGTCGAGCAAGCGAACGGATTCAGCTTGTATGGACGTCCGGTCGTGTAAATCTCCCACGCGCTTCCGATGATTTATCACCTTTCGCTCAAAACTGCCGGAATCCTCGCCGGGCTTTTTTTGCTACTCATTAGTTTGCCGAACGTCTTCAAGCCGGCGCTGGGACGCGATTGGTTCACGCAACTACCACGCTCGCGCCCGGCCGGAGTTTTTCTTCTGACGCTCGCTGCTCTTTGGAGTTTCTGGCTGCTCGCGACGATGGAGATGGGAGAATTTTCCAGTTTCCGGAGGCCGCTACTTTTCGCCTTGCCCGTCGGATATGTTCTGGTCCTTCGTTTCGTGAATGAATTTCTCGCCGTACGCGCCTTGGGCATTCTTTATCTGCTCGCGGCCGAGCCGTTGATCGATGCCGCATTTCTTCGCCACGAAAATAGCCGTCTGCTCCTGACCGTCCTCGCTTATATCCTGGTCGTGAAAGGTCTCTTCTTCGTCACCATGCCGTATGTCATGCGCGATCAAATTGACTGGGGCACGCGCACGAACGGGCGCTGGTTCTCTATCAATGTCGCGGTGCTCGTTTACGGCGCGGCGCTGCTCGGCCTGGCCTTCACGCAATACTGAATCGCATTCTCGTCATTCGCGGTGGCGCCATCGGCGATTTCGTCCTGACGCTGCCCGCGATTAAGTTGTTGCGGGAAAATTTTCCGCAGTCGCACATTGAGATTCTCGGTTACAAACACATCGTCGCGCTGGCGGAAAAGCGTTTCTACGCCGATGCCACTCGCTCAATCGAATACGGACCGCTGGCCAGTTTCTTTGCCAGGAATGCGGAGTTGCCTAACGAGTTATCGGATTACTTCGACCGGTTCGATCTGATTCTCAGTTATCTTTTTGATCCCGACGAAATCTTCATCACGAATCTGCGGCGCGCCGGTGCCGAAGAAATAATTGTCGGGCCGGCGAAGTTGCATGAGGCGGAACACGCTGCGCGACAACTGGCACGTCCGCTGGAGCAACTCGGACTGACACTGGAAAAACCGTGCGCAGAAATTTTTCCGACCTCCGAAGATCACGCCGCGGCCAAAGACCTTCCCCACCCTTTCGTCGCGCTGCATCCGGGGAGTGGAAGCACGAAAAAGAATTGGCCGGTCGAAAATTGGATCGAACTCGGAAAGCGAATCGCCGGCGATATTGTCGTCGTCGCCGGTGAAGCAGACGATATTTCCCACCTGCGCGAAGCGTGGAACGATCGGCCGGTTATTTATCTTGAGAATCAACCACTGCCTATCGTCGCCGCCGTTTTGTCGCGCGCGTCGCGTTTCATCGGTCACGATAGCGGCATCTCGCACATCGCGGCCGCAGTTGGAACAAAATGCACACTTCTCTTCGGCCCGACCGATCCGGCGATTTGGGCGCCGCAGAATGAAAATGTTCGAGTCGTAAAACTCGAAGCGAGCGTGGAAGAAATTTCCTACGAACTGATGCGCATCGGCATCAGCACGTAGAGGAATGGCGTCTGAATTTTCAGAACGCCGGGACTCATCTCGTCGATCAGATCGAGAAAAACTTCGTCTTCCGTGAGATTGCGCAGCGGCGCCATGAAAAATTCCGGATTAAACGCGATCGAAAAATCGCGGCCCTTGTAAGTGACCGGCAGCGATTCTTTCGCTTCACCTACTTCCGGCGTGTTCGCCGTGATATCGATGTTGTTCTTGCTGAAGTTGAGTTTGATGGAGTTCGATTTGTCGCTCGCGAGCAACGAGACGCGGCGAACTGAATTCAAAAAAGTTTCGCGCTCCAGGGTGACGCGCTCTTTCGTTTCGCTCGGAATGACCTGCTTATAGTTCGGATAGTTTCCTTCGATCAATTTCGAAACGAGCAGGGTGTTATTGAGATCGAACGCGATTTGTCCGCTGCCAAAACTCACTTTCACGTCGCCGTCATCGGTGAGCAGCCGCTGCAATTCTGTAACCGCCTTCGTTGGCACGATGATGTCCGCTTCGTGGCTGCGCGGAAATTCCAATTCGATATCGACCATCGCCAGCCGGCGTCCATCGGTCGCGACGAGTGTTAGCTTGTTCTCCTTCAAGCTGAACAGAACGCCATTGAGCACGTAACGCGTTTCGTCGGTGGAAATCGCATACGAAGTTTTGCGCAGACCATCACGCAATTCCTTCTGCTTGATCGTGATCACTTTCGCGCCCTCGAATTTCGGCAGCGGCGGAAATTCCTCTTCGGGCAATCCGAGAATCTTGAAAAAACTCTGGCCGCTGCGAATCGACGCGGCGTTTTTATTATCGACCTCGATGGAAATTTCGCTCGAAGGAAGTTCGCGGATAATGGTGAACAAACGACGGGCCGGTAAAGTTGTCGCGCCGGCCTTGTCGACTTTCGCTTCGAAACTTCCGCGCACGCCGACATCGAGATCGGTCGTGGTCAGGTGAACTTCATCGCCGTCTGCCTGCAGCAAGACGTTAGAAAGAATCGGCAGCGTGGTCCGCGTGCTGACGACGTTCTGAACCTGCTGCAAACCTTCGAGCAATTTTTCTTTCGTGACGCTGAATTTCATGAGAACGCAGAGCGAACGGCTATGATGTAAGGCTTACGTTTTTATTCGGCAACCGCAATCTGATGGGCTCTGCAGCGGTCGGCGATATTAAACGCGAGAGCAATCTTGTGGCTCAGCGTTTTAACGAGCTGTCGATAAACGAAATTGTCTGCCGGATGTTGTCCTGCTCGACCATCCGGCGCTTCACCAGCTTGCACGCATGAAGGACGGTGCCGTGATCGCGCCCGCCAAAGGCGTCGCCGATTTCGTTGAGCGAAGCTTTGGTTAATTCGCGCGCGAGATACATCGCGATCTGCCGCGGAAACGCAATGTTCGCCGGACGACGTTTGCTCGTCATGTCCGCCAGGCGCACATCGAAATGCTCGGCCACGCGCCGCTGAATTTGCTCGATCGTGATCGCGTGCCGCGCTTCTTCGTTGAGAATGTCCTTGAGCAAATGCTCGACTACTTCGTTCGTCAGTTCCTTGCCGCTGAGTGAGGCGAATGAAGCCACGCGCATGAGCGCGCCTTCCAGCCGGCGCACGTTGGTACGAATGCGATTGGCGAGAAATTCGAAAATTTCCTCGCGCAATGTGATCTGCAGCGTACGCGCTTTCTTGCGCAGAATCGCCATGCGCGTTTCGACGTCGGGCGGCTGCAACTCGGCGGTCAAACCCCATTCGAAGCGCGAGACGAGTCGATGCTCGAGATTCGCGATTTCCGAGGCCGGCCGATCGCTCGAGAGCACGATCTGTTTATGGCCGTCGAAGAGCGTGTTGAAGGTGTGGAAGAATTCTTCCTGCGAACGTTCTTTGCCGCCGAGGAACTGAATATCGTCGATCAGGAGAAGATCGGCCTGGCGATAGCGCTTCCGAAATTTCACCAGCGTGCTGTGCTGGATCGCGTCGATGAATTCGTTGATGAAAACCTCGCTCGAGAGATACATGACCTTCGCGCCTTTTTTTTTCGCCCAGACGTACTGGCCGATCGCCTGCATCAGGTGCGTCTTGCCGAGACCGACGCCGCCGTAAATGAAGAGCGGGTTGTAGGTGCGCGCCGGCGTTTGCGCGACCGCGAGACTGGCGGCGTGCGCGATTTCGTTGTTCGGCCCGACGACGAACGATTCGAAATTATTTCGCGGATTCAAACCGAGCGGCGTGCTGGCGGTGCCGCTGTTTGCCGGCAGTTCGGGTTGCGCTTCAATCTCTTTCGCGATCGGGGCGCCGTCTTCGACATTGAGCGGCGCGCCATCCGCGGAGACGGCGAATTTTATTTTGCGCGGCTCGCCCAAAGCGCTGACGATGGCCGACTGCAACGCGGCCATGTGATTCGTCTCAATCCAGATTTGATAGATGTTGTTCGGAACAACGAAACGTGCAGGTTTCCTCGGTCGCGCTCACGAGCTCGACGGCGGAAAACCAACGCTTGTAAGTATCTGCGCTGACCTGTGGTTTGAGCGCTGCTCGACAGCTTCTGACCAAAGCTGAGAACATTTCTCGTCCATACCGACTTGTTAACAGCGTTAAACGCTTTCCTTTCGGCGCTCTCCAGAGCGAGATACCCGGTGAGAATTCAGAACCGTTCCCTGGGGCGAAAAATGAGCGGCCATTTCGCTGCCTCAAAGTGACTTCGAGAAAAACGTCAAAATACGAGGGAGAAATGGCGATTTTCGCCAGCGGCCACGAGAGCAGACTCAGCGGGAACTATTCTTCGTCTGCGAGGGCGTCGAAGCTGGCGGGTGTTATCATCATTCTAGGATTTTTAGTCGCTGGCAACCTGTTCACATCTTGTTCACACCCACTCAGTTCCTCGCTGCCAGCGGCTTGAGATTAGAAATGCGTTCAAACACGAACAAGAAAATTCCCGAAGTTTATTTTTCATCGCGCTCGAAAAAAATCTTGACTGAAAATTTGAACTGACAGGTCGCTTCGCGCATCTAATCAGACCGCTCGACATCCGATGCGGCCTCTAAATGAAATCGCTTTTCCTTTTGCCTAACGAGTAATGCGATTCCTCTCTGTCATTGTTCTTGCGTTCATTTTTTGCGCTCCGCCTCTCATGGCGGTCGAAGATATTCCTCCGCCATTTGGTTTTCGTTGGAACGATCCCGCCGGAAAAGTCGAGCAGGTGCTGGTCGCGGCCAAAGCGAAGATCATTAATCGCGAGCGCAAAGAGAAACGCGATGTCTGGACGGTCGAAGGTCTGGTGCAACCGGGATTGAAGCGAACGCTCTTCGCTTTCAAGGAAGGTTTTCTCGTCGAAGTCGAGTTGCAGTACGAATACGACAAGTGGTCGATCGAAAATTACAACAACCGCATGGGCGAAATCCGGCGCTATTTCGACGGCAAATTCGGCACGGGCAAACTTATTTCACGCACGCGCGACACGGATTCCGACGTCATTCAAACTTTGGTCGGCTATCAATGGATGGCTGGCGGCACGATGCTCGAGCTCTTTTATTTTTCGGCCCAGCGCGATCCGAATATTTTCCGCAGCATCACGGTGACTTACAAAGCGATGTGAAATTCGGACAGGATTAACAGGATTTTGCAGGATTGTTTTTGAATCCTGTAAATCTTGTTAATCCTGTCTGCTTTCCTTCTGCAACCGCTTCAATCGGCTGGCCAAACTCGCCTTCGTCGCGGAACTCATGCGATCGATGAAAAGGATGCCGTTGAGATGATCAACTTCGTGTTGCAACGCGCGTGCCAGTAAACCGGAAGCTTCGATCTCGATCGGTTCGCCTTCCAAAGTTTCCGCGTGACCAACAATCGAAACCGCGCGGTCGATCTCGGCATTGATTTCGGGAAAACTCAAACAGCCTTCCGTGCCCGATTCGACGTCGGCATCGAGTGTGAGTTTCGGATTCAACAAGACCAACGGCATCACGGTTTTCGGATCCACTTTTTTGCCATTCAATCGCAGCGTGCTCGGACGGTCTTCCACCCCGGAAACATCAACGACCGTCAGCTGCAGCGCCTGGCCAACTTGTTGCGCGGCCAGGCCCACGCCATTCGCGCCGTGCATGGTCTCGAGCATGTCCGAGGCGAGCGCGCGAATGTGCTCGTCGACTCTTGCCACCCGCTTTCCTTTGGTGCGCAAGATCGGGTTTCCATATTTCAGGATTTCCAACTTCATTTCTCGCCGTGCGTGAAGGCCGGAAGGTTTTTCACGCCCGCTAATTTAAGCGCGTCCATCACTTTAATGATCATGCCGAACGACGCCTTCTTGTCCGCTTGCAAGGCGAGCGTCGATCTTTTTGCGGCGGCTAATTCGCGCACCGCAGTTTCCAAATTTTCCACCGCCAGCGGCTGACCATCGAGCAGCACTTCGTCATCCGCATTCACGCTCACGATGGCGTGATCTTCTTCCGCGGGTGCTTTGGTCGCGGTTTGTGACTCGGGCAAATTAATCTGCACTTCCGGCTGATCTTTTTTGAAGGTGGTGGAGACGACGAAAAAAATGAGCAGGATGATGAGAATATCGACCAGTGAAACGATAATGATCGAAGGCGCCCGCCGCTTCCGCACCGCAATTTTCATGACTCGTTAGGCTGGATCAAACCGCGGGCGCAGGTGCTGGTGGCGCGCTCACCGGTGCGGCCGCGCGCGGCGCCGCCCGCGGCGCGCTTGATCTGCCGTAGTAACACTTGCCGATCAACTCGACCACGAGCGTTTCCATTTCGACCGACATCACTTCGATCTTCTTCGAGAAATAACTGAAGGCGATCGAGACTCGGGACCGCGATCGAAAGACCGAAGACCGTGGCATTCAACGCCTCGGCGATACCGCGCGCGACCTGCTGCGTGTTCGACGCGCCCGAGCTAATTCCGAGCGCAGAAAAAACGTGGACCAAACCCGATACGGCGCCGATCAATCCGAGTCAGCGGCGCGATGCCGGTAATGACTTCGAGTACGATCAAGCCGCGCTCGAGCACGACCAGTTCATGGCGCGCTTTTGTTTCGACCACTTCCACCGTCTCCTGCCGCGGCGCGCGCAGATGCTGCAAGGCCATTCGCACCAAGCGCGCCAGCGATGAATCATCCGTCTGCACAATGCGCGCGAGTCGTTCCGCGCTGCCGCCTGGGACGAGCCGCTCGATTTCGCTTTCAATCACCAGCGGTAAAACATTTTTCCGCCGCAAGGCCAGACCGCGATGAATGATTGTCGTCACCGCCATGATCGAACAAACGAGCAGCGGCCACATGAAAAAACCGCCCTGAATGAAAGAAATCCCAACACCGCGCCGGCCGGCTCCGGGCAGCTCCGCGAAGATAAAATGAGGCGTCATCGATTTGGGTAAGTGGTGAAGGAGATATCGACCGGCAACCGACCTTCCGGCAGCGTCGTAATCAAGTCAGGTGGAATCGGTGGAATTTGCGCCTCCTGAAACGATTGCAAGCAGATGTTGGCGAACGCTTCGTTCGCATTGTTCGAGAGCACGCGCAGATTTCTGGATTTTGCCTTTCGCATCCACCTCTGCTTCCAGGTCGCGCGGTGCCGACGCTCACGAGGTCCATGCGATCGTTCATGTAGTAATACCAGCGCGACGCCGATCGCGTCATAAACCGTCTTCTGATATTTGCCCGAGCGGCGTCCCGACCGCGTTGACCGCGGACTGGGCCTCGATTGGTGATGCTGCCCGTGATGCGCGTCTGCTCTTTTTGCTGCTGATAAGCTGAGGATGGTTGCGGCGGTAACGGTCGCGAAGCAATCGGCGGCGCGCTCGGAGCGAGTCTCCGGAGCGGGCGTCGGCTTCCGTTTCCTCCGGATCGCGAATCGGCGGAGGCGGCGTGGGTTTGAGCATCGCGAATTGTTCCGGGGCCGGTGTGGCGATCGGTTCCGGTGTAACGGTCGGCGCAACCGTCGGCCGCGGCGTGGCGGAGGGCCGCGCCGTCGGCGCCGGAGTTGCGGGCGGCGGTGTCACTTTCGGTTCAGGCCGGGCTTCCTGCGGTTTCGACGCCAGCGAGATAATCGTGCGTCTGTAAATCGACGAACGGCTTTTCTTTTCCTTCCTGCGAAGGCAACGGCGCATCGCCCGTCGCGGGCAGTTTGCTGGCGGCGATGGAATTCGCGTTCGACTCGAACGTTTTCTCCTTCGGCTTCTCGGCCGATTCCTTGTTTCGGTCTCGATGAATGGCGCATTCACCGGCTTCGCCGGCGGAGGCGTGGCCGAAAGATCGACGACCGTGAGTTCGACCGGCTTGTCTTCCTCCAGGGGCGCCGGACCGAAAGCGCTGTTAAACGCGGCGAGCGAGAGAGCCACGATCACGTGCAGAAAGAGCGAGGCGATGACCGCCCACCAAACCAAACGCCGCTCTCGTTTCGCATTCATTCAGTCGGGACAGGGAAAGAGCATCGTGCATTCCTGCCAGGAATCCATCGTGCAACCGGCTTTTCCGCTTTCGGGCGGTCGTCTTGCGCGCGTGATGAAAAAGATATTGCTGCGCGTAACCGCCGTGCTCGCCGAAGTAGCTATCGCAAAAGTCGCGCAGACGTTGCGGCGTGCACCTTTCGTTTGCGCGGGAAATACTTCTCCTTCAGCACGCGCTCGATCCAGACATCGATCGGAAAAGCGCGCAGACGTTCATAAGCGAAAAGCATTACGCAGTTCGCCACTTTTGCTCCGACGCCTGGCAATTCGCACAGCCGCGCCCGCAATTCACTCATCGGTCAGGCTGCGCCACGCTTCCAAATCCGCTTCTCCGCTCGAGACACGGCGCGCGGTCGCGAGTATGTTCTTGGCGCGATAACCCAGCGCGCATTCGCGCAATTCTTTTTCATTCGACTGCGCCAGGCGACTCGCCTCGGGAAATGGATAGATGTGAATCCCCGATATCGTCAGGCGAGTTCCAAATTTTTCGCGCAAGGCGCGCGACATCTGCCGGATGTGCGCCACTTGTTTCATCGATGAGCAAATAAAACTGGCCAGACATTCCCAGATCGGCTGGCGCATGATGCGCAGTCCTCGACAAAAATCGCGCGCATCATTCATGGACGGATCGTCTGGAAACGATGCGCAGATTTTCCGTAATGGGTGATTGAGCGCGAAATAACGCCTAACGAGTGCTTCTGTTTCGCGCCTAACGAGTAGTTGCTTTCCGTCCTGCTCGAGATACACCGGCGCCTCACCTATCGTTCCGATAAATCCTGCGCCTAACGTATCCCAGTGGAAGACCTGCCCGGAATCGAGCGTCTTCGCCAAATCGAAATCCGGCGCTGCGATTAAAATCCGTGTTTCATCCGTGTTCATCCGTGGCTAAATAAGCGCCGCATGGACGCGCGGCTCGTCATCGACCTTTGCGTCCTCCTGTTCTACTTCGTCATCATCATTTCCATCGGCCTGCGCATGGGCCGCAAGGAAGATAATCTCGAAGACTTCGCCCTCGGCGGCCGACGCATTCCGTGGTGGGCGGTGCTCGCTTCCATTGTCGCGGCAGAAACCAGCGCCGGCACATTTTTCGGCGCGCCCGGCGAAGGTTTTGCGCTGCGCAATTACACCTACGCGCAGCTCGCCATTGGCACCATCATCGCGCGCGTCCTCGTCAGCTATATCTTCATCAAGCCGTACTACGATTACAAAGTTTACTCGATCTACGAATACCTGACCGCGCGTTTCGGTCCATCGACTAAGAACGCCGCGTCTGCTGTTTTTCTCGTCACACGTGTGCTCGCCTCCGGCGCACGTTTGTATGTCGCCGCCATCGCGCTCGCTCTCGGCTACGAATTAATCGCCGGCGCCCGCCCCACTCCGACGCAAACACTTTGGATCTACATCGGCGCCTGCGTCGTCATTGTGATCCTGACCGCGATTTACACCACGCTCGGCGGCATCAAGGCCGTGGTCTGGACCGACTTCATCCAGGCATCAATCATGATGGGAAGCGCATTGGTCGCGCTGGCGATTTTGTTTTTCGCCATTCCCGGCGGCTTTCAGGAAATCTCGCAACGCCACGGCGGATTCAATCTTTCCGATTTCATCACCACCGGACTCGATCCTGCAAAGAGCGGCTGGGAAAAATGGAAAGGAATGTTCGAGATCGAATACACCATTTTCGCCGGTCTCATTGCATCGACCTTCGTCACCATGGCGACGCACGGCACCGACCAGGACATGGTGCAACGAATGTTGACCGCGCCCGACATTCGGCGCAGCCGGCGTTCCCTCATTTTTTCCGGACTCGCAGACATCCCGATCGTGCTCACGTTTCTGAGCATCGGACTTCTGCTCTGGACTTACTACCAATCGCACTTCGACCCGGCACTGCCGAAATCGCCTAACGAGATATTTTGCCATTTCATTTTGCATGAAATGCCGGTCGGTATTCGCGGTTTGCTCATCGCCGGAATTTTCGCGACCGCGATGGGTTCACTCAGCACCGCGCTCAACGCACTAGCCACTAGTTTCACGCGCGACTGGTATCAGACCTACGTCAATCGCAACGCCACTCAGGCAGAAAGTCTGCGCGCTGTTCGTCGCGCCACCGTCGCGTTTTCCATCCTCATGATCGTGGTCGCGTCGTTCACCTCTTACATCGTCGTCGTTCACCCGAACGTCCGCATCATCCCGATCGTCCTCGGAATTTACGGCTACACCTACGGTCCGTTGCTCGGCGTTTTTCTTTGCGGCATTTTTACCAAACGCCGCGGCAGCAATCGTGGCAACATCATCGCCATGCTCACGGGCTTCGCTGCCGTCGCCATCGTCAGCAACCTGTTCAACGCCATCGCCGGATTATTCGGTGGCGTCGCCTACGAAGTTCCGTGGTGGTTGCCGAAAACGGAATTTCCCTGGTGGATCTGCGTCGGAACCATCGTCACGTTTGCGGTGGCGTTTTGCTTTCGGTCTGAGCACGCACACGTGCGACCGAATTAGTTCGTCGTCACCCACTTCAAATCGACGACTGCTTTCGCATTGCCGGCACGCTACGGCCACCACTCGTTCAATTCCGCCGGGTTCATCCCGTTGCGCACCCAGCGCCGAACTTCCTCCCGCACTTTTTCTTCACTCCACCCCGGATGATGCAAGCGGACCGATTCCAATTTGAATTGCCGCGCTGATTCCGTGAAACGCAAGCCGCTCTCTAATCGTTGTTCTAATGTCATTGCGCGCAACGTCGCGATGTCGTCTGGATCGGGTTGATAATTCGACATCCTGAAATCCTGTCAGTTCTTCTTTTCGTCAGCGAGTTTGATTCCCAGCTCGCGCAACTGCTTCGCCTCTACGTTGCCCGGCGACTGCGACATCAAATCCTGGCCGCGATTATTTTTTGGAAACGCCATTACTTCGCGAATCGTTTGTTCGCCGCAGATGAGCATGACCATTCGATCGAGGCCGAAGGCGATGCCGCCGTGCGGAGGCGCTCCGAGTCGAAACGCACGCAGCAAATGGCCGAACATTTCTTCCTGCTGCTGTTCGTTTACGCCGAGGACGCCGAACATTTTCGCCTGCAGATCCGGCTCGTGAATTCGAATGCTGCCGCCGCCGATTTCGACGCCGTTCATGACCACGTCATAGGCTTCCGCGCGGACTTCGCCGAATTTCTTTTCGCCGAGTTTTGCAATGTCTTCGGCATGCGGGCGGGTGAAGGGATGATGGACCGCGTTCCATTTGTTCTCTTCCGCGTTGAATTGCAGGAGCGGGAATTCGGTGACCCAAAGGAAATCGAGTTCGTCCGGACCCGGAATCACTTTTAAAATCTCGGCGGAACGCAGACGCAATCGACCGAGGACTTCACAAGCGATATCCCATTTGTCGGCCGCGAAAAAAATCAGATCGCCTTCGGCAATTTCGAGGCGCGAACGCAAGGCTTCCTTTTCCGCATCGGAAAAGAATTTCACGATCGGCGATTTCCATTCGCCATTTTCGACTTTGATGAAGGCGAGACCTTTCGCGCCGTAATGTTTCGCCATCGCGGTCAGTTCGTCGACTCTGACCGATCGTGATGCGCGGCGAAACGCCTTGGCGTTAATTGCTTTCACCACGCCGCCGGCATCGAGCGCGCCGCGAAAAATTTTGAAACTGCTTTCGCGAAAGACTTCGCTGAAATCGATCAGCTTCATTGCGAAACGTCGGTCCGGTTTGTCGCTGCCATAGGTCGTCCGATCGCTTCGCGATAGGTCAGCGCGGGAAACGGGGTTTTGATTTCAACTCCGCGCGCGGCGCGGAAAACCGCCACGAGCATTCCTTCGATTAACGCGAAGATATCGTCCGGCCTGACGAACGACGCCTCGATGTCGATCTGGGTAAATTCCGGCTGGCGATCGGCGCGCAGATCTTCGTCGCGAAAACACTTCGCGATCTGGAAATATTTTTCGATCGCCGCCGACCATGAGCAGTTGCTTGTATTGCTGCGGCGCCTGCGGCAGCGCGTAAAATTTTCCCGGTGACAACCGGCTAGGGACGAGGAAATCGCGCGCGCCTTCTGGCGTGCTTTTCGACAAAATCGGCGTTTCGATTTCGACGAAACCTTTTGCGTCGAGGATAATCCCGCGTCGCTTTCGTGACGCGTGCCGCATGCGCAGATTGCGCGACATCTGCGGACGGCGCAGATCGATAGTAGCGATAGCTCAGCCGCAGATCTTCGTTGGTCGGATCGGAGTCGATCGGGAACGGCAGAACATCGGCGCGATTCAGGATTGTTAACTTGTTGGGCAACGAGTTCGATCTCACCTGTCGGCAGTTTTGGGTTTTCCGTTCCGGGAATTCGCGCCGCTATTTTGCCTTCGACCTGGATCACATCTTCATGTCGCAGGTGTGTGCGCGAGTTTTGCTAGTCTCGGCGTTTTCCTCCGGACGAAAGACGACCTGCGTCAGTCCTTCGCGATCGCGCAGATCGATGAAGACGACGCCGCCGTGATCGCGGCCGCACATGCACCCAGCCGGCGAGCATCGCATCGCGCCGATATCGCTTGCGCGCAGTTCGTTGCAGTGATGGGTCCGGTAGACTCATGCGAGCAGTTGAGAAGCTGAGAAATGGGCGGCCAGCTTCGCAGCAAGTTCCTTCATGCGCCACCAAGCGTTTGCTCGCGCACTGCGCAGATTCTTTCACTTTCACCTGCGGCCATTCATCGCCGAACAGGATCGCGACCCGCGCGCCGAGTTGCTCGGCGGTTTGGAATTGTTTCCCGACCTTCGCCGGTGCGAGCGGATAATCGACGCGATAACCGGCTCCCGCAGCAGACTGGACTTGAGCGAGCGCATCCGCGCGGCGCTCCTCTTTCGCGATGACGATGTAAACGTCGAGTTCGCGCTCGTGAGTCGCATGGCGATTTCCATTAACGTCCTGGCCGCCGGGATTTCCCCAATCAATTCGCCGAGGACCACGTCGCCCATGGCAAAACCGATCGCGGGCAACGAGACGGCGCCGTCGCTGAGCTGGGCGATCAGGTTGTCGTAACGGCCGCCGCCGGCGAGCGCGCGCAGTTTTCCACGCGCGGTCGAACGCTTCGAAGACGACGCCGGAGTAGTAAGCCAGGCCGCGGACGATCCCGAGATCGATCTGGACGAACTCCGGCCAGGCCGCGAGTGCCGCAGGCCATCCACCAGGCGATCCAGTTTTTCGCTGCTGCCTTTGCCGTCGAGGATCTTCGAAAATCGGTTCGGCGAGCAAGCGCCCGAGTTGGGCCGCGGTTTTTTCGCGCGGCTTCGCGCTCGCTCTTGTCGATGATCTGCAAGCGTCTCCTGCCATTTGCTCTTCCGGCACATTTTGCGCGCGCAGAAAATCGATCCAGAATTCGCGATCGCTGACGCGGACGACGATATCGTTCGCACCAAAACCGAAAGCGCGCAGGAGATCGATGCAGAGCGCGATCAATTCGACATCCGCATCGAGCGACGCTTCGCCGATGATATCGGCGTTGAATTGGAAATGTTCGCGGAGACGTGCCGCGCTGCTGTTTTTCGTAGCGAAAACATTGCGGGATCGAGAACCATTTGAGCGGTTTCTTGAATTCGCGGTCGTGCGCCGCCACGACGCGCGCGAGCGTCGGCGTGAGCTCGGGCCGCATCGCGACTTCGCGCTCGCCTTTGTCGGTGAAATTGAAAAGCTGGCCCACGATCTCCGGGCCGCTTTTCTTTGTGTAAAGCTCGGTCGGCTCGAGAACCGGCCCGTCCCATTCCACGAAACCGTAGCGGCGCGCGACTTCGCGCCATTTCGCGAAGATGTAATTTCGGCGGCGCAATCGTCGGGCAGGAAATCACGAAAACCGGGAAGCGGTTGCATTTCGCGGCATTCATCGAAGGATGACTACGCTCACCGGCAACCGCCATTTCCGGAACACGAGATTGCAAGGTGCGCGTTGAATAAACTCCAGCTTCGGGCAGTCGGATAAATGCACGACGGAGAGCATCCGTTTAACCAAAGCAAAGGACAAATATGAAACAAAACATATTGACTACATTATTGGCAGCCGGAGCCGTCAGCGCAATCGCGCTCACCACAGCTTTCGCGCAGACCTCAGCGACAACCACAACGACCACGAACGCCGGCCGTAACGACCAGCTCGTCGACGACCACGTCGCACCAGCACGAGGGCTCGACGGCATCGGGCACGATCACGACTTACACGCCGGGACGGACTATGTCTCTTCCGCACGACGACGAGTGACAGCGCCGGTGAAGTATTACTACGACCAAGAACACGACCGTGGTTGATCCCGAAGGTGCGACCGTTGATATGGCGTATACTCGCGTTCCGACATGCCGGTGAACTACACCTACGTGAAAGAAGGCGATCGCATGGTCGTCTCGCAAAATCACGCTGCAGAAGCCGGTGCCGGATCACGAAAAAGAACGACCACCACGACCACGACGACCAAGCCCTAAGGCTGCGTTGTCTGTCGATTAGGCAGAACAAAATTCAGAGCGCCCGCGGAACGTGTTTCCGCGGGCGTTTTTTTGACGTGACGCGTCAGTCGCGTAGCCGCGTTCGGAAATTTTTGGTGCCAGCGCCAGGCGCTCTCGATGATGGCGTCGATACTTTGGAACTTCGGCTGCCAACCGAGCTCGCGTTTAATCTTTTCTGAGGCGGCGATCAAGCGGGGCGGATCGCCGGGACGACGCGGCTTTTCCACGACGGGAATCTTTGTTGCCGGTGATTTTGCGGCAGGCATCGATGACTTCGCGAACGCTGGAACCGCCGCCGGTGCCGAGATTGTAGAACTCACTCTTTCGACGCCGTGAGCGCGAGAATGTGGGCGCGCGATAAGATCGAGAATGTGGATGTAATCGCGGATGCAGGTGCCGTCCGGCGTCTCGTAATCGGTTCCGTAAATTTCGACGTGCGGCTTTTGTCCGAGCGCGACCTTCAGCACGTTCGGGATCAGATGTGTTTCGGTGCGATGATCTTCGCCGAAATTTTCCGACGCGCCGGCGGCGTTGAAATAACGCAACGAGACAAAACGCAATCCGTGAATCTCGATCGTACCAATGCAGGATTTTCTCGAAAGCGAGTTTTGATTCGCCATAGGGATTGATCGGACGCTGCGGCATCGTCTCATCGATCGGCACGCGCTCGGGCGGACCGAAAATCGCGCAGGTGGAAGAAAAAACGAGACTGCCGCACGTCGGCGGCGATCATGGCATCGAGCAAGTTCAAACCGTTCGCGACATTGTTGCGAAAATATTTCGAGGGATTTTCCATCGACTCGCCGACGAGCGCGTTGGCCGCGAAATGCATGACCGCGTCGGGCTTTTGCCTAACGAGTGCTCGATCGATCGCAGCGCGATCGCTCAAATCGCCCTCGACAAATTCGGCACGACCATCCACCGCGCGGCGGTGCCCTTCGCTTAGATTATCGAAAATGGTGACCTGATGTTTTTCGTCCAAAAGCAGCTCGGCGCAGATGCTCCCGATGTAACCCGCGCCACCAACAACCAGAATCTTCACAGCGAGCGTTTGGCGGGTATTCCTTGTTTTTTCTCGATGCTGGCGATCATGCGTCGGACGCGTCCGACGTTTTTGCGCGTGCGTAAAATCTTCAGGCTGTCTTCGTCGGAACCCCAATGAATAATTTCGATATCCTCATGCCGCACACCCCAGCGATGAACTTCACCGCGCGAGGTTTTGTAAAGATCGATCGTGCTAGTGCCGACGAACGCGCCACCGTAATCGTCGATGACATATTCATCGCCGCTGCTCAACAAACGAAAACGCGTGCCGAATGGATAGCGCGACCAGTCAGCCGAGGCGCTCTTCAAACGGCCGCCGGAAAGACGCTGACCGATGGCGTTGCGACTGCCGCCGCCTTCAGTATGAGTGTAAGCCGTGGTGCGGATTTTCTGGACGCCGGTGCGCGTCGCAATTTTCGGCAACGGTTGCGTCTCGCAGCTCGCCAGAAAAAATCCGACTCCGATAATAACGGCAAACGGAAGAAGTTTTTTCATTTGAGCGAGGCCTCCCTAACGAGCAATCGAAACTGCGGCAAGCGATATTTCCCGGCCGCATGAGTCCACTCGCACCCTATCAAGCATTGATCGCGCCCGAGATTGTGCTCGATGGCCGGCTCGCTCTTTTTCATCGTGCGCAACGCTGGCTGGCGGTGGCCGATCTCCATTTCGGTTACGAACTGAGTCAGCGCGCCGCCGGACGATTGGTGCCGCTTTGGGGCATGACTTCAGTGGAAGATCGTCTGCGGGAATTGTTAATCGATTATCAACCGAAGAACCTAATCATTGTGGGCGATGTGGTGCATGATCGCGCGGCCGCGACGGAAGCGGCGCGATTGATCGAACGACTTTCTTCGGTTTGTGAAACGATTGTCCTGGCGGGAAATCACGATCGTCGCCTAACGAGTGCTTTTTCCTGGCGCGATTCGTGGCGCAGCGACGGATTCTATTTTCATCATGGGCACTGCGCCGCCGATGTTTCCGATGCGATTCAAATTATCGGACATCACCATCCCGCGGGGACAATTACTGACGGCGCAGGATTGCGATTAAAACTGCCGGCCTTCGTACAACAGGGAAACTGTTGGATCCTGCCGGCATTCTCACCGTGGGCCGCAGGCGCCGAGTGGGAAGCGACGAGCGAGAGCCGCCGATGGCTTTGCACCCCGAAGCGCGTCTTACAATTGCCGCCGATCGAAGAGGCCGCCTAGGCGCGCGCCGTCCCCGCCATTTCCGAAGTGCAATGCGGGCAACGCGTGGCCTTGATCGGAATGGTCATGGCACAAAACGGGCAGTCTTTGGACACCGGCGCGGTGTTCGGTGCCGGCTTTTTCATTTTGTTCACCGCCTTGACCACGAGAAAAATACAAAAGGCCACGATCAGGAAATTAATTAGGACCGTGATGAAGTTTCCGTAGTTCCAAGTGATGGCGCCGGCTTTGACCGCGTCCGCCGGAGAAGCGAAAACGGCGCCGCCAGGCGCATCTTTGAGCACGAGAAACTTGTTCGAAAAATCGAGACCGCCCGTGAGGAAGCCGATGGGCGGCATGAGAATGTCCTTTACCAGGGAGGTGACAATGCCACCGAAGGCCGCACCGATGATGACACCGACGGCGAGATCAATGGCGTTTCCTTTGACCGCAAATTCTTTGAATTCCTTCCACATAAACATTTCCTCCTAGTTAGCGACTACGTTGACCAGCTTATTTTGGACGACAATAATTTTGCGGACCGTCTTGCCGGCGATGAATTCCTGAACGCGCGGATTCGCCAGGGCGATCTGTTCCAACTGCTCGTTAGGCGCGTTGACTGGCGCTCTGACCCGGTCACGGACTTTTCCGTTTACCTGCAGGATAATTTCGACTTCGTCCTCGATCAGAAGCGCGGGATCGAACTCCGGCCACGTCTGCGCATCGATTTCGCCTAACGAGTGCTGGAAGTTTTGACCGAGTTTTTCCCAAAGCTCAGCGGCCAGGTGAGGCGCGAAAGGAGACAGCACCACCAAAAAGGTCCGCATGACCGAAACGGGAATGACGGGCGCGTTGGTGAACGCGTTGACGAAAACCATCATCTGCGAGATCGCGGTATTGAAAGAGAGCGACTCGATGTCTTCGGTCACTTTCTTGATCGTGGCGTGCAAAATTTTCTGCTGCGATTTTTCGGTGGGAACATCCTGCACGCGTGGCGATAGCTCCCATTCTCCCGCCTGATTTTCCGTCCATGAGCAGACGCCAGACACGCGCGAGAAAGCGAGAGACGCCTTCGACGCCTTTCATGCTCCACGGCTTCATCTGCTCGAGCGGACCCATGAACATTTCGTAACAACGAAGCGCGTCCGCGCCGTACTCGGTGATGACATCGAGCGGATCGATCACGTTGCCCCAGCGTTTCGACATCTTGCGATTGTCTTCGCCGAGGATCATTCCCTGATTGACCAAGCGCTGGAACGGCTCCGGTTTCGACAAATAGCCGAGATCGAAAAGGACCTTGTGCCAGAAACGCGCATACAAAAGATGCAGGACCGCGTGCTCGGTGCCGCCGACGTAAAGATCGACGCCGCCCGGTTGCGCGCCGCCCATCCAGTAGCGCTCCGCTTCTTCACCGACGAATCGCGAGTCGTTCGCCGGATCGCAAAAGCGCAGGTAATACCAACATGAACCGGCCCACTGCGGCATGGTGTTCGTTTCGCGCGTCGCTTTCTCTGAGTAGCGAATCCAGTCTTTCGCTTTCGCTAGCGGCGGCTCGCCGGTGCCGGTCGGTTTGTAATCTTCCAACTCCGGCGGCACGAGCGGCAATTCCTTTTCGCCTAACGAGTGGTGTTTGCCATTCTCCCAAATAACCGGGAACGGTTCGCCCCAATAACGCTGCCGCGAGAAAAGCCAGTCACGCAATTTGAAGCGCACATCGGCCCGGCCTTGTTCTTTTTCTTCGAGCCACGCGACGATTTTCTTCTTCGCCTCGGGTGTCGTTAGGCCGTTGATCAAAGGCGAATTGATCGCAATGCCATCGTCCAGGCAGCCGATCGATTCGTCCGGAGTTTTCCCCGGCACCTGAACAACCGGGAGAATTTCGAGTTCGAATTTGCGCGCGAATTCCAGATCGCGTTCGTCGTGCCCCGGCACGCCCATGATCGCGCCAGTGCCGTAACCCATAAGCACGTAATCCGCGATCCAGATTGGAATTTTCTCCTCGTTAACCGGATTGATTGCGTAGGCGCCGATGAAAGCGCCCGTTTTTTCTTTCGCGAGGTCGGTTCGTTCCAGATCAGATTTCGCGGAAACTTGCTCGCGATATTTCGCTACTTCTGCGCGCCTATCTGTACTGGTTAGGCGATCGACCAGTGGATGCTCCGGGGCGAGCACCATGTAATTCGCGCCGTAAATCGTGTCGGGCCGCGTGGTAAAAACGCGAATGCGCTCATCGCCGTTTTCGATCTTGAATTCGATATCCGCGCCTTCGCTGCGGCCGATCCAGTTTCGCTGGAGCAATTTGATTCCTTCGGGCCAATCCAAATCCTTTAGCTCGTCGGCCAAACGGTCGGCGTAACGCAGTGATGCGCAACATCCATTGCCGCATCGGCCGGCTAACGACAGGAAAGCCGCCGACTTCGCTTTTGCCGTCGATGACCTCTTCATTCGCGAGGACGGTGCCGAGATCGGGGCACCAATTGACGGGAACTTCAGCGACGTAAGCGAGGCGAACGCCATCGGGATCGTCGCCGCGATAAGTGGAAATCGGTTCCGACTTTTTCGTCTGCGGGTTAAACCAGGAATTGTAAATCTGAAGAAAAATCCATTGCGTCCAGCGATAGAATTTTGGATCGGCCGTGCTGATTTCGCGTTCCCAATCGTAGGAAAATCCGATGCGTTTCAGCTGCGTTTTGAATTTCGCGATGTTGTCGCGCGTCGTGATCGAGGGATGTTGACCGGTCCTGATCGCATATTGCTCCGCGGGCAATCCGAACGCGTCCCAGCCCATCGGATGCAGAACGTTGAAACCGCGCATGCGCTTGTAGCGCGCGATGATGTCTGTCGCGGTATAACCTTCCGGATGTCCGACGTGCAAACCCGTGCCGCTCGGATAAGGAAACATGTCGAGGATGTAGTATTTCGGCTTTGACGAATCGAAATGTTCTTCGCCAGGATTCGGCGCATGAAAGGCGCGACGCTCATCCCAGATCGTTTGCCATTTCGGCTCGATCTGATCGAAGGGATAAGGTTTACGGCGCTCGCTCATGCAGAAGAGGTGGACAGGATTAACGGGATTTGCAGGATTTCAACATTCGGCGTGATTCCCCTGCTCCTCGCAACCCGCAACGCGCATAAGACGCGCGAGTTCGCTCAAATTCTTGGACGCGAGTTCGTCCTCTCCGATCTGGCGAACTCGCCCGAAATTCCAGCGGTCGAAGAAATCGGAAGCAGCTTCGAAGAAAACGCGGTTCTGAAGGCCGTTACAATTTCAAAGACGCTGCCGGGACTCGTGGTGGCGGATGATTCTGGATTGGAAGTCAACGCTCTCGGTGGCGCGCCCGGAATTTTTTCCGCCCGTTACTCTGGGGAAAACGCGACCGATCAAGAAAACGTCCACAAACTTTTGCATGAACTCGGAAGCGCAGTGGACCGGCGGGCTCGCTTTCGTTGCGCGATCGCACTAGCTCGTGAAGACGAAACGCTGGCTATTGTTGCCGGAGAACTCGAAGGATCAATCTCGCTTAAGCCGCACGGAAAAAATGGATTCGGCTACGATCCGGTTTTCGTTCCGACGGGATATAATCGAACACTTGCGGATCTCGGCGAGGAAACGAAAAACCGGATCAGCCATCGCGCGCGCGCCATTGCGCAACTACGCGATTATTTCGAATCGAACCGCTAAGGCGTCGTGCCGGGTGCGCCTTGTGGAGCGGCGGTCTTGATTTGGTAACCGATCTTCTCGATACCGGCCGACCGAATCTTATCGAGCACGGTAATCACGTCTCCGTGCAAAGCGTTTTGCTCCGCGCTGAGAGAGACTTTCACCTGCGGATTAGCTTTGAAGGTGGCGTAGAGCCGGCCCATCACGTCGTCCGAATTGACCGGCTGATTGTCGAAGTAGATCAAATTTCCTTCAGTCACCCGAACGCGCACCGTGTCTTTGTTCGGGTCCTGGATCGACGGAGGCTGATTCATCGAGGGCAGATTGACCCGAATGCCTTTCATGTGCGTCTGGCTCAAGCTCACCATCATGAAACTGGCGAGGAGGAAGAACATGATGTCGATCAACGGAATGATCTCGATGCGCGCGTGCTTCTTCGGAATGGGTGATCGCATTCTCATAAGAAAACCCCGCTAGTAGGACGCTCCGTTCATGGTGAACGTGATCGGCGTTCGCACTTTCGAAACGGTTCCTGGTTTGAACCGCCATCTGCGGAAGGCGCTGGTCGCCGCATTATCCAAAATCGGATTGCCCGTGCTCTGCGCCATGTCCGCGCTCGTGACCGATCCGCTGGAAGCATCGACCGTCATCACACAAACACCGCTGCCGGTAATTTTCGAACGACGCGCTTCGTAAGGATATTCCGGACGCGGCGCGCTTACCGCCACGGCCTTGGCCGAGGACATCGACATCGGGCCAGGTGCGCCCGCTGGCTTCGGTCGCGCAATTGGCGCAATCGGTTTGGTGGGCTTGTCACGTTTCGGCGGTGGCGTGGGCTTTTCCTCGACGAATTCCGGAACTTCGGTCGGTTCTGGTGGCGCCTCGGTCGGCTCCGGTTCCTGGACTTCTTCCGGTGGCGGAGTCGGCTCGGGAGAGGTTTGTTCGAAAGTTACTTCGGCTGCCTGATCGAGTTGCGAAACATCGGCTGGAGGCGGTTCCTCCGGCTTGAGCGCGGCGATACCAACGGCGGTTGCATGAATCGCGACCGCCGCGCCGAATGCCGCCCAGACGTGCCACTTTGGCGATGGTTTGTAGAGTAATGGACCAACGGCCATATTAGTTGCTGCCCGGGGCGGGCACGCCTTTCAAGGCTTCACTCTTGATTTCAAATGCGATCTTGGTGAATCCAGTCGAACGAATTTGATCGAGTAAGCGCGTGACATTTCCGTGCAAAGCTTCGCGATCGCCGCGAACGAAAATTTTTGGTTCCGGTCGATCCTTGTTCGCTGCCCACTCGGCGTAAATCGGCTTCAGTTTCCCCGGAACGTCTTCGTAAGTAATCTTCGCTTTATCCCAATAGATGTAGCCGTCGCGATCGACTGAGAAACTGTAGTAGTCCTTTTTCGACTGCGTCTGTCCCGACGCACCGGTCGGTAGCGCAACCTTGATCCCCTTCATCGTCGTCTGGCTCAGGCTGACCATCATGAAGCTGGCCAGGAGGAAGAACATGATGTCGATGAGCGGAATGATCTCAATCCGCGCGTGCTTTTTGGGAATCGGGGAGGAGACTTCCATGGCCGCTATTTCGTCATCGCGGTGACGTCGATGTCGCCCTTCTTTTGTGCTTCGAGCATAACTTCAAGGTTCGTTGCCGCGGTCTGCAGCTCGAACTCTAAGTTAGACACTCGAGAGGTGAAAAAGTTAAACGGCACGAGCGCGAAAATCGCGATGCCCAGACCGCAAGCAGTGGCGATAAGCGCTTCCGCGATACCACCGGTCACCGCCGTTACGGCTAATTCTTCGTTGCCGAGGAAGCTGAACGATTTCATCAGACCGGTGATCGTTCCCAAGAGACCGAGCAACGGCGCGAGCGTGACCAGCGTATCCATGACGACGAGAAATCTTCCCGCGCGTTTGATCTCGATGCCGGCGGCAACTTGCAGCGCGCCTTGCAACGAGGCGTGCTGGTGATTCAAACCATTCCACATCATGCGCAAAACGGGATCGCGTGATCCGCGCGACAAACGCGAGGCTTCACCCACGTCGCCATTTTCGATGGCGGTGAAAACTTTTTCGATACGTTTCGGATCGCGACGCATCCAGCGACCCAGCCACCAGAAGATACGCTCAACCACCACGGCAAGCGCTACGACCGACACGATCAAGATCGGCCACATGATCGGGCCGCCGTGTTTGAACTTATCGACTAAAAAATTTCCCGTGTCCGCAGGCGGCGGCGGAACGGTTGCGGCGGGCGAGGTGCTCGTTGCCGCAACGGGCGGCGCCACACTGGCTGCGGTCGAGGGGCTCATGCCGGTCGGAGGCGGAACAACTGGCGCAGTGCCAGCAGGCGTACCTGCCAGCCCCGGCGCGGTTGTGGTTGTGGCAGGAGCCATCGTGGCGGCGGGCATAGTCGCCGGAGCTGACGCGGAAACAGCCGGCGATGTTCCAGCCGCAGGCGGCGGCGGCGTGGTCTGCGCAAATAAATTCAGAGCGACAGTGAGGGCAACGAGAGAGGTGATAAGCAGTTTTTTCATATGTTGAAGGAGAGGCTCACGAGCCAATCCGATGCATTTGTGGCAGTTGTCTGATATTTATTCGCAATGTGACTACGTCGAGTCGAGTAAATCTTTTCAGATAATCCATTCGCGTTATGCACACTGCGACTTCCACCATTAGTATTTCGCAGCAAAAAACTCTTCGGATGTAAGACGAGCCAATCTAAATTTTTCTTTCGGCTCAATTATTTTTCTCGTGCCGCGACTCGATTGCGCAGCGGCGGCCAATCGCTGATCTGCGCTTCCAATTCGTCACCTGGCTGAATCGGCCCAACACCCGAGGGTGTGCCGGTAAGAATGAGATCGCCCGGCAGCAGCGTGAGATTTTCACTGGTGAAGGCGACGATTTCCGCAACCGAATAGATCATTTGGCCGGTGCGGGCTTCCTGTTTGATCACGCCGTTTTGCCGCAAAGTTAGTGGCACATCGCGGACATCGACCTCGGTATAAATAAACGGCCCGACCGGCGTGTAAGTGTCGAAAGATTTGGCGCGCGCGAATTGTTTTTCGGCGTTCTGCAAATCGCGATCGCTAATGTCCTGCGCCGCGGTGTAGCCGAAAACGTAGTCTAGTGCGTCCGATTTCGTCGTATTCTTCGTCTGCCGTCCGATAACGATGGCGAGTTCCGTTTCGAAATGTGTTTGATGTTCAGGATACGCGATCTCGATCGTGCCGTTGTGCGGCAGGAGAGACGTGGGCGCCTTGAACCAGATCAACGGCGTGCCGAGCGGCGCGCGTTTCATTTCCGCGATGTGATCCGCGTAGTTCAAACCCACGGCGATGATCTTGCTCGGTGCAACCGGCAGATCGATGATCACTTCGCCTAACGAGTAGTTCTCTCCGGTCTCCTTGCCATCCAGCCACGGAGCACTCGTTAGGCGAGACACTTTTCCCCCGCGCACTTCGCCGAAAAATTTTGTCTCGTCTTTCTTGAATCCACCAAAAGTTCGCATCAGTTTTTCTATTTTCGGCCCTGCGCCGGAACGACACCGAGAAAATCGCGCACGCTTTTCTGCTCACTAATAGAGAAGACGCCGTTCTCGCCGGCAAACCAGAATGCGCTGGATGATCCGCCATCCAGGTTGAGCGCGCGCTCCATCTTGAAATCGCCCAGGACCGGCGAAGAGAGCAGAGCGGCCAGCTCGGCTAAAGTAACGTGCGAAGAATAACCGACCATCGCGCGATCGCCGCTCGTCGCGACGAATGTGCGACGCGCAGATCGCGTGTTGTCCAAACCCGAAATTGCGTGACCTCGATCGACCAGAAACGGCCCGCACTGCCGCGCCGCGCTCGGCTTCGCTTTCATGGAAAATTCCGCAGTGCGTTGGATGAAGATGCGTCCGTTCACCACACTCACCACACCGCTGAGCAGCTTCGCTTTGCGCAAAGGCGCAATCGTCTTTCCGTCGCTGACGAGTAATCCCACCGGCGCATAACCAGGATCGAAGTAGCCGCCATTCGTACCCGCCACACAATGCTCACGTTGCATCACGGTCGCGAGGTTGCTGCTAACATTTGAATCGTCGATCACTCGCAGCGTCGCGTTCTTCGGTGAGAAAATCGCACATTCCAATGTCGCCACCGCACCGACATCGGATCGCACCACGACGCGTCGATGCTCGACGCGCGGACCTGCGGAAAATTCCGACTGGGTCGAAACAACCGACCATTGCGCGTGCGCCGCCGAGGCAAAGACGAGCGCAAGAAACGCGGCGCTAAATCTTCGCACTGAATTTTGAGACGGTTTGTTCGAAGCGCGGATCTTTGCGCATCGAATCCCAGATCGGATTCATTTTCAACGAAGCCGCGCTTTGCGCACTGGGAATTTTCGAGAGTTCATCCAGCGCCTGAAATGCGCGATCATTCTCGCCGAGCACAGCGTAAATTTCCGCGGCGCTCTCGAGAATATCGGACCCGTGAAAGGCATCTTTGCTCACCGGCAACAAATCGAGCGCGCGCTGTGTCTCGGCCAAGGCCCTCTCTTTTTCGTCGAGAAACGCGAGCGCGGAGGCGAGCAGAATGTGTCCATCCGGATCGAGCGGCGACGACGCAACCCGATTCTGCGCGGCTTCCTTCTCTTTTGTAAATGCGATGCGTGCGCCCTCCTCGTCGCCCAAGCCTTTCCGCGCCGCCCCAATCACTTGATATTTGCTGGGCACTTCACCCATTTGGAGCATGGCCGAATTATCGGGTGCCGCTTCCGCCGCGGTCAGGGCTTCCGCATATCGTCGCTGCGCCAGGCTTACGCTCGCGCGCGCGACACAAACAAGATAACTCTTTTCACCGCTCTCCGGCATTTGATCGATCCTAGCCAGGGCCTGCTCGGCAACGCTAAAATCACCGTTCTCTTCGATGGCGATCTTGGCTTTGATTTCCCAGAGACTGAAAGATTTCGGATCGATCTGGACTGCGCGATCAATGGTCTTCTTCGCGTTCGCGAAGTCGCGCTGCATCTCGTAATTGATCGCGAGGTTCTGCAAGGCCCAGGTGTCTTTGGGATTCAGACTCGCGGCCTTTTCCAAACTGGCGCTCGATTCGGCCCAATGTCCTTTTCGTCGTTGAATCGCGCCGAGCGCGAGATAGACGTCGTTCGAATTTGGCAGGCCGCGTTGCGCGATTTCAAATTCGCGCAAGGCGGCATCGAAATCGTTGTCGCCATAGTAAAGAGAAAAGCCGAGCGCGAGATGTCCTTCCGGTAAGTCGGGTTGCAACTCCAGCGCGCGCGTCGCCAACTGGCGCGCTTTTTCACGTCGCGCGGGCGTGGAATCGTAGGTGTGCAAGATCCAGCTCTGCAGTTGCGAATAGCCGGCATAAGCCAGGGCAAAATTCGAATCCAATTGCACGGCGCGTTCGTAGAGATGTTCCGCCTGTTTCAACTTCGCGATGTCATCGACATGCGAGTGCAGATCGTGCGCCTCCACAAACGCCAGATACGCTTCGCCGTTTTCGGTCGGCTTGCGTGTCAGCTGGGCTTTCTCGGTCGGCGAAAGTTTGGCCTGCAATTCGTCCGCGACTTTTTGCGAGAGATCGGTCTGGATCGCAAAAACGTCGGTCAAGTCGCGGTCATATTCCTGCGCCCAAATATGCTCGTCGTTCTCGGCGTTGATTAACTGCACATTGAGACGCACGCGATTGCCGGACTTGCGCACCGTGCCTTCGAGAATGGCGGAAACACCGAGCGCCTTTCCAATGTCGCGCACGCTGCCCGGCTTGTCGCGGTACATCAGAACTGATGTGCGCGAGACAACCTTCAGATCTCCGATTCTCGAGAGATTGGTCAGGATGTCGTCCTGAATTCCATCGGCGAAATGCGCGTTCTCTTTGTCGTCACTCAGGCTTTCAAAGGGCAGAACCGCGATCGATTTTTCCATCTTGTGCGCGGAGGAAATTCGCGGGAGCAGAAAAAATCCCGCCGTCGCTGAAATCAGCAATCCGGCCAGCGAAAGAATGGTGATGTTGCGCCGACGATGTGTCGGCCGCGCGGTTTCAAGGACCGGGGTGGCGACAACGCCTTGCGCGGTGAGATCGAAGGCCCAGGCCAGAATCAGCGCGATGGGAAATCCGATGAGTAGCAGAACAATGACCAGCCGCAGCGCCCAGCTCGGCAAATCCCACGCCGGAAATGCGGCGGAGGCGAGTTGAATAATGCCGCCGGCCGCGACGACATATGCGACCGCCACTCGATAAACCTTGCGGCGTTTTACTTCCTCAAAAAAGCCGCTCATTTCGGACATTCAATGCGGGCACTCCGGTTTAGACAAGAGCGATGACGAAACGTTGCGCAAATGCGTCAGGGCGCGCACGGTAGGCACCATTCCCCGCCCCACATGAGTGCGATTGAAGCAACCGGCCTGACGAAAATTTATCGCACTTACCGCAAGGAAAGCGGGTTGCGCGGCGCGATCAAAGGACTCGTTAGGCGAAAGTATGATGAGACGCGCGCCGCCGATGATGTCTCTTTTAAAATCGAGGAAGGCGAGCTGGTCGGATTTCTCGGGCCGAATGGCGCGGGCAAAACCACGGTGCTGAAAATTCTTTCGGGTTTGCTCAATCCGAGCGCGGGTGAGGCACGTGTCCTTGGGTTTGTTCCGTGGGAGCGCAAGAATGAAATGAAGCGGCAATTCAGTCTCGTCATGGGCCAAAAAAATGCGCTCTGGTGGGACTTGCCCGCGCAGGAATCGCTCGAGCTCAACCGCGCCATCTACGGGATTGATCGCGATCGTTTTCGCAAAGTGGTCGGCGGTTTGAGCGAGCTGCTCGAAGTGCAGGACAAAATGAACGTGATGGTGCGCGAGCTCTCGTTAGGCGAACGCATGAAAATGGAATTGATTTCCGCGCTCATTCACGAGCCGAAAGTTCTGTTTCTCGACGAACCGACTATCGGTCTCGACGTCGTTAGTCAAAAACGCGTCCGGGAATTTCTGCGCCTCTACAATCGCGACCATCGCATCGTCACCATGCTGACGAGTCATTACATGCAGGACATCCAGGAATTGTGTCATCGCGTCATCATCATCGATCACGGAAAGATTTTCTTCGATGGTCCGCTCGACGACATCATCGACCGTTTTTCCGGCTACAAGATCGTCAGCCTGACCTATGAAAAGCAGACGACGTGTGACTTCAAACAGTTCGGAGAGGTCATCGAAGAAACGCCGCTCTCCGTGCAGATAAAAGTTCCGCGCGCTAAAGTTACCGCGACGGCGCGACAGTTACTCGACACCTGCAATGTGACCGACATCAACGTCCAGGAACTGCCAGTGGAAGATGTGATTCGCCAACTTTTCGGCGAACATTCGCGCAGCGAAAAAGCCAAGGCGGAAGCAACCGCCGCCGCCGTCTAGTAACGAATCATGGCGGCGCGCAATTCGTGCGCGTAGGCCGGATTGATCTCGAACGAAGTCACCGACATCTCGGCCAGCTCGATTTGTTCGCGATACGGAATGCTTTCGGCAAAGCCGGCCGAGAGCAAGCTGTTGAGCGTGTCGGTTACGTCTTCCGGTTCCATGCGAGTGTAATCCTGGATCTCCGCACCCAGCATGGGCTCGGCAAAACCGATCGCTTTTACCACCGTAACCTCGCGCCCGGTGAGCTTGATATTCCGCATGCTCTTTTCCGAGCAGCTTACAGGCCAAAACTGGGCAGGACGCTGTTTGTCATGCCAGCCTGAAATGTCGGATAACGAGGCGACCAACCGATGGCCTGTAGCTTCTCGCTGCTGACGCGTTTGTTGCTATCTCCGCGCTTCCGCTCGCGTGGCTCGTCTGTTTCAAGAGGAAGCGGTTTTTGTAAATGTGCGGCCAGCCAGGCGTAACATTCGCGCTGCACGATCGGATGATGATCGCTCACGTTAAAGATACCGCGCGCTTTCTGGTCGATCAGCAACTGCAAGGCGGTCACGACATCGTCGCGATGGATCTGATTAATGAATCGATCGCTGACGTTGGCCCGTCCGCTGAGAAATTTTTGCAACAAAGCCGAACGCTGCGGTCCGTAGATTCCCGCGAGCCGCGCGACGGTTCCGCCGCGCGAAAGAACAAGGTCTTCTGTTTCGCGCAAGATGCGACCGGCCTCGCGCTGCGGTTCGGCGGCGCTTTCTTCGGTGACCCATTCGCCATCGGTCTGTGAGTAGACACTCGTGCTGCTGGTGAAAACAAAGAGTGCGTGCGGAAAAGTACTCGTTAGGCTATGCGCGCCTTCCAAATAAATTCGCCGATAATCTTCCGCGTTTCCGCCGCGCGAACTGGCGCACTGAATAACGACGTCGAAATTCGAAGCCGCCCGCTTCACGGAATCTTCATCGGCGAGATCGACGATCCGAATCTTGTAAGGCGCATCCGATTCTCGAGAGGCCGTCCAGCCTTCGACCTCCCAACCAGCCGCGTGAAAAAGATCAGCTACCGCCGAGCCGACATAGCCGCAGCCGGCGATCAGAATGCGGAACATCTATGCCGGAACCGCCGCCAATTCGATCTCGGCGAATGGATCGGCCTGCGAGGCGCGCACCTGGCGTAACCGAATCAACTCGAGCAAAGCGAGAAAGGTGACGACAATTTCTACGCGCGATGCCATCGAGGCGAAGAGCTCGGAAAAACGGAGCGGGACACCATCAGCGACCCGTTGCAAAATCCATTCAATTTTGTCCGAGACGGTGTAGTGCTCACCAAAAATTTCGCGGAGATCTTCGCGCGCCTCGATGCGCTTGATCACGTTTTGGAAGGCGTTGATCAGCTGAAAAATTCCCACCTCGCCCAAGTGCAACGGCGCGGCCGCAATCAAATCGACACCATTTGTTTGCCTAACGAATCGTCCTTCTTCTTCCAACTGTCGCACCTGCAACTGCCCCGCGGCTTCCTTGAATTTTTTGTATTCGATCAATTGCCGGATCAAATCCCAGCGCGGATCATCTTCCTCGGCATCTTCTTCGGGCGGCTGTTGATCGACCGGCAGCAAGCTGCGGCTCTTCAGGTAAATGAGATTGGCCGCCATGACGACGAACTCGCCCGCGACGTCGATGTTCAATTCCTTAAACGCCTGCAAATACTCGAGGTACTGCTTCGTGATGCGCTCGATCGAAATGTCGTAGATGTCGAGCTCGTCGCGTTTGATCAGGTAAAGCAGGAGGTCGAGCGGACCCTCGAAAATCTCCAGCTTAACCTTGTAATCGCTCTCCATGTGCGAGCGATCTTAGTGCGCGCGGCTCAGAGGGCAACGGCTTTGCGATGAACCCAGACGCTGTTCACGATGCCGAGCCCGAACATGATCATGAGCACGAACGAGCCGCTGTAACTAATTAGCGGCAGCGGCACACCCGTGATCGGCAACATCGAAATAGTCATGCCGATGTTTTGGAAAATGTGCGTGAAAATAAGCGCAGTGATGCCAATGACGAGCAGCAAACCAAATTGATCGCCGGCGTAAAACGCCACGAACAAACAGGTCAGCAGAAGTAATCCGAAAGCGCCGAGCAAAAACGCGCCGCCGACAAATCCCCATTGCTCACCGATGGCGGAAAAAATGTAGTCGTTATGCACCGCGGTCGCGGGAAGAAAACCGAGCTCGATCTGTGTATTGGGCGCTTTAAAACCCTTCCCGGCCCAGCCGCCCGAACCAATGGCGATAAGCGATTGATTGATCGCCCAGGCCGAACCCTGTTTGTCGATGTCGGGATTGATGAACGCGGTGATGCGTTCTTTTTGGTACGGTTTTAATCCGAGGTTGTAAGCCACCGGCATGCAGGCAGCCACAATCAGAATAATGCAGATGAGGTAACGCAGCGGAGTTCCCGAAACGAAAAGAAGCGCGAGCAAAACCGGTCCCCAAATAATCACCATGCCCAAATCCGGTTGCAGCAAGATGAGCAGACAAGGCGCCCCCGCGATCGCGAAACAAAGCGCCAGACGCAGCATGGGATGCATCTCGCGAAATTGGCTAAGGAAAAGCGCCATGACCATGATGCCGGCGATGACCGCGAGCTGCGCCGGTTGGAAATTTATCGGACCGAGGTGCAGCCAGCTGCGTGCACCATAAACTTTCGTCCCGATGAAGCGCGTCAGGATGAGGAAAATAATTCCCGCAACATACATCGGCAGCGCGCCTAATCGCACCCAGCGATAATCGATCAGGCTCGTAACCATGAAGGCGACGAAACCAATTGCGACCCAGTTCGCCTGTTTGCGCCAGAAATCGAGCACGGTCGTGTCGTTGCGCATATAGGTCGCGCTGTAGACGGCGATGACGCCGAAAATGGCGAGCGCAAGCATGATCACGAGCAAGAGCCAGTTGAGACCGAGTAATTTTCGGAGAAACGGCGTCATACGTTAGGGCAAATTCACGGCAATTCTTGCACAGGCGGCGATGATCTGATGGCGACTATAATCCGATCTATCGATTCGTAAAACGTTCGGCACAGAATTGCCCTTTTAGACCTAAAAACAGGCGACAATGTGTCGCAACCGTCATTTTTACTTCTGACATAAAACGTTCATTAATAGTATTTTGTGTAACGCGAACAAATATATTTTCGGATTTCTTGCAGCTACAGCCAAGAGTCTTAAACTACTCGTTAGGCGCTTCAAAGGGGACTTTATGGCAAAGAATACAAAGCGAAAACTGGCGCAGCCGCGGCTGCCGATGCAGCGGCAATTGAATTTGGAGGACGAAGGTCGCCATTTCGATCTCCGCGAAATTTTTGATCGACTAAACGCGCGCTATTTCAAAGGACGATTGCGCAATTACAAAGTCGTTTGGGGAAAACGCCGGCGACGTCGGGCAAAAGACTTTTTCGTTTTCGGATCCATTCAGGAAGAAGATCGCGTCATTCGCATCAATCCCCGCCTGGACCAGGAATGGGTACCGCTTTGGTTTCTGCAATACGTCATGTATCACGAAATGCTGCACGCCTTCGTTCCGGATAAAACCCTGCCGAGTGGTCGCCGCCTTGTGCACACCGAAGAATTCAATCGGCGAGAAAAAGAGTTCCGCGGCTACAACCGCGCGCGACGCTGGGAAGAAGAAAATCTCGCGCGCTTCCTCCGCTAGAATTTTTGGCCTAACGAACGCCTAACGAGTGCTCATCTGCGCTCCGCCGTCGGCGTTGCGCTGGAAAGATCAGACGGCAAGGGTGTCGTTGCTATGTTCTTTTTGATGAGGTACCAAAGGGTTGTCGCGAGCAGGAGGGAGATCAACTTCGCGCGCCAATTCTTCAGTATCAGTCTCTTCATAATTTCGGTGTAGCAACAATTCGCCGATCCGTTTGCGGAACGTTTCCGGAGTGAAGTTTCGCTCAATCCGGCGCCGATGACAGATGGAAATGCCGCCCGTTTCTTCGGAAACGATCACGGCGATGGCATCGGATTCCTCGGTGATTCCCAGACCAGCGCGATGGCGCAAGCCTAGGCTGCGATCGAGCGTTTCGCGCTGGCTCACGGGGAAAATGCAGGCCGCAGCGGCCACGCGGCCATTACGCATGACTACTCCGCCATCGTGCAATGCGCTCTTCGGATGAAAAAGCGTGAGCAAAAGTTCGACCGACAAAACGGCATCGAGCTCCACCCCGGTTTCCTCGTAAACGCGAATCGACGTGTCACGTTCGATCGCAATCAGCGCGCCGAATTGTTTATTGGCCAGTTGCGAGATCGCTTCTGCGATATCGTGGACCGTCTCCCGCTTTTCACTCGTCAGGGAAAAAATCGGATGCCCACCGAGTTCCGCCAGACCGCGGCGCAACTCCGGCTGGAAAATTACCACCAACGCCACCGCCAGAAAGACCGAGAAGCTCCGCACGATCCAGCCGATGACGGTGAGGTTAAGCAGCGTTGAGATTAGGGTCAGCGTGAGAAAAACAATCGCCAGGCCGGTCAGGACTTTCGCGCCGCGCGTTCCGCGGAAATAAAGGTAGCCGTAATAGATCCCGACGCTGAGCAGCAAAATCTCGATCGGACCGCGCCAGGTATCGAACCACTGCCAGAGCTGGATCAATTGCCGAATCATTCGCGCGCTCCCAGAAATGCTTCAGCCGTGCGCAATGCGGCCACGTTTTGTTTCACATCATGAACGCGCAAAACATCCGCGCCGCGACCGCGTAACAGCGCCGTCATCGCAATCGTCGGCGAAATTCTTTCGCTCATTTCGCGCGCGTCGATCAGCTTGCCCAAAAAAGATTTCCGCGAAACGCCCACGACCAACGGGCGATTTTCGACGCGCAACCGTGACAGGTTCCGAAGCAGCTCTAGGTTATGCTTCAGCGTCTTGCCAAATCCGATGCCCGGATCAAACGCTATCGCCGTGGGGTCGATACCGCATTTTATGGCTAACGCATATTGTTGTCTAAAAAATTCGGCCACTTCCGCGACGACGTCATCATAATGCGGATGTTCCTGCATCGTCCGCGGCGTGCCTTGCATGTGCATGATGATGAAAGCGGCCCCGCTCTTCGCCGCTACCCCCATCATCTTTTCATCGCCGCGACCACCGGTGACGTCGTTGATAATATTCGCTCCTGCCTCAAGTGCCGCCTCGGCCACGACCGCCTTCGATGTATCGATTGAAATCAAAATCTTCTCGTCCGCCGCGCGCACATTTCTGATTACGGGAATCACGCGCCGCAGTTCTTCTTCAGCCGGAACAGCGTTTGCGCCCGGGCGCGTCGATTCGCCACCGACGTCGATAATGTCCGCACCTTCCTCGATCATACGCATCGCTTTCTCATGCGCCCGACGTGATTCGAAAAAGGCCGTCCCGTCAGAAAATGAATCCGGCGTCACGTTGAGCACACCCATGATCATACCGCGGTGCGCGAAGTCGTAAGTGTCGTTGCCGATTTTCCAGAGCACTGCAGCCATGAGGCTTCAGACTACCATGAGTGAAACTTTATTCGATTCCGCATTGCAACCGGAGTAGGTGCAGCGTGTGGATCCAAAAGCCGCGCAGCTGAAGCAGGAGATTCTGCGCATTCTCGGCGCGCCGAAATATCGGCCACTCGACAAGATTGAGCTGGCGAAATTACTCGGCCGGAAAAGCGGTGTGCGCATGCGTTTGAATGAAATTTTGCGCGAGCTCGAACACGCCGGCGAAATCGCGCGCATTCGGAAAAATCGCTACGTCCTTCCGTCCGAAGCCGACCTCGTCACCGGAACTATTTCCATTCATCAGGCCGGCTACGGATTTGTTTCGAACGAAAACAAACCGGGCGCGCAGGACCTCTTTATCTCCGCGGAAAATACCGGCACCGCCATGCATGGCGATCGCGTGGTGGCCCGCGTCACTCGCGACGAAAAATATGCGCGGGCCAAAGGATCGGATCGTGCGGAAGGCCGCATCATTCGCATTTTGCAGCGCGCGCATGAAACGATTGTCGGCACGCTCCAGCAATCGCGAAATTTTTTCTACGTCGTGCCGGACGACCCGAGGATTGTGCACAACGTCTACGTGCAGCCCGGCAAGGCGCGGCCTGCGGACAAAGTAGTCGTTAGACTCGACGCCTGGGAATCGCGCCACGTAAATCCCGAAGGCGAAATCGTCGAAGTGCTCGGGCCGAGTTCCGCGCCGGGCGTCGACATGCTTTCGATCGTTCGGAAGTACCATCTTCCGACAGAATTTCCCGAGGCGGTTCAAGCGGAAGCGGAACGAATACCGGAAGTCGTCGACCCGAAAATGTTCGTCGGCCGCGAAGATTTGCGAAAGCAATTCATCGTCACGATCGATCCAGACGACGCGCGCGACTTTGACGACGCGATCAATGTCGAACGCCTAACGAATGGTTGGCAGCTCGGCGTGCACATTGCGGATGTTTCCGCCTACGTCTCGCCTGGTTCGCAACTCGATCGCGAAGCGCTCAAGCGCGGGAACAGCGTCTATTTACCAGATCGCGTGATCCCGATGTTGCCCGAGCGTTTGAGCAACGGCGTTTGCAGTTTGCATCCAAACGTCGATCGGCTCACGCATTCGGCTTTCATCGAATTCGACAAGAACGGCCGCGCCCGAAATGTGCGTTTCGGCCGAACTGTCATCCGCAGCGCGAAACGCCTCACCTATCGCCAGGCCTACGCCATTCTGAAAGCGCCGCCTAACGACCAGTTGAGTGAGCGACTGCACGTGGCCTGGGAACTCGCCTCGCTTTTGCGGCGCAAACGTTTCGAACAGGGTTCGCTCGATCTCGATTTTCCCGAAGTAAAAGTGCGTTTGGATGCGGATGGCAAACCCATCGCCCTCGAGCGAATCGAGAACGACGAATCACATCAGTTGATTGAGGAATTCATGTTGGCCGCCAACGAAATGGTCGCGCGTGAATTGAAGAACCGTCTCATTCCCACGGTCTATCGCGTGCACGAAAATCCCGATCCGGACAAACTCACTGAATATCGCGAACAGGTTTTGAGTTACGGCTACAAAGCGGGCGACCTCACCCAGCGCGTCGAGTTGCAGCGCTTACTGAAATCCTTTCGCGGAAAACCCGAAGAGCAGGCGTTGAAGATCGGTCTCCTGAAAAGTTTGAAGCGTGCGCGCTACGCCACGCAGCCTCTCGGTCATTACGGGCTCGCGAAAAACAATTACACGCACTTCACCAGTCCGATTCGCCGTTACGCCGATCTCGTCGTGCACCGTTCCTTGGCCGAGCAAAACAAAGCGCGTACCGAAGTCGGACGCCTGACCTCCTTCGCCGAACATATCTCCACGACGGAGCGTAACGCCGCCGAAGCCGAAATGGATGCGGTGAAATTAAAGAAGCTCGAGTTTTTCCAGCGCCAACTCGATGCGCGCGATCCGCAAATTTTTCGCGCCTCCGTTCTCGATATCAAGAACTTCGGTCTCCTTGTGGAACTGCCAGACGTTCTGCTCACCGGCATGATTCACATCTCGTCGCTGACCGATGACTTCTATCGTTTCGATCAGGCGCAACGGCGCTTGATCGGACGGCAATCGCGCCGCCGATTTTCCATCGGCGATCAACTGCGAGTGTTCGTCGCGCGGGTCGATATGTTCAAGCGCCAGGTCGATTTCGCGATTGCGGAAGAGAAACCATCGGAGCGACGCGGCCGGCGCTCGCGTTAGTCGCGTCCGTGTAGCGTGTTGAACATGTACAATTTAACCTTTCCATCCACGCGGAGAACTGGTTAGACTCCGCGGCTTCCCCCATGGACCACATTATCGAGGCCAAGCAGTTGCAGATCGAGCGGAAGCATTTCCACGTCGAGCTGCGCGAAAACGATCGCGGAAAATTTCTCCGCATCACCGAAGAAGCGCACGGCCGCCGCAACACCATCATCATCCCGAGCACCGGCGTCGACGATTTCACCGCCGCCATCGCCGAAGTTTTGGCGACGAGCGAGCGGATGACTTCTGCGTAACATCGTAACGGAACACCGGCGCATTCGTTGACACGTCGGGCGCTGTCTATAGGCTTGCCCGCGTTCGTTTCTACGAGCGTTTTTCTATGGCAAATCGATTGAAAAAAACGCGCGCCCGCGTCGTGGCGAAGCCTTCACACACCTCACGCAACGGAGCAAAGACGGAGAAAAAATCTCATCGTTACGTTTACAATTTCGGCGACGGCAAAGCGGACGGCGACGGAAAGATGAAACCGTTGCTCGGCGGCAAGGGCGCGAATCTCGCGGAGATGACACGCATTGGTTTGCCGGTGCCTCCGGGATTCACCATCTCCACCGAAGTCTGCACTTACTTCTACGCGCACAATCGCACTTATCCGACCGCGATGCAGGCGCAGGTGAAAGATGGAGTTCGCCGCATGGAAAAAATAATGGGCACCAAGTTCGGCGACACCAATGCGATGCCATTGCTCCTCGCCGTTCGCTCGGGCGCGCGTGATTCCATGCCGGGAATGATGGACACGATTCTAAATCTCGGCCTCAACGACAACACCGTCGTGGCGGTTGCCAAGGCGACGCAGAACGAGCGCTTCGCCTGGGATTGTTATCGCCGCTTCATTCAGATGTACGGCGACGTGGTCATGGGCGTGCAAAAAGCGCCGCACGAAGATCATGAACCGTTCGAGACCGTGATCCACGAGCTGAAACATGAGCGGCATCACAAGGATATCGAAGACACGAAACTGAGTGTGGCGGATTTGAAAGAGATGGTCGCACGTTTCAAAAAACTCGTGAAGGACCGCACTGGAAAACAATTTCCCAATGATCCCTGGGCGCAGCTCGAAGGTTCGATCAGCGCGGTTTTCGGTTCGTGGATGAACGACCGCGCCATCGTTTATCGTCGCAAATACAACATCCCGCAGGAATGGGGCACGGCGGTCAACGTGCAGGCGATGGTCTTCGGAAATACGGGAACGAATTCCGGATCGGGCGTGGCATTTACGCGCGATCCGGCCACGGGCGAAAAAGTTTTCTACGGTGAATTTTTGATCAACGCGCAAGGCGAAGACGTTGTCGCCGGCGTGCGCACGCCCGAACCAGTGGCCGATTTGAAAAAACATCTGCCGAAGGCGCTGATCGATCTCGAGCGCATGCGCAAGATTCTCGAGTCGCACTTCAAAGACGTGCAGGACTTCGAGTTCACCATCCAGGACGGCAAAGTTTTCATGCTGCAGACGCGCAACGGCAAACGCACCGGTGTCGCCGCGGTCAAATTCGCCTGCGACATGGTACGCGAAAAATTGATCGATTGGAAAACGGCGATCAAGCGCGTGCCGGCTGATCAGCTTGATCAAGTGCTCGCGCCGGTTTTCGATCGCGCGGCGCTGACGAGCGCGAAAGTAATCGCCACGGGATTACCGGCCGGTCCGGGTGCCGCCACGGGCATAGTTTATTTCAACGCCGATCGCGCGGCGGCCGCTGCGGCGAAGGGCGAAAAGGTTTTGTTGGTCCGCGTCGAAACTTCGCCGGAAGATTTGCGCGGCATGATCGCGGCCGAAGGAATTCTCACGGCGCGCGGCGGTGTTTCCTCGCACGCGGCGTTGGTCGCGCGACAGATGGGAAAGGTTTGCATCTGCGGCGCGGCCGATTTGCAGATCGATTATCGCGCGAAGACGATGACCGTCGGGAAAGATATTTTTCGCGAAGGCGAAGATCATCTCTCGATCGATGGAACGAGCGGCACGGTTTACGCCGGACAACTTCCAACCGCTCCATCCGAAATCATTCAGGGTCTTCTCGACGGCGACAAGACCGCTCAGAAAACAGAAACGTATCGCAACTTCACTCAGCTGATGGACTGGTGCGCGAAAGTCACGCGCATGAACGTGCGTACCAATGCTGACACGCCCGAGCAGGTTGAAAACGCCATCTCCTTTGGCGCGCTCGGCATCGGACTTTGCCGAACCGAGCACATGTTTTTCGAAGGCGATCGCATCGACGCCATGCGCGAAATGATTCTCGCGCGCAAAGAGGACGATCGGCAAAAGGCGCTCAAGAAGTTGTTGCCGTATCAGAAAAAAGATTTCATCGGCATTTTCAAGGCGCTTAAAGGCCAGCCGGCGACGATTCGTCTACTCGATCCCCCGCTCCACGAATTTCTCCCGCAGGATCACGGCGCGCAGAGCGCTCTCGCCGACAAAATGGGAGTGAGCGTCGACGAAATCGCACGCCGCGTGCACGAACTGCACGAACAAAATCCGATGCTCGGCCACCGCGGTTGTCGTCTCGGAATTTCCTTCCCCGAAGTGACCGAGATGCAGGCGCGCGCCATTTTCGAAGCCGCTGCCGAGGTGCAAAAGAGCGGCACAAAAGTGAATCCGGAAGTAATGATTCCGCTGGTTGGTTTCGATCGAGAATTCGAGCTGCAAGACGAAATCGTGCGGCGCGTCGCCGACGAAGTGATGAAAGAGAAGAAGGTGAAGCTGAGCTATCTCGTCGGCACGATGATCGAAGTTCCGCGCGGCGCACTTACCGCCGACGAAATCGCCAAGACCGCGGAGTTTTTCAGCTTCGGCACGAACGATCTCACCCAAACGGCACTCGGCATGAGCCGCGACGATAGCGGATCATTCCTGCCGCATTACGCCGAACTCGAGATCGTGAAACGAAATCCATTCGCGACCATCGACCAAAATGGCGTTGGGCAATTGATGCAGATCGCCGTCGAAAAAGGTCGCAAGACGCGACCGAAAATAAAACTCGGCATCTGCGGCGAACACGGCGGCGATCCCGACAGCGTGAAATTCTGTCATCGCCTCGGACTCGATTACGTCAGCTGCAGTCCGTATCGCGTGCCGATCGCACGTCTTGCGGCAGCGCAGGCGGCGCTCGCCTAACGAGTGCTTTTGTCGTAATCCAACCACGCATTCCAGGCGCGTTCCCAGTTTCCTTTGGCCGCCCACGCTTCGGATTCGAGGAAATGGAAATACGGCGGCGCGTCTTTTCGGGAAGTAAAACGCCGCACCGTCACAAGAGCATCTTCGACTTTGTTCGCCTGCATCTGCTGTTGATAAAGGGCGTAACCGACTTCGTAATTTCCCGGATTAGAAATCGAATCCTTTTGCAGTTGCTCGATGGACGAACCGGTCGGCGCTTGCGGCAGCTCCGGCTTCGGTGCAAAACGTCTCGTTAGGCCGATAGCGTTTTGAAAATTTTTCTGTGCCGCAAAATATTTTGCTTCGCCGCGCCAGGCGAAATCGCGCCAGTCGGGGTGTGTCTCCAAAACTTTGGTCAATTGCGCGAGATCGCCGCGTTCTGACCAGAGTTCGAAGAGCTGATGCTTTTGCTCCGGGGAAAGATTTTGCAAGGCCGGCTCGCGGTCTAACAAGTGGTTCGCTTCCGCCATGAAATTCTCGCCCTGCGCTCGGGCGAGATAGGTGAGCGCGAGATCCGCCTGACCTCCGCCGAAATCCTCCAGCATCTGGTAAACTTTCGGACTCAACTGCATCGCGCCGGAAAGCATTCGATCGAAAAGCTCAGGACGTTGCGCGCGCGCGCGGCGTAAAGCTTCGCGCCATGCGGTCATCGCGAGGACTGGGTCGCGCACCGACCAGGCCACGCCTTCCTGATACGGAACTTCGAACGAATTCGGCTCGAGAAAACGTGCGCGTCGAAAATCGTCCAGCGAATCGGCCGGTTTTTGCGCGCCGATCTCGCCGAGCGCGCGCAAAAAATACAGCTGCCAATCGAGTGGCGCCCAACCGAACCCGCGCGTCGCGTGCAAAATCGTCTGGGTATGTTGTCGGCCGACGTTGTCGCTCTTGGCCAGCGAGCGCTCGACGTCGACGCCGATCGCTCCCGGCAATGGAATGCTTCGATAAGTTGTCACCAGCCAGGTGAGTCCGAGAAGAACGAGCAGAAATCCGATGATGCGAAAGAGGACGACGAACCACGGTTTGGCCACGCGTTCGAACGGTCGTTTCAAAGCCAGTCCGAAAAGAAAAATTCCGGCGTAAACGCTTCCCACCCGATGACCGGCGACATCAAACAGACTGTGCAATGCGAAAATGATCGCCGCGATTAACGCTGCTAAGCGGAACCATTGGTTCGTCCCTTCCACGAATGGAAAACAGCGCCTGACGAGAACTGCCGCGCCGAATAAAATCAGCGCGACCGCCGGCCAACCCATCTCGCTGTAGAGCCAAAGCCAATCGCTCTCCGGATGGAGCGCGCGGTTTTGGCCTAACGAGACGTCGCGAAATATCGCGAACACCGGGTCGAAATTTCCCAGCCCGACTCCCGGCCAGGGCGAAGCCTGAATGAGCGCGAAGGTATCGTGATAAATGAGCCAGCGGAAATCACCGCCCATCGTCGTGCCTTTGCCGTGGAGATTGAAGCGCTCCAGCGTTTGTCCGCCGAAAAGCAAAAGCGCCGTGAGCAAAAGCAGCAATGCCGAGACGCTGATCGCGATCCGGCCTTGTTTGCCGCTGCGAAAAATGAAAATCGCCAACCACAACGCCGTGCCGAAAATCAGGATGGCAATTCCCGCGCGCGAGAAATTCAGCACGATCGCCGCGATAACGATGGCGAGCCCGGCCAACCAAAAGACCCAAGTTTTCCGGTGATGCCGAATTGGATCGTAGGCACAGGCGACGATGAGGATCGAAGTTAACCCGAAAAGATTTGCCGTCTGATTGCGGTTCGGAAACGGACCGAAGCCGCGTTGGTTATGCCAGAAGGGCAAAGTCGCGTGCGCGTAATAAAGCGCGACCGAGATGCTGGCGAGGACGATGACGCCCACCGCGAAAATGCGCAGCTGACGACGCGCCGCGCGGATCTCCACTTCCTGTCCGGTGATGTAATAGAACCAGCACAGACCCGCGACCAAACTGAGAAGACAACCAAGCGTGATCCACGGTTGTGGCGAAAGGGTCGAACCCAATTGCACACCGAAGTCGTCGGTCAAGGCCAGCCGCCAGGCCGGCATGAAGAACCACTTGTTAGGCAAAAACGCCAGCGCCGCGCAGGCGACAAGCGCCAGGAGAATTCCGTGAACCAACGGACCGAGCGAAAAGCGTGGCGGATTGAGCAGGAGCAAGCCGCCCACCAGCGCGACAATGATTCCTTCGGCCCATTTTTCCGTCGCCCCGCCCAGAAAACAGGCCAGCACGGGTAATAACCCCGTGGCCAAATCTTCCCAGGTGAACTCCGGGGTAGGCGTGCGACCGGTGCGGGATTTGCGAGGAGAAACGGCTTCCATTCAGGCGACGACGGGCGGGTGCAATGGTATGGGATTAGCTCGACTAAAAAGGGACAGGCATCATGTCAATTTCACAAAACCTACCACGAGTTGAAGGCGCGCGGCCAACGCGTACCTTCACCGTGGTCCGACAACCATAATCATGGTTACGCAACGCACGGAAGGTCTCTATCGCGTTTTCCTGCTTTGCCAGATCGTGTTGGTCGCCGCTCTCTTTTGGTTTGGCGTCTGGATCATGGTCACCTTCTACTCCGATGGCGACCAACTGACCTGGCGCCGTTACAGCATTTACTGCATCCTCCTGCTCTTCGGGATGGCGCTGGAATCACTCGCGCGCGATGGTTCGAAAAATTATTTTCTGCAAAACGAATTGCTGCGGCAACATCGCCTCGCCTTGCGGCAAACCTTCGCCAGCATCGCCGCGCTCGTCGTTTACCTCATCGCCACGCACGACACTTTTATTTCGCGCGTCTTCTTCTTCAACTTCGTGCCCTGGCTCTACGTCGCGTTGCTTTTCTCGCACTACTATCTGCCGTCATTTCTCGCGCGCAGCATTTTCAAAAACGAACGCGTCGAGCGCACGATACTGATTGGGTCCGCGGAAAAGGCGGAAGAGTTGCGTGGCTGGTTGCGCCGAAAATCGGAAATCGGTTTGCGGACGATCGGTTTGCTTTCCGACGACCCGATTGAAACGGCGCCCGAAGGCATGCCCGTTCTCGGTCGCGCAGAAGATATCGAGCGCGTCCTGCGTGAGGGCGGCATCACGCAAGTGATCATGCTCGAGTTTCCGCTCTTCACCGACATCAACCGCAACATCATTCGCGTCTGCGACAATGTCGGCGTCCGGCTCCTGATCGTGAGCGACCTCGAGGAAAAACTTCGGCACCCGGTGACGCATTTCGAAGACGATGGGTTTCGTTTTATCGGCCTCCGTGAAGAACCGCTGGAGAATCCGCTGAACCGCTTTTTCAAACGCGCCCTCGATATCGCAATCTCCCTCCCGGTCATCCTCGTTGTTTTCCCGATTCTTACCGTTGTCGTCTGGATCTCACAGCGAGTGCAATCGCCCGGCCCACTCTTGCACGTGCAAACACGCGCCGGCCTGCAGAATCGCCGCTTTCCCATCTACAAGTTCCGCACCATGCATCCGGCGAACGGCGATATCGCGCGGCAGGCGCGCGATGGCGACGAACGCGTCTACTCGTTAGGCAAATGGTTCCGCAAATTGAGCATCGATGAAGTGCCGCAATTCTGGAACGTGCTCCGCGGCGAGATGAGCATCGTCGGGCCACGCCCCCATCTCATCGAACACAACAACGAATTCTCGCAGTTGATGGCGAACTACAACGTCCGCACTTTCGTCAAACCCGGCATCACCGGTCTCGCGCAAGTCCGCGGTTTTCGCGGCGAAGCACGCAACAGTTCCGACATCGAAAAGCGCGTCGCCTGCGACATCGAATATTTGGAGAATTGGAATCTCTCGCTCGAATGCGGAATCATCCTGCGCACCTGCGCGCAGATCCTAGTGCCGCCGAGAAGCGCTTACTGAAGCGATTCTAGTTCGGCCAGAAAATTTTCGAAGACCTGCGTCTTCTCGAATTGCTGCACGTACTCGCGGCCCGCTTTCCCCCATGCGGCCAGCTTATCCGGATCGCCCGCCGCTTCGTCCAAAATCGCCGCTATTTCAGCAGGTCGCCCCGGCGGAACGTTGTGTCCGAAATTTCCTTCGGTCACCGCTTCGGCTAATTCACTTTCCGGGTCGGCCACCGTAATTACCGGCTTTGACTGCGCGAGCAGGCCTAACAACTTGCTCGGAAAAAAAGAATTTCCCGAGCCGGATTGCTGCGTAATGAAACAAAGATCCGCATCGTTCAGGAGCGAGGTGTAATTCTCGCCTTCCTGCAAAGGCAGCATGGAAATGTTCGGCAAGGCTTGCCGGCGAATTTGTTCCGCGAGCGCGTCGCGTTGCGCGCCGTCGCCACAAATGAGGATGTGAATCTTTGGATCGCGCACTAACGACGCCGCTTCAACCAACTGATCGAGTCCCTGCTTCACCCCAAGGTTCCCGGCGTAAACAGCGAGAAATTTCTCGGCCGGCAAATTGTTTTTCGCGCGAAATGCGCCGCGCTCTCGCCTCAATGAACCATTCGTTAGGCTAATTGCGTTCGGAAAATAGATGAGCTTCTCTTCGGGGACGCCTTTACGCCGAAATTTTGCCAGCATTCCCCTCGTGATTCCGGAAACGCGGGCCGCGCTTCGATAGGCGAACGACTCCAATGCGTAGAGCGTCTTGATGAACCAGCCTTCCCGCAACATCCCCAGGCCGACCGCCGCATCCGGCTGCATGTCCTGCACATGAAATACAAATGGCGCGCGTTTGAGTTTTCCAACCAGCCAGCCCGTCGTCCCGAGCAAGAGCGGCGGCGAGACGATGACATAAACATCCGCGCGGCCTAACGAGAGGACGCGCAACGTCGAGGTCAGAATAAAAGTAGCCTCGTGCAGAATGCGTTTCAGCGCGGAAACGCGGAACGGCACGAAATGCCAGCAGCGATGCACCGGCACGTCGTTGATCACATCGGTCCGATAAAGTTGGCCGCGATCTTCCGGTAATTTTCGCCAGGTCGGATAATAGGAAAAGGTCGTGACCATTTCAGCGTCGTGTCCGCGCGCGCGCAAAAATTCACAGAGCGCAACATTGTGCGGCGCAATGCCAGTGAACTCCGGCGCGTAATTAATTCCCCAAACGATGACGCGCATCACTGCTTCTTCCGAAGCTCGTAGGTCTTGGCGACTGATAGGAATTCGTAGATGCCGTGCAGCCGCGCGAAGTAATAGCCTTCGCGGCCGTCTAGAAAACCGCGCTGCCAGATGTAGACGTAGAGAAATCGGAGCAGGCCGCGAAATGGCAGCCGTTGTGAAAGCTGTTTTATTTTTCGGCGGCGATTGACCCGCTCGTGATGCAATCGATCCGAGCTCCCGGCGAGCAGTTGCTCGGTCGCGACGCGCGCTTCCCAGTTGGAATAGCGATTGTGTTTCTCAATGAAAACTTCCACGGACGGAAAGGCGTAGTGATCCATCTCGCAGCGCAGCCGCCCGGTTGGACCGTTCACGATGACGTGTTCATGCACTTCGTTGTCGCCGCTGTTGGTCGCCGCATCCGTTAATTTTTCGTAGCGGCCTAACGAGTGCTTAAACAGGCGCAGGTTCCAATTCGGGTAATAAGCATGCCGCAGCCAGCGGCCGAGAAAGAGGAAACGGCGATTGATCCAGTAGCCTGCGATGTCGCCGGCCTGCGCGATGACACGCCGAAACTCCGCTTCTGCTTCCGGCGGGAGCGTTTCGTCGGCATCGAGAATGAAAATCCATTCATTCCGAAAATGCAGATGCTCTAGCGCCCAATTTTTTTTCTTGGGCCAGGTGCCGTTGAATTGAAACTGCACCACCTGTGCGCCGGCTCGCTCGGCGATCTCGATCGATCCGTCCGTACTTTGCGAATCGACCACAAAGATCTCGTCCGCCCACGAAACAGATCCAAGACAACGCGGCAGATTTACCGCTTCGTTCTTGATCGGAACGATGACCGAAACTGGAACTTTATCGGCCATGATCGTTCAGACGCGACTGATGCACCGCCAGAAGGGAAAATTTCGGCGGCGTGTCGTCGCAGCGTTGCAGCGTTCGTCCGTCGAACAAAACGAATCCGTAACCACGCAACCGGTCCGGAATCGCAGCGCTGCCGTAACCGTCGAGATAAACAACTTTGATGCGGCTTTCCGCAAAGAGACGTGACGCGCCTTCGATCACAGGCAATTCGTGATCTTCCACATCAATTTTCAAAACGAGATCGCCAGCCGGCAAATCGAGAGCATCGAGACGATCGCAGTGAACATTCGTTAGGCCATTCCCACTTCCCGAGGTTGCGACTTTGAAGACACCTGATGTCACACCGGTTTGGAAACCTAGCTCGGCCGCACGGTCGGACGCGCCGATGTTCAGAACGGAAACTTCCGTGTGGACCAACGATTGCCGCAGACGCGCCGCTGTACCCGGATTCGCCTCGATCGCGACGAACTTTGCTTGCGGGTAAAGCTTCCGAAAACGCGCCAGCACCGAGCTGTAAAGACCAACGTTCGCGCCGATGTCGACGAAGACATCATCGGGGCGAAGAAGCAGCGCGAGGTTCAGAAGCGAAGCCGCTTCATCGCGAAAGATGACGTTCTCCTCGGCAATCCGCGCCGCCCGCCACAAACCGATTTCGTCGTGCGTATTGATGCGAAGCGGTGCCCCGAAAATTTGCACATCCATTTCGCGTTCAGGCATGAAGAGACGCGTCAGACGTGTGCGCAGTTTCGGAAACCGAAACATCACAATCCAAAACCAGTGCCGCAAAAGCTTCTTCACGTGGCGACGTCGCGCGGACGCAAAACTCGACAGGGATTTCCAGCGGCCAAGCAGTCGTTAGGCAAATCTTTTGTCACCACCGAACAAGCGCCGACCACAGTACGTGCGCCGATCGTGATGCCGGGCATGACAAAAACCCGCGCGCCGAGAAACGCATCTTCACCAATCGTAATCTTTCCCGTGAGCAGCGGAATGGATGCCTTGGAAAAATCGTGTGTTCCTGTGCTGAGATACGCTTCCTGCGCGATCGTGGCGCGCGCGCCGATTTCAATTTCGCCTAACGAGTAGACGTTGGTGCGATCGCCGAGACAGGCGCGATCGTGCAGCGTGAGGTGCCAGGGAATTTCAATGCGGGCGCGTTGATGGACAAACGGCGTTCCGTCGATCTTCGCGCCGAAAAGGCGCAGCCAAAATAGCCGCCACGGATTGGCCGGCTTCGGTGTCCACTCGCAAAAAACTTTCCAGGAAAATTCCCATAAGACACGCATGGCGCGATCACTCTTGCCCCACGGAGAGCCGTAGAGTTCCTGAGCTTGATTGACCGGCTGTAAATTCTCGGAAGCCATTTCTGCTCAGCGCACGGGCGGCAACAAAGGCGTGAGCGCGCGGGAAAATTGCGCGTATCCCGCGGCATTCAAATGCACTCCATCCTCACTGTATTCCGGTGAAAGATAAGCATGCGGCGAAAGACTCGGCCCCAGATCGAGCCACTCTATTCCAGTGGAAGCGGCCAGCTGCGACAGTTCTCGATTGCATTCCATAATCACCTGATTGAGCCGCGTTCGTTCCTCGTTCACGAGAATAATTGAAGTCAAAATCACCCGCGCTTTCTTCTCCTTCAGCAGATATTGCGCGAGCTCGCGATAACCTGCCAGCACCGCCGAACTGCGTGCTCCGTTGGCCAGATCATTCACGCCGGCCTGAATGACGCAAACCGCTTCGTCGTCCGGCACGGAAGTTCGCATGCGACGCAAGATGCCCGGCAAAGTGTCGCCGGCGATGCCGCGATTCGAAATGTCAGTGCGCCCGAGCAATTCCGGCCAATCGCCCCACTCGATGCGTGAATCACCGAGGAAAACCAAATCTTTCGTGTGGCCCATCGCTGCGTATTGCTCGGTCAATTGTCCGTAACGGGAGAGATCAACCGGCTCATCACTCCCTGCATTGGTTTCGCGCACCCGCGAGATGAACGATCGAATCGCTGGATACTCCATAACGCCAAGACCTAAAACAACAAACGCTGCCGCGAGCAGAATTGTTCGGCGCTTCAAGATTTTTGTGCGCGCGAATTTTTCGCACGAATCAACATCCGAAAATCGTCCAGATATTCCTGCGCAATTTTTTCGGAGGAAAACTCGGCCCGCGCTTTTTCAAACGATCGGCGGCCCATCTCCGGAATCAGATGCTGATTTTGCGCGAAAAATTGAATCGCCTCGCGCCATGCATTTACCTCACCGGCCTCGGCGATGTAGCCGTTGCGGCCGTGTTCCACCATCTCGCGCATCGGGCCGAAGTCCGAGACGAGCAGCGCCTTCGCATTAGCCATCGCTTCCAGTGCGGCCATGCTGAATGTTTCGCCGGAAAGCGACGGTAAACAAAAAACGGCCGCCTGTTCGATCTGGGCAAACAATTTTTCCCGATCGAAAATGGCCGGCTCCAAGGAGACTTGCGGATTTTGCCTAACGAGTGCTTGCATCTCCGCCAGAAAATCTACTTCGGCGCCTTCGTCTGCGCCTTGCGGTCCGATGGTGCGCAATCGCATCGCTGGATATTTCGGCGCGACTTCCAGAAAACCGCGGATCAATGACTCCAAACCTTTGTCGCGCGCGAAGCGGCCGAGATAAAGGAAGGTCAACGGCTCATTGACTGAGGTCGATGGCATTTGCCCAGGCAGGTCGATGCAATTATGAATCGCTTTCAATTTCGGCGCGGCGCTCGCCGAAATTTTTATCGCCTGCTCGATGACAGCGTGGCTGCCGCCGTAAATGCGATCGAGGTTGGTGTGCAGATTCAGAATCCATTTCGGCGTCCGATGAATGGTGTGCGTGCAAACACCGAGATGCGGCTTGTATCGAAGAAGAAACGAAAACGGCGTGTGAAACGAAGTTACATCGGCTGATTTGAGCAGTGGAAGAATGCGCGCGCTGTAAGGCAGTGCCTGCAAATTGTCGCGCCAGACGTTCGGATGCACCGGCAAACCTCGCCGGCGAAAATGTTCGATGCCTAACGAGTCGATCTCATATTCGGCCAAACCCGGCGCAGAAGGCGAATAAGCCACTACTTTATTGGCGCGGGCGAATTGTTTCGCCAGCATCCAGACGAGATTATTCACCCCCCCGCCGCGCACCGGCGGGAATGGAACCTGATGTCCGAGGACGAGATTGATGCGCAGCGGCGATTCTTCCATTCGTTAGGCAAGAATCTTTAGCAACAACTTTGCCGCATGATCGATTTCGAATCGTTTTCGGAAACATTCGCCGGCTCGTTGCCCCATCGCAGCGCGCTCTTCCGCGGAAGTGGCGAACCAGCGCCTAACGAGTCGTTCCACGCCAGCCGCATTGTCGTCTTCCACAAACCCGGCTCCATCCTCCAGCACTTCGCGCCAGATATTGACGCGATTGGAAATCAGAACCGGCAAGTTGCAGGCGAGCGCCTCCGCCACCGCCAGCGCAAAATTTTCCTGGTGCGACGGTAAAGCGAAAACTTCCGCGGCTCGAAAAGCCGACCACTTGAGTGAATCCTCGAGCATTCCGGTAAAGAGAACATTCTTACCCACGCGCCGCTGTAATTCTCCATTCCACTGGTCCGGTCCCGCCATGATTAGAATGGACTCGTTAGGCGCGAATTTGGTGAAAGCGTCGATCAACAAATCGCAACCTTTCTTGACGTGCAGTCGACCGAGAAAGAGCACGACGCGTTTGCCCCGTGCCTCTGGAAAACGTGTGAGGAATTCCTCTGCGGAGGATTCTGGCGCCATCTCGACACCGAGCGGCGAAATCTCTTCGCGACAGCGATAAAGCCAAAACGATTGACGAGCCTGGCGTCGCTCCTCTTCCGAAGTGAAAATGACTGCGCGTGCGTCGCGCAGGACTCGATACTCGGCCCACGACCAGTAGAGCCACTTCTTGAAATGCTTCAGCGGATAAGTGCGCTTGAACCACGGATCGAGCATGCCATGCGGAAAAACGAAATAGGGAATGTCGCTGCCGGCGAAACGACGCCAGGCCGCGAAGCTGTGATATTGCCAGAGACCATTCACGATCACGCGATCGAAAGCGCCACCGTGCTCGCGCAGCCACGGTAAAAGTTTCGACGAATAGCCGTAACCTTCTCTTCCCTCACCCAGCGCATGGGTCGGCAAGTCGATAGAAGAAGATGCCCCGGGCGCGCCGAGCATCGCGATCTCCACTTCGTTTCCCAGCCTAACGAGTGCTTCGCTCATGAGCAGAACGGCGCGCGCCACGCCGCCGGTGCGCAGGTCGAGATTTTGCACCAGCTGGAGAATCTTCACTCGTTAGACTACGAAACCAGTCGTCCGTGTGAAGTAGGCGTAATCAGCCGGCAGCGTCTGCAATGGCCGCGCTGGTACGCCGCCATACAATTGATGCGTCTCGCTGAATGCTTTGTTCACGAGCGATTTCGCGCCGACCACCGAGTAATCCGGCACCGCGCTGCCGCCGAGCAACACACTATTCGTTCCGATGAAGCAATAATTGCCGATCGAGATCGGCGCAGAGGTTTGCCTATTCATCTGCAGATCGATCGTGTGCGTGAGCATCTGCGATTGGAATCCGGCAAAAGTGGTGAACGTCCCGATGGTGATGCGGTTGGTGCAATCAATCAGGTGCCGATGCGTGATTGCCGAATGCGCACCGACAATCAGTTCCGGACGGCGGTCGGTTTCACTCGCAAAATGCGGCGACGGGCCGAGCGGAAAACCAGTGATCCAATTTCCCCGGCCGACAATCACGGATTCGCCGAGATGAAGCAGCGCGATGTTCTTGCACAAGGTGAGATGGCCAATGCTGGAATTGGCTTCCATGACCAATCGTTCGGGAAAAATCCAGGCGAAGCCGATCCGAGCAGTCGGATGAATGCTGAAACCAAACTGCTTCTCAAGAAACGAGCGACGCATGCTCCACGGCAGCAAAAGACTGAGAAAACCGAGGAGTTTGTTCACAGCTGCGGTGCGAGCGTGCGGTAGACCTCGATGTATTGCGCGATCATTTTTTTCGGGGCGAATCTTGTTGAGGCTTGCGAACTTTTCTCGCTCCAACGCGCATGTTCGGAACCATTCGTTAGGCGAATGATGTCGCGGGCAAAACCTTCTTCGTCGTTCACGGGATGAAGCAAACCCGCCTCGCCGGCCGCTTCTGACATCGGCGGATGATCGCTGCAAATAACCGGACATTCGCAGGCTTGCGCTTCCGCGATCGGCCAACCGAATCCTTCGTAGCGCGACGGGAAAACGAGCGCAGTCGCGAGCGAATAAAGCGCTTCGAGCACAGGACTGTCCGGGCCAGCAATTTCCACCACGCGATCGAAAATGCCGAGCTCGTGGCCTAACGAGTGCATTTCCGCGGTCATTGGATCGCCCGCGAAGACCAGTTGTCCGTTCCATTGATCTTCGGTGTGGGCAAAAATGCGCAAGACGCCTTCGCGATTTTTTCGTTTCAAAGCGGAACCGACATGGAGAACGAAAGGTCGCGCCAGATCCAGTTGCGGAAAAGCTGCGAGACGTTTCCGCGCCTCATCTGTCGGCAATTTCCGGAACGGATAATTCAACCCGAGCGGGACCACGCTGGTCTGCGGACGCGGCGCATCCTTATGCAGCAATCGCGCCGCATCATCGCAAGTCGCTCTTGAGACGCAGACGAGCGCACTGGCTTTTTGCAAGCCATTCAGGATCCAGCGCTGCAGAATTTTTCCTGTGGCCGATGCGGGGCAATCTGTTTCTTCACCGAGCGCACCGCGGACGGCGAGCAAATCATGACAGGTAATTAACACCGGCAAGGGTTTGGCGTTGTCGGTGTAAACCGCATTCGAATGATCAAGGATATGGACAAGCGATGGCCTAACGAGTGCCAGATGCTTTTCTAGCTGTCGCGGGAAGACAAGGTACTTATCGAGATAAGCCAGCCACTTCGTCACTGCGCCCAATTGAAGTTTTCCAAAATACGGCTTCGGCCTAACGAGTTCTGCTTCCAGACCGGCGGCTCTTAATCCCTCCAGCATCATCGTATTGAAACGCAGCATGCTTTGCTGCCGATCGGGCGCGTAGTTACCGATCAACAGAACCATTGGTTTGATCGGGCCTGGACGATCCATGCAAACGCTCGGCATAAGGCGATCGCCGCGTGCGCGAAGGACGCGTGCTGAGCACAGGCGCAGCCGGCGGCGTCTCGTTGATTTCTTCGGCCTTGCGCGCGGCCAGCGTCAATCCTGTGATAAAGACGGCGAAGCCAAGCACGGTTGGTTGTCCAAATTGACCATTCGTTAGGGTAAGAAAACAGGAGGCGAAGAGAAGGATTGGCAGCACTTGGCCAACCCTGACAGAACGCAGGCAAAGCAGCGCGACGTATATCACTAAAGCCAAACGCCAAAGAACATAAGCGAGCCCGAGGACGGGGCCGCTCTCCAGAAAAATGCGCGACCATTCGCCTTCCGAGAGCAGGAACATGCTGCGGCCGGTAATGAATTTTGCACCCGCATTCGTCCCAATGCCGAGCCCGTAACCAAGAAACGGCGCCTTCGTTAAAACATAAACGCCTTCCTCAAAATCACCGAAGACGCGCTCGACCAAACCGGCACCGATCGATTTTTCGGTGGCCTCCGCCACTTCATTGAAGCGCGTGCTCAGAACATTAAAGCCTTCTTTGAAAATCGGCGTCTTCACCAGAATAAGACCGGCGATGAGCGTGACGATGAGCGTTTGCCCAAAGCGATTCACCGCGCTGGGCTGCAAAATCAAAATGACAAGCAGCGAGGCGACCACCACGGCACATCCGCCGACGACCGATCGACTCCCGGAAACCGCGATGCCAATGACAAGCGCACTCCCCGCGGCGAAGAGCAGCCAATTTTTGTAAACATCGCGACGGAGCGCAGCGTAAACGAAAAAGGAAGTGGCCATTGCGCAGTAGCCCGCGACGCCGACAACAAAGGAAAATGTTCCAGCCGTGCGTACTTTACCGAGTGCCGAGGTCATCATCTCGCCTTCACCGCCGGCGTTGCGATTGAGGAACGCATCAGGCGCGGCGCGAAATTGTGCGACGAGCAGCATGGCCATTGGCACCATGATGAGGAGCGTCCACCAGCCAAAGCGTTTCACATCCTCGCGACGCAATGCTTGCGCGATGACGAAGACCAGCGGCAGATGCAGGAAATTGGAGCGAAATCCGAACGCCGTGACAAACGAGACATACATCGGCGGCAGATAAGGCCAGAGAACCACAAAACTGAGCGCGGTCGAAAGTAGGGCGATCGCGCCTAACGAGTAGATCCAGATGTTGCGCGGAAAAACGTGCGCGCGGATGGCGTAGAAGTAGATCAGGAGGACGACCGGATCGCGCACGATCAGGAGCGGATTGGAAAGCTGGGGTACGACCCATTTGCGCAGGGCGCCTTCGAAAATGAGTAGCCAGAAATAAAGCCAGATGAGCTGGCGCAGTCGCCGCATCTTCTTCTCGTTAGGGCTGAGGTTGTTCATTCGCCGGTCAAAGTTCGGATGGCGCCCAGGACTTTCTCACCATAGCTACGCCAGGTCAGCGTCGCCGCGCGGCTTTGCGCTGCAATACCCATGCCAGAGATGCGCTCGCGGTTGGCCGCACACCAGCTAATTTTTTCCGCAATCGCTTCCGGCGAACGAATCGGCACGAGAAATCCCGTTTCACCTTCATCGATTAGATCATCCGCGCCGGCATTGCGCGTCGCGATCAAAGGCAGCCCACAAGCCATCGCCTCCTGTTGCACCAACGCACGACCTTCCACAATCGAAGGCAAAACGAAAACGTCACAGCATTGCATGAGACGAAGGACATCGGCGTGCGGCCGGGGCGTTTCGTAGGTGAAATGAGGAAACTTCTCCCGATACCAGCCGAGCGATCGCAAAAGCGAGCCCATCACTACCAATTCGATCTTGTCGGAATCGACTAGCTTCATCGCGGCGAACAAATCCGCCAGACCTTTGCGCTGCGTCATGGCACCGGCGAAAAGAATGCGTAGCCGACCGGAAGTTTTTGATTCGTTAGGCAAAGTTGGCGGCGAACCAAAGGGAACGACGACGGCTCGTTTTGCCGCGCGATATTGTGCCGGAAGAGATTCGAGGACAAAATTGCTCGGGCAAACGACCAGCTCCGCTAGTTCGAGTTCGCGAGTCTTGCGCGCTAATTTCTCCGGGGAATCGCGCGTCGCACCTAATGTTGGCTCCCATTCCGGATAACGTTGCGCTTCTTCCTGCAGCAGACGCTGCGCAGTTTCCCAATAGGCAATGGGCAGATCGTAAACGCGACGGACATGGAGATCGTTCGCCGCTTCAAAAATCTGCAGCGCACAATCTTCGTAGGCATAGGCGGCCGTGATTTCATCCTGCACTTTGTGCGAACAAAGATAGCTCGCGGCCTTTTCATCCAGCCCTTGCCAGACGCGATCGATGCTGGCCCAGCCGCGTTCATGTCGAACGACGCCGCGCAGACCGAGCGAGGCGGAGAGAAGCCGAACGATTTCGCGGGCGGGATGAATCTGCATCTTGCCGCGTGGAAGCTCGTAACCGCGTCGGCTAAAAATTCCGCTGAGCAACGACTCGTTAGGCCAACCGAGAGTAGTGATATACTTCGCCAGGAGATTATTCCGCTGCAAGACGTCGAGGACCGCGCGCACGTTCGCGTTCCCGAATGGATGCGCCAGAAGAATCATGCCTTGCGATCGTGCGCGATCCGTCGATAGGCCGTGGCGTAAAACTCAATCGGTTCCAGTTCTGTCGCCAATTCCTCGCGCGTGCGCGTTGCGCGCTCGACGTATTCGGCCTCCGGCATCGACGCCGCTTGCTCGAGCAGATTCGCCAGCGCCGCTGGATCATTCGGTTCACAGATGAGTGCCTGCACCCCGCCCGCTTCCGGCAGGCCGCCATCGCGCGTGATGATGCAAGGCACGCCGAGATGCCGCGCCTCAACTGCCGTGAGACCGAAATCTTCTTTCGTATTCGGCGGCACTACCATCCAACGCGCATTTTTCATCTGCGCGGTTTTCGTTTCTTCATCGACGAAACCGAGCACGCTGATTCCAGTAATCGCGCGTTTCTGAATCGCGTATTCAATCAAGCTGCGCAGCGGACCTTCGCCCATCAAAACGAGCGGCCATTTATCGCGATCCAGCTTCGCCAGCGCATAAGCATCGACCAATGTGTCCAGGCCTTTGTTCGCAATCCAGCGTCCTATAAAAGCGAAGCCTTTCCTCTCGTTAGGCGGCGTCCAGCCTTCGGGTAACTTTGATGTCGTAGGAACCTTCCGGCTGCCGCGACGTTTCTGGCCGCGCTCCCAAGTGTTCCAAACGAACTGCGAATTATACCAGCGCTCATCCGCCAATCGCGCCGCGATTCGCCAAAGGATGCGATGCAAGGTCAGCTCGCGCGTCATGTAATTGTGGATCGTCATCACGAGCGGCTTGCGAAAAAATTTCGCGAGCAAGGCGACATCCGGCGGCGCATTTTGCAGATGCACGATGTCGGCCCAGCGAATCGCTTCGATCAAATCGCGATCCAGCCCGCGTTCCGCCCAGATCACCTCCTCGCCCTTCAACATCGACTTCAGATCGGGCTGCAATTTGAAATCACGCACGCGCTTGAAACAAATGCGTACCTCCATGTCCGGTTCACGTCGCACCGCTGCGGTGACCGCGAGCACGAACGCTTCGATGCCGCCGTAACCGCCCTGACACGGACTGACGATGAGCACTTTGGTCATTGGCAAAGCGCTTCGGCAAATCGAGCGGCGATAATTGGCCAGGAAGAGGTACGCTCCTGCCAGGCTCGCAGGTTTTCCGCGCGCGATTTCAACTCGTTAGGCGAAATCCCATCCGCCAACTCCTCCGGACTCGTGAGCCAACATTGCGGCTCCGCGCCTAACGAATCGGCGACCGGTGAGATGATGTTCAATTCGTGCGCGGCGTAGGCCATGAACGTGCCCGACTTGGTGAGACTCAGCTCCGATTGTCCGGACAAGGCGAAGCTCGCTTGCGCAAGGATTCTTGAGACGTCTTCTTCGGGAAGGGCGCCGAGAAGCTCGCAACCTCTCGTTAGACCGAAACGCGTCAACAGCTTGCGTTCTTCGGCATCACCCGCCGGAGTGCTCTGCGCGCCAACCGTAACGACTCTCGTGATCATAGGTGGCAGCGAATCGATTTTCCGCAGCGCTTCGATTCGCGCGAGCTGGCGACCGAAAAGGACGGCCAGTCCCGGTTCACGCGTTCCGTCCAGCGGAGCCGTCCGCTGAATATTGGATCCAACCGGCACGACTTGCGGACTGCATTGCGGAACAAGTTTGCGCAGGTGATCCGCCTGGCTCGGTGTGGCCGTGAAAACTGCGTCCGCGACCGCGACCAATTTCCCAATGGCAGAGCGGTGCAGATGTTGCACAAGCCGATTTCGATTGAGCCACGGATAGAATCCCCAGATTTCGTGAAACATGACTACGAGCAAGTCACCTGAAGCCCTCCGCCAATTAATCAACTCGTGCAGAAGTCGTCTTGGATAACCGCGGGGATCAAAGCCGTAGGCGCTGTATTGCAGGAGCACTTTACCGCCGGATGAAGGCAACTGATTCCTCAATTCGTTCTTGGTCTCGTTAGGCAAAATTAAATGAGGCGTTATGCGATCGCCCCATTCTTCCATCAGCCGGAGGGTGTAATCCGCCACGCCGCCGGCACCCGCGGTCAATTCCGGAGTGATGATGAATACCTGATCACTCATTTAGGTCTCGTTAGGCCAAAGCCTATCAGCCGGTTCGCAAGGACCGGCCAGTCCGCTTCCGCTCGATACCAATCGGCCAGAGCCTTCGTGCGACGAGTGAGTTCGGTTTCGGAAATTGTCGCAACTTCATCTGTGCCGACGGTGTTGGAAAATGGACCGCTGCCCGAGCGCGACGTCGCTACGACAATCGGACACTCGTTCGCCACGCAAGCCATGAAGGTGGTGGATTTGCTCCACGTTTCTTCGGAAGCATTCGTTAGGGCAAAACCAACCGTGCGCAGGAGCGCGGCGATCTTATCAGAAGAAATCTCCCCATGACGCACGACGATTGTCTCATCGATCATCGCGGCGCCTTTCGCGGCGAAGACGCCGTCCGTGGGACCGACTAAATGCAGCTTGGTCAGCAAACCTGCCGCCGACCATTGACGAATATGCTCGTGAAAAAGATCGAGAGTCTGCCAGCGCCCGAAGGGCAACCCGAAAATGACAAACTCGGTCCGTGTCCGAGGAATTCCGGGATCCGCTGCGCTTTCGATGTTGGAGGCAACTGGAAGAAACCGCACGTCGTCGCGACCGGTTATCGTGCTCAGACGCTCAACGTGATGGGCTGAATTGGTCACCAGAACATCGGCGGAGGTTGCGAGTCGAGCGACAACACGATCGCTCATTTTTCCCAGCCAAAAATGGCGCGAAGTGATGGGAAATTTCGCTGGCAATTCATGCACGACAATAAACAGCCGACTGTCGGGAACTTTCTTTTTCCATTTGGCCAGGACGCGCGGCATCCAGTTCGGAGAACCGAAACGCTGGTAGGCGCGTCCCGCGTAATGGAGCAGGACATTCGCCGTGCCGATTCGCGTGAGAGCGGCCGCAAGTTTGTCCGCGCCGCCGTCAAACGCAGTTACAGGATCGCCGCGTGAAGTAGTTTCGGCGCCCGGCGCTTTTTTGTTAACCAAGAACTCAATGGGCGAGAAGTCGTTAGGCAAATGTGTTCGCAATAACCAGCTGTAAGTTCCGATGCCGCACATCGCCGGCGGCAACTCGGTCGTGATGATAACCAGCGGTCGATTCGTCATGCTCGAGCCAGCCTTTCTTCGATCGTTCCCCAGAACTTCTCGATCTGCTTAGAGAGCATGAATTCGCGCTGGCCAAGCGCGAGCGCGTTGCCGGCGATCTCGGCGCGTTCTTTTTCATTCGCTTGCGCGAGTGTGTCGGCCGTTTCCGCCGGATCAAGCGTGGTCAAAAAAATTGCCGCCCGATTTTTTTTCAGAAGATCGTAAGCCGCCGCGGTACCGGGCCCGTGGTACAGAATAGGTATTCCGCTTCCGACATACGTCACCATTTTGGTCGAGAGACTGTAGCGCGCAAAATTCTCGTGCTCAGCCCCGAAAGGCATCGGCATGTAGAGCAAATCGGCGGATTCCAGATCGCGTTGCACCTGCGCTTCGTCGGCAAATGGGAGGACAGTGACATTTTCGAATCCTGCCAGGACTTCGCGTCGGATGTGTTCGCAGCGCAACGTGACGCTCGCAGCCAGACCACTTTGCGCGAGCGCCTGGAGCAGTGCCCGCAAATTGCATTCATACGACATGTGGAAAAGTCCCATGAAATAAATGCGCAATTTACCCGGGGGCGGAGGCGGCTGCAGCGATCCAAGACTCGTTAGGCCATCGGTCACCACGGTGAAAGATCGCTCGCCGTAACGACGACAATATTCCTGGCCGAGCGCCTCCGAGATGACAAAGCAGGCCGCCGCTTCACGCCAGGCCGATTGCATGGCCGACTCGCGCTTTTGCGAAATCGAACCGGAAGTGTAAGCCAGATCATCGTGGAGACTGAGGAAAAATGGGAGCGAGAGATCGCGTGCAACCTGTTGAGCAGTGGCAAAATCCGTCCCCGAATGCGGCACGGCGTGAATGGCGCGAGCGTTTAGCTGCTGACAACGTCGACGGAGCCGACGGCGAAAATTCTTCTCGAAAAAACGCATGGTTGCTTTCGGCAGCGCCGCCATTCGGCTGTGTTCGATTTTTCCCCACGAAGGACGACTGCGCAGATGGATCTCGTCGTGCCAGGATTTTGGATTGCTCGGCGATGTGCAAATACTGCGCCAGGCAAAAGGCGCATGCGATGTCAGCGCGCGCAGGATACGCGCTCCGCCGCCCGCCCAGCCGAGACTAAAAGGCTGGACGAAAACGAGCGGACGCGTGGAGTGCCCCAGAAGTTTTTGATAAGCGTCGCTGGTTTCACGCGCGATTTGCGACCAACAAAATCTCTCGACGCTTTGGCGGGAACGCTTCGACAGCGCGTCATAAGCGGAAGGAGGTAAACGCAGCAGACGAACAATCGCTTTCGAAAAAGCTTCAATGTCTCCGCTGGCTATTAGTTGATCACTAAACTCGGTTTGCAAAATATCACGCGGACCGGCGACGTTGTAGGCGACCGTCGGCAAACCGGCGGCGAGTTGTTCAATGACAGCGAGGCCAAAACCCTCGACGTAACTTGGAAAAGCACCGACGGTGCAATCCGCCAGCAATGTCGGCAAATTTTCCGGCACAAAATCAGAGATAAATTCGACGTCGCACGCCGCCACGTCGCCGAGATCCGCTTTGATGCGCGCGGCATCGAGCATGGTGCCGAGAAAACGAAAACGTGTTTCGGGCAGATCTTGGCGAATCCGCGTTATGATATGCGGCCAATCGTAGGAACCTTTGCGCGCGCCCCACATGCCAATGAAACAGACACGGCGTTGCGCGAGACGCGCTTCCGCATTTGCGGCGGCGCCCGCCAAGGCCTGACGACGATCACTCGTTAGGCCGTACGGTTGAACAATGACGTTTCCCAAAGCGAGTTCTTCACGCAAATAAGCTGCCTCTTCTTCGTTGGGGACGTTGATGAGGTCAGCGTTGCGGACCGCGCGCTCGGAAGCGTGCAAGAATCTGCGCCGGGTGTAGCGGTAAAGAAATCGCCCGGCTAACTTACCGCGCGCCGCCTGCGGCCACCGCTGCGCGACACTTTGATCGAAGCGGTCGTAAAGACGATAAAAGCCAACCGAGCGGGCCACGATCACGCCGGAAAAATCGAGCTCTTCTTTGGAAAAGGGCAGCGCACCGATGAGCGCATCTATGACGTCGAAACGTTGCGCGTTTTGCCTAACGAATGCTTTCGCCTTGCGGACGAACATGAGCTGGCGCAGGGCGAAGGTCACGCGCGTCGCACGCACGCCGGGGAAGGCATCGGAGAGCGTGAATTTTTCCACGGTGTGCCCCAGCGCGCGCCATTGCTCGGCCAATTCCATCCAGACGCGCGGGGCGCCGAGGCGTGGATCCCAGGGGAGATTCACGATGACGAGAATGCGCAGTGGCTTTTCGGTCAGCTCCATCGAGAAATTTCAGCGCCAAAAGCTGGTCCAGAATTTGTGCCGCACCGGATTGACGTAATGACGCAAAACGATTTTCGGTCCCGCGTAGCGATCGCGATAAACGAATTGGTCGTCGAGCTGAAGAACGAACTTTTCCGGATCGAAGGGACGCGCACCGTTCGCGTGCATGGTCAGGTGCGTCATGGTCTGATTGGTGAAGAAATTGGGCACGCCGTAAAGTTGGAGATAGCGCTCAAGCGCGAACGACCAATCTAATTTCTGGGAAAGAAGCAGGACGCCGGTGTTCACGGGATCGCATCGCTCGGCGGGTTCGCGAAAGAGCCGCTCGTCACAGGAAAGTTTGCAATCGGCGAGATATAAGGCGGGCGCGTCTTCTGCACCGATCGCGGCCAAGGTCGATGCGCCGCTAAAAAAGAGAACATCGGAATCGAGATAAAGCGCCGGGCCTTGTCGCGGCAAAGACATGATGAGCGCAAGCTGCCGCCCGGTCGGATGGCCGATGAGATAGGAGTGCAATTCGCCGGGGACGGCGGGCGGAATCCACTGCGTGAAAGGCGAAACAGTAACGACGGGATCGAGCGAATTTAGCAACGCAATGCTCTTCCCGGAATAAGTGCCATCCGAAACGACGGTGAACTTAGCCGGATGTCCCGCATAACGCAGAAGCGAACGGATTGATGCCACTTGCTCGGGTAACGCACTTTCGCCCGAATAGGAATACACTTGGAACGGCAGATCCCGGATTCGTTTTTGTGGGGGAAAACGAAAGCCCGATGCGACCATCGCGGCGTAGGCTTTCCGAATTGCTCCGCCTTTCGCGCGCGCGAGATGATAGCCAAGGTTTGGAATCTTCACGTCGCGGCCGCCATTCTTACGGAACGAAATCCGCGAAAGCTGAGAACGAGATTGAGAAGTAAGTTCGGCAGAGCGGAAATGAGATTAAAAATGAGAACGCCGCGCACGGTGGTGAAATCGGTGACCGGAATAAGTGCGACTTGCGTGGCGAGCGTGAGCGGAATGTAAAGCCACGAACCGCCCACCCATGCTTTGGAAGAATTCAGCGCCCAGAAAGTTCCGGTGAGCACGCTCGCAACTGCCCCCGCCACCATGAGAACAAGCTCGTGCTCGAGATGCGAATACTTGCTGCCGAGGACGTACAAAAACGCGTGGGGAAATTTCGCCGCCGCGCCCAGAACGACGAGACAAAAACCCGCGACTGCACCAACGATGCCAGCATATTGCCAACGAAGGCGACGCGGACTTTGGCAACGCGCGAAGGCCGGGGCGAAAACATTCGTCAGTAAATTACTGAGGACAGCGAAGATCATGGCCAGGCGGCCGAGCGCCCCAACTTCGGCAACGGAATTGGCTTGGTGACCGAAAAAACTGATCAGGAAAACGGTGATCTGACCCTGCAGACAAAAGAAGATGGCGTTCGCCGCCTGCGTGCGGATAAAACCTTGCATGTCGGCGCGGTCTTCCGCGTTTTCGCTCGCGTGCAAATCGACGACGCGTGCGACGTACATTCGAAGGAGAAAATATTGGAGAAGCACCGCCGCGGCGCCCACGGCGACACCGATGCCTGCGTTCAAGAAAAGGAACATCAAGGCGAGCAGAACGCAGAAGCGCGCGATCGCGCCGGTCAGATCGATGGTCTGGATTCGGCCGATATCGGAATGCAGACGCGGTACGACGCTGAGAACGCCGACCGACAATTGGATGACCAAACCGAAGAGGACAACGGCGATGAGAATCAGCGTGTAGGCGACCGACGCGCCGTTCTTGACCAGCATGAAATAAAGCAGCGGCGTCACAACGGCGATGGCGAGCGCGCCCATGCGGCGACGAAGATGCAGCGCGGTGACAATCAATTGACCGAAACGATGGCGGTCCTGCCAAACACGCCCGCCGATCGAAACCAGCCCGATGCTGATGCCGATGTCGGCCAGGACATTGATCGTGCCCTGCATGGTATTGGCAATGGTGAAGTAAGCGTATTCGCGTTGCTCGAGATGCCTAACGAGTAGTATCCCGCTAAGAAATCCGATGACCTGCACAGCGGCCTGCGCGAAAGCGAAACTTCCGACGACGCGGGCGCGTTGCATGGCGCGGCGGACGACCGGCGCCGAAGCTTCGCTCAGGAGGGGCGAGATTGTCGGGCCGAAGAAGCTCATCGTGGCGCGATTTCGGCGGTCCTTAACCGCCGCGACAAGCGCTACGATTGCGCGCGATTGTGCAGGGGCGCGGGCAGACCGTGACGTTCTTCTTCGTGAGCCGGAGGCGTGTTGTAGTACTCGGAATACTGGTAGTAATAATATTCCGGCAGAGAAGTATCGACGTAGTTAAGAATCACGCCGGGCACATTAACCTGGCGATTGTAAAGCAGCTCCATCGCTTTCTTCGTCAAGCGCGCGGAAGTGTAGGAAAGTCTAACGACAAATAACGTGGCGTCGATTTTCGGCGCGAGGCTGGTGGTGTCATCCGCGGCCAGCACCGGCGAGCTGTCGATGATGATGTAATCGTAGAGGTGATAAATCTCCTGAAGGAAGCGATCGGTCGAATCACGCAGAAGATGTTCGCTCGGTTGCGAAAGAGTTTTGCCGCGCGGCAGAACGAACAGGCTCGGATACGCAGTGGGCACGACAACTTCCTGCCAGTTCACTTCGCCTTTCAGGACCTCGGCAAAACCGATGCGCGAGGAAATATCAAAGGCTTCGCGTTGCGCGCCGCGGCGAAGATCGCCATCGATCAAAAGAGTCTTGGCGCCGGACAAGGCAAAAGTAATCGCGAGGTTAGCCGAGATGGTGGACTTGCCCTCGTTAGGCACCGCGCTGGTGATGAGTAACGTCTTCGGGCGCGGACCTTCATAGGGCATGAAGAAAATCGACGATCGAATGTTGCGATATGATTCCGCGAAAACGTGGCGGGCATCGTCCGGCTGGAGGAGCGTGACTTTGCCTTTGGTTTTCTCGCGCGGAATCTGACCGAGAACATTTTCGGTAAAGTGATGTTGGAATTCGCCGAACGAAGCCATGCGATCGTCGATGCGATCGAGTAGCAGCAGAATGGCGATGCCGGCGAGGGCGCCGCAACCGAGTCCGATGAGCAGGCTCTTGAGCAAACCCGGCCGGACCGAAACCGGCAGGCTGGCCATTTCCATGATCGACACCTGGTCGCTCGTATCAACCGCCTGCGAAACGCCCACTTCTTTCAAATTATTCGTCAGGCGATCGTAAAGAACTTTGGCGCGATCAACTTTGCCTTTGAGGCTGTTGAATTGGACGAGGCGCTGGCTGAGATCGAGCGCTTTGGTCTCCCATTCCTTGATGTTGACCTGCAAATTTTCCATCTGCTTACCGATGGAGACGCGGCGGGTGGCCAATTTTTCCACAGCATCAGCGCGGAAGACGGTAATGAGTTTTTCCTGCTTCGAAATTTCGTCGTTCAGTTTAACGATCTTGGGATGTTTGGGCCGCAGATCGCGCGATAGCGTCTCCTTCTCGGCTTTCAATAACTGCACCTGTTGTTTCGCTTTCAGGTAATCGCTTTCCGGTCCGACATCGGAAAATGGCATCACCGTGCCAGCTTGTGCGCCGTCGTCCTGCGTGGCGCTGGCACTGGTATCGGGCTTCGTGTTCGCGCTGCGATCGAGATTCTGGTCGAGGTCGAGTTTTTCCAGGAGCGCATATTCGGTTTTGAGCGCGGCGTATTGCTGGTTCAGCCTAACGAGATAAGCGGCGGCGCTGTTCCCTTCCTCCTGGATGAAGCCGATGTTGTTCTGCTTCTGAAATTCGAGCATCTCGTCTTCGCCGTTGCGCAAATCTTTTTCCGTCTGGATGAGCTGCTCGGTCACGGCGGTGGTCACGTTGTGGCCCTGGTCTTCACGCATCCCTTTTTTGAAATCGAGATACTTCTGCATGACCGCATTCAAGTAAGCCTGCGTGTATTCGCCCGAGCTGCCGATTGCTTGCAGATCAAAAATGGAGGTGCGCGGTTTTTGCGCGACGGTCAGGTCGACCGCGACCGGCGGCAATTGCGGATGGGTGGAGCGAAGGAGTGCTTCCGCGCCGCGGCGCACTTCCGCGCTCTGCATCAGTTGAATCTGCGTGCCGTAAAAATTCTGCGTCTCTTCGCTGTAAATGGCGGCCTGCTGAATTTTCAGGCTGCCGGCGACCATCATTTTACTCGTCGTCAAAAATGACGGCGGCGTTTGGTAGATCATCCAGGCAGAAACGAAAAGACCGATGCAGGTAGTGAGAAGCGGAATCCACCAGCGCCGCACGAGAAGCGATTTATAGCGATGGAGTCGCGTGATGAACGACGTACTCCAGGGAGCGGAAGCGGGACGATCGAGTGGCGCGGCGTTTTGCATGATTACATGTTGATCAAACGCTGCGGGACAAAAATCCGATCATCCGGCTGCAAGACAACGTCTTCATCCGTGCGGCCTTCTTCGATGACGCGCTTCAAATCGACGATTACTTCCTGGCCGTTCCGGCGGGTCAATTTTACTTTGCGTTTGTTCGCAAAATCTCCGAAACCGCCGGCGCGAATCACCGCTTTGCTGACCGTGTATTCTTCATCCGGTGGAATTTCCTGCGGGCCCGGACCTTTGACCGAGCCGATGACGTAAACTTTGCCGCGCGATTTTTCGCTGACATGATCGACCGCAATGATCACGGTGGCGTGGTAGTAATATTCTTTCTCCAGCGCGCCCTTGATGCTGTAAGCCAAATCTTTTGAGGTGCGACCAGCTGCCTGTACCAGCCCGATGTAAGGAACTTCCAGTTGTCCGTTGTCGTTGACGCGGAGGCGCTGCGGATCGTTATCGCGATCTTCCACTACGCGGAAACTGACGAAGTCGTTAGGGCCTAGGCGAGTGTGATCGTCGAGCACGTTCATCGAATTCGTCCGCATGACTGTGCTGGTGGTGGCCGGCTCGGCTGACATCGGGCGCGGCGTCGGCTGCACCATCGCGGGCGAACTTTCCTGGGCCACACCTGGCGCTTGCGCGGCAAAAGTTTGCCCGAAAGTCGCCGGAGCGACCAGCGATAGAGCGGCTAGGAGAGCGCAGCCCGGATTCTTCATGAAATTCTTTTCCTACAATTAGAAACTGTAGGTGCCGTCGAGCGAAACGCGGTTCTGCTTATAATCGCGCAGCGGCACATCGGAATCTTTCTGGGTGTATTGATAACGGGCGCCGAGGGTGACATGCCGCGTCAATTGATAGCCGAGTGAAAGCGCGCCGCCGTAGCGATGCAGATGCTCATCGATGTAACCACCGGAATCATTCGCGTCTTCGTAGAAAAATTCCGTCGTGAGCAAGGTGCGATTGATAATGTTCCAGGTGGCGGTGTGCCGAATGTAATTGAGCACGGTGTAGTTGGAATTAATGCCGAGCTGCGACTCGTGGCCTAACGAGAGGCGCTGGGTGATCGCGCCATTGATGCGATGTGAGATCAAGGCGTTGAAATAGTAATCGTTCAAGCTCCCGCGATCCTGGAAGACGAAGAACGGACCGAAGCGGACCATGTTGCTATCGAAATCGATGTGCTGATAACCGCCGGCCACGCGCAGCTTCACGTAGTTGGTCAGCTGCGTTTCCACGAAACCGCCGCCGCTGTAAGTCTTGGAATTGTTTAAGAAATTTTGGTCGTAGCGGTTATCGACGAAGGCGCCTTCCGCCCCGACGCCGGTGGTGGAGGTAGCAGCGATGCTAAGCGAACCAGTGATCGAATCGGCGTTGCGATTCAGATAATCGAAATTGCTCGTAGTCGAGATATAATTGTAGTGATCGTAACCGAGGGTCGCGACCGCTTTGTTCAAATCCCAGAGAATCGAAACACCGGCGGTGTTTTCGAAGCGTCCGTAGTCAACCACGTTGCTGATCTGCGCTTCGGCGATCGGATCCTGTTCCAGCGAAAAGCGGTCGTGAAAATTAATCCGGAAGTCGCTCACGAAAACATCGAATGAGACTTGCGAGCCCGGTGCGAGGAGGACGCTATTGGTGCTGTCCCCCGGGTGATCGATGTAATACGCGTAGCCCAAGCCGAGATCGATGTGCAGCGTGTTCAACTGCGTGATCGGCCAGAGGGCGTTCATGTTGATCATCGGCCGGAGAATGACATCGGACTGCTTATCGTTTTCCGACAGGTTGATGTTGTCGTTGAATTCGACGCCCTGGGTGGCGCTGAAACGGAAACGAATCGGGCCGGCGAGTAAGTTATAAGGAATCTGATCGAGCGTCTGTCGCCGTGCTTCGGCGGCAGCTTCACCGGCGAGGGAGGGTCGCACCGCGTCCTGCGCATACAGAGGAATCGCCGTAATGATGAGAGCGAAGAGGAATGCGAAGCTGTTCCGCCGCGCAGACGATCCGTGTTTTGGAGAATTACTGCTCATAGGTAGCGCAGTTTGAGTTAGCAGAAGTGGTACCAACCGCAAACGAGCGTTGATTATCATTGGTTAAGGCGTAGTCGGCTTGTTTTTACTCATGGAGCGCGAGACCAACAAGAAATTTCGCCGCGGAAAAATTTTTCAACTGGCGCGGTCTAAGCTTTTCCAGCAGGGACATTATGAAAAGGTTTCTCCTCATTCTTGCCGGCGCGACCCTCGCGAATGCCTGCTTTGCCGCGCGTTCGGATGATCCGAACGGTCGCGCGGTTGAACTGGCCTCGCTCAACAATGGCGCGCAAATTGAATGCATCACGCCAGACGGCCGGGTGGAACGCCTGGCACCTAATGAGACCGGTTCCGCCTCCGCGACCGTCCTGCGCGACGAAACTCTCAGCTGCCCGCTTCAGGAAGGCGTCACCACTTTTGTCTTGAAGCTGCCCGCTACCTCACTGCTCGATCATTTCACTTTCGTGAATGAAAACGCCGCGGCCGCGGGCGAATTGAAGATCTCCGTTTCCAATTACCAACTGCCCGCCACCAGCCCGAAGTGGGTCGATGTCGATGGCAATATCGTTTTCAGTCACAAACGTCTCTTCAATCTTTCCATGGTCGGTGTCGAAGCGCGTTACGTGAAACTTTCCTTCAAGGTCGCGAACGGCGGCCGGCTGAGTTCGCTCAATCTTTACGGCAACCAGGCGCTGCGACAGATCGCCAACAGCGATCTCAATCAGCAGTTCGGCTTGATCTCGAAAACGCCGCGCGCGCAGAAAAAAAATCGCCCGATCGATTTCAATTTCGCCGCTCTGCCCACAACGGGTCGAATCGTTTACGTCAGTTCGGGTGAATCGAAGATCGCGTCGCGCATGGTCGATCGAAATGAGAAGACCTTTTATCCGTTCGCGGGCCGCGACGCTCGCCCGACCACCATCGTTGAGCTCGCGGCTGCGGAAGACATTCGCTTGGTCCGCGCACTTTATCGGGCGCCTGTGGCCGGTCGCTTCGATGTTTATCAACTCGAAGAACTCGGCAAGGGCACAACCGATCTAAAATATCGCCACCCGATCGCTTCCGCCACAGTGGAAGCCGAAGGAGACGAAGCCGCGGTCGATTTCGATCCCGCCGGTGCACGCTACCTCGCGATCAGCTTCACGCCCGCGGAAACGACGAGCGATGCGAATCCTTTTGAGATTATCGAGATCACTGCTTACGGCGATTCATCCTTCGCCAAGATCGATGTGACTCAGGCTCCCGATGTTTACGACGATCAACCGGGCGTGAGTTTTCCGGGCGAAGGACATCCTGATATCAGCAGCCGCCTCGGAGTCGTGGCCATTCCGCCCGTCATTCCCACGGTCAGCCCGTAGGCTGCACCACTTCGCGGACAGTTTTTTCCAGCGCCTCGCGCGCGCGTGAAAAATCGTCAAAACCGATCACAGCGATTTCGAGCAAGCGCTGTCCCAGATTGCGCTGGCCATGCCAGACGGCAAGCAAACGCCCGCGGGCGCTCCACTCGTTAGGCACATTTCCCGGACCGACCGCGGCGATTTTGTCTTCCTGGATACAAACGAAAACAAAAAGCGGCTGGGCGTTTTGTTCGAATTCGTAAACACGGAAACGCAACGGCAGCGCCGTCGTCTCAACCGTGACAGGCTCGAGTTCCTCGCGGAAAATTCTTCCCACCGCCGGTAAACAGATCTCCGGCGAGTGACTGCGCACTAATTGTAGAGCAGCGCGTTGCGGCTCCCAACGGGCGAAAAAACTCCACCAGCGAATTGCGGGCGGTTCTTCCCACGCGGCGCTTTGGGCCCGGTTGTAGTGAAGAATGGCGCGCGTCTCGTCGGGAATCGCTTGCGGCTTGCTCTCGTTAGGCCAGCGCGCTTCCCAAGCCGGCAACTCGCGCAAATTCTTTTCGTGACTGCGGTACCAAATCTCCGTTGCAGCGAAGACAACCGCGAGCCACGCCAGTGCAACGTATCCACCTTCAGGCACTCGAGGCGCCGTGCGTGCAGCTGCCGACGCATGCGGACGGTTCCTTTTTAAAACCCACGCCAGCGCCAGTAGACCGGCCATACCCACGACGAGAACGAGGCTTCCGATTAAGTCGTGCCAATGCTCGAGCGCACCTGTGCCCTGGCGCGCCGCAATAAAAACGAGAGTGCTCGCGCGTAAAACGTTGCAGAAGAAAACCCAGGCGCAGCCGGCGAACAAAAGCAAAAAACGTCGCGCCGCGCCTAACGAGAACAATTCTCCCAATGCGAGCGCGACCATGATGGCGGCCTGTAAAGTTTTGACGCCGCTGCAAGCCTCGCTCACGCCAACAAAGCCAGTCGGTAACTCGATAATGTTACCTATTTGCAGCGCACCGATGTCGAGCCAGCCGGCGATTTCGACTGCGGCAAAAGCGACCGCACGCGTCAGACCTTGCACCACAAGATTCTCCAACTGCACCGGCCACGGAATGGCGACGAGGGCGAAGCAAATCGGAAAGGCAAAATGTCGCGCCCACGATTTCCCGCCGATTTGCCTTAGCGCGATGAACGAATAAGCAACCGCCACCAAACCCAAAATCCAACTCACCGCGCGCCAATCAGGATTTGCTTCTTCGACTAGCCGCAACGGCAAGAGCAGGAGCAGCAAGAAAATCTGCAGGCTCGTGATATTCTTCGGATCTCCCGGCGCCGGCCGATCAAGCCAGCGCAAGTAAAAGAGAAACGCCGCCAAAAACGGCACCGCCCAACCATAGAAATATTGCGGATTGAGCGACCACTCATCGTGCAGATGCCAAAAGAGCCAAAGCCAGAGCGCCGCCGGCATTAGCCAAAAAACAGACCGCGAGCGCGCCCCCATGCGCTCTTGATTTACGACGCGCAACGGCGAACGCCATCGCAAAATCGCGATCTCACAGGCGGAGGGGGCATAACGACTGCTAGTTCAAAGAGGGCTTCTCCATGAACCGTCCTAACTTTTCCGTTTGGTTGGTGGCCGCGCTGGCGTTTTTTTCCGCTAACGCGCGCGCAGTCATTTTGGATTGGGACACCGCCAGCTGGACGGCCGGTTCACTTAGCAATTCCTACGACATTGATCCCGCGAACCCCGGCAACGACGTCACCGTCAGTGTCGTGGCAAACAACGGCGCGCCGTTTCAGCCCGAGCTCGTCGCACCCAATCCGATGACGCCCGCGGTGAGTCCATCTTTTCAAGGGGGTCTGTCCACAATCGAGAACACACTCTGCATTGCCCTGAATCTCACCAGCAACACGCAATCGGTTACGGTGACGATCGATTTTTCCAGCCTCTACGCATTGGGCGTGACGAATGTTTCCTTTAAAATTTTCGACGTTGACTACGCGAATGTGGCCGGCAGCAGCACTTATCAGGATCAGCTAAGTTTGATCCGCGCTTTATCCATCGACGGCACAACGCTGATCGCGCCCACCATCACTACGAGCGTAAACAACACTCTCTCCGGTACCGGCATCAATCAGATCGTCCAGGGAAACGCCAGCACGGCAGATACTGGCGCCACTTCGGGGGACGCCAATGTCACGATCGATTTCGGCAATAACGCCATCAAATCTCTCACCTTCACTTACGGAGGCGGTCCCGCTTTTGATGATTCCACTTATCAGCACATCGGCCTGCACGACATCAGCTTTACGCCGGTGCCGGAAATGAATCCGCTCTGGCCGTCCATTCTTTCCTGCGCGACCGCGGCCGGTCTCGTCCTGCGCCTTCGCAAACGTGCGCGCAAATAGCGAAGGCGCCGGCAACGTGCGCGTCCTCGCGCGTCGGGAATTTTTCGTGCGATGGGGAAAACGCGTTTGCATCTGCCTGGCGCTAACTGCACTCAGCCTGGCGGGCTTGCGCGGTTACGGGATTTGGCGGGAAAAACATTTGACCGCGCAGCTGCAAGCATTCGTTAGGCAAGATGATTTCAGGAGCGCAGTGCTGGTGGCGCGTCGCCTCCTCGCCCTCGATCAAGACAACGTAGTTGCTTCGTTCGCCATGGCAGAGATGGCGGAAAAATCTGGGCAGCCCGACGCGATTGTCTGGCGGAGAAAAGTAGCGCAGCTCACGCCGAATGATCTCCCAAATCAAATTGCCTTTGCGCGCACCGCGTTGCGATTCAATCAGCCGGACGTGGCCGCTCAAATCCTGAACGCATTGCCGGCCAGCGCGCAGCAAAGCGTCGAATTTCATCAGGTGGCCGGCGCCGAAGCACTCGTTAGGCAACAACCAGCCGTCGCCGAAGAACATTTCTCGGCCGCTCTGCAACTCGCCCCGGATAACCCGCATCTTGCGCTCAACCTCGCTACGGTTCGATTGGCTTCGCGCGAATCGAAAATCGTCGCGCAAGCGCGAGCCACCCTCGCGGAACTAACGAATCAACCGACCGTTCGTCTGGAAGCGCTCCGCGCCTTATCAACTGACGCGCTGGCCCGCCACGAAAACGCCTTTGCGCAAAAATGGTCCGCCCAACTGAGTGCGGAAAATGGCGCAACGTTGGCTGACGCGATTCTGCAATTTCAAGCGAGCGAAGGAACCGACAAGGCCGTTCCGTTGTTTCGCGCGCTGCTAACAAGGGCCGCGGCCAGCTCTGCCACGACCGCCGAGTTAATTACCTGGCTCAACCGGCACGAGCTGGCCCGCGTGGCGTTGCTCTGGAGTGCCACGTTACCCAAAGAGATTTCGCAAACGAATCCAGTTCCGCTCGCCATCGCGGAAGCGCACAGTTTCGTCGGCGAATGGAGCGAATTGCGCGCTTTGGTGGAAGGAAAGGAATGGGGCGACTTCGAATCCCTGCGGCTGGCCGTTTTGAGCCACGCCTTGCATCGGCTCAGCCCGTCGGATCGTCCCTCGATTGAAGCGCAGACCGCCTGGCGCGGCGCAATAAAAAAGGCGCAGATAAATCCGGAACAACTTGTCGCGCTCGCACAACTCGCGGCCGGCTGGGGTTACTTAAACGACGCGGAACAAGTGTGGTGGACGATTGCCGACAGCAGCAACAACAACCGGCTGGCTCTTTCCGCGTTGCAACGTTTCTACAAAGCAAAGCAGGACACACGCGGTTTGTTGCACGTGGCGCAGCGGGCCTTGCAACTAAATCCCAATGATCTCGTGGCCGCGAATAATTGCGCCAGCCTTGGTTTGTTAATCAACGGCGACAGCACGGCCCGCCGCCTCGCCTATAAATTGCACGCCGAGCATCCCGCAAATCGAGCTTTCGCCGCCACCTATGCCTTCGCGTTGCATACCGAAGGAAAAACCGCGGAAGGTTTGCGCCTGCTGCAAGACATGAGTGAGCAGGAGCTTCGCCAACCAACGCTCGCCGCTTATTATGTCGTGCTCCTGGTGGAAAATCGGGAACTCGATCGCGCTCGCTCGTTCCTAGTTGATGCCGAACGCGCCGCGCTCTTGCCCGAGGAAAAACAACTGCTCATGAGCGCCACCGCGAAACTACTCGCGCACGAAAACGCCATCTCGCAGCGCTGAATTGCATTCTAACTTTTCGACTGCGTATGAAAGAGACAGTGCGTTCACGACAGGTGCATTCGCTGCGAGAATTATCTCGCGCTGATTGATCATTATCGCTGCGGAATGCTCAACAAGGCATGGCATTAGCTCAAGAAGGAAGCGGGTTCCGATTGGGCCGAAGCGATGCGATTCAACACCAACTTACAAGCCGATTCGAACACGCAACCAAACCAAAAACGAAAGCCTGCGCATGAAATTGCTCGCATTACCGCTCAGAATGAAGCGCCAGAAAATGCGGAATGTTTTGCGCTGGCCGCCCGGGCTACGAATGATGCTGTTCGGGATTGGGATGTAAGCAGCGGCCGGCTCGACTGGCCACAAGGTCTCGAAACACTTCTCGGTCATAAACCGTCCATCATTTCGCAGGACATCGGTTTCTGGCAGCGACATGTTCACCCCGACGATCGCGCGCGGACCGCACTCAGCATTCGTGAAGCGCTCGCGGAAGCGGAGCGTTGGAGCGGTGAATATCGATTTCGTCGGGCCGACGGCGATTACATTTTGTTACTCGAGCGCGCTTTGATCGTGCGCAACGAAAAGGGCGACGCAATTCGCTTCATCGGCTCGCTCATGGACATCACCGCGCGCAAACAATTGCAGGACCAAATGGTGCGTTCGCAAAAAATGGACGCGTTCGGCCAATTGGCCGGCGGCGTGGCGCACGACTTCAATAATTTCCTCACTACCATTCTCGGATACAGCGACCTCATTCTCGCAACCTCGACTAAAGGTCCCGTCGCCAAGCACGTCACCGAAATACGCGGCGCCGCCGGCCGGGCCGCCGCGCTCACCGGACAACTACTCGCCTTCAGCCGCAAACAACCGCTCGATTCGCGCGTTCTGGAAGTGAACACGTTCGTAACCAATCTCGAGCGCTCCATCCTTCCGCTCCTCGGCGAAAACATCTCGGTCGAATGCGACCTGCATCGCTTCAAAGGTGGCGGTCACATCAAGGTCGATGCCGAGCAGTTGAAGCAAATTCTGCTCAACCTCGCGGTCAACGCGCGCGACGCGATGCCGCACGGCGGCAAAATGAAAATCGCTACCGGAACATCACGCGTTGGTGATGATGCAAGGGATGCAAATCCCGAAGGACTAACAGCCGGCGAATACATCACCATCAACGTGACCGACAACGGAGTTGGCATGAGCGACGAAGTGAAATCGCACCTGTTCGAACCCTTCTTCAGCACCAAACAAGGCGCAGAATCGAGCGGGCTTGGATTGGCCACGAGCTACGGAATTGTTCATCAGAGTGGTGGCCGCATCAGTGTGAAGAGCGAAGTCGGCTCCGGCACAACCGTGACACTTTGCCTTCCGAAAGTTCCGCCTCCCCCGCCCGCCGGTTACAAATCACCGAACGGGAAAAACATTCCCACCGGCACCGAAACCATTCTTGTTCTCGAGGACGATATTGCGGTGCGCCATCTTTCCGTGCGCATCCTGCGCAATCTTGGATACGCCGTGATCGAAGCGGCCAATGGCGACGATGCGCAACGCGTCATTCGCGAAGATAGCGGACGCAAAATTCATTTGCTGCTGACCGACGTGGTCATGCCACAGATGAGCGGACATCATTTTGCCGACTGGCTGCGCAAAGCCAGTCCACACACCAAAGTCATTTTCATTTCCGGTTATCTCGATGAATCCTTGCAGCTGGCTTCGCGTCGCGATGGCGCAATGTTCTTCTTGCCGAAGCCGTTCGACGCCGCGCAGCTCGCGCTCAAAGTTCGCGAAGCGCTCGACACGAAGAGCTAGCGTTATCCTTCGAAGTTGATGCGCGAGAGTTGATGGTTGATAAGAGTCAGCGTGTCCGACCACGCGGCTTCTCCGGTCAGCTTCCAGGATATTGCCGTCGCGCGGGAGCGGATAAAGGGCGCGGTTTATTTTTCGCCCTGTCCGCATTCTATTCCGTTGAGCGAACTCACCGGCATGCAGATTTACTGCAAGCTGGAAAACTTGCAGCGCACCGGAAGTTTCAAGGAACGCGGCGCGGCCAACGCCCTCGCTCAGCTCTCGCCCGAGCAAAAAAAGCGCGGCGTTATCGCAGCCTCCGCCGGTAATCACGCCCAGGCGCTCGCTTATCAGGGAAAGTTATTAGGCGTTCCCGCCACTGTGGTCATGCCGAAATTCGCGCCGCTGATCAAAGTTAGTAACTGCCAGAAACTCGGCGCCACCGTCGTGAGCTACGGCAACGATTTCGATGAAGCGAAAGCGCGCGCACACGAGATCGCGAAAGAACGCGGCCTGGCTTACATCAACGGCTACGACGATCCGCCGATCATCGCCGGCCAGGGCACGATGGGAATAGAGATTGTCGAGCAAGTGCCCGATCTCGAGGCGGTGATTGTGCCGGCCGGTGGCGGTGGTTTGCTCGCGGGTGTTGCACTGGCGGTGAAAACGCTGCGACCCCAGGCAAAGATTATCGCGGTTGAGGCGGAGAACGTGGCCAGCTTCAAAGCCGCCATGGAAGCCGGCCAGCCGGTAACTATTCCAACCCGCGCGACCCTGGCGGACGGTCTCGCGATTCCGCAGGTCGGCGCGAACGCTTTCGCCGTGGCAAAAACGCTCGTCGATCGCTGCCTGCTCATCAGCGAAGAACAAATCGCGGTTTCCATTTTGCGCATCGTCGAGCTGGAAAAAGGCGTCGTCGAAGGCGGCGGCGCGACCGCTCTCGCGGCCTGTTTATCCGGTCAATTACCGGAGCTCGTCGGTAAACGTGTCGTCATCATTTTCTCCGGCGGAAACATCGACCCGAACGTGCTCAGCCGCGTGATCGAGCGCGGTCTGGTCGCCGACGGTCGTCTCAGCCGATTCACCGCTAAAATTAGCGATCGTCCCGGCGGCCTCGCCGATCTCGCCGCGCAAATCGCGGCGGCCGGCGCGAGCGTCAAACAAGTCGTGCACGAGCGCGAGTTCGCTGGCTCGGATGTTTCAGCAGTCCACGTGGTTTGCACGGTCGAGACTCGCGACCATCAACATCTTCGCGAATTGCGCGGACGTTTGAAGAGCCACGGCGTCGAGACGTTTGACAGTTAGACCACGAACATCGCGACCGCCGCGGCGAACATTGCGATGATGGTCACGCCGACCGTTACGAGGGCGAGCGGTGAGCTGGGCCGACCATGCATGATGCGCCGATCCAAGGCAACGAGTAGGACCGCAGTGAGCAAGAACGGCGCGAGCAGACCATTGATCACGGCCGTCCAGAACAACGCTCGTACGGGATTGATCTTTGCGAAGTCCATTGCAATGCCGGCGATGCTTGATGCAATTACAACGCCATAAAATCCGCGCGCTGATTTGAATTTTGCGTCGAGTCCTTGATGCCAGCCGAAGGTTTCGGCGAGCGCGTAGGCGGCGGAACCGGAGAGCGTTGGTATTGCGAGAAATCCCACTCCGAGCACACCGACGGTGAAAAGAACCGCCGCGAAATTTCCCGCCAGCGGACGCAAAGCTTCCGCGGCTTCGCGTGAAGTTTGTACCTCGGTAATGCCATGACGATGCAGGGTGAGTGCGGTCGTCAGGATGATGAAATACATGACCAGGTTGGAAAAAAAGGTGCCGACGCCAACATCGATCTTACGCACACCGACCTCCGCGCGGGTCGCTCCCGCGCATCGCGCCAGCATGCGGCGTCCCGCCGCTTTTTCCTCCTCAACTTCCTGCGACGCTTGCCAGTAAAATAGATACGGACTGATCGTCGTTCCGAGGATCGCGACGATCATCGCCCAACCTTGGCTGCCCTTTGGCCATGACGGCACAAACGTATCGTGCAGGACCGAGTGCCAATCTGGTTTAACGACAAACGCGGTGATGACGTAGGCAAATAATGTCAGCGCGAGCCATTTCAAAATCGTGGCGATTTGATGATAGCGGAATTGCACGGTGGCAAAGGCAATGAGCAGACCGAACAAAATAACGAAGGCGTGCGAACTAAGGCCGGAAAGCATTTCCGCGGCATCGGCCATTCCCGAAAGATCGGCGCCGATGTTGATCGTGTTGGCGATGAGTAACGCGACACTCGCAACGATAATTACCGGCTTCGGAATCTTATGATGGAACGCGCCGGACAAGCCGCGACCGGTCATCATGCCGACCCGCGCGCACATCATTTGCACCGCGGCCATTAACGGCCAGGTGATTAACGCGAGCCAAAGCAATTGCGTGCCCATGGCCGCGCCGGCCGAAGAATAAGTCGCGATGCCCGAAGGATCGTCATCCGCCGCGCCGGCGATAAGGCCCGGTCCGAGATTCGAAAAGAAGCGGCGAACTGGATTGCGCGTGCGCAGCACGACCTCTCTTATGCCCGCTTCGGCTTGCTTGCGAAACATCTTGTCGCGCCGTTCTCTTGAAACCTCATTTCCGTTCCGTAGGATCAACGGATGGAAATCGACTCTTTTGCGCGCCGGCACATTGGTCCTGACGATGCCGGCCTCGCGAAGATGCTTGAGACGGTTGGGTTTGAAAATATCGATGCACTGATCGATGCGACGGTTCCAAAAAATATCCGGCTCGACCGTTCGTTAGACCTGCCCGCCGCCAAATCGGAGCAGGAAGCCCTCGCGGAATTGCGCGCGCTTTCCAAGAAGAACAAGGTGCTGCGCAGTTACATCGGCGCGGGTTATTCCGATTGCATCACGCCGCCGGTGATTCAGCGAAATATTCTCGAGAACCCCGGCTGGTATACCGCTTACACGCCGTATCAGGCGGAGATCGCGCAAGGTCGTCTCGAAGCGTTGGTCAATTTTCAGACGATGATCACAGACCTGACTGCGCTGGATATTGCGAACGCTTCGATGCTCGATGAAGCAACCTCGGCCGCGGAAGCGATGACGCTTTGTCATGCAGTTGTTTCGAGTCGGATGAGGTTTTTCGTCGCGGATAACTGTCATCCGCAAACGATCGCGGTCGTGCACACACGCGCGAAGCCGCTCGGACTCGAAGTCGTCATCGGAAATTTTTCCGAATTCCAATTCGACAATTCGTTTTTCGGCGCGCTCGTGCAATACCCCGCGACCGACGGCGCGATTTGCGATTACGAAACATTCGTTAGGCAAGCGCATGAAGCCGGCGCGCTCGTTATCGTCGCCGCCGACATTCTCGCACTCACGCTTCTGAAACCGCCGGGAGAATTCGGCGCCGATGTCGCCGTTGGTAACACGCAACGCTTCGGCGTGCCGCTCGGTTTTGGCGGACCGCACGCCGCTTATTTCGCGACGCGCGATGCAATACAAGCGCCACATGCCGGGACGACTGGTCGGTGTTTCGCACGATGCTGCCGGTAAACCGGGATATCGCCTCGCATTGCAAACCCGCGAGCAACACATTCGCCGCGACAAGGCCACCAGTAACATCTGCACCGCGCAGGTTCTGCTCGCGGTCATCGCTTCGATGTACGCGGTCTATCACGGGCCGCACGGTTTGCGTGCCATCGCCGATCGTGTGCACGCACGCGCGGCCAAGCTCGCGAATAATTTGCGCAAGCTCGGTTTCAAAATCGCCAACGAAAATTTCTTCGACACCATTCGCATCGAACTCGGTGACGCGGCCACGAGCGATATTTTGAAACGCGCCGAGAAAGCCGGCTGCAATTTGCGTTCGCTTAAGCGAACACGCCGTCGGCATTTCCCTCGATGAAACAACTACCGAACGCGACCTGGAAGATCTGCTCTCCATTTTCCGCAGCGATCACGCGCACAATTTTGCCGAACAAGGCAACGGCGCGCCCTTCCGCATTCCGCAATCCGCGCTCCGCACTTCTAAATATCTGACGCATCCGGTTTTCAACACCATCACACCGAAACGGAAATGCTGCGCTATCTGCGGCGGCTCGAGTCGCGCGATCTTTCGCTCTGTCATTCCATGATTCCGCTCGGCTCGTGCACGATGAAACTGAACGCGACCGCGGAAATGTTTCCGATCTCGTGGCCGGAATTCGCGAAGCTGCATCCGTTTGCGCCTAACGAGCAATCGCTCGGTTATCGCGAGATGTGCGAACAGCTGCGACGATGGCTCGCGGAGATCACCGGTTTCGCCGCCGTTTCGCTTGCAACCGAACGCCGGCTCGCAAGGCGAATACGCGGGCTTGCTCGCGATCCGCGAATATCACGAATCCCGCGGCGAAGGTCATCGCAAGATCTGTCTCATCCCCACGTCGGCGCACGGAACCAATCCGGCCAGCGCGGTCATGGCCGGTTTCAAAGTCGTGCCGGTCGCTGACCTTAAAAGATGGCAACATTGACGTGGCCGATCTGCGCGCAAAAGCGGACGCAGCACAAAGACGATCTCGCGGCGCTGATGGTCACCTATCCCTCGACGCACGGCGTTTTCGAAACGACCATCCGCGAGATTTGCGAGATCGTTCATTCGCACGGCGGCCAGGTTTACATGGACGGCGCGAACATGAACGCGCAGGTGCGGCCTGTGCCGGCCCGGCGACATCGGCGCGGATGTTTGCCATCTCAATCTGCACAAGACCTTCTGCATTCCGCACGGCGGCGGCGGCCCGGGCATGGGTCCGATCGGCGTTGCGAAACATCTCGTGCCGTTTCTGCCGTCGCTCAATCCGAGATCCGAAGTCCGAAATCCGAAACGGCGTCGGCGCCGTCTCGCCGGCGCCTTAGGGCAGCGCAAGCATTCTGACCATTTCCTGGATGTATATCCGGATGATGGGCGCCGATGGCCTGACAGAGGCGACGAAAATCGCGATCCTGAATGCGAACTACATCGCGAAGCGGCTCGATAGTTATTTCCCGGTTCTCTACAAAGGCAAACACGGTCTGGTCGCGCACGAATGCATCGTCGATCTGCGGCAATTGAAGAGCGCGCGGCGTCGAAGTGGAAGACGTGGCCAAGCGCCTGATGGATTACGGCTTTCATGCGCCCACGGTTTCCTTCCCGGTCGCGGGCACGATGATGATCGAGCCGACCGAAAGCGAAGCGAAAGAAGAACTCGATCGTTTTTGTGAGGCGATGATTTCGATCCACGGCGAAATCGAGGAAATCGTTTCCGGAAAAGCCGACAAGCAGAACAACGTGCTAAAAAACGCGCCGCACACCGCGCAACAGGTCACCGCCGACAAATGGGACCGGCCCTACTCGCGCGAAGCAGCGCGCTTATCCCGCGCCTGGACGCGCGAATTTAAATTCTGGCCTGCCGTCGCGCGGATCGACAACGTCTACGGCGACCGGAATTTGTTCTGCACCTGCGTGCCGATGGACGAGCTTGCGGCGGAGTAATCCACAAGCTCACGACTGTTCGGGCGCTAGCTCTCGGCGTCGCCGCGTCACGCGGGTCGGCACGTGATCGCAGGGCGCGTGCCAGTCGTTTCTTCGACCGCCGCTTCGCCGGCTTCGTGGTATTCGGCGTCGCCGTTTACCTGCCAGAGATCGTAAAGCTTCGTGTCGGCCAGGATATTCTCCACGCACAACATCGCGGTCATCATGGCGTGGTCCTGATTGTTGTATTTGTGCATGCCGTTGCGGCCCACGAGATGCAAATTCGGATAACGCGCATCGAGTCTCGTCGCGAACAGTCGCCACGTGCTTCGCGTAATCGTCATCGTAAACCGGATACGCTTTTTTCTGGCTAACGACTGTTCCGTCCATGACATCGCCTTCATGCGCGAGACCGATCTGCATCAGCTCTTTCTTCGCCAACTCGATCAGTTCGGCATCGGATGAATCCCAAAGGCCGTCGTGTTCGAAGCAGAAATACTCCAGGCCGTAACACGCCTTGTCCGGATCAGGCACCATCTCGGGCGACCACGAACGGAAGTTTTGGATGCGGCCGACCTGCACTCTCGGGTCGTGGATGTAGATCCAATTATCGTCGAACATGCGTCGCGATTTTTCAGGATCAGCATCACGGTGAGGAAGTCGCGATACTTCAGGCTGTTCGCCGCCTGCTTCGCGCGTTCCGGAAATCGGCGGGTTTTAATCCGTTGACCAGTTCGCGCATCGGCGCGGAAGAAATAACGTGCTCGGCTTCCAGCGTGCTGAACGTTGCCAGCCTGGTCCTGATAACGCAGCATGCCAGGTGGCAGTTCGCTTCGTCGTATTCGCAGCCTACCACCTTGCGCCCATCTCGATCTGGCCGCCCAGTCGCCTTCGTCTTTTCGCGGCGCACGCTTCCCACATCATGCCGGGACCTTTGCGCGGATACTTGAAGCAATTGATCAAAGTCTTGATGACGTCGTTGCTATTCTTCGGCTGCTTCTGTGGAAAAATTGCGTTCTTGATCGCGCTGCCTAACGAGAGGCCTTTAATGCGCTGCGCGGCCCAATCGGCGGAAATTTCCTTGCAGCTCATCCCCCAAACTTTTTCGGTGTAGCTCTTGAAGAAGGTATTGAAGAGGCGCTTGCCGAACTGATTGCTGACCCAGTCCTCGAAATTCGTCGGATTCGGCACCGGAAAGAGCCGCGCCTTCATCCAGGAAAAACACAGAGCGTCGATTTGATCACGCCAAGTTTGGTCAGCGCTTCGAAAGCCTTCAGCGGATAAGCGAAAAATTTTCCGCCGTAGAAAATGCGTGAAGAACGCGGGCGATCCAGCATGTCGTTAGGCAGAATCTCCTGCCAGAAATCATTGACCTCTTTCGACTTCGAGAAGAAGCGATGCCCGCCAATATCGAAATGAAATCCTTTATAGGTCGCGGTGCGCGAAATGCCTCCGACGTAGACCGGATCCGCCTCTACGACGGTCACGTCGACGTTATTCTTTGCGAGCAGATAAGCGGCGGTTAAGCCCGCTGGTCCTGCGCCGATGATTGCTACATTCGTTTTCATTTTTTCTTAAGCCACCCAGCCGCCCCTGGTGAAATTCCAAATCCACCACCCTTGGAGGCTCAGCCCAGCCGCACAGATCAGTGCGACAACCGCCATCCCGAGCGCCCGCGCCGGGAGCGGCGGCGGGCGAAGTTGCGCCAAAAAGTGCAAAAGCGCCAGCACGATTAATACGTGCGCGCAAAACTGGTAGCGCAGCATGCTTTCCATCGCCACGGAGGCGACGCCGCTGACCGCTATATAATATGTAGTGAAGGCCACGAAATAAAGACCGACGCGCGATTGCCACTGCGTGCGGCGATGAACCGCCGGCACAAATTCGAAAAGCGCGACTAGGAGAAAGAGCAATGCACCAACCGTCATCGTCATCTGGCTCCAAAGAGTAGGATCGTTCAGCGGCGGAATGAGCCAGTGATAGCTCGCTGGTTTCAAAACCGCGAGGTAATCGGGAGAAATCGCCCAGCCGGCCTCTTGCGTTTGCATGTAGAGATTCCAGACGCCCCAGCGCAGCTGGCAATAAATGAAGAACCCGATCGCGCCTAGCATTGCGGCGAACATCAGCGCGACCGCGCCGCCGTAGTTTCGAAACCAATGGCGCACATCGCGTAGTTGTTTCCAACCGCCTTCAAAGATTGCGCGCACCACCGGGAATGCGGCACAAGGAATCCCGACAATCCGCGTCGCCGACATCACCATGCCATGGAGTGCGGCAATGACTTTCGCGGCGCGACCTTCCGCGCCGCTCCAATAGACGAAACCGAGCAGCATCGCGAGAAAGAGCGATTCCGAATAACCGGCGACTAGGAAAAACGCCGTGGGATGCGCCGCGATCGCGATGCCGCCAAAAATTTGCCGGACGGGCGGGATATTCCAGCGTTGGCACAGCAGAAAGAAATAGCTCCAGAATGCCCAGGCCGCGAGCTGCGCGGTCACGAGCAGCGCGTCGTAGGTTTCCAAGCCTAACGAGTGCAAGACGCGCGCGATTCCCGGATATGCGGGAAAGAAGGCGACGTTCGACACCTCCATCAATTTATGATCGATCGGTGGAACGATCGTGCCGTAACCGCGATCGACGATGTTGGCGAACCAATAGCTGTCGTGCTGAATGAGCGTGTGATAGCGATCGTGCCAGGCCCCGTGCGGAGCGATCAGTGCGACCGCGACGAAAATTTGCGCGAGTGTAACAAGCAGCCCGAGTCCAATCGCTCGCTGCGCGCCGGTCGTGCGGTTCATCGATTCGTCGGAGACAATGGCTGCGCGCTCATGACTTGGCCATGCGAATTGAAATCGCGCGTTGGTCGGAAGCTGGACGCCGGTTTCCATGGCAGCAACCTTGGACGCGGCCGGGCCGCGTTTATTCGCAGGCTCGATCAGGCAGTTTGCAAGCGCCGCGCGCGGCGCGAACGCCTATTTTTTCTTTGCTTTGTCCGCGCTGGTTTCCTGCGCCAGCCGCTGCTGTTGCGACTGCAGCTGACGCTGCGCAATGACGAAATGATTGTTGTCGCCGTAGCTGCGCCACGGACCGGGCGCGACGTCACGCACTTCGACAAATTGCCAATCGGTCACATCGGTCGGCGCGAGACCCAGGTAATCACGTACCGCTGGCGAAATGTCCAAACCGGCGCCGTGATTCAAATTCGGTTTCGGCCGCTCGTTCTGGAAAACGTATTGGAAATGATCGGTGCGAAACGGACCGCAATCTTCCCACTGCGCATAGCAGACGCGGTTGCCTTTGCGGACGGCGATCCATCGGTCATGACAAACGGAAACGCCCGGGCCTTTATATTCCTGTTTGAACCAGGGGATGACCAGCGCCGCTTCAGGTTTGAATTGGCCGTGCGTGACATCGTTGTAGGGCAACGCGACGTAAAATGGATTTTGCCGCGGAACGAAATTAACCGGAATGTAATTCTTGCGATTCGACGAATCCGGCGTGTCGTAACCGCCGTAACTAGAAACCCAGTTCAGGTCCCACGAGCTCTTGGTGTTCGGCACCGGATTGTTTTCCGTCGGTTGTTCGCCAACCCAAAAAACCGTCGTGACGATGTTGGTTTTCCAAGGATAACGCTGCGTGTTCGTCCGGGACGAGGTCGGAACAAAAACCTGCGGCTCGACCTTCATCATCGCCTGCTCGCGCAACTTCATGGCGTATTTGGCGAAATCGGCCGCGCTTTCGTAAGGCGACATCGATTGCCCCCGGGCTGCCATCGCGCTCAACGCGAAAAAGGTGCAAAGGACGAAAATTCTTCTCATTGAGCGTAAATGCCGGGCTTCTTTTATCCGAAAAATCCTTTCTGGGCAAGCTGCATCCCTCGATCTACCGAGGGAGGCGGTGGCCTCGGCACTCTAAAAAGCACTATCCATTCCACCCCTCAAATCCGGCTCAAAAGCGTGTCCGAATGGGAGTATTGATCCTCGGGTTGAGGATGGTCGAGCGTAAAATGTAGCCCCCGGCTCTCCTTCCGGCTGAGGGCGGAATCGACGATTAAAGCCGCCACCGTGGCAAGGTTGCGCAGTTCTAGCAAGTCGACCGTGACCTTGAAGTTCCAATAAAACTCCCGGATTTCCCGTTGCAGATTGCGCAAGCGCGCGCTGGCGCGTTGCAGGCGTTTGGTGGTGCGCACGATGCCGACGTAATCCCACATCAGCCTGCGAATTTCGCCCCAGTTGTGATAAATCACGACCAATTCATCCACGTCCTGGACATCGCCAGGTTGCCATTCCGGCAACGAAATTTGCCGCGCCGGATGAACCGGCGGTTGTTCGCGCAGCATGGTTTCGCACGCCCGATGAGCGACGACCAAACCTTCGAGAAGCGAGTTGCTCGCGAGACGATTCGCGCCGTGCAATCCCGTGCATGCTACTTCGCCGATCGCGTAAAGTCCCGGCAGCGTGGTCGCGCCATTCACATTGGTTTTGATTCCGCCGCATTGATAATGCGCCGCCGGCACAACCGGGATCGGCTGCTTGGTCATGTCGATCCCGAAACGCAGACACGTTTCGTAAATGTGCGGAAATCGTTCGCGCAAAAACTCCGGCGGCTTGTGCGTGATGTCGAGATAAACGCAGGGCGCACCCGATTTCTTGATCTCAGAATCAATCGCGCGTGCCACGATATCCCGCGGGGCCAGCGACTTCATCGGATGATAACGCTGCATGAAATCTTCGCCGCGACTGTTGCGCAAAATTCCGCCTTCCCCGCGCACCGCTTCCGAAATCAGAAACGATTTCGCTTCCGCGTGAAACAAACACGTCGGATGAAATTGGATGAACTCCATGTTCGCAATCGTCGCACCCGCGCGCCACGCCATCGCCACGCCATCACCCGTCGCCACGTCAGGATTTGTTGTGTAGAGATAAACTTTCCCGCAACCACCGGTCGCAAGTACGAGTCGATCGGTGCGGATCGTTTCGACTTCCGTCGTTTTTTCATCGAGCACATAAACGCCGAGGCAACGATCTTCCGTGGCGAAGCCAATCTTCCCCGCAGTGATCAGATCGACCGCCATGTGATTCTCCAGCAGATCGACTCGCTCCGTCCGACCGAGTTCGCGCAGAAGCGTTTTCTCGATCTCCGAGCCGGTAATGTCGTGCACATGCAGCACGCGGCGCTTCGAATGTCCGCCTTCGCGCCCCAGGTCGAGCTCGCGATGACCTTCCACTTCGCGCTCATCGAACTGCAAACCGAACTCGATCAGCTCCTGAATTCGCGCCGGCCCCTCCGTGATGATCGTGCGCGCCGCCGCCTCGTCGCAAAGTCCCGCGCCGGCTTCCAGCGTGTCGCGCAGGTGCAGCTCGAAAGAATCTTCGCTGCTCGTCACGCACGCGATGCCGCCCTGGGCCCAGGCTGTATTCGAATCGGCGCCTTTGCGTTTCGTGATCACCGCCACCGAGCCATGCTTCGCCGCTTTCAGCGCGAAGGTCAGTCCCGCGATTCCACTCCCGACGACAACGAAATCGTATTCCTTCATCGCAATCGAATGTTATCGATTAAGCGCGTCTTTCCAAAAAAGACCGCGACTGCGAGAAGCGAATTTGCACCGACAAGTTCCACCGGCTGCAAATTTTCCTCATCGACGATTTCGACGTAATCAATCCGAGCTAACGCCGCGCGGCCAATTTCCAGTCGCGTAACATTAATCAGAGCACGCGATAAAATTTCTCCGCGCCTAACGAGTTCTCGCACCATTAGCAGCGCCTGCCGCAATACCGGCGCCTGTCGTCGCTCCTCTTCGTTCAGATATTGATTACGCGAACTGCACGCGAGACCATCCACCTCGCGAACCGTTGGAACACCGATAATTTCGATCGGAAAATTCAGATCGCGCACCATGCGTTTGATGATCGCGAGTTGCTGAAAATCCTTCTCACCAAAAACCGCCGCGTCCGGCGCGAGCAGATGAAACAGCTTCGCCACCACTGTGCAAACGCCGCGAAAATGTCCAGGACGCGACTTGCCTTCCAACAATTGCGAGAGCGCCGTCTCGTCGACCATCACCGAACGATCGGCAAAATACATCTCGTTAGGCGTGGGCCGGAAAAGCAAATCCACTCCGGCTTCGCGACAAAGTTTTTCGTCCGCCTCTTTCGGCCGCGGATAGCGTTCATAATCTGCGCCCGGCTCGAACTGCAATGGATTCACAAAAATACTCATCGCCACTTCGCCATCTGCGCCCGCCGATTCACGCGCGACGCGCACCAGTTCCATGTGGCCGCGATGCAATCCGCCCATCGTCGGCACGAGCACGCGGCGTTGGCCGCTTTGCCTAACGAACGCGTGCGCGTCCTCCGCGGTTTCGATGATTCTCATTCCAACCAGATCGCCTGCCGCGCGAAACGGAACTTCTTCGCACCCAACTTTTCCCAGCCAGCGCGTCGTGCCAAATCGCGCAGTTCCGCAAACGAAAACGCGCGCGCCGCCGAAGCGCGGCCATCATTTCGCGTCATCGCATCATTGAAGATCAATGCCGTCAGCAGATAAACGCCCACCGTACATTCCCAGCCGCGCCGCAAATCGGAGACGAGAACGCAGCGCTGCGACAGCTCGCGGCAGCGCTGCAGCAACTTTACCGCATCGTTATTGCTGAAATGATGGAGAGCCAAATTACAGGTCACAATGTCAAAAGGTTCCTCGCTTTGAAACGTGAGCACGTCCGCTTGTTGAAAACTAATTTCGGGATAATCCGCCGTGAAACGCTGCGCGATCTGCAATGTCGTCGGTTGAAAATCGATTGCCACGATCTCGATCTTCGCACCGATGGCGCGGGCATGATCCGCGACTAACCGCGGAATGTCTCCCGAGCCGGTCGCTAAATCCAGCAGCCGTAATTGATCGCCACGTTTGATCCAGCGGCGCAAGAAGTGCCTAACGAGTCCATAACTTCCGAAATATCGATTCAACCCGCGCAGACTGCGCAACGAACTTTCTAATTCCTGTCGACTGGCTTCCGGCCGGTCCATCCATTCCGGCTCCGCCGCCTCGAACTGCCGCGCGTTCATGCGGCAAATCTATTGCGCAAGAAATCGTTGCCAGGATTCCGGCAGCGGCGCCGATTCCACATCGCTCGCGATCCGGCCTTCGAACTCGGGAATGAACGAAGTGCTCGTCCCATAAACCATGATCAGATCCTCCGAACCCTCGACGCGAATGGCGTGCGCCACGCCCGGTGGAATGATCACCGCGACGTTATTCGCGCTGCGATGATTGTCGCCGTCGATCAGTAATCGCATCGTGCGCGACGGCATGCCAGCGCGCAGATCGCGCAGGATCATCTCTCCAACGCCCTGCACGAAAAACATCATGTCCCACTGCTCGTCCTCGTAGCGACGCAGCGAAAAATTCTCCGGCTCTTTCACGAATAAGCGCTGAAACCATTCGTTAGCCTTGGTCTCGTTAGGCACAACCGGCGGATGGACATGAAAACCTTTCGCCGTCTGCGCGAACATCCGCGCGGCCGCCCATTGCTTCGGCCAGAACCCAATCTTTTTCACGATGCCTTCATCGCGGCGCGCAAATTCACCAAACGATCCACGATGGCGCTGCGGATAGATGGTCCGCGGGAAAATTTCTACGCCGGGAATCCAAACTTCCCTCACTTCTTTTGCGTTGCGATCGAGCTTGCCGACTTCAATTCCAATTTCCGAAACCTGCTGCTTCAGATCAGCCTTCGCGTAATCGCGCGTGGTCAGCGCCGCCCGACCTTCCACAGAGAGTCCGTGCCACAAGTCGCCCATAACTACTTGCCTAACGAGAAGTCAGCCGCGGCGCGAGAAAGATTCGGATTGTAATAAGGATCGCGCGCAATCACATCGGCCCAGCGCGCGCGGATCACATCGCTCTCGCGCGGCTCGGCGCTCCGATGACGCGTAGCCGATTCGTGATGAAACAACTTCGCGAACGGAGTGTAGACGATGAGATAACCAGCGCTGCGCATTTTCAGGCAAAGATCGACATCGCTGAAGGTGACCGGCAATTGCGCTTCGTCAAAGCCGCCGAGTTCATCGAAAACGACGCGCCGCGTCAGCAGACACGCACCCGTGACCGCGCTGTAATTGCGCGTGACCTGCAATTGCCGGCATACACCCGGCTCTTCCGCGCCGAAATTCTTGAAAGCATGCTCGGCAATTCCGCCCACACCCATGACGACGCCGGCGTGTTGCACCGTCTCATCGGGATACAACAAACGCGCGCCGACCGCGCCGACTTCGGGCCGTTGCACATGCTCGACCATCGCGCTCAGCCACTCACTTTCGATGATCTCGACGTCGTTGTTCAAAAAAAGCAGCCAGGGCGAATCGGTTTGTTCGACCGCGAGATTATTCATCGCGGAAAAATTAAACGGTCCTTCATAACGCAGGACGCGATGCGGCGTCTGTTCGAAATAAGCACGCGCTTCCTCCGTCGCGCTGTCGTTATCAACGATCACGACTTCGAAATCACGATAGCTCGTTTTTGTCGTGAGCGTTTCGATGCAGCGCGACAAAAGCGGAATGCGATCGCGCGTCGCGATGATGATGGAAATCTTGCGCGCGCGTTTGATCTCCCGCTTCACCCAATAACAATGCGTCCGCCAATCGATCGCGACGTGACCTTGCTCGCCGCGGCGCTGCAAATGTTCCGCAATGGCATTTCGTCCCGCCTCCAGCGCTTCCGGTTTGCGGCGAATGTTGTCCGCCGTCGAACTCGCCGTGCGCCGCCAATGATAAAGCACGCGCGGAACGTGATGGATGCGCCGCGTTTTTTCGACGATGCGCAAAAACAAATCGTAATCTTGTGACCCGTCGAACTCGGACCGAAAACCGCCGACCTGATCGAGTAACGCGCGTCGAAAAACGGTGAAATGACAGAGGTAGTTGTAGGAGAGAAACAAATCCGGCGACCAATCCGGTTTCAAGAACGGCGCATCCAAACCGGCGTCGGTGATCTTATCTTCGTCGGAGTAAATCAGATCGGCATCGCGCTGCGTCTGCAACAATCTCACCGCCTCATACAACGCATCCGGCTCGAGCGTATCGTCGTGGTCGAGAATCCCGATGAAGTCGCCACGGGCGATCTTCAGTCCATCATTCGACGCGGCGGAAATTCCGCCGTTGCTTTCACGCCTCAGCAGTTTGATGCGTGAATCACCACTCGTTAGGCGATCAAACTCCATCGGTTTGGTCGAAGCGTCATCGATCAGAATCAGTTCCCACTTTTCGTAGACCTGCGCGCGCACCGATTCGATCGCTGCCTGCAACCACTCGTTAGGCGTGTTGAAAACCGGCGTGATAATGGAAATCAAAGGCGAATAGGAAAACTTCGCTGTTAGTTCCGCCGGTTTCGCACGGTGACGTTCGAACCATTGCTGGTATTCTGTCGCCGGTGAGACTTTGCGCTTCGGCGTTTTCCCGCGACGCTTTTGCACTTCGCGAATCAACTTTTTCGGCAACAAATACGGCGCAAGCAATACCTGGCCGACCTTGCGCTCCGGCGATTTTCGCAGCGCCTGCTTCTCTTCCTTCAGAACTTTCAGCTGCTTCTTCGCTTCCTTCAGCTTGACGATTTTGTCTTCCAGCTTTGCGATGTGGCGATCGGCCCCTTCCAACTCCGACATGCGCGTGCGCAAGGTGCGCTCGAGTCCACGCAGCCGTTCATTCAGGCGCGCGATCTTTTCCTCGGGAGATTCGGAGTCTTGCAAAACCGCGACATTATATTGATTACTCGCGCCGCAGCATGCTCGATTTCTGTGTTTATCTTTTGTATCGCGCGGCGCTAGCCGTCGTCAGCGCGATCCCGCTGCGCGCGCTCAATGGCATCGGCGAAACGCTCGGGCTGCTGCATTGGGTTCTGCTGGGAAAATATCGCCGGCTCGCGCGGCACAATCTCAAGATCGCTTTCGCTTCGGAAAAATCGGATGCCGAATTGCGTCGCCTCACACGCAAACATTTCCAACGTCTTGGCGCCAATCTGCTTTGCAGCATGAAAGTCGGCGCCATGCCACTGGAAGAAGCTGCCAAGTTGGTCGCGATCGAAAACGGTGACGTGATCCACGAGCGATTGCGCGCCGGGCGCTCGGTCGTGCTCGTGCTGAGCCATTTCGGCAGTTGGGAAATATTTCCCCAGGTCTTCCTCCACAATTTCGGCTACGCGCCGATCGGCACGGTTTACCAGTCGTTGGGCAATCGCTTCATCGACGCCGACGTGCAGCGGAAACGCGCGCAGACCGGGGCCAAGCTTTTTGATCGGCGCGAAGGTTTTCAGAAAACGATCGCGCATCTGCGCAGCGGCGGATTGGTTAGCATTTTTTCCGATCAACACGCAGGCGACCAGGGGTTATGGACGCCGTTCTTCGGTCGGCTTGCTTCCACGACGTCGCTCGGTCCTTTGCTGGCCAAGCGCACCAATGCCGCCGTCATAGCGGCCGCGCTCTATGTGATTGGTCCCGGACGCTGGCGTTTGGTTTTCACGCCGCGCTTCGACTCGTTAGGCGATTCAATCGAAGAGATGGCGGCCAAGGCTAACGAGGTCATGGCCGATCAAATCCGCGCGGCTCCGGAAGACTGGTTCTGGGTGCACAATCGCTGGAAAACTCCGAAGCCGAATTTCCTTCTGCGTGAATATAAGCGAGGTGTGCATGTGCCCGACGGCGTCGAGTTAAAACCATTCCGCATTCTGATTCGCAGCTCGAACTGGTTAGGCGACAGCGTGATCAGCATTGCCGCAGTGCGCGCGATCAAGCGCGGCCGACCCGATGCACACGTCACGGTCGCGACGCCGGAAAATCTCGTGCCGGTCTGGAAGTTAGTGCCCGAAGTCGATGAAGTTTCTCCGCTGCCTAACAAGGCGTTGCTCGCCGCCGCCCGTTTGTTGAAAAAACAAACGCCGTTCGATGTCGCAATTCTTTTTCCGAATTCGTTGCGATCGGCGCTGGAAGTTTGGCTGGCGAAAATTCCACGCCGCATCGGTTATCGCGGGCATGCGCGCGCGTGGCTTTTGAATCAAATTGTGCCCGAGCCCGATCCGCGCGGGCCGATCAAACATCAGGTTCATCGATATCTTCATCTCGCTAAGGAACTCGGCGCAAAGATCGAGCCGGAGGTTTCGGCGAAGAAATCGCCTAACAAGTCGTTGAAGTTAGGTCTTTGTCCCGGGGCGGAATACGGTCCAGCTAAACGTTGGCTGCCGGAACGTTTCGCCGAAGTTGCGGCCGCGATCGATGGACAGTGGATTCTCTTCGGCACAGAAAAAGATGCCGAGATCGGAAAGGCGATCGAGAACTCGTTAGGCGAAAAATGCGTCAATCGCATCGGCAAGACGACGCTGGAGGAATTGATCAACGAACTGCGCGAATGCCGGCTGCTCCTCACCAACGACACTGGCACGATGCATCTCGCCACGTTGCTTGGCGTTCCCGTGGTAGCTATTTTTGGTTCGACGGAAGATCGCCTCACCGGTCCGCTCGGCGTGGGCAACATCGTCGTGCGTCATCACGTCGAATGCAGTCCGTGTTTTCTGCGCGAGTGTCCGATCGATTTCCGCTGCATGAAAGCGGTCACGGTCGAGGAAGTTACGGCTGCGATTTCGCGCATGTTGTAGGCTCCTCGTGATGAACCCTGAGATGCCGCGCCGCCGCACCGAAGAACAGGTGATGTTCTTCGACACCGATTGCGCCGCGGTCGTGCATAACATCGCCTATCTGCGTTTCATCGAGACAAATCGCACTTTGCTCGCGGAGCAACTCGGGCTGCCGCTTGTGCAGATGGGTGAGGAGAAAAAATATCCGGTCGTGGTGCGGACGGAGATTGATTATCGGCGCGCAGCCAAACTCGGCGATCAACTCGTCATTGATGGATGGCTCGATCGCGTGGAGCGCGTGCGTTTCTGGTGCGCATTTCGGATCACGCGCGCAGGCGATGATTCGGTGATCGCCGAATGCCGGCAGACTCTGGCCATTATCGAAATGCCATCAGCGAAATTGTTGCGCCTGCCGGAAAGCTGGGACAAGTATCGCGTGGCCTAACGAGTAGTTATGGCTGTGGCCACTCGCACTTATTCGCTCCACGACACTTTGCTCGGCACGTCGGCTCTCCCGCCGCCGCCGACGCGACATGCGCTTTTTGTTTTTCTCATCGTTCTGGCCGCCATTCTGAATTTCGGCACGGCGGGCTGGAGTGACATTCACAATGGCAGCGAAGGAATCTTCGCGGGCGGCGCGCGTCAGTTGCTGCACGGAAGCGGCGCGGAATCACAACCGACGCTGCTGCATTGGCTGATCGTCGCTTCTTACAAAATATTCGGTGTCCGCGCGGCGACGGCGCGATTTCCGATCGCAGCGGCAATGGTGATTTCCGTCGCGTTCACCTTTCTCATTGGCGAACGCATCGCTGGTTACTGGCGCGGTTTCGCCGCTGGTTTGATTCATTGCTGTTGTTTAGGCGCGTTCGTTTGGGGACGCATCATCACTCCCGAACCGGTCTTCGCCGCGTTTCTCGGCGGTGCGATTTTCTGCGCGGTTTGCGCGTATCAACGACAACGAACACGCCGCTGGTGGCTCTCCGGCGTTCTCGTTTTCGTGGCGCTGGCATGGGTCAGCCGCGGCACAATCGGTCTGGTTTATCCGCTGATCATTCTTGGTCTGCTGGCTGTTTCATTTCGCGAAGCAGGAATGCGTTTCAGCCAAGTGACTTGGTTGAGCGTCATTGCGTTCGTGGTTTTCGCCGCGGTCTGGCTTTTTTGGTTAAGCCGCTATTTGCATGCGCCGCCTAACCACTCGTTAGACCAGAATGCCACCGCGCTTTGGCTCTTCTTGAAGTGGCAATTCGCATGGGCGCTTCCGGCAAGCATCCTCATTTTGCCCGGAGTTATTTTCGCTCTCGGCAAAATTTTGCGCACTTACGAATTCGATTTCGTCGATGCTGTTCCACTTTATTGGATGGCGGTTGTATTTCTGCCGCTCCTTTTTTCGCCGCATCGACAAGCCTTCGATACGATTCCGATGTGGGGCGGTGGCGCGCTCTGGGCCGCGTGCGCATGGGACCGAATGCCGCGGCGATTTCGCCTCATCGGTTTGGGCTTGGCCGGCGGGACTGGTTTAGCGCTCGCGCTTATTTCCGGCCATGATCTCTCGCATTTGATTCCGATTTCGGCTGGTCACGATTGGCGATCGCTCTTGCTCATGGCCGGATTGCCGCTGCTCGTTGCTGCATTGCTAGCAGGTTATTTCGCCATGAACGATCGCGAAATGCTGGCGCTCGCGATTGTCATGCTCGGCTCTGTGCCGATGGGTTTGAGCGCAGCGGAAAGCATGGCGCGTCTCGGTCCAGAATTTTCTCTCTCCAACGCCGCGCAGTTTGTCAACCCGCGCCTGGAAGATGGCGGCGAAGTCTTATTTGAAGGCTCGGCCTTCGCGAGCAGCAGCCTCGGATTTTATCTCACGAACAATTACTCGCTCCTGCGCGACGAAGATTCGGCCCTCGAGAAAATGGCGGAAGCGCATCCTGTTTTCCTCATCATTCACAAAGACCGTATCCCGCACTGGCAGGATCGGCTGACCGAGCGGTTCCACATTTTTCACCAGGAAACGACCTGCGGATCGCACGTGGTGGTGACGAACGATCTCCAGTTGAAAAACTGAGCGATGCATCTACTGTGGCCGCTCACTTTTCGCACGAACACGGAGCATTTATGTCGCAGCATCGCAGTCTCAAAGGGGCCAGCACCATCACGGCCAAACGGAATGTTCTGAAGCGTTTCGAACGCGTCGAGCTTTTGAAGAAGCGCGGCCAGTGGAAAGACGGCGGCAAAGTCATGGGCCTGCCCAAGACCAAGCCGGACGCCTAATACTTGCGCCTCAACCGCTTTCTCGCCGCCGCCGGGGTCGGTTCGCGGCGGCATTGCGATGAACTAATCGCGGCCGGCCGGGTCACGATCAACGGTCGCGTCTGCACTGATTTTAGTTATCAGCCTAACGAGACTGATCACGTCAAGGTCGGCAGCAAAATGGTGCGACCGGAACGCCGGCTCGACATCGTGTTGCACAAACCGGCGGGCTTTGTTTCGACGCGAAGCGATCCGAATGCGCGCGACACAATCTTCGATTTGTTGCCGCCGCATTTTCCGCGGCTCTTCAATGTTGGCCGGCTCGATGCGCAGAGCGAAGGGCTGCTCATTCTGACGAATAACGGCGATCTCGCGCAGCAGCTGACGCATCCGCGATTCAAGATCGACAAGGAATACGAAGTCACGCTCGACAAAGCCTGGAACGCGGAACTCGCGCCGAAATTGTTGCGCGGCATCATGCTCGACGGCGAACGCGCCAAGCTGGAACGCATTCATCCGATCTCGCCGGTGAAATTGCGCGTCATCTTGCGGCAGGGAATTAATCGGCAGATTCGCCGGATGTTTTACGATGTCGGCTACGAAGTGAAAAAACTGATTCGGACGCGCGTGGGAAATTTGCGGCTCGGCGATTTGCCACGCGGACATTGGCGTCCCCTAACGAGTGCTGAATTAACTTCGCTCTCTACTCAACCTCGGTCCGCAAAATCTCCAGCGGCGGAGTCGTCCCGATCCCGCGGCTCGTCAGCAAGCCGATCCCGACGGTCAATCCGCTCACGAGACTAGCCGCGACTAACAGCGGCCAAAACGAAGGCGCGTAGTCGAGTTTGAAAACGAAGCGGGCCAGCGCCCAACTCGAGACGACGGCGAGAAGTATTCCGGTAATGCTGGCAAGCAAACCGAGCATCAAATATTCGGCGCATAGAATTTGGTAAATCTGCGCGCGCGACGCACCGAGCGTGCGTAAGAGCACGCTTTCTTTCAGCCGCTGATAACGGCCACTCCAGATCGTGCTCGCGAGCACGATCAATCCCGCGCCGACGGTGAAGAGCGACATTACCCGAATGACGAGCGCTACTTTGCCCAGAATGGAATCGACTGTTTGAATGACGGACGTCAGATCGAGCGCAGAGACATTCGAAAATTTCGCCACGACTGCGTTCTGCAATTTCGCGGAAGCTGCCGCGTCCGGCACGCGACTCACGAGAACATTAAAGGTCGGCGCGGATTCGAGCACGCCGGCGGGAAAGACGACGAAGAAGTTTGTCTGAAATCTTTTCCAATCGATTTCGCGCAGACTCGCGATTTTCGTTTTGACCGGCACGCCCTGCACGTCGAAAGACAATTCGTCGCCGACCTTCGCGTCCCAATCGTGCGCTATTTCCTTATCGAGCGAGATCGGGACGACATCGCCCGATTTGTAATCGACGCGGCCTATCCATTTGCCCGAGACAATTTTTTCTGTGTCAGCCAATGTCTCGCGATAAGTGGATCGATATTCACGCTGCAGCTGCCACTCGGGAAGCTTGCGCGAGGGATCGACGAGAATATCACTCGTTAGGCGACCCTTGATCGAAGCCAGCCGCATGGTCACGATCGGCGCTTCCTGGATCACCGGCAGATCGAGCGAGCGCACAATCTCCGCCACGCCTTGCGTTTGATCCCGCTGAATGTCGAAGAGAAAAATGTTCGGCTGATCTTTCGCGCCAATCGACTTGAACTGCGACAGCAAAACTTCGCGCGAGAGATAAAGATTGAGCAGGAGAAAAGTGCCGAGCCCGAGCGAAATTGTGAGGAGCAAGGTGCGGTTGTTAGGTCGATAAAGATTCGCCAAGCCCTGGCGTAGAGCGAAGCTCCAACCGTGCGGGAAAAATTTCTGCACCAGGACAATCAAGAGTTTGGCGACGCTGGCAAAAATCGCGACGGCCAGGCCGAGCGCCGAAGCGAAAACTAATCCGCGTCGCCAAGTGTCGGCTTGCGAAATCGCAAACGCCGTCAGGCTTACCGCGATGATGAGATAAACCAATCGCACCAGTTGATCAGCGCGCCGCGGTTGTGTTTCGTCTTCAACTCCTGACCGCAAAACTAATAGCGGTGCGAGCCGGCGAAATCGCAGCAATGCCGGCAGCGCGAAGAGCACACAAATGCCGAAGCCAATCGACATGCCGCGCAGGACCGGTTGCCACGCGATCGTCGCGGCAATCGGCAGCGGCAAAAATGTCTTCAGCACTTCCGGAAAAATGCGCTGCATGGCGAGACCGAGTGCAGCGCCGGCGAGCGCGCCGATAAATCCCATCGCAGCTGCTTGCAGCAAATAAATGAAAACCGTTCCGCGTGCAGACGCACCGAGACAACGAAGAATCGCGCCGGTTTTTTGCTTTTGCTGCAAGTGCGCCTGGATCGCGCTGGCCACACCAACAGCCCCGAGCAGCAACGAAATGAAACCGACGAGATTAAGGAAGCGGTAAAGATTATCAAGCGCCGCGCCGAGATCGTGTTTTCGTTTCGCGACCGTGTCGTATTCGAGTCCGAAGCGTTGAATCTGCGGAACGAGCGGCGTGATGCGCGCTTCGGCGTCGATGCCGGGCGGGAACTTCACGTAATTGCGATAGTGCGCGACACTGCCGGGCTTAACCAAATTCGTCGCCGCCAAATCCTGCAACGGAACGTAAACGCGCGGCGCGAACGAACCAGCGGCTGATGCTTCGCCCGGCATTTTCTTCAGCGCGCCCGCGACCGTGAAATCAACGTCGCCAATTTTGATTTGGTCGCCGACTTTCGCGCCGAATTGAATCAACAGACTCTCTTCCACAATCGCGCGATTTCCTTGCCGGAAACTTTGCGACGCCGATGGCGGATCGGTTTCCATCGTGCCGTAAAACGGAAAGTCGCCGCCGAGAGCGCGCACGTGTGCGAGTCGTGTTCCGCCGGAAAATGTCGCCATGGTGCTGAAACGAACTTCGCGCGCCTGTGGTTCGCCTAACGAGTGCAGGAACGCTTCCTCTTCCGAAGAGAAAGCTCGCGACGATTCAACGATCAGATCCGCGCCGATCAAGGTGCGCGCCTGATCGTCGATCGCTTGCGCCAGACTCTTGCGAAACGATCCGATGCTAACGAGCGCGGCGATACCGAGTGTGATCGAAATGGAAAAGACGAGCAGTCGCCGCCGACTCGACCGGCTGTCGCGCCACGCCATTTTCCAGACGAAGGACGGATGCATCAGACCGCCTCGCCGTTACGCAGGCGAATGGTGCGCTCGGTTAATTTGGCGACATCGAGATCATGCGTGACCAGAACGAGCGCAGTGCCGGCGGTTCGATTCAGCTCGAGCATGATGTCGATAACTCCGCTGCTCGTTTCGGCGTCGAGGTTTCCCGTCGGTTCGTCGGCGAAAAGAATCTGTGGGCGATTGATGAAGGCGCGGGCGAGCGCGACACGCTGTTGTTCGCCACCGGAAAGTTGCGCCGGATAATGATCGACGCGATCGCCGAGACCAACGCGGCCTAACAAGTCCAAACCGAGCGAACGCGCGGAACGATCGCCGCGCAATTCCATCGGCACGGTCACATTCTCAAGCGCAGTCAGAGTTGCGATGAGCTGGAAGTTTTGGAAAACGAAACCGACATGCTGATTGCGAATGCGCGCGCGTTCGTCTTCGTCGCAATGCTCGAGAGGATTTCCCGCGAGCAAAACCGAACCGGAAGTCGGGCGATCCAAACCAGCGCACAAGCCGAGAAGTGTTGTCTTGCCACTGCCGGACGGACCGAGAATCGAACAGGTCGCGCCTGCGGGAAGCGTGAAAGAAATTTCCTTCAGCACCGTCAGCGGCCCGGCGGCGGTGCGATAGGTTTTGGTGAGATGCTGGACGTCGAGGATGGTGGTCATTGACGGTGCGAACGCTTACGCGAACATGCATCGCTACGCATGGGGAAATCGATTTTCGGGATCGCGCTGGTCTTGGCGCTTTTTGTTTCTGCACAGACAACGCCGAAGACAATCGTGTTCCTCGGCGACAGTTTGAGTGCGGGTTACGGCGTGAAGTCTAACGAGTCGTTCCCGATGCTGATTGCCGACAAAATCCGCGCGGCGAACTTGCCGTATGAGGTGCAAAATGCGGGATTGAGTGGCGACACGACGGCGGGCGGTTTGCGTCGCACCGATTGGTTGCTGCAACGAAAAATCGATGTGCTCGTGATCGAACTGGGCGGCAATGATGGTTTGCGCGGTCTGCCGGTCGCCGCGCTGAAATCAAACGTTCAGGCGATCATCGATAAGGTGCGCGCTAAAAATCCCGAAGTGAAAATCGTCATCGCGGGCATGCGCATTCCACCGAACATCGGCGCGGATTACGCCCGTGATTTTGAAGCGGCGTATCCGGAATTGGCCCAAAAGAATCACGCCACGCTGATTCCATTTCTGCTCGAAGGTGTCGGTGGCATGCGCGAGTTCAATCAGGCCGATTCGATTCATCCGACCGCGGCAGGTCATCGCACCATCGCGGAGACCGTTTGGAAAACTTTGGAACCGCTCCTGAAATGAAGCTCGACGGTTGCACCGCGCTGATCACGGGCGCGTCGTCGGGAATTGGCCGCGAGTTCGCGCGACAGCTTGCGGGCCGTGCTAGTGCGCTTGTCCTGGTGGCGCGTCGTGAGGATCGGCTCAAAGAATTGCGCGATGAACTGAAATCGAATGTTCACGTCTTCGCGGCGGATCTTTCGCAGGAAAGCGAAATCGCGCGACTAGCCGACTTGCTTGAGCAGGAGAAAATCGCTATCGATTTTCTGATCAACAACGCGGGGTTCGGCGATTACGGGCAATTTGCGGAGAGCGACGCGCGAGCTGTTCGCGAAATGTTGGCGGTCAACATTGTGGCTTTGACAACTCTGACGCATAGGCTGCTTCCCGCGATGATCGCGCGAAAACGCGGTGCGATTCTCAACGTCAGTTCAATCGCCTCATTTCTGCCGATTGCTGGTTTCAACGTTTACGCCGCTAGCAAAGCCTATGTAACGAGTTTTTCCGAAGCGCTGCGAAGTGAATTGCGCGGGAGCGGCGTGACGGTGACGACGCTTTGCCCGGGCCCCGTGCACACAGAATTTGGCGAAGTGGCGAAGCGGCCTGACGAGAAGAAGAAATCCGGGCCGGAATTTTTTCATGTGGCGGTGCAAGAAGTGGCGCGCGCCGGGCTGGCGGCGATAGAGAACGATCGCGCGTTGATCATTCCCGGTCTGTTGGTGCGCACCGTGATGGGAATCGCGCGCATGCTGCCGTTGGCCGTCTTTCGACTGGCGGCGCGCTTCGCTCGATAGCACATTATTCGCCTGCAAACGATGGACGCCCCCGGCCTAACGGAATTTTTCCACAGCGAGCTCGATCAACCACATCCGGAACGGACGCGGGCGATCTTGCGCGCGCATCCGGAAGTGCGGCAGCTGGCGCAATCCGCTCACGGCCGTGATCATGCTGGCGGTGTTATCCATTCAAACTGCGATCGCGTTTTGGATGGGACGGCTGGGCATACACTACTGGTGGCTCAGTCTGTCCGTCGCGTATGATTCCGACCAGGAAACGGCGAGCTACTACGGGCCGATCAATCGCCTGGCGCTAAATGTCGGATATCACAACGAGCATCATGATTTCCCTTCCATCGCCTGGAATCGCCTGCCGCGTCTGCGCGCGCTCGCGCCGGAATTTTACGACACGCTTCGCTATCACACGTCGTGGACGCGGCTGTTGATCGACTTCATTTTCGACGAACGCTACACACTCTTCTCGCGCGTCGAACGCATCGCGCAGGGCAAAGTCGATTACGACCGCGCGCGACGAAACGCCGCGCCGGTCGCAAAAGCCGCCTAACGAGTGGTTAGTACTTAACCGAACAGCCGTACGGCTTTGTGTCGGGATTGCTGACGGGTTTGCCGGCCATCGCTTCGTCGAGCGCGACCTTCACGTAGTTGGTCGAAGTCGGAATGTCGGCTGGATTCGGCGTGGCTTTGCTGTCGATCGCACCTTCGTAAACGATCTTGCCTTCCGGATTAATCACGAACATGTGCGGCGTATTTTTTGCGCCGTAAGCCTGGCCAGCTTTGCCTTCGGGATCGAGGAGCAGCTTGGAACTCATCTTCCACTCCGATGCCTTCTTGGCCGCAGCTTCCGGCGTCAGATTACCTTCCTTGCCCGGGGCGGAAGAATCGATCGACATCCAGACGACGCCTTTGCCTTCATATTCCTTCTGCAGCTTTTGCATGTTGCCGCTGCCGTAATGCTTCTTCACGAACGGGCATTCAGGATTGAACCATTCGAGGACGACCCACTTGCCTTTGTTGTCGCCTAACGAGACCTTTTTCCCGTTGGCGTCGGTAAGAGAAAAGTCGGGCGCCGAAGTGCCGACCTTGGGTGACTCAGTCGCGAACAATGAAGTCGCCGCGACGGACGTGAGGATAGTTAGGAGTAGTTTTGTTTTCATAATTATTCCGCGGCAACTTGCGGCGCGATGGTTTCGAGTTTTTCCAGAACGATATTCTTCGTCAGCAATTCCGGCAGGATGATCGGCTCAGCCGATTTGCCCGACGGATAGAGGACGTAAAGTGGGACACCCGGCCGGCCAAATTGTTTCAAATATTTTGTGATGACCGGATCGGCGTTGGTCCAATCGGCTTTGAGTTTGACGATGCCGCGGCGTTGGAAGGCGTCGCGCACCGCCGCCGATTCGAGGACGGTGGCTTCGTTGAATTTGCAGGTCACGCACCAAGCGGCGGTGAAGTCGATGAAGACAGCGTGACCTTGTGCGAGTTCGGCATTCAATTTTTCCGGCGTGAAATTCTGCCAGCCCTCGGTCGCGGCGGCGGTTTCGAGTTTTGTCTGCGCGAATTTATCGCCGATGAAATACCAACCGCTGCCGAGCAGGAGCGCGATTATGAGCACGTGAACGAGGACGCGCGAACCAACCGTAGCAATTGGTCTAACGAATGCACCGTGCATCCAGCAGGCCAGACTAACGACTAGTAGAAATGCACTCGTCCAAATGATCGCATCAACGCCGCGCTGCGCGCCGAGGACGTAGAGGAGAAAAACGAGCGTGGCTAACATGGGGAAACCCATCAGTTGTTTGACCCGCTCCATCCATGCGCCGGGCTTGGGCAGAAATTTCACCCACGCCGGTTGCGCCGAGAGCAGCAAGTAGGGCAGGCCCATCCCGGCAGCGACGGCCACGAACATGAGCAGGATGAAGAAGCTGCTTTGCGTCAGTGCGAATCCAACGGCGTAGCCCAGCACCGGGGCGGTGCACGATGTTCCTAAAACGGTGGCGAAAACACCCTGGAAAAATGACGCCGCATGGCCGCTGCCGTCGGTGGCGGACATGACTTTACGATTGGCACTTTGCGGCAACGTGATTTCGAAAACGCCAAAGAGATTGAGCGCGAAGATGAGCACGACCACACTCATGCCGAGAACGAAGTAGGGATTGGTGAACTGAATCGACCAGCCGATGTCGTTGCCGGCGCGCTTCAAAAAGATCAGAAACAACGCGAGCGCGATGAACCAAGCGAAAATGCCGGCGACGAATGCCAAACCGCCGCGCAAAATCTTTCGGCGATCGCTGCCGGCGTGCTGAATGAATCCGAAGATCTTGAGCGAAATCACCGGCAAAACGCAGGGCATCAGGTTCAAGATCAAACCACCGAGAAATCCGAAGAAAAGGGACGTGATCAAACTCTTGGACTCGTTAGGCTGAGCAAGAATCGCAGCCGCAACTGGCGTGTCTCCTAATTGCCACGCCATGCGATGAGTGCTGTCGTCTTTGGAACCGAAGACGACAATTCCCGGAATGGACCTGGCATCGCCGCTCTCAATCGGAATGTGGAAGACGATTCCGTCAGAAGTCCGTTCGGCCGTCACGTGACCAATGACCGTCTTCTCGTTAGGCGACGGAACGAAATCAATTGACGGATAGGTGAGGAGCGCCTTGCTCGTCACGCGCAACGCCAGACCTTTGTCGTCGCGTGCCCAATTTGCCTGCGCTTCCTTCGGCCAAGACTGCGGCAACATTCGACGATATTTCGCGAAGGCATCTTCGTTGGCCGGACTCGCGTTTTGTTTCACCGGCAATTCTAGTGTGAGATTCGCGCTGCCCGGAATGCAGAGCCGTTCGCAAACGAGCCAGTTCGCTTCCGCATTTAGCCTAACGAGTGGTTCCGTAACCGAGGCGGGCGGGGTGATTTGCTGCATGAGCAGGACTTCGGTTGGATAGGTGTAAACTCGAATGTCGCCCGGTTCGTCCAGCTTCACCGGAATGGGCCATTGAATTTCGCCGACCTTCCAACCGGCCGGCAGGTTCCATTTTATTTCCGTCGGAATGCCGGCATCCCCGGAAAACTTCCAGTAGGTGTACCAATTCGGCACCATACGTAGGCGCAGTCCGACGGTGAATGGTTTGCCCGGAACGATCGCACTCGTATCGGCGAGCAGCTCGGCTTTGACCAACTCGCGTCCTTCATAGGTTTGCCCGCATGCAATCGACGACGCGAAAAGAACCAGGGCCAGCCATCGGAGCGCGAACACGGCACAATATGGCTCGCGCTGTGCTCATTTCAAAAGGATGCGTGTCTTCATTTGTTTGGTCATCGGGATCGCGGTCGTCGGGGGCTTCCTGGCACATCGACAGAAAACCGAACCAGCACCCGCTCCGGCGCCAATCGTCGCCAAGCAGGAAAATAGCCCGCACAATTGGATGAAGAATTCTCTCGATCGAACTGCCGACGTAAAGAAACAGGTCGCGCAGCAACGCAAAGAGAGCGGCGACGCTTACGGTCGCTGAAATTGCCTAACGAACGGTTATTTCGTTTGCGCGCCGAGCTTGGCGCGAATGGCCGACTTGAAGGAAGCGGCGTCGAGCGACCCGGCCGCACGATCTTGCGCCGCCGCGCTGGTCGCGTGACCTTCCTTGAGGAAATCTTCCTTGCCGAGCTGGGTCAAATCTTTCACGGCATCGCCGTTATTCTTTAGGACAACATCGGCGCCGCGCGCAGCGTCGGTTTGCACGTGAAAACGCCCGTGCATGATGCCGACCAGCGGGACGAACTGCGTGCCGTTGTGTTCGACAAAAAGAATATCGCGATCGCCGACTTTAAATTTCGGCACATCAGAAACTTCCATGGTCGTCCCGTCAACGGTGCCACCAAGCATGCGCATGGTGTATGTCGCCCCGGGATCGCCTTTGATCGCCTCTTCGACGTTTAGCGTGACGTAAGTGACGATGTGGCGTTCGCCGCCTTCACCGGTCCACTGCGATTTCACATCACTCACTGTGCCTTGGAATATCACTTCGGCCTGACCAACGAGGTCGTCGAAACTCGGCGGCACAACGGTGGTGGCGCGCGCGAAATTGAAAACAAAGACAGCGCAGACCGTGAGAAAGATGGATTTTTTCATAACAAAGATCTTTTGGAAATTAATTGGTCGATCGAGCGACGATAACATCATGCATTCTGAGTAAAATGCCAGCAATCACGGATCGAGATCGTAAACTTCCACCATACCGATACCGGTGAGGTTATTTACTCCGCGCACGATGGCGGTGTACGTGCCTGGCGCGAGGTTCGCGACGACGGCGCTCTCTAAAGGATTACTCGGCGCTCGACCGCTGGCACTGATCTGCGCTTGCTGAGGGCTGGCCGACCAGTTGTCGTTCGAGGCGATCATCTGTCCGTTGCTGTTGTAAATTTCCAGGTTGGGATCGAGCAACGCACCAGGAATAGCTCCGGCCAAAGACGGGCCAAGCGCGCGAATGATCACATTTGTGCTCCCACTGCCCTGCACGATGAAGCCTCCGATGAGCACTTCATCTCCGGTGCCGATGTTACCGCGCGTGGAGACATTCATGAAACGCGTGCTCGGCGCGCTCAACTCGTACGCCTCCACCATCGCAATACCCTGCGTGTTGTTTTGTCCTCGAATAATCGTGGTGTAGGTGCCGGGTTGAAGGGTTGCGATGAGCGCGGGCTCAGCGGGGTTATTCGGTGCGTAACCGGTCGCGGAAATCGCCGCCGCTTGTGTGCCCGATTGCCAGTCGTCGTTTTGAGCAATGAGGTTTCCCGCACTGTCGTGCAATTCCAGAACTGGATCCTGCATCACGCCGCTTAGGCCAGCGGATGAGAGCGATGGGCCCGGAGCGCGCAAGAGCAATTGCTTCGAACTCGATCCCTGAATGATAAAGCCGCCGATTAGGACCTGATCACCAACGCCGACCTTCATCCGGGTGGAAATGTTGCCGAGGCGCGGCGTGGTCGGGTCCGGTGTAGGCGACGGCGTCGGTGTGGGGGCGGGCGCGCCATACATCGCCTGTGCGCCGGCGATATCGTCGCTCGCGAGAACTTCGCGGTTACTGATCGTCGGATTCATGATGTCATCACCAGTTTGATGTTGCAATCCGATGCCGTGTCCGAGTTCATGCAGAAAAACGCGGCGAATATCTGCGATCGCGTAACCGTTACTGCCAAACTTCAAGTTCCCCCGATACGAATCGAAAGTCTGGGCGCGATTGAAAAGCACATCGGCTTCAATCATCGCGCTGCCTTGCGTGTAGTAGTAAGTGACCGCAAGTGTGCCGCTGCCGAAAGCCTGGCCATAGACGCTATTGGCGAAGACGACGGAGTTGACATGATCGCCCGATGCGGCCGGCGCCGTCGAATCCATGACCGCGCTCAGCTGCACGCGCTGTATCTGTGAGTTCCACATGTTCAGGACCGGGAGGACAGCTGTGTTCCAGGATGTGTTGCCATCCGTGAGAGTGGACGAAGGACTGCCAAGACTGAGCTGCAGAACGATATCGGTGTTGGTCGCCCAAGTCTTGCCGTTGAGCACGTAACCGGAAGCCCCGTGGGCAATTACGACTAAGGCAAGGGCGGCGAAGAAAAATCGAGCTCTTAAGCGGAAGAAGATCAACATCTTCGGAAGCGCGGCGAAGCAATCCATAATTTCCATAAAAGCAGGAAGCGTACGCGGAGCCGCGGACTTTGAAGTTTTTTACGGAAAATTCAAGGCGCCCGAATTCGAAAGTGACGGACCGGCAAAAATCTGGGAGGAACCGCGCGCAATGCGCCTTCTCTTCGCAAAAATCGGACGCTGGCGAAACGAAACATTGAACGCGTTATGACGCGTTCGGCCTTACGGCACGATAAAAATCTGCTTCGTGTAGGGGTCTTTGGCTTTGTCGCCCGATTTGTAACCGGTCACATCGATGATGCCCCCTTTGGGATCGATGCTGTAAACGTAGCCCGGTTTGCCGGGCACAGGTTTCGCCGTGGGAAACTGTGGTGTCGTCGTCGAACTTTGGCGCGCGCTCGGTGTGGGACTGGAAGAAACTTTTCGTGAAGTCGTACTAGTAACGTCGTTTGGCGGGCGCGAAGTTTCCTGAGTAGAAGCTGAGGAGCGATGTGTCGATGCCTCACGATGGACGACTCTGGGCGGAGGACTGGCCACCGGCGCGCCCGGTGTAGTCACGTCGGACACCGTCGTCGTAGTTGTAGTCGTCTGGTCTTGATCGACGCGATCGCGCACAAATTTTGCCGGCGCATCGATTACGTGGAATGACGTGACCGCGACATCATGCACGGTGCGACAACCGGTAAGGACCAACGCGCTTGCCAAGAGAAAACGCGCAGCGGTCATAGTGTTTATCTCTAAGGGATATCGTCTGCGACTGCTAGGAGATTTCAGGTGCGAGGACATATTTCTTTCGCGTCTTTGACGAATTCGTCCACGATAAATTCGTTCGTATTCCAGGAACACATCAGCCGGTAGATATCCGGCTCAACGAACTTGTAAAACTGCCAGCCGCGACTTTGCAATTGCGCGACCAGCTCGGCCTTCATGCGAAAGAAAAGCGAATTCGATTCCCGCGGAAAGACTGGTTCCCAACCAACTGCACCTCTCAGCTTGGCCGCGAAGGATTTTGCCGATGCATTGGCGCGTTGCGCATTTTGTAACCAGACATTGTCACGCAAAAGTCCGAGCCACGGCGCGGCCAGGAACCGCATCTTGGAAGCGAGCTGTCCCGCCTGCTTCGCGCGGTAATCAAAATCGTGCGCCAGTTCCTTATTGAAAAAGATCAGGAGCTCCCCGATGCCGACGCCGTTTTTTATTCCACCAAAACAAAGAACATCGATGCCGAGTTGCATGGTGAGTTCCTTCGGTTTGCAGCCTAACGAGACCAAGGCATTTGCAAAACGCGCCCCGTCCATGTGGAAGTACAAGGAACGCGCGCGCGCAAATTCTCCGATCGCGGCTAGTTCGTCCCGCGTGTAGACGGTACCAAGCTCCGTCGCTTGCGTGACGCTAATGATGCGCGGTTTCGGCGAATGAATTTCGTGCTGCTTCGCTAATGTCGCAGCGATCTGCGCGAGATCGAGTTTTCCGTTCGCACCGGAAGTCAGGAGCAACTTCGCGCCGCCCGAGAGAAATTCCGGCGCACCACATTCATCCGTTTCGAGGTGCGCGAGCTCGTGGCAGATGGCGCTGTGATATGGCCGGCAAAGATGCGCGAGGGCCAATCCGTTGGCCGCCGTTCCATTGAAAACTAAGAAGACTTCGCAATCGGTCTCGAAAAGCTCCCGCACTTTTTCGCAGAGCCGATCGGTCCATTCATCCTCACCGTAAGAACCAACGACCGCGGCATTAGCTTCCTCAAGTGCGCAAAAAGCTTCGGGACAAATGCCAGCCGTGTTGTCACTGGCCAGGTCGAATCGAGGCGCGATCATGCCTCACTTTACTCTGGGCAAAAAAAGTTCGCCTGGCCGGAAACGCGAACTCCTACATTCGCGCCTCCACCAGGCGAATCGCCTCTACTAGTAACTCGCCCTCCTAGGTGCAACCACGCAGGAGGAAAAACAAAAGCAAAATTGGAATCGGAACACCTAATAGCCATAGCAGGATGTAACCTGCGGCCCCTTTTTCACCCGCTCGTTCGATTATTTTCATCTCGCTAACAAATCGAATCTGAAGCGCGAATCGCGCGTCTCGATCTTGCATTTCCCAGCTTTGCCGAAGCGGATTCTGGCACTATGATCGGCCATGAGTCTGCAAACGGAGACCGAGCGCCGCGGCCAAGAGATTTTCGAGCTGGTCAATCGGCACCCCGAATCGATTTTCACCAAGGCCGGATTCTATCAGCGGATGATGGCGCTCTCCATGAAGGACGAGCACTTCAAGGTGCAAATGTTTCGCTTTGTCGATGTGCTCGCGACCATTCATCGGCCGAAAGATATCGTGCAGCATTTCGATGAATACTTGAGCACAGTGCAGAACGGCTTCGCGCCGATCCTGAAACCGGCCATTCGTTTGTCGCACATCTTTTCGGTCATCGCCGGACCGTTCATGCGCTGGAACGTCTCGGGCATGGCGCGGCAGTTCATCTCCGGTCGCAATCCGGAAGACGCGATGAAAATTCTGCGCAAACGGCGCAAGGAACGGATCGGCTTCACCGTCGACTTGTTAGGCGAGGCGGTCGTGAGCGAGGGCGAAGCGGAAGAATATGCCGCGCGCTGTTTGCATTTGCTCGAGGGTCTGTCGGCGCTGACTCGCGGTTGGACGGATCCATTAGGCAAAAACGTCGAGCTGTTTCCGGTCGTTAATGTTTCGGTAAAAATCTCCGCGCTCTATTCGCAAATGAATCCGGCTGATCCGGAAGATGCGATCGCGCATCTCGCGCCGAAGCTGCGCCTGATTTTACGACGCGCGAAAGAACTCGGCGCGTTCGTGAACTTCGACATGGAAAGTTACGCGCACAAAAATTCCACGCTCGAACTTTTCAAAACTCTCTTCACCGAGCCGGAGTTTAAAGATTGGCCGCACGCCGGCATTGTTATCCAAGCCTATCTGCGCGATGCCGAAAAAGATTTGCGCGATCTGATCGCGTGGGCGCGGCAACGCGGCACGCGTTTCACCGTGCGTCTGGTCAAAGGCGCCTACTGGGATTACGAGCGCATCAAGTCAGCGCAAAACGGCTGGCGCGTTCCGGTCTGGCAACAGAAACCGGAGAGCGATGCGAACTTCGAAACCTGCACGCGCATCTTGCTCGAAAACGAAAACATCGTCACGGCCGCGTTCGGTTCGCACAACGTCCGCAGCATCGCGCACGCACAGGCACTCGCGGAACAGCTCGGCATCGATAAGAGCCGTTTCGAATTTCAACTGCTCTACGGCATGGCCAATCCGATCAAGCGCGCGCTGGTCGAGATGGGTTATCGTGTGCGCGAATATTGTCCGGTCGGCGAACTGTTGCCCGGCATGAGCTATCTCGTCAGGCGTTTGCTCGAGAACACTTCCAACGAAGGTTTTTTGAAGGCGAAATTTTCCGACAACGCTTCCGAGCAACAGCTGCTGCGCAATCCGAAAACGCTCGTCTCGCATCGCATGCGCGCGGAAACAAATGTTCCGCCGGTTGAATTCTCCGAAGAGCTCGCAGCGAAAATTGATCGTCACGCGCAGATCGAAATGCCGCACTCGCGCAACGGCGCCACACGGGACACGCCGTCGGGCGACAGTTACGAAAACGCGCCGCTCGTTAACTGGGTGCACAAAGAGAGCCAGGAAAAAATGCGTGCGGCCCTGCGCGAAATGCGCGGTCGTTTCGGGAAAAAATATCCGCTCGTCATCGGTGGAAAAAAAATTACGACGAACAAATGGATCGACTCGCTCAATCCGAGCAATCCGCATGAGATTGTCGGATCAATCGCCGAAGGTGAAATCGAGCATGCCGAGTTGGCGGTAAAAGCTGCGCGCAAAGCTTGGCAGAAGTGGCGCCTAACGAGTGTGAACGAACGCGCACAATTACTCGAGCGCGTCGCCGCGATCATGGATCGCCGGCGCTTCGAATTGTCCGCGCTTGAAGTTTACGAAGTCGGCAAAGCCTGGGCGGAAGCCGACGGCGACATTCGTGAGGCGATCGATTTCCTCCTCTTCTATGCGCAACAGATGCGCCTCCTCGGTCGGCCGACATTAACGCAGCACGTTCTTGGCGAAGAAAGCTATCAACACTACTGGCCGCGCGGTGTCGCGCTCGTCATCTCGCCGTGGAATTTTCCCATCGCAATTCTGTGCGGAATGGTTTCGGCGGCGCTCGTCACCGGCAACACCGTCATTATGAAACCGGCCGAGCCGTCGTCGATCACGGGCGCAATGCTGATGGAAATGTTTGAGGAAGCCGGTGTGCCCCCCGGTGTGCTCAATCTGCTTTTCGGTCACGGCTCCGTCGTCGGCGCGCATCTCGTCGATCATCCCGATGTCGAGATGATCGCATTTACTGGTTCACGCGAAGTCGGTCTGCGCATTTGGGAATCCGCCGGCAAGACGCGACCCGGCCAGCGCGAACTCAAACGCGTTGTCTGCGAAATGGGCGGAAAAAATGGAGTGATCGTCGATTCCGATGCCGATCTCGACGAAGCGATCATCGACACGGTTTATTCCGCCTTCGGTTATCAAGGACAAAAATGTTCGGCCTGCTCCCGCTTGATTGTGCTCGAAGAAAATTACGACCGCGTGGTCGAACGACTGATCGCCGCAGTCGCCAGTCTACGAGTCGGCAATCCCGAAACGCCCGGAATTTTCGTCGGACCAGTCATCGACGAAAAAGCCTACAACCAAATTCAAAAACGAATCGCGCAAGGTTTGACCGAAGCGACGCTCGCATATCAGGCGAAGAATTTGCCCGACAAAGGTTACTTCATTCCGCCCACGATTTTCACCAATGTGAAACCCGAGCACACGCTCGCCTGTAACGAAATTTTCGGACCGGTGCTGAGCGTTTTGAAAGCGCGCGATCTGGATCACGCGATCGAAATTGCCAACAGCACCGAATACGCGCTCACCGCCGGATTTTTCTCGCGCAGTCCGGCGAACATCGAACGCGTCAAAGGCACACTCGTTGCCGGCAATGTTTACATCAACCGCAGCTGCACCGGCGCCGTCGTCGGACGCCATCCCTTCGGCGGATTCAAAATGAGCGGCGGCGGCACCAAAGCCGGCGGCGGTGATTACCTGCTCAACTTCCTCGTCCCACGAGTCGTCACCGAGAACATCATGCGCCACGGTTTCGCGCCTGAAACGACGCCCATGTATCGGGAGGAATTTGGCCTAGCGAATAGTCGCGAGCGAAACGGCGCCTAACGAGTGCTTTTCACTCACTCCCGTTCATCCACCTCAATATTTCGTCCGCATTGGTGTAAAGCGGACTGAGATGGTCGCCGCCTTCGATCGGGAAAAATTCAGTGATGTCCGGTTGGCTGGCGAACAGTTCGCGGCCCATGCGCACGGGAATGATGTCGTCGCCGGTGGCGTGAAAAATTGCGACGCGTGGCGGTGGCTTGCGCTTCGCCAACTGTTTTAGATTCGCGCGATTGTCGTAGTTCTCGATTAGCAAATGCGAAAGCAGACTGCCGACGCGCAGCGCGCCTTCATCGCGCAGCGTGGTGAACGGCGCGATGAGCACAATGCGTTGCACATTGTGCCGTATGGCAAAATCCAGCGCGGCCGCCGTGCCGAAGGAGTGGCCGACGACGTTCAGGCGTGATTCCATTTCGCCGCCGCTCGCGCCGAGATTTTTCTCCAACGCCGCCAGCGCGCCGTCCGCCGCGGGGCGGTTAGTCGCGATCGCGGCGTAACCTTCGCTCTCTCCGTAACCCGGATATTCGACGAGAAGAAACGCGTCGCTCGGACTCGTATCGTGGTCGATGAAATCGAGCCATTCCAACGCCAGCGATCCGTTGCCGCCAAAAGCGATCCAGAGTCGCGAGGGCGGATTGTTTTCAGCACCTCGCGGCACATAGAAGGCAAACTGAGTGCCCGCGATTGTCTTGTATTCCAGCTTCACCACGCCAGGCCTCAACCATGCGGCCACCCCGTTTCGATACGGATGCGGATGGTAGATCATGTCGTGTTGGCGAAAATAAAGAAGCGCCACTGCGGCCAGCACCGCTAGAAGCACAAGGAGAGCGACGCGCGCCAGGGAACGATGAAGCGTTCGTAAAGGAGATGGCGTGGAGTTCGTTCTCATTCGATGATCGCGCATGCTCTACGTCATCGGCACGCCGATTGGAAATCTCGATGATATGACGTTGCGCGCGCTAAATGTATTGAAGTCAGTTGATCTGATCGCGGCGGAAGACACGCGGCATTCCGGAAACTTGTTGCGACATTTCGAGATTCGGAAACCGCTCGTTAGCTATCACGAGCACAACGAGGCAATGCGGACAGCGGAGTTGTCGGAACGACTCGTTAGGGGAGAAAATGTCGCGCTCATTACGGACGCCGGAATGCCGGGGCTGTCGGATCCGGGTGCACGATTGATTCGCGCCTGTATCGAGCGCGATCTTCCTTTCACGATAATTCCAGGTGCGTCGGCAATTTTGACTGCACTGGTCGGATCGGGATTTCCGCTTGATCGCTTTTGTTACCGCGGATTCTTGCCACCGAAGAGTGGCGGACGTGAACGCGAGCTGCGCGCCGCCGCGGAACGCGATGAGACTACTGTTTTTTTTGAATCGCCGCACAAGATTGCAAAGACTCTGACGGCTTGTGTCGAGATCATGCCGGCGCGGCAACTCTGCGTAGCGCGCGAATTGACCAAGAAATTCGAAGAGTTCCGCCGGGGAACGGCCGCCGAATTATTGACCCACTACGAAGCGCGTCCGGCCAAGGGCGAAATCACGCTCTTGATTCGCGGCAAAGAGGACTGACTTTCCACTTGTCAGGCACGCGGAGTCGTGTGACTGTGCGCGACTTTTTCCCCAATGGCTTTCGCAATTATTAGATCAGGCGGGCGGCAACACCGCGTTTCCAAAGGCGACATCGTCGAGGTTGATTTCCTTGATGCTGAAGTCGGCAAGGAAGGCGTTTTCGCGGACGTGCTTTTCGTCGGCGACGGCGACAATTTCAAGCAAGGTTCGCCGTTAATCGAGGGCGCGACTGTTACCGGTGAGATCATCGAACAGCGCAAGGACAAGAAGGTCATCGCCTTCAAGTATCGCCGGCGCAAAGGTTATCATCGCACCGTGGGGCATCGCCGAAAATTGACGCGGGTAAAGATTACCGAGATCAGCCTCGAAGCTCCGAAGAAGAAATAGTCATGGCTCATAAAAAAGGACAGGGCAGCGTTAAGAACGGCCGCGACAGCGTCAGCAAACGTCTCGGCGTGAAAAAATTCGGCAGCGAAGCGGTCGTGGCCGGCAACATCATCATCCGCCAGCGCGGGACGAAGTATATGCCGGGCAAGAACGTTGGGCTCGGTCGCGATTACACCATTTTTGCTTTGGTTGACGGTCAGGTTCGTTTTGACCGTGCTGGTCGACGCGTAAACGTCGAGCCGGTTGCCGCGAAGTAGTTCGCGCCCCGTATTTTTCCGCGGAATTTTTTGCGGACTCGTTAGGCATGGACATCTGGTTGGTTGTGTCCGCGTCGTTATTTGCGCTATAACCGAAAACACTCATGAAATACCGCACCCATCTTCTTTTCGGACCGCCCGGGAGCGGTAAGGGCACCCAAGGCAAGATCCTCGGCAGCATTCCGCGTTATTTTCATTGCGCTTGCGGTGATGTTTTTCGCTCGATCGACACGCGCACTCCGGTGGGTCGAGCCTTTCTGGATTATTCGAGCAAGGGCGAACTCGTGCCGGATGAGATCACGGTGCAGCTCTGGAAGGCGCGCATCGATTCGATGGTCGACGGCCACAGTTTCAAGCCGGACATCGACGTTCTCGTGCTCGATGGCATTCCGCGAAATGTCGGACAAGCGAAGATCATGGATGAACTGATCGACGTAGAAAAAGTGTTCCACTTGTCCTGCCCGAATCGTGAAGCGCTTTACACGCGCTTGAAAAAACGCGCGCTCAAGGACAACCGGCTCGACGACGCGAATGAGGAAGTGATCAAGCGTCGCCTCGCTACTTATGAGCAGGAATCAAAACCGGTGCTCGAATACTACAGCAAGGATCGCATCACCTGCATTGACGCGACCGAGCCGCCGGCGAAAGTTTTGCTGCACATTCTTGAGAGTGTAAACGGGGTCAACGGGCAGCATGAGCCAGCAACAGTTTGAGAATTTCACCGCTTCGAGTCTCTATTGCGAGAAATGCAAAACCGCCATGCCGGTGCGCGAGCGACTCTTGCTGGTTTTGCCTGACAAGGAGATCTACGATTATCTCTGCACCGGTTGCGCATCGTCGGTAGGTCAGCGCGAAGTTACCGCCGGTGAAAAAATGATGGCGCAAAAAATGGCCGCGCGCCGTCCGAAACGCACTCGACCCGTTCAACAAATTCGACTCTAGACGCGAGATGCGCGTCGTCTTCATCGGCACGGGCGAGATTGGCCTGCCCACGCTGCGCTGGCTGCAGGCGAGCGAGCAACACTCGTTAGTCGGCGTCGTCACTCAACCGGACAAACCAGTCGGACGCGATCAACACATCGAAGCGCCGCCGATCAAAGCCGGTCTAACGAGTGGTTCGATTCCGCTTTTGCAACCGGCGCGCATCAAGCAAGCAGTCGAAGAAATTAAGCAGCTCGAACCGGATGTGATCGTGGTCATGGCCTACGGACAAATCTTGCCTCGCGCAATCCTAGAGATTCCGCGCGTTGCATGTTTGAACCTACACGCATCGCTGCTTCCGAAATACCGCGGCGCCGCGCCGATTCAAGCCGCAATCTTGTCGGGCGATTCTGAAACCGGGATCACCGTGATGTATATGGATGAAGGCCTCGACACCGGAGACATTCTCCTGCAATCGAAGATTGCGATTTCGCCTAACGAGACTGGCGGATCGTTGCACGATCGGTTAGCGGAAATTGCTTCGGCTTCGTTACGCGACGCGCTTGCGCAACTCGCGTCCGGCAGTGCTCCGCGAATTCCGCAAGACTCGAGCGCCGCAACTTACGCGTCGAAACTGGAGCGCGAAGATGGACTCATCGATTGGCGAGAATCGGCAGAAAAGATCGAGCGAAAGATTCGCGCGTTCGATCGGTGGCCGGGAACTTACGCAAATCTCCGCGACGCGAACAACCAGCTGCGAAAGCTAAAGATTCTCTCAGCCGCGATCGTCCCCTCTTCCAATCTCGCGCCGGGAATGATTAACGGAATGACCATCGGCGCCGCTGATGGCGCGCTTTTGTTGAAGGAAGTCCAGCTCGAGGGGAAGAAGCGCATGAGTGCGACCGATTTCGCGCGCGGTCATCCATGGCTACAGCAGGCGCGTTGCGATTAGCCTTCACAAGGCCGGTTCGTTCTGTTGAATGTTTCCGGCCATGGCAACGCCCGTTTACAAACGCATCGTCCTTAAACTGAGCGGCGAAGCTTTGCGCGAGCCCGGAGCGAAGGAAAACATTTCGCCGGAGATCGTGCGTGAGATCGCACATCGCGTGAAAGAAGTGCGCGACCTCGGCGTGCAAACTTCCGTTGTCATCGGCGGAGGCAATATCTGGCGCGGTTTAACGGCCAGTCATAAGGGGATGGATCGGACCACCGCCGATTACATGGGCATGCTCGCCACGGTCATCAATGGCCTGGCGTTGAAAAGCGCGCTGGATGAACTCTCGGTCGATACGCGGGTGCAGACGGCGATCGACATGCACAATGTGGCGGAGCCTTTCATTCTCGGGCGCGCCATTCGCCATCTCGAGGTCGGACGTGTGGTTATATTTGTCGCCGGCACGGGCAATCCCTATTTTTCCACCGATACGACCGCGGCCCTGCGCGCAAGTGAGATTCGCGCCAACGTCATTCTCAAGGCGACAAAGGTCGATGGCATTTACGATTCCGATCCCACGAAAAACAGCGGCGCGAAGCGTTTCGATCGCATCACCTTCAGCGAAGCTCTGACGAAACGGCTCCAGGTCATGGATTCGACTGCCTTCAGTCTTTGCATGGACAACAAAATCCCGATCGTGGTCTTCGACATGAACACGCCAAGCAACTTCACTGACATCATTCTCGGCAAAAAAGTTGGCACGACCGTCGCGGAATGATTGATTGAGAGCCGAATGAGCGCCGAAGAAATTTTGTTCGAAGCCGAAGTCGCGATGGAAAAAAGCGTGGACTACATGATCCACGAATTTTCCGGAGTGCGCACCGGGAAGGCGTCGCCCGCATTGGTCGAGAACGTCGATGTCGAAGCCTACGGCTCGGCCATGAAGTTGAAACAGCTCGCGCTCATCACGACGCCGGAGCCGCGCTTGCTCGTGGTGCAACCATTCGACGCTTCCACCGTCAAGGACATCGAAAAAGCGCTGAAGGAATCGAAGATCGGGATCCAGCCATTGGTCGACGGGAAGCTCATTCGCCTGCCGATTCCCGAGCTGTCGGAAGAACGGCGCAAAGATTTGGTGAAGTCGCTCAAACAAATGGCCGAAGAAGCGCGCGTCCGTGTGCGATCGAATCGCCGCACCGCTTTGGACGATGCGAAAAAACTGAAGACTTCCGGCGAACTAACTGAAGACGGTATGCGCGATCTGGAATCGGACGTGCAGAAACTGACCGACAAATTCGTCAAGTCGGTCGACGATCACCTCGAGCGGAAAGAAGCCGAAGTGATGAAGGTCTAACGACTCGTTAGGCCAAATTTTACAAGCGCACCAGATCGAGCAGGAACTGGCACCAGAGATAAACCATCCCGCGCCAGGAATATTTCACCTCGCGGTCATTGGCAGATTTGAGCACACCCTTTTTGATGTTGTGCGCAATCTGGTCGCGTAAATCGCGCTCGATTTCCGCCTGAATGCGTTCCTCGTCCATCGGATCGATCGCTTTGGTTTCGACCTGATTATTCCGCAGATATTCCTTGTGGCTTTGATAAAGCTGCCAGAACGACTGATCCGGTCGCTGTCGATTAATACGGAACTGCGGCGTTAATTTCAGACCGTAGGACAACGGATAATTCCACGTCGTCCAAATGATGCCATCGTGCGCGCGTGAGGAAATGCGCAGGTAATAAAAAGACAAATCGTTTTGCTCGTTCAAACAGATGGTCGCCTGCGCGCGATCTTCTTCTTTGTAAAAAAGGCGAAAGAACTGCCGGTAATCCTCCCAGTCCCAGCCCGCATCGTTGATGTGCGCGAACCCTTCGTTTTCGATTTCGCGCGTGATCTCGTTCAACGTCGGAAAAATATCCGACGAGGGAGGACTCTTCGGCCGCAGCGCTTTTTCTTTCGGCAAACGCAGCGTGCGAATGCGAGTGAGAATCTCTAGCCACGGGAGGAAGAACCAAAGCAGGGCCGCGGCCAGTCCAATCAGCCAGTTGTCCGAGACCAAATACGCGGCGAGAAAAGTGGCGGTAAGTATGCCGAGCGCCCCGGCCTTTTGCGCCAGCGAACTTTGATAGCTCCGCAAGGCGACGCTGAGCACCAACACGCCCAGCACAATAAAAAGGCCAAACAGCATTACGGCTTGATTCCGTGCTCGCTCAGAAACTTTTCCAGTTGATCGGTATCGAAATTCGCCAGCACTTCATCGCCCGCCACCAGCGTCGGCACATAGGTCTGATCGGACAGCTCCGTCATTTCCTTGTAGGCCAGCCGGTCCTCGCCGACATCGATCTCGGTGAACGCATAGCCACGTTCGCTCAGATATTCCTTCGCGTCCATGCACCACGAGCACCACTCGCGGCTGTAGAGTTTGAGTTCGCCGGCCACAAATAAAAATAAAACAGACGCTGCAGATGCGTCAATATGACTTCGCCCAGATCACGCGGCGCGCACTCGGCTCACCGGTAAAGATGCATTTCCCTGCTTCGGGCGGATTCGCCGGATCGTCGAAGGGAATGCAACGAATCGTGACCTTCAGGTCGTTCTTCACTTGTTCTTCGACTTTGCCCGAACCATTCCAATGGGCCAGGGCGAACCCGCCGTGGATTTCCGGCTTGTTCTGATTCTTCGGCGAGAAGAAATCGTAGAACTCCTCCTTCGAATTGATCTGACGAGTGTTTTCGTCGCGGAACTTCCGCGCGCGATCGAGCAGAGTTTGCTGAATCGAGTCTAACAAGTCCTTTGTTTGCCTAACGAGTTCTTCTGTTTTCAAAAATTCCTTTGTTTTCACAGGTTGGTCGCGTCGGCTGACTGCGACGCTGCCGGATTCCAAATCACGCGGACCGATTTCAACGCGAAGCGGCACACCTTTTTTGATCCACTCCCAACTCTTCACCCCGCCGCCGAGATCGCGTTTATCGAGTTCCACCTCGAGCGGCGCGCCGTGATACGAAATTTCGCGCAGTTGAATCGCGATTTTGTTGGCGGCCTCGAGGACAGCCGCGCGGGTTTCTTCTTTCGGCGTGATCGGGATGATAACGACGTGGGTGGGCGCGATGCGCGGCGGCAGCACCAAGCCATCATCATCCGCGTGCGCCATGATCAGCGTGCCGATCATACGCGTGGTCATGCCCCAGCTGGTCGTCCAACCAAATTCCTGTTTGCCGTCGCGGGTCTGAAATTGAATACCGCTGGCGCGCGCAAAATTTTGCCCGAGGAAATGAGATGTCCCGGCCTGGACTGCTTTGCGATCCTGCATCATTGCCTCGATGCACAAGGTATCGACTGCGCCGGGGAAACGTTCGCTAGGCGATTTTGCGCCGCTGAAAACCGGCAGCGCCACGTGATCGCGCGCGAAAGTCTCGTAGACATCGAGCATCTGTTTCGTCTCCGCGCGCGCTTCCGCTTCGGTTTCGTGCACGGTGTGACCTTCCTGCCAAAGGAACTCAGTCGTGCGCAAAAAAATCCGCGGCCGCATTTCCCAACGCACAACGTTGCACCATTGGTTGATCAGGATGGGCAGGTCGCGATAGCTCTGTACCCACTTCGCGTAGCTGGCGCCGATGATAGTCTCGGAAGTTGGCCTAACGACTAGCGGCTCGGTCAACGGATTAGCCGGCACCATCTTGCCTTCCGCATTCACTTCCAGCCGAGTGTGCGTAACGACGGCGCATTCTTTGGCGAAGCCTTCCACATGTTCTGCTTCCTTCGCCAGAAAACTGAGCGGAATGAAAAGCGGGAAGTAGGCGTTGCGATGCCCGGTCGCCTTGAACATCGCGTCGAGCGTGCCGCTGCATGTTTTCCCAGATGCCGTAACCCCATGGCCGGATCACCATGCAACCGCGCACGTCGGACGACTCGGCCAGCTCCGCCGCACGGATCACCTGCTGATACCATTCGGGAAAATCTTCCTCGCGCCGCGGTGTGATTGCGGTTTTCGGTTTCGCATTGTCGCTCATTTTGTGGGGGGCGATACTTAACCGCATCTGCTGGAAACGCCAACGGCGTTTGCTTCAGCCAAGCGCAACTTTTCCGCGCAGCCGGGTTTCAGTCTTCAGAATATGAAGACGAAATTATGCCTCACTATTTTCGCGGCGGCCGCCGCCTTGCAGCTCGCCCCGCTCACGTTCGCACAGGCGAACGATGACCAGGGTGGCTGGCAGCGCCACGGCCGGCGCGCTCGCTTGCTCGCAAATCTTTCCTCCGACGAGCGAATCAAACTTCGCGCCGCGAATCAAAAAGCCATGGCCGATCCCGCGGTGCAGGCAGCGAAAGAGCGGGCGAAACAGGCGATGAAAGATTTTCGCTCGTTGAAACGGGCCGCATTGTTACGCGCCGATCCCACTCTGCAGCCGATTCTGGACAAGATTCCAGAACGCGGAGGAAAGCAGGATTCTTAGAAATTTCGCGCAACCAACCGCTCGTTAGGCGCAGTGCCGCCTTCCACGTAGTTGCCGGCAAATTCCGTGCTGCAGATGGTGCGATAGGTCGCGTGCGGTCCAATAGCCGCGCCGGCATAACCGAACGCGGGATTGAAAATATTCGTACGATGTTTTCGACCGGGCAATCCGTCGTCGATGATTAAGGCCATGACGATTTCGCGGGCACCCGAGCGGCCACACGCAAGATTTTCGCCCCACATTCCGCTCCAGGCGCCGTAGCGATTGATGCGATCGCCGGTGTTGCTGCCGCCTCGACCGGCGTGACTCATCCCGCCGCCGGCTTGCTCGGCACAATGATCCGCCGCTGCTCGCGACATTCCCGGCGAGAAGACCAGCGGAGCTTCCGGCGAGGCACTGCGGAGAAAGCGAATCGCATCGTCCAAGGCGTGCTTGCCTTCCTTCGTTCGGAGTGGAATGCGACCCGGCACGACTAACAAATTTCCTTGAAAATTTCCGCGCATTTCTTCGATGAACGTTGCGTAGAGCGCGGGATTTTGGCGGGCCAAATTCATTTCGCGCACGATCGCGCTGCCAGAACTTGGTTCTGCAAACGACGTCAGGGCGACCACGAGAGAAAACATCAAACCGAGAGTGAAAAGGCAGCGTCTCATTATGGTATTTATGAGCAGCCGCAGTGCCAGTTCGGGGCTGGGAACGAGGGTTGACACCCAGCATCACTGCTCGTAGTTTCCGTGCCCTTTCAGCTCCCGATGAAGACCTTTTCTGCTAAAGCCAACGAAGTCCCGCGCAAGTGGTGGATCATTGATGCCAAAGACCAGGTGCTCGGCCGCGTTGCGGTCAAGGCCGCCAATCTATTGCGCGGCAAAGAAAAGGTGATTTACACGACACATGCGACACCGGCGATTTTGTTGTCGTGATCAACGCCGACAAAGTTCGTCTGACTGGCAAGAAGGAAGAGCAGAAAACTTTCATGAGTTTTTCCGGATTCGTCGGCGGACATAAGAGCGAAAACGTGAAAGCCCGTCGCGTCCGTCACCCGGAGTTGCTGGTGGAGCACGCGATCCGCGGAATGATTCCGCATAACAAACTCGGCCGCGCCGTTTATCGGAAACTGAAAGTGTACAAGGGCGACCTCCATCCGCACGCCGCGCAGCAACCTGCCGCGGTTTCATTTTAGCCTAACGAGTCCTGATCATGGCCAAGACTGAAGAATTTATCGCCACCGGCCGTCGCAAAACTTCTGTCGCGCGCATTCGCATGACGGCGGGCAACGGCAAAATCGACATCAACGGAAAACGTTTCGAAGATTATTTTCCGACCGTCCCGCTCCAGAACACGGTCCTGCAACCGTTGCAGGCGGTGAAGCTGACGAACTCCTACGATCTCTCAATCAACGCCACCGGCGGCGGCGCCACCGGACAGGCCGGCGCGGTTCGCCTGGCGATTTCGCGCGCTTTGCTGCAAGTCGACGCGAATCTTCGCGGAACCTTGAAGGCTGAGGGCCTGCTCATGCGTGATCCGCGGATGAAAGAGCGCAAGAAATCGGGACAGCCCGGCGCGCGCAAACGTTTCCAGTTCTCGAAGCGCTAATTCGCGTCGCGCTAACTACTCGTTAGGGCTTCTTCGGCGCCGCTGAAGCGCTCGGCTGTACTTGCGCGGGCGCAACTGATGGTGCTGCCGTTTCAGCTGTCGGCTTTGGCTTAAGCGTGCGCAAATATTGCTGCGCTTCGATTGAAGCGTAGCTGTCGCGATATTGCGTCAGAACCGTTTCGCAAACCCGGCGCGCTTCGTCGATTTGTCCCTTTTGTTTGAGAATCGGAACTTCCGCCAGCAATGCCAGCGGTGCGTTGAACGACCGCGGATTTTCCGCGGCAACGCGCTTGTACATTTCGAGCGCTTCTTCGGTCTTGCCTAACGACTCCAGATTTCCTGCGATCGCACTTTTCGCCGTCGCGACCAATTCATGTTTCGGATAATTGCGAACGAACGTCTGCAAAGTGGCGTTCGATTCCGCGAACTTACCGTCTTTTTTCTGCGCATCCGCCAACCGCAAGCAAGCTGTCGCGGCCGCGGGCGCCTCGGGGTACTGCGCAAAAACTTTTTGGAAATCAGCCGGCCCTTTCGCCTCCGCTAAAAGATCAGCCGCGGCCGCATCACGCCTCGCGTCATACAGCCTGTATCCGCCGTAACCAGCGAGCGCGACGAGCACAACCAGCAGGCCGATTAAAATTTCCGTGCGATACTTGACCCAGAAAACCTGCGTCTCGAGGACGGGATCGGATTCTTCAGAAACGGGGCGCGTGACAAGTGGCATAAAGTGCGAAAACGAGAGTTCGTCCTATGCCACGCGAAACTTTCCCGTGCAACTGCGCGAACGCTTACTCCTCGCTATATGGCGCCTACCTCTTCTTCTTTGCACGCCCGCCTTTGCGCGAGCTGACCTTGCTGCTCTTTTTGCCGCGGCCGCTCCCGCTCTTCTTCCCGCCCTTATCTTCCTTGTTCACGGTTGCCCACGCGCGCGCTTCCGCAGTTTTCTTGGAAACGCCCCGCTTCTCGTAACTTTCTTCGATATGCTCGGCTTTGCGTTTCTGTTTGCCCGTGTATTTCGCTTTGCTGCCTTGTGCCATAAATTTTTCTCCGTGCGCCCCATGCGCATCACAGAAAAAAACGATTCTCGCGTCTTGATCGGATTTGTCGCGCTCATGCAAATACCCGCATCCGATTTCGCTCTCGCGATAAACTGGTATGGAGCAACTCTACAATTCTTTTTCCACCCTCCTCGGTCTGCAGGTCGAGCCGAGGAACCTCACCTTTCTGCAAATTAGTCTGCGCGGCCTGTTCGTTTTCGTCGTCGCACTCGCCATCATTCGTCTCGGCCACAAACGTTCGCTCGCGCGCAAGACCGCTTTCGACGCCCTTCTGCTCGTGATTCTCGCTTCCGTCCTTTCCCGCGCCATCAACGGCAGCGCTTCATTTTTTCCAACGTTGGGCGGCTCGCTCGTCATCGTTCTTTTCCATCGCTTGATCGGCTTTGGCGCTTATCGCTGGCATTGGGTCGGCTGTCTCGTCAAAGGCATGCCCGAGATCATCGTGGAGAATGGCGAACGCCGGCGCGGTGCCATGTTCCGTAATCACATTTCCGGTCACGATCTGGAAGAAGACATGCGGCTGTCCGCACACACGGAAGATCTCTCCAATATCCGCGTCGCCCGCGTCGAGCGCAGCGGCGACATCAGTTTCATCAAAAAGCAGGACGCCTAACGAACTTGCTGTACCGTGCGTTTTCCCGCGAGCATGATTCCGCACGATAAACTTTTCATTCCCGGTCCGGTCGAAGTATCCGAGAAAACCCTCGCGGCCTTTTCGCGGCCGATGATCGGCCATCGCAGCGAAGCCTTTCGCGAACTTTATCGCGCCTATTCATCCGCGACTGCAGACGCTTTTCGGCACGAAGCAGCCGGTTTTTCTTTCCACCTCCTCCGCCTGGGGCGTGATGGAAGCCGCCATCCGCAATCTCGTCGATCGCGGCGTTCTCTGCTGCATGTGCGGCGCTTTTTCCGACAAATGGCTCGATGTCGCGCGGCGCTGCGGCAAAGAACGCCGAGCCGCTTCAGGTCGATTGGGGCAAACACATCGATCCCGCGACATCGATGAGAAACTCGCCACCGGACGAATTCGACACCGTCACGCTGATCCACAACGAAACCTCCACCGGCGTGATGAATCCGCTTGCCGGAGATCTGCGCACGCTTGCGAAATATCCCGAGGTCGTGCTCATCGTCGATACGGTCTCTTCCTTCTCCGCCATGCCGATCGACATGGACTGAGCTCGGCATCGACGTCCTCTTGACCGGCAGCCAAAAAGCGCTCGCCCTTCCTCCCGGCTTCTCTCTCTTCGCCGCTTCCGAAAAAGCCTTCGCCCGCGCCGAAAAGCAGAAAGATCGCGGCTATTACTTCGACTTTCTCGAGTTCAAAAAAAACAAGCCGAATGGATGACCCAAAGCACGCCGAGCATCGGCCACATTTTCGCTCTCGCAATCGAAGCTCGAAGATATTTTCGCCGAAGGCCTGACGAATCGTTATCGAGCGTCATGCAAAAACAAACGCGCTGGTCCACGATTGGGTGCACGCGCGCGGCTTCGCTTTCTTCGCCGAAGAAGGTTTCCGCTCGAAGACGCTGACCTGCGTGAAAAACAAGCAGCGGCATCGATGTCGCCAAACACTCCGCGAAAGACCTTCGCGAAAAACATCACTCGTCATCGACCCCGGCTACGGAAAACTCAAAGGCTAAACGTTTCGGCTTTCCAACATGGGCGACGAAACGGAAGAAACCGTTTCGCACTGCTCGCCTGTCTCGACGAGTGTCTGCGAGACATCGCGTAAGCGGAAGGGCGCCTTCGTTTCCGAAAGCGCCCTTCATATCGATGGCGGTAAGCCGAATTCTGTGCGGTCCGAATTTCTCCGGACGCGATGATCATTTATCTCAACTCACTCGCGTGAGCCGCCCGACGCCCCGTTCGCCACGCGGCCGTGATGCGACGATACCCGAGCATCAACGGACCGGCTGCCCTCCCTCTGTTTTGTCTTGCACCGCATGGGGTTTTTCCTGCCACGCGAATTACTCCGCGCGCGGTGAGCTCTTACCTCGCCATTTCACCCTTACCTGCGCTTCTTTCAAAGAACCGGCGGTGTCTTTTCTGCGACACTTTCCGTCGCCGCAATTTTACAACTGCGGCGCCCGCGTGTTCTACGCGGCATGCTGCCGTATGGTGTTCGGACTTTCCTCCAGCAAGTCTAACGACTCACCGGCGATCATCTGCCATCAGCGCGGAATCTACTCGTTAGGCGGCGGATATCAATTCGCTCTGGCGCGCTGGCATCGCGGCGTGGATGTCCTCAAGCGCGTGCAGAAACTTGATGCACTCACCGCGAGCCTCGAGGAAAAACTCTCGTTTAGTCGCGCCCAGCAGGCGAAGCGCAGATCTGTGGTCAGTCCACGCAAAATATGCCGCGGCGGTGAAGAGCAATTGAAATTGCAGACTCCAAAGCGCGCATTCCGCCGGAAGCCAGCGCGATTGGATCGGACGCAGCCAGTCGACATGGAACGCGATGTGTTGCGCTTCGTCTCGCAAAGTGAGCGCACAAACTTCTTCCAGAACAGGATCGCGCGTCCTCCGTGCGAGCAGCCGATAGTAGGCGGTGCCGACGAGCTCGGCGATGACCAGAACCTGAATCTCGAAATTCAATCCGAAGAGACGACGCACGAGCCGGAAAAGAAAGTGCGTCCAATGGAGCTTAATCAATGAACCGCCGAATCGCCTAACGAGTAGTTCCAACAAACGCGCGTGCTCTTTTTCCTCGTCGATAAAGAGCGCCAGGGCTCTGGCATAGTTCGAATCGGCCGGCGCCTGCTGCCGCGCCTGTTCGAGAAGAAATCGGCCTTCGCCGCTTTCGCCCAGCTGAAAATGGGAAAGTGAACGCGCCAGAATTACGCGCGCCTTCGTCTCGAGTGGCGAAGGGAGGTGCCACGATGGTTCGGTGCGATTGTGGCGGTTCTCTTGGAAATAACTGAGCCAATGGCGTGAGTTCATGAAGTTAGTGGTTGATTACTTGTCTCGTTAGGCGCGACGCGCGAAATTTCCTCCAGCCGTTCGATCACCGCCGCGACCGTTTCCGGCAGCGTCGAAGTCCCGGCGGTGACGCCGACGATCTGCGCGTCGGAAAACATGTCTGCGCGCAATTCTTCGGGCCGTTCGATATGGATCACTCGACGGCCTGCCGTAGCGCAGGTTTGCACAAGTTGCAGCGTGTTGTTACTGCTGCGACCACCGACGACAATGATTGTATCGGCAACCTCCACAAGGTTCGTCAGCGCGCGCTGGCGATCCTTTGTCGGTTGGCAAACCGTGTCGACGAAACGCACTTCTGCTGCGCAGCGCTTCTCTCGAATCTCGGCCACGATACGGCGAACGTGATCGAGCGTCTGTGTCGTTTGCGATATGACTCCGTAGCGTTCGCGTGGCGGTAATGCCTCCACCTCAGAGATGTTTTCGAGCACAACAGCGTCCTCGAAATCTTCCGTCAGACCCCGCACTTCAACGTGGCTGCGTTTCCCAATCACCACCGGAAAATAACCGGCAGCCACGAGCGCCTTGAGTTGTTGATGAGCGCGACGAACCAGCGGACAAGTGCCATCAGCGATGGTTAGACCGCTGGCTTTTAATTGTGCGTGCCGTCGATCCGACACGCCGTGAGCGGTGACCATGACGCGCGAATCTTCAACGGGAAGATCGCCTGTTTCGCGCACGCCGACGGCGTGCAGACGCTCGCGCACCACCGGATTATGCACTAGTTCGCCCAGAATCGTCAGCGATCCTTCCTTGGCTAACTCCTCCGCCTGCGCAATCGCGTCGCGTACGCCGAAGCACATTCCGAAATGTTGAGCGAGAATAATTCTCATTTCACTTTGTGGCACAAAGCTTGAGGGCAAAAAAAATCATTGTCGGCCGGTTTTGACGATCTGCTCCAGCACCTTCAAATATTGATCGAAAGCTGTGCGCCCTTTTTTTGTCAGTGCGTAACTGGTTTGCGGACGGTCCCGCATTTCTTTCGTGTAAGCGACCAAGCCGATGCGATGCAGTGTGCGCAAATGCGTCACGAGATTGCCATCGCTCATGTTCAATTCGCTTTTCAAATCCTGAAATGTCCAGGAAGGACGCGCAGCCAAGAGCGTCATAATCGAAAGACGCCCTTTTTCGTGGATCGCTTTGTCGAGCTTGTCGAAATTCAACATCGCTCATTCGAGGACGAGCGGTGGCGCCGCTGCGTTTCGTTCCGGCCCCCAACTGCAGGCCGCGTAGATCAGATGGAAAAGGCCGAAGGTCAGGCCCATCGCAAAATTTGCGCCGACATAGCCGCGCAATTCTTCAATCGGCGGCAAAGCCGGTGATGACAAAATCAAAAGCCAAAACACCGCGGTAAAGACGAAGCTTCCCCCGAGAACAACCAGCGACTGGGGGGCGAAGGTCATGGTGGAAAGAAGCGCGACTCCGTAACAGCCGATCCAGGCCAGCCCCAGGATCGTCGGTCCTTCCAGATCGCTCGGGTTACGCCAGCCCGCGAAGGTGATCGCCGCCGCGATCAAGATACTTGGGATAACGGAACGCCAGGCGAGCCGCAATCCCGGCGAAAAAAAAGGCCGCCCCCCGCGGTGCGCTTCTCGCCAGACGAAAAACGTGTTCGCGCTCAAGGTAACCAGCAGCACGACTAACCACGGGCCGATGAAATCTCGCGTGCTAAACGCGCCGGCGCGATCGGTCGTCCCGATGATACCAGCGCGTCGCAACATCCAAATGGAGGCAGCCAGCGAGGTTAGCCCGCCGATCAAGGCTGTCGGCGCGGAGATAGCGCGGTAAATCGTCGCCCGTTCCATGAGCGAGCGAATGATGCGAAGGTGTTCGGCTGCGCGCGTCCGTTCGTCCATCGCCTTACTTTGTATCGCAAAGTAATTGGGCGCGCAACAAAATTTCTCCGCAATTTTTCAGAGCGGAGCTCTTACAGAGAGCAACCACCAAGTCACCATCGCAAGACCAAGCACAAGTTTCCCGATCATCCCGGCGAGATTTCCCAGCAATGTCCCCCAGCCCGCTTTGCCGGCAGTGACCAGCCGTTTGCCGGCGATTATTTCACCAATGACGGCACCGATGACCGGCGCGAAGAGCAGAGTGACGAACCCGGTGAAGAGACCGACGACCACCCCAATCGTTGCGCCGATCACGCCCCATTTCGTCGCGCCGAAATATTTCGCGCCGAAATATCCGCTCGCCAAATCGAGCGCATAGGAAAGCAGCGTTAAGACGACGAGTCCGCCAATACACCACCAGCTTGCGCCCAGTTCCGCACCGACCATGACGCGATGAATCACGGCCGCCCCGAGTATGATCGCCGTGCCGGGAATAACCGGCAGCACAGTGCCGAGCAATCCCAGCGCCATCAAAAAGATCGTGAGCAGCCACCAAAAAAAATTCATTCGTTAGGCATCAGGCCGGTAATCTTTTGACCGCGCGCGCCTCGTTTCTATAGTGAATTTTCCCCAACACCAACCTCCATGGCACTTCCCGTCGGCAGCAAAGCACCTGATTTCACTCTCTCGACCAAGACCGCCGACGGCCCAAAGTCCATCACGCTCAGCGAAAACTTCTCGAAAGGAAATACGCTGCTGCTTTTCTTCCCCATGGCCTTCACCGGCACCTGCACGACGGAAATGTGCGGCGTGAGCATGGACATCGCGGCCTACAGTAGTTTGAACGCGACTGTCTACGGAATTAGTGGCGACAATCCGTTCGCGCAGGAAGCCTGGGCCAGGCAGGAACACATCACCGTTCCGTTGCTGAGCGATTACGAACACAAAGTCGCGCGCTCCTATGATGTCGCCTATGACTCGTTCCTGCCCGAGCGAAATTTACCAATGGGCGGAGTGCCGAAACGCGCCGTCTTCGTCGATCGATCGCAGCGGCGTAATTCAATACTCGGAATGCAACGACGACGCGCGTGCGCTGCCCAATTTCGAAAAAATCAAAGCGCGCTTGGCGGAAATGAAATGATGACTAACGAATTCAAGACTCTGCAAAAATTCGACGCCGGCAGAGGGCGCGAAGGACAATTTCATTCGTTGCCCACGCTGGAGCAGCAAGGCATCGGACCAATCTTCGCGTTTACCGGTCAGTATTCGGATCGTGCTGGAGTCGGTCCTGCGAAATTGCGATGGAAAAAAAGTTCGGCGCAAAGATGTCGAGACGCTGGCGAATTGGAACGCGAAGAAACCGGCGAATGAAGAAATCCCGTTCGTCGTTGCGCGCATCGTCTTGCAAGATTTCACCGGCGTTCCGCTGGTGGTCGATCTGGCTGCGATGCGCAGCGCGGTGAAGAATCTCGGCGGCGATCCGAAAATCATCGAGCCGCTCGTGCCGGTCGATCTGGTGGTCGATCACTCGCGTGCAGGTCGATTTCGCCGGCTCGGCCGAAGCGCTGCGTTTGAACATGGAAATGGAGTTCAAGCGCAATCGCGAACGTTACCAGTTCCTGAAGTGGGGCCAGCAAGCCTTCAAGACTTTCGGCCTCGTCCCGCCCGGCATCGGCATCGTGCATCAAGTGAATCTTGAGTATCTCGCGAAAGGTGTTGCTCGAACGCGACGGCGTTTATTTATCCGGATACGCTCGTCGGCACCGATTCGCACACCACCATGATCAACGGCCTCGGCGTTGTCGGCTGGGGTGTCGGCGGAATTGAAGCGGAAGCGGGGATGCTTGGTCAGCCGGTTTACTTTCTCACGCCGGAAGTCGTCGGCGTAAACATGAGTGGCACGTTGCGCGAAGGCGTGACTGCGACCGATCTCGCGTTGCACATCACGCAAATGCTGCGCGCGCAAAAAGTCGTCGGGAAGTTTGTCGAATTTTATGGCGAAGGCGCGGCTTCGTTGCCGGTAGCAGACCGCGCGACGATCGGAAACATGTCGCCCGAGTACGGCGCGACCATGGGATTTTTCCCGATTGATGGCGAATCGGTTGCGTATCTGCGCGCGACCGGCCGCACGGACGAACAATGCGCGGCGTTTGAAAATTATTTCCGCGCGCAAAAAATGTTCGGCATGCCGAAGAAGGGCGAGATCGATTACAGCGTCGACCTCGAACTGAATCTCGCCGACGTGCAACCGAGCGTGGCTGGACCGAAGCGTCCACAGGATCGGATTAATCTTCCCGATCTCGGCGACACTTTCCGTTCCTTGTTCGCGAAGCCAGTGAAAGATGGCGGCTATGGGAAACCCGAGGACTCGTTAGGCAAACGTTTCCCGCTCGATCTCAACGGTCACGCCAAACCGACCAACGGCGACATGCAACCAGCCAGCGTGGCGAGCCCGACCGACACCGCCGAAGGAATGCAGAAGAGCGGCAAACACATTGGCGAAACCGCGGGCGATCGCGAAATGGTTACGAATCGTCCGACGGCGACGCCAGCGGACATGATTGCCGGCGCGCACGCCAAGGAATTCAAGGAAGGTCATTCTGAAATCGGACACGGCAGTGTTTTGATCGCCGCCATCACGAGTTGCACGAACACAAGCAATCCGAGCGTCATGCTCGCGTCTGGTCTGCTGGCGAAAAAAGCGGTCGAACGCGGATTGCGCGTCGATCCGTCGGTGAAGACTTCGCTCGCACCGGGCTCGCGGGTGGTGACCGATTACCTGAACAAAACCGGTCTGCAAAAATATCTCGATCAGCTCGGCTTCAACACCGTCGGCTACGGCTGCACGACCTGCATCGGAAACTCCGGCCCGCTCGATCCGAAAATCGAAAAGACGATTAACGACAACGATCTCGTCGCGGCGTCAGTCCTTTCCGGTAATCGGAATTTCGAAGCGCGCGTGCATCAAAATATCAAAGCGAATTTTCTCATGTCGCCGCCGCTGGTGGTCGCCTTCGCGCTCGCCGGTCGCGTCGATATGGATCTATCCAAGGACTCGTTAGGCAAAGACCGCGACGGCAAAGATGTCTATCTGCGCGATCTCTGGCCGACGCTGCAGGAAATTCGCGACACCCTGCGCACCGCGCTCACGCCGGAAGTTTTCCAACGTCTCTACCGCGACTTCAGCGCGCAGAATCCGAAGTGGAATGAGATTCCATCGAGTGTCGGCGAAATCTACGAATGGGACGAGAAGAGCGACTACATTCATGAGCCGCCGTTTTTCCAGAATTTCGGAATGGAGCGCGGGACGAATTGAAGACATTCGCAACGCGCGACCGCTGGGAATTTTCGGCGACTCAGTCACGACAGATCACATTTCGCCGGCCGGTGCGATCAAGCCGACTTCGCCGGCGGGGCATTATCTGAAATCGCGCGGCATCGAGCCGGCGGATTTCAACAGCTACGGTTCGCGCCGCGGAAATGATCTGGTCATGACGCGCGGAACTTTCGCGAATGTGCGGATCAAGAATCTGATGGTGCCGGGTGTGGAAGGCGGCGTGACGATTCATCATCCGGACGGCGAACAGATGTCGATCTACGACGCCGCCACCAAATATCAGAGCGAAGGGACGCCGCTCGTCATTCTCGCCGGACATGAGTATGGAACGGGTTCGTCGCGCGACTGGGCGGCGAAAGGAACGCGCTTGTTAGGCGTGAAGGCGGTGGTCGCGGCAAGTTTCGAACGCATCCATCGCTCGAATTTAGTCGGCATGGGTGTGTTGCCGTTGCAGTTTGCCGACGGAACAAATTCACAAACGCTCGGGCTTGATGGCTCGGAAATTTTCAGCATCAGCGGGCTGTCAGAAAAAATTCAGCCCGGACAAATGGTGACGCTGGAAATCGCGCGCAAAGACGGCGCGAAACAATCGGTGCCAGTAAAACTGCGCATCGATACCCCGATCGAGATCGACTACTACCGACATGGCGGAATACTTCCGTTCGTTCTGCGGGAGTTGGTGGCGAAGAAGTAGCCGCTATTCCGAACGCGCGAAGACTGAGACAAAGGAACCGTCCGCGATGAAAGCGGATTTCGGTGGCGCGGCAAGTGGCTCGACAAATTTTTCGCCGTAAAGCGTGGCGACGTCGGCTTTGAATTCGAAGGAGTCCGCCTTCCAAATCTTCCAGCGCGGATGTTCGACGCGATACTCGCTCGTTCGTTGGCCGCGCGCGGTGTAGCCCCAATAATGTTCGGTGATGAATTCTTCATGCGAGGCTTGCGCGATATTTTGCGCTTCGCCGAGTCCGGTCATCGCGAGACGCTCCCATTTTTTCCCGTGACGCCATTCGTATTTCGCACTGACGACGCCGTCCTTTTCTTCGACTTCGCTGCGCATCGGCAAGGCAAGGTAGGGCTCGCCGTAGAAAACGCGCGCCGTGACTGCGATGGCAATTTTCGGAACCAGTTCGCGAATAAAAACGACGCCGCGCCGCCAGGTATCGGCAGATTTCTTGCGCACGTAAAAGCGCAGATTTACTTCTTCGAAATTGCGATGCCGTGGAATTGGCAATCCGAGAACGACGGTGTGATAGAACAAGAATCCGACGACACTCACGTACGTCTCACCGTGGAAAAAATCGAGCTCCGTTCCAATCGGCACATGCGGTTCGACCAACTTCGGATCGACCGCGAAGTTGAGCATGGCGAGGTAACGCCAGTTCGCGGTCAGGAACGGCTTTAGCACTCGTTAGGCTACTGAATCAACTTCTCGAGCGACGGATTTGATTCCGCGCCGAGTTCTTTCGCCTTCGCGTAGTGCCGCTTGGCCAATTCTTTCGCGGGCGGCTTATTGGTCGCGTAGATGACAGCGAGATTGTAGTGCGCGTCTACGTAATCGGGATTGGCCGCGATCGCTTCGAGCATTTCTTTTTCCGCAGCTTCCTGCCACCCCTTCTCGCTCGCGGTGATGCCGAGATAGTTGTGCGCGATGAAACTCTTTGGATTAATCGCGAGCGCTTTGGTGAGCTCGGTCACTGCGTCGTCGAATTTCGCCTGCCGGTAGTAAACGATGCCGAGCGTGCGCCGGGAAAATTCATCCTTCGGAGCGAGCGTGACGGCTTTCTTCAAGGTTAGCTCGGCTGCTTTCAGTCGCCCGGTGCGGAAATAAACCGCGCCGAGATTGGAAAGCGCGTAAAGATTGTTCGGACTCTTCGCCAGGATATCGTCGTAATCTTTTTCGGCGGCGCGGAATTTTCCGTTGTCGAAATTCGTTTTCGCATCACGCGCCAACGGGACCAGTTCATCAGGAACGCTTGGCTTGAAGGTCGTCTCCACATTCGGGCCTGGTGTGGTCGGAGCTGGTGCACCAGGTTTGGCCATGGCAAAACTCGCGGTCATGCCGGCCGGATTCGTGTCGGAAGTAGCGACAAGCGGTTGGCGGAGCAAGGCCAGCTCTTCCGCACTCAACTTCGTCACAGGTTGTGCGAGCAATTCGATCTGCTGATTGAGTGTTTCCGATTTGATCTGCAGCTTGTCGAATTCGGCCAGCATCAAGCGCTTGGCTTGTTCGCGACGCGCTTCTTCCTGGCGTTCGCGCATGACAATTGCGCGCAGCATCTCGTTTTCTTTCGTCAGACGCGCGGTCTCTTCCGGATTGGCGCCGGTTGTTTTCGCCTGCGCAAGTTGCGTGTTGGTGTCTTCCAATTGCTGACGCAATTCGGTGACGGTCGTTTCAAATTCCTGATTCTGTTTCTGGCTGGAAGCGAGCTGCTGTTTTAGTTGCTCCACCTGCCGTCGAACGTCCGCGATTTCCTGTTCCTTCTTCGGCTTGTCGTCGCTGATTTCGCGCACCTGTTTCTCCGCGTCGGCGAGTTTTTTTTGCAGATCGGAATTCTCCGCGACCAACGTCTGCACGCGGTCAGCGGCTTGTTTGGAATTCTTCAAATCGGCCACTAGCTGATCGCGTTCCTTGGTCACGCTTTCGATCTGCACACTGGCGTCGTTCAATTTCGCGTTCGCAGCATCTTTCTCTTTTTCCGCTGCGGTGCGGCCCTGCTCGGCGGAAGCGAGTGCTTTCTTCAACTGCGTGATCTCGGCCTTCAACGCTTCAGACGCTTTCGCGTCGGTATTCCCGCCTGACTGAATTTTCTTTAACGAGTCTTGCGCGGTGGCGAGTTGATCGCGCACAGTCTTTTCCGCGCCGTGTGCCTTTTGTAAATCAGCCTGAGCTTTTTCGAGCTTCGAATTGGTATCCTGCAGTTTGCCGCTGATCGCTTCTTTTTCTTTTTGCACCGACGTAATCTGCGAACGGGACTTCTGCAGTTCGGCTTGAAGCTGATCAACTTTGTCCTGCAATTCCTTGGTCGCTTTTTTGATCGCAGCGTCACTCGGTGCAGCCGCGGCAGCTATTGCCGGCGTCGCCGCCGGACGCTTCTCGCTTTCGTTCGGAACGGGCAAACGCGCAGTGCCTGCGCCAATTTCCACACTCGGTTCGGCGGGTCCGGAATTCTGCGGAAGCAACGGCGCGGCTGACTGCGCCGCTGGTTCGGAAGTCGCGGCCAGGTCCGCTTGCGTGCCGATTTTGTTTTGCACGCGCAAAATGCTTTCGCCGATTTTGCGGGATCGATATTCGACGATCGCCGGCTGCCAGTCGGCATGCGATTTTTTCAACTCCTCGAGCAAACTTCCCGCGAAACGAAACTTAGCCAGCGCGGCTTTGAATTGATTGTCGTGCTCGAGTTTTTCGCCCTGCTGCGAAGTCATGTAGGCCTTGAGAAAGACCTCGCTCGGATCATCGGATTGCGCCCAGAGCGGCGCGATGATGAAAGAAAAACCGGCCAGGAGAATTCCGATTTTGTTCATTCAAAGAGAGCAGCGGATGATACGCGCTGCCGCTGCGGTTGCAATGGCGGCATCCATCACTCGGTTAAGAAAGCGCGCGCCGTGCCACGAGGCGTTTGCCTTTGCAAACGCGGCCGCCAAAACTAAAGTCCCACCTGCGTTTGGTGGCCATAGCTCAATGGTAGAGCTCCAGATTGTGATTCTGGCTGTTGCGGGTTCGAGTCCCGTTGGCCACCCACCCTCGCCGAGGCTTTTCCGCTTGCTCGGCGGAAATTACGCTACCGTCTCGGAGGGAACTGGACGGCGGTCGCGAGAATTTCGTGAAGGCAGATCGGGATCGAGAAAACCGAGCGCGTGTGGCGGCTTGATTACGCGCACACTAGCGGCGTGCTGTTGTTCGAGATCTGATCACGAAAAGCTTGCATGCGGGTCCAATGAACTTTCGGACGGAAATGATGCTCGGCGTGATAACCGTTATAAAACCAGTCCAATTGTAGAGTCTTTCGTAACTGCTCACGCCCCAGGCGATCGGTTCGTCGGGATTTCCGCCGTAGTGGCGGTAGTAGCCGTTCAAATAAGAAAGGCAATGCCCGAAATACCAGAAGACGAGCAGAAAACAGATGTAGTGCCAGTTCAGGATTCCAAGAGTCACGAACGTGCCGACGAAAAGCACGAGCTCGGTGACACCCCAAAAAGCTTCCCGCCAGTTCTTGCGTTTCAGTTCCATGAAGACCGTCTTGGGATCCTCGCGAAAGAAGCTGAGGAAAGCGTAATTCAAATGGATGCTCCGCCTCGCCATCGTGACCGTGTTTGTAAATGGAAAGCCAATCGATCGTCTCACCATCTCTCATCTGGCCGGTCAGAATTACCTTTGTGATGCTGCATGTGAATGCATTCATAAAAGACCTGGCTGAAACCGATGTGACTGATTCGAGAATGCTGAAGAAACGATTGAGCAGCGACGAACGAAAATAAGGATTATGAATGAAGTTGTGCGAGATGCCGTTGATGTTCCACGAGATGCTAATCGCGTAGATGAAACCGAGCAGCAGCATGATCCAAAGCGGCGTGTGCGGGAAAAGGAAGAACATCCCGAAGAAATAGGTGCAGTGCAGGAGGGCCGCGCCGACGGGGATTACATCCCAGCGAGTGTAGGCGAAAATTTTAGAGTTGGTTTTCAGTCGCTCAGTCGCGACATCGTTTGAATTCACACGCGATCTTTACTCCATTTCGCCAAGATTTTCCACCCGTGAGAGATTCGATTTTTCCAGTGCCTGTAGCTCAACCGGATAGAGCTTCTGACTTCGGATCAGAAGGTTGGGGGTTCGAATCCCTCCAGGCACGCGAATCTTAAATAAGTGTCTATAAGCTATTTGTGCTTTAGAACGCCGTCGCCGTTGAAATTCTTTCGCCGAACACTTATACGTTTCTTAGACACATAGACGCTCCAAACAGCGGGTTCGCCGGTTGAACGAGCCGATGTTCCTTTTCAGATCGCTTGACGACGAAGATTAGTCCATACGTTCTTTTGAACGTTATGCGTGCTGGTCGCTTGTTTGAAGCTCTGAAAAAACTCGGCGACGCGCTCCATGAAGCAAACGCCGCGCTGGAAGAAATGCGCGGGGAGCACGACCCGCTGGCCGTTCACATCTTCGTGGCGCGGCGTTCCTACCGGAATGTCAAAGACACCAAGAGTGGAAAACGTAGCGAACGGGCGGCGTGGGATAGTTATCGCGAAGCGTGTCAGCTCGGATTCAAAGGCAGTTGCGAGCAATGGAGACAGTTGCTCGGTGCATTTCCGCCACGGTAGGATTACGTAAAGAACTCGCGCCCGCGCGCGTTGAGGCTTTAGGAATCGTTTAGCAAAGAGAACGACGACTAACGCCGCGGACGAGCAACATCAACATTCCCGCGGCTAACAAGAGCAAGGTCGCCGGTTCTGGGACAGCTTGCGACGGGATCTTCGCCGGCGCACCCGTGGAATCGAATTGCGGAACTACTGTGGTACTCCCCATCGGGATTGAGCCTAAAAATTCCCGAGCTTATCGGAGGATCGCCTTTCTTATCGAGCGATGATGTGCCGCGTCCCTCAACGGAGGCAGACCAGAAGGCCGGATTTGGATCATAGAGACCGTTAGGGTTCATAGGATCGCCACTGTTATTAATATCGAGCTGGAATTCCGTTAACACATGCCCCGAAGAAAAATCCGGGCTCATCCCAAAGCCGATAGCGGTCCTAAAATTGGCCAGCGCGAGGTCCTGACTCGAAAGAGAAATCCAGCCAGAGTTGCTGCTGATATCGAAGCTGCCGTCCGAATTCAGTGGTGGCGTCGAGCCGTGCGGCCGCTCGAAGGCCACGAAATTGTTTGATGAATTTGGAAAAATCCTCACCAGATAATCGGTTGGGTCGGAGGAGCGGTTTACTTCAAAAAAGACGTCGAAAAACACCGAAGTGCTGCCCGGTTGGAAGACATTATTGCTGTTCACCCAATCGTACATGAGAAAGAGCGTGTTGGGCGGTCGAGTGGCGGGCTCCGGAAGTGGCAACTGCGCCCGGTTCATTCCAATGGCACGCGGCATGTCCAAGGGCGAAAAATCGATCGAAGCGGGTGGAGCAGTGAAGCCCTGTTCCACATAAAGATATGCGCCGCCCGCTTGTCCTTGCACGGGAAAGAAAGATTTCGCCACAGTCGGGCCCGTCCACTCGTTAGGCGAGGTGAACTGTCCATCACTTACGTGGCTGAATGGATCCCCATGGAGTCCTGCGGCCGGGAAAGCTACGCACATCGCGGCGACAAAGACCGCAGCTGTTGTGGACGAGATTCTGGGGGAATTCATAAGGCGGAATGGGGTTAAAGTTCAGCTCATTATTCTTTTGAGTGAGCTGCTCCGCCGTCTGCCTCGCTGTTCTAAATGCCGCGATCGCGAACAGCGTGACGAGCACACAGCGAGTACCGACTACCAAAAAAAACGCGGCTGTGACAAGCCCGATTTCGTCATCCGGCATACGATGCCGGTAAAAGACACCGTCTCTGCACTCCAATTAATTCGACAGATTCCACAAGCGAGTAACTAGTATGCAAGTTCGAATGGCGACCGAAACGCGCGGGGCGTTGCACATCCGAGCGCGTAGGGGCCTTAAGAATCGTTAACCTTACGGGAAAGTCAGCCGGTAAAAACGTCTCGTTAGGCCGATGGCGCTTGCGTCATCATATTGCAGTAAACCACTTCCATCGCTCGTCGCATTTCCCAGGAAACCAAAATTCCCGGCAGTCGGATCGGATGCAGTTTGGATCGTGTGAACGCTATTCGGGACACCGAGACCTTGCAGGCTGATGTGTCCGTTCGCGAGGTGCGTGATGGAAGTGATTTTCAAAACCGGCAAGGTACCGTTGAACTCATAGGCGCCAATGTCGCTGGTGCCACTGCGGAGATACCCGCGCTGATCTGTCGGCGGCGCTAGGCTATCGTCGCCCATGTCTATGGCCATGCTGCTATTTAAGAGAGCCACGGTATCCGTTGGCCCTCCGTGGTTCCCGATGCCGGCCGGGTCGAGCATTGGATCTAGACCAATATAGTCGCTACCGCCCAGTCCCGTGGCATCCCCGAGGTTCTGAACCCAGTTGTGGCCGTCGGAGGTAAAGGCCCCGCGAAGGTCCGGGTCATTCGTGTCGGCAGTATTTCCGGCGATGATTGAATTGCCGAGATGATGCTGTTGCGCTCCACCTTCCGCGTATACGCCACCGCCGACCGCTACGCTGCCGGCGCTAGTAGCACTGGCGTGGTTGACTGCGATCGTGCAATTGCGCAAGGTCATGGTGGCCGCGCCATTATTGAACCGGGAAATGATGCCTCCGCCTCTCAAAGCGAGGTTCGCAAAGAAAGTGCAATTCGTGGCCGTAAAAGTTCCGTCGTTGTAAACGCCCCCGCCGAGTTGGTCGGTCTGATTGAAGACGAAGGTGCAACGAAGCAGCGATAGCGTCGCACCGCTCTTGTTGAAGATCGCGCCGCCGCCGTTGATGTTGTTAAGCGCAGCGTTAGCCCTCAAGGTGCAGTCCGTCAGAGTCAGGGTGCCACTGTTATGATAAATAGCACCACCATCGTTCCCCTGAACAATGCGTGTCGTATCAATAACCCGGAGATACTTACGTTACTCGCATCAACGTAAAAGATCCGCGCAGGCCCTCCAACAGAAGCGCTGAGAGTAAGACTGCGCGCACCGGGCCCGTTAATCGTCAACGGATTCGAGATGAGTAACCCTACGGCATTCAGCGCCGTATTAATCGTTCCGGTCACTCCGGCAGCGAAATTGATCGTATTATTACCTGCGGTGGCGTTCGACACGGTCAAAGCGTCCACGAAGCTGCAGAAGTCGTTCGTGCACGAGCCGACGTAGTTCCCGGAGGTGTTGGTCACGGTGAAAGTAGGCCCCATTTGCGGAAGACCTACTTCCACTGCGCCGATATCGCTCCCCGTCGCCGCCGATGGCGTTACTCACTCCCGCTGATCGGCGACGCTGCGGCTGCCCCCGTTGATCTACCGTCACTCCGCCGCTCTTGCCTTGATCGATTACTGGGCTACCCGGCAACGGCCTCATGGTTAACGTTGGGCCACTATTATTCTGGAGCGGGCCCAACATCGGATTGGCAGGGTTCATGGAATTGCCCACTTGATCGTGCGTTCCCGAGATGCCGAAACCAGTGCTCGTCCCCACCACGCCAATAAAGTTATAGCCATCGGAGACGAAGGCACCCTGCACGTCGGCGTGGTTCGAATCGATCCCCGTGTTTCCCGCAATGATGTTATCCCTGGCGTGCGCCTGGGTGCTGGAATTATTAATAATGCCGCCGACTAACTCAGCTGTGTTTATGTTCACTGTGCTGTTGTTGATCGTAAATGCGCCACCCGCGTTCTCGATCGCGCCAGCACTATGGTCGCTACCGGGACCCTGTTTATTTTGCGCAAACGTGCACTGGTCCACCGTGAAGGTCCCGCTAACGTGGTAAATCGCCCCCACGGAATTCTGTGCCGAGTTACCCGAAAAGGTGCTGTTGCTAATATGCGCTTCGCCTGCGAGGTAAAGCGCTCCAGCAGCATGGTAACTACCGCCCGTTATTCCAGAATTGCTGGTGAAGCTGCAACCGTTCGCGATAAAAATCCCTGTCGCGTTGTAAACCGCACCCGCGCCCAAGTTCCCCTGGTTACCAAACAGCGTGCAACTGTTGAGGGTCAGATCCCCGCCGACGTTCGAAATACCGCCGCCGGCTGAGCCCGTGGACGACTCTTCCTGTCCGTTTGAGATGGTAAGGTGCGAGAGCGTCACCGGGCCGGCCGTGACGCGAAAGATGTTGAACTTTGCCGCCGCGTTCCGCTGCACGACGATCCTCTGATTTCCGCCATCAATCGTCAGGCTGTGGTCGATCACTATCCCTGATCCTAGTGTCGCGGTGCTCGTGAGTGAAATCGTGAACGTGTTTGTCGCCGCGTTGTAGCCCGGATCGCTCGTGGGTATTTGGAAGACAATCGTATCGCCAGGGCTTGAGTCGGATTGAATCGCCTGGCGCAGAGACCCCGCGAGGTTGTCATTCGTGTTGCTGACGGTGATCGTGGCGGCTTGAGCTGACGCGATCATCAGCATCGCTGCTGTGATCGCGAGCCCATAACTACCCCGGCAAACCCTGTGCGTATTCATAAAAAGAAGTCTCCCGCGCGAAAAACGAACAGGTGCTACGCGGAGTCGCCTAGCGAAGAACGCGCCGCGCGATCATGCTACTAAGTCGCGGTAGCTACAATTACTTTGTTTCCTGTTAAATGAGGTAAACTTGAGCTGGCGGAAGGGAAACATTGTTTCCTTTGCGGTAAATTGATAGAAGCGGAGCTAACCCGCTCCCGCTTATGAAAACATCCTTTCGGTTTCGCGCACTCGTGTGCGCCTTTTTGTTTGGCTCCGCCATCTCGATCTTCGCTCAGGGCTCGCTCACCCCGCCCGCCGCGCCCGCGCCGACGATGAAGTCGTTAGACCAAATCGCCTCCACCCGGATCGCGCTCAATGACGTCAACACACCGGGTGACGCGAATTATCATTTCATCATCAACAACGCCGGCAATTACTACCTCACGGGTAACCTCGCTGTAACCAAGACCAATGGCATTCATGTGACCGCTGCTGGGGTCACGATCGAACTGAATGGTTTTCAGATTACACGCGGATCCGGCTCTGGGGGCGACGCCATCACGGTCGACCCGCTTGGGCACCGCTGCACCGTGAAGAACGGCTCGATGCGCGGCTTCGACTCCGGCATTAATTGCGTCTCCTCGAGCGGAGTGGCGCGCAGCGGGATCGTTTCGGCAGCTCGCGGTCTACAACTGCGCCACCGTGGGTCTCCGCGCTGGCGAGGAGTGGCAAATCGAGGGATGTACTGCGCACGATAACGGGACTGGTTTTATTTGCAGCGGTGGCAACACGGTCACGAACTGCACGGCTTCGCATAACTCCTTCAGCGGATTCTCCGACGGATTTGGCTCAAGTCTGAGCAATTGCACCGCGCGACTCAATGGCAACGGCGGCTTCAATTATTTTGGCGACTCCACTTTCACGAATTGTAGCGCGACCCAGAATTCCACTGGCTTTGGCCTGAGTGACGGATGTACCCTGGTTGGTTGTGTAGCGGCGTTCAATACTGGATCCGGCATATACATCTTCGGCAGTTATGGAAGTGTTATCTCGTGCGTCGCGAGAAGTAATGGCAGCGGCACTTCCGGCATCGGCATTATCGCCGGCTCGGGCTCCACGGTAAAGGATTGCACCGCAATCAATAACAAAAACGCTGGGATACGGGCCGAGTTCGGCTGTGTGATCCTGAACAACATGACCAAGGACAACGGCAGTGGGATTGCGGCCGGCATTGAAGTGACCGGGCAGAAAAACCGTATCGAAGGCAATTCCGCGATCGACAATCAGATAGGTTTCCAAGTGGAAAGCGACGGCAATTTGATTATCAAAAACTCAAACCGCGGCGGAGGCACCGCCTTCAGCATCGCTGCCGGCAACAGCGAAGGCGAGGAGATCAACGTTTACAATCCTGCGACGACAACCACCATCACGACCTCAAATCCGTGGGCGAACTTTAAGTATTGATTTGCGAGGAATAAAGAAGGAGTCAGACCTAAACCATCGAAACAAGTCTCGCAGTCAGAAGTCCTTTACTTGTTAGGCGCGCAGTTTCTGTTTGAGACTTGAGTCCCACGCTAGCAAAAGGGCTGCCGCTGGGGACGTAGAACGCAGCAAGCAGCCGGCGCTACAAGAATACCTAACGAGTGCTTAAACGGCGGTTGTCGGAATACAACTGTCGTTTTGTCGTTGTCGATTTGTTGTAGCCGCCCCACCTGCTCGCGAAAGCTTTCGGAGCTGTGCTGAGGCATTCGTTTCACAGGGCAACGCAGTAACAAACTCCCGAGCACGATTCCGAACACACCCACATCCGATCGTCGTGGCTACAACAAGATCGCATGCCGGCTGATCAGCCGCGCGCGCGTTCTCGTCTTTCATTCGGAGGTGACCGGACTCACAGGATTTCATGCATCCTGCGATAAAATGGTGTTTGCTGTGAAGGTGACTTCCCGATAACAAGGACCGCACAGCCGACTATGAAAATTTCATTTGGCGCACTGCCACTCCATTGCCTTTTGATTTTAGCTTTCGCCTATTCGACATGGGGACAAGGAGATCTCATGCCGCCCAGCGCGCCTGGGCCGACGATGAAGACCCTTGATCAGTTGGATGCGAAACTCGAAGCGCGCACGCCGATCGATCCGAGCCAGCCGGGCTTTACGTTTCCCTATAACATTACCGCGCCGGGCAGTTACTACCTCACGCAAAATCTCAACGTGACCGCCGGCGATGCGATCACCATCACCGCCAGCCAGGTTACCCTCGATCTGAACGGCTTCACTATTTCCTCCACGGCAAGTCCGGCTGCCGGCACGGCCGTTCTGCTCAACAACGGTAATAGTGACATCACCATTCTCAACGGTCACATCAAGGGCGGCGTGACTTACGACGGAAGCACCTACTCCGGCAACGGCTTTGCTAATGGCATCTATGATCCCGCTTCAGCAACGCAAAATGTCCGCATCACTGGTGTTACGGTCTCGGGGTGTCTGAGCTATGGCATTCTCCTTAACCAAGGCGCTTCCTCCAATCTCGTGGAATCCTGCGCCGTACAGACCATCGGAGGCTATGGCATCGCTGCTTACACCATTATGCGCTCGACGGCCTATCAATGCGGAAGTTACGGCATTTTCGCAGCCGTCGCTTCCGACTGTTACGGCTCGAGCACAGGTAGCGGGACGGGCATGAACGTCGGTTTGGCGAATAATTGCGAGGGTGTAGCCACGGGTAGTGGCTCCGGATTGGTTGCCGGGAACGCCACTAATTGCTTTGGCCGGTCTAACACTAATTCTCCTGGCATCCAAGGCACTAATTTAATCAACTGTAACGGACTAAGCAGCAGCAACCGCGGCATCAGTTGTAGCGTTGCCACCGGCTGCTACGGCAGGTCCGAGGGCGGTTCTTTCGGAATCAATGCCGCCTACTTGGCCAGCACCTGTTACGGGAGCAGTGCTACCGGCACCGGCCTGGGCACCTATATCGCCGTGGCCTGCCGCGGCGATAACAACAACGGCACCTCCATCCTTTACGTCTATCATTATAACATGCCGCCGTGACCCAGGGATCCGAAGTCAGGATTTCAGAAGCCCGCTTGAAACTACTACCATCTACTCTTGTTCTGGCGATAGCGATCGCGCGAACGGCGACGGCCTTTGAAGGCAAGATAGAAGTCGCCATCATGCAGGGCAGTGAGACTACTCCATTGCTTTACACCGTTGGAAAAAATTTTCTGCGCATCGAGGTAACTGGGAGCAACGCACCAAACCCGATCGACATTGTCGATCTTAGTCGCCCGTAATGACGCTGGTGTTTCCACACAATCGCAGCTTTGTAACGCTCAAACCCGTAGCTGTAGCCGGGGGCGCCGACCCCGGCCAGAAGAAACACACGGAACCTGGGCCAGCGACCCCGACCACAGTGCCTGCAATGCCAACGCCGCCGGCCGGATTACCCGCGGGAGTTGGTCCGCAAAGTTCATCCGGCCCCAGCGTGCCTGCGATACCACCTATGCCGGCAATGCCCATGATGCCGCCGATGATGGCTGAGAAGATCGAGCTCCAGTCGACTGGGAAGAAGGAAAAGATCCTCGGTTATGCCTGCGAACAGTATGAAATCAAACAGCGCGGCGAGACGATGGAGATTTGGGCGACAGACAAACTATTTCCGTTTCAACCGTACCTGCGCAATCAGCCTTCGCGCTTCGGTCCCCGCATGATCGAGGAACAATGGCAGACTTGCTCACTGCGAAAAAATTATTTCCACTGCGCGCCAGCCTGCGCTTCGATGAAGGCCGGAACCGGACTGGCGAAACGGAGGACTTCCACTTCGAAGTGAAATCGATCACGTCCGGAAAGATCGGGGACAAGGATGGAAAGCTGTTCAAACCGCCGGAAGGTTACTTGGAGGCTCAGGCGTTGCCATTTTGACTTGTTAATTGTTACTCCTTCCGGGCACGGCAACGCAGTGCCGTAGCTACAAATACCTAACGAGTGCTAGTAACGGCGAGTGCCTCACTCGCAAAGGAGCGTGCGAGTGATGAGCTTGCGCGCACTTCGTCTTTTCGGATAGAGTGCTAATAACGATCGTTAGCTTCGAGCGCATTATTCCGTCAAATGAATCCGCCGGAGTAAGTCCTTATAATGCTCGTCGTCGCGCACGCTATCAAGCGGCGGATCGATCTTCATTGAAACCAAATCCGCCTGACGCATGGCGTAAGATTTTCGAGCCAGGCCAACGCTTTTTCCCGCTCGCCAATGGCGGCATACATTGCGCCGACACAATATGGGTTCTTGTTTCCGGGCCTCGGAGCCAAATGTGTTCTTTGCTTTGCTGAGTTCGTCCAGATAACGGTCCAGCAGGGCTGCAGCATTGCTACGCAGTACGCGGTAGCGCCGGCAGCATTCATCAGTCCAAACTTGAATTGTCCAGTGCCGTCAAAATTCGTCGCCCCAACAACAATCCGCCCCTGATAGCTGATCAGCTGCGGCACCTGTGCCGATGCATGTTCTTGTCCGCTGCCCAAGACGATAAACATTACCAAAAAACACACCGATTAGACGCTGGGTTTGACGATTGGGCTTTTTCATAATGTTTGGTGGTCATCGCTCGCATGCACCGCCTTCACCGCAGTATTTCTCGGGCGTGACGTAAGCGGCAGAGGAATGTTAAGTGGCCCTGCTAAGCCATGCGTTTTTTGCGATACAAAACTCGTAACGTTGAAATAGACCCCAGTCACCGGAGTGGTCTGATTAGCCTGTTACAACAAAGCGTTTCTACCGCGCCATTGTTCCATAGGGAGACTTTCTTTGACAGTTGCAGTCTAGGGGGTCCTACTCCCTAAGCGGCGAGGTCGTAAACTGCCGACGTCAGTTTCCTTTGGGCGAGTTCATGCCAGCGCTGGCAATGAGCGGATGGGGTTGCGTTGCTCTTTTGTCGTGTGCGGTTACGCGGGAAAAAGCCAGAAGACAAGGCGTACCCGAAGGCAATCAAGACGATCGGCGATGCAATTCGCAAGCGACGATTGGATTTCGGACTACACCAGGAAGATGTGGCGAAAATTATCGGCTGCGATAAAACAACCATCCTGAATTGGGAAAGAGGACATACGCAGCCTTCGGCCAAGCAATTGCCCCAAGTGGTGATTTTTCTAGCGCACAATCGAGTTCCAGACTCCTAAGACAATCCGTCGGATTCAAAAAAAGCGAATGCCGCCCATTTGTAGTCCCGTTCAGAACCGAACGAAACTCTTGCCACCGCCGTCCGATGACACGCGCACAGGCCACCAGGGTTCGAGCCCTGTAGGCTCCGGGGTTTTTGTATTACAAAAACATACTACTCGTTAGGCCGATGGTCCGGCCTAGGGCGACTTTCCTTTACGGAAAGCTGAGACGATAGAACCGCTTCATTACGCCGGGCGCGGTCCCGTCGCTAAACTGCACTGCTCCGGTCGCGTCGCTCGTGTCGGAACCAAGGTAGCTGAAGCCAGTCGCAGGCGACGATGACCACAGGATGGTATGCGGCGCGGTGGCTACCCCGAGTCCTTGCAGGAAGATCTCTCCCGTAGGCATGCGCGTAATAGCAGTAACCTTAAGGCTGGGCGTAAGAGCATTGTATTCATACGCGCCGATGTCGCTGGTGCCATTGCGTAGCAGGTAACGTTGATCATAGGTTGGGGCGTAGGTGTCATTGCCGGCATTAATGGCCGGGCTGTTGCTTTGCAGAGCCTGCGTCCGCGTCGGGCCACCGTTGTTGCCCAACGCTGCCAGCTGTGGATTAGCTCCAAGCTGGTCGCCGGTGCCGGTAAAGCCACTATTGCCGGTGGTATTGCCGATGATGTTGTGGCCGAGCGAAGTGAAGCTGCCAAAGGCATCCGGATTCACAATCGCCGTATTCGCGGCAATGATCGTGTTGCTGGTGGTGAAGGTGCCGCCCGCGATTGAAAGCGAGAGCGACGTAGCGAATGGCATTTGTATTGCCTATCCCTCTAGTTAGGCATTCGCGGGCGCCGCAAGTTTTACCAAAGCAGAGCGACCAAGAAGAAGACGATCCCCGTCAGCGCGGCATTAAAGCATAAAGTCGAACGAACCAGACTGTAACCGAGCGCAGCCGCCACCAGGTAGCCGAGTCGTCCCCAAAAATAAAGTTGAGCTCCCCAGAAAGTGAGAGTGCCATCGCGACCGGTCACATGCGCGGCCAGCACCACCGCCGCGAAGAAAGGAAAGGTTTCCATGAAGTTGGTGTAAGCCTGGTCCACCCGGGTGGCTAAACCGCGCAGCGGCGGCACCGGCTGCTCACGCGGTACTAGCCGTCCAGCGATAGCCGTATTGGAAACTGATCAGATGCGAATCGGCGATCAAGTGCACCAGCCCAAGGATGACACTGGCCATTAGAAATCGAAGTTCGGTCGTCATGGTAACGGAAGCCCAAGGATGTAAGCACTACGATGATCTATACCCATGTGAAGGCAAACATACAAAAGAGGCTACCTAAGCGAGAATAAATGCTACGGACTCGAACAAGAGCTAAGACGCTCAATATACTTAACGACACGAACTTACAAACAAATGATCGAAAACACTAAAGAAGACATCTAAGCAGCTAACAGAGTAAGTATTCGCAACAGAGCGAATCAAGCTTCTGTCTTAGTTGGCCATGTAGAACCACCGATAATGAGCGGGTGCTTTCTGCGGCTGATAGGGCTGAGTTAGAATGATTACCCCCAAATCAGTCAAAGCCTTGACTATTCCGCCAGCGCCTTGAGGGGTAACGGATAGGCGATCGGCAAGACTATCTCGGCCTATCGGAAAATCTGGATAACCGTTATGTGAAGCGACCTTGGAAAATGAGCGAACAATCCGAAAAGCTTCTCGCTGATATCTTAGAGACCATTCCATTCCATGCATTGCAGAACTCTTCCTGATGATCGCTCCAGGGGGTTCGGGTGAAAGAACGATAACGTTCGTAGTGAAGTTTCACGATCTGTTCGGACTTTTGCCGACCAAACTTGTGTGCGAGATCACCGATCAGTGACATTAGAACGGTATTGCGTGTGCCGAACTTAATAACGGGATGATCAGTTATCGCTTTATTAATTATTTTCTCAGTGCTTAGAGAGTAGTTATATATACTTCTATCTAGGGAAAGAAGCGGTCCGTTACTCCGAGGAAGTGGAACGTCTTTCCCTATAGTGGCGGTCCAACGCGAAGTAAGTGTGCCGAGAAGAGGTGTGATATTCTCAAACTCAATCTTGGAACAAAAACCGGTCTTCGGATTGAAGGTTCCCGGGGCGCGAATTGCCTTACCTACCGGCTCACTCTCGGCCCTGTCGTTGGGGAAGATTTCACAAACACCAGGCGCAACCTCTGCACCAATCGAGCTACAGATCTGCCGCAACAAAAGAATCCAGAATCGGAGGGGCTGATACTTCGCCATCAAGATGAACAAATGAAATCCGTTTCCGGAGGAGCAACGAATGAGATAAAAACCCTCTTCCGCTAAAAGAAAACGAAATGCTGCCAGCGATAGGCGCCGGGCCCGTTCGGGTTCGCCATCGTGAGCGTCAAAATCGATGGCCCCCCAACGACTCTTGCCTTCTCGATTAGAAGGATAGAAACCAATTCAGAGAGTTCCTTAGCCTTTCCAATTATCGTATCCCATGCCCAGCTCGCCCGTTTGTCAGCTCTCTTTACGCGAGTCTTACAATACCTTGCTTGGCCGCTTGTCTTATCAAACCAAGCACTCAAAAAATAATCGAGGGGGTTGTCGTTGTGCAGATATTCGCACAGCTTAAGAAAATCATTGCGACTCCATACAAGGTCCGCGCGCCTAGGTTCAACGACGTTGGCCTCCGGGCGATTGGGGCCAAGGATTCTGAATATCCGGCCTCTTCTAACTTGCGGTCAGAATTTTCGAGCGACGAATGGTTAGTTAGTCGCGGGTCAACGAGCAGCGGCGCTAACATAACGGTTCAGTTCAGGGTGTTATGTTACTTTGCGTTTTACCTTGGAAGAAAAACCGGCTTCTTCGTGCTGGCGAGTATCAACACAGCGGACTTTGTTTTCGGCATCCATAAGTGCTTGAGCGCCAATGAGCGAATTTTCTATTTTTCTTCCATCACGACCGCGATTGGCGCGCTTGGAATCTCTTGTGGCCTCTAGCTTCCGTTTGTGCGCACAGGACCCGCAGTAACGGCGAATACCCTCAACCTTCACTTTGCGGCAGTGGCGGCAAAGCTTGGTCGCTGTTTTGTTCGCTGTGGCGAATAGCTCCGGCCACAGCTTTTCGCTAGGACCAAAAAAGCGCGCAGTGTCGTCGAAGTTCATCGCGCGAGGGCTTCCGGCTTCAGTAGCCACGTAATTTGCGCTGTGCTTTTCTGCGCGCGCGCGGAGTCATTCGAGCTTCCTTCATTTCTATCTAACGACCGCATGCAGAGTCTCGTTAGGCTCGAAGGAAGGCTAGGCTCTTTCAAAGCACATCTCCTGCTGCTTCAGCTTCAACCCGCACGACTTCACTCAATCGATGGCGAATTAGGCGCTGATTGAATCGGAGTGGGTGAAGAAGCCCTTCCCTTTCTCTTCGCTTGATCGTTTCGGAGCTACAACCCCACCGTCTAGCTAAAGCCTTACGCGAGATTAACTGGTCAACGTCAAGAGAGGATGTGGTCTCCATCGCGCGTTATTGAAGCATAACTACGCGATTAAGGGCAGAGCGCGGCCTAGTATGGGAATGTTAGGTCACGCAAACTTCTAACCGATCCTACGCTAAGCGACGACGCGGCCTCTGTTGATGTCACGCTTTTTTGGAGAGCCTTTTTGCGAACCCGGCTCCGACGTTTGCGATCCCTCACTTGTTTCGACTTAACTTCCCGTCTTTCCGGTTCAATACTTGCGTCACGTTGCTCGATACCAGCCAACCAATCACGGATTGGCTGCTCACGTTCAAGCCGTAATGCGGCTTCGTAGCTTCGCCGTTGCAATAAGAAGTCAGCGCGCTCCCATTCGAGGTATCTCATATAAGCAGCTTGCGCGTGATCAGAGATTACAACGTCGTTGGAAAAGCGAATTACAGCTTCTCCGCCGCGAAAGAGATGGTAGTAATTTTGCCACCTCACGTCCCCCGGTTTCATTTTGCCCTCTCGAAGCTTGAAATGTTGGGCAAGAAAGCGCTTCGCAAGTTTGCTTTGTGACACATCACTATCTGCAATCCTCCTAATTCTGTCGTAAGGGCTTTCTGGCTGCTCGCTCACAACTTGGTCAAGATTCTCCTTTGCTCTTTTAATCAGCAACGCGACTCGTTGCGATAGCTTGAGGCTCGTCCATCGCTGATCGATAAGCTTAAGAGTATCTAGATAAGGGAGTCGCTTAATAGAAAGGAGAGTCTGCGCGAGCCCGAAGATGCTCATATCCAAGTTGAGCAGGTCTTCCGCTTTTGGCCATATCATCGGGAAATCACGAAACTGTTTCTCCCTTGTGGCCGGATCTCTAAGTGCGTCACTTAGCTTGAGCAAAACCTTCTTAAGTTTGGAGACTTCGACCGCTTGGATACGCTCCGGGAGCCCGGGAGTGGCCTTCAGTGGCACTAAGCGCCGCATTTCAGATACTATCGTCTGCGATTCTTGACTTGAGTCGCCGAAAAAGATTTGCCGGATCGGAATGGCATTACATTTGTCGGTCGCGAGAGCAAGGCCCCCAAACCAACCGTCATCCGCTGTCTCTTATCGAGATAATGTTGACTGGTAATCGCGATATCGGCGTGGCGAAGCGCTAAGCTAGCCGCATATATTCCATGCTTCGCACACACTTGGCTTCCGTATTCTTTTCGCAGGGTATGTAACGGACGATTTCCCGTCACCCCGCGCTTTCGCAGCCACTGTGCGAGCTGGCGGAAGAGCTTTTGACAACGATAGTGCGAATAGGTTGCATCAGGCCGTGCCACGACGCTCGATTCAATAACGAAGTCGCCTTTCGAGCTTGCGAAATAGCCCCGAAAAAGTTCCATTACTTCAGGATCGACCTCAACGTCGCCAATGGAGTCTTCACTTTTTGGCGAGAAATAAGCGGTAGCCTTGAGCGAGATGATCCCCCGCTCCCAATCAAATGCTATCCACATTAGCTTATCAATCTCATTTCGCCGAAGACCCGCCATCATAGCCAACAGGAAAATCTTGAACTGCTGGGGCGGCAGGTCATCTTGTGCGGCCCGAATCACCTCTTTGACATTAAAACTGGTCTGATACCGCATCGAACGCCTCGGCTCGAATGCCACCCCTTCGAACGGCGAAGAAGGGATATCGAATTTGATAAACTTCACTACGGCGGGAGAAAAAAGGCTCTTTGCTTGTCGGATGAAGGAATTCACTGATATGGAGGCAGCACGCTTCTTAACCGGATCGGTTCCCGCACGCTTTAGGAAATCTACTTTCCATCGCTGGACTCTATCCGGCGTAATGTCCCGCAATTTCGTATGGTCGATCCTCGCAACCCAGGCGTCTCTCCCACCCGCGCGATAATCGAATTTTTCTCTGTCGCCATCGATTTCGAAGATATCGCCAACGATCTTGCGAAAGGCTCTGCCGTAGTCCCTCACGGTCCTCCGATTCCCGCTCCAAACGGATCCGACGGCGTCGAGAAATTCGCCTACTGTCGACACTGCGCTGTTCGTCCACCGCGATTTCGGTTTGTATTTGAGCAGTGTCGTGTCCCAGCCAGATGAATGGACGGTGTTATGTACATCTCGCGCCTTTACTGCCGCCGCAATCTTATTGGCGGTTCCAAGCGAGATAGTTTCGCGGCGGCCGGCGAATTGAATCTTAACCGCCCAATGACCAACTTGCCGACGTTTGCCCTTTGGGCCGTAACTAGGGCGAAAGATGCTTTGCTGCCAGTATCGAACATCTGATTTCGGTAACCGCGGGTTTCGCTTTGACACTTCTTGGACACTTTCGATACTCTGTCGTGTTTGCTCTTGTTCCAAACCCTCGGTCGCTATTGAATCGAATTCCATACGTTAAAGCGTCATCTTCAAGAACAGTTTAGAACACTATCAAAAAGTTCAAAATGCAGCAACAAAAGAACTTCGGATCAGAAGGTTGGGGGTTCGAATCCCTCCAGGCACGGAACTCTTGGCACTCAGAATGAATACGCCGCGACATCCGCTCATCGTCCTGCTCGGAATGATGACTCGCATGCCGGTCGGCGGCGTCGTTTGGCAGACGATCCATTACATTGTCGGGCTGCAGCGATTGGGATTCGAAGTTGTCTATATCGAAGATCACGGCGCGTATCCGGCGATGTTCACGAGCAAGGATGATCCCGATGGCGGTGAAAAAGCCGCCGAATTCATTGCGCGAACGTTGCGAGAATTCGAGCTGGACGTGCGATGGTCGTATCACGCCTGGCATGTGCAGCATCGTTATTACGGGCTGGAAAAAACGCAGGTTATCCGCGCCTTTCAAAGCGCCGACGCAATCATCAACCTGCACGGCGGAACATTACCGCGCACGGAACATCGTTCGCGCGCGGCGCTGATTTACATCGAGACGGATCCGGTCGCGCCGGAGGTGGAGCTGCACAACAATCTCGAGGCGACGCACCAATTTTTGGAGGCACACACTGCCTACTTCACGTTCGGAGAAAATCTTGGCGCGCCGGATTGTAAGGTTCCATTGCCTCCGGCCCGTTACAAATTCCTCCCGACGAGGCAGCCGGTGGTTCTGGATTTTTGGCGCACCACAGAATCGAGGGGCGGCGAGACTTTCACCACCATCGCCAACTGGCGTCAGCCTCAGCGACAAATGACACTCAACGGGGAAGTTTATCATTGGAGCAAGCATCACGAATTCTTGAAATTCCTCGATTTGCCGCAGCGGACTGCGCAGCAGTTCGAGCTCGCACTTAGCAGCTATGAGCCGTCTGATTTTGAGATGTTGAAGGCGGAAGGATGGCTGGTTCGCGATGCCCTGGAGTTTTCCACCGAACCGCAAGCCTATCGGCAGTACCTCATACAGTCGCGCGGAGAATGGACGGTGGCGAAGGACCAAAACGTCAGACTACGCAGCGGTTGGTTTAGTGATCGCGCCGCAACCTATTTGGCGGCTGGTCGCCCAGTAGTGACCCAAGACACTGGCTTCGCGAATATACTCCCGACGGGCTGCGGACTTTTCGCGTTCTCCGAAATGAACGAGATCTTGTCGGCTATCGATCAGATTAACGCTGATTACGAAAGGCAGTGTCGCGGCGCGACTGAGATCGCGCGGGATTATTTCGACGCGGAGATTGTACTGGCGAAACTGCTGAAAGAAGCAGGCGTCTCATTGCCCGGGACGAAAACGGCATCTGCACTTCCTGCGTGAATGCATGGATGAACGACGTCTCATCGTAAACGCGGACGATTTCGGATTAACCGACGGAATCAACCGCGGAATTATCGAGGCACACGAGAATGGCATCGTCACAAGCGCGAGCTTGATGGTTCGTTATCCGGCTGCGCGTCAGGCTGCCGAGCTCGCGACGGCTAATCCAAAACTTAGCATAGGTTTACATTTCGATGTAGCGGAATGGCGTTATCGAAAAGGAAATTGGGAGATATTCTATCAAGTCGTAGACGCGAAAGACGAAGCGGCAGTAGAGGGCGAGTTGCAGCGACAGCTCACGCTTTTTGAACATTTCGTGGGTGGCGCGCCAACTCATCTTGATTCGCATCAACACGTTCATAAGTCGGAGCCGGCTCGCGAAGTTCTACTGCGAGCGAGCGAAAAACTGCGAGTGCCATTGCGAGGCTGCCATCCATCGGTCCGACACTGCGGCGATTTTTACGGCCAGACGGCGGAAGGCCTACCGTTCCTGAACGGTATTTCGGCGGCGCGATTATCCGAAATGATACGGGGCATCAAACCGGGGTGGACGGAGATTGGATGTCATCCGGGATACGCGAACGGATTGGATTCCGTTTACCTGGTCGAACGCGAGATTGAGCTTCGCGTATTGTGCAGCGCGGAAGTCTGTCGCGTGCTAAAGGAGAAAAAGATCGAGCTCTTGTCGTTCTGCGACTTGGCCCGAAGCCGTTCACGCGCCTCCAGTTCTTAAGCTGGAGACGCGCAACGGTCAGAATCAGTTCTCGTTCGTCGGCTTCCAGTGGGTAATTCCACCTTTGGCGTCTTTGCGCGGCTTCAGGTCCTTCATTTTAACCTGGGTTTTTTTGCCGCTCTTCGAACTTTTCTTTTGTGTTGGCATTTTCGTTTGGGTTGGTTGGTTGTGCACCGCTCGCATTGCGGGATCGGACCACGAAGCGAGCAGCCTGTTTATTTAGTTTTGGTTTGTGGTTCCGCTCTGGCTGGCGCCGCCACCGCTCTGATTCGTGCCGCCACTCTGGTTGAACCCGCCGCCGCTTTGGCTAGCGCCACCACCGCTCGCGCTTGGTCCACCTTGATCACCAAACCGACCGCCGCCGCCCTTGGCGTCTTTTTTCGGGCTCAGATCTTGAATTTTTACGCCCGGTTTCTTTTCGCTGCCTTCAGTACCCTTCTTTGTTTTGTGACATGACTAGTTATTTCCTTTACTTGGGTTGTTTGTTTCGGTGTCGGAGGATCCGAAATAGAATTTGTTACCACCACGCACGTTCTGTTTGGGAATTAGATCGTCCAAGCGGATCAATTTTTCTTTCTTACCTCCAGGCTTTTGATTTTTGTTATCTCCAGCTTGCGCACCTTTAGTTTGTTTTGATGCACTCACCTTACCGTTCCTATTATCATCCTTCGTGCCAGCGTTGGAATATGCGCCTGAGCGACAAGAAACCACTCGTTAGGCCGCGGCCGATCTGCTTTTCAATCAAGGCTTTGCGCATCTGAAAAGATTTTGTCGCAAAACGCGACCCGCCATTTTGATTCGACATCGGTTGGATCAATTCGAGTCCATTTCTGGATTCGAAATAGAGCCGTTGGCCTCGGGATGAGACACATTTTGTAAGTAACGGGCAAGGGTCGAACGGGAAATGCCCAGAAGCTTCGCCGTCAGGCGTTGATTGCGATTGGAACGAGCAAAAACGAACTGCACGTGACGCGTTAACGCTGAGGACAGTGATAGATCCTGCCCGTTTGCGTCGCCCGTTCCGTCTGGAGTTTTCGTTACAGCACTACGCCTGGTCGATTCCGGGAGATCGGCCGAGAAGATTACGTTCTCCGGCAGAATCACACCGCCTTCACAAAAGAGCGTCATGGTGTGTACGGTGTGACTTAGCTCACGCAAATTTCCGCGCCAGTCATGCGCCAGCAATCGGGCCATCGCTTCTGGATGAATGGCCCGGATTTTTTTCCCTTCGCGCATCGCGGAAGCTTTCAGTTCCGTGGCGATCAACGCCGGCAATTCTTCCAGCCGCTCACGCAACGGCGGAATCAAAAGAGTCACACCGTTGAGTCGATGAAAAAGATCCTCCCGAAATTTGCCATCGGCCACACGTTGACGCAGCGAGCAATTGGCCGCGCAAATAATTCGCACATCGCAGCGCAACATTCGTTCGGATCCAAGCCGTTCGAATTCGCCATACTCGAGTGCGCGCAAGATTTTCACCTGTGCCAGCGCGCTCATCTCGGAAATTTCGTCGAGAAAAAGCGTGCCCCCGTGCGCTAGCTCGAATTTCCCTTTCACGGCTTGCTGCGCGCCGGTGAATGCGCCTCGCTCATGGCCGAACAGCTGACTCTCCAGCAAAGTGTCGCTCATCGCTGAAGCGTTGAACGAAACAAAGGGCCGTCCGGCACGCAGGGATGAATTATGAATTGCGTGCGCGAGCAACGTTTTGCCAGTGCCAGTTTCGCCGAGGAGCACCACCGGCACATCGGATTTGCTGGCAACGGCGGCGAGTTGCAAACAACGCGCCATTGCCTCGGTGGTTGTCGTTAGGTCCTCGAGCTTCAAACCTGAAAGCGGCGCTTGCATTCGTTAGGCGGTTGTTAGTCGCGGGTGTTCTCGCGCAACTGTCGAATCGGCTCGAAGGCGTATTCGATCATGGTGCGGCTGCCTACGACGATGCGCGCCTCGCCTCGCATGCCAACGCGCAGAGCGAGCGGCTTTGCGCGTTTGGCGGTCGCCTCTTCATCTACAGATGCGAGCGCGACGAAACGCGGCCCTTCGGGCGCGGCCACAACGGAAGGACTGATCCAATCGAGGCGGGCGTTGACCACGCCGTAACGTTGATAGGGATAAGCAGCGAAGAAAAACCGCACGCGCTGGCCGATGGAGAGTTTGGGGAGGCCCGCTTCGTTCAGCAGCAAACGCGCGCGCGGTTTGGAATCGAGTCGCGCCAATTGGCCAAGTTCCTGTCCGTTCTGCAGGACGCTGCCGGGATTTTTCTGAGACAACGAAATCACCACGGCATCATAGGGCGCGCGCAGTGTGACTAGATTTTGTTCGGTGTTTTCCAGATCGCTTTTCAAGGCCGCGAGCCGGAATTTGATTTTCTCAATCTCAGCCAAATCCTGTCCGCGTTGCCGCGCATGCTCCATGTCGAGACGCTGCCGGTCGAGGGTGACCTGCTGCAAACTGCGTTGCGCAACGCTGTAGTCTTTTTCCGAAGCGGCAAGATCGAGGCGCATCCGCAAGAGTTCCACCTGCGAGATACCGCCATTTTTCGACAGCTTGTCCATGCGGTCGACCAGCTCGGCGTTGGTCTTGGAGTGACGTTCGCGAAATTCTACTTCGCTTTTCGACTGCGCGATTTCGGCTTCCTTGATTTCCATCTGCGCGACAAACGCGGAGTCCGTCTTCTTCAAACTTTCTTCGCGCGTCCGCAGATCCTCCGCGAGCGTCCGGTTCTGGGTATCGCGGTTGCGGATTTCATCCGATTGCAAAACGAATAACTCTTGCCCTTGCTTAACCGCGTCGCCCTCGCTGACCGAAACCTTGTGCAAAACCGCGAGGTACGGTGATTGAATCGGATCGGCACCTTCAAGCGGCACAAGCACAAACGGCGCAGTTACATTTTCCGGCAGGTGAACGAGACACGCGGCGAGAAGTGCGATGGCAAAAAATCCAATCAAGAGCCACCCGCTCGCCCGCATAATCCACGCGGGCGGGTCTTGGGGCAGCATTTCGGATTCTGTTTCGAATGAACCGCGAACAGCTTGGGTTGCCATAATTGATCAGATTCCGAGCTGCTGACTCGACAGATAAAAATACAGGCCGCGCTGGGCCATGAGCTGATCGTGATTGCCGGTTTCCGCGACCATTCCTTTCTCCAAGACGACGATCGTATCCGCTTCGCGAATTGTACTGAGTCGATGAGCGATCACGATCGTCGTGCGACCCGCCATTAATCGACCGAGATTGTCTTGAATGGCCCGCTCCGATTCGGTATCGAGCGCGCTCGTCGCTTCGTCGAAAATCAAAATCGGCGGGTTATTGTAAATTGCGCGGGCGATGGCGACGCGTTGTTTTTGTCCGCCAGAAAGCGAAAGACCGGATTCGCCGATCTTTGTTTCGTAACCCATCGGCAGACGCATGATGAAATCGTGCGCCGCGGCAGTCTGCGCCGCGGTCAAAACACGATCGAGATCCGGCTCCGCATCGCCGAACGCGATGTTGCGCGCGATCGTCTCGTTAAAGATGTGATTTTCCTGCAACACCATGCCGATGTGCCGGCGAACATCGCGATAGTTGAGCGTTTTCAGATCGACATGATCGAACATGATCGTGCCTTCCGTCGGTTCGAGCAGACCGGCGATTAATTTGATCAAAGTCGTCTTGCCGCAGCCGCTTCGTCCGACTAACGCGACCATTCTGCCCGGCGCGAGATCGAGCGTGATGTCGCTCAAAATATTCGGCGCCTCCGGTCCGCCGTACTTGAAGCTGACTTTCTTCAATTCGATGCGGCCTTCGAGACTGTGCACCGGCGCGAGGCGCGAACGATCGCGGCCCTGCTCGGGATCCTGTTCGAAAATATCGTTCAGCCGGTTCAACAACACCGACGCGAACTGCATGTTGTCCCAGACCCCGAGCGTGCGCAGAATTCCGCCGTAAGCGAGCGCAGTCAGCGAACTGAAGGCGACGAATCCGCCGACGCTCAGCGCGCCGGTCATGACCTGGTTTGCGCCCACCCACAGGAAAATGGCGGTCGATAACATTCCGATGGTTTGCAGCACGCTGTCATAAGACATCACGATGAAGCTGCTGCGGAAAATCTTCTGCGAAACGGCCAGAAATTCGTTCAACATCGCGTCGCGGAAGACAGATTCCGCCGCCGCTGCCTTGACCGCTTCGATGCCTTTGATCGCGTCGATCTGATGTGAGCTGTACTTTCCCTGGCTCTCTTCCACGCTGGCAAAAAGTGGCCGCAAGACCTTGAAAGAAAAATACATCAGCCCGGCGTAGAGCGGCGTCGTGCAAAGAAAAGCGAACATCAACGACGGGCTGTAGAGCGTCATCAAGCAAAGCGAACCAGCCAGCGTGACCAGCGCCAGCAACGCGCCAATGCCCTGGCCAACTGCGAATTGCCGCACCTGCCGCGCGCCGTCGAGGCGGCGTTGAATGTCGCCAGTGCGTCGGCTGGTGAAATAACTCATCGGCAACGAGAGCAATTGGCGGCTGAGAAAATCGAGAATGGACGTGTCGAGTCGCACCGCGGCGAACGAGAGCAGATACTGCTGAATCAAATTTGACGCCTGGACGAAGAAAAGCGCGATCGCACATTCCCAGGAGAATTACTTTCAGCAGCCCGATATCGTGTTCGACGATGACCTTATCGACCACCATCTGCGTGAAGATGGGGAAGAGCATTTGCAAAAACGTCACCGCGACCGCGAGCAGCAACACTTGCAGCAGAGTCTTGCGATGCTGTTTGAAAAACGGCAGCACCCACGCCAGCGACGGTTTGCTTTCCGGCGCCTGCTCGAAGGCGACGGTGTAATCGAAGAGGGCCGCGTAGCCCGACCAATTCATTTCGAATTCCTTGCGCGGAATTTTTCGAATCCCGAGCGCCGGATCGGCCACGCGCACGAACTTCTCGTTCACGTCGAAGAGCACCATCCAGTGGTTGCCTTCCCAATGAATGATCGCCGGCAAAGGCATGGCCGGCAGATTGCGCAGTGAAACTTTTAACGCGCGCGCGGCGAGGCCAAGTTCGGTGGCCGCGCGACACATCGCTTTCAAGCTCGTGCCGTCCGTCGAGGTGTGGCAGAGCTGGCGAATTCTCGTCAGGCTAACTTTGCGTCCGAAATGACGGCAGATCATTCCGAGACTGGCAGCGCCGCAATCCATCTCGTCGATCTGCGCGAGGTGCTCAAATTTGCGGATGCGCCGCGCGCGTTTCTTGAAGAGACCGTGCTCATCGGCAAACGGATCGGCGCTGTCTGCCGGCTGCGGTGGTTCGTCGATCGCGACCTTGTTGTGCGCGCGCACTTCCGCGGGCAAAACTTCTTCGCTGAAATCGAGCGGAACGCGCGCCTCCGTTTTCGCCTGGTAATGCGCGAGTCTCTCCTCGAGCAGTTTGCTGAAATCTGGAAATTCCTTCTTCAGCTCTTGCACGGACTCCGGCGCTAGCGTGAGCAGGCGGCAATCAGAAAACGCTTCCACCGAAGCGGCGCGGGGCGAACCGTTCAGAATCGAGAGCTCGCCGAAGAAATCGCCGTCGCGATAGAAGGCAAGATTCGTCTCACGTCCATTATTTCCGGCAAAGGCGCGCGCGCGTCCCTTCTCCAGGATGTACATCGGCCCGGCGGCATCGCCCTGGCGGATGATGAGATTCCCTTTCGAAACTTCGACGGGCGAAAGTTTTTCCACCACGCTGCGTAAGGCCGGCGTGGGCAAGCGGCCAAAGTTGCTGAATTCGTAAAGAAAACCCTGCAGAGAACGGTGACGTTTGATCAGCTCGACCTCTTGCTTGATCTCCGGCACTTCCTCCGAGAGCGCGAGAAAATCGGAGCGATTCAACTTCAAGGCCGTGACCGCCGTGCTGCAACGCACCATGGCATTGCGCGTGCCGCCTTCACCGAGCGCGGCCTCACCAAACACGTCGCCCGGGCGCAAGGTCGCGAGCGCGATCTCCATTCCGTTCTGGTCGGTCTTGATCGCGCGAGCGCGGCCGGAAAGCAGAACGTAAAAAGAGTCGGCCGGATCGCCTTGATGCACGATCACATCGCCGAATTCAAAATTCTCTTCCTTCAATAACGGGCGCAGCCGGCCGAAATATTGTTCGGGCAAAAACCGAAACAGCGAAGTGCGCTGCAGAATTTCTTCGTCCTGTATTCTCATTCGCCGCCGTTTATCGGAGGAATACGCCACTGAATCTTGCCCGACGCGAGGTCGGCAAAATAGCGAGATAAAATTCTTTGGTCGATGCGCTCACGCACTTCCGTGTCGTCCAGTTTCGGTTCGTTTTTTTGCAGGAGACGCGTCAGCACGAAACCGTCATCGCGCGGAGTCGGCTCGAGCAAGCTACCCGGCGTGAGACTGAGAAATCGTTGCTGCATATCGTCGGGAATATTTTCCAATGTCAGTTCCATGCGGCGAAATGGATAGCGACCTGCGCGCGCCACTTCTTCCATCGACATCCCATCGTCGCGGACACACATGAAAGCTTCGCTGGCGGCATCGCGCGACTCCAGCTCGATCACCTCGACCGCGAAACGCGTCAGGGGTAATCGCACCGCGCCCAGCTCACGTTCGCGCGCTTCTTTCGTCAGGCGTTTTTCGCACTGATCGCGGTAGGCAGCTTCCAGGTTCTCCAAATCTTCGTCGTCGGATGCCGCCACCCGCCAGGCAAAACGTTCCGCCATTCGGTCGAGCTCCCCCGATAAAACCAAATCGACCACGAAAAGATCGCGCGTCTCCTCGTCGGAATCTTCAAAGGGAAACGCGGATGCTTCGCCTCGTCCGGCGGAAGTTTTCCCCCATTCCACGCGGGCAAAATATTCGCTGAAATCCGATAATGTCAGTCTGCGCGCCTCCAGCCAGGCCTCTGTCTCTTCCGCCGTGATCAGGTCGTAATTGTAACGAAAGGCGATGGCCGCCTCATCGATGGCCGAGGCGTCCAGCTCTGCATCTGATTCCTCGCCACGCTTCGCTGCTTCTTTGCGCCGCAGAAATTCCTGCCAGAGCGGCGCGACTTCACCCCGAAAATGGGCAGCGTCGATGACATCGCGCACGGTATAGTCGCGCGACCCTCGGGAGAAAACCGCACGGCTCTCCTTCAATGCTGGCACCGAACTCGCCATGAGGTGCGCTTATAATAGAAAGACCAGAATAAGTCGAGATACCATCTCCCTAGCCATCAATGCGCGAACGGTTTGGCGAAACAGCCAGATTTATTCGGACTTCTTCGCGCCGAGGTCACCGGCGTAACGCATTTCATTCGTCATCACGAACCCAAGACGTTTGTAAAGTTTCCGGCCTTCGGCGGATGCGTGCAGAATCAAGCGATCCAACCGCTCGGTTTCCGACCAGGAAAGAATTTCGCGCATAAGCGCTTCGCCGATTCCGCGACGACGCCACATCGGCTCGGTGAAAACGTTAAGGACGATGGCGTGTCGACCTTCCGCGATGGCGATTTCGCCATTCGCTTTTTGGATTGGATGAGGTGAAACGCGTCGCAGTTGGGCTCCCGCGCCGCCGATCACCTCGCCCGCCGCAGTCGCCAGCCAACCGACATATTGTCCGCTACGAAATCCGTTGATGAGCCACGTTTCCGCACTGGCACGAAAGTTTTCGTAAAGGGCGAGCGGCACCTGTCCCATGTCGCGAAACATCCCGGCGCGATGCGAGGCGATCACCCCCGCGTCGGCCTCCGTTGCGCGACGGATTACGAATTCGTTCACGACAACATTCGATCAATCGCCGCTTCGCAATGAATACGTGTCGTATTCAAAAACGGAATGCTGTTGTGACTTTCCTCACGTAGGAGAAGTGGCAACTCAGTGCCGCCGAGAATAACGGCATCGATTTGCGCTTCCTGCTTGAGCCGTTCGACAATCGTAAATAATCGCTCGCGCGTCTCCGGCCGGAAAATGCCGTTGACCAATTCGTTCATGTATTTGTCGTGAACGAATTCCTGCTCCGCAGTTTCCGGAGCAATCACATCGATACCGATCCTCGAAAAAACTGCGGGATAGAAACCGGCGCGCACCGTGAAGCTGGTGGCGAATAAACCAACACGCTTCGCTTCCAGCCGTTTTGCTTCGGCGGCAGTCGCCTCGACAATGCTCAGCAGCGGAATCGGCGACAAGCGTTGCAGATCGTCAAAAATGAGGTGCGGAGTGTTCGCCGCCAGCAAACCGAAATCCGCGCCAGCCCGGTGCAGTTTTTCGATTTCCTCGATCAGAAACGTCGTCAGGCCTGACAAGTCGTTAGCTTCCAAATAAGCAAGGCCCCGGCTGAAGCTGATGCTGTTGATAAAGAACGATGGGTAACTCGCACTCGGGCTGCGCTCGCGAAAAATTTCGATGAGCGTGCGGTAATAATCGATGGTCGATTCCGGTCCGATGCCACCGATGATGCCGAGCGTTTTCATGCAGCAGGCGCGTCGATTTGGAAAACAACATTGTCACGCCCCGCGGCATTCAACCGCGAGCCCACGCGCACACCGCCGATCTTTTCCATGGCTTTTTGCGAACGCCAATTCTCCGGGCCGACCAGAAAGACAACGTGCCGCACGAATTGAAAAGCGTGGCGCAACAAGAGGTCTTTCATTTCGCGGTTGTAAACTCCGCCCCAGTAAGACCGCGCGAGAAAAGTGAAACCGATTTCGATCTCACTCTTTTCTTCGTCGTAACCCAGAAAACGGGTCGATCCGATCACGCGATCGTCTTTGGCGTCGAGAACAACAAAGCCGCCGCCCGATTCCATCGCGCCGCGAAAATATTCACGGAAGACCTTTTCCTGATAACGATCCGGCACGGGATGTTGTTCCCAAATGAGCGGATCAGCGGCGACCGCGAAGAGCGCAGCCCAATCTTCTGTCCGCAACGGCCGTAACCACAAGAGTTCACCGCGCAAAGTAGGTTGAAGATCAAACGGCATGGAATTCTAGAGCAGCAATTGCAGATAAATAACGTCCAGCCAGCGATCGAACTTCCGGCCGATCTCGCGAAATGTTCCTACGCGAACGAAGCCTAACGACTCGTGCAAGGCAATGCTCGCCGTCGATTCCGTGCAACAACCGGCCACCAGCACGTGGTGGCCCACCTTTCGCGCGCGCTCGATCAAATCCGAAAGAAGCGCGCGTCCAATACCGCGCCGATAAAAATCCGGATGCAGATACACCGAAACATCCGCGCTGTAACGATAACCGCCGCGCGGATTATGCGGTGAGAGTGCGCCCCAGCCGATCAATTTTCCGTCGCTTTCCACAGCAACAGCGGGATGTTTTTCGGAACGCTGCTCGAACCAGGCGATGCGGTCAGCCAGCGTCTGCGGTTCGGTGATGAAAGTCGAAGTCGTGTTGGCAACGTAATGATTGAGCAACTCTGTGATGGCCGGCGCGTCGTCTTTATTGGCGAGTCGGAGCGAGAAGGTCATCAAATCGAATCTAATACTTGGTGACGACTCCGCCCGTGGCAACGCTGGACAAGTTTCGGCTTGTGCCATGACCAAATTCTCTCGCCATAAACTGGAACAATACAGATGCAGACTAAAATGTTTTGAGCCAGTACAGTTTGATCGGACGCGATTCTGTGTGGCATACTGCTTTCATGGTTGTTTCTCGAATCCCCCACCGACCCGAACCGCTTTACGCGCGCATTGCCGCCAACGTCGGTGAGCTCATCGAAGGCGGTGTCTTGCGCACCGGTGATCGCATCCCATCGGTGCGTCGGGCGAGCCGGCAACATCGCGTCAGCATGGCAACCGCGGTGCAGGCATATCTTGAATTGGAAAATCGCGGCCTGATTGAAGCGCGTCCCAAGTCCGGCTTTTTTGTTCGCCAGCGACCGCAACAACTGCTCGAGGAGCCGCAAACTTCGCGGCCCGCGCCCGGCGCCTCCGTGCACGAATCGCCCACGCTAATTGCGCGTCTCTTCGACGCCACCATGATGCGCGACGTCGTTCAGCTCGGCCCGGGAATTCCCAGCGCCAAACTGCTGCCCGCGCAAAAACTCAATCGCATTCTCGCTTCGACCGCGCGGCGCCTCGGGCCGGCCGCCCTCGAACTCGATATGCCGCCTGGTTGTTTACCGTTGCGCCGCGCGCTCGCCCGGCGCGCGCTCGATTGGGGTGCAAAAATATCGCCGAATGAAATCATCACCACCTGCGGTTGCATGGAGGCGCTGGTTCTCGCCTTGCGCGCGACAACCAAACCGGGCGACACCGTCGCGGTCGAATCCCCGACTTATTTCGGGATTGTGCAACTCATCACGCAGCTCGGACTCAAGGCACTCGAGATTCCGACTCATCCGCGTTCCGGGCTCGATCTCGATGCGCTCGAGCGCGCCATGCGCACGCGTCGTGTTAACGCATGTCTGGTGGTGCCCAACTTCAACAATCCGCTGGGTAGTCTCATGCCCGATGGTGCGAAGGAGCGGCTCGTACACATTCTCGCGCGGCGAGAGATTCCGCTAATCGAAGATGATCTTTACGGCGATCTGCATTTCGGCGCGGAACGTCCGCACGTCGCGAAAGCGCACGATGACAAAGGGCTCGTGCTTTTGTGCGGATCCTTTTCGAAATCGGTCGCACCTGGTTATCGCGTTGGCTGGATAATGCCGGGCCGATTTTTCGAGAAGGTAAGAGATTTGAAATGCACCAGTACGGTCGCGACGGCGACTCTGCCGCAGTTCGCCCTCGCCGAGTACATGACGAACGGCGGTTACGAGCATCATCTGCGCGGATTACGGCGCGCCCTGCAGCGACAAATGCAACAACTCAGTCAGGCGGTAGCGGAATCGTTCCCGCGCGAAACGAAAATGACGCGGCCGAATGGCGGGATTGTTCTCTGGGTGGAGTTACCCAAGGGGGTGGACGCCCTTCGTCTTCACGCGAAAGCGCTCGCCGAAAAAATCAGTCTTGCGCCGGGTCCAATGTTTTCCGCGCGGCAGAACTTCAAGAATTTCATCCGCCTCAGTTTCGGCGAACCGTGGTCGCCTAAGATCGAGCGCGCTATCGGCGTGCTCGCTTACCTGGTGAAGCAGATGCGCTAAACAAGACGACTAACTTTGTGTCGCCGATAACAAACGGAAGCGAGGAACCCAAACCCGATCAAGGTTAACCAAATCGTTGATGTTTCCGGCACGACGTTAACTGTAATGTCATCGAGCCGGAAAAAATCGTCGTTATTAACAAAACGGAATTCCAAGTCGGTCGCTCCGCTGGTCGCCGCCAGATTAGCTATCGAAAAATTTACGTATGGATTCAATGGGATTGCCAGGGCTGGCACATCTGTTAGAGACAATACGGAAACGCCGTTCCACAGAACCTCAAACGAATTACTCACGGTACTGCTCAGATCGCTGGCTAACCAAAACGAGACGCTGTAGGTCTGGCCCGGGGTCGTGTTAAGCGTCTGTAGCAGGGTACCAGGATCGGGCGACGAACCCAACAATGCGCAGAAGTTGCCGCTGTGAGCTTCATTCGAAGCACTATCAATAAGGATGAAATTGGTAGGATTAGGATCCGTTGCCGTCCAGCCCGGACTAAAGCTTCCGCTTTCAAACCCCCCGTTTACCGCCAGCTGAGCGGAGGCAACCGCCGTAAAGGAGATGAACGACAGAGCTGCCACCACGAGAGTCGATCTTTTCATAGAAATTGAGTGCAAATTATCGTCTCGGATTAAATGCAGTTTCCGCGCCACTGCCAGCGGAATTTTGGCAGCGCCAACCTTGACACCGCGCGCGCCGCGAACCTACCAATCGTCTTGTGAGCCAACGCGCCGACACCCGCAACGAGCTCGACACCATGGTGGTGAATGTCGAGTTGACGCTGAGCTCGATCATTCAAGGTGTGGCTCTCTCCTTCCTGGCCGAGAATGCGAAAGATGTTTTGAGCGCCGGTCAGGCGGCCGCGTGGCCCTACGTCATTGCCGGCTTGCTTATCATCCTGTTGTTTTGGGTGCGCTCATTGGTCCACACATTGACGCTCATGCGCTGGCCGCTGGAGCTCGGTCACAACTGCCTCTACATCGGCGCGGCGCTGGTGGAAGTGCTGGGCTTTACTTGCCTAACGAGTCCTTCTCGATGGTTCGCACTCGGCGCCCTTTTTGCCTTCTGCGTCTGGCTCATTTTTCTTTATGACCTGAAAATGATCCGGATGCGCCTGGCGGATTCTTCCACTGCCGGCAGTCGTCGCCTCTACGAAGAAGTCCTGCGCGACCAGCAGCTCAACATTCGCTTTGTCATTCCAGCCATCTTCGTTTTCGAGTTATCGGCCGCTTTGCTCATTCGAGCGCATCCGGATTTTTTTCTGGCGCGCAACGGTCACCTATTTCTCATCGGGAGTGCGGTTCTCGGGCTTATGATTTATCTTGGGCTCATTATCCGTTCTTTTATCCATATGACTCCTCTGATCGCGGAGACGCGCGCAGACTGGCGCAGTGAATCGCAAAAATCCGCATGAAGACTCTCGCCTCTGCCTCGCGCCTAACGAGTGCCGTTCCCACCATCGACCAGATCATGGTCGAAGAGCGCGCGGCTGCTTTTGCCAAACGCAGCATCAAAACTTCCGCGAAGATCGAAGGATTGAAGCTCGCCATCTCCATGATGGACCTCACTACCCTGGAAGGAAAAGACACGCCCGGCAAAATCGCCTTCCTTTGCCGAAAAGCGATGCAACCGCTCGACGCACGCTATGATGTTCCGCCCTGTGCCGCAGTTTGTGTTTATCCAAATTTCGTCCCCGTCGCGAAAAAATTTCTCGGCGACTCGGGCGTGAAAGTCGCCTCGGTCGCAACCGCCTTTCCCACCGGGCTGATGCCTTTGCGTTTGAAATTGGAAGAAGTGCGCAGCGCGGCGCGCGACGGCGCCGATGAGATCGACATGGTCATCAACCGCGGAGTTTTTCTCGCCGGCGAACACAGTAGGATCGCCGACGAAATCGCCGCGACCAAAGAAGCCTGCGGCGCCGCACACCTAAAGGTGATTCTCGAAACGGGCGAGTTGCAGACTTATGACAACGTTCGCATCGCCAGCGAAATCGCGATGAGCAACGGCGCCGATTTCATCAAGACTTCGACCGGCAAAGTTACTCCAGCTGCTACCATGCCAGTTACTTTAGTTATGCTGGAAGCTATCCGCGATTACTTCTACGCCACCGGCATCCGCATAGGTATGAAACCCGCGGGAGGCATCCGCACCGCCAAACAAGCCTTAGCTTACCTGGTCATGGTAAAGGAGACGCTAGGTGATGACTGGCTAACTAATGAGTTGTTCCGCTTCGGCGCCAGCACATTAGTCAATGACGTGCTGATGCAGCTGGTCAAAACAATCGATGGTAACTACCAAAGCAGCGACTACTTCTCGCTGCCTTAGGTTATTGTCGTTGCCGGCACGTTCTCCGGTGATGTCGAGCCAACATCACCTTTCGGACTCATTCATCCGCTTTAACACTTTCCATTTGCGCGACAATATCCCGTAGATGCACCTTGTCGCGAGGTGGCAGAGCGGAAGCGTCAATCTCATCTCGCTTGGAATCGGCTGTGATGGTGGTGTTGCGAAAGATCGCTTCCAGTATCGCGCGACTGTTGACTACTATTCGTCTTCTCTTTCTTCTATCGCGATGAGACAAAAAGAGATCGATCCAACAAACCTATGATCACCTCCATTCATACCTTGATTTACTCCGACGATGAGAAGGCGACGCGGGCGTTTTTTCGTGACGTACTCGGTTGGAAGTTTGTAGCCGAGGATTGGGACAACGATTGGCTCATTTTCAAAACCGGCCCGAGCGAAATGGGCGTGCATGGGACGCACGGCGAATGGGAAGGCAAGACTTATGACTTCCCGCGGCAGCACAAGATCGCGCTCATGTGCGATGATATCGACGCGACCGTGAGCGAGTTGCAGGCTAAAGGCGCGCAGTTCCGCGGCGCGATCGAACATCGCGAGTACGGCCGCGTCATCCTGTTGATGGTGCCGAGCGCGGATGACATCCAGCTTTATCAGCCGACGCACAAGTTGGCCTATAATTTGTAGGCATCAGGCGATTGCGTGAAAGAGTGCGTCACCGACGCACGAACTACCTTCGCCGTGAAGTGGCTCCGTCTTTTCCGCGCAGTGGCGGTTGTTGGCTTAATCGCGCTGGTCGGCGCCAATCTCTGGATCGAAATCAGATCGGCCGGGCGTATTTATTCCAATCCGCTCGACGTTCCTGCTTCCAATGTCGCCCTGGTTCTCGGCACTTCGCGTTACTTGAATGGCGGTTACGAGAATCCGTTCTTTGCCGGGAGAATTTCAGCGGCCGCGCAACTTTATCGCGCTGGGAAAGTGCGTCATCTGCTGCTGAGCGGCGACAATCATATCACCGGTTACGATGAGCCCAGCGATATGCGGGAGGCGCTCATGGAACAGGGACTTCCGGAGAGCGCGATGACGCTGGATTACGCCGGCTTTCGCACGCTCGATTCCTTCGCGCGCGCGAAGGAAGTATTTGGTCTTACGCATCTCACTATTGTCACGGATGACTTCCATGCACCGCGCGCCGTGTTGTTGGCGCGGCATTTCGGAGTCGACGCGCGCGCTTACATTTCGCCGCCGGTGAAACTGCAGTGGTCGGGGAAAACGCGGCTGCGGGAAATCGGCGCGCGGGGGAAAGCTGTTCTCGATCTTTATGTCTTGCGGACGCGCCCACGTTTTCTCGGTCCCCGCGTTGCGCTGCCGATCGATTGAGGGCGGTCGCTAGACACCGATATCTTCATTCCATAACTCAGGATGATCGCGGATGAACTCGCGCATCATCTCGATGCACTCGTCGTTTTGTAGCACTTGGATCGCAACATTATGCGCACGGAGTGTTTCTTCGGCTCCAACGAAAGTGACATTCTCGCCAATGACGACGCGCGGAATTTGATAGAGGATAATCGCGCCGCTGCACATCGCGCAGGGCGAGAGCGTCGAATAAATCGTGCAGCGTTTATAGACCGACGCCGTCTGTCGGCCCGCATTCTCCAGGCAATTCATCTCCGCGTGATGAATCGCGCTGCCTTTCTGCACGCGCTGGTTGTGGCCGCGCCCGATGATTTTCCCGTCGCAAACCAGAACGGAACCAATGGGAATTCCGCCTTCGCGTAATCCGATTCGCGCTTCTTCGATCGCAGTCTCCAAAAATTTGTCGCTCATTTTGCCTAACGAATCTCAACCGACTTCAAGGGGAGTCTCACGGTCGTTTCCATATAACGGACGGTCACGCTTTGCGCATCGCGCGACAAGAGTTTCAACTGCATTCCGCGCGGTAGAACGGTCTCGCCGTAGGGGATTTTGATTTTCACCGGCTCCAGTATGACCACGGTTTGCTCCGCTGCGCTTGGACTCGGCTGAATGACCGCGGGCGTTGCGAGTGCAGGTGTCGGCGCAGCTACCGCAGGCGCCATGGTGCTATCGAGCACTTCAATCTTGAAGACCGGATGCAATTCCCATGCGCTCGATCGCCACGGATGATGAAAGCCGTTACTACTGAATGACTCGATGGCGGTGCCCACGTCTGCCTTGCCGTTGTGCTCGTCATCCCAGAGCAGATAACCAGTCAGGCGAATTTTCTTCGCGGGATGACCAGTTGGTTCGTAGGACAAATCGGGGCGACGCATGAAAGCGGCCAGATCGACCAGCCGAATGCCGCCCTGATAAATACCTTTCAGGGTGCGCGGAGTTATTTCGCAGATGATCGGTGTTGGATCGCCCACGCGCGACGGATGGTCGGATGGTTTTTCGAAGACTTCCAGATGCCAGTCGTGAAAATCGACGCTGGCGCAATTCGTTGTCTCCGGCGGCCCGGCGTAGGCAAAAACAAGATAACCGGTCAGCGAAACGATTTGTTTATCGAGCGACTCCATTTGCGTGCGCTCCGCCGTTACATCCTTACGCCGTTTTCCTTTCGTCAAAAGATCGAAGGGCTCGACCAGTTTCAGAAATCCTCTGGTGTCGAGATCAGGACTCGTTAGACCTCGGAGTTCTGGAGCCGATCGATTCTTTCCGCGATTGCGCTCCTGGCCATCCTGCGTTTTGGCCGAACCTTCGGGTTGGTTAAGGCAATTCCATGTCGAGAGATCGCGATCAGTCAGGTCGCGATCGTCGGAGAGGCGTGGCGGCTGTGCACGGGCCGAAAAGGCTACGGCCAGACTCAAACTAACGAACAATAGCTTCCGCGTGGACATCGCTCTTGGGTGGGCTCATTCTCTCTGTTGAAACGCAACAAACAAACAGGCGCCATTTCCTATTGGGACGCGCGTTTGAGCACAATGCTTGATCCGAAAAGAACGATCGCGGAGTTGAACGAACTGCGCGCGCTAACCGGGGACGAGCACGGTGCGCAGCGGATCGCATTTACCGGCATCTGGGCTGGGGCGCGCGAATGGCTCGCGAACAAGGCCGAAAGAATTCCAGCCGAAACGCATCGGGATGAAGCGGGAAATTTTTGGGCAACCGTGCGTGGCGACTCGGAGAAAGCATTACTCATCGGTGGCCATATCGATTCGGTGCCGAATGGCGGTTGGCTCGACGGTTGTCTAAACACGCTGGCTGGTTTGGAAATCCTGCGACGCATCCACGCACAATACAACGGACGTCCGCCCGTCACAGTGCGTCTGGTTGATTGGGCCGATGAAGAAGGCGCACGTTTCGGCAAGAGCCTCTTCGGTTCATCGGCCTGTTCGGGAAATCTCGACATGGATGAAGCGCGCGTCTTGAAGGACGAGGACGGCGTGACCTTGATCGAGGCGTTGAAGCAATGCGAGATCGAGTTCGAGAATGTGAAAGCGTGCGGCAAGGAACTGAAGAACGCCGCTGCTTATCTGGAATTGCACATCGAACAAGGTCCGGTGTTGCTCGATCTCGATCTGCCGCTCGGCACGGTGCTGGGAACATTCGGCGTCGAACGGCACGCCATCACCTTTCATGGACAAGCCGCGCACTCCGGCAGCACACCGATGAATCGACGACGTGATGCCTTCCTTGCTGCGGCGAAATTGAGTCCGGAAATCTATCGCATTGCCGAGCGAAGTGACGGCGGTGTTTGCACGATCGGTTCGTGCCTAACGAGTCCTGGCATCGTAACCAGTGTCGTAGAAGATTGCCGCATCACGCTCGATCAACGTCACCTCGATGCGCCAGCACTCGCGCAAATGTATAAGGAAGCCAAAGAAGCGAGCGAACGTTTCGCCAAGGAAGGAAACGTCGAAGTAAAATGGGAACGCATCTGGAACATCGAACCCGTCTTATTTAACGACGAACTAATCGCCTTCGCCGATGAAGCTATCCGCGGGACCGGCGCCAAGCCGCATCGATTACCATCCGGCCCATTGCACGATGCCGCCGAAGTCGCGCGCGCCGGAGTGCCGACGATCATGATGTTCGTGCAAAGCCTGCACGGCATCAGTCACAACAAGATCGAAGACACCAACGAAGAGCATCTCGAGATGGCGGTGACCGCTTTCGATAAGCTCGCCGATAAAGCGATGAGTTGGATCGCGACTCGTTAGGTTTAATCGCGGGGAATAGCTCGCGTTTTCTTCCGCGGTGGCCCGTTTCGCGCTCAATGGGCCGCATGAAAATCTCCTGCCGCATTCAAACTTCCGTTCGCGCACTCGCGATTGTTTTCGCCCTTAGCTTCGCGGGACGCGCTGCGCATGCGGGCACGATCACGGATGATTTCAGCAGCGACCACGATTACAGCTCGCGAGATGTAACGGGCACGATCTGGGACGGCGTCATGTTTAACAATGGTTTCGATGGAACGCAGACCAACACGATCGTCTCCGCCGATGCGAACACTTCCAGCTCAGGCTCTTTAACCCTGGCCAGCTCTGGCGGAAACTGGGGCGGCACCAGTGACAATGGCTTCTTCCTTTTCGTCAATGTGAGCGGCGACTTCTCCGCCACTCTTCAGGTAATTTCAGCAGTTAGCCCGAACTACAACGACTTTGGACTGATGGCCCGCGCCATAAACATCGCCGACGGCGGGATGGGCGAAGACTACGTCGCGGGCCGTTACTTCGGCGCCGGCGGCTTCAATGCGCTCCGCAGCAACGACGACGATTTTGAAACCGATTTCAACCAGGCCGGTCTGCATGCTTACCTGAAACTCGAGCGAGTCGGAAATCTATTCACCTTCACTAGTGCAGACGACAGCGCCTTCACTCTCAATGTCGCGAGCGATAGCATCCTGCGCGACGACCTGAACGGTTTGCCGCTGCAGGTCGGAATCTGGCAAGCGACTTATACAGACAACGTCGGCACCGCCGTGGTCGACAATTTCTCTCTGACCACTTCGGTTGTTCCGGAGCCTTCGTCGATTGTGCTGGCCTTGTTCGGTGGTCTCGGCGCGCTCGCGCTGCTGCGCCGTCGGCGCATTGCCTAACGAGTCATTCGCTTAGTCTTCCGGGCGTTCACCCGCCGCGAATGTGCGGAACTTTCCCCTCATTCATCGCGTAATTTATGTCGAACTTTCCCGGCACGTTCGCTAGAACTTATGGTTCACCAAAATTCCTATGCCAACACTCGCCACCACCGTTGATGGACTGAAGCTGCCAAATCCATTCGTGATCGGATCGGGACCTCCCGGGACGAACATGAATGTCATCAATCGCGCCTTCAAAGAAGGCTGGGGCGCGGTCATCGCCAAAACGGTCAGCCTCGATGCGGGCAAGGTGACCAATGTCACGCCGCGCTACGCGAAACTTTATTCCGACGATCGCAAGGAAGTGATCGGCTGGGAAAACATCGAGCTGATCAGCGATCGGAAGTTTTCGATCTGGCTCGATGAATTCAAGAAGATCAAAGACGCGTTTCCCGATGGCTGCCTGATCGCGTCCATTATGGAGGAATATTCCAAGGATGCCTGGTTTGAGATTGTGCAGAAATGCGAAGAAGCAGGTGTCGATGCGTTTGAATGCAACTTCTCCTGCCCGCACGGTTTGCCAGAAAGAAAAATGGGCGCTGCCATGGGTCAGGTGCCGGAAATTCTCGAGGAAGTCTGCGGATGGGTCATGGCCGCAGCGAAGAAACCGGTCTGGGCAAAGATGACGCCGAACGTTACTCGCATCACCGATCCAAGTCGCGCCTCGTTGCGCGCGGGCTGCAACGGACTCGCCGCCATCAACACCATTCGCAGCGTCATGGGTGTGAATCTCGAGACGCTGCGGCCGGAGCCAACTGTGGAAGGCTTCACGACGCCGGGCGGTTATTCGTCGAAGGCGGTACGGCCGATCGCGCTTCGCATGGTGATGGAAATCGCGACCATGATTCGCGCCGAGTTTCCCGGACGAAGTTTGTCTGGCATTGGCGGGATCGAGAGCGGCGGCGACGCAGCGCAATTCATTCTGCTCGGCGCCGACACGGTTCAGGTTTGCACCGGCGTGATGAAATTCGGCTACGAATGCGTGAAGCGTATGTGCGACGAGCTGCTCGCTTTCATGGAGAAACACAAATTCGAAACGCTGGCTGATTTCAAAGGCAAGAGTCTCGATTATTTCACAACGCACGCCGAGCTCGTGCGCATGCAAGGCGAACGCAAAGCGAAAGACAAAGCCGCTGCCGATGAAGCTGCCGCGAAGAAAATGGTTCGCGCCGACAGCGAATGGAGCGGAGATGCTTTCGTGAAACAATCGGACGCGCTCGCCCGTGGTTAAGTTAGCTGAGCAGACGACGTGTCCCGTCTTCATCGGCGGTAAATGGCGGGAAATTTCCGGTGTGGAAACGTCGCCGGTTTTCAATCCATCGCGCGGCACGACCATCGCGGAAGTGCCGATGTGCGGCACCGATGTCGTAGACGAAGCCGTCCAGGCCGCCGCCGATGCATTTCCTGAATGGCGCGACACGCCGGCGATCGAACGCGCGCGATTATTTTTTCGCTACCGACAACTCCTCGAGGAAAATTTCGATCGAATTTGTCAGAGCGTAACGCGCGAACACGGCAAGACCTTGGCGGAAGCGCGCGGCAGCGTTTATCGCGGAATCGAAAATATCGAGTATGCGTGCAGCGCGCCGACGTTACTCATGGGCGATACGCTCGAAAATCTGGCGCGCGGCGTCGATTGCGAAACGATGCATCAACCGCTCGGTGTCTGCGTTGGCATCACGCCGTTTAATTTTCCCGCGATGGTGCCGATGTGGATGTTCCCGCTCGCGCTCGTTTGCGGAAACACCTTCGTGCTCAAGCCGAGCGAAAAAGTTCCGCTGACCGTTAATCTGATCATCGAGCTACTCGAAAAAGCCGGACTGCCGAAAGGCGTGCTTAACGTCGTGCACGGGGGACGTGATTGCGTCGACGCGTTACTCAGGCATCCGAAAGTGAAAGCGATTTCGTTCGTCGGATCGACGCCGATCGCGAAATATATTTTCGAAACCGGCACGCAGCACGGCAAACGCGTGCAAGCGAATGGCGGCGCGAAGAACTACATCATCGTCATGCCCGATGCCGATGTTGCGAAAACGGTCGAAGCGCTTTCGACCGCCGCGTTTGGATGCGCGGGCGAACGTTGCATGGCCGGCTCGACCGCTATCACCGTCGGCAAAGCCGCCGATAGTGTTTTGCCATCGTTAGTCGAAGCCGCGCGCGCGATTAAGGTCGGTCCGACCGACACGCAAGCGCAGCCGGACATGGGTCCGGTCATTACCGCGCAACATCGCGATCGTGTGATGAGCCTCGTCGCGAGCGGAGAAAAAGAAGGCGCGAAAATTATTGCCGATGGTCGCGGCGTGAAAGTTAGCGATGCGCCGAATGGATTTTTCCTCGGCGCAACCATCGTCGACCAAGTGCATAACAAAATGACACTCGCGCGCGAAGAAGTTTTCGGTCCGGTTCTAAACGTGATGCGAATGGAAGATCTCGATGCCGCGATTCGAGATCGCCAACAAATCAAGCTTACGGAAACGGTACCGCCATTTTCACCAACTCCGGCAAAGCCGCGCGCGAATTCAAGAACCGCGTCAAAGCCGGGATGGTCGGCATCAACGTCGGCGTGCCCGCGACCATGGCGATGTTTCCATTCACCGGCTGGGACGAATCGTTCTACGGCGACCTGCACATCCAGGGGAAAGAAGGCGTGCAGTTCTACACGCAGCAAAAAGTCGTGACCACGCGCTGGTTCGGCGACGGCGTGGGCGACGTGTGGAAAAAATAAGGCCACGGATCAACACGGATTTTCACGGATACAGAAAGTAAAAAGAAAATCCGTGTTTCATCCGTGTTAATCCGTGGCTAAAAAAGCTCTCCCATGCCACTCCTGATCAAAGGCGGAGAAATTATTACCGGCAGCGAGCGCTACACGGCCGATATTTTTTGCGAAGGCGAAACGATCAATCGCATCGAACGCAACTTAACCGCGCCGCCGAATGCGGAAGTCATCGATGCGAGCGGGAAGTATGTCTTTCCCGGATTCATCGATCCGCACGTGCACATCTATCTGCCGTTCATGGGCACGTACTCGAAGGACACTTACGAGACAGCGAGCAAAGCGGCTTTGGTTGGCGGCACGACGACAATGATCGAAATGGTTTGTCCGTCGCGCGACATGAGCGCCCGGGAAGGCTTCAATCTTTGGAAGCAACAGGCCGCCGGAAAATCCGCCTGTGATTACACCTATCACATGGGTGTGACGCGCTTTGATCAAAGTCATGCCAAGCAATTGCGCGAGATTGTTAGCGAAGGAATCGCGTCGTTTAAAATTTTTCTCGCTTACAAGGGCGCGTTTGGAATCGACGACGCCGAACTCTATCAGACGCTAAAGCTGGCCAAGGAACTCGGCGTGATCGTGACTGCGCATTGCGAGAACGAAACGCTCGTCTTCGAAAGACAAAAAGAATTGCTGGCCGCGGGATTGATCGGGCCTGAGCAACACGAGAAGAGCCGTCCGCCCTTGGTCGAAGCCGAAGGCGTGCATCATCTGACGACGTTCGCCGAGCTGACCGGCGCGCATGTTTACATTGTGCACTTGAGTTGCAATCAGGCGTTGCGCGAGGCACTCGCGGCCCGTCATCGCGGTGTGCAAGTCGGGATCGAAACGCTGATTCAATATCTGCTGCTCGATAAGACTTACGCGGAGCGGGCCGACTTCGAGGGCGCGAAGTTTGTTATGTCGCCACCGCTGCGCGACAAACAGAATCAGCCCGTTTTGTGGAATGGGTTGCAGAACGGCGAGATTGATACGGTCGCGACCGATCACGCGCCGTTCGATTTCAAAACGCAGAAGCCGATGGGCCGCGCTGATTTCACCAAGATCCCGAACGGTATTCCGTCCCTCGAAGATCGCGTGAACTTGCTTTACACCCACGGCGTCAAAGCGGGTCGATTCGATTTGCACAAGTTCGTCAACGTCGCGAGCACGAACGCTGCGAAAACTTTCGGATTATTTCCGCGCAAAGGCTCGATCCAAATTGGCGCCGATGCCGATCTGGTTGTTTACGATCCGAACTATCGCGGAAAAATTTCCGCGAAGACGCAAATGATGAATGTCGATTACAGCGCGTTTGAAGGCTGGGAAATCGAAGGACGACCGAGCGTGGTCACGGTGCGCGGTGAAGTGGCGGTGCGTGACGGAAAATTCGTCGGCACAATCGGACGCGGGCAAATGCTGAAACGCGAGCCAACGCATTTCTGATGTCGGACGCCAATCGCATCCGGAGACGTCGAGCCGTCCTCGATCGAGATCGAGCACAGCACTCTATATAATAAGGATCTCGCGCCAGTGCCTAACGAGCGGCGCACCTGGCGCGTCGGCAGTTTCGCCGCGCTCTGGATTTCGATGTCGGCCTGCATCCCGACTTACATGCTGGCCTCGTCGCTCATCGGTGGCGGGATGAATTGGTCGCAAGCCATCCTCACGATTTTTCTCGGCAACCTCATCGTCGTTATCCCGATGATTTTGAATGCGCATGCCGGGACCCGTTACGGAATTCCGTTTCCAGTTTTTTGCCGCGCGTCGTTCGGTGTGCGCGGCGCGAATGTTCCGGCGCTGATGCGCGCATTCGTCGCGTGCGGCTGGTTTGGAATCCAGACCTGGATCGGTGGCGCGGCGATCTACAAAATTCTCGGCGTCTTCTTTCCGGGCATGATCGATCCGAACGCGGCGAAATTTCTCGGCATCACCTTCGCCGAGTTCGTTTGCTTCATGTTCTTCTGGGGCATCAACATGTTCGTTGTCTACAAGGGCATCGAATCGATTCGTTTCTTGCTGAACATCAAGGCGCCACTGCTCATCGCGCTCGGATTACTGCTGCTCTTCTGGGCTTACAAGAACGCCGGCGGATTCGGTCCGATTCTCGCGCAGCCGTCCGCTTTTGATGAAGGACAACCGCAGGCCGGAAAATTTTGGGCGTTCTTCGTTCCCAGTCTTACAGGCATGATCGGATTTTGGGCGACGCTTTCGCTCAACATTCCGGACTTCTCGCGTTACGCGCGTTCGCAGCGTGATCAAATCGTCGGACAAGCGCTCGGACTTCCGCTGACCATGGCACTCTACAGTTTCATCGGCGTCGCAGTCACATCAGCGACCACAATTATTTACGGCACGACAATCTGGGACCCGGTCGATGTGCTGACGCATTTCCAAAATCCGATCGTCCTCGTGATCGCGATGTTCGCGCTTTGTCTCGCGACGCTCGCGACCAACATTGCCGCGAATGTCGTTAGTCCGGCGAATGATTTTGCGCATCTCGCGCCGCGCAAAATTTCCTTCCGCATCGGCGGACTCATCACCGGCATCGTCGGAGTGTTAATGATGCCGTGGAAATTAGTGGCCGATCCGTCGGGCTACATTTTCACCTGGCTGGTCGGCTACAGCGCGCTGCTCGGGCCGATTGGCGGAATCATGATCGCCGATTATTTCGTGTTGCGTCATCGACGCTTGAATGTCGAAGCGCTCTACAAACACGAAGGCGAATACTGTTACACCAGCGGCTTCAGCATCGCCGCGTTGGTTTCGTTAGGCATCGCCATCCTGCCCAATCTTCCTGGATTCCTCGTAACCGTGAAACTCATCGACGCGGCGAGCGTCCCGCAATTTTTCGTGACGTTATACAGCTACGCGTGGTTCGTCGGATTCGCGATCGCGTTCTGTCTTTATATCGTGCTGCGTTGGTTAGGGCGACGTTACCCGGACTCGCAGGAACTCCTTCGTCAGCGTGTTGATGGGTGAGGGCGAACGGACTGTGACGGTCTCGGTATTGTTCGGGCCGGGGACACTCGTTGCGACCAGACCCGCGCTGGACCAACTCCCACTCGGCCCGCTGGTGCTGCGTTCGTAAATATAGGTGAGATCGCTGGGGGCGGAAGCGCCAGCAGGGCGAACAAACGTAAAGGCAAGGTAGTTTTGCCCGCCCGTCTGCACGATGGTGGGCGTCGTGAGTGCGGTGTTGTCGGACGCGTTCGGATTGCGGGCAAACGCATACTCGGCGAAATTCGAGAGACCATCGAGATCGGGATCGGCGGTGGCGGTGGCATTGGCGCCGGTCAGGTTGTTCGCCGCAGCCCAGGAACTGAATGTGACCGCGCCGACTTGAAAATCGGTGAGGCGAAGAGCCTTGTTACTGTTAACCAACTGCACGGCGAAGGAGCCTTGCGTGCCTAAGACATTCAGGCGCCCGGCGGAATTCAGGTTATCGATGAAACGATTAACCGTTCCGGTGCCGGTGATGATGATGTCGAAAACATCGGTGGCTTGAATGCTGGTTTCAAAGCCGTTCAGGAACTTCACATAGAGTGAGCCGACGAAGCTGGCCGAGCTGGCGGCGGAAACTTGATCGTACATTGTCCCCACCGTAGCGCCCCCGATATCGATGTGGAGTATTCCCTGCGCGCTTAACGATCCCACCCGCAGGATGCCTGTTTCTCCAGTAGATGATCTGGGAGATAGGTGATCCGCGGGCGTGCCGGATGGGACTTGAAGTTGGCCCGCAATCCCCCCACTGCCGTCAAGGGTACCTCCACCAAACGTGCCTCCGGTGTTCGTGGTTATTCGAACAGTACCTGTGCCGGTCGCGGATCCGGTCGTGTTGTAAACGAGCAAGGTGCCGGCACTCACGGTCGTATCGCCGGTGTAGGTGTTGCTCCCGCTCAGGATCTGGGTCCCTGTTCCCGTTTTGAAAAACCTGATCACCTGATTAGCCGAACTGCCATCCGCGATCACGCCGCCGTACGAGCCGTTGCCCCCGCCGTTTCCGACCGTCAAGTTCGAAACACTGCCATTATTTACAATCGTTCCGCCGGAGCCATTGAGCGCGCTGACAGTTATGTTGTTCCCGGCCATCTCGAAGGTGCCGCCATTGACGGTAAGAGGCGCCGTCGTTGAACCGATGGAACTGCCCGACGCCACGGCTAATGTTCCTGCCGTCACGACGGTCCCACCGCTCCAATCATTGAAGCCATTTACCGTCAGGCGGCCGGGGCCAGTCTTCTCGAGCTGGCGCGACGGACCGGTGATGTTGTCGATAAAAACCTGACCTGTGCCGTTAACCTGAACGATGTTGGTGATGGGATTTCCCAGCACGTAACTCATCCCTGCCGCGCTACTATTGAGGGAAACAAGCTGCGCGCTATCGTTGGCCAGAATGGTATTCGCGATTCCATTGACGGTACCGCCGGTCAGAGTGAGGTAGCCGTAGAAGGCCTGCTGCGTAGAAGCGTTGTCGATGTTGAGCGTCTTGTTTAACGACGGCAGCGCCCGAATGGAGCCAAGGGTAAGGGCGAGATTGGCGCCAGTGTCGTTATTCACCCCAGTCGCGGCAAAGGACTGCATGGTGATCCTGAGCCCGGCGACGAAGGTGGAAAGCCCGCCGACTTCGACATTGTCCGAGATCCCGCCGTCGGCGGTAGAGTTCGTGTTGTTATCGACGCCCGGAAAAGTGTTGGCGGGACCTCCAGTCCACTGGGCCGAGTTCAGCCATGAGCCGCCCGCGTTGGCGGAGTTCCAAGTATAGGTATTCGGGCCCGGGAAAGTATTCTGCGTGGTGTAGATGCCGCGTCCGAATGTCGCCGCCAGAAGATGTCGCCCCGAGTAGAAAACTTCGTCCACCGAAACATTGGCTGGGCCTCCTTGCGGAAGCTGCCAGGTAGCGCCGGCATCTTCCGAAGCGAACAGTCCGACCTCGGTACCGACGTACAAATTCTTAGGATTGACGGGACTGATGATCAGACTGCGCACCGGCACGTCCGGGAGACCGGTCGCGCCGGTGCCGGTGATGTCGGTCCAGCTCGCTCCGAGATTCTTGCTCACATAAACATTGTCAGGACTGAAGCCGCCGAGCGTGACGTAAATCCAGTTCGGAGACTTGGTCGAGTCTATCGTCAGCCGGGTGACAAACCGATCAGGAACACCGGCATCGATTTGGGTCCAGGTGGGCGATGCAGCGGTCCCGTTGCTCGTCCGAAAAATTTGGCCGCCGTTATGCCCTACCACGATCAAATCGGGATTGTTGCGCGCCACCACGATCGCGCTGATCGGCACGTTGCTCGGAGGTGTTGCTCCGTCCGAAATCGGCGGCTTGATCGCGCTCCAAGTAGGCACGAGCGCCGAGTGCACATCGTTAGCTCGCCACAAACTCAGACCGCCCGCGAGCATTCGGTCAGGATCGCTGGGATCGAGGATGAAAGGCGCAATGAAGTTCGCGCCATTGGCGGCATCAGCGATACCGGTGCTGCTCGTGCACTGGCGAGTCGAGGCGACAATATTCGCGGGGTTGCAATAGATCGGCCCGAAGGACGCGCCGCCATCCACACTGCGCGAGATGGTGAGATACGTGTACTCGGCAAACACATAACGAAAATCGGTCGGATCGGCCGCGACGAAACCTCCGTCGCCTTCGGCGCCGTTGGGAGTATCCCAAGCCTGAGGGTTGTAGGGAGGAGTGTAGCTCGTGTCAGGAGGGTTGCGCTGGTTCCCGTTATCCTGCGTCCCGCCGATGAGCGTGAGATCGGGCGTGGCCACCGCACTATAAAACTGGGTGATGCCGAGTTGGGAATTCAAGCTGACCCAGCCATTGGTCATACCGACGGCGGAAATGTCATCGGTTCGGTAAATGCCGCCGTCGTCGCCGAAGTAAACGCGCTTGTTGGTGGTGTTATTGAATCCTGCTGCGGCCACAATCATGTGGTGATCCGCGTGCGCCGAAGTTCCTTCGCAGTTTGTATTCGACCCGGTCGCACATTGCCATTGACTGATTTGCGTCAGATTAATGGGATTGGCAGTCGCGGCGTTTGTGCTTCGCCAGAGATCAAGCCCGCCCACGACCACGACATTCGGGTCCTGCGGATTGACCCAGATGATGTTGGCGTAATCGCCCTGCTTGCTGAGGAAATTGCTCCCCGTCCGCACCTGCACAAAGTTCTGTCCGCCATCGGTGCTGCGGTAAATGTCGCCGCCGTTATTGTTGACCGCGGCGAAGACGATTTGGGGCGCGCCATTCGGAGCATAGGCCAGCTCGACTCGTCCGTTGGTGGAGCCGGTGCCGCCGTTGCTGATCGGCGGGGTGAAGGTCGCCTGCGTCCAGTTTTGGCCACCGTTGGTGGTGAAGAATGCGCGCGCTAATTGCCCCAGGACCGCTTGCGTGCTGTCGCCCGGACGGAAGTCAATGTCCATCGTGCTCGTCACGCCCCGCTGCACCCAGGTGGCGCCCCCATCGAGTGATAAAGCGATTCCCCCACCAGTGGCGGCCAGGATCGCGCTTCCGTCGGATGAAATGGCGAGACGATTAATGTAGAACCAAAAACCCGGACAAGGCGCTGATCCGATAACGCCGCATCCCGGCGGTGGAGCAATGGTGGGGTTGGTGCTGGCCACCTGATTCCAGCTCAAACCACCGTTGGTTGATTTGAAAACTCCGAGACCGCGGAGGCCACTGCTTGTGAACGACTCGCCCGTCCCTGCGTACAATTCGTTAGGATTGGTCGGATTCACCACCAGTGTCGAGATGGCGAGGTTGGCCATGAAATCATCCGCCGGAACCCAAGAAGTTCCGCCGTTCGTTGTACTCCAAATGCCTCCACTCGCGCTTCCGATCCAAATATGATTCGCGTTCACTGGGTCGATCGCGATCGCGCGAATGCGTCCGCCGATATTGCCCGGGCCGACGGGAACCCAATCGCTCGGTTGTATACTGGCCACTTCCATTGAGCCTGTCTTTTCCGCACGCTGCATGAGCGCGTCCTTCATCAATTCCAAATGCGCCTTTCCCTTCAAAAGGCCGTCCGTGGGGATCTGCTTCATTTCATCCTGCAACTGAAGGTTACGGAATCTGATCGCCTCATCGGGCTGATCCGGCCTATGCCGATCATCATCTTCGTCCACCACGCCGTCATCGAAAGGCGCGATGGCCGCTGTTGTTCCGGATTTGGGCATATGAAAAATCGCCGAGACGCCCAACAGCGATCCGACAAGCATCAGTAGTATGGCGACGAACTTCATAGGGACTCCTCATACGAAGAAGCGGCAAAGCGGAGGCGAAGTGATCATTGAAAGTTTTGATAAAAAACACGGAGAATTTTGCTGCCCTACCGTAATGGCCCTGTGATTCAATGATTTCGATGCGGGCATCCTCGCCTTCTCCTCAGGAAGTCACTGACCTACTGGCGCAAACCGACTATTGGCACGGCGCCCAACTGAATGAAGTGGCGCCGCAGGTTTATGAGGAACTACGCCGGCTCGCCCACCGCTACATGAGCGCAGAACGACCGGACCATACCCTGCAAGCGACCGCATTAGTTAACGAGGTGTATCTGCGTCTGGCAGACCAGACGAATCCGCACTGGCAGGACCGCGCACATTTTTTCGCCGGGGCCGCGCGCATGATGCGGCACATCCTGGTCGATCACGCACGCAACCGGCAAAGAGTGAAACGTGGCGGCGGCGTGGCGAATGTAGAATTAACCGAGACTGCGATACTGGTCGAACAACAGGCCGATCAGGTAGTGGATCTGAACGAAGCGCTCGATCGGCTGGCCCAACTTGATCGACGCGCCAGTCAGGTGGTCGAGTTGAAATATTTCGGCGGAATGAACTATGACGAGATCGCGGAAGTTCTGAGCATCTCAGGCATCACCGTTCGTCGGGATTGGGAATTTGCGAAAGCGTGGTTGCACAAAGAATTGGCGACGCCGTGAGCTCTGCGCAACTGGAGCGGCTGAAGGAAATCTTTCATTCCGCACAGCAACTACTGCCTAACGAGAGGTTGGCTTTTCTTAACGAGGCCTGCGGCGACGACACGGAACTGCGGCGAGAGATTGATGCGCTGTTGAAGTCGGATCAGGCCGCGCACGAGTTCATGATTGAGCCACCCGCGCAGTTAGCCGCGGAGGTTTTCGGCGATTCGGAACTTCCTTCTGCTATCGGCAGAACGATCGGCCGCTACAAATTGCTCGAGCGCATAGGTGTCGGCGGGATGGGCGAGGTTTATCTCGCGGAGCGCGCGGACCAGCAGTTCAAAATGCAGGTGGCGATCAAGCTGATTAAACGCGGCATGGATACCGAGTCGGTGCTGCGGCGCTTCCAACATGAGCGGCAAATTCTGGCTTCGCTTGAGCATCCAAACATCGCGCGACTTCTCGACGGTGGAGAAACCGACGATGGCCTGCCGTATTTCGTTATGGAGTACGTGAAGGGAGAACGCATCGACCGTTACGCGGAGGCGAAGAATCTCTCTCTCAACGAACGACTCGAACTTTTTCGGCAGGTTTGCGGCGCAGTCTCTTATGCGCATCAGCACTTGATCGTGCACCGCGATCTCAAGCCTTCGAACATTCTGGTGACACCGGAAGGCGTGCCGATGCTCTTGGATTTCGGCATTGCCAAGATCATCCAAACCGATGACGGCGCGGAGGCGCTCGCGACCATCACGGTTATGCCGATGATGACACCGGATTACGCGAGCCCGGAGCAAATCGAAGGAGCACACGCGACCACACTTAGCGATGTCTATAGTCTCGGCGCGGTTTTGTACGAGTTATTGAGCGGGCAAACTCCACACCGCCTCAAGACGACACGGGACGAGCCACCGCGTCCGAGCACCGTCATTGGCAAGCAGCCCTCCGTGATTAGAAATCAAAAATCCCTGCGCGGCGATCTCGACGACATCGTGCTCATGGCCATGCGCAAAGAAACGGCGCGGCGCTATCGTTCCGTCGAGCAATTCTCCGAAGACATTCGCCGATACCTAACCGGCCGGCCAGTCATCGCACGACCCGACACACTGTCCTACCGAACCGCGAAATTCATCCGCCGAAACCGACTCGCGATTTCCGCAGCCTTACTGCTTCTCTTCACGCTGATCGTCGGTGTGATCGCGACCACGTGGCAGGCGCGCCGCGCAACCATGCACGAACAAAGAGCACGCGCGGAGCAGGCCCGTGCCGAGCGGCGTTTCAACGAAGTACGCAAACTGGCGAACAGCGTCCTCTTCGATTACCACGATGCGATCAAGGCTTTGCCCGGCGCTACCAGGGTGCGGGAGCGATTGGTCCAGGATGGTTTGAATTACCTCGACAGTCTCGCCGGAGAAGCGCACGGCGACCCCGAACTGCAGCGCGAGTTGGCAGCGGCGTACGAGAGAGTCGGCGACGTGCGCGGAGGGACGGGGAGCGCTAGCCTGAACGATTTATCCGGAGCGATCGAGAGCTACACCAAGGCATTCAGAATTCGCGAAGCCCTGGTTGCCCTTAATCCCCATGACGTGGAGGCCCGACGCGACCTCGCCATCAGCCACCAAAAAATTGGCAGCCGGCTGCTGGACACAACCGAGGCCAGCAATGGCTTAGAGCATCTTTGGAAAGCCTTTACGCTTCGCCTCGACCTTGCGCAGGAACAGCCCGCCAATGACGACCTCCAATATGACCTCGCTGTTGCGCGCAACCAACTCGGCGTGGCGATGAGCGAAAGTGACGATCTCGTGGGCGCGCTCGAACAACATCGTGCCGCCATGGCCATCGGCGAAAAACTCGTCGCCAAAGAACCGCGAGAGCAAAATTACCGCTGCACACTTATGAGTAGCTGGGACAGACTCGGGTATGTGCTGTGGCTACACGAGGAAGTGGCTGGCGCCATCCAGGCCAATAGCAAGGCGCTCGCGTTGGGAGAAGCATTGATCGCGGATGACCCGATAAACGTTGATTACCGTCGCCGCTTGGTGAAGGCCTACTCCAACGGTGGTGACATCCGCGAGCAGAGCGATAAAAGCGGTGCGCTGGACTTATTCCACAAGGCGGCAGCGCTCGACGAGGAGTTGCTCGCGACGGATCCTGGCAATGCAATAACCCATAGGGATCTTGGAAATACGCACAAGCGGATAGCGGACTGCCTGGTGGAGCTGGAGGACTGGCAGCAAGCGCTCCCGCACTTCCGCAAAGCGCTGGAGAGTTACGAAAAGGTGGCAATGACCGCGCCCGAAGATATTTACTCGCGGTTCCTGATAGCTTCTTGTCACGGTGGCGTAGCCCGGATGGAGGCGCGGCTTGGCGAAGTTGATCTCGCGCTCGAAGAATGTCGTAAAGCAATTGCCCTCCTCCAGGAAATTGCTGGAGACAAGCCTCTCTGGAGAGCCGAGGCGTACGGATATCTCGGCTACGCTTATGCCGCGCTGGCCGCGTCCCCGAAAGCCTCGGCCAGCGAGAGCAGGCAACACCTGAGCGCTGCTCGCGACCTGTTTCGGCAAGCCCTCGATATTTTCGACGATTCGCTCAGGAGCATGGGCGGCATGGGCTGGAAGGAAAAGTACGCAAAGGCAATCGCCGGCCAGATCGCCGAATGCGAGGCGGCCTTGGGAAAGTAAGGGCGCGGTTAGGACTCGTTAGGTAAGATGCGTCGCTCCCATCATGCGGCACGAGTGAGGCGAGGATTTCCTCGAAACGTGGATCGCCGCGCAACGGATCCTACATCGGATATGGCGATGCCGGCGCAGTTAGCCTAACGAGACGTGCCCATCGTCTAACCTTTCCGTAAAGCGTCAGTCCGAATCGATATTTTGCAGCTAACTCATCCTCGCTGTGATCGCCTTCAAGGACGCCAGCACGTCGTCTTCGTCCAGGGTATCTCCCCAATTACAAAGCAGGTCGACAATGACATCGTAAATGGGTTTGGGATTTTCCGCCTCGCTTGCTCCGCGCAAACTACGCCGCACTTCTTTCAGAATCTGTTTCTGGGTCGGCGACGGCTCCGGGAACATCTTGATTAGTTTAGTTACTATTACTCCTGGTTTCGTTCCCTTATCGATACGTCGGCGGCTAACTGAGGTTGTAGCTATGGCGCTGCGTCGCCGTGTTCTAACGAGGGACCAAGGAATCTACTCGTTAGGTATCGGCGTTTATCGAAACACCTAACGAGTCGTTAGGTATCTCTGTTTACGAAAAACTTAGGCGATAGAAACGTTTGGTTGCGCCGATGGCTCCCGCGTCGTCGAATTGCACTGTTCCTGTTGCGTCGCCCGTGACAGTAGCGAAATAGCTGAAACCACTCGTTAGGTTCGATGAGACTTGGATGGTATGCGGGGCATTTACTACGCCCAGGCCTTGCAGAAGGAGGTCGCCGGTGGCCGGATGTGGAATAGAAGTAATCTTCAAGCTATTCGTCTCACGAAATACCACCTCGGAGACCGCGTCCGCTTTCCCGAGTCGCACATTATGAATTGGGTCATCCTTCGTCCTGATGGTAGCGAAGAAACAAACGAGCTAGGAAACTTTATAGATCACTGGAAACCGCCGAAATAGACCTAACCAGGCGATGCAGCGAACGGCTCTTGAGGTTGCGATTCAACACTTATGATAGCTAGTAACTCTTCATTTCAGTCCGCGCGCGCTTTGATTCCTTCATTTCCCATTCAGTCAGCCTTCGGCCTTGCCGTCTATGTCGCAGTTTCCCAAACTGCTCCATTCAGAGCCGTCGCTGATCTTGGGTCTCGTTAGATGGTAGCGCCCTCGCATCATTCGGAAGCTCAGCCCCAGACAGGATGGCTTCCGCCTTTGCGTGCAGTGTGGTCGCTGTGCTGGCGGCTCTCCATCATGTTGCTGTTTCTCGGCGGTGCGCTGTGGTCGCTGCTGCTTGACCGCTGGTGGGCGGTGCTCGGTTGTTTTGTCGGTTTCATCGTAGCCGCAGTCGTCATTCGCCGCGTATCGACAGTCGAGCATCGGGAGTCGTCTGGTGATCCCATCGTCTTCCTATGACCTCTTCTTCCACGCGCGAAATGCTGGCACGTCAACCATCTAACTAGGCGATGCAGCCTGTATCTTGGCAGGGTTGAATTACTCTGTTAGAAGAAGCTTGGCGGGTGTGAGATTCACGATGCAGCGGCGACGAGACTTAGGGCTCGCGCGTTCGGTTAGTTTGATCGGTGCCCGAAGGCACGCCCGAATGCTCCACGAGAGATTGATCTGCCTTTCAAGTTCTTCATTCGAACGCCCAAGGCTGCCGCGACGGCGGTGGTTTGATGATGCGTCACGGCGTTCCGGCAGATGATCCCTCGCGCCACGAGTAAGGAGGAGTAACTGCTGCTACTATCGTTAGGTCTTACCTGTTTGCCTGTTGTAGTTCGGATGGCAAATGCGGAGCAGAAAGTAAGAGCTCGAACTCGTGCCACCGTTTTGCGGGTTGATCCTCGGTCCCGCCTTTCTTCTCGATGTAACTACGGACGATGTCTTCGCCCAGGTTGTAGTTAATGACGTAGGCACGGTAGTGTTCGATGAATCTTACTCGCTGCTTTGCGCGAACTTCATCCATCAGTGCATATTTTTGCAGCCAGCCTACCGCATCTTTACTATCTATTTCGCCGTTAACTAGCTTGCGCGCTGCTTCGTTGACGGCATAGCTAAGCTCCTTGGTCATGTCCTGCACGGCATAGTATTCTTCGGCGCGTTTCGGGTCGAAACCGGCGGCCGGCCAGAGGACGTTCCTCTCGAACGTCATTCGTTCTTCTTTGTTAAAGACTACTTCTCTTCCGAAGTTGGCCGTGCCTTCCGCGATGAGTGATTGCGGAGAGAAAAGCGGATAGATGGAGAACTCAACGAAGTGATGATCGCGCATCAGGTTCTTTTCCAGAAGCGCGTTGTAAACATGATGGCCCGGATAACCTTCGTGAGCGGCCAGGTCGACGGCGCGATCGATGTAGGCCGGCACATCTGTGTTTACCTGGATAACACTTTGGTAGTCGCCTTTGTACCAATTGTAGCCGCCCCATGGCTTATCGGTAACGTATTCCACCTTGAACCCCTCGTCGGAAGGTAGCTTGATGTGGGCGAGGGTACGGGCGCGACATTCTTTGATCGCCAACTGGAAGACGGTGTCGAGCTTGTCGTTCGGAATAATGAAGGCTTTGCGCCATTTTTCGTAACGCTGGGAAAGCGGACCTTCGCCGGGAATTTTCTTTTCCAACTGCGCGAGGATTTCTTCGAAGTGCTTCTCGGAAAAGCTGGGCGGCGATGCGTCGTAAAGCGCGCGCGCTTCTTCATCAAAGCTTTTTTTCTCGCCTTGCACCATATGCGTGCGCGCTTCCAAGGCGGCGAGCTGACGCTGGAAAAAATCGAAGCGTAGTTGGTCGATTTCGGTAGTCGGTCGCGGCGTTTGTGAGAGCGCGGCGGATAGCTCACGCGTCGCCTCTTGAATGTCGCTTAACGACTTCTTCTCCGCGGTTACTTCCGTTTTCCATTCCGCTGGGCCGTAGTAGGCATCGACGTAGTCGGGATCGTGTTGACCTAGCGCGAGCGCGAGCCGGACGTAGCGTTCAGCGAGTTGATTGATGGTTAGTGGAGCGCTTGGACTTTGGGCCAAGAGTGAAGAAGCAGCTAAGGCCAGCGGGACGACGAACAAAGATTTGCGGGTCATTGCGGCGGATAGGTGACACCGTTCTTGATCACGGTGTGGATGTCGGAAGCATGCGCGATATCGTCGAGCGGATTCGAGTTCAGCACGACGAGGTCGGCAAATTTTCCCGGCGCAATCTCGCCGATTTTCGGACCGACCTCACCGCCGAAAGTTTTCGCGGCGTTGACCGTCGTGCTTTGTATGATCTGCAGGTTGGTCAGGCCGGCTTCTTTCATGAGCTGGAATTCGCGGAAGAGCGACGGGCCGTGGATCGTGCCGATGTTTCCGGCATCAGTTCCGGCGGCGATGGTGATGCCGGCATCTTCCAGCGTTTTCAAATTCTTCAGCGCGACGTCGTAGGTCTTCTGGATACCAGCAAGAACCTTGTCCGGGTCAGCCATCGCACTCTTGATCCGGTCGGGAACTTTATCAGGCGGTAACTTAGTGACATCGAGCGAGGCAATTACTTCCGGGTTACCCCAGCGTTTCTCTTCCGGCGTTAGCTCGAGCTTGTTGGCAAAGGTGCGGCCATAGCGCTCGAAAACTACCAGAGTAGGTGTGAGGATGGTGCCGTGTTCCTTTAATAGCCTAACGAATGCTTCGTCGACCGGCTTATCCGTCACACTATGCACAAGTAGATCAGCGCCTTCTTCAACCGAAGCGCGCGCTGCTTCCAATTCGGTCGCGTGCACGGCGACGCGCAATTTGCGCCGATGACTTTCGGCAATAACCGCATGCACCACCGGACGAAATTTCTCAACCGGGTTATCCGCATTCACGATGTACCAAATCTTGACGTAGTCCGGCTTCTGCTCGGCCAGTTTCGCGACTAGCTGAACGCCTTGTTCCGGCGTGTCGATCTTTACGATCGGCGGATCGTTGTTCAGCTCGAGTTGCGGTCGGGCCACGCTGGAGATGAGCGGACCGGCGATGGCGACGCGCGGCGCCTTGGCGGTGGCATTCGCTTTCTTGCGAACCTCGAAATTCCAAAACGGACCGCCCACATCGACGACGCTGGTAATGCCGCAACGCAGATAACGCGCGAAGGTGTCGGGCAAGTTGCGCTCGATCCAGGCATGCTCGTCCGCGTAGGAACGAACACTCGTTAGGTCAACCGCATCTGGTCTGGTGTAGATGTCGGCGGACTGGAAAAAATGGACATGCGTGTCGATGTAACCGGGAAGAATGAACTTTCCGGCGCAATCGACTTGTTTGACGTCCGAACTCAGCGCGACCGGAAACGCCCCGCCGACAGATTTAATTTCGGCGCCGTCAATCAACACGATGCAATTCTCGAGAATCGGCGTTTTGCCACCGGGATTGATCACTGTTCCGTTAACTAGCGCAAGTTTTTCCGCTCTTGCACTCGTTAGGCAAAAAATCAGCAGAACAACAAGACAGCTGAGAAATTTCATCGTGGGAAGATAGTTAATTTTTCGGCGCGGCATACTTCGGATCTTTCACTTGTTTGCGAACGGCTTCGAAGAGCTTGCGAATAGCAACGCAGCTGCCGTTGTTCGCAAGAAAGGCGGGAATGGCGCCGCCGCTATCGGTGTAAACGTTATAGGTCGCGCGGGTCGCATGCGCACTTGGTTCCAGTAGCCATCCGCCTTCGCAAAGGTTGACGCGAACGACGCCGGATTTCGGGGCGGGCCCGAACTGGTTCGCCGCCTCCCAATGCACGCGATGAATCTTCCCGTCGGGACCATCCGCCGTCTCATGTTTTGAAACAATCGTGTAGTCGCGATCGCTGACCAGCGGCAGCTTCAATCGCTGATAAAGAAGCGCGGATCTCTTCTCGCGTTTCAGAACAACCGCTTCCGCCATGTAAGGCATGAATTGCTCATAAGACTCGGCGTCATCGATGACCGCGAAGACCACATCCGGACTGGCCTCGATCTGACCGACGGCGCGGAATTCTTTCAGGGGTGAACCGGGGCGAAGACGGCTTTGAATGACGACGCCTTTGCTGTCCGACTCTTCTTTCCATCCTTCCTCTGCCACGGCAGAAGAAACGATGAGCAGTGCGAAAACTGCGATTCGAAAAAGCACTCGTTAGGCTCGGCTACCAAATATTACCGACACCCGGGCTGTAGGATGCGCTGATGACGGAATTACTAACGAGCGCATCGCATTGCACAGTGCCGCTGAATTTCGTCGTCCCGGCGTTTAACTGAATCTCGCTGGCATCGATCCGGACTTTCGACGCGGCCTGTATGGTGATTCCCGCGGGCGCGAGTTTAACGACATTCCCGTTGCCATCGTCAATCTCGACCGAGGCGGTCTGGTCGTTCATCTTGATCGTGCGACCACCGGGCGTTTCGAGAACGAGGATTCTTTTGTCGAGCGTGAGCTTCACGCCACCGTTTGGACCAAAGATCAGTTTGGTTTTGCTCGGCGGCTTCTTTGCGACCGGTTTCTTTTTCGCAGGCATAGAGCAACCTCTCGTTAGGCTAAGTCTCTTTCGATTCCGGCACGGCGCGCTCCGCCGCCTGGAAACCGATCTTCGAATGCGTCCCGTCGCAAAATGGTTTCTCGGTTGAAGCGCCGCAGCGGCACAACGCCATGCGCGGCTCGGTCGGGAATGAGTTGCCGTCGCTGTCTTTCAATTCCACCGCGCCTTTCACAATGAGCGGTCCGTTTTTGATGATGTCGATAGTCACGTCAGCCATAAGCGGAGTGTATTCCGGCGAAAGAGACGGTGGCGAGTTTGATCTGCGGCCGTTATTCCGTCGGCGTTGTCGTGGGCAAATCGCTCGCGGCCATGATCGCGTCCGAGGACTCGTTAGGCGAAACCGGCATTGATTCTTGCGGCCGCGCCTTTTCCAGACGGAACGACATTAACATGGCGGTGAAAAGAAGAGCGGCGGCGAGATAGAACGGTGCGCCGGGAATCTGCAAAGAATATTTTGGGTCGATAAACCATCCGAAGACGCCCGAGAACAAAACCGGCCCAATGATAAAAGTGATGGAGCGCAGACTGCCGAGCGCGCCTTGCAGTTCGCCTTGTTCACGCTCGCTCACGCGGCGCGTCATCATTCCCTGCGCGGCCGGCATGGAAATATTCCACATGGAAATGATCGGAATGGCCGCGAGAAACATCGCACCCACGCGCGCCAGGCCGGCGAGGAACATGCCGGTGGCGCCGAAGAACTGCCCTATATATAGAGTGCGGCGTTCGCCGAAACGTTTCACCATTCGCGAAGTCAATCCGCCGGAGATGATGCCGGTACAAATGCCGACAACCGCGAGCGAACGGCCCACATTTCCCGGCGTCCAGGCATAGCGATAAATGGCGTAGAGCGTCCAAATGGAAAAGACGTTGTGCGCGATGTAGGCCAGGAACTGGATGGTGGCGAGCCGCCAGAGTTCATGATGCGAACGCAACAAAACGAGCGAGCCGACCGGATTGGCGCGGCGCAACGTAAATTCCTTCCGATGTTCCGGGGCCAATGATTCCGGCACCGCGAAGTAACCCCAGAGAAAATTCGCCAGGCTGAATCCGGCCGCGGCCCAGAAGGGCAGGCGTGGATGAAGATCGCCCAGCATTCCGCCGACAGCTGGACCGAGAACGAAGCCAACACCAAACGCCACGCCGATCATGCCGAACGCGCCGGCGCGTTTTTCTTTCGGCGTGACATCCGCGATGTAAGCCATCGCCGTCGGCACACTCGAAGTGGTGATTCCGGAAATGATGCGACCGAGGAACAACCAGCCCAGCGACGGCGCCAGCGCCATGACGATGTAATCGAGACCGAGACCGAGATTAGACAAAAGAATTACCGGCCGCCGTCCGAAGCGATCCGATAACACGCCGAGGATGGGCGAGAAAAAAAACTGCATGAGCGCGAAGACCAGACCGAACCAGCCGTTCCAGTTCGCCGCGGTGGACATATTGCCGTGGAGAAAATCGAGAATCAGTTTTGGCAGGACCGGGCTGATCAGGCCGACCGTCAGCATGTCGAGCGTGACCGTGACGAGAACGAAAATGATGGCGGCCTGGCGCGATTTCATCGGCAAGCGACTAGATCAGTTCGCGCGTTCCGCTGCAAATTTCAGATCAATGCGCGTGGATGCTTGTCAGGTTTACCTGCCGCGCTGAGAATGCAGCCCGCGTATGCCGCGCATTCCACGCCAAAGTTATCAGGACATCGAGCGCATCATCGAATTTGATTTCGTGCGCGCGACCGAAGCAGCCGCGCTCAATTCCCTGCAGTGGTTAGGCCGCGGTGAAAAAGAAAAAGCAGATGCGGCCGCGTGCGATGCCATTCGCGGCATGTTCGATCTCATGAACATCTGCGGCGAAGTCGTCATCGGCGAAGGAATCAAAGATGACGCGCCTGGTATTTTCAAAGGGGAACAGCTCGGCACCTGGATGCCGGGGTCGCCGCCGTTCGATATCGCGCTCGATCCGATCGACGGCACGACCAACATCTCCAAAGGCATGCCGAATTCGATTGCCTGCATCGCGGCGGCCAGTCCGGAAGCCGGAGTAAAAGTGGCGCTGCGCGACATTCCTTCTTTTTACATGATGAAGCTCTCCTACGGCCCGGCCGTGACGCGCGCCATGCAGGTCGCGGGCATCGACACCTTGAAAATCGAGAGCCCGGTGGAAGAAACACTGCTGACCGTGGCGAAGGCGCTGAAGAAACGCGTGCAGGATGTCGTGATCATGATGCTCGACCGGCCGCGGCACAAAGAGATCGTGGCGGAAATTCGGCGGGTCGGTTCGCAGCTGCGCATGATCAGCGACGGCGACATCGCGGCCGCGATTGGTCCGGCAATTCAAGACAGCGGCATCGATCTTTACATGGGCATCGGTGGTTCGCCCGAAGCGGTACTGGCGGCGGCGGCATTGAAATGTCTCGGCGGCGACATGCAGTGCGTGATGTGGCCACGCGACGACAAAGAGCGCGCGCAGTTGATCAAAGACGGCTACGAAAAAGATATCGGACGCGTTTTCTTTGCCGATGATCTGGCCCACGGGAAAAACATTCTCTTTTGCGCCACCGGCATCAGCGACAGCCCCTTGCTGCGCGGCGTGAAACGCCAGGGACCGGCGACGGTGACCCATTCCGTTTTGATGCGCGCGAAAAGCAAAACGGTCCGCTTCATCCGCGCGCAACACGATCTGCAAAACAAGACCATTCGCCTGCGTTCCGATAGTCGCGAACACGGAATTTAATTTCCCAGGATCCGTGAAATCCAGTTCTCGACATCGCGGAAAAGGTCTGTTGGAATCCGTTTAGAAAAATCGCTTATGAAAGAAGTAAACAAAACCGAGCTGTCGCCAGAGAATGGCTGTGTCGTCGATACCAAATGGAAAGTCGGACCGCTGAGTTATCACTCCTGCGCGCAGGAAGCGGGCGGCGAAGCGGTGGTGCACAACGCTCCCATGCCCGAGATCGTGGTTTACGATCATGTCGGCTTCAAAGGCGCGCGCGCCCGCACAAATCTCAGCTGGCTTTACCTCGGCGATTTTTGGAACGACCGGATCAGTTGCGTCATCGTGGTCAGCGGCGTCTGGCGCTTTTATCGCGACGAATATTACAAAGGCGACCACTGGGACCTCGGCCCCGGTTTCTACGAGTGCTTCTTCAAGGAAAAAGGACCAGACGACGTGGTTAGTTCCTTGCAGGCCATTCAGTTGACCGGCTAGGACTTGGTCGCGATACGCCGCAGGTCGTCGAGTAAGATTTCCAAGTCGCGCGGCGTGGTGCGGTAGTTCAAGACACAACCACGCAGTGCGAAGCGACCGCGCAAGCTAGCGTTCGATAAATACGAGCTACCGTCGCGTTGTAATTCAATAAGTAGACGCTCGTTGAAAGCGTTGAGTTGTTCTTCATTTCGTATACCGGAAGGGCGATAGCGAAAGCAGAAGATCGACAGTTCAACTGGAGCTAACATCTCGAAATCGTTACTCCGCCTAACGAGTGCTCCGAAATGACGGGCGCAGGCCAGGTCCTTCTCGATCGCATCGCGGATTGCGCGCAGCCCGACTCCTTTTAGTAGCATCCAGACTTTGAGCGCGCGGAAACGCCGGGATAGCTCAGGTCCATAATCCCAGAAGGCGAACGACTCGTTAGGCATTTGTTCCATGATGCGAGTGTATTCGGCGTCGTGGGCGAAGGTGGCACGCGCGGCCTCAGGATTCCGGTAGAGAATGCATCCGCAATCAGCCGGAAGGTAGAGCCACTTGTGAGGGTCGAGCGCGATGGAATCTGCTTTGGGAAATGCGCTGAATAAGTGCCGCGCCGATGGCGCGAGGGCGGCGAAACCACCGTAACAGGCGTCGATGTGGAACCAAAGATTGAAACGGGTTGCGACTTCCGCGAGCTCGGCGAGGGGATCGACTGCGCCTGTTGCTACTGTTCCGGCGTTGCCGGCAACAAGGAAAGGTTGGTAGCCATCGCGCAAATCTTCTTCAATTTTCGCGACTAACTCGTCGATTCTAATGCGATAGTTATCGTCGGTAGCAATCAGTCGGCAATTTTCGCGGCCTATTCGGAGTAAGGTTGCGGCTTTGAAAACGGAGTGATGCGTTTCTTCCGAGGCATACAGGCGTGGGATTTTTTTGGACTCGTTAGGTACTTTTGTTCTGCGTGCGGTTGCAAGGGCGCAGAAGTTGGCCATGGAACCACCGCTAACGAAAAGTCCGCTAGCTGTTTCGGGGTAGCCGAGGATTTGTTTGATCCAATCGATGGTCAGCCGTTCGACTTCAACTGGCGCAGGTGCGGAACGCCATGCCGTTAGGTTTGCGTTTAACGTTGAAGCTAAGAGGTCGGCGAAAGCGGCAATGGCCATGCCGGGCGCCTGCACGTAACCGAACATGCGCGGATGACCACTTTGTCGGCTGAGCGGAATGATGTCGTCGCGAAACGCGGCAAGGATATTTTCGAACGGAACGCCTTCTTCGGGCAAAGTGGAATCAAGCCGGGCACGAATTTCCGCCGAGCTGGTGTGCGGATACACGGGACGCTCGCGAATTGCGCTGAGATAATCGGCCATCCAGGCGACGGCGTCGTTTCCCCAGCGAAGGATTTCTTCGCGCGATGGATCGAGCGGTGACATCAACCAGCAGATGCGAGCGCAAAGACGGCTTGCGCGCAACCCCACGAAAGGGTGAAGCCGGAACCGCCATGGCCGTAGTTGTGAATGACGCGGCCTTCTTTACGCAAACAGATGCCGGAGCGGCGGAATGGTCGGAGTCCAACGCGTTCGTCGAGGATTTTTGGCGCCGCGATGTTCAAGACGCGGCTGCATTCAGCGATGATACTACTCGTTAGGCCAGGATCGGCGTTCCGATTGGAACTGATTTCGTTTGAGCCACCAAAAACGCAGTCGTTGCTGCGCGGTATCGCGTACATGAGCGGCGGATCGTCGCAGACTACGGCGTGATTGAGCACTAACTTTTCGACGATCGCGACCTGGCCACGATGCGGTTCGACCTCCGGATCAGGAACGAGCGTCCGGGCGCCGACGCCGGTGCAGTTGATGACGAAGGAGTAGTCGCGACCGACCTCTTCGATGCGATCGAAGCGACGGTCGCAGGAAATTTCGCCGCCCGCGCCTTGAAAGCGCATCGCGAGATAATCGAGATAAGTGGTGGTGTCAGTCAGCGGAACATCGAGAGCAAATCCATTTTCAAATCGGCGTGCGCCTAAAGAGTGCGCCCAATCCGGAATTTCCAATTGGCCGGTCCGGGAAAAATTTCGCAGTTCGATCATGGAAACACCGCTTTGCGCGTTGCGACTTAAGTCACACAAGACATCGAATGTTTGCAGCGACCACTCGATCACCTTGTCGGCCGGCTCGGCGTCGTATGGATACCAAATCGCGGCGGCCGCGCCGGAAGTAGTTTGCCGTCCGATTTCTTCTGCGAAAATTTTCGTGGGATAACCGCCTTCGGCGAAAAGGACACCGCAGGTCAGTCCGGAAACTCCAGCTCCGATGATTGCGACGCGCTCTCTCGTCATATAAATGTCAGCTCCATGTATCGCATGCTTTTGGTCTCGTTAGGCAGTGGACTTTTGCTTTGCACGGCGCGCGCGAAATCGCCAGCGGGTTCCGCGCATTTCGTCAAGGTCGATGACATTCGCACGCATTACACCGACTACGGAACGGGAGAACTCGCGCTCGTTTTTGTGCACGGCTGGAATTGCGATGAAACGGTCTGGAAAAAGCAGGCCGCGTCCCTCGCGCGAAAAATGCGCGTGATTACGATCGATCTTCCGGGCCACGGGCAAAGTGATAAACCAGAAATCGTTTACACGATGGATCTGCATGCGAAAGCGGTGGATGCCGTTTTGCAGGATGCGCGCGTCAAAGATGCGGTCCTGGTCGGGCACAGCAACGGCACGCCGGTGGTGCGGCAATTCTACCGGCATTATCCCGAGAAAGTGCGCGGGCTGGTGATTGTGGATGGAGCGCTGCGGCCATTTGGCGACGCGGCTTTCATGGAAAAGTTTATCGCGCCTTTGCGCGGTCGTGATTATCAGGAAACGACGAGACGTTTCGTGAGCGGGATGACGGCGCAGATGAAAGACGCGCCAGCGCGGGAGAAAGCGCGCGCGATGATGTTAGGTGGATCGCAACACGTGGCGGTGAGTGAAATGGAAGGGTTGCTGGATCCGGGGCTGTGGCAGGAGGATAAGATCGACGTGCCGGTGCTGATGATTCTGGCGAAGCAGCCGGCCTGGACGCCGGAGTATGAGCAATTCGCGAAATCGCTAATCCCAAAGCTCGATTATCGGGTGTGGAGCGGCGTTTCGCATTTCATCATGCTGGATAAGCCTGACGAATTTAACCGAGCCGTGCGGGCATTTGTGCAGAAGAATAAGTTAATGGCAAATGACGACAGGCGAACGGCGAACTAGTGTTGAACAATGGTTGCTCTAGCGACTGAACCCCTCACGGAAAAGATTCTCGGCGGCGCACGGATTTCCAGCGCGGAGGCACTGGAGCTTTATCGTTGGCCGCTGGAGGAACTTGGCGTCTTGGCGGATGCGCGCCGAAATCTGGCGAAGCGCGAGAGCTACGGGGATCGCGGCGAGCAGATCGTGACTTATATTGTCGATCGCAACATCAATTACACGAATGTCTGCAATGTTTACTGCAAGTTCTGCGCGTTTTATCGCACGGAAAAAGACGACGATCATTATGTCCTGAGCTTCGAGCAGCTCGACGAGAAGTTAGAGGAACTATCGGCTGCGGGCGGGGTTCAAATTCTGATGCAAGGCGGGCATCATCCCAAGCTGGGGTTCGATTGGTATATCGATTTGCTGTGTCACATCCGGAAAAAATTTCCGCACATCAATATCCACGGTTTTAGTCCGCCCGAGTTCCAGCATTTCGCGGAGGTCTTTCAGATGCCGTTGCGTCAAATTATTCGGGCGTTCAAAACGGCCGGACTCGGATCGATTCCCGGTGGTGGCGGGGAAATTCTTGTCGATCGCGTGCGCGATCGGATCTCGCCTTTGAAATGCAAATCCGATGAGTGGCTCGAAGTGATGCAGGTCGCGCATGAAGAAGGATTGAACTCGAGCGCAACAATGATGTTCGGTCACGTCGAGACGATCGAGGATCGCATCGAACATTTGCAGCGCTTGCGCGATCAACAGGACAAGAGCGGAGGATTCACAGCGTTTATCTGCTGGACGTTTCAGCCGGAGAATACGGTGTTGAAGATTAAGAATCGCACCGGCGTGGCGGAGTATCTGCGGATGCAGGCGTTGTCGCGCATCTTCCTCGATAACTTCCCGAACGTGCAGAGCTCGTGGGTGACGCAAGGTCCGGACATCGGTCAGGTCGCGCTCAAATATGGGGCGAACGATTTCGGTTCGGTCATGATGGAAGAGAATGTGGTGAGCAGTGCCGGAACGACTTTTCGCCTCGATGCTAAGCAAATTGAGAAGCTAATCCGTGACGCCGGTTACGAGCCGCGCCGGCGGAATAACTGGTATCAATTATTGAACTAACACGCCGGTGCCGGGTCTAATCGTGCGCTCCGCGCAATCAGCACGCTGGTCCGAAAAAGCCAATTACCCCTTGACGATTTGCGCCTTCCCAAGAACTAATATCCCCCTGCAACGGGCTGGGCGATCCACCGGCAGTCTTTTTTTTGTATGAAATATTTTCTGGGTATGGTTCGCCGCGCTGCTACGTCGGTTAGCCTTGCGCTGTTTTGCGTCGTCCTGGCGGCGCCGGCGGTCCGGGCGCAACAGCAGCCACAGCCGCCACAGCAAGGCGGGGTTAGGATTCATTCGGTGGAAGTCCGCTACACCGGGCCGGAAACCGTCAGCCGCGAAAAAATCCTGGCGCAGATGCGAACGAAGGTTGGCCAGACCTATTCCGACGCGATCGTCGAACAGGACATTCGGAATCTCTACGCCACGGGGCAATTGCAGAACGTCCGCATTTACGGCGAACCGGCCGGCGACCAGATAAACGTGATCGTGGCGGTGCAAACGCGCGCCATGGTTCGCGGCATCGAAATTAACGGCGCCACGCGCATGTCCGCCAAGGCCTTGCGAAAAATGATCAAGGTGAAGATGAACGGGCCGCTCAGCGAAGAAGCGCTCGGCACTGCGCGGCAGGACATCATCGATGCTTATCGCGCGAAGGGTTTCAACGACGTCGACGTCCGCTATGAAGTGCAGACCGATCAGGAACATGGCACTTCGCGCGCAGTCTTCACCATTAACGAAGGCGTCAAAGGAGCGGTCAGCCGCATTCATTTTGAGGGGAATGCGCACATCAGCGATTACAAATTGCGCAAGCAGATGAAGACGAAAACGAAAACGATCATTTCGTTTTTGGACAAGTCAGGCCGGCTGGAAGAAGCGCAATTGAATCAGGACCTCGATTCGGTCCGCGAGTACTATCAGAATCAGGGCTACGTCGATGTCGAAATTAAAGACGTGCGGCGTGAGCGTTCCGGCGGCCGCATGACGCTGGTTATTCCGGTGGTGGAAGGCACCAAGTACCACGTCGGCAAAATCAACGTCAAAGGAACGAAAGCGACCACGGCTGACAAAGTCCGGCTGGTCCTCAAGATCAAAGAAGGATCCGTTTATTCGCCGAAGGATATTCGCGACGACGCCAAGAAACTCGCCGACGCTTACGGCGCTGGTGGTTATGTAGATCTAGTTGTACAGCCCGCCGGCACGCCTTCGGGGCCCGGTAGGATCGACGTGACATTCACGATCCAGGAAGGCGATCGCGCCTTTGTGCAACGGGTCAACATCGTGGGCAACACGCGCACGAAAGATAAGGTGATCCGCCGCGAAGTGCTGGTCGCACCCGGTGACATCTACAGCACCACGCGCGTCGAAACGAGCAAGAAGCGCCTGGAAAATCTCGGGTATTTCTCGCACGTGGAGACCTACCCCGACGACACTAACGTGCCGAGTCGCAAAGATCTGACCGTCGAGGTGGAAGAAAAACGCACCGGCTCACTGAATTTCGGTGCCGGTTTCAGCACGGTTGATAGCTTCGTCGGTTTCGTCGAACTGACCCAGGGAAATTTCGATATCATGAACTGGCCCACCTTCACTGGGGCCGGACAAAAATTTCGTCTGCGTTTGCAAGGCGGCCAGCAACGAAAAGATTTCGTCGTTGGTCTAACGGAGCCGTGGTTTCTCGACCGGCCGCTCTCGCTCGGGAGCGAACTTTTCTATCATGAAGCGAACTTTCTCAGCTCCCTTTATGATCAGCGGAACTACGGCATCTCGATTCTAGCGCGCAAGCCCATTACGCGTTTTCTTTCAGTCAATCTGGAGTATCGCTTGGAAGAAATCGACATCTTCAACGTGGCCAACACTCTCCCGCCGGAGATTCAGATTGATAAAGGCGCGCACACCAAAAGCCAGATCACGCCGAGTTTCATTTTTGACACGCGCGACAATCCGTTCATCACCCGCAAAGGTCAGCGCATTGTCTTTACCCCTTATGTGGCCGGCGGATTTCTCGGCGGCGACGTGCAGACCTACGGCGGCGACCTTGAAGCGTCGCAATATTTTCACCTGCCGGCCGATCTGATCCTTTTGGTCAACGGTGAATTGGCCGCGGTTGATACTTGGGGCGGCGGCAAGCAATCCGGCGTCTATGGCGAGGGTGTTCCGATTTTTGACCGCCTCTTCCTGGGCGGTTCGAATAACCTGCGTGGTTTTAATTTCCGCGACGTTGGTCCGAAGAATAAAAATAGCGGCGAGCCGCTCGGTGGCAGAACTCTGGTTCGCTGGACGGTGGAAATGACCTTCCCGATTATCGAGAAAGTGCGCGGCGCGGTTTTCACCGATGCCGGTTTTGTTGACCCGAACGCGTTTGATGTCGGCGGACGGCTTTCTTCCGATGTCGGCATTGGCCTCAGATTAGACTTGCCGGTTGGTCCAATTAGGATTGATTACGGCTTCCCGATTCAGACTGGCGGCAACAACAGCAGCAGCGGGAAATTCAACTTCAACGTCGGTTATCAATTTTGAACGAATAGTTGCCGGCGGGGTCTATTACCTCTCCATTCGGTTTTGGAACATCTGTCTATGAAAAAGCTTCTCTCACTCGCTTTGCTGGCTTCGCTCGGCTTGCCCGGCGCCGCCTTCGCGCAAGGCCCAATGAAAATCGGCACGATCGATATGAATCGCGCCTTCAAAGAATACAACAAAACCAAAGACGCCGAGGCCAAGATCAACCAGGCCAAGGATGCCGCGAAAAAGGAATACGACGATCGCGCGGACTCCTACAAGAAGGCGCTCGATGAGATTAACAAGCTCAATCAACAGCTCGAGTCGCCCGCTTTGAGTGCGGACAAGAAGACCTCGACCGCCAAGGAGCGTGACGAAAAAATCGCGAACATCAAAAACATGGAGCGCGAGATCAACGAATTCCGCCAGACGCGCGAACGTCAGTTGCAGGAACAGGCGTTGCGCATGCGCGAAGGAATCGTCAAAGAAATCACCGACGTGGTCATGGATAAAGTGAAGACCAACAGCTACGACCTGGTGTTCGACAAATCAGGCATGAGCTTAAACGGTGTGCCGATTCTGTTGTACTCCAAGGATAACGCGGAGTTTACCAACGACATTATCGCGGTCTTGAACAAGCCTGGTCGCGCCAGTAGCACGGATGCGGCTGCGCCTGCCGCCGCTTCTGCCGCTCCGACCGCTGCTGCAACCGCCAGTGCGGCTGCTTCGCCGAAGAAGCCTTAAGACCTCCTCAACAACTTCGAAACGGAACACACGCGGCCAACACCGCGTGTGTTTTTGTTTAAATGCGCGCCACGCTAGTTCTTTTCTTCGCTGCGGTTTCGGCAGTTTTCGCGCAAGACTGGGAATCGACCGTCACGCCGTATGCACCCGGTTCGTTCCCCGAACTCAAGCCCGTCCATCTGCAATATAGCTTCGGTTGGGGCAGCATTGTCGCCGCCGACGCGGAGCTTCATATCACCCGGCCCGATGGACATTATCGGCTCGAAGGCAACGGTGCGACGACTGGTGCGGCGCGCGCACTCTGGAAGTTTGACGGGAAACAAACGGCGGTAACTGACGCGCACACTCTGCTGCCCGTTGAGGTGCACGAGACCGAGGCGGGACGGAATAAAATTTCGGAAACGGAAGTGAATTTTACGGCAACCGGCGTGAGCAGTCGTCGCGAGGAACGCCGCGGCCCGGCCGTGAAATCAAAAACACGGGAGTTCGCCTTTCCGCATTTGATGAGCATGAGTTCCGCGTTGCTTTATTTGCGCAGTCAGGCGCTCACCGACGGAACGATCCAACGGATCGTCGTTTATCCAGCGACCACCGCTTATCTTTGCACGGTGAGTGTGCGCGGCCGCGAACGGCTCACCGTTCCCGCGGGCAGTTACGAAGCGATCAAACTCGATTTGCAGCTGACCAAGGTCGACAAGGATCGCGCGCTGAAGGCCCACAAGAAATTCAAACGCGCCACCGTTTGGCTTTCCAACGACAACGATCGCCTGATCCTGCGCATCGAAGCGCAGATTTTTATCGGGACGGTTTTTGCCGAGCTGCAATCAGTGCAGTTCGACAACGCCAGACCGTGAAGCACTCGTTAGGCGTCGCCTAACGACCTTGGTAAATCGGCTCGCCCTCTGGAGTCGTCTCTTGTGGTGGGCGGCGATAAACTCGCGGGCGTGGTGCCGCGACATTCGCCGTGACTCCCGGTGCTCGCTGTCCCGGCATCAAACCCATCGCGGCCAGGGTCTCACGATCAAGACGCCCGCTCGATGCGATGTGGAACCGTGTCTGAAACGCGCGCAACGCAAATTGCGTATCGGGCCCAACTTCACCATCGACGGCGCTCCGTAAATAACCGCGCCGCGCGAGCAGATTCTGTGCGGTCATGATAATGCGGCGTTGCACATCCGGCGAAGCATCTTGGTACGGTGTTCCAATCAACGCTTCGCCCGGCGCCGCGGTTGGCGGAGGCTCATCGTATGAACCCTCGTTTCCGGGTCGCTCTTGCTCGGGTCTGACCGTTGCATCATCACGCAACTCGGAATTCTCTGGTGGTGGCGTGCTCGTAATTTTGGGCGGTGGAGGCGTCGCGCGTGGAACAGGCGCCGGAGCGGTAGTTCCTTTCACGCCCAGGGCTTTTTGCGTCTCCGCGTTTAGTTCGCCCGTCACTTGCAGGCCATTGCGAATTTGGTAACGGCGCAAAGCTGCGCTCGTGTCCGCATCCTTCTTCCCAGTGATGTCGCCGTAGTAGAAGCCCTGATCCTTCAAGACTTGCTGCGTCGCCGCGATCGCCGGATCGGACTGCGCGCCCGCGAAATTAATCCCGCAGAAAATCGCGAGAACCAGAATTGTTGTCCTCATAAGGTTTGAAGTTGGACGCGATCGCCAATGCACTATTCAGGCGGGCCTGCACTTAGCGCCAGCGTCTTTTGCTGGTTGGTGATTTCACGGTAATGCACCAAGCCATCGGTGATCGCCGCGGCCAGTTGCTCGCGGTATTCATCAGTGGCAATTCTTATCAGGTCGTCGTTGTTGGTCAGGAAGCCGCCCTCTACCAGAACGGCCGGGTGTCGCACATTAGCCACCACGTAGAATTGTTCCGCCCGTGTTCCGCGATCGAAAGCGTGCGTCCGCCTAACGAGTGCTTCCTGCACAAATCCGGCCAGGCTCTGGCTTTCCAGATTTTCCGGTGTGACGCTGGCTGGTTGAAGAAAGGGAAGCCAGGAAGGAAAAATACTCTTCGGCATTTGATGCACCGCGTAGAAGGTTTGCACTCCGGTCGCTTCGGCGCGCGCTCCCTCATCGAAATGGATGCTGACGAAAATCCCGTCATTCTGCTTGTTCGCCAGCGCAGCCCGCTCTGGAAGCGTCTTCCGCGCGTCGCTCTCTCGCGTCATTATCGTGGAAAGGCCCTGCATTTGAGCGAGTCGCTCCACGCGCCGTGCAACATCGAGCGTCAGATCTTTTTCCATCACGCCATTCCTCATCGTTCCGGAATCATCGCCGCCATGGCCCGCGTCGATGATCACCAGAGAAAGTGGCCCTGATTTTGCCGATGGCACTCTTGCTCTCGTTAGGCGCGGCCGCGCTGGCAGAAGTTCAAACCAGATGAGACTCGCGACCATCAGCGCAAGACCAAGAGACGCGATCGTGCTGCGCGAAAACATTTTTTCTCCGGCGACTCGTTAGGCCGTCGCGGCTTTGATCTCGTCTTCCGTCACTGGGCGATAACGGATCGCCACCTTGTCGCTGCGCTCCAGAATCGCCGCTTCCACCACGCCGGCGCGCAATTGCTTTTGCACCTCTTGCGCCAGGGCGTCTTTTGTCGGCAGTTCGCGTGCGCCATCGTCGCCCAGCGCCATCCGTCCGGTCGCCCACGCCTGCAACGCCGTTTTCATTGCGCGCGCCAAAGTCGCGCTCGTCTGGTGCTCGTTCTTCAGATGCGTTTCCATCAGTTCGGCCGAAACGCGCGTTCCGCTGAGAGCGGCGAAATCCTGCCGAGCTTCCGCCAACGGCGCACCATTCGTGGCGATCGCGCCATCGTATTCGATCCGCAAAAACAAATCGCTTTCCGGTTTTTCACCGATCTCGGCAAATAACATCCGCGCGAGCAGTGGCGCGCCGAAAATTTGTTCGAAGGCCGATTTTAACATTGGGCTTAACGAGTAGTAAGCCAACCGTCGCAGCGAAACGTCTGCGGCTGAGCGCGTGAATCCTTCCGTGCTCGCCAGTTCAATAGCGGTCATCCGCAGGCGTTCGATGTCGCCGGGATGTCCAATCGCGCCCATCGCGATGCGATCGTATATCTCGAAGAGTTTCTGCCGCGTTCGTCCGACGGTGAGAAACAGAATGCCATCGCGAAAACTGAGCGCGACAATCGGACTTCCGGAAACCAACTGAGTCTCGATATAATCACGGCGATTCGTGACCGCTTCGACCCAACGATACGGTTCTTCAATCATCGCGTGGCCACGCCGCGCTTGAACAACGCGGCGATTTGTTTGTCCGGCAGGGTGGTAATTCCATCGCGCGAAACGACTTTCATCACTGGAAAAATCTTCGCATTGCGATCCACTCCGCCGGTCGCGGTATCGGATTCCGCCGCGGTGTCGAGCGCGCGCAACGCCAATGTGATCGCCTCGTCTTCGTTCAATTTTGCCAGCGGCTTTTTGCCCCAACTGTTTTCGTAATACAAAACGCCGCGCACCGCAGGAGAACCCGAACCGGTCGCAGCGTAATCAGTCACTTCAAAGTTCGCGCCCATCGCATCGTAAAAATAAAGGCGCGCCGCCGGATCGGCGCCTGCGTCATAGGTCGCAAAAATTGGCACCACCATGCCGACGCCTTGCATGACGAAACCGAAATTGTCGCGCAGCAATTTCGAGAGCGCGCGCACTTTTCCGTCCACGCTCATCTCCTGCAATTGTGTACGGCGAAAAAATTGAAACGAATGCTCGAGCACACGCGCCATTTCCCACGCGGTCGCGGGCACACCGGCAATGGCCATGATCGAGTGCCGATCGATCTCCAGAACCTTGTCGGCGCGGTCAAAAACCACAGTGTGTCCGGAAGTGGCGCGCCGATCACCCGCGACCAGAACGCCGCCGGAAAATTTGAACGCGAGGATGGTGGTCGACTGCGTCTGCGGCGGCACATCGCCACTCGTTAGACCTATGGGTCGGATAGGGCCCGTCTGACTTATGAGTTCCTTCCGCCGCAGAAGGGCGACGAAATCCTCTTCCATTATTCTCCGGTGCGCTGCCGATAGCGCTTCGACTGGTTCGGATCAACCTTGCGCATTTTCTTCAGGAGATCCTGCGTGTCGGGACGAGAAATGTCCGGGGCTTTGGGGCCGCCTCCGTCTCCGCCCTGTTTTGGACCCCACGGCACCGTCGGCTTCTCCAAACGCTCTGGCATATAAAAAAGCTCAAACAATTTCCGTAAAACGCAACTGAAGCTCACTTGCCTCGCTCCACGCTCAATGCCAACATCCCCGCAATGAAGTCGCTCGCGTTTGGACTCTCTTTCTTAATTGCGATTGCCGCAGTGGTTGCGCCCGCGTCCGCGCAAACTCTTGCCCCCGCGGCGAGCGACAAAACGAGCGCGCAGCTGGAAGCGCTCACGAAAAAAATCGACGAGCAAAACACGAAAATCGATGCCCTTTCGCAGCAGATTTTGAAATTGGAACAACAACTTTCCGCCGTTCGTCCCGGCGTCATGATTGGCGAAGCCACGCCACCACCGAGCAGTAACATGTCGACCGCCCCCGCCGCGACACCCGCGACGCAGAACGGTAACGCCCACGTAGTGACGCGCGGCGAAACACTTACTGCCATTGCGAAGGCGAACCGCGTCAGCGTGCAGGATTTGCAGAAGTACAATCACATCGAAAACGATCGCGCGCTGCAAATTGGGCAGACGATCATGATTCCGCCGTCGGCGACGAATTCTCCTTCCGCTTCGCCTAACGAGTAATGCCTGCGTCCGCCGAACAGGAATGGTTTCTGCGGAAACACGAAGACGGCACGATTTTTGGCCCGCTTAGTTTCGATCAGCTCGCGCGTTGGGCTTCCTCCGCGCAAGTCGCGCCGCACGATTCTATTTCGACGGATCAAACGAATTGGATGAAGGCGCCCATGCTGCCTGAGCTCGGTATGGATTGGATTGTGGAAGTAACGAGCGAGCGGTTTTACGGCCCGACTACCCTCGGTTCCATTCGTGAATTTCTTCGCCTCGGCGAAATCGACGATGACACCCCGATCATCAATGCCTGCGAAGCGACTCGCCAACAGATCCGCGATATCGCGCCACTGCTCGATCAGCTTCCGGAAGATATCGAGCCGCCCGCCGACGAAACGTTCACCGAGCCCGCGACGACCGGAATGTCGATCGCGGTGCAGGATCGCATTCGCGAATTAGAGCAGGCATTGCGGGAAGAGAGGCGCGCGCTGGCGGAATCGGAAGAACGTTTTCGCGCGTTGGAAACGAAGTACAACGAGCTGATCAACGCTGCCGCGGCCTCGAAGCCCTAGACTTTAGCGGCCAGCTCTTCGACGTCTTGGTCGCGATCGGTTTCGAGGAAACTCTGTTCCCAAAGTCGCGCGTATTTTCCGCCGAGCTCGACCAGTTCAGAATGCGTTCCGCGTTCGATGATGCGGCCGCGTTCCAGAACTAAGATCTGGTCCGCGCGCAAAATCGTCGAGAGCCGATGCGCGATCACGAAACAAGTCCGATGCGCCATCAAGTGTTCGAGCGCTTCCTGGATCAAGCGCTCCGTCGTTGTGTCGACACTCGCGGTCGCTTCATCGAGAACAAGAATCGGCGGATCCTTCAGCAGGGCGCGCGCGATCGAGAGTCGCTGCTTTTCGCCGACACTTAACTTGACCCCGCGCTCGCCGACCACGCTATTCAATCTTTCCGGTAAGCGATCGATGAACGGCCGCGCATTCGCTGCATCGGCCGCGCGCAAAACATCTTCGTCGCTCGCCTGCGGATTTCCCATGAGCAGATTTTCGCGAATGCTGCCGTTGAAAAGGAAACTTTCCTGTGTGACGACGCCGATCATTTCGCGCAACTGCCGCAGACCGAAATCGCGGATCGGCGTTCCGTCGATCAGGATTTCGCCGGAATCGAATTCGTAAAAGCGCGGCAACAAATTCACCAACGTCGATTTCCCAGCGCCGGTGGTGCCGACCAGCGCGATCGTCTCGCCCGGACGCGCGTGAAAACTGATATGCTGCAACGCTGGTAAATTTCCCTCGGCATAACTGAACCCGACGTCGTCGTAGCGCACCTCGCCGAGAATTTCTGCATCGGTCACGTGGCCTGCGTTCCATCCCCGCTCGATTGGCTCATCGATGATTTCGAAGACGCGTTCGCCGGCCGCGCGTCCAGCCTGCAGCAGTTGATTCAGCTGATGTAATTTGCCGATCGGTTCGTAGAGAAACGCGGTCAGCATGAGAAACGCGATCATGTCTCCGAGTTGCATCGTCCCCGCCAGGACTGAGCGCGCTCCCACCCAGACCACCAGCATCACACCCAGCGCGCCGATGAGAACCATGGCCGGGCTGTAAATCGCCCACACTTTCATGACCACGAGAGTCGCGTGACGTAATTGGTTGCTCACGGAGTTGAAGCGCGCGTGCTCTTCGCGTTCGCGCACGAAACTTTTGATCTGCCGAATGCCCGCGAGGTTATCGTGCAAAAGCGAATTCATCGCTGAAGAAGCGCGACGTTGCAGACGGTAACGCCGGTGCGCCGTGAGCGTGTACCAAAGCGCACCGCCGGCGAGAAATGGAAAGGCCGCCAGACTAAACCAGGCCAGTCTTGGACTCAGGTAGAACATTCCTCCGACGACGATGATCAATTGCAGCGCGGCGACGACGCCTTGCTCGATCCCGTCGATCAAAACGCGTTCGACGGAATTCACATCTTCCAGAATGCGCGTCATCAGATCGCCGGTCGCACGGTTGTCGAACCAGCGCAGCGGAAGCAATTGGATGTGCGAATAAAGATCGCTGCGCAGATCGAAGATCACCTTTTGTTCGAAGGTATTGTTCAGGATCAGGCGGAGCGAATTCAGAGCTTGTTGCAGCACGTAGGATGCGGCCGCGATCCCGAGCAAAGGCGCCAGGCGCTCCGGCCGATGCTGATTCAACACCTGATCGATGAACACTTTCGTCACCGCCGGCGGAACTACCACCATCAGCGTCCCCAGGATTGCGCAGCCCAGAGTCGAAAGCGCCAGAAGCGGATAACGCTGCAGATATGTGAAAACTCGCCAGACTGTTCCCATGGTTGCGCGATAAGTTCCACGTCGTGCGAACTCAGCGCAAGGCGGCACGCTTTGCGTTGCCTATGACGAAGACTAAGTTTCGCCGGTGTTTATCCGTCAGATTTTCATTTCGCCCGGTCACAATTATTTCGGGCATCACGGCCGCGCGCCGGATGATTATCCGTTGCAGGAGGTCGATCGCGTCGAATGCGTCGCCGGCCAAGGCATTCGGGGCGATCGTTTCTTCGACTACAAAGACGATTACAAAGGTCAGATCACTTTTTTTTCGCAGGAAGTTTTCGATTCTTTGCGCGCGAAATTTCCGGACGTGCAAAAATCACCCGGCGTCCTGCGGCGCAACGTCATCGTTTCCGAAGTCGAGCTGAAGAAATTGATCGGCCAGGAATTTTCGTTGCAAGGCATCCGTTTCCTGGGGACAGCGCATTGCAAACCATGTTACTGGCTCGACACCGCCTTCGCGCCGGGCGCGGAGAAAGCGCTCGCCGGTAACGGCGGCTTGCGCGCACATATCCTAACGAATGGTTGCCTAACGACTGGTCCTGCCGAACTGGTCGTGCAGTGAGCCCGTCCTTCAGCGCCGTTTTGCTCGCCGGCGGCAAATCCACTCGCATGGGACGAGACAAAGCGCTGCTTGAGATCAACGGCCAACCGTTGTGGAGACGCCAGCTCTCCATTCTGGAGGAACTTGAGCCGCGAGAAATTTTCATCGCCGGACCGCCGCGCGAGGAATGGCGGGCCCATATTGTCATTGCGGATGCGCGGTCGGAAACTGGACCGCTCGGAGGATTAGTCAGCGCGCTTCGTCAATCTTCAACTTCCCATCTCCTCGTGTTGGCGGTTGATTTACCGAAAATGACTGGAAGCTATTTGCGCGCTCTTTTGGATTCGTGCGCGCAAGACATCGGCGTCGTTCCGCGTGCGGACAGATTCGAACCACTGGCCGCTATTTATCCGAAAATCTCATTGCCGATCGCGGAAGAGTCTTTGCAATCAGGCGACTATTCTGCGCAGAAATTTGCCGCTCTATGTGTCGCAGAAAGACTCGTTAGGCCGCTGAAGATCGAGCCACGCGAGCAACCGTTGTTCGTTAATGTCAACACGCCGGACGATCTGCTTGCCTTGAACCGCGATGAATAGTTTTCGCCAGACTTCCATCCGGCGATACGAAAACGGAATTGGCGCAGAGCGTCCCGACGATGTGGCCGCGGAAGAACCGCTGGAAATTCGAATCGAAGGTCGCAGCGTCGCCGTCGTCATGCGCACGCCTGGACATGATCGCGAGCTAGCCGCCGGCTTTTTGCTCACGGAAAATCTTGTCCGTTCGCCTGACGACATCTTCGACATCACGCAGTGCGGAAAATCAAAGGCCGATCATGCGATCAATGTCACGCTGCGCGATCCCGCATCGTTTGATCCGACCAGGTTGACGCGGAACGTTTTCAGTTCATCCAGCTGTGGCGTTTGCAGCAAAGCGACCATTGAAGCCGTCCGGCAGTCGTTTCCGCCGATCGACGACAAAGCATCAATCGCCGGCGCGATCTTGCTGGAATTGCCCGCGCGCCTGCGTGAAAAACAGGAGACGTTCGAACGCACCGGCGGATTGCACGCCTGCGCGATTTTCGATCTCAACGGTGAGTTGCAATCGCTGCGCGAAGATGTTGGCCGACACAACGCGCTCGATAAATTGATCGGTCGCGCATTGCTTGATCAGCAATTGCCGCTACGCGAACGCGTCTTGTTTCTCAGCGGTCGCGTTTCCTTCGAGATGATGCAGAAAGCTCTCGCGTCCGGAATTCCAATCGTCGCGGCGATCTCCGCACCAACCAGTCTAGCCGTCGATTTCGCGCGCGAGAATAATCAAACGTTAGTCGGTTTCGTGCGCGGCGAGACCATGAATATTTACGCCGGTGCAGAACGGGTGACCGCTGAAATTTCGCCGCGGACTAACACGGATGAAACACGGATTTAGATAGTTTTCTGTCCGTGCCGTAACGGATGCGAAGTAACGGCCGGGTTTTCAAAATTCGTGTTAATCCGTGGCCACAAATCAAACGCGATCGCCAGAGTGTTTGTAGCGCGATTTGAAAGTCAGCTCGGCAACGCCGGATTTATCCAGGTCGCCCAAACCTTCCGCGATCATCTCGTCGTATTGCGCTTTGGTGGCGCGCGCCAGAGGTAAATCGAGTCCCAGTTCTTCCGCGAGATCGAGCGCAATGCCGCTGTCTTTAGCCGCGTGCGCCGCGGAGAAAAAACACGAATGATCGCGATTCTGCATGTCTTCGCCATCCGTCTGCAAAACCCGCGAAGCCGCGCCCGTCTGTCCGAAAACTTCGCGCAACATCGTGAGATCGAGGCCGAGCGCATCACCCAGGCCCAGACCTTCGGCGAGCCCGACAGTGTTGATATTCATCACCATATTCACCAGCGCTTTCACTTTCGCTGCTTCGCCAGTCTTGCCGACGAAACGCATCGACGCACTGAGTTCCTTGAGGATCGGTTCAGCGCGCCGGAATGTTTCTTCGTTGCCGCCGCACATCAGATAAAGTGAACCTTCACGCGCCTGCGTGATGCTCGAGGCCATGCAGGTTTCGAGAGTCTCCGCGCCGGCTTTGTGTGCTAGTTGTTCCACTTCCAAGTGAACGGCAGGCGAAATAGTCGCGCAGTTAATGAACAACTTTCCGTGCGCGTTCGTTAGCAAATTGTCATCGCCGCTGAAAATCTGTCGCATGGCGGCGTCGTCGGAGACGACGGTGAAAATGACATCCGCGCCGGCGGTGACGTCACCGAGAGTCGGACAAGCGGTCGCGCCAATCTCTTGTGCAAGCACGGTGACCGCGGCGCGATTCGAATCGAACAATGTGGTCACGTGAAAGCCGCGATCTTTCAGTCGTCGCGCCATGTTCGCCCCCATGCGCCCGACTCCCACGAAACCGGTATTCATTCGCCAAGCTTTCCTGCGAAAAAGGGATTGTCGTTTTTTTCTTTTTCCACCGTCGTCAACGGCCCGTGGCCGGGACAAATGATCGTCTCGTTAGGCAGACGTGAGAATTTTCTCGCGGTTGTTTTGCAAGGCGTCCTGATACGACACGCTGCCGCCGCCCATCGACCCCGCGAAAATCGAATCGCCCACGATCGCAAGTGGCCGTTCGAGTCCGCGCACAACATAGGTCACACCGCCTTCGGAATGGCCCCAGGTCAGAAGCGTTTCAATTTCCAACATGTCGGCAGCGAATGTTTTCCCTTCCGCAATTGGTTTGGCCTCGCGGACTGATTCGCGTTCCCCAAGGTAAACCGGCGCGCCAGTCGTCTTCCGTAATTCACTCAACGCGGCTATGTGATCGGGATGCGAATGCGTCAGGAGAATCGCTCCGATGTGCAATTTCTCCTGCGCGATTCGAGCGATCATTTCCGTGGCGTCGGCGCCGGTGTCGAAAGCGAAACCACGTTTTGTTTTCGGATCCCAAGCGAGGTAGGCGTTTACACTCATGTCGCTGAAGCGCGTAGTGAAGCCGGCGAAGCCTTCGATTCGTCCGATTTCCGGCGGTGCCCAGTTCCCGCTGGCCAGATCGAAAAGCGCGCGACCGGCCAGACCCAAGACGGGCGCGACGCGATAAATCGCCATCTCATCAACTTCACCGCCGCGAAGTTTGCGCACATCGTTCGAGCTGATGCGCGCCTCTTCCGCCAATTGACTATCGGAAATACCGAGACCGCGTTGCGCTTTGCCAATCACGTCGGTGAAATTGTCTTCCAGCGGAATTTGCTTCATGTCGCGACCATTTCCACGTTGCGCAGCTGAATCATTCGATCGCCAAAAATTTTCGCTGCGTTGCTGGCTACTTCTTCCACCGACCAGTTTTCGCCGGATTCTTTCTCGATCGAAGTCATGACCACATTGGTGATGCCACAAGGCACAATGTGATCGAAAGCCGAAAGATCGCCGCCGACATTGAGCGCGAATCCGTGCATCGTGATCCAATGCCGCACGCCGACACCGATCGAGGCGATCTTACGATCCTCCACCCACACGCCGGTCAGACCCGGTCGCGTTTGGGCCTCGATGCCTAACGAGTGCAAGAGATCGATCAAGGTGTTTTCAATCCAGCGCAGGTAACGATGCAGATCTTGTCCGCAGCGGCGCAGATCAATAATCGGATACCCGACCAGTTGTCCCGGGCCGTGATAAGTGGCCTGTCCCCCGCGATTGATCGGGAAAAGCGGATGCGGCAATTGGGCCGCGTCGCGCAAACTAGATTGGTCGGGCGTGCGTCCGATCGTGTAAACCGGTTCGTGTTCGAGCAGAAGCAGTTCGTCGCCTAACGAGTGGTCAACGTGTTTGCGCGAGACCAGCTCATCCTGCATGTCCAACGCTTCGCGATATCCGATTCGACCCAGCCAGCGAGAAGATATTGGAGCCACGGATGAACACGGATTTACACGGATCGCGGAATCAGCCTTCTCCATAATCCGTGTTTCATCCGTGTTCATCCGTGGCGAAATCAAATCTGCGTTGCTGCCGCAATTCCGAGTCGCGCGCTTTCCTGCGCCCGCAGATGCGTCAAACCGATAGCGAGCGCGTCGGCCGCATCCTCGGATGGCGTTTCGGTTAAACCGAGTAACGCGCGGACCATGAAAGCGACTTGTCCTTTGTCCGCGCTACCGCGGCCGACGGTGGATTGTTTGATGCGTTTCGGCGCGTATTCAAAAATTGGCAGGCCGCGTTCGGCCGCGGCGAGAATGGCCGCGCCGCGCGCCGCACCAAGAGCGATCGCCGTTTTGTAACTCTGCACGTAAATGACCGACTCGAGCGCGCAACAATCGGGCTCGTGTTCGCGAATCAATTCCGCCAAACGATCATGAATCGCGACCAGGCAGGAGGAGGGCGGCAACTCGCGTTTGTTTTGAATCAGCCCGAAATAAAGCGCCCGCTGCGCACGGCCATTCATTTCCACAATCGCGACACCGCTACTGCGGAGCGAACAATCAATGGCGAGAACGCGCATCGATTCAGCTTAGGTTCGCCCACCGGCGCTTCAAGATTTCAGTGCGCCAGAAAACCGAGCGCGAGAAAGACGCAACCGATTGCGCCCAGGGCCAGACTAACAAACCAGTAGCGCTGCCGTTTCGTCAGGGCGGAAATCGCCGCGATGGCAATGGCGATTTGGAACATGGTGACCGCGCGCGCAAAAACTTCGTGCTGGTGAAAATTGTGTTTCGCTGTCTTCTGTTGCTCCTCAGCGTCTTTTTGGATTTCGGTTTGTTCCTCGGCGTAACGCGCTGCTTTCGCGCGGTCCTGCTCGGTCGGCGCATTGCCCAGCGTCATCTTCGCATCGAGCACGGAAGCTTTGATTCCTTTGGCCTGATAATGCGACCAGCTATCGGCCGCTTCGATTTGACTCATCATCGCTTCGTTGACGCGCGAGCCGGAAAGCAAGCCGGCAATCGCGGCCAGCACCGCGAGAATGGCAGTACTCATCGCGACCCACGAAATCCACGGGGCGCCGCCGTGTTCGGCAGCGTGATGAATGTCTTCGTGCGATTGCTCCAGCGGAATTTCGGCTTCTTCCATGAGGCGTGAAGGTAGAATGCGCGGCCTTCACTTCAAGACGCGAGATTTTCATTGAAGGCTCCCGACGACAACCGGAGCGTATCGGCTCCATGTCGCGGCAATACATTCTCGAACGAGCTCCTTCCGCCGCCGGCATTCACATTGATTACGCGGCGGAATTGAATGAGCAGCAGCATGCCGCGGTGACCGCGTCGCCGGGACCACTACTGGTCATCGCAGGGGCGGGCTCGGGCAAGACGCGCACCCTGACTTATCGTGTCGCTTACTTGCTCGAGAACGGCGTCGATCCGCGAAACATTTTGCTGCTCACTTTCACAAACAAAGCTGCACGGCAGATGCTCGATCGCGTCGCGAATTTATTGCCGGTCGATGCCAGTGGGCTGTGGGGCGGGACGTTTCATTCCATCGGGAATCGCATGCTCCGCCGGCATGGCAGCGCGCTTGGGTATTCGAGCGGATTCACCATTCTCGATCGCGAAGATCAGAAGGATTTGATCAATACCGTCGTCGCCAGCGCCGGAATTGATCCGAAAGAAATTCGTTTTCCGAAAGGTGACGTCCTCGCGGATATTTTCAGTTTCACGGTCAACACCGAGCGTTCGATGGAAGAATTGCTCGCGGAAAAGTTTCCGTATTTCCTGCCGCTGATCGAACAAATCAAAGATGTCCACGGGCGCTACGAGCGAAAAAAGAAAGCCACCAACTCGTTAGACTTCGACGATCTGCTCGAAAAAACGCTGCGCATGTTGAAGGAACACGAAGAAATCGCGCAGTTTTATCGGCGGCAATTTCAGTTCGTCCTCGTCGACGAATACCAGGACACGAACAAGATCCAAGCCGACTTCATCGACACGCTCGCGAGCGAACACCGCAACGTCATGGTCGTGGGCGACGATGCGCAGTCGATCTACTCCTGGCGCGGCGCCAATTTCCAAAACATTCTGGAATTCCCGAAGCGTTATCCGGACGCACAGGTTTTCAAGATCGAGCTGAACTATCGCAGCGTGCCGGAGATTTTGCGCGTCGCGAATGCGGCCATCGCCGCCAACGTGCAGCAGTTTCGCAAACAACTAAGCGCGACGCGTGAGACCAAGAATTTCCGACCTGCGGTGGTGGCGCTGAATGACGGCGGCGAGCAGGCGCGGTTCATCGCGCAGCGAATTCTCGAGTCGCGTGATGAAGGCATCGAGCTGGACGAGATCGCGGTCTTATACCGCGCGCATTATCACGCGGTCGAATTGCAGCTCGAACTTTCACGGCGCGGAATTCCTTATCAGATCACGAGCGGTGTACGCTTTTTCGAACAGGCACACGTCAAAGACGTCGCATCTTTTATCCGTTTCGTTGCTAATCCGCGCGATGAAGTTGCCTTCAAGCGCATGATCAGATTGCTGCCCGGTATCGGAAATAAGAGCGCGGATAATCTCTGGAACGGGTGGATGTCGTCGCTCGATGCCAATGGCGAAATCGCTTCGTGGCTGACCCGACTGACCGAACTGCAAGTCGGGGCCAAGTCGAAGAAATCCTGGGAACAGCTCGCGCACACCCTCGAGGAAATGGCGCCTGCCGGAGTGCCCAACCCGCCGTCAGAAATGATCACTTCGGTCGTGGAAGCGATCTACGACGATTACGCCAAGGCGAATTTTACGAACTACGAACTGCGCAAAGAAGATTTGAGTCAGCTCGCCGCTTTTGCGCGCCAATTCAAAAGCGCGGATGAATTTCTTTCGCAGCTCGCGCTCATCAGCAATGTCGATGCGGAAGCCGCGCCGAATGCCAGTGGTGACACCGAAGCGGTAAACCTTTCGTCGGTTCACCAGGCGAAAGGGCTCGAATATCACACCGTCTTCGTCATCTGGCTGACCGATGGAATGTTTCCGAGCACGCGTTCGCTCGAGACACGTGACGCGATCGAAGAAGAGCGCCGCCTGTTCTACGTCGCCATCACGCGCGCGCGCGACGAACTTTATCTGACTTATCCGCACATGCGTTTGAACGCCGGCTATGGTGACATGTTTCAACGGCCGTCGCGTTTCCTGAAAGAAATCCCCAACACTCTGGTGGAAGACTGGCAAATCAGCCGGCGCTGACCACTCGTTAGGCAGAAACCGCGGATGAATCTTTCACCTGAACAACGTATCGCCGGCGTGCTTGCGCCGCTCTTTGCCGTGCGCACGGAAGATGATCTGGGCATCGGCGATTTGGATGGATTGCGGCAGTTTGTTGATTGGGCCGCGAGAATTGGATTCAAACTCGTGCAGTTGTTGCCGATCAACGAAATCGGCGCCGACAACGGTCCCTACAATGCGATCAGCGCGATGGCGCTCGAGCCAATGACGTTGCGTCTGGCGCCCGGTTCTCCAGAGGATCTGACGCGCGAAGACTTCGACGAAGTCATGGCCAACGTCGATCTCACGCGACTGCGCTCGGGCAACGTGAAGTATAAAAAGGTGCGACAGCTTAAACGCGCGCTGCTCGAAAAAGCGTTCACGCGTTTTAAATCACGCGCGGACGGGCGCGCGCAGTTCGAATCTTTTTGCGAAAAGGAAAAATCGTGGCTGAACGACTACGTTTTCTTTCGCGCCCTGATGGAGAAGAACGGTGGGCGCGAAGCGTGGGACCATTGGCCGCGGGAACAACAGACGGTTTCCGGCGCGCGAGAATGGCTGAAGACAAAACGGCGCGACGTCCTGGAACGTTTCGCGGAGCGCGAAGAATTTTTCCGCTACATCCAATGGGTCGCCTATTCGCAATGGATCGCAGTCAAAGCATACGCGGAAGAGCGCGGCGTCGCACTGATGGGCGATATTCCATTCGGCGTCAGCTACTACAGCGCGGATGTCTTTTCGCGCCGCGCGCAGTTCGATCTGGATTGGTTAGGCGGCGCGCCACCGGAACCTTATTTCAAGGACGACGAGTTCACCCAAAAATGGGGTCAGAACTGGGGCATCCCGCTTTATCGCTGGAACGTGATGCGCACGTACAATTTCGAATGGTGGCGACAACGTATCAGCGGCGTGGGCCAAATTTTTCATGTTTTCCGTGTCGATCACGTCCTCGGATTTTACCGCATCTATGCTTTTCCTTGGCGGCCGCAGCGCAACAAGGAATTTCTTCCGCTCAGCCAACATGAAATGCTCGAACAAACGGGCGGCCAGGCTCCGCATTTTGTGCCGCGCGACGATTCGAATACCGAGAACTGCCAATCGAATCGAGCCGAAGGCGAAGAATATCTGCGTGTCGTGCTGGATGCGGCCGGCGACACGCGCTTGGTTGGCGAAGATCTCGGCACCGTTCCGCGATACGTCCGGCCGAGTTTGCACTCGTTAGGCATCGCGGGTTTCAAAATTCCGCAGTGGGAAGTCGAAGACAATGGACGTGTTACTCCGGGTAACGAATATCAGCGTCTTTCCGTTACCACCTACGCGACGCACGATCACAAACCGATTCGCGCGATGTGGGATGACGCCCTCAAAGGTGAGGGCGAAGCAGGCGAACAAGCGCGCGGCGATCTGGAGAAGATCGCGAAATTCGCCGACATCCACTCGTTAGGCGTTGCGCCGGATTTCGATCGCGATTTTTATCCGCCGGCGATGGACGCGCTTTTTCGCAGCAACGCCTGGATCGCGATCGTCATGATCACCGATCTACTCGCGCGTAAGGATCGTTTCAATGTTCCCGGCACTTCGGCCAGCTCGAACTGGAGCAAGCGACTAAATATGAGTGTCGCGCGGCTGGCGGCCAGCCGGCCGGTGCGCAAACGAATGAAGCTGATTCATTCGCTCCTAAAAAAGACGGGAAGAATTTCGGCCACGGATTAACACGGATCTTGAAAGCCCGGCCGTCGCTTCGCATCCGTTACGGCACGGATGAAAAAAATCCTCACAGCCGAAAAATCCGTGTTTCATCCGTGTTAATCCGTGGCAAAGAAATAGCATGAATTCTCCGATCAAAATCGCGATTACCGGCGCGGCGGGCCAAATCGGTTACTCACTTTTATTTCGCGTCGCATCCGGCGCCGTTTTCGGCCCCGAGCAACCAGTGGCGCTGCATTTGATCGAAATTCCGCCCGCGCTCGATGCGCTCAAAGGTGTCGTGATGGAACTGGACGATTGCGCGTTTCCTCTTCTGAAAAATGTCGTCGCCACCGCTGATTTGAACGAAGGATTCAAGGATGTGAATTGGGCGCTCCTGGTCGGCAGCGTGCCGCGCAAAGCGGGGATGGAACGCGGCGACTTGTTAGGCATCAACGGCAAGATTTTCGTGGGCCAGGGCCAGGCGATCGAGAAAAACGCCGCCTCCGATGTGCGTATTCTGGTCGTGGGCAATCCGTGTAATACGAATTGCATGATCGCGATGAACAACGCGAAATCAGTTCCGCGCGATCGTTGGTTCGCCATGACGCGACTCGATGAGAATCGAGCTAAAGCGCAGCTGGCGCAGAAGGCGAAAGTAGAAGTGTCGGAAGTGACGAACATGACCATTTGGGGAAATCATTCCGCGACGCAGTATCCGGATTTTTACAACGCGAAGATCAAGGGGAAATCCGCCGCCGATGTGATCGGCGATGAGAAGTGGCTGAAGGAGACCTTCATTCCCGCGGTGCAACAACGCGGCGCGGCTGTGATCAAAGCTCGTGGCCTTTCTTCCGCGGCTTCGGCGGCGAATGCCGCGATCAATACGGTGCAAAGCCTAACGAGTGAAACGAAAGACGACGATTGGCACAGCGTCGCGGTTTGTTCGGATGGCAGCTACAACGTGCCGGAAGGTTTGATCTCGTCGTTCCCGATTCGCAACCGCGCCAACAAATGGGAAATCGTGCAAGGTGTGCCGTTGAATGATTTCAGCCGCGCGAAAGTCGATGCCTCGGTCGCGGAATTGCGGGAAGAGCAAGGCCTGGTGAAAGACCTGCTCAAGTAGCCGGCAAAAACCTGCGCGAGCGAATCAGACCCATTCGCGCGAGCCGAAATTCCAGCGCGGTGGCGAGACAGCAAAGTCCGTAGCGCACGCTCCGCCGGAAATTAATCGACGACGCTTCTGGAAAATATTTCGTCGGGCAGCTGACTTCGGCCACAACATCGCCGCGCCACAAAATTTGCGCGAGCATCTGATTATCGAAGACGAAGTCGTCGGAATTTTCCTGCAACGGCAGCGCCTGCAGAAGTTGGCGGGAAAAGGCGCGATAGCCGGTGTGAAATTCCGAAAGCTTCGAGCCGAATAAAATATTTTCTGTTAGGGTCAGCAGACGATTCGAAATGTATTTCCACCAGGGCATACCGCCCTGCCGCGCGGAATTTCCCAGAATGCGGCTGCCCAGCACGCATGGGTAGAGACCGTTGCCAATCATTGAAACCATCGCCGGAATCAGGAGCGGCGTGTATTGATAATCCGGGTGCACCATCACGACGATGTCGGCGCCGGCCGCCAGCGCGGCGCGGTAACACGTCTTCTGGTTCGCGCCGTAACCGAGATTTTCTTCGTGCGTGAGCACGGTGGTGTGCGGCAACTCGCGCGCGACTCGCACGGTTTCGTCCGAACTGGCGTCATCGACCACGATCACTTCATCGACCACGCCCTGCGCCATCACTTCGTCGTAGGTTTGACGGAGCGTGCGGGCCGCGTTGTAGGCCGGCATGACGACGACAACTTTTTTGTCGCGGTACACTCGTTAGGCCAATTCTGTGCCGGTTAAACGCGAGAAAGCTTCGCGATATTTGGCGGAGGTTTTCGCGATCACTTCCGGGGGGAGGGAAGGCGCCGGCGGCGTTTTGTCCCAAGCGAGCGTCTCGAGATAATCGCGCACGAATTGTTTGTCATAGCTCGGGGGACTTTGCCCGACCGCATAACGATCGGCCGGCCAGAAGCGCGAGGAATCTGGCGTGAGACATTCGTCAATCAGGAGAAGTTCGCCGTCGAGCATGCCGAATTCGAATTTCGTATCAGCAACGATGATGCCGCGACTGGCGGCGTGCTCTCGGCCAGCAGCGTAAATTTGCAAACTCATATCGCGCGCCTTCCGCGCGGTTTCTTCACCGAGCAGACGACAACATTCCTTCCAATCAATATTCAAATCATGTCCCGCCTCGCTTTTGGTTGAAGGGGTGAAGATCGGTTCGGGCAATTGCGCCGCCTGCTCCAAACCCGGCGGGAGTTTGTGTCCGCAAACAGCGCCGGTCGCCTGGTATTCCTTCCAACCGGATCCCGCCAGATATCCGCGCACGACGCATTCCACCGGCAGCGGCTGCGTTTTTTTCACGATCATCGAGCGACGCGCGAGCTGCTCGCGAAATGGTAACAACTCGTTAGGCATTTCGTATTGCACCGCGATCATGTGATTAGGAACAAAAGTGAAACGCTGAAACCAAAACGCCGAAAGCTGATTGAGCACCGCGCCTTTATCGGGAATCGGATCGGGCAGGATGCAGTCAAAAGCGGAGAGGCGATCGGTCGCGACGAAGAGCAGCGTGTCGCCGAGATCGAAGACCTCGCGCACTTTCCCGCTACGCAGTTTTGGCACGGGTAGATCGAGCGAAGTAAGCGGAGTGGCATTGCACAGGTGAGGTGTGCAATGCTGATTAATTGACTGTGGCCGGTCTCGTCGTCAAACCTCGCGCGCGCATTTTGCACGGACACGACTGGGTTTTTTCCGGCGAAGTCTTGAAGGTCTTCGGTAATCCGGACGACGGCGATATCATTTCGCTGAAGGACGGCCGCGATCACCCGATTGGCAGCGCGATTTACAACAGCAAATCGCAAATCGTCGCGCGGCGTTTTTCGCGACGGAAACAGGATCTCGATCTCGATTTTTTCCAGCGACGAATCGCGCAGGCGATGGATTATCGCGCGCGACGCGGAGTCGATCCGCAATTGTGCCGGCTAGTCTGGAGCGAGAGCGACGGATTGCCCGGCGTGATCGTCGATCGCTACGGCGACACACTTGTCCTGCAAACGCTGACACTGGCGATGGATCAACGGAAGGAGTTGATCGTCGAGGCGCTGAAGGGAATTGCGCCCGTCGATTATCGAACGCAACGATGCGCCGGTGCGTCGGGCAGAAGGAATGGATTTGCACACCGGGGTTTTGTTTGGCGATCCGCCTAACGAGACAGAATTCGAAATCGCCGGCGTGCGTTTCGCCGTCGATTTGTTGCACGCGCAAAAGACCGGCTTCTATCTAGATCAACTGCCGCATTACCGCGCGGTGGCCGATTTCGCGAAAGGACGGCGAGTGCTCGATTGTTTCACCAGCCAGGGCGCATTTGCCCTAACGAGTGCAAGAGCCGGCGCGGCGGAAGTGACCGGTGTGGAAGAGAGCGCGGAGAGCCTGGCGGCGGCGCGGGCAACGCGGAACGCAACGATCTGACAGGCAAACTGGATCGAGCAGGATGTGTTTTGCTTTTTGCGCGCGGCAGAAAAAGCGGAAGCGCAATACGATCTGATCATTCTCGATCCGCCGTCGTTCACGAAAACGAAAGGCGGCTTGCACGATGCGATGCGCGGTTATCGCGAGTTGCATGTGCGCGCGTTCAAGCTGCTCTCGAAGGATGGATTGCTCGCGACCTTTTCCTGTTCGCATCACGTCTCCGACTCCGCTTTTCAACGAAATGATTGCCGACGCCCTGGTCGATGCGCGTCGCTCCGCCCGCCGCTTGCGGCGCTTCGAGCAAGCGATCGATCATCCGGTCCTGCCGACGTTGCCGGAGACCGAATATTTCAAAGGCGCGCTGCTCGAGATGATGCCCGGTCGCTAATTTTCGGACGGTTCCTCTTTTTTCTCCGAGACGTCTTTCTTCGTTTCGTCCGTCGCATTTTCTTCAGTGCTCCACGGTCCCTCCTGATCAACGAACCAATGTTTGGCGATCGCAGCTTTTCCAATCTCAGTTTTCGGCGCGCGCTTCTTCAGGATGAGAAAACAATTGTTCGCCATCTTCTGATCGCGATCCTGCGCCCAGCGGCCGGCGTAATTCAAAACATCGGCCAAGTCATCAGCATTATCCGGCAACAACTCCGCTGCGCGCATGGCCAGCGCCGCCGCGATGACGCGATAATGAAAACGAACATCCGGTCGAATTTTTTGACTCGTTAGGCGCGCTTTCTCCTGGGGCGTTGGTTTCAACGAAACGGGCACCGGCTTCTGGTGGTCGCCGGAATTATCGTAGGAAGTCTTGATCCAGACTCCGGCGAGACGTTCTTTCGCGAGGTCCTCTTCCGGGAAATTTCCTTCCGAAAGAAAACCGTCTGGTGCGCCGTCCGTGCCCATCAATTCCATGCCCTGATAGCGCGCAATCCAGGCGGCGGCGAAAAACGCGCGAGCCCGCTTTTCCTTCGGCATCGAAGACGAGGCGGCGTCCCTCAATGCCTGCACGTAGGTCTGCAGCGTCTTGGCCTGTTGCGGCGGCAAATACGGCGCGGCTTCGTCGTAACGATCTTCCCTAACGAGTCGTCGCCCGAGCAGATAGCGCAATTTTCCGAAGTCATCATTTGAATCATCGGCTGGTTGCGCATCCACATATTTTTTGAGTTCGTTCGTCGTGAGGACGCGCTCCGCGATGTAGGCGGCATCGCTCCACATTTTCGCCTTCGCGAAGGCGTCGAGCGCCTCGACAAATTCCGAACGCGCCAAACGCAAACCGCCGAGATCGCCGCTGGCCGATTCTTCAAGGCGCCAATGTTCACCGCCGCCGATCGGCTCGTCGGTGAAATCCGCCGCCGGCTTCCATCCGGTGTAAGCTGCGTGGTCGCGCAGTATTTCCCACGCACGCGCCATCGTCTTCGTCGCCTCGTCCAGTTTTCCCGCGCGTTTTTGCAATTTCGACTTCAACCACAAAGCCGCGGGCGTTTCGCCGTCACTCAAGGCGAGCCAACGCGCGGCCTGATCGTACTTGCCGTCGTTATAGGCGATCCAACCGAGATACTCCGCGTCTTCGATTTTGCCCGGGCGTGCCTCTTCGATTGTTTTCAACCAGCGCGCCGCGCGATTCACCGCCGGCCTTCCGGTATCTTCGGCGATGAACGCCTCCGAGTTCACCGCGAGAATGTGCGTCGTTACCAACCGCCGGAGCAGGAGATCGCGCGCCGCAGCGTGGAGATCGCGCACGACTTTCTCGTCATATGCCTTCTTCGCGTTTGCGTCCCATTTATCTCGCTCTTCTCGTTCCGGACCATAATTAACGAGACCATCAGTCGGTTCGCGGTCTGGAACGAGAGCCTTCAGCGACACGACTGCGCTTTCATCACCGAGCGCGAGTTGCGTGAGAAAAAGCGGCGCGGCTTTTTCCGGACGACCTTGTTTCCATTCGCTGCGCGCTTCCCAACCGTAACTGTCGGCCGCCATGCCTAACGAGTCGTTAAAACCTTCGCCGGCCAGCTGGCGTGTCTGTTGAAACCATTTCACGGCTTCGGGATCACCGTCTTTTAGGAGTCGTTTTCCAATCATGAACGCGGCCCAGACGCTGCGGTAATGTCGCTCTTCGGCAGGGCGGGCGAGCAGTTGCTCCCAAATTTTGCGCGCTTCTTCCGTGGTCGAAGCCAGTGCGCCGCGATGATAATCCGCGAACTCAGACGGAAATTCAGCCGGTATCGTTTTTTCGTGCGAGTTGATTGCAGCGCGCGCAGCTTCGTGTTGCGCCGACGCTTGCGCCGGGTCGGGCGGCTTGATTCGGCCTTCGCGCACGGCGGCAGCGAAATCATCCAGGTCAGCTTTCGCGGTTCGTTCGATGAGCGGCTTTTCTCTTTCTTCGCGCGACGATTCCTCAAGGAAAGCCAAATGCGGATCGCCCACGAATTTTTCCGCCGGATGAAACGCGCTGGAAAGTCGTTTCACTTCCAGTTCCCAGTAAAATTCCGGCGATTCGCCGACGCGCCGGCCGCCTTCGTCGAGATACATGCTCGGGCCATAAAAGCCGGTGGCGTAGCAAAGCGGCGCAACCGCGCAGAAAAAGAAAAATTGCCTAACGAGTAGTCGCGAGCGAAAGCCGCGGCTTCGTGTTGCGATCATAGCGGAGCCAGCCAATACCACGCTGCTCACCGGGCGACAATCGCAAAGCATTTTCCGCGGAGATCTCGAAGACGACGTGTTGTTGTTCTGCGCGCAAAGTCCATCCGGGAAGTGCGTCCGAAGAAATCAGAGTCGAGTCGTTCCACTCGACGGTGATCGTGCCGACAAATTGCTCGTCGGCCTCGCCCCGATTCGCGAGCACGAGGTCGATCGGATTTTCTCCTTCAGTTACGACTTCGAGTTTGTGTTTGGGCGGACGACCTTGCATCACCGCGTCCAAAGTTGGCCAATGCCAATTGCGGGCGTCAGTTTCGGTAGGCACGCGGTACCAGATGAGGTCGCGTAGAAGAGTCGGACGTCTCCGCGTCCATTGGGCGATCAACTCCGCGATTTGGTCCGGGTTTGCGCCGACTTCCAGGACACGTGTGCCGCGCGGCCACGCTGGTTGCACGCTGTCCATTGCTACGCTTAGCAATTTTCCATTCTCATCGTAACCGGCGAGGCAACGATAAGTGGGCAGCGCGACAGAGAACGGGCGACCCAGCCGGTCCCCTTTTGTCACCCACTTCCGGGCAACTTTCGGATCGCACAGGAGCGGGTTTTCATTTCCGCGGATCGCTGGCACGGAATGGACCTGCAAAACGTAATGATCAACTTCGCCGAGTAGTTTGCCGAATTCGGGTTCGTCGAGCCACGCCGGCAAAGCCGTAATACTAAACGAAATCGGCCGCACGATTTCGCCTAACGAGTGCAAGAGCGAACGATAATCGGCCAGCTTCTTTTGCGCGCAGTCGAAGTCGATTTGGAACTCGGAGATGCGCGCGCCATTTTCGCTGGCCTCAACCAGTAATGACTTCGCCGTTTCGAGAATGAAATGCAATGCCGCCGCGTCGGTTTCAAATCGCCCGCTGAATGGCGCGACTCGTAGCGCGAGCGCGATCGTTTTTTTCGAGTTCGCGACCGTCGCCCAACGAATCGATGCCTTCGAAAAATGTGGCGTGGCTCCATCCCAAATGATTTCGCCCGCGAGGATGATGACGCCGTCGAGCCGTCGCTGCGCTTCGGAGAATGCTTTCTCGGTCGCGGACGTCCAATCGCGTTGCCAAAGGTAACCGCGCTGCGGGATGGGGCCGGAAGAGTGTCGTTCGCAACTGCCAAAGAGCGCGCAGACCAGAAAAAGCAGATGGCGAGCGGGTTTCATTTCATTACAAAAATTCCCGGAAAGAGTTGGAATTCTCTAGAGGAAGAATTATATCCCTGCACAGACGCGCGCGAAATTACTGCCGCGCTTTTTTGTAGGAAATCATGTCAGAACGAATCCGACCGATCGAACAGATGCTTGAATTAAACGACGACGACGCAGGTTCCACGGAGCATCTCGATTCGCAGGTCCAAAAAGCGCAGGAGCAACTGATCCAGCTCAAGCGCCAGCAAGAACAGATCGAAAAGCAAAAGCGTGAGCTGGAAGAGCTCAGCCGGCGGCAGGAGGAACTGGAGCGCGGCCGCGCGGAGATGACCGACAAGCTGACCCGTTCGCTCGTCATTCTGGAACGTGAAGCCTACGATTCGCAAACGAAGCTCGAACAGATCCGCGCCACTCGTGAGAGTTTTGAGCAGCATCTCGCGCTGCTTGAATCGATCGATCCGAAGACCTGGAACCCGTCCGATTTGCACAAGGAACTGAGTCGTTCGCTCAGCGCGGTGGATGATGCGCGTGCGGAATTTAGTCAGCAACGCAGCCGTCTTTCCGCGACGACCAGCAATGAAAACAGTGAGGTCGCGCTCCCGGAAGCCGCGCCCGATGTCTCGTTAGGCAGCGGTCGTGGTTTCAGCTATTGGCTGCAAATGGGCTTCGCGTTCACCCTGCCGCTGATCGTTTTCGGTTTCATCGCACTTTTCATTTTTTTCTGGCTCGCGCCTCGCGGCCAATAGTTGCGCATGCGCCGCCGTTCGCCGAAACCCGGGACGCCGCTGGACGAAAAACAGAGCGAGCTTTCCCGGCGGGAAAGTGAAGTGCGCGAGAAAATGCAGAAGCTCGAACAAATGATCGCGGACGCGCCCAAGGTTGCCGAAGAAGTCAGCCGCCGGCAGCGCGAGGAATTGGTCGCGCGCGCCAGCGAGGGAGGGGCGCGGCTCGATGTTTCGATGGCTCTGAGCGACAAGCGTTATGCTGATGCGGGAAGATATGCTGGCCGGCGCACTTCTTTGCGCAAGGAGCGGCGCGAAGGCCGCCTGATTTTTCTCGTGCTGGTGATTGCGTTGGCCGCCGTGATCATCTGGCTGGTGACGCATCTGCCGTTTTAGCCGCGATGGCTAATCCGGAGATCGATGTCGCCTATGTGGCGAAGTTGGCGCGACTAAAACTTTCCAACGAAGAGACGCGTTTGTTTCAAGAGCAACTCGGGCACATTCTCGAATACGCGGACAAATTGCGGGAAGTCGATGTCGGCGGAGTTGAGGCAACGGCGCATGCCGCACCGGTAAGCAATGTCTTTCGAGAAGACGAGGCGCACCCGTGGTTTACGGCGGAAGATGCGCTGCGCAATGCGCCGCGTCAGGCCAACGCTCTCTTCATCGTTCCGAAAGTGGTGGAATGACGTTGCAGGATTTGCCGGCGCTTACGATGGCCGAGCTGCAGCCGCTCTTGCGTCGGCGCGAAGTTTCGCCACGCGAAGTCGTGCAAGCGCTGCATGCGCGCATCAATGAATTCGATCCGCAAATTGGCGCTTACCTCTCGTTAGACTTCGAGGGCGCGTTGCACGCGGCGAAAACCGCGGATGTGAATTTGCCACTCGGCGGAATTCCCATTGCCATCAAAGACAACATCAATGTCCTCGACCAACCATGCACCTGTGCCTCGCGCATGTTGCGGAATTATCGCGCGGGCTACGACGCAACGGTCGTTAGCCGATTGAAAGCAGCGGGCGCAATTCCATTCGGCAAAACGAATCTCGACGAATTTGCCATGGGCTCATCGACGGAAAATTCGAGCGTGCGCACCACGATGAATCCGTGGGAAACGCAACGCGTCGCCGGTGGATCCAGCGGCGGCTCAGCTGCGGCCGTTGCGGCCGATATGGCGTTCGCTGCGCTCGGAAGCGACACCGGCGGATCGGTCCGGCAACCCGCTTCACTTTGCGCTGTCGTCGGTTTGAAACCGACCTACGGACGCGTTTCGCGTTTCGGTCTGACCGCTTTCGCGTCGTCGTTCGATCAGGTCGGGCCATTGACCAAAGACGTTCGCGACGCGGCGTTAATCATGAACGCGATCGCCGGTCCCGATGAACGTGATTCGACCTCGTTGAAAATGGATGTTCCGGACTTCTCGAGTGCGCTAAGTCACCAGATCCGCGGCGTCCGCATTGGCGTAGTCAAAGAACACGATCTGGCCGGCCTCGATCCGCGCGTTAAGAAAATTGTCGGAGATGCGGTCGACACATTTGCATTCGTTAGGTGCGGAAATCGTTGATGTTTCATTGCCGCTGACTGATTACGCGGTGGCGGTTTATTACATCCTCGCCACTGCGGAAGCGTCGGCCAATCTCGCGAGATTCGATGGCGTGCGTTATGGCCAGCGCGCGGAAAATCCGCAGAACCTGCTCGATTTTTACGAGCGCACACGCGCGGAAGGTTTTGGTGCGGAAGTGAAACGCCGAATTATTCTCGGGACTTACGTGCTCAGCGCCGGCTATCACGATGCCTATTATTCGCGTGCGCAAAAAATCCGGGAACTGCTGCGCCGCGATTTTGCGAAAGTTTTTGAGCAGGTCGATTTGATCGTTTCACCGACTTCGCCCATTCCAGCTTTCCGAAAAGGCGAACGCGAAACCGATCCATTGCAGATGTATCTCGCAGATGTTTTCACTATTCCCGCCAATCTTGCGGGCATTCCGGGCCTCAGTATTCCATGTGGCTTTGCGCAGTCGAAAGACGGGCATGATCTGCCCGTGGGCATGCAGTTGTTAGGCAAAGCCTTCGACGAAACGCGACTCCTCCAAGTGGCGCACGCCTACGAGCAAAGCACGGAGTGGCACAAACGAAGACCGTCACTCAAAGCGTGAGAACGATGAGCGCAAAGCGCGTGGCCATCGCGCTTTTTGTCATCATCGCTGTCATTTTTGGTGGGATTCCCATCGCCAACGCACTGCTCGGCAAGAGCATCAAGGATTACGCGCTGTGGTTTGAAACCGGCCAACGCGTTCTGCACGGCGCGGCGATCTACCCGATGCAGAAAGGAAAATTTCCTTTCATGTATCCTCCGCCCGCGGCCCTGATGCTCGCGCCGATCAGCCTCCTCGGGAAAACCGGCGTCGTGATCGTGTTGGTGCTCGTTAACATCGCCGCGTGGCTGTCGAGCATCTTTCTCTCCGTTCGCCTAACGAGTGGTGAAAGGCGATCGCGCGACCCGTTGCTCTACATCGCGCCCAGTTTGCTCGTGATCGTCTTTATCTGGAGTAATTTTCACCTGGGCCAACCAAGTATTCTTCTGCTTGCGCTCCTACTCGCGGCATTTCTCGCGTTGCAGAAAGAAAAACAAATCGCCGCCGGCGCGCTTATCGCAGTCGCTGCGGCGATCAAAGCCTTTCCTGTCATCATGATTGTCTATCTGATTTACCGTCGTTACTGGATCGCGACGGCTTCACTCCTTCTCATACTCACCTTGCTCCTTTTCATTGTGCCGGCGCCGATTCGCGGCTTCGCGCAGGCCCGGGCGGATTTGCAAGAGTGGACGCAAGGAATGCTTTTAAAATACAACGACAAGGGTCTGGCGCAGCGACCCGGCCGCAGTAATTCCTGGAAGAACCAATCGATTTTTGGCCTAACGAATCGAATACTGCGGCATATCGATGCCGACGACCAATATCGCGCGCACACTCCGTTTTACGCGGACATCGCCGACGCGAGTTTTCGCACGGTCAATGGAATCATTCTTGGCGTGGGATTCGTTCTCGGGTCCGGCTATCTCGCGGTTATACCGCGACGCAGCAGGCGGACTGAGAAAACCGACGCGATCGAATTTGCCCTGCTCATCCTGCTGCTGTTGCTCTTCACGCCGCTCGCCTTCGGTTACCTCTTCGTCATGCTGCTATTTCCTTTCACAGTTATTCTCCAGCGACTTTTGGCGGAACCGTCGCGCTCGCTCTTTATCTGCGTCGCGCTCGCGGTGTTCCTGCTCATGCTGAGTGTGCCGTTTCAGCGAACGGCGCAGACCTACGGAAATTATTTCTTCGCGACCTTGTTACTCTTCGTCGGACTGGCGGCCGAGCTGCGGAAATTGAAGCGCGCCAGCCTAACGAGTGCTGGAGAACAAACGTCGCCATAACGCAGCCAGCCAGCGCAAAGCGAAAACCGATGCTACCTCCAGACTCATCTTTGATGTTCCGCGCGCGCGATCGCGAAAGGCAATTGGAATTTCAACCACGCGCAGACTCCGACCACCTCGCACGATTGTTTCAAACGCGATCTTGAATCCAGTCGCGTGCGGCGCCAGCTCGAGCAATCGTTCTCGACGAATGGCGAAAAATCCGCACATCGAATCGTGCACCCCGGTCAGCGGATAAGCCGCCGCCGCCGCGAGGCGCGACATAATTTTGCGATAAAGCGGCCAGCCCGGCGTCGTTCCGCCGCGCACATAGCGGCTGCCGACCACCATATCCGCGCGGTCCTCCAGCAATGGTTGAACGAGATTGGATAACTCGTTAGGCGGATGACTCAGGTCCGCATCCATCACCACGACAATCTCCCCGCGCGCCGCGCGCGTGCCTTCGATGACGGCGCCAGCCAGCCCCAGCGTGGGCTCGGTGCGTTCGATCAGCTGGAGCGGAAATTCTCGCGTAAGCCCGCGCACCGTCTGCTGTGTTCCGTCCGTCGAGCCGTCATCGACAAAAATAATTTCACCGCACTCCGGCACAGCGAAGGCGATTTGCCTAACGAGTGGTTCGATGTTTTCCGCTTCATTCAGCGTCGGAATAATTATGGCAAGCATCGCTGAACTGGAGCCGATGGTGGGGATTGAACCCACGACCTACGGTTTACGAAACCGTTGCTCTACCACTGAGCTACATCGGCGTGGACGGGAGCGGAAGATGGCATTCACGCGCGGCACGGGCAAGTGCGGTCAACGAATGACAGCATCGAGAAATCGGTTGATGGCGTAGCGGCTGAGCTGGCCACTCGGTCCTTGGAGATTCGCATCGCACCCATGGGTGGCCCAGCCTAACGAGAGGTAGAAATGCGGGATGCGCGCCTGTTCTAATCGCGTCTCGAGCATGTCGCTATGCACGCGCCCGACGAGGGCGTCCAGGCCGCCATGAATTAGCAACGTTGGTGGAGTGTTGAGGCCGACGAAGTTGATCGGCGAGGCGGCGAAATATTGGTCGCGTTTCTCCGCGAGCGTGCCGCCGAGATATTCACGCAAGATTTTTCCAGAATCTATGACCCACCGCGAACTCGGATGGTTGTAGCCAAAGACCAGATCAGTCGGCGGATAAAATGCGATGACGCCGCGAATCGCCGGATCTCTTCCAGCGTAGGCAGCGGAAAGTGCCACTTGCCCGCCTGCGGAACGACCGACCAAAACGATGCGCGTCGCGTCGATGCGCAATTCCTTCGCTCGCGTTTTCAGAAAATCAATCGCGCGGAAAACATCATCGACTTGTTCAGGGAATTGCCATTTCGGCGCATGACGATAACCGATGGCAGCGACGGCATAATTTTCGTGCGCCAGGTAACGATTGAAGTCCGCCAGTTCTGTTTTGCTGCCTCCCTTCCATGAGCCGCCGTGGATCATGACGATGAGGGGCGGCGGCATGCTCGCATTTTTGGACTGATAGAGATCGAGCTCCAGTTCCTCGTGATACACGTGCGTGGTCATCGCGACGTCGGGAAATGACGACAGGCGAAAAAGCGAAAGAAGACGAAATGGTTTTTCGTCATGAGCCGTTTCGGCAAAGGCCTGGTCGCAACGTGCGGGAAGAGATTTAGCGATTTGGAAAGCGCGCAGCGTGGGTGACAAAGAAAGCACCGCGGTTAGCAACGCGAGGATCGCAGTCAATTTGCCAAGCGATCCGCGTCTCCAGGCGAAGACCGCGAGGCCGATCGCCAGCAACGCGAAATAATATCCCCACTCCGCGATCACGATAGCGACCGGCACGAGCAATGAAGTCGGTGTGGGGAAAAGAACAAGCAGCGAACAGAGGAATAATGCCGATGCGATGATAGAAAGGATTCGCGTCATGCTGGCAGGTGAAATGTCTCGCCGATTTCGCGCAGCGCGATTCGTTCGGGCGAGTGATGCAGCGCGGCTTGGAAGCGTTCGATTGGTTCTCGGAATGGTTCGAAGCTCAAACGAAACGTCTGATGATGAACGCCCATGACGTGTTCCGCGCCCGCGGCGTTGGCCATCGCGACCGCTTGCTCCGGCGTAGCGTGCGAACGAATCCACGGATCGTAGGCGCCGATCGGCATGATCGCGAGATTGAATGGTTTTCGATTGCGCAGCGCGGCGAAACTGTCAGTCAACGCGGTGTCGCCCCCGAAGATGATGCGACGCCCATTGCGCTCGAGCACATAACCGTTGTAGCCACGTTTATTGTCGAACTTCGTGCGCAAGCGCGCGCCCCAATGTTTCACCTGAAACGCGGTCACCTTCAAATCGCGCAGCTCGATCGATTCATTCCAGCGCAGTTCGCGCTTGCTGCGAAAGAAAGTGAACCGGAGCAGGTCGCTCGTGTTCAAGGCCGTGATGAGATCGGCGTTCTTCGGCAGCGCATGCAGGGTGCGCATGTCGAAATGATCGAAGTGCGCATGGGACAAGAGAACGAGATCGATCGGAGGCAGTTCGCGCACGCGCAAGGCAGGACTGGTTAGGCGTTTCGGACCAATCGTTAGACTAGGCAAACGAATGCCGCAGCGTGGAAATAAGACCGGATCGGTCAGAATCGTCAGGCCAAAAAAGTTAATCAAGACCGTGGCGTGACCGAGCCAGGCGGCGGTGACATTTTCATCGTTCCAATTTTTCGGGTCCGGTCGCGCAAAGGCCGGCTTGATTCGACGCCAGCTCTCCACCGTCCATTCGCGCGCGAGATGCGCGAACCAGCCGCCGACCGCGGATCGCCGCCGCGAGGGCGGATTAGTTGTTGCCACTCGGCAAGAAAGCGCGTTTTAAGGCCGACCACCAACCGCTCTGCATTCCTTTGGCCGGTCGCGCCACGAGCGCAGTGACGTCGGAGCGATTCACAATGTCGCGCGTTAAGTCGCCCATGATGTAATGCTGCAACGGTCCGCGCGCCGGTGAAGTGCCAGTCACGATCAGATCATATTCTCCTTCGTGCAGCTCGCTCAGCACTTCATCGATGACGATGCCGTGCCGCACTCGCACCTGCGCGGTTACGCCGAGTTTTTCGAGGCTGGCTTTTTGCGCGCGCAAGTTTCTGCTCAGCTCGGAATCGGCCGCGAGCAATCCTTCAACATCTTCTTCGCGACGCAACATTCCCGCATAAATGGCGGGCGGCTCGGGCATGACATGCAACATCGTGACTGACGCGCCTGCGCCGGCCGCGATCCGACCGGTGAGTTGCACAGCGGCGTCGATGTATTGTTTCCCACCGGTGCAAACGAGAAATTTGGAAAGGCTTCCGCAATCGCCGCTCGCCACGAAAACCGGCGGCGCGATCGACTTGATCACTTCGTAAGTGCGTTGCGCGCGCCAATAGCGGCCGCTCGTCCGTTTGATCGGCGCGCCGACCACGACGAGGTCGTATTTGTTCGTGGAAGTTTCCTGCAGCATTTGTTCGATCGGTTCGCCCGGCCGCATGAGGATTTCCGGCTTCACCCCGAATTCCCCGAGAAGTTTTGCTTCCGAATCGAGCGCGGCGCGGAGCGGTTCTTCATCTTTGGGTTGCTCAACAACTCCCAGGAGAACGACATGCGCCTTGCAAGCGCGCGCGACGAAACCGCCGAGCCGCGCCGGTTTGTCGGCGGGATCGGTGCCGTCGCTGCAAATGAGAAGACGCATCGCACTCATAATTTGTGGCCGGTCATCATGGTGTAGATGACGATGGCCGCGCCGATCAACGGCAACGGGACGAAAGCCAGGCGGATTTTCGGCCCGGCGAAATATTGCGTCGCGATCGCGCCGATCTGCGCGCCGATCGCGGCGCCGGTGTTCATGACGAGCGCAATCATGATGTCGACGTTGCCTTTAAGCGCGTGCGTAAAACTTCCGTAGCCGGCGGAGAGAATGATCTCGAACAAATCCGTCCCGACCGCGAGATGAGTTGGTATTCCCAAAACATACACCAGCATGGGCATGCGGATGTAGCCGCCGCCACCACCGAGAAAACCGCTCAGCAGACCGGCAAAGAAGGAAACAAAAATGATGACCCAGATGGAAATAGATTTCACTCCGGAATCGGGCAGCGAAATCATCGGCGGGATATGGATCTTTTGAATCGCGCGCGCCAGACCGGCGAACGCGCTGTGATCGCGCCCGGCCGCGCCTTTGCGTTTTAGGCGAAAAGTTTTCCAGCCTTCCAAGAGCATGAAAGCGGAAATGCTGACGTAGATCACAATCGAAACAATGCTGACGACCTTGTTGACGTTGCCTGCGCGCTTGAGCATTTCGATTGATTGCGCGCCAACTTCCGCGCCGCCGATCGTGCCGAGCGCCATGATCAAACCGAGCCGCAGATCAACATTGCCTAAAGCGCGGTGACGTTTTGCCGCGACAACGGATTTGCCGACGATGTGTGCGAGATCCGTTCCCACGACAAAATTCCAATCCAGCCCAACGGCGCGCAATGCGGGACCGGCAATGAAACTGCCGCCGACGCCAAAAAATCCGCCCATTATTCCGATGAGAAGGCCAAAGACAGCCAGGTAAATCGGGCTGATGTCGGAGTTGGAAATTGGGAAATGCATGCGCGCTTATTCGGAGCGACCACCGCGAAACAAACGGAGCAGCATGGTGGTGACTGATTCCAAGGCCACCGCCTGGCCAATGATCAGCGCGATGGAAACCAGCGCGTAAAGCAGGACGTGTTGCTTGTGCAAATTTTCCAGCCAATCGACCAGAAAATGGAGAACGAGAAAGAAATAGCCGACCACGAGGACGGCATAGATCGGCAGCTCGATGAGCAGCGCGCGCACAGTGTGGGAGGCTTCTTCTCTGCCTTTGAGCCGTCGGGTCTTGGCCACACCCCATCTTCGCTTGTCCTGCACACGGCGGTTGCGCCGAACTTTGGCGCGCCGCGAATATCCTTGCGCGGAGAGTGTTTCTTCCTAACCTTGCCCGACAATTTTCCGAGGGAAATATGGCAGACGCAGCGAATAAATATCCTGAAAACGTAGCTGGCACTTTTTATGTCGATGATCAATGCATCGACTGCGATCTGTGCCGTGAAACCGCGCCCGCCAATTTCAAGCGCAACGATGACGGCGGTCACTCCTTCGTCTACAATCAACCGACAACGCCCGAGGAAGAGGCGCTTTGCAAAGAAGCGCAGGAAGGTTGCCCGGTGGAAGCGATCGGGAGCGACGGCACTTAGTGCTGTGATTTGGCAGCGCGTCTAATCATGCGCGCGCAAAGTGAAGTTCCGGTCGCACTGACCATCGCCGGTTCCGACAGCAGCGCCGGCGCAGGCGCACAGGCTGATCTCAAGACCTTTCACTCGTTAGGCGTTTACGGTCTAAACGCGATCACGTGTGTGGTTGCGGAAACGCCTGGGAAGGTGCGGCGAATTCAGGCGATCGATGTGGAAGTTGTGGCCGAGCAGATAGAATTGCTCCTCGAAAAATTTCCCGTACGCGCAATCAAGACTGGATTGTTGTACTCCGCCGAGATTGCCGCGGCCGTCGCGCGCATTTTGCGCGAATGCAAAATTCCGATCGTCATTGATCCCGTCATGGTCGCGACCGGCGGTGATTTGCTCCTGAAAAAAGAAGCGATCGCGATCTACGAGCGCGAATTATTTCCACTGGCCACCCTGATCACGCCGAACATGGATGAAGCTGCGACTTTGCTCGGCCAATCGATTCCCGATTTGACGGCGATGCGTGAGGCCGGTCGGCAACTCTTGCATCGGTATGGTGTGCCGATTTTGCTGAAGGGTGGCCATCTCGGCGGCGAAGAGGCAATTGACCTTCTTTTCACAAAGACGCATGTCCATGAGATCACCGCGAAATTCGAACGCGGTGTGCAAACGCACGGAACCGGCTGCACCTACTCAGCCGCGATCACGGCTGGCTTAGCCGCCGGTGCGCCGCTCGAAGAAGCCATCAAGCGCGCAAAGCTTTTTGTGACCCGTGCGATCGCACAGCATTTCAGCTGGTCTTCAAAGAGCGGTGAAAATATTCACGCGCTCAATCATTCGCCTAACGAGTCTCGAGACTAATCGATGTGCTCTGGCTGGCCTGCAGGCATTCGATCATTCTTTTCTCTTCCCAAACGCGACGCTGCATCGCTTCCATCGCCGCCGCGGTCTCCGCTTGTTTCTTACTTCGCCCCATTCCTTCACCGAGCGCCATCCCTTCCCAGACCACGCGGACAACAAAAGTCTTCTCATGCTCGCGTCCGGTCTCCGAAAGCAATTCGTAAACCGGACTGCGCGGCGAAATCGCCTGCAACGTCTCCTGCAAATGTCCTTTCGGATTGATGTCGATTGGTTCCGCTTCCAATTGCGCCAGGTCGTCCGCGGCCAGCGCGAGAATAAATCGTCGCGCCGTTTCTAAATTAGTATCCAAATAAATCGCGCCGAGCAGCGCCTCGAACGCGTCAGCCAGTGTGGAAGTTCTTTCTCTTCCGCCGCACGCTTCTTCGCCGCGACCCATCATGAGAAATTGGCCGAGGTCGAGTTTCTGCGCATGCGCGCGCAATGCTTCACGGGAAACCAGACGCGAACGAAGTTTCGTCAGGCGACCTTCCGCTTCACGCGGAAACATCGCGAAAAGATGTTCCGTCATGATCAACTGCAAGACGGCGTCACCGAGAAATTCGAGGCGTTGATTATCGAAATGATGCCGCTGCGTTTCGTGGCCAAGACTCGGATGGGTCAACGCTTCCGCGAGCAGAAGCGAATTCCGAAACTTGTGGCCGATCCGTTCCTCGAGCGGATTCATCCTCCGATTCTACTCGGAGACCGGCGATTTTCCAGAACGCGCGTTTAGCGTTGCTGATAAATCGAGAGCGATGTGATCACATCGACCGCGCGCTGCAACACGGGATCGCGCGGCGTTTTTTCATTACCGCGCGCGCGCCGCTGCGTTTCCGCCTCGACTTCTGGATTTTTGCCCGAGAGCAACGCTGCTTCATTCAAATGCGGCCGTTCGCTTTCGAAAATGAATGGCGCCATGCCCTTCTCGGCTGATTGCAGAAAGATGGTGCGTTTGTCGGCGGCCGCCATTTCCACGGGCAGATCGGGCTTCAATCCGGTCGGAAACAAAGGACGACCTTCCGGCAGAACTGCCTCCGCCACCGCGACGCGGAGCACCTTTCCGCCGTTCAACGGCAAATCCGCGTACTCCATCGCCTGACCCGCGGTCGTTTGGCCGATGACGAGCGCCCGATCGTGCAAGCGCAAGATTCCGCCGAGCGCTTCGGCCGCGCCCGAGGTTTCGCTATCGGCGAGAACAATCATCAGCCCGTGATACGCCGGATCCGTGTCTGCGGTGAGCGAGCGTTCCTGCTTCGACGCTGTGCGACGCAACGTGAAAAGCGGTTTGCCTTTGGCCACGAAGCGTTTGGCAAATTCAGCCGCGAGCGCAAAATCATTCGCCCCACCACTGGCGCGCAAATCGATCACAATCGCATCCACTTTTTTCGTGCCGAAATTTTGCAGGGCCGCATCCATCGATTTCAAGTTCGCCGCAGTCAGTGCGCCGATGCGCAAATAACCGATGTGGTTTTCCAGGACCTCAGAATAAAGGGGATTGGTCGCCTCCGATTCCGGTGCGCGCGCGGGAAGAATCATGAAACCGGGACCAAGGCGCGTCAGCAAACCCATGAGCAGCGCGCGATTTAGTTCCGTCTCATTAAGCGCTTCGGGATTCAGATAATTGCTCTTCAAGAGCTGAACGGCCTGCTGCAAATCCGCCGAGCTCATCAAATTGATCAGCGCTTCGGACGATGGTGTCGGAGCAGGTGTCGGTGTCGCGCTCGTCGTTGGTAAAGTGGTCGGCGTGCGCGTCGGAGTTTGTGCAAGAACCTCCGCGCCGAAAACAAAAGCGAGGACTGCTCCAAAGAAAAAGAGAACGCCTCGCAACATCAATTGGCTGCGACGTTAGCCTGAAGCGAAGGAAGGGCAATATCCCGCCGATAATGCGCCCCTCCGAAATCGATCCGCGCCACAGCTTCATACGCGCGAGCGCGTGCTTGCTCGACGGTTTCGCCCAACGCGGTCACGGCCAGGACACGGCCGCCGGCTGTCACGACCCGTCCATTCTCGCGCCGCGTGCCGGCATGAAAAACATGGACGTCTTTCAAATCGCCTAACGAGTCCAAACCGCTGATCGTTTTTCCAGTTTCGTATTTTTCCGGGTAACCGCCCGACGCCATCACCACCGTAACTGCCGCGCGAGAATCCCATTCGATTGCGACCTTCGCCAAACCGCCATCGATAGTCGCTTCCAGCAGATCGACCAGGTCCGATTGCAAACGCGGGAGAATCACTTGCGTTTCCGGATCGCCGAAGCGGCAGTTGAATTCCAAAACGCGCGGACCTTCTGCCGTCATCATCAAGCCCGGAAAAAGCAGGCCGCGAAAATCGATGCCCGTTTCAGTCAGGCCCCGCAGCAACGGTCGCATCACCTCACGATCAAATACCTCTTCCGCTTCGGCGCTCCAATTATCGGCCGGACTGACTGCGCCCATGCCGCCAGTGTTCGGTCCCTGGTCGCCGTCGTGCGCGCGCTTGTGATCACGCGCCGTCGCGAGCATGCGATAACTCCCGCCGCCCACCAAAGCGTGCACAGAACATTCGCTTCCGCGCAGAAATTCTTCGACCACGATGCGCCGGCCGGCTTCACCGAAGCGGCCCTCGTTCATCATCGACTCGATCGCCTCCGCAACTTCACCAGACGATTGTGCGATGACCACACCTTTTCCCAGCGCGAGCCCATCCGCCTTGATCACGATCGGATACGGCAGTTGTTCGCAAAACTTTAGCGCTTCATCGCTGCGATCAAACGCGCCCGCTTTCGCCGTTGGGATATGAAACTTGGCCATCAAATCCTTCGCGAGAATCTTTGACGATTCGAGGCGCGCCGCTGTTTGAGTCGGACCGAAGACGCGCAGCTTTTCGCGCGTGAATAAATCGACAATGCCAGCGGCCAGCGAGTCGTCCGGACCGATGACGGTCAGATCGATGCGATTTTCCTTCGCGAATCCAACTAGCTTCGGCAAATCGCTCGCACTGATCGGAACATTCTCGCCCAGCTCCGCCGTGCCCGCGTTTCCCGGCGCGCAAAAAATCTGCGTAACGCGCGGCGATTGTTTTAGCTTCCAGGCCAGCGCGTGCTCGCGACCACCACTTCCGACAACTAAAATCTTCACTGGCTCTATTTGCTCGCGCCGCGATTCGTTCTACAAGAAACTTTATGGCGAAAAGCCGCGCGACCTACAACGTCCTCACGCCAGGCTGTCCCTCCCGGCTCTTGCTCGATCGCATCGCCGACAAATGGACCGTGCTCATAATCCAAAATCTTGCGAGCACCACCATGCGCTATTCCGCATTGCAACGCGCCATTGGCGACATTTCGCAAAAAGTCCTCACACAAACGCTGCGCAGTCTGGAACGCGATGGACTCGTTAGGCGAAAAGTTTACCCGAGTGCTGTGCCGAAAGTCGAATATGCCCTCACCTCGTTAGGCCGCACTCTCATCGAGCCCTTGCAGGGTCTTTGCCATTGGTCGGAGAAACATCTCGGCGAGATGGAAGCGCATCGCTCGCAGAACGGTCAGTAGATTTTCGCGCCGAGAAAAGCCGATGCAGCAAGCCGAGACCATCGTCCTCCTCTTCGGTTTCGTCGCCCTGCTTGTGGTGATCGCGCGCAAAATCGCCTTGCCTTACCCAATCGTTCTCGTGCTTGCCGGCCTCGTCGTCAGTTTCATCCCGCATTTGCCGCAGGTGAAATTGAATCCGGACATCGTCTTCTTTTTCTTTTTGCCGGCGCTGCTTTATCCGACCGCACTCTTCACTTCGTGGCGTGATTTCCGGCGCAACCTGCGTCCCATTCTGCTCCTCGCGGTCGGCCTGGTCCTTGTCACCATGATCTCGGTGGCGTGGGTCGCGCACACTTTGATACCGGCCGTGCCGTGGGCGGCGGCCTTCGCACTGGGCGCAATCGTTTCGCCGCCTGACGCGGTGGCGGCCGCTTCCATTATCCGACGCCTGAGAGTGCCCCATCGCATCGAAGTCGTCCTGGAAGGTGAAAGCCTGGTTAATGACGCGACCGCACTAGTCGCGTTGCAATTTGCCATCGCCGCTTTGATGACCGGAAACTTCTCGTTAGGCGCAGCGTCGGGTCGATTTGTTATCGTCGCGGTCGGCGGCATCGCGGTTGGGCTCGTGGTCGGCGTCATCATGCGATGGCTGCATCGCCGTCTCGATGATCCGCCGGTGCAAATCACCATTTCGTTGCTCACGCCTTTTCTGGCTTATTTGCCCGCGGAGCGATTGCATGTTTCCGGAGTCCTCGCCGTGGTCACCGCGGGAATTTTTCTCGGCTGGCATGCTCCGCTTATCCTCACCGCGCGTTATCGTCTGCAAGCCTTCGCCTTTTGGGAAATGGTCGTATTTTTGCTCAACGGTTTCGTCTTCATCAGTATCGGCCTGCAACTGCTCGAAATCCTCCGGGCCTTACATGGCGAACCACTCGTTAGGCTGATCGACGAGGCTGCGTTGGTCAGCGCGGCCGCGGTCGTGGTTCGTCTTCTCTGGGTTGCGCCGGGAATTTTTTTGCCTCGGCTTTTGCGAAAGTGCGTCCGCGCGAGTGAGAAATGTCCGACCTGGCGCGAGGCCGCCATCGTCGGTTGGTCGGGAATGCGTGGCGTCATTTCGCTCGCGGCCGCCTTCGCCTTGCCCCTCACGCTCGCCGACGGCCGCGAATTTCCTGCGCGCAATTACATCTTGTTTCTCACCTTCGCCGTCATTCTCACGACGCTTGTCCTGCAAGGTTTAACACTGCCGGTTTTGATTCGCGTTCTCGGAGTGAAGGACGAAGGCGGCGTCGATGATGAAGAGCGACTCGCACGATTGCAGGCGAATCAGGCCGCGCTGCAATTGATCGAGCAGAGTGCGACCGACGAACGTTTCCCGCCTGGTGTGGTCGAGCGCGTCCGCGCGGAATACGACGATCGCATCGAGCAACTGCAGGTTTACGCGGACACGCCGGAGGAGGCGCGCGGAGAAATCGCCACGCCGCAGTATCAGCAATTGCAGGCCGAAGCACTGCAATCGGAACGCGAGACGATCATCCGTTTGCGCAACGAGCATGTCATCAATGATGAAGCGCTGCGTCGGATTCAGCGCGATCTCGATCTGGCCGAAGCGCGTCTCGATCCATGACGCGCGTCTTTCTCCTGTCGCCGGCCTATGCCGGCGGACAACGCGCGCGCATGATCATGAGCGAACGCGCGCAATTCGATCTCGCGCGACGTTTGCGCAGCGAAGATCTGCCTTCGTTAGGCGAAGTTTTCACTTTTCTGAGCGGACTCTACTTTCGCGGCAAGCTCGCTTACGCCAATGCCTTTGGTCGCGCCTTCGTCATCACGCCCAATCGCGGGCTGGTTCCAGTGGAGTTGCCAGTCAGCCTCGATGACCTGCGCGCTTTCGCGGAAGTCGATATTCACGAAGACGATCCGCGTTACCGCAAACCGCTCGAACGCGACGTTCGAAAACTCGTTAGGCAACTGGGCTCCGAGGCCGAAGTCGTTTTGCTCGGCAGCATCGCGACTGGAAAATACGTCGATGTTCTTCTGAAAAATTTCGGCGAACGATTGCTCTTCCCGGCCGACTTCGTTGGGCGCGGCGACATGAGTCGCGGTGGATTGTTACTGCGCTGCGCGGTTGATCGCCGCGAGCTCGATTACATTCCTGTCCACGGCGCGGTACGAAAGGAAAGCGACCGCCGAAGCTCGTGCCGCGAAGATATACGAAGTGAAATCGCTCAAGCCGCCGTTGCCGCCGATGGAAGCGAAGTCGGTCGACGAGATTCCCGTCGGCGACGAATGGCAATACGAGCCGAAGTGGGACGGCTTTCGTTGTATCGCGTTTCGCAACGGCAACGAAATTTATCTTCAATCAAAATCCGGCCAGCCGCTTGCGCGTTATTTTCCCGACGTCGTGGAAGCACTCGCGAAACTGCGCGCCAAAAAATTCGTGCTTGATGGCGAGCTCGTCATTCCGGTGCACGGCAAACTTTCCTTCGACGAATTGCAATTGCGCCTGCATCCGGCCGCCAGTCGCGTGAAAAAGTTGGCTGCGGCGCATCCGGCGCTCTACGTCATCTTCGATTTCCTCGACGAATCAACAGCTCCGTTGCGCAAGCGACGTGACCAGCTGGAACAATTCGCGAAGAAGAATCTCGGACCGACGAGCGCGATTCGTCTTTCGCCTGCGACCACCAGCCTAACGAAAGCAAAGAAATGGTTCGATCGCGTCGGTGGCGATCTCGACGGCGTGATCGCGAAGTTGCTCGATGCGCCCTATGGCTCGGGCGAACGCACCGCGATGGTGAAGGTGAAACAGATTCGCACGGTCGATTGTGTTGTCGGCGGATTTCGTTACGCGACCGACAGCAAAGTTCTCGGCTCGCTTTTGCTCGGCTTGTACGACGACGAAGGATTATTGCATCACGTCGGATTCACTTCCGCATTCGCGAAAAGCGATCGTCCAGCGCTAACGAAAAAGTTTAAAGCACTGCGCAAACCGCCGGGCTTTACCGGCAACGCGCCCGGCGGTCCGAGTCGTTGGAGCACCGAGCGCACCGGTGAATGGGAACCGGTCGATCCGAAAATTGTCGTCGAAGTCACTTACGATCATTTCACCGGCGATCGTTTTCGGCACGGAACGAAAATCGTTCGCTGGCGCAAAGACAAAGCGCCGCGGCAATGCACGCTCGATCAAGTGCGCGGTCGCGAAGGCAAATCGCTCGCGCTTTTGTAAAACTAATCGGCATTCAATTCGAAGTTGATGTTCACGTCGTAGTGAGCGGCGTTGGTGAGACCTGCCGGCAGCGGATCGACCTGCGTCACGCGCTTTGCCACCGCGCTAAGCGATTCGTCGATCACGACGTTGCCCGATGATCGCACGATGTTGAAATCGGAGACGCGCCCATCTTTCTCGATTCGCACGCGAACTTGCGCGGAAATCTTTGCCCCATCCTTGGTCAGACCTTTCGGCTGAATCCATTCACTGAAAAATCGGTCATGCAGCATCCTGCCATACCAGGCGAATTGCGATGCGCTGCCCGAACCGTTTCCCCGCGCATCTGAACCGCCGGACACAGCTGTCTGACTCGATCCGCTCTTTTTTTCCTGAACCGCTTTCGTCGAATCCTTTTTCGCATCGGCCAATTTTTTTGGAGCAGCACTCGGCTTCGGCGTTGGTTTTGCGACCACCGCTTTTTTGGGCGACGGCTTCGGCGTCGGTTTGGGTGAAGGTTTGGGAGTTGATCTTGGTTGCGCAGTAGCTGTCGGCTTCGGTGTTGCTGTGTCGACATCCGCGGGGTGGGGCGGGTCCTCCATGGGCGCAACCGTCGGCTCTGCCGTCGGCGCCGGCGTCGGAGTCTCGCCTGCGTCTTGTGCAAATGATGCGGTCGAAGGCGTGTTCGCGACTGCGCCTCCTTCCATCCAGACAATGTCGCTCGAGAGCGGTTTCTTCGCGGTCGCACTCCACCGCAGCAGGCCGGTCAGGACGACGACGTGGACGACACCAATGATGACAACGTTGCGCCAGAAGCGGCGATCCCGCGGCATCGGTTAAGGTTCGCCTTTGGTCGCGATTCCGATTTTCGAAATCTGCGCTCGCTGCAGAACATCCATCACCGCGACTAAATTCTGCACCGGCAGTTCGCGGTCCGGCCTAACGACAACAGAAACATTTGGATTCGCTCCTTTAGCACTCGTTAGGCGTTCGGCCAGCGTTTCCAGGTCGACGGCTTCGTTGTTGAACTTGATCGCTTCATCGCGATCGATCGAGATTGTCTGCGTCTTCGACGGATCGCCCGCTGTATTTGCGGCCGTGCTCGATGGCACAGAGAGATTGAGGCTGTTCTCGATCAGCGGCGTCGTGATGATGAAAATGATCAGCAGCACGAAGGCGAGATCGAGCAGCGGCGTGATGTTGATTTCGCTCAACGTCGTCAGGTTGTTGCGTTGGGAGTAGCGTCTCATCGGCGGAACGCCGGCTCGCGCACGCCGTGATCGACGTATTTGTGCTCGAACTCCGATGCGAGTTCGGCGGCGAAGTTGTCCATCTCAACGATCAAACTGCGAATGCTGGTGACGAGAAAGTTGTAACCGAACATCGCGGGAATCGCGACGCAGAGCGACATCACGGTTGTGATGAGCGCGCCGGAAACGCCCGGTGCCATCGTCGTTAAATTCGGCGCTCCCGCGACCGCGACATCGGTGAAGGTATCCATCACGCCCCAGACTGTTCCTAACAAACCGAGAAACGGCGCGCCGCTCACCGCCGTCGCGAGCAGGATCATTTGTGATTCCAAACCGAGCGCAGTTTCGCCGACGGCGCGTTCCATCGCGGCCGTGACCGCGCCCATTTGCGCCGGTGAAATTTTGTCGGCGATCTCAAGCCGTGCGCGAAAAGTTTCGTCAACTTCGGATGAGCCTAACAAGTGAAAGGTCATCTCTTCGCAGCCGGCGCGATAAACATTGAAAAGCGGCGAGCCGGGAAAACGCGCGCCGCTTTCGAACAGGCGCAGTGGCTGTCGATCCTGCCGGAAGGCCGCGCGGAAATTCGCGGTCTGTCGTTTCGCAAAGCGCACCACGCGCATCTTCGTGATCATGACGGACCAGCTGAAAATCGAACCGACGAGCAGACAGGCGAGAATGATTTTGCCGGCGAGTGTTGCGTGCCCGAAGGCGAAGGTCAGACCGCCCGCCGCGAGAATTTCCACGCCGAACAATTAGCGGACTTCGCGGCGAAGTGAAAGCAGTGAGTCAGAGTTTGCGCGGATACACTGGCCGCAGCTTCGCGACGACGATGAACCCGAGGCCGATCGCGAACAGGAAAAAGGAAAAGAATTGTCCGCGCGTGAACGGTCCGATGAGCGACGCGTCGGGTTCGCGGAAATTTTCCACGATGATGCGAAAGATCGCGTAGATGCAGAGGAACAAACCGGTCAGGACGCCATTCGGCGTGCGCATGCGCGTGCGCACGAACCACAAGATAACAAACAAGACAATGCCTTCGAGAAAAGCTTCGTAGAGCTGCGATGGATGTCGCGGCGTCAGGACAGTGCGCAACACTTCTTCGATTTTCGGATTTGCCGGCAACACGCGCAGGATATCCTCGGGCGAATTGATGAGCGGATCGACCTGGCGCGAGACAGCGACGGCCCGCTCGACCAGATCGCCGTTGTTCGTGTCGACTAATTCTTTCGGGAACTGCACCGCCCACGGAAAATTCGCCGCGCGCCCGTAAAGCTCGCCGTTAATAAAATTCGCGCAGCGACCGAAGAAGAGACCAATCGGCGCGACCACGCCGAGGTTATCGGCCAGGTTGGTCCACGACATTTTGTATTTGCGCGCGTAATAGAGCGTGAAGAGGACGAGGCCGATCATCCCGCCGTGACTCGACATGCCGCCTTCCCAGACTTTGAAGATCGAGAGCGGTGCGCGGAGCATTTCCGGCTTATAAAAAAGCACGTAGCCGAGACGGCCGCCGACCATGACGCCGAAAAGCGCGGCCCAGGTAATGAAGTCGCCGACCTGCGCCTGATGAATGTCGGCATAACCTTTTTTCGAAAGCCACGCGAGGAGCGCGTAGCCGCAAATAAAGGCCATGACATACGCGAGGCCGTACCAACGCGGGCCGAAAGTTTCCGTTACATGAAAAATGTACGGATCGAGTTTATGCAGGTAATAAGCGAACACGGGAAGGTGTTGCGTTATATCGCAGCAAGGCTCACGCCCGTCGAGCGACCAATCGGCGCGACGGCGTCGAAGCAATTCGCAACGTCTCGCGCAGAAACGGCGCGGTGCGACTGATGCGACTTTTTGCAACTTCTTCCGGTGTGCCGGTGGCGACGATTTCGCCGCCATCCGCACCCGCTTCCGGTCCGATATCGACGATGTAATCTGCTTCCGCGATGATGCTCAAGTTGTGTTCGATGACGATGACGGTGTTGCCTTCATCGACCAATCGATGCAGCACCTTTAGCAGCAATTCGACATCCGCCATGTGCAATCCGATCGTCGGCTCCTCTAATAGATAGAGCGTCGATTTCGGTTTGCGCATTTTGCGGATGCGCTCGTTTTGCGCGCGACCGGTTCCGCGTGCCAGTTCGGTGACGAGTTTCAATCGTTGCGATTCGCCGCCGCTCAAAGTTGGACTTGGTTGTCCGAGTTTGAGGTAGCCGAGTCCGGTATCGACCAGCAACGAAAGTGGTCGCGCGATTTTTTGATTGGTCGCAAAAAATTGCGCAGCCTGCTCGATCGTCATTTCCATGACATCGCCGATCGACTTCTCGTTGTAGAGCACCTCGAGCGTCTGCGGATTGTAGCGACGCCCGCCGCAATCTTCGCACGGCACATAACTGCTCGGCAGAAAACTCATCTCGAGTTTGATCACGCCTTGGCCTTTGCACGTTTCGCAGCGACCGCCTTCGGTGTTGAAGGAAAACCGCGCGCTGGTGTAACCGCGCACGCGCGAGACCGGCAGCTGCGCGTAGAGATTGCGAATCTCGTCGAAGACTTTGATGTAGGTCGCCGGCGTCGAGCGCGAGGTTTTGCCGATGGGCGATTGATCGACTTCGTAAACCGTCTCGAACGAATCCGCGCCTTTGATCGAACTGAACAAATCGCGCGTCGTCTTTCTTGCCATCGAGTTCGTCGTGAATCGCGGGCAACAAAACCGAACGCATCAATGTCGATTTTCCGGAACCAGAAATTCCCGTGATGACTGAGAGCCGATTCACCGGAAATTTCACATCGACGTTCTTCAAATTGTTTGCGGCGGCACCGCGAATCTCGATCCAAGCTTCAACATCCTTTAACGAACGCCGGCTTTCGCGGATGGGATGACAAAGTGGCGACCGCAAACAGCGTCCGGTCTCGGAATTCTTGTGCGCTTGGATTTCTTTGAGCGTCCCCTGCACAACAACTTCGCCGCCGTGCATGCCCGCGCCCGGCCCGAGATCTATGATGTGATCCGCGCGCCGCATTGTCTCTTCGTCGTGTTCGACGATGACGAGCGAGTTTCCTTTTTCGCGCAGCGCCGTCAGCGTTTCGAGCAAACGAATATTGTCGCGCGGATGCAGTCCGATGGTTGGTTCATCGAGAACGTAAAGCACGCCGCGCAAATTCGAACCGAGCTGCGCCGCGAGACGAATGCGCTGCGATTCGCCGCCGCTCAACGTCTTGGCGCTTCGGCCTAACGAGAGGTAGCCGAGCCCGACATTATCCATGAACTCAAGTCGCTGCGAAATCTCCGGCACCAAATCGGCCGCGATGGTTTTTTGATTGCCGCGGAAGTTTAATTTCCGCACGAGCAGATAAGCCTCGAGCGCAGAGAGCTTGGTGAAATCATCGATCGTCTTTCCCTGCACGCGCACATGCCGCGCGATCGCGTTCAAGCGCGAGCCGTGACACGATGGACATTCGCGCGCTTCTTCTTCGTCGATCCATTCCGATTCGCGCTCGGCCGTGAGTTCGTTTTCCAAAACCGATTCGCCGGTTTCTTCTTCACCGGTTTGCAGCTTCGCGTTCCATATTTCGCCGAACCCGCCGCATTCTTCGCAAGCGCCATGCGGCGAATTGAAGGAGAACAAACGCGGATCGAGTTCTTCGAATGCGCGACCGCATCCTGGACAGCTCATCTCCGTGCTCATGACAGTGAGATGATTTCTCGCGTCGAGCAGATGGGCCGTGCCGCGGCCGATATCAAGCGCGCGTTGCACAAGATTGCGCGCTTTCTTAATTCGCTTCGCGTCAATCACGCCAACGACGACGTCGATGGTGTGTTCCTTGAAGCGTTCCAATTTTCGAAATTGCCCGACTGGAATCAGCTGACCATCGACAAAGAGTGTGTCGAAACCTTGGCGCTCCGCCCAACGCGCGACATCAGTGTGAAAACCTTTTCGCGCTTTCACGAGCGGGGCGAGCACCTTGAGCATGCCGCGGCGCGCCGCAGTTTCGACCTGTTTCACGATCGCAGCGAGGCTTTGTTTTTCGACTGGCAAATCGCAATCGGGACAAAATTGCGTGCCGGTTTTCGAGAAGAGCAGTCGAAGGAAATGATAAACTTCCGTCACGGTCGCGACGGTTGATTTACCGCCGCCGCGCGTGACGCGTTGCTCGATCGCGACACTCGGCGGGACGCCCTCGACGAGATCGACATCCGGTTTCTCGAGCTGCTCGACGAACTGCCGCGCGTACGGCGACATGCTGTCGAGGAAGCGGCGTTGTCCTTCGGAAAAAAGAATGTCGAACGCAACGGTCGATTTCCCCGAACCGCTCAGCCCAGTGATGATGACCATCTTGTCGCGCGGAATGCCTAACGAGATGTTCTTCAGGTTATGCTCGCGCGCGCCGTGGATTTGGATGGCGTGATGGGCGGATCCATTTCTGGGGAGCGCGGGCGCCTCGCCCGCACCGTTTCGCGCCTCGCGGAACGGCTCTTCGGCGACGCGCAAAGAAAAATCATCGTCTTCATCCCGGTATGGTGCACGAAATGTTCGCGGCGAGGCGCCACGAACGGCGCCCGAGGCGGGCGCGCTCCCCAGAACTCCGCGGAGATATCTGCCGGTATGCGACGCTTCGAGTTTCGCGACCGCTTCCGGAGTTCCGGCGGCAACCAATTTGCCACCGTCGTCGCCGGCCTCAGGTCCAAGATCGATGACCCAATCTGCGCATTTGATCACTTCAAGGTTGTGTTCGATCACGACAATCGAATTCCCGCGATCGACGAGTCCTTGAAAAACTTTCACGAGCAACGCGACGTCGTCGAAATGCAATCCAGTCGTCGGCTCGTCGAAGATGAACAACTTTCCGCACGCAGAATTTCCGTTTCCATTTTCGCCCGCGGCATGATCGGTCAGGTGAGCGACGAGCTTGAGCCTCTGCGATTCGCCGCCGGATAATGTGTTGAGCGGCTGACCGAGCCGCAGATAGCCGAGCCCGACTTCATCGAGCACATCGAGTGGATCACCGAGCTTGGTCGATTCTCCGATCTGCGCGAAGAACTGGATCGCTTCGCTTACCGTCAACTGCAGAACATCGTGAATCGATTTGCCGTAGAGATGCACGCGCAGCACGTGCGGTTGGAAACGTTTGCCTTCGCATTCCGCGCAACGCACGAAGAGGTCGCTGAGGAATTGCATTTCGATTTTTTCGAAACCGGTACCGCAACAACGTTCGCAACGCCCGCTGCCGGAGTTGAAGGAAAAGGCGCTCGCGGTCAGGCCTTGCGCCTGCGCTTCGGGCAATGCTGCGAACAATTCGCGCACGCGATCGTAGAGACCGAGATACAAGATCGGCGTCGAACGCGGCGTGCGCGCGAGCGGCGTTTGATCGACCATCACCACATCGCCGACGCGATGCGCGCCGCTGACCGATTTGCACGCGCCGGCTTCCTGCTCGGTCGCCTGTCCCTTGGCGCGCGCGAGATTTCGATAGAGCACCTCGTGGATCAGCGTCGATTTGCCGGAACCGGAAACGCCGGTAACGCAGGCAAAAATTCCGAGCGGAATATCGACATCGACGTTCTTAAGATTGTGCTCGCGCGCACCGTTGATCTTGATCGCGTTGGTTGACTTGCGACGCGATTTGGGAATCGGAATCGATTTTTTTCCAGTGAGATAATCACGCGTCAGAGATTCGGCTTGGGGAGCGCGGGCGCCGCGCCCGCTCGGTGACGCGCCTCGCGTCAACGCTGTGCGATGTTTGGACGACAGAGAATTTTCCAGGTCGCTCAGTGTGTCCCGCGAGGCGCGTGACACTGCGGGCGCGGCGCCCGCGCTCCCCAGCATTTCCGACAGCGGACCGTTGAAGATTAATTCGCCGCCGAGTTCCCCGCGGCCTGGTCCGATGTCGATCAGATTATCAGCGCTGCGAATGATCGCCTCTTCATGCTCGACGACGAGGAGAGTGTTGCCTTTGTCGCGCAGATTGTGAATGACGCGGATCAATCGCCCGACATCGCGCGGATGCAGGCCGACGCTCGGTTCATCCATGACAAAGAGCGTGTTCACGAGCGATGCGCCGAGACAGGTCGTGAGATTGACGCGCTGCACTTCGCCGCCGCTGAGCGTGCGCGTGGATCGATCAAGCGTGAGATATCCGAGTCCGACGTTGCAGAGATAATTCAGCCGCGTGACGACTTCTCGACGCAGCATTTCTGCGGTGGAGTCGTTCGGCGGCAGCGCAATATTCGCCAACAAATCGCGCGTGCGGTTAACGGGCAGCGCGTCGATTTGCGGCAGGGTCAACGTGTCCTGCGCCGTAACGACGCGATAATTCAGCGCGTCGGGCTGAAAGCGTCCGCCGTTGCAACTCGGACAGGTCGTGTAAGCGCGATAACGACTGAGCAACACGCGCACGTGCATTTTGTAGGTTTTACTCTCGAGCCATTTGAAAAAACCGCGCACGCCATACCAGCGATCGTTTTCGTAGTCATCGTCGCTGTATTCGCCGCTCTTTTTTTCGCCATTGATGACGAAGTTCTGATCGGACTTCGGCAACTCCTCGAAGGGCGTGTGCACATTGATCTCCTCGCGCGCGCAGGCCCGCATGAGATCTTTTTGCGATTCGCCCATTTCTTCGCCGCGAAAAACACGCACCGCGCCTTGTGCAATCGAGAGCGAACGGTCGGGAATGGCGCGATTCAGATCAATCGCAATGGTGCGACCAAAGCCGCGACATTCAGGACAGGCGCCGAGCGGACTGTTGAAGCTGAACAAACCCGGCGTGGGCGGACGAATATCGAGATCGCAATGCGCGCAATGCCAGCCAGTGGAAAACGGATGTTCCTTTTTCTTTTCGACTTCGACGATGTTGATCCGGTCTTTGCCAAAACGGAGTGCGACCTCGAGCGCCTCAACGAGCCGTGATCGGTTTTCTTCCGAAATTGTGGTCCGATCCTGGATGACCTGCACCCGCGCACCGAGTCGCCCGACTTTTTTGTCGGTATCCGCGCGAACGATTTCGCCATTCAACCAAACACGCAGATAGCCCTGCTGTTGAATGAACTTGAAGAACTCTTGCGCTTCCGTTTTTGCCGGAACCGAAACCCAGAACGTAATCAGGACCGTCTTGCCACTGAGCTCGCGCAAGATTTCATCGGCAATCGACTTCGCCGTTTCCGGACGAATCTCGCGTTGGCAATTCCGACAAAATGCGCGCGAAATCCGCGGCCAGAGAAGTTTCAGGTAATCGTTGATCTCCGTCATCGTGCCGACGGTGGAGCGCGAACTCTTAACCGGGTTCGCCTGCTCGATCGCGATCGCGGGCGGGATGCCGCGGATTTCGTCGACGCGCGGTTTGTCCATGCGGTCGAGGAATTGCCGCATGTAAGGCGAGAACGTTTCGACGTAACGCCGCTGCCCTTCCGCGTAGATGGTTTCGAAGGCGAGCGACGATTTTCCGCTTCCGCTCGGGCCGGTGATGACGGTTAATTTGCCGAGGGGCAGATCGAGATCGATGCCCTTGAGATTGTTCTGACGCGCCCCGCGAACCTCGACGCAATCGCGCTCAGGCGGCGCCGTGAGGCACTTTTTGTCGGCTTTCGTCGGAACCACCGGAGACTATCCGGGATGCCGAATCCGTTAGCAACTTAGCCGCGCTATTTCGCGAACTTTTCCGCGACTTTGTCGTGTTGCGCGACCAGTTCCTGCGGCATGTCTTGGCCGAGGGTCTTGAAGAATTCGCTCTGCCCTTCGAGTTCTTTCTTCCACTCGTCGGGCTTGATCGAGAAAAGTTCGCGCATCGTTTCGCGTGAAACGTCGTTGAGTTCGGCGAGGTCGAAATCTTCCGGACGCGGGATGGTGCCAATCTCCGTTTCCGCGCCGCCGCCGTGACCTTCGACGCGGTCGATGATCCATTTCAGGACGCGCATGTTATCGCCGAAGCCGGGCCACAAAAATTTTCCATCCGCGTTCTTGCGGAACCAATTCACGTGAAAAATAAGCGGCTGATTTTTGAGACGCGGACCGATCGTGAGCCAGTGCTGAAAATATTGGCCCATGTTGTATCCGCAAAACGGTAACATCGCCATCGGGTCGCGCCGTACCTGGCCGACGGCGCCGGTCGCGGCCGCAGTAGTCTCCGAACCCATCGTCGCGCCAATATAGGTGCCGTGTTCCCAATCGCGCGCCTGGAAAACCAGCGGCATGGTGTCACTGCGACGGCCGCCGAAAATGATCGCGCTGATCGGAACGCCTTCGCCTTTTTCGACATCGGGATCGAGCGCGGGATTGTTGCGCATCGGCGTGGCGAAACGCGAATTCGGATGCGCCGCTTTTTCTTTTGAATCGGGCGTCCAATCGTGGCCCTTCCAATCGATCGCATGTTTCGGCGGTGCGCCGTCTTTGCCTTCCCACCAAACATCGCCGTCATCGGTCAGCGCGACGTTGGTGTAGAGCGTGTCGCGTGCGATCGATTTCATCGCGTTCGGATTCGATTTGTAACTCGTCCCCGGCACGACGCCGAAGTAGCCGTTCTCCGGATTGACCGCGTAGAGCCGCCCATCTTTGCCGATCTGCATCCAGGCGATGTCGTCACCAACAGTCGTGACCTTCCAGCCTTTGAAATGCGGCGGCGGAATGAGCATGGCGAAATTCGTTTTGCCGCACGCGCTCGGGAAGGCGGCGGCGACGTAATGCTTTTTCCCTTCCGGCGATTCAACGCCGAGGATGAGCATGTGCTCGGCGAGCCAGCCTTGTTTGCGCGCGAGATAAGAACCGATGCGAAGCGCGAGGCATTTTTTCGAAAGCAAAACATTCCCGCCGTAACCGGAACCGACTGAAATGATGGCGTTGTCCTGCGGGAAATGGCAGATCCAGCGGCGCTCAGGATTCACATCGAGCAACGAATGCGTGCCGCGATTCCATTCGCCATTTTTTTGCGACTCGAGCCGCTGCACGGCCACGTCGCCCATGCGCGTCATGATGCGCATGCTGAGCACGACGTAGATCGAGTCGGTGATTTCAAAGCCAACTTTAGTCAGCGGCGAATCGGGCGGGCCCATGATGTAAGGAATGACGAACATCGTTCGTCCCTTCATCGCGCCCTTCAGCATGCCGTTTAACTTCGTGTAAGTCTCGGCCGGATCGGCCCAATGATTGGTTGGCCCCGCTTCCTCTTTCGTCGGCGTGCAAATGAGCGTGAACTGCTCAACGCGGGCGACGTCGTTGGTATTCGAGCGATGCAAATACGAGCGCGGCACTTTCTGCTCATTCAACTTCAAGACCACGCCCTGCTTCTGCGCTTTGCCTAACAAGTAGTCGTTTTCTTTTTCCGAACCGTCACACCAAAAAATATTCTCCGGCTGCGTGAACAACTCGACTTCATGCACCCAATCGAGCACCGCCTGGTTGGTCGGTTTTTTGTCTCCAATTCCAGACGGCGGATGAACGGCAGGCGCGAGGTTTTCCATAAGAGGGACGCTAATTTTCAGCCGCGCGGCCAAGTTCTCCAAGCTATTTTTCGTCCTGCACGCGAAGGCCGCTTGCAAGCGCCAAGGGCGCGCCGTTTATTCCGGCATGTTCGGAGTGACGACTGCCGACGACTACAAACCGGTCACGTGGGTCGGCCGTTATCCGGTGGACGTGACGACGTTGCTCGTCGGCGTGCACGTCAGCTTGCTCATCCTGACTTGCCTGCTTTCGGCTTTTGGCGCGGCGGCGTTTTTGAATTTCCTGATGTTCGACAGCGCCCAGGTTTTGGTGCTTGGCCGCGTCTGGCAAATCGCGACTTACGCCTTTGTCCACACGCCTTATTCCGCCGGCGCACTGCTTTGGTTCGCGATTGAAATGTACATGCTCTTCGCCTTCGGCCGCGAAGTGGAACGCTTCATCGGTCGGCGCGCGTTCATCGCTCTTTATGCGTTGTTGCTTCTAATACCCACGCTGCTTCTGACTCTGACGGGCTTGTGGATGCGGGTCGGGATTTCTGGCTCGGGCGTGTTGCATTTCGGAATCTTCCTCGCTTTCGCGACGATTTATCCGTCGGTCGAAATGTCGTTGCTGCGCATCCAGATGAAATGGATCGCACTTATTTTGGTCGCGATCGGCACACTGGCCGCGCTGGCCAATCGCGATTGGTCGTCGCTGATTCTTTTGTGGACCACGGCGCTGGTCGCGTTCTTCTTCATTCGCACTCGCGGTGTTGGTGATGAGCCGGAATGGTGGTCGAACTTTAAGAGTAGATTTCAACCGAAACCGAAGTTTCAGGTTGTGCCGCGATCTGCGCCGCGGGCAACTGATCCCGAAGACATCGACAGTCTGGTCGATCCGCTGCTGGAGAAAATTTCCAAACACGGCATCAACAGCCTGACCGCGAGTGAGCGGCGCACCCTCGATCGCGCGCGCAATCAGTTGCTGAAAAAAACGACCTGATCGCCGGGTTATTTCAAAACGAGCGATCCTTCGCGGAGCAAGGCGACAAATTCCGCGGGCGTTGCGACGTTGAGCAAGGCCTCACGCATTTTCTCATCACTCGTTAGGCGAGCGAGCGCGCCGACGCAAACCAGGTAATCGGTCACCATTCGCTGCGGCACCCCGATGAGAAAGATGAGTCGCGCGACTTCGCTGTTTTCTTCGTACCTGTACTCCCGCGCGGCTCCGCCCAATGCCGAGAATGATCCGTTCGACCAAATTGGTCCGCGCATGCGGAAACGCGATCCCATTGCCCATGTAGGTCGTGTGCGCTTCTTCACGAGACCGCACCTCCGCGAGAAATTTCTCCGCGTCACGCACCTTGTCCGTGCCAGTCATGGTCGCGACAATTTCGCGTAACGCTTCGTCCCGCGCGGTCGCGCGCAGATCGAGCACGACCTGGTTTTCGTTCAGCAGGTCGGCGAGGACGGTGGCCATGATTGGAGGAAGTAGTGGATTCGCGCGGCAAAGCCAGTTATCCAGTTAACGACTCCGCCGTGGCAAACGAAAACACTCCGCCGATTCACCACGAAGAGACCAACGTCTCGCTCCAACGCAGTATCTACGACCCGGGTTACGTCAATGCGATGTCGCATTTTTATCGCGGCGAGCTCGGCCGGATCATGATCTGGCGGCAACGGCTCGACATCACGACGAACTGGGCCATCACCTCTAGCACGGCCATCATCACCATTGCGTTTTCCAATCGGGAAGTGCCGCACATCATTTTCTTTTTCAATCTCGCCATCGTCTGGGGAATGCTCTGGATCGAGGCGCGCCGCTATCGATTTTACGATGCGTTTCGCGCGCGGGTGCGCATGCTCGAAGCCCATTTTCTTGTGCCGATGGTCATGGAAAATCGCCAGATGTTGCAGGGCGAATGGAAGAAACTGGTCTGCGAAGATCTGATCCTGCCCCGCTTCAAGATCACTCGCCTCGAGGCAGTGGGACGGCGCTTAAAGCGCAATTACGTTTTCATTTTCATTCTCATCATGGTGGCGTGGGTCACGAAAATTTTTCTGCACGCCTCCGAGCCGATCGATACTTTCGGTTCGTTTTATCGCGCGCTCAGCGTCGGCCATATCAAATCCTGGCTGGTGGCGTTTATTTTTGGCGGTACCTTTGCGCTCGTCATTGGCATCACGATTTACGTCGGCAAGAAAACGACCGGCGAGATCTCGGAATTTGGCGCGCATCGTTCGCTCTGGCGGTTATGAGTGATCCATTCGTCAGGCTGCGCGAGACGGTCGCGCGGCTGCGGGCGCCGGATGGTTGTCCGTGGGATCGCGAACAGACCAACGAATCGTTAGTCCCGAAGTTGCTCGAGGAAGCCTACGAGGTCGCGCACGCCGCGCAGGAAAAAGACGACAGCAACCTTCGCGAAGAACTTGGCGACGTCATGCTCCTCGTCCTGATGCAGGCGCAAATCGCAAGCGAGCGCGGCAGCTTCAAAATCGAAGACGTCCTCGAAGAGATCACCGCCAAACTAATTCGGCGACATCCGCACGTTTTCGGCGAGAGCAAAGCGCACGATCCCGATGCGGTCGTCAAGTTGTGGGACTCAGTGAAACGCACGGAAAAGCAAAACGACGATCATTATCTTTCCGGCGTGGCCGCGGCGCTGCCGGCTTTGATGCGCGCGCAGAAAATTCAAAAGAAAGCCGCGCACGTCGATTTTGATTGGAGTGACGAAGCCGATGTCGTCGCCAAGGTCGATGAGGAGCTTGCGGAGACCAAAGCTGCGCTCGGCAACAAAGATGAAAAAGCGATCGCCGAAGAGATTGGCGATTTGCTTTTCGCCGTCGTGAATCTAGCGCGCAAACGCAAGCTCGACGCGGAAACGTTACTGCAAGAAGCGACCGACAAATTTGTCCGGCGCTTCAACGCGCTCGAGGACGAACTCATCGCGCGCGGCGAAAAGCTTGGGCAAGTCGGGCTGGCAGAGCTCGACAAGATTTGGAACGCGCAGAAAGCGACTCATTAGGCGACGGAACGCGCCGTGTGTTCGGGAAACATTGCCAGAATACTGCTCTCGTTAGGCTGGCAGATTCCGCGTTCCGTGATAAGGCCGGTGATCAAACGTCGCGGTGTCACATCGAAGCCATAATTCGCCGCACGACTCGTTAGGGGCGCGAGATTTACTTCGACGCGTTCTCCATTCGACCAACCGTCTGCGCGAGTGACTTCTTCCGCGCCGCGTTCTTCGATTGGAATTTCTTCTCCCTCGCGCAGTTTCCAATCGAACGACGTCGAAGGCAGCGCGACGTAAAACGGAACGCCGTTATCTTTCGCAGCCAGCGCCTTCAAGTAGGTGCCGATCTTGTTCGCGACGTCGCCAGTGTAGGTAGTGCGATCGGTGCCGACGATGACCAGATCGACTTCGCGCCGCTGCATCAAATGTCCGCCAGTGTTATCCGCGATGATGGTGTGCGGAACGCCGTGCTCGCCGAGTTCCCACGCCGTCAACTTCGAGCCTTGTCCACGCGGCCGCGTTTCGTCGACCCAGACGTGCACGGAAATTTTCTCATCGTGCGCGGCGTAAATCGGCGCGGTCGCGGAGCCATAATCGACAAACGCCAGCCAGCCGGCATTGCAATGCGTCAGGATATTGACCGGCGCGCCATTTTTCTTCGCGGCGATTCCGCGAATAAGATCGACGCCATGCTCGCCAATTTGCCGGCAGAATTTTGCGTCTTCATCCGCGATTGTTTGTGCCATTTGCAAACGATCATCCGCGTTCAGTTGCTGCTCGATGGCATGCGCCAGGTTCACTGCAGTTGGTCGCGTCGCTTTTAGTTGCGCCGCGGCGTCCGACAATTCCATGCCCGTGATCGCGGCGAGATACATGCCGTAACCGGCGGCCGCGCCGATCAACCCCGCGCCGCGCACATGCATTTCGCGAATGGCCCGGGCCATTTCTTCGACCGTGCGAATTTCCTCGATAACAAACTCGTGCGGCAGAAATCGTTGATCGATCAACTGCACGACCCGCGGATCGTCCTTCTTTAACCAAATCGTGCGATAATGCTGACCGCGAACCTTCATCGGAAAGGGGGAGTGTAACCCGTCGTTTACAAGCGGGCGAGTTTCGCCATATTGCCCGTCCTCTCATGCAGATTTTGCTTAATATCGTTCTGGGAATTTTCGTGCTCGTCGCGTTGCTCATGATTCTGGTCATCCTCATGCAACGCCCGAAGAGCGAAGGCCTCGGCGCGGCGTTCGGTGGTGGAATGACCGATAATCTTTTCGGCGCGCAAACGACGAATGTCCTGGTGAAATTTACCGGCTGGCTGGCTGGTTTGTTTTTTGCGCTGACTTTTTTGCTCTCGGTCCTTTACGCGCATCGGACCGTCGCGACGAGCGGACTGCGCCAGCAATTAATGAAAGATAGCGCCGCGACTTCCGTTCCGGCTGGATCGGCGACGCCCGCGGGGGCGGTCGGTCCGCCGAACACCGTGACGAATCCGACGCCGGGCGAGAACGCGCCCGCCGCAGCATCGAACGCGCAACCATTAACTCCAGCCGATCAGGCAGTAGGCGTGACCGCGCCGGCGGCCACACCAGCAGGACCGGCCGCCTCGCCGGCGCCTTCCGAAAAACCGTCCCCGAAAAAGTAGGCGCTGCTATTTCGTAGCATCGCTTTTCTGACTCACGGTCAAGGCGGGTAGATCGAGTTGCTTGATCGCTTCGCCGACTTTCGGCAGTTCATCTTTCTTTAACTGCGCCCACGTCGTTAGCTGCGCGTCGAGTTGATCGCTGAGCATTTTGAAGACGTCCAGTTGTGGCTGAGTCGGTGCAGCATTGGCACCATCGATCACGTGACTGAAGGAATCGAAGCGCTCGTTCAACATGTTCGGGAAAACCAGATTTCCTTCCGAGCTTTTCATGTTCACCTGAATGAGCTGCTCTTCGACCGCGGACATTTTCTTGTTTAAGTCATCGGCCGAATCGAAAACGGATTTCGCGCGCGGCTCGTTTTCAAATCTCGTGTGCAATGATTTGATCTGCGTTTTCACTTCGCGGATTTCGTTGATCGCCTGATGCAGTTGCGAAATGCGTTCGCGCACCTGCATGCCGAGTTCGAATTGCTTTTGCACTGCCGCGTCCGCGTCTTTAATACGGGGATCCATCACGACCTTCAGCGGCGCCGTCTGCGATTTGCCGGCGACGGTTAGTTTCACCTGATAATCACCGGGTAAAACTTTCGGTCCGCGCGGACCTTCGCCGGAATAAAATGCGCCCGGTGTTTGCACCGGATCGTCGTAACGCAGGTCCCAAGGGAAACGATTCATCCCCGTTTCCACCGGAATTGTCTTCGCCGCCTTCACGCGATCAGGCCATTCCTCGGGTTGCTCGTTTTCTTTTTTCTCTTTGCTGGAAAGATGCCTAACGAGTTGTCCTTTCCCGTCGAGGATGTCGAGCGTCACTTCATCTTTCGGCGCGCTCTTGAAGTAGTAATCGATCACCGCGCCCGGTGGTGGATTTTCCCCGACCGGCTGACGTTTATCGAACTCGGTTGGGTAATTAAGAAGCAGCGCAGTCTGGGGCTGGTACAAAACTCCATCGGCATTTGTTGACTGCGAATTCGCCTGGCGCAGCGGCGTGAGATTATCGAGCACCCAAAACGAACGTCCGTGCGTCGCTACAACCAGATCGTCGTCCTTCACCACGAGATCGTGGACAGGCGAGACCGGGAGATTCAGCTGCAGCGGTTGCCAATGCGCGCCGTCATCGAAGGAAACGAAAACGCCGAGCTCTGTCCCCGCGTAGAGCAAGCCGCGCTTCGTCGGATCTTCGCGCACGGCGTGCACCACCGCGCCGTCAGGAATTCCATTCGTGATCGCGTTCCAGGTTTTTCCGGCGTCGGCCGTTTTGTAGATGTAAGGCTTAATGTCGTCGAGCTTGTGACGATCGACCGCGACGTAGGCGGTGTTCGCATCATGCGGCGAAGCTTCGATCAAATCGACCGTGCTCCACTCCGGCATTTTCGGGGTGACGTTCGTCCAATGCGCGCCGTCATCATTCGTTAGGCTAACGACGCCATCGTCCGTTCCCGCCCAAATCATTCCTTTTTGTTTCGGCGATTCGGCCAGCGCGAAAATCGTGTCGTAGTACTCGACGGACGTGATGTCGAGTTGGATTGGACCGCCGCTCGGTTGTTGTTTGGATTTATCGTTGCGCGTCAGGTCCTGACTGATTTGCGTCCAACTTTTCCCGCCGTCGTTCGAACGAAAAACGCACTCGGCCGCCGTGTAGATGACATCGGGATTGTGCGGCGACAGAATAAGCGGCGCGACCCATTGAAAACGATGGATGAGATCGGAAGCGCCGTGTCCGGAATTATCGAGCGGCAGAACGCTCATGTCCTGGTATTGCTCGCGCGTTTTGTCGTAGCGCGAAATGAAGCCCTCGCTGTTCGAGTAAATGATGTGCCAGTCGCGCGGATCGGGAACGACGAAACCACATTCGCCGCCGCCGGCCGGATACCAATCGCGCTGCTCGATGATTCCGGTGTCGGTGCGACTGGCGATGCAGACATTCGAGTTGTCCTGCTGCGCGCCGTAGATGTGATACGGGAAAGCGTTATCGACGGCGACGTGATAGAACTGCGCGGTCGGTTGATTATTGATCGTCGTCCAGCTCTTGCCGCCGTCCATTGAAACGCTCGCTCCACCATCGTTGGCATTCCCGAGGCGCTGCGGATTTCCCGGATCAATCCAGAAACCGTGATGATCGCCGTGTCGCGCGGGAAGAAGATTAAATGTCTTGCCGCCATCCACGGAACGAAATGCGCCCGTGTTCAAAAGATAAACTGTGTCCGGTGATTTAGAATCCGCGAAAACTTTGCTGAAATACCAGGCGCGTTGACGGAAGCGGCCATCCTCATTCACTCGTGTCCATTTTTCGCCGCCGTCTTCCGAACGATAAATTCCGCCGGCATCTTTGTTTTCGATGGAGGCGTAAATGCGATTCGAATCGGCGCCGGAAACGCTAATGCCGATGCGTCCGAGAATTCCCTCGGGCAATCCATTTCCTTGAACCTGCTTCCAAGTCACGCCCGCATCTTCCGAGCGATACAAACCGCTGCCCGGTCCGCCGCTGGAAAAATTCCACGGTTGCCGGCGCGCCTGCCACATGGCGGCGAAGACGACATTGGGATTGTGCGGATCCATCGCGAGATCGATCGCGCCGGTGTTTTCATCTTTGAACAAAGTTTTCGTCCAGATCTTGCCGCCATCAATCGTGCGGAAAACTCCGCGCTCCTGATTGGGTCCGAAGGCGTGGCCAAAGGCTGCGACCAAAACGATGTCCGGATTTTTCGGGTCGATAACTACCGCGCCGATCTGCCGCGAATCTTTTAGCCCGATGTTTTTCCAGGTCTTGCCCGCATCGACCGACTTATACATCCCGGTGCCGTAAGTGACGTTGCCGCGCATCGCATACTCGCCGGTGCCGACATAGACGACGCTGTGATCTGATGGCGCGACGGCGATGGCGCCGATGGACGAGATCGATTCCTTGTCGAAAATCGGAAACCAATTCGCGCCGCCATCGATTGTTTTCCAAACTCCGCCGGCGACAGCACCGAAGTAGTAGGTGTTTGGTTCGCCGGGAACGCCTTCGATGGCGAGCGCGCGGCCCCCGCGAAATGGCCCGACTTGTCGCCACTTCATCGCGCCGAAAAGTTTTTGATCGACCCCCGAAGAAGGAGCAAGCGAAGGATCGGCCGCCGCCCGTAGCGACGAAGTCGAAGCCAGGATGAGCGAAAAAAGAACGCAGCGTTTGATGTGCATCTCTCAACGTTAGAGAGATGCGGCGGCGATCAAGCTCTTAAGGATTTTCGGGCTGTTTCAGCGCGTCGGTCAAAATATCCGGCAGCGTGCAATCTCCAGGCACCGCTTCGACATGTGTGCCGGCGAACAGATGAATTTGCCGCGTCGTAATTTTCGGCGCGAACTCGACCAGCTTGTCTTTCGACAGGACGCCGATGGCTTTGCTGAACTGCTTCGCCGCTTGATCGTTCAGATGCCAGGCTTTGGTCGCCGTCTCCGCGTCCGCCACGGGGACATGCAAAATATTATCGCGCGCTTGCGCGGCACTCCAACGCAGACCGTCTTCAACGCGCGCGCCTTTCTCGCGCTCGGCTGAGTTGGAATTACGCACCAGCAAATCCGCCATCGGCCGTCGGACATCCTGATCGTCATGATTGATCTGGGCGGAACCGAGCGCGATGCGCGTGAGCGTGGCGGTGCTGACCAAACGCGACGGTCCAGCTGCAGTAGCTGTGCTGGCGGCAGGTTGATTCGCAACCGCACTGGCGGCGAATGATTGCGCGAGAAAATTCTGCCGCACGTTCTGGACAGCACTACCGAGTTTTCCTGCGACCATCGCGAGCCCAGGAATTCCCGAGCGAATTGTCGTTACCACTTCGAAATGTCGATAGATCGGCATGAAACGAAGTTGCAGGGAGCGATCGCGATACGGATTGGAAAATGTGCGCGTGACAAATTCTTCGCTCGTGTTCGTACTCGAAACGACCACCTGCCGCACATGGCTCTGACTTTCCCGGTGTTCCATCGAGTCGGTGATTTCATCGATGCGTTGTTGCGTGTCGGCCAAAGCCGGACCGTGACCGCCGCCACCGACGGCGGTGATCGCACCGTTGACCAAGCCACTCACCGCACCCGCGGCCGCACCGGCCAACGCGACCGGCGCGCCAACAACTGCGCCGACAACATCGCCCGCCACGGAACCAAGGTCCTCTAAGAACGAACCGAGCCGCCCGGCAAAAATTGGACTGAGATCGAGGACTGCGCCCGCGAGATCTTTTTCCACACCAAAAACTGCGCCCGCGACCCCACCGATCGTGTTCCTGACTCCACCGGCGACGCTGCCAAGTGCGCCGGCAATTCCGCCGATCACGCCGCCGATTCCACCACCGTCGCTCGCCACCTGACCGGTCGATTCAGTTAATTGATGGCGCGTGTGCGTATGCACGGAGGAACTTTCCGCCGAATCGGTCATCATCTGGGTGAAACTATCGCGATGCTCCGTGCGCACTCCGGTCGTAACGGATTCGGTTGGCGCGAGCGACATAACCGACGCGACCGGACCGCGACAAAGGCCTTTCGGAATCCAGCGTGTTTCGTAAATGAGATCGATGTACGGACGGATCGCGCCGCCATTGAGCGAGAATTCGCCGAAAGCGAGTGGACGCGGATCGTCAATCAATGACGGACCGTAGATCGTGCGCCTAACGAGAACAGTGCCGGCTAAGTTTTGGCAATCGACCAGCGCTGCGCATGGAGAGACATCATCAGCCATAACGAGAACCTCCGAATGAGTTAGAAGATTCTGGAATCGTGAAGCGGCGTTTGCACCGCTGTCGATTAAATTATTCCCGTAACAATCGCTGCGCGGCAGCGACTGCTAAAGGGCGTGCTCTTTCAAATAGAGCGTGCGCGTCCCGAAATCGATGATGCCGTTGTGCAGTGCGAGAATGTCGGCGCCGAGTAATCCCGCGATCGGCATTTTCCCCTCGAGCAGGCCGGCGTGGAATAATCCTTCCAGATTAGCTACGCCTACAATTTTGCTGCGCATGTCGACGGCACCGAGCGAAAAGCGATCGATCGTCGCGCGCTGGACTGTGCCTGGGGAAAAGTTCATCCCCGTAGAAGTAAGACCAGTTTTGCGCAGCGGAATTTTCATCTCACTCACGAAACGGCGATGCAGCAATGTGCCGAAAGCGCCGGTATCAATCCTCAGTTGGCCGCGCCGGCCGTTAAAGCTTCCATCCACGTAAAGACTATTTCCGGTGACGTGAATCGGAATGCTGCGGAAACCGGTGTAGTCGACTCCCGGCGCGACGCCGCGCACCGCCGGATCCATTTTCATCGTCAGCATTTGCGCGCTGCAATCCAGGACCGCTTTGGTCGGAAACAAAATATCGGCGCCGATCACGCCATCGACCGCGCGCTCGCCCATGAGTCGCGCGGCATGCGAGGAGTTGTGCAAGTCGAGCGCGACTAAAGGTTCGTCGATTAAATTCAACGAACCGAGTTGCAGACTGTGCGCGACGGCGAGGTTGTATTGACCGCCGTTAAACTGGACACGCGGAGCCATCTCGGAATTTCTGCCAGGTGTCGTTAGGCCAAAATAGCGCACGCGGTCCATCGCAATCGCGCTCATAGGCGCGCCGGTGTCTACACAAAGCAAAGCGGGTTTGCCGTTGATAAACGCGCGGACAAGCAGGTCGTTTTGCTGCGAGCGCTCGAGCGCGAGAGTTTGAAATTGAGAAGCGCGCGCCTCGGTAATTTGCGCCGCGTGGGCCGATGCGGCGGCGATGCTTACGAAAAGAACCAAGGCGATGCGATACACTCGCCGATAATAACATGCTGGCTTTCGCGCGGGAACAAGTGATTAACTCTGCGCCACAAAACGAAAATGTCGCCGACACCTGCACCTAACGACGAGAAGTTCGTGCGCGGACTTGGTCTGCTTGATTCGACCATGCTCGTAGCTGGTTCGATGATCGGCTCGGGCGTCTTCATTGTTTCCGCGATCATCGGGCGACAAGTCGGCTCGCCGGGTTGGTTGCTGGTGGTGTGGATCGTCACCGGTTTGCTGACGCTGATGGCCTCGCTCTCCTACGGTGAACTGGCAGCGATGATGCCGAAGGCAGGCGGCCAGTATGTTTATCTGCGCGAAGCTTTCTCGCCGCTTTGGGGATTTCTCTACGGCTGGACGCTTTTCCTGGTGATCCAAACTGGGACGATCGCGGCGGTTGCGGTCGGCTTCGCGCGCTACACCGGCGTGCTCGTGCCGTGGGTTTCGGAATCAAAATACTTGATCGCGCCGATTCGTTTTGGCGGTTACGCCCTCTCGCTTTCGACCGCGCAATTTATCGGGCTGGCCATGATCGCGTTGCTCACTTTCATGAACACGCGCGGGCTGAAGCTCGGCAAGCTCGTGCAGAATGTTTTCACCACCGCGAAGACGGGCGCGCTCATCGCGCTAATTTTGCTCGGCATCATTGTTGGTCTGAAATCCGGCGCAGGAAAAGCGAACTTCAGCGACTTCTGGAGTCTGCGCGGAAACTTACAGGAAGTCGGGCAGGGCCTGACCGCAGTGACGGCCTTCGGTCTTTTCGTTGGCATCTGCGTGGCGCAAACAAATTCGCTCTTCTCCGCCGACGCTTGGAACAACATCACCTTCACCGCGGCGAAGTGATAAATCCGCGGCGAAATATTCCGCTCTCACTCGCCCTCGGCACCATCCTCGTCATCGCCCTTTATCTGCTCGCGAATGTTGCCTACCTCTGCACGCTGCCGTTCGAGGCGATCCAGAATGCGCCGAGCGATCGCGTTGCTTCCGAAACGGCGAACGTAATTTTTCCCGGCGCGGGCGCGACCATCATGGCCATTGCGATCATGGTCTCGACTTTCGGTTGCAATAACGGACTCATTCTCGCGGGCGCGCGCGCTTACTACGCGATGGCACGGGACGGTCTCTTCTTTCGGCGCGTCGGCGAGCTAAATAAGAATCATGTGCCTTCGTGGGGTCTTATCATTCAAGGAATTTGGGCGGCCGTGCTTGTTCTTCCGCGCACGGTCAAGACGGACGCGGCCGGCAACGTGACTGGTTACGGAAATCTCTACGGTAACTTGCTCGACTACGTCATTTCGGCCGCGCTTATCTTTTATATCCTGACGATTCTCGGCATTTTCGTGCTGCGCCAAAAACGTCCCGATGCCGAGCGGCCTTACAAAGCTTTCGGTTATCCGATCGTTCCCGCGCTCTACATCATCAGCGCCACCGTGGTTCTTGTAGTCCTCTTCATTTATCAAACCGCCACGACGTGGCCTGGGCTCTCATCGTCCTAACGGGCGTGCCGATTTATTTTCTCTGGCGGAAATCAAGCAAGACCGACAAGGCCATCTAACATCATGGGAAATCTATTTAAGAGAAAACCACTCGCGAAACTGATGGCCGAAGCCGACGAAGTCGGCGAGCACACACTCAAGCGCTCGTTAGGCTGGGTGAACCTGATTGCGCTCGGCATCGGCGGAATTATCGGTGCGGGTCTGTTCGTGCGCACCGCGTCGGCCATCGCAGAACGTGCGGGTCCCTCGGTCGTGCTGGCATTTATCGTCGCAGGCATCGGCTGCACTTTTGCGGGACTTTGTTATGCGGAGTTTGCCTCGATGATTCCCGTCGCGGGCAGTGCCTACACTTACTCCTACGCGACCATGGGTGAATTAGTCGCGTGGATCATCGGATGGGATCTTATTCTGGAGTATGCGGTCGCGGCGGCAACTGTCGCCTCCGCGTGGAGTCAGTATGCCAACCGCGTGCTCGATTGGTTCGGCTGGCGCATCCCTTTCCAATGGTCGCACACGCCGTTCGAACACGACGCCGCGGGCGCTGCCGGAATAATAAACCTTCCAGCGATATTCATTCTCTTTCTTCTAACGCTGCTACTGATTCGTGGAACTAAAGAATCGGCTTTCGTGAATGGCCTCATCGTTGTCTTAAAGGTCAGCATAGTCTTGTTAGTCATCGGACTCGGTTGGGGATTTATTAATCCCGCCAACCATACGCCGTTCATCCCCGCCGCCACGACCTACACTACGGCAGAAGGCATCAGCCATCACTACGGCGGAATCATGGGAATCCTTGGCGCAGCCGGTGTGGTCTTCTTTGCTTACATCGGGTTCGACGCTGTCTCGACGGCCGCGCAGGAAGCGAGAAATCCGAAGCGCGATATGCCAATCGGGATACTGGGTTCGCTTGGTATCTGCACAATTCTCTACGTTCTCTTTTCCTATGTCCTTAGCGGCATCGCACCCGTCGCCGATTTTCGCGATCCGCTTCGTGGCGGTGAAGCGTCCGTGGCTTACGCGATCAGCACTTACATGCGGGGATACGAATGGCTCTCGAAGTCAGTCACGGTGGCGATTCTGGCGGGATTTTCTTCGGTCATCCTGGTCATGTTGCTCGGGCAATCGCGCGTTTTCTTTTCCATGAGCCGGGACGGTCTGGTACCGTCGATTTTCTCCGACGTGCATCCGCGTTACCGCACACCTTACAAATCAAACATGCTGTTCTTTGTCTTCACCGGCGTGATGGCCGCCTTCCTGCCGGCAGATATTACGGGCGAGATGACCAGTATTGGAACGCTCTTCGCCTTCATGCTGGTGTGCGCCGGCGTTTGGATCATGCGCGTGAAAAATCCAGAGCTCGAACGCGGCTTCCGCGTGCCAGCCGCGCCGCTCGTGGCCGTTCTCGGCATTATCACCTGCGGCGCCATGATCTTCGGATTGGGCTGGACCAATTGGTTGCGGCTGATCGTTTGGCTACTGATAGGGTTTATCTTCTACTTTAGCTATGGCAAGAAGCACAGCCGCATCGACGCACCCCATCCGACGGAAATGCCGGAGGGAATAAAGATGACGCGCGACGGTTTGCTGTAGGCCTAACGAGTGCTTTTTGCTTTTTGTCGCGCGAAGGTCGCGGCCAATTTGGCCAGGCCTTCGCGAATCTGCGCGCGCGACCAGGCGGCAAAACCAAAGACAAAAGCCGGCGGCAGTTGTGCTTCGATACAGGAAAACGAGAGCGCCGACGGCCGCATGGTTGTTTCGTCACGGGCGCGTATGAAAATCTCGAAATCATTCTTGTCGCGCAGCCAGGCGACGAAATGCAAACCGGCCGGCGAAACTTCGAGCCGGAAAATCTTGCCGAGATATTTCTCGAATTGCTCGATGAAATACTCGCGCCGGTCCGCGTAGATTTTTCGCATTCGCTGCACGTGGCTGAGAAAAAAACCTTCGGTGATGAAACGCGCCAGCGTGGCTTGATCGATCGACGGCGAATGCTGATCCATAACCGCGCGGACTTTGACGAATGAATCGACGATCTGTTCCGGCACGAGCAGGTAGCCGAGGCGAATCGAAGGCACGAGAATTTTGCTCATCGTTCCGGCGTAAATGACGCGGCGCGCATTATCCAAACCTTGCAGGCAAGGCAACGGTGGTCCGTCGAAACGGAACTCGGCGTTGTAATCATCTTCCATAATGTAGCTGTCGAATTTTTTCGCGAAATCGATCATCGCGATGCGACGCTGCAAACTCATGGTCACGCCAAGTGGAAATTGATGCGACGGCGTGAGGTAAATGAGCCTGGGCGCGGTGCGTTTGGTCGCGTGTCCGATGATCATGCCGTCGCGATCGAGCGGGCGCGGCACCACTTTGGCGCCCGAGAAAGCAAAAACGCGAGCCGCCTGATAGTAACCGGGATCCTCCATCCAGACAGCTTCGCCCGGATTGACCAGCGCGAGTGCGGCGACAAGCATCGCGTGCTGCATGCCCGCGACCACGACGATTTGCTCCGCGTGACAACGCGCGCCGCGCGAATCGCACAGATAAGTCGCGATCGCTTTGCGCAAACTCAGATCGCCGCGACTCGATGCGTAATTGAGCAAATGCGTTCCCTTTTTCGCGAGGACTTGTGAACGGAGACGTTCCCAGATCGCGATGGGAAATTCATCGACCGCTGGCAGGCCGGGCGAGAAGGAAACATTCGGCGGCCCGGCAATTCCGAAATCGAGTTGGCGCGACGAACGTTCGTCGTGCATTTCCCGCACGCGTCTGGCCACGGGCGTCGGTCGCGCGACTTCCGCTTCCAGCTGCGGCGTTGCCACGCTCAGAAAACTTTTCGGCAGCCGCTCGACCACAAATGTGCCCGAGCCTTTGCGCGATTGCAGGTAGCCTTCGTCGTGCAATTTCGCGAAAGCGAGGTTGACGGTTAGTCGTGAAATTCCGAGATCAATCGCCAGCGCGCGTGAGGAAGGAAGTCGCGACACGCTGGGTTCGAAACTGCCGCGTTCCAATTCATCGCGGATCTGGCGGTAAAGCTGTTGATGAAGTGGTTCGACCGCCGCGCGGTCCAGCCGGATCATCTCGAAGGAGATGATGGAACGGCGTCGCCGTTTCTGAACCGCGCCATTGATCTTCACGTCGGTATTCTTTCACTCGCGCAATTCCTTCTCAAGGCTTGAGACGAAGTGGTCTGGCCAAAGATGCGCAAGTGGCTATAGCCGGCGATTCGCGAAATCCAGACCATCGATGACGTGATGCCTAACGAATGAAAGCTTTGCGCACAATTCTGCTGGCCGGCTTTGTCGCCGGCGCGATCGATTTGATTTACGTCCTGCCGTTTTGCGCTGTGCGCGGAATTGCGCCGACGCGAGTTTTGCAATTCATCGCCAGTGGCTTGCTCGGGCGCGATTCATTCAACGGCGGAATCGTCACGGCTGCGCTTGGTTTTGTTTTGGAATTCGTCATCTCAACCGGAATGGCCGCGGTTTATTTCCTGGCGAGTCGCAAACTCCCGATCCTTCTTCGACATGCCGTCATCTGCGGAATCCTTTACGGTGTGGCGGCCTACGCATTCATGCATCTAGTGGTCCTGCCACTTTCGTCCGCGCCGATTTCCAAACCGGCTCCGATTGCCATGGTGACAGATTTCCTGGTGCACCTGTTCGGTATCGGAATGCCGATTGCGTTGGTCACCCGCCGCTTTGCGAAACGAAGTGGCCTTAGTTGAACCCGCGAGGTGACCATTGTTCAAGGCGAGCCATGTCTTACAAGACTATAAGTGCATTCACCTGTTTTTCGTCCGCGTCTAATTGGCATTCTTGGTTTTGATGGAGTCGCGACGCTCGATTTCGTCGAGCCGCTCGCCGCCTTCAAATCCGCGCGCATTTTCGATCCGCGATTGGGCGCGCGCGCTTGTTACGAAGTGATTACGCTCGGCCTAAACGGGCGAAGCTTTGTTTCCGAGTCCGGTCTTGAATTCAAGATCGACAAGTGCGCCGACGAAATCAGAGCGATCGACACAATTCTGATTCCAGGCGGCGAAGGTGTGCGCGTCCTCAGCGTCTGCGATCAGATCGCTTCGTGGTTGTTGCACAAACACGCTCGCATCCGGCGAATCGCCACTGTCTCCGGCGGAATCTATCCGCTGGCGCAAAGTGGTCTGCTCGATGGCCGGCAAGTGACAACGCATTGGCGTTGCGCACGCGAAGTGGCCCAACGCTTCCCCAAGCTGCGCGTCAATCCCGTCGCTTCGTTCTCGCGCGATGGCCGCTTCTTCACCTGTGGAGGCGGAAAGGCTGCGCTCGAAATGACGCTGGCCCTGATCGATGAGGACTACGGAGCGCAAATCTCCCGCGAAGTGGCGCGTGAGTTTGTCGTTAGGCAGAAGCCATCCGGAGACGACGACTCGTTAGTCTATCTGCCGCAGGAACAATGTGCCGCGACCGATCGCCTGGCGGACTTGCCGACGTGGATTCTGGCGCATCTGGATCAGGACTTATCGGTACCAGTGCTGGCGCAAAAAGCGGCGCTTTGCCCGCGCCATTTTCGGCGCGTCTTCAGGCGCGTCTTCCATGCCGCCCCGGCAGAATTTGTCGAGCGATTGCGTCTCGGCGAAGCGCGTCGTCGGCTCCTCGGTCCGCGTACCACGATCAAGAGTGTGGCCGACTCAGTGGGGTTCCGCAGCGCGGATGCTTTTCGCCGCGCCTTCGAACGCCGCCTGGGGATGACACCGAGCAAATTTCGTCTGCGCTCTCAAGGGCGCATCGAGAGAAAATTGCGCAGACGAACTCTACAAACCCGCGAACGAACGATCGAGCACGTCGAGAAGAAAATCAGCGTCAGCACTCGTTAGGCACATCGGCGGCGAGAAGCGGATGGTCTGTCCCCACAGTCCGCCTTTGCCTAACAACAGGCCCATGTCGCGCGCATTCTCCTGCACCTGCCCGCATTCGGCTTTGGCGGGTTCTTTCGTGGTGCGGTCTTTCACCAGCTCGATGCCGAGCATCAAACCTTTGCCGCGCACGTCGCCAATCAGGTTGTGTTTTTCTTTGAGGCGATTCAGGCCGGTTGATAATTGGCTTCCGATCTTAAGCGCGTTTTCCTGAAGCTTCTCGCGCTCGATAATTTCCAGCACCGCCATGCCTTGTGCGCAGACGACGGGATTTCCGCCGAAGGTGTTGAAATGAATTCGCTGTGACAGTGCCTGCGCAATTTTTGGAGTAGTAACAACCGCGCCGAGCGGCGCGCCGTTGCCGATTCCTTTGGCCATGCAGACGATATCGGGAATGACGCCTTGCGTTTCGAATCCCCAATAATGCGTGCCGGTTCGGCCGAAACCGGATTGCACTTCATCTGCGATGCATACTCCGCCGGCTGCGCGCACATGTTCGTAAGTGTGTTTCAAATATCCGTCGGGAAAAACGACGCAGCCGCCCACACCTTGGATTGATTCCGCGATGAAGCCTGCGATCTGGCCCGGCGTCGCATAATCGATCAAGCTCTTCACATCAGCCGCGTATTTTTTTCCGGCGTCTGCATCCTCGCGTCCCCAGATTCCGCGGAACGGATCCGGCGTCATTGCATGATGCACACCAAAGCTATGCGGCACGTTGAACTTCCAGGTGTGATGCGCGGTTAATCCCATGCCGCTCGCGTTGCCACCATGATAGGCGTTGCGCAACGCGATCATGTCGTAGTTGCCGGTGTAAGCGCGCGCCATCAACATCGCGAGGTCGTTCGCTTCCGAGCCGCTGTTCACGAAATAGCAAACCTTCAGGTCGCCCGGCATTTTCGCGGCCAGCCTCTCCGCATACTGCGCGATGTTCGGATGCAGATAAATCGTGGTCGAATGTTGCAGCAATTCGTTTTGCTGATGCGCCGCCTTCAACATCTCGGGATGACAATGCCCGACGCTGATGGTGACGATGCCGCCGAGCGCGTCCAGGTAACGCCGCCCCTGATCGTCCCAGACGTATTGCATCTTCCCTTCCACGAGCATGAGCGGCTTCTTGTAGTAGAGAAAAATTCCCGGGTTCAGGAATTCCTTGCGCAGACGCAGGACTTCGTCGGCGGATGCGCCGGAATACTTGTTAGGCTGATGATTGAAGGGCGGGACCTCGGGCTTGTTCATGTGGCAATGACGTTGAGAGAACACGCAACGCGAGATAAGCGGAAACGCAATCGCGAATCTGGTTCGGTTCTCGACATTGCGCCTTTAGCCCTGTTACTCTGGCCGCGCTCTTCCCTCCTTTGCGATGCCGATTTCATCGGTTGGATCTGCGCCCGATGAACGCGTCATCTCTTCCTTCCGCTCGTTAGGCCGAATCCGATGAAAATATCTTCACCGGAGTCCAGCAACTTTAATCCGCGCATCCTGCTTAGTTTTGTTTTTTGCTCAATCGGCGTTTTGCTAGCCGTGTTTGCCTCTGGGCTTTTGAGATCGGTTAAAGGGCAGCAGGAGAATTCTAGCATTCAGTTTGGTAGCTCGTATCACAATGATGTCTCACCGCCGCTGCGCGATCTTTCGGTGCAGTGGCGATCGCGGGCGATGAAAGGGAAGAACGCCACGAGAATTTGAATCCTGAGCTACCGCTCCCATTCCACGTCGATGGTCCCGATCCAGTCATCGACCGTGGCATCACAGGGCTTCCGCTACCTAACGCCATTCCTACCACCACACTCAATTTTGACGGGATAGCGTTTGCCACGGACCCATCTTCCGGCGCGCCACCTGATACCGACGGCGCGGTAGGACTAACTCAGTACGTCCAGATTGTGAACCAAAGCTATCAAGTCTTTAACAAGACGACCGGTGCATCAGTCGCCGGACCAACTAGCATTGCCGCGCTCTGGTCCGGCTTTGGCGGCGTATGCGAGACCGCTCCTCATGGAGACCCTATCGTGCTCTACGACCGTCTGGCTAATCGCTGGCTTATTAGCCAGTTCGCCGGCACCTCCTCGATAACTGACGAGTGCATCGCCATCTCGACTAGCTCGGGTGCTACCGGCACCTACAACCGCTAGGGCTTCCACCTTGGCAGTAACTTTTTCGATTATCCTAAGCTCGGCGTCTGGCCCGACGGCTACTACATGTCAACGAATGTGTTCAACTCGACTGGCACTACCCTTCTCGGTCCTGAAGCTTTCGTCTTTGACCGCGCAAGTATGCTGGCCGGTTCACCTGCTACTTTTCTTACTCCTGGAATCACTGGCACCTCGAGCGAGCCTTCCTTCCTACCCACCGACCTTGATGGGACAATCCTGCCGGCTTCGGGCACTCCTAACCCTTTTGTCTCATTCCCGGCGGCCGGCAGCTATAAGGTCTGGCTCTTCCATGCCGATTTTGTTACCCCGGCTAACACTACCTTTACTAACATTAGCAATCTCGCCGCGGCGCCTTTTACTCATCTCTGTGCTGCAACCAAAACCTGTTTGCCTCAGTTAGCACCGCAAACGAGTGTGGACGGTCGTGGCGATCGTCTGATGTTCCGGCTGGCTTATCGTAAGTTCGCCGATGGTCACGAGGCCGTGGTAGGTAATTATTCCGTGTTTGCGAATAGCGTTGCGGCTCCGCGCTGGTTTGAGCTACGTGCCGTAACTACCGCGCCGGTTGTCTTTCAAGAAAGCACCTACGCGCCTGATAGCACCTGGCGTTGGATGGGCAGTGTAGCTATGGATCAATCGGGCGACCTGGCCATAGGCTACAGCGCGTCCGATTCTACTATTCATCCGCAAATTCGTTATGCCTGACGGCTAAGGGACGATGCTCTAAATACTCTGGCGCAGGGCGAAACCCATCTGTTTGATGGAACGGGCAGTCAGGACAGCACTGGCAACAGTCGATGGGGCGATTACAGCGCAATAAGTATCGACCCAGTAGATGACTGCACCTTCTGGTACACGCAGGAATACTATGCTACCAATGGCTCTTCCTGGAAGACGCGCATCGGCAGTTTCAAATTCCCTACCTGTGTTACTCCCGCAGTTGTTCTCACGGTTAACAAGACTGCCGACACGAACGACGGCGTGTGCGATGCCGCCGATTGTTCTCTGCGCGAAGCCCTGGCTGTCGCAGGTAGTGACGGACTCGCGGACACTATTATCTTTAACATTCCCGCCAACAGCGCCGGCTGCGTCGGCACCGATTGCACCATTACCTTAACAAGTCCTCTCTCGCCCGCGGCCGACGCGGGCAGGCCGACCACGATTAACGGCGACACAGGTACAAACACCATCACCTTGAGTGGAAACAACGCGACTCAAATTCTGAGCGTCGTTAGCGGGGCGAATCTCAGTCTCAGCAATTTGAACTTAACGGCCGGCCGTGGGAGCAACGGCGGCGCGATTACCATCGCCACCGGCGGCACGTTGGCCGTGGCTAATTCAGCCATCTTCGGCAACACAGCTACTTCGCAGGGCGGCGGGATATTTACCAACAGTGGCAGTGTGCTGAATCTAACGAACGTAACCATTTCCACTAACTCGGCCACTTCGATCGGCGGCGGCATTTACGAAGTGGGCACAGCCACGGCGAAGAACTGTACCATCAGGAATAACTCTGCCCCCCTCGAAGGGGGAGTTTTCCTCTCAGGCAGCGGCTCAGCATTTAACATCGCCAACACCATCATCGCCGGAAACGCCGCCTCTTTTGCGCCAGACGCCGTGGGCAATTTCACGTCGCTGGGCCACAATCTCATCGGCAATCCTCAGGGAGCGAATGGCTTTACTGCCACGGGCGACCAAACCGGCGTTAACCCACAGCTCGCGTCTCTCGGCAATAACGGCGGTCCGACACAGACTCACGCACTGCAAAGCAACAGCCCGGCCATTGATGCCGGGGATAACATCTGTGCCCCGGCCTACGATCAACGTTACTTGCTCCGCAACGGCACGAGTGACATTGGGGCTTATGAATACAATGGTCTCACGCCTAGGTCTGTTGTTCACTCTGCCATAGATCTTTCCGTCTTCGATCCCGTCGACGATGACGTAGAGGTCTTCGCACTGCTCGTGATGCGATCTGTCTGCGCTCTGACAAAGGCGCGTGAAGACCGTAAAGGCGTAGCCGCGCGGCAAGCCAGCAAGGTAACGCTTCTTAGCCGCGGGATAAGAAGCGCGCGCTTTCGCGACGTAAGGCGCGATTGCGCGCTCGTATGCTTCCAAAGCCTCCTTGCCGCGTACAGTTTGTGGCTTATCGGGCGGTGCATTTGTCTGGGCCGCCGCGGAGCCCAGCGCGCTTGACAGCGCAATAAGAGTGAGAGTGACGCGCATAGGTTAGTTTTCCTTCAAGTATTTTCTGACACGCTTATCGAATACTAACGCCTTGTAGTTTGTCTTCCCGTAGTTCTTTCGCCTCGTTTTCAATTTCTGTGAGGCAATGATCTGCATGCCATTCTGTATTTCTGGGGCTGTGAGCGCGCCTGTCAGGATCTTGCCATCGCTCGGGTTTTCACAGCGCACTAGTCTGATGTTGTGAATACGTCCGTCCTGCGCGATGTTGATTGCGAAGGCGACGATAACGAAGTCATCCATCGCCTGTTTCTGATCGGCCGTAAGCGCGTATAACGGGGCCGATACAGCTGCGACGATAAGCGCGAGCGCAATGAGACGGAGGATGCGCATAGACCTAACGAGATGTATACGGCAAAGTGTAATCTATTTCTTGTATCATAAGCTCACAGTCCGCTATAAGACTGACTCGGGACAAGCATAAATTCTCCCTCTCCCGACTGGCACGTAGCGGTATAGGTCTGCTACCAAACATTAGGTGTGCTAGTGCTACTCCGGATGAGGTGCGAGCTATCAGGGGTGAACCTGTCCAATTTGGCTACGAGCCATCCTTGACACTTAGTCCGCACCGCGCGACACGCGGTTAGGCCGGAATCTGTTCTGCTATTTGCTGAATGGCGCTGCGCAGGTCCTGCCAATCGACTGGCTTAGTCATGTGTCGCGCAAAGCCGGCAGCCAAGCTCGCGGCTACGTCTTCCTTCATGCCGAAGCCGCTAAGCGCTATGCCTGGAAGGCGATGGCAACTTCCCAAGTCGCGCATCAAATCGTGGCCGCTGCCATCGGGCAAGCCTAGGTCGCTGATGACAATATCAAAGGGACAATGCGAATTTCCTTTAGACTTAGTAGCGACTATCTCGCGCGCTTCGCTCAAACTCATTGCACAACTAACCTCGTGCCCGGCGCGGGTAAGGAGTCGATTCAATTGCTCGGCCGTGTCGGGATGATCTTCTACCAGAAGGACGCGTAACGACCGATGGCTGCTGACCGATGAAGTCGGCGCGTTAGGAGCTTGTGCTCGCTCTGACTGCGATGCCTTGGCGGCGGGCAGACGAAGAATAACCGTTGTGCCTTTGCCTAGTCCTTCGCTGATGGCGGAGATGGTGCCGCCGTGCAGTTCGACAATGGCGCGACTGATGGCGAGACCCAGACCCAGGCCGCCGAAGGTGCGCGCGCGCGAACGTTCGCCCTGCTCGAAAGCGTTAAAGATGCGCGGCATGTTTTCCGGGTCGATGCCGATGCCAGTGTCGCTAATCGAAACGACCAGATCGATCGCGGCGCCATCGCTCATGGGAGATCCCGTGGGCGATTCGTTGTAAACACGAACGTCGATTGAGCCGCCAGCGGGTGTGAACTTGCAGGCATTCTGCAGCAGATTCCAAAAAACCTGAGTCATGCGTGAGCTGTCGGCTTGCACGTGCGTTTCGGCGGCGATCACTTCCATGGAAACGCGCAGGTTCTTGGTTCGCGCCACACCGGCGCAGTAGTTTTGCATGGCGTGTTCGAGTAACGCGCGCACCTCGACGATGTGCCGATTCAATTCTATTTTCCCACGGGCCGCGCCGGTCAGGTCTAACAAGTCGTCGATCAGGCGCGCTTCCACTTCGACGTTGCGGCGGATCATGTCCACTTCGCGCACGATGTGTTCGGGCACGCTCTCGTCATCCTGCAAGGAAGCGACGGCCGCGAGCACCGGCGTGAGCGGCGTACGCAATTCGTGACTGAGAATGGCGAGAAAATTATCCTTCGCTTTGCTAGCGGCTTCGGCTGCTTCTTTCGCGCGGCTGAGTTCTTCCTCGGCTTTCTTGCTCTGTGTCACGTCGATGGTTACGCCCGTCATGCGCACCGCCTGGCCGCTCTCATCATAAAAGGGGCGACCGCGTGAAACCATGTGCCGGATTGATCCGTCGGGCATGATGATGCGAAAACCGACGTCGAGATCGCTTCGTTCGCTCAAGGCACGCTTGGTTGCATTTTCCACCGCGGCGCGATCTTCCGGATGGACAAATTGCAAACCCGAACCGGGAGTGGTGTTGAATTCTTCCTCGGTGCGTCCGTAGAGCGGGTAGATGTACTTGTCGCGCGCCACCACACCGGTGGTGACGTTCCAATCCCACGTGCCGGTCTGCGATCCTTCGAGCGACAATCGCAAACGTTCTTCGCTCGCCGCCAGCTCGGCGTTGCTTTCGCCGATGCGGGTGAGCATCAGGTTAAAGGCGGCCGTTAGCTGGCCTAACTCATCGCTCCCGTGTTTGACCGCGCGCACGGAATAATCCTGTCGTTCGGAAACCGCGGTCGCGACTTTCGCCAGCTCCAGAATAGGCGCGGAGATGCGCCGCTGGAGAACGCGCGAAAGCAGAAGGGCGCCGAGGAATGAACAACTGCCGACCAGGGCGAGAAGCGTTCCGTAAAGACTGAGACGGGAATACATCGCGCCGAGATCCGCGCGCACGTAGATCGTCCCGAGCCGTTTTCCTTCCTGCGAAATCGGCTGAAACATGACGAGGTGCGCGCTTTCGAAGGCGTAACCGTCAGGTCCGGGCTGGGTGGGAAATTCCGAGCGCACATTTCCTTCCGGAAAACTGGCGAAGAGCCGCTGGTTCTGATCGTAAATGGCGGCCGCGGTTACCTGATGTTCGGCGGCGAGCGCGCTCAAAATTTCCTGGGCACTCTTGCGATCATCGAAGGCGAGTGACGCCGTGCTGTTGGAGCCGATGATTTGCGCAAGCACGCCCATGTTAACCGCGAGCGAACGGCGGAACGTAGCCAGCTCGTAAGTAATGAGCGCGCTGACCATGAGGAAAAGCGCGAAACTACTGGTCAGCAAAATGACAACGGTGAGCTTGCGCTGAATCGGTGTATCGCGGAGCCGGAGTTTCATTAGCCTTTGATCTCGGCGACGCGCAGGAGTTTCGAACTGACCTCGAGCCTGGCCGCGCGCAGAGTGTTCGGATTGACCAGCAACCGGACGCGGTTGTGATCGGCGACGAGCGAGATCATTCCCCCGCGGTCGATGAAGCCTTCCGTCTCGCCCACGGTGACGATGTTTCTGCCGGAGACGGCGCCGAGGATTTCATTGAGGCGCGACGTTTCCGAGGCGCTGACAAAAAGCACATGACAACGGCCGACTTCGCGCGGGCTGCGATAGTGTTCGAGGCGAATGTTGCGGCCACGAAATGTTTCGCCGCGCACCGCTTCTTCCAGGAGCGAACCGAAGGGATCGTCGCCGATTACGCCGATAACAATCGGATCGTTGGGCCCGGCGAAAGCGGAATCGGGCCAATCGATGAAGCGACAGAAATTGTAGAGGAAAACGGATTTGACCGAGCTACTCGTTAGGCGCGGCGGCTGCGCGCAAAGGCGAAACAGCCAACGCCAGAAGGACGAGGCTCGTCACCAGTAATTTCGCTCGCCTTAGTATTTCCATCGGACGGTGGCGAAGACGCTGCGGTCTACTTCGCGCGTCGGGCTTGTGGGAGTGCCGGCGAATTCCGGATGATGCGGGTCGAGCAAGTTACGACCAACGACACCCAGCTCGAGATTTTTGGTCGGCGACCAACCGAGCCGCAGATCGAGCGCGAAATATGAGGGCGTGGCCGGATTCGGCAAGTTATCGACATAACGCAGCACGGAATCGAATTGCAGATGCCACGGAAGGTCGAGCGAGGAACGAATGTTAAACCAATAGTCGGGATCGTTCGCTTCGCCGCTGCCGTTGGTTGTGTCGCGGCTTCCCGACTTCAGGTGAAAGTGCTCGTGCAATACGTTGACGGAGCCGTCGACTTTCCACCAATCGGTCACACGCCACTGCACCATCGCTGAGCCACCGTAGGTTTCGCCTTCCAGCTTGTTCCCGAGCAGGACTGGAAACGGCGCTGCGCCCACTGGCTCGACGCTGCGAAGATTCGTGTAGTCGTTGTAGTAGCCGTTGAACTGGAGTGAGAGCGTCGCGACCGGCTGGATGCGATAACCAAGCTCGTAGGCGATCAATTCTTCGGATTCGAAATCCGGATTGCCGAGCAGGATCGGCGGCAAACTCGTCGACGGGTTGGGCGCTACCAGATTCTGATCGATTCGTGTCGGCGTGCGGACGGCCCGCGAAATTGCACCCCATAAAGTTTGCGTCGCGGTGGGCGTCCAGGCGAGCCGTCCGCTCGGTTGAAATTCGAAACCGCTGAAGCTGTTGTATTCAAACTTCGAACCGAGCGCGACGTAGAATTTGCGTGGAATAATGTGCCACTCATCCTGCACATACCCGCTGACGAGGTGGATCGTTTCCTCATCGGGAATGAATGCCAGTTGCGGGCCGAGGTTGCCGATCTCATCCGCAGAGAGTCGATAATTCGCGCCGTAAATGATGTCGTGTTGACCGAGGACGAAGCGACCTTCCAACTCGAGATCGAAAGTATTGCGATGCTCCTCGAAGACATTCGGAATCAATCGATGCGTCCGATCGTAGTAGGTCTGCAACGAAATGCTCGAATCGACGCCAAGTTGATGAGTCCAACGCCCAATGATGTTTCCTCCATCGACATCGATATCGGGCGCATTGAGCTGTCCGAAAGTTCCCGCGTAACCGTCGCCTTGTATCGTCAGGCTATCGTCACGTCCGAGCGTGGAATCGACGCGAAAGCCGCCCTGCGTGAAATGCGTTTCATCCTGCGCATCGCCTCCGCCCGATAAAGTCAGGCCGTCGGTTTCCTGATGCATAACGTAGGCGCGGTAGTAAGTATCCGCGCCGATGCGGCCGCCGTAACGGACTCCGACGTAGCCCTCTTCATTCCCGCCATTTGAATCGAGCAAAAATCCCTGCGTATCTCTCGCGCTCTTGCTCCGGATGTTAATCACGCCATTCACCGCGTTCGCTCCCCACAGCGTGGCGCCGGGACCGCGGACCACTTCGATTTGTTCGACGTCCGGCAGGAAGGTCCGTTGCACGTCCCAGAAAACTCCGGAAAAAAGCGGCGTGTAGAGACTGCGGCCATCCATCAGGACCTGCATTTTATTTGCGGTCGCGATGTTGAACCCGCGCGCGGAAATCGCCCAGGTGTGGCCGTCGATCTGCGCCACTTCCATTCCCGAAGCCAGCCGTAGTGCATCAGGAATATTCGTCGCGCCGAATCGGTAAATCTCTTCCGCTGTCACCGCGTCGATGGCGCTCGAAGCCTGCGAGATTGGTTCGGGTCGCCGCGAAGCGGAGGTAATTTCGACATCGGCCAGCTGTTCGAGCGAAAGTTTTTTCAGCTCGCTGGGCGATTGATAATTCTCCGCGGGCGATTCGGCCGGTGAGGCCAGCGGCGAACGAATCGCTTCCTGCGCCCGTCCGGCGATCAGGCCAGACAAAAGCAACCCAGTAGAAATCCCAGCAGTCGTTAGGCTAAGGCGCATTCGGCGATTTGTGAGGTCGCGCTGGCGGAGATTCAATCGTCCTGGCGAGGTCGTCAACCGCGGAAACTGGAAATAATGGGAAGCGAAATCTAACGAATGAAACTGTCCGCTGCTGCGTGTAGCCTAACGAGTAGTAATTTGGTTCGCACCTTTGGCATGTCCATCACCGTCATCAACGTTTCCAACCGCCTTCCGGTTACCGTCGGGAAAAGACGCATTCGAAAATCGTCCGGCGGTTTAGTTGCAGCGCTGAGCGGACTTTCGCCTAACGAATACAATTTGAAGTGGCTGGGCTGGCCGGGCGCGGCGATTGAAAATGAGCGACGCGCCGAAGTGACTGCGCAGCTCGAACGCGAACACGGCTGCGTGCCGGTCTTTCTCTCGGCCGAAGAAGTAGCCGGCCATTACGAAGGTTTCGCCAATTCGAGTATCTGGCCGCTCCTGCACTACATGCCGAATCTCATGCGCTACGATCCGGCCTGGTGGGAGCAATACCAAAAGGTCAACGCGCGTTTCGCCGATGAGGTCGGCAAGCTCGCGCAGCCTAACGACTTAATTTGGGTGCACGATTATCAACTACTCCTCCTGCCGCAGTTGCTGCGCGCCCGGATGCCTGAACTGAGAATCGGATTTTTTCTGCACACGCCGTTCCCCTCCTACGAAACATTTCGCTGTCACCCCAATCGGCGCGAGCTGGTCGCCGGCATGCTCGGCGCCGATCTGGTTGGCTTTCACACTTTTGGTTACATGCGCCATTTCCGCAGCACCGTGCTGCGTTTGCTGGGATTGGAATCGGAAATTACGCGCATCCGCAAGGAAGACGGGCACATCACTTCGATGGGCGTTTTTCCGATCGGCATCAACGCGCAAAGATTTGAGAAGACGCTCGATTCCCCGGAGTTCGCCAAACGTCGTGACGAATTTTTGCGATCAGATGCCGGCAAGCAGGTCGTGCTTTCGGTCGAGCGAATGGATTACACCAAAGGCATCCTGCATCGCCTCGAGGCCATCGAATATTTTCTTTCGAAACTCGAACCGGCCAAACGCGACACGATCAAATTCATTTTCGTCAGCGTGCCATCGCGCGAAGGCGTCGAGGAATATCAGGATTTGCGGGCGGAAACGGAAGCGCGCGTCGGCCGCATCAACGGCAAATATGCCACGCTCAGCAGCAGTCCGATTCGCTTCATTCACGGGTCGGTTAATTTCACCGACCTCTGCGCGCTCTATGCCACGGCCGATGTCGCGATCGTCACGCCGTTGATCGACGGCATGAATTTGGTCGCAAAAGAATATATCGCCTGCCAGCGCGATCACGATGGCGTTTTGATCCTGAGCGAATTTGCCGGCGCGGCCGAGGAATTAGGCAACGCCATTTTAGTCAATCCATACGATGCTCGCACCGTCGCGGAAAAATTGCAGGAGGCGCTCGCCATGTCCGCGGAAGAAAAACGCGCGGCTAATCAACCCATGCGCGCGCGCGTCATGCAATTCGAAGCACAACATTGGGCGCGTCTTTTCATTCAACACCTCCGCACCACAGAGCAGGCCGCCAGCGCCGCCAGCGAAGATCCGCGCGAAACGGGTTCGCTCTTGCGCAACGTACTCGCGAGCGGAAAACGCATCGCGCTTTTTCTCGATTACGATGGAACGCTGCGCGAAATCGAACGCGAGCCGCGCAACGCCACGCCGACAGTGCGAATTCGCGCACTATTAGAAGCACTCGTTAGGCAAAAAAATCTTGATACCTTTGTCGTGAGCGGGCGCAGCCATCAGGATTTGGAATACTTCTTCCCGCAGCCGGATTTCGCCTGCGTCGCGGAACATGGCGCGGCCATTCGTCGCGTTGGCCAACGAATCTGGGAACGCTGGGACCGCGACATCAGCTACGCGTGGAAAGACGAAATCCGCGACATTCTGCGGCTTTACGAACAATCGACACCCGGAAGTTGGATCGAGGAAAAACAGACTTCGTTAGTCTGGCATCATCGCAAAACCGATCCGGAATTTGGCACGTGGAAAGCAAATCAGCTGACCCATGAGCTCGGCCACATGATGGCGAACGAGCCGGTCAAGATTCGGCAGGGCCGCAAGATTGTGGAAATCACTTCGGCAGAAGTTTCGAAAGGCGTGGCGATTCGTCGTTTGCTGCACGAACAAGATTATGGCGCGGTTCTTTGCGCGGGCGACGATCAGACCGATGAAAATATGTTCGAAGTTGATGCACCGAATTTCGTGGCCATCAAAGTCGGCCTCGAACCTTCGCGCGCGAAATATCGGCTGCCGGATCCTGCGACATTCCGAAAATTTCTCGGCGAAGTTTTCGCCTAACGAGACTTCTTCACGTCCGCCACTGTCTCGCGCATTTCCCAGGTGCGATAGGCGTGCGCCAAGTTCTGCGCGTTGTGCGCCAGGCCGATGCGGCCTTGTCGATCGAGCACGATGCAGCCCGCTTCGCCACCGACGCGACGCGCCATGACCGCGATCGCTTCTTCCGCCGCGCGATCCGCGTCTTCGCCATCGCACATCGCACTGACGATGCGATGCGCCAGGGCGAGACGCATGATCGATTCGCCGGTACCGGTTAACGAACAACCGCCAGCCATATTATCGGCGTAAAGTCCAAGCCCGATCAGCGGCGAGTCACCAATGCGCCCCGGCATTTTGTGCATCAATCCGCCGGTCGAAGTGCCCGCGGCGAAGTTTCCAAAAATATCCAGCGCCACCGCGCCGACCGTATCCGAGCCGCGCATTTTCTTGCTCGCGTTCCACTCCGCGCGCATCGCTTCGTCGATCATTTCTTCCGGCGCGCAAAGCTCACAGCCGCGTTCTTTGGCGAAGTTGCGCGCGCCTTCGCCGCTGAGCAGCGCGTGCGGTGTATCCATGACTTGGCGCGCGACAGAAATCGGATTGCGCACGCCGCGAATCGACGCGACCGCGCCGGCGTGCAGCTCGCTCCCTTCCATGATGGCAGCGTCCATTTCCACTTCGCCTAACGAGTTCAACATCGAACCGAAACCGGCATTGAAAGTCGGATCGTCTTCCAGAATTCGAATCGCCGTTTCCACGGCATCGAGACAGGTGCCACGGTCCTCCAGCAATTTCGCCGCGGCATCGGCCGCGCGGGCACAACCAATTTTGTGCGCTTCAATTTTGTCGTCGCTGATGGTGTGTGCGCCGCCGTGAACAATGATCGCCCAAGCCATGATGACTCAAATCAACGTCGCGTCGCTAAGCTGTCCATTGACGATTTCGCCGCAATAACGCCCCGCCCTACGGATTATGCGGCTGGGCGGCGGGCGTGATGTTCTTGAGCACGCGGCCGAGATCGCTGTTGGTAGAGAGCACCGCCGTCGTCCCTTTTTCGAAAGACAGGCGCGCGACGTCGAGACTGCGCTGGAACAAATATAAATCCTGCGCGTCCGGCGTGCCGTAAACCGCAGCGTAAATGCGTGCCGCTTCAGCGTCGGCTTCACCTTCAATTTTCAAGGCGCCGCGATTGGCACCTGAATTGATCGACGCCACTTCGCTTTCCTTTTGTCCGCTGATATTCGCCGCTTCGCCGCGACCTTCGGAACGGAAGCGCGCCGCGATCTGATGGCGTTCGCTCGACATGCGCTCAACGATTTTTTGCGCGACCGCCGGATTGTATTTGCTGCGTTTGAAACGTTCGTCGAGCAACTCGATTCCAAAATCAGCGATCTTTTGCCGCGCACGTTCGGTGATCTGTTTTTCGATCGCGCCGCGACCGAGTTCGATGTCGGGAATGGTGCTGGGCAAAATCGTGCCGCTTTTTTCCAGCTCTTCGTCACGCACGGGCTGGCGGCCTTTGGTGACGCGGACGATTTCGACCAGGTCGTTGGTCGCGACGGCGCTGCGGGTTTCGCTCCCAAGAATATCGTCGAGGCGGGAGAGCGCGCTGCGTTCGTCGCTGAGTCTATTATAGAACAGAAGCGGATCGCTGATGCGCCAGCGCGCGAAGCAATCGACGATGAGATACAATTTGTCTTTCGTCGGGCATTCTGTGGGCGGGCCGTCCCAGGAAAGAATGCGATTGTCGAAGCGATTCAGGACATCGAAAAACGGCAGCTTCATTTTCAATCCCGGCGTCGTCTCCGTGCGAATGGCTCTGCCGAAACGCGTCACGATGACGGTCTCGTATTGATTAACCACGAAAAGTAACGCGCCCCATTTCAGCGCGGTGAAAATGAAAATGAGCCCGACCAACGCCATGAAGCGGCTCTGCAAAAATTGCAGCGGGCCCGTCGGCAAATGAATTGGCTGCGAAACGTTGTCCATTATTTCGTGCGCGGATTTTCCAGCAACGGGAGTGTTTGCAAAATACCCTTCACGCTGTCGTCGATGATCACTTTCTTTTCGAGCGCGGGGAAAATTGATTCCATCGCTTCGAGATACAGACGCTGCCGGGTTGCGCCCGGCGCCTTGCGATATTCGGTCAGGAGCAGATTGAATTTTTCCGTGTCGCCCTTCGCCTGATTGACGCGGCTAACGGCGTAGGCTTCCGCTTGTTTTTCGCGCGCCTTCGCCTGACCGCGCGCATTCGGCACGGCATCATTATAAATGGCCCAGGCTTGATTGATCGCCGTCTGTTTCTCCTGCTGCGCCTGGTTCACATCGTTGAAGGCCGCCTGCACTACGGGCGGCGGACGCACGGTGGCGAGTTGCACTTGTTGGATCTGCAAACCGAGTTCGTATTCCGACGATAATTCCGCGAGGCGTTTCAGCGCGGAGGTTTCGATGTCGTGCCGCCCGATGGTCAACACTTCATCGACCGTGCGATCGCCGATGACTTCGCGCATCACACTTTCGGAAAGATCCCGTAAGGTCTGCTCCGGTTCGCGCGCGCCGTAGAGATAAACGCGCGGATCGGTAATGCGGTATTGCACGACCCACGGAACGAGGGCGGTGTTGAGATCGCCGGTGATCATGGTCTCGGTGTCTTCCGCCTCGCGATCGTGCTGATGCGGATTGGTCGCGCCCGCCGTCGTGAAACCGAATTCGAGTTTCAGGAGCCGTTGCGTCGGGACGACGAGTATCTCATCGACGTAGGGAATGGCGTAGGAAAGACCGGGATTCTGGATGGAATGGAATGCGCCGAAACGAATTTTCACGCCGACGGAATTTGTCGGAATGGAAACGAAACCGAAGAAGAGATGGAAAATCGTAACGATGAAACCGATCGCCCCGATCGCACCCAGCGCGAGCCGCAGTGGTTTGACGACCACGGCGTTCGGCGACGCGCCGCCCGAGCTCTTCACGATTTGCACTTGGAAGTCGTTACCGATTTGCCTTTGCCAAAGCAATGCGCAAACTCTCTGTAGAGGAGCGGACCAATGAAAAAAATATTCTTATCTCTGAGTTTACTCGCGGCCGTCTGCGCATTCGCCGCAGAAGATGCCGCCATGCCGAAGGAGACTACGGCTGCACCGGATTTTAGCCTAACGAGTGGTGATGGCAGCGCGGTTAGCCTGAAGGATTACCGTGGAAAATGGGTTGTCCTTTATTTTTACCCCAAAGATTTCACCAGCGGCTGCACGCTCGAGGCACAAAACTTCCAGCGCGATTTGCCCAAGTATCAAAACGCGGGCGCGGTCATTTTGGGCGTGAGCGTGGACAACACCCAATCGCACAAAGATTTTTGCGCGAAGGAAGGATTGAATTTCAAACTGCTGGCCGATACCGACGCGAAGGTTTCGACGCAATATGGATCGGTCATGGACTACAAAGGCGCGAAGATGGCGGCGCGAAACACTTTTCTGATTAATCCGAAAGGCGAAGTGGCCAAAGTTTTCACCGGCGTGAAACCAGCCGAGCACAGCGAAGAAGTGCTCAAGACCCTGGCGGAATTACAAAAGGGCTAACCGATCTTTTTGCGGAAGCGGAGCGAGCAGACGCAGAAAAGCAGCACCGCCATTCCGCTCATGATGGCGAGCGATTGCCAGTATTCCATGAAGGTCGCGCCGCGCAGAATGATCGCGCGCATGAGCGCGATGAAATAGGTCGTGGGAAGAATGGCGCCGAGCCAATAGAAAATGGCCGGCATGGTTTCCCGCGGAAAAATGAAGCCGGAGAAAAAGACGCTCGGCAAAATGAAAGCCATCGACATCTGCAGCGCCTGCATCTGGTTTTCCGCTTTCGTCGCGACGAGCAAGCCGAGACTCAAGAGCGCGAAAACATAAACAACCGTCGCGGCCACCATCGCGATGACGCTGCCGGCAATCGGCACGGCGAAGACGAATCGCATGATGCCGAAAAGCAGCAGCGCCATCGTCATCCCGAGACAGAGATAGGGAATCAATTTACCTAGCATCAGGCCCCAGCTGCTCAATGGACTAACGAGTAGTTGTTCGAGTGTTCCGCGTTCGCGTTCGCGCACCACGGCCATCGCGGTGGCGAAGGTCGTGCCGATTTGCAGGACAACTCCGATCACTCCCGGCACGTAGAAGTTCGGGCTGCGCATGGTCGGGTTATAGAGCATCTGCGGACGCACCTCGATTGGCACGTGAGTCAGACCGTTGTCCTTCATCAGACGCTGGACCGATTGCGACAAGGTGAGCGCGACGGCGGTGTTGAGCGCTTGCAATGCGGTGGTGGAATTCGAACCGTCGATCAACATTTGCACGCGCGCCGGATTGCCGGTGCGCACATCGCGCGTGAAGTGCGGCGGGATTTGCAGACCGACATACGCGTTGCCTTTGCGAATTTCGCTCGCGAGCTGTTCGACATCCTGTACTTCACCGACGACGCGAAACGACTCGGTGTTAACGAACTGATCGATGAACTGCCGGCTCTCCACCGTGCGATCTTCATTCAAGATGACCATCGCCATGTGTTTGACGTCGTTATCGAGCGCGTAACCGAAGGCGATCATCTCGACCAGCGGTGGAAAAAGCATGAAGAACAAGGTGATCGGATCGCGCAGGACGCTGATAAATTCCTTGAAGAGGATGGCGTTCAGTCCGCGAAACATTTTCATCACTCGTTAGGCAGCCTTGGCCGGTTTGTCCTGCGCGTGTTTGTTGGTCAACGCGACGAAGACATCTTCGAGCGACGGACCGATCTCGTGGATCTCGGGTTTGGCGATGCCGACACGGTGCAAACGATCTTCGATTTGCGCGGAACTAACATTCTCATCCACGAGCAAGTGCATCGATTGACCGAAAACCGTTGCGCTGAGCACGCCGGGCATTTGCCGGACGGTTTGCAGCGCGACCGTGACGTGATCGCAAAAAACATCGAGCCGGCGGGTGCCGGGCGGACTGACATCGGACATGCGTTTGAGGTCGTCCGGTTCGCCGCCCACAATCAGCCGCGCCATATATATATAGCCGACGTGATCGCAGCGCTCGGCCTCATCCATGTAATGGGTGGTGACGAAAAGCGTCATGCCTTGACCCGCGAATTCGAAAAGCAAGTCCCACAACTCGCGCCGCGCGACCGGATCGATGCCAGCGGTTGGCTCGTCGAGAAAGAGAACGGTCGGTTTGTGCATCAGCGCGCAAGCCATCGCGAGACGTTGTCGCCAGCCGCCGGATAATAACGCCGCGCGTCGATCGAGATACGGTTCGAGGTGCGTGGTCGCGACCAACTCGTCGCGGCGTTTTTTCAACGCGCTTCCATTCAAGCCGTAAAGTTTGCCGGAAAAAATCAGGTTTTCATTCACGGTCAGCTCGTCGTAGAGCGAAAATTTTTGCGACATGTAACCGATCATCGATTTGATGGCGTCGCTTTCGTTTGCGACATCGCGTCCACCGATGAGCGCGCGACCTTCTGTTGGCTCGAGGATTCCGCAGAGCATGCGAATGACGGTCGATTTGCCGGAACCGTTCGGGCCGAGAAATCCGAAGATGGAACCTTTCCCGACCTTGAAGCTGACCTGATCGACGGCGGTGAAATTGCCGAAACGTTTCGTTAGGCCATCGGCCTCGATCATTGTTTCGGAAGCCATTTCAGGAGAATGAATTTGAAAGCCAGAAAACCAGAAAAAGAAAAGACATGAAGATCCGCCTTTCTGGTTTTCTGGCTTTCAAATTCATCATTTCGAGACGTTGGGAAAAATCACATCAGCCGACATGCCGGCGCGCAATTTATCGTCGCGATTTTGCAAGCGAACTTTGACGCCGAAGACCTGGCGAATGCGATCTTCCACCGTCTGCACATTGCGCGGAGTGAATTCCGCCTGGCGATTGATCTGCTCGACCACGCCACGAAAATCTTCTTTCGGAAACGAATCGACGTGGACGCGAACTTCCTCGCCGAGCTTGATCAAACCGAGCCAGGGCTCCGGCACATAGACGCGAACCCAGAGATAACTCGGGATGATGAGCGTGGCGACTTCGCGATTGGGCGCGAGGACATCACCGACTTTCACACTCAGGATTTCCAGAACAGTGTCGCCGGGCGAAACGACTTTCATTTCGTCCAATTGCGTTTGGATGCTGGCGAGATTCGCTTTGGCCTGCGCGACGCGCATCTGGGTGGCTTCGATTGTTTTGTCCTGCGCGTTGGCGGCGCTAGCCGCGCGTTCCGCTTCACTCGATGAAACGGTATGATTGCGCAGTAGATCCTGTTGCCGCTTGGCATCCGCGCGGAGGAATTGCAGCTGCGCCTGTTGCGATTCGACATCGCGACTCGCGGCATCGACTTGCGCCTGTGCCAGGTCGCGTTGCGCCGGCAGCTCCGCCGCATCGAGCTGCACGATTGGATCGCCCGCTTTCAAACTATCGCCTTCATGCGCGAAAATATTTTCCACGCGACCAGCCATGCGCGACGCAACATGCACTTCGTCCACTTCGATCGTCCCGGAAACAGAGTTATCGCGCCGCTGACACGCGGCCAAACTAAGAAGGAGTAAGACGAAAAAGTGCTTAACTTTCAAGGCGCCTGCACCTTATCAATCTCGGCGGGGAAGTCGAAAAATATGGCTGGATATTCTGCTACACCGCTTGCACGCAAACTTGGTCTTCGGCCTAACGAGAGGTTAATCTCGCTCAACGCGCCGGAGAATTACGCCAGCTTGCTCAAGGGTTTGCCGGATGGCGTGACGATAACCAAGCGCGTTTCGGCGAACGCGAAGTTCGTTCATCTATTCGTTAGGCAACGGAGTGATTTGGGGAAACGCCTGCGCGAATTGCGCACGAAGTTGGATGACGCGGGCATTCTCTGGATTTCCTGGCCGAAGAAAGCCTCCAAGGTCGCGACAGATATTACAGAAGATACGATCCGCGCCGTGGCCCTGCCGCTCGGTTTCGTGGACGTGAAGGTTTGCGCGGTTGATGAAACGTGGTCCGGTTTGAAACTGATGATTCGGCGTGAGAACAGAAAAACAAAATGAAGACGCGATTTTTTGATCACATCGATCTGCGAGTAAAAGACAAGAAACGAGCGGCGCAATTCTACTCGCAGGTGCTGCCAGCGATCGGTTTCACGCGGGAAAGAGCGGAGCAGGAATGGACTACCTTTTATGCGGAAGGCGCGGACAAGCTGCCGTTTTTCGGTTTCACCGAGGACCCGAATCATCAGCCGAACGGGACGCGTATTTCTTTTTGGGCAGACACGCGCGAGGAAGTAGATCGCGTGGCCGAAGTCGTCAGGCGCGCGGGCGGTAAAGTTTTGGAAGGACCGGAACTTTGTCGCGATTACACGCCGGATTACTACGCCTTCTTTTTCGAGGATCCGGATGGCAACAAATTGGAAATCTGCTGCCGCTCGATGCCGAATTGACGCAAGGCGTCGAGCGTTTCATCCATCGGCAGGCCAATCACATTGGTGTAGGAGCCGCGAATACCACGGATAATTTCCGCGCCATCACCTTGCGCAGCGTAGCCGCCGGCTTTGTCGAGCGGCCCGATGCGCCCGATGTAATCGCGAATCTGTTTTTCGCCTAACGAGTGGAAGCGGACATGCGAAAAGACACTCAAATTTTCGCGACGTTTCGCGGACCGAATATGCACGCTGGTGCAAACCTCATGTTCGCGGCCGGAAAGTCGGCGTAACATTTTTGCGGCCTCGTCGAGATCATGCGGCTTGCCGATTATTTTTCCATCGAGCGCGACGAGCGTGTCGGCGCCGATGACAATCGCCTGCCGGTGCAATCTCGAAACCGCGGCTGCTTTGCGAGTGGCATTGAGCAAAGTGAGCTCGGCCATGCTAAGCGCAGCGTTTTCGCTTTCGTCGACCACAGGCGAAACGATTTCGAATTGCAATCCAGCTTCGCGCAGCAAATCGCGCCGCCGCGGCGAAGTGGACGCGAGGATGAGCATCGCGCCTAACAAATCACGGCGCGCCCGGTGGTTTCGCTTTCGCGCCCGGGACTTTGCCGCCCATGAGTGAGTGCATGTCCGGCATCTTGATCTCCTGATAATCTTTCGGGACAACAAACTCCTCATCGCCTAACGAGTCCTGCTTGGCCGAAACCAGAGTGCTGGTGATCTCTTTGCCGTTCACGGTCACAACAGAACGCAAGGGAAGGCCGGGGAAGTCGCGCATGTCCGGCATATGCTTAGCGGCCGACTTCCAAACATTGCTGACCGCTTGAAGTTGCTGCGTGATTTCTTTCGCGCCGGGATAGGTGGTGGAGATCCAGTAGGTTGCTTTGAAGGACGGTGTTTCTGTAACGTATTCCTGCGCTTCATAACCGAGAATGGTTTCTTTGCGACCAGTGGCCTTGAGTGCGGGTTTGGTGGAAGCTGCGTCTTCATCTTTGTCGCCGTTAGCGAGACCAGCCACGGCTTTGACTTGAGCAGAAGAAATGCGGATGAATTTTTTCTGCTCGTTCATCAGGTTCAGCATATCGCCCGTCTTGCTGTCCATGATCATGGTCATCTGGGCGTTGGGTTCGACGCGCGCCTTATCGCCTTTGATTTTCATGACCATGGTGTCGACCGGTCCGGCGCCTTCAACTTTTTGGGTGATAGTCACATCGCCGCGCGCAGCACTCGTTAGGCAAAAGGTGAGAAGCAAGGAGAAGGCGCGTAAGATTTTCATAAGAGTAGCTAGCAGTGCGCGCGCGCATGGCAACTGTGTCAAAAAGAACTTGGCAGCGCGGAAAGCTCACGCCAGCTTAGCCGGCGCGCGGGTGTAGCTTAATGGTAAAGCTGTAGCCTTCCAAGCTACTGACGAGGGTTCGATTCCCTTCACCCGCTTTCCACGTTCCCGACCAGAAAACTTGTTGACCAAGCTAAGTAAACGGCATAACAAAAGCTTCATCTCACTCCAACCCGCGAAAAAGGGTCACTTCTCTATGAAAAAAATGTTTATGGTTTCAAAGGCGACGTTGGTTTTGCTGATCGGGTTCGCGCTCGGGACAGCCTTCTGGGTCGCGAGGTACTTCGACAGCGCAAGCGCAGGGCATGTCGCCAACCAAGATGATCGAATCGCAATTGCCGCAGGGAAAAACGACGGCAAACGCGAGCAAAGTCGATTATCTGGCAGCGGTTTGCGAAGCGGTGAAGAAATTTAAGTCGGCGGCGCGCGCCATCGTGCAGGCGGCGGTCTCGGCTCACCCGCAATGGAAGAATGATATCTTGCGCAGTGCTTTCAGTTGCGCCGGTGACGATTGCCGTTTGCTCGGCCGAATCTTACGTGGGGCGATTGATGCGAGCCCGGGTGATGCCAGTGCGCTGACCGATTTAGCCACACAACTTGCGCCCGGTTGCGCGAACTCATTTGGCGGCGGTCATGGCGGAGAAGACGAAGGCGTCTTCGGAGTTTCGCCGGGAACTAATCTGAATCCTCCGCCGGGATCAATCGGCGGCGGTGGTGGCCAGGGAAATATCGTGGCGGTTTGTGTGAATGGACAAACGCTCTTTGTCACACCGGAACGTGCACAGGAACTGATCAACAGCGGTGACGCAACCTTGGGAGCTTGCCAGGTCACGCCTTCGGTCAATCGATAACTCAGTTCGGACTTTTGCGAAGAGCCGTTGCGTAATGCAACGGCTCTTCTTTTTTTACCATCGCAAGGTGCGCCGCTTTATAGGCTGAATCGACAAGGGCATGGAAAAAACGGCGCGCTTCTTTGAAGGAATTTCCTTCGCTCTGCTAATCGTCGCGTTTCTCGCCATTCAAATCCTGATCGGCGGGACGCGGATGGTGTTTAGTTTGCCCTCCTACTCGCTTATCGGCGTGGTCGGTTTGCTGGCAATTGTTTCTGTGCGGCGGATGGGACCGGCGCCAGGCATGTGGTGTTTGAGCATCGCGACTTTGTTTTTCGGTTACATCCTGGCGCGCGCTTATTTCTCGCCGATGCCTTACATCGCGCGGAGCGATCTCTACTCGGTCCTGGCCGGACTGGTCGTTTATTTCTACACCGCATGCATTCTCACCACCGCGCGGCAACGCATGATCTTTCTCGCGTGCCTGCTGGCGCTCGCCATCGGGCACACGCTAGTGGGCGCGATTCAATTTCGTGACGGGAAAAACTTCATGCCGATCTCGTGGTTGCAACGCTACGATTACGGAGCGCGCGCGAGCGGGTTTTATATCTGCCCGAACCATCTGGCCGGCTTGATGGAAGCGCTCGGCGCGCTCGGCCTAAGTATTATCTGTTGGAGCCGCATCAAGACTTGGAAGAAGCTCTTGTTAGGCTACGCCGTCGCGGTTTGCTATGTGGCGATTGTTCTAACTGGAAGTCGCGGTGGCTACCTGAGTGCGACCTTTAGTCTTTTTGTCTTCGCTTTCTTAAGCGCGCTCGTGCTGCGGCGAGTCCGCGGTCATCTTTTTTGGTCGTTAGGCGGACTAAGCATCCTGATCGCAGTCTTACTCGCGCTGGGCGTGACGGCGGCGGTGAAGAAAAGTTCCTACCTGACGAGTCGCGCCGAAAATACCTTCGAGCTGACTAACATGCGCCTCTATCTTTGGCGCAGCGCGCTACAACAATGGCAGATCGAGCCGATCTTCGGCACCGGTAGCGCGACCTTCCTTTATTACGGGCGCTTATTGCGCGACGAGCGTGTGCAGGAGGACCCCATCTATGTCCACAACGACTACCTGAATTTGCTGGCGGAATATGGCGCGGTCGGGGCCGCCGGCCTGGCGCTGTTTTTGGGTGTGCATCTCTTTTGCGGCTTCCGCAGTTTTAGGGGTCTTGGCCCCAAACGCGTCGAGGCCTCGCAGCGGCTCTTGAGTAACGGTCTCGCGCTCAATATTGGAGCGCTCTCCGCCGTGGCCAGTTATCTGGCCCACTCGGTCTTCGATTTTAATTTGCACATTCCCGCTAATCTCCTGCTTATGGCCTTCGTTTTCGGTTTGCTGGCTAACGACGGCATGCTGCGGGCAAATGAAATCAGCGCCACCACGCCTGACAAGTGGTGGTGGCGTCTCCTCCTGCCCGTTCTCGGCGGTGCCTTGGTCGTGCAATCGGTCCGTTTATTTCCAGGCGAATATTTTTCCGAAAGAGCGCGCATGGCCGTGCGTGATGGCCAGGGCGCCCTCGGCGTTCGGTTCGCCTTGCAAGGCATTGAGTGGGATCCGGAAAATCCCGATCTCTATCTGCGTCTCGGCATGGCGCGAAATATCATGGGCCAGCAGATGGAAAACGCCGCAGCGCGCAGCTCGTTTCTTACGGAAGGAATTGCCGCGCTGCAACGGGCGCGCGAGCTCGCACCTCGCGATGAAATCTATGCGCTGGAATTGGCCTCGGCCCTCGATCAATCGAAGAGATTCGACGAGGCCGAAAAGGTCTACAACGACGCTATCAGCCTCGACCCAAATTCCCACAGCATCCGGCGTTATTACGAGAGCCATGTGGACCGCTGGCAGCGCTCGGTAAAACCGGAAAAGGAGGCCGCGGCAGAAAATTCCTGACGAAATGAGACCAGAAATTGCTCAGTGCTGGAATTACGTGAAAGACCTTAAAAAAAGATTGCTGAGTAAAATACCCGCGGCTACCCTGCGACCGCGTATGTGTTTCCTTGGGAAACGCTCGCGGCCTTAACGACGGATTTTTAACGGGTATTATGAGACGCTTTAACCTCTCCACGCTCGCCCTTGCGGCATTTTCCACCAGTCTCTTTTGTCTCCAGCCACACTCGGTGTGGGCCGGCGGCGAGGGATTTAGCAAGGACGACCTCGGCGGCAAGGAAACGATTGATACCAAGTCGTATGACGACGTCGGTTTAGGGAAATTCAAAGCCAATCCGTTCCACGTTTCAGTTTCGGTTCGCGGGGGTTATGACGATAACCCGAACCTAAACAGTTTCGACCAACACGGATCGGCCTTCGTCAACGTGGCAGGCGAGCTCATTTACGCGTTCGGAAGTCCTCGCACTCAACTGCGCCTCGATGCGGGCGGCGGTTTTACCTACTACACGGATCGCCAGAATAATCTTAGCGGCAGCAACAACGACTACGACGTTAATGCGTTCCTTTCTTTTGCCGTCACGCACAAGGCGACTCCGCGTCTGACTCTCGGAGCGAATGTTTACGCGAGCTATCAGAGCCAGCCGAACTTTGACACCTTCAATAACGGCGGCATCGGCTTCAATCGCGACAATCAGAATTTCTTTTACTCACTCAGCAAATTTTCGGTGCAGTATCTTTGGGCGCCGCGCTTCGCTACCCTCACGAGCTACACCTTGGGAGTTGTTAATTACGACAGCAACACCATCAGCACCTTTGAAGATCGCTACGAACACACCTTCGGTAACGAATTCCGTTTCCTCTTAACGCCGACCACTACTTTGGTGGCGGAGTACCGCTTCGGCATCGTTGACTACACCGACTCGAGTGGTCGCGACTCCATGTCGCATTTCTTCCTCGCCGGCTTCGATCACAGCTTCAGCCCACGCTTCAACATTTCAGCTCGCGGCGGCGTGGAATTTCGTCAATTCGACGATAACTCACTGGAGTCCGATCGCACCGATCCGTATGCGGAGATGACTCTCAACTACGCCATAGCCAAGAGCACAACCATCTCCTGGTTTAACCGTTACTCGCTGGAGCAACCGGATGTGCCGGACTCTTTCTCGCGCCTTACCTACCGCACGTCTCTAGCCGTTCGGCATGCTTTCACCAGCCGTATTAGCGCGGCCGCGAACGTTGCCTACGAGCATGATGTCAATCAGGGAGCGTTCGGCTTGTCGGACTTCAATGAGGACGACTTTGATATCGGGCTGACGCTTCGTTATGCGATCAATCGCAATTGGGCAATCGACGCGGGCTACGAACACACCGAAGTCGTCTCAGACGATGCGTTCCGTGAGTTCACCCGCAATCGCTACTGGGGCGGGATCACCTTCACCTGGTAAAATTTAGCCGCGTTCGCGGATTGGCTTAGCTGGATTTTTAGGGTAGCCTGTCTGCCCCAATCTGGGGTTTTGTATGGCACACACCGAAGAAACTAAACTTCACTTTCTAGACTACTGGCGCGTCATTCGGGTGCGCTGGGTGCTCATCCTGCTGGCCTTTTTTCTCGTTCTGCTGACTGCGGCCATCGTCACTTATTTTCAGCCGCGCGAATATCAGTCCTCGGTCTTCGTCGAGGTAAAATCGACTGCGCAGAATGTTCGGATCTTCGACACGACTAATCCGAACCTGCCGATGCATGACCCGCAGTTGGCGCCGACGGTTTTCCAGGTCATCCAACGCACCGGCGTGCTTTATCCGGTGATCGAAGAGCTGAAGCTGCAGGATAAATGGCTCAAGGGCGGCATCCGCCCCACGCGCGAACAAGCTTATCAGCATCTCCGCAACAAACTTCAGGTCGATGAAGTTCGTAACACCGATCTGCTCCAGATCAGCGTCTTCAGCACTGATCCGCAGGAAGCTGCCGACATCGCGAACAAAATCGTCGCCGTTTATCAAAACACCCGTGTCGATGAAGAAAAAGACATCATGAATCGCGCGGTCACGAGCATGAACGAGGAGGTCGAAAAGCAGAAGAAGAAGGTCGATGACTCCGCCGCGGAAGTTGCGCGTATTCGCGATCAGGAAGGCATCGTCGATTTGAATCCGGAAGGGACGGAAGATACGCAGACACCGCTCAACACGATCGTCCTCAAACAGGAAACAGAAGTAAACGAAGCGGAAACCAAAGCCTCCAGTCTTTCCACGCAATTAGACCAGATCAAGAATGTGAAGGGCGACGACCTCATGCGCATGATGCCGACCCTGAATATTCAGGATCCGACCGTCCTGAAAATTCTGCCTCTCTACCAGGAAGCGGTCGCGCAAGAGGCCCTGCTGCTTAATTCCGGCCTCGGCGAAAACCATCCGAAAGTAAAATCGCTCCGCGCGCAGAGAGACGTTTACACCAAGCAACTCGAGGGACAGGTCACGATCATCCGTTCCGCGTTGGAAAAGAATCTTAATACCGCCGAGACGACGGTGACGGAATTGCGCAAGCGTTTAGGAGAAATCAACCAGAAGCAGCTTAACCAAAAGAATCTCAGCGCCACCTATACGCGCGCCAAGAATTCCTACATCAAGGAAAAGACTTTGCTCGACAGCGTGCGCACGCGCGCTCAAAGCCAGACGATGGAGCTCGCCATGCCGCGCATGGCCGTCAGCGTGAAACAAATCGCCGAGCCCCCGAGTTTCGCCGCCCGTCCGCGCGTCGGGTTGAATCTCGCGTTGGGAGCGTTGGTCGGTCTGATGGTCGGTCTCGGGCTCGCCTTCTTCGTTGAGTATCTCGACACCAGCGTGAAAACGATGGAAGACGTCGAGAGCCTGCTCGGTGTGCCGGTGCTCGCGATCGTTCCCAAGAACATCAAACTTCTGCACAAAGAACCCGGTGACACACCGGACGCGGAAGCTTACCGAATCTTGCGGACCAACATTGAGTTCAACCGCAAGAATCCGGAAGCGAACGCTATCTCGATGGTCAGCGGCGGACCTGGCGAAGGCAAATCAACCACGCTGGCCAATCTCGCTTTCACTTCCGCTCAAGGCGGCTACACCACGCTGATCGTTGACGCGGACCTTCGCCGGCCGGTGCAACATTCGATCTTCGATCTCAGCAACAAGATCGGCCTAACGAATTATCTCACGACCGACATGCGGCTCGAAGATGTCATCTTGCCGACAACGGTGGAAAATCTCTCCGTTCTGCCCAGCGGCATCCTGCCGTCCGATGCTGTTGGCATTTTGAATTCTCAACGCATGTCGGACATGATCGCGGAACTAAAAACGCGCTACGACATCGTCTTTTTCGATTCGCCGCCAATGCTCGGAGTGAGCGACGCCTCAGTGCTCGCGAGCGAAGTCGATCAAACAATCATCGTGGTGCAACACCGTCGTTTCCCCCGCGCGATGTTGACTCGCGTGAAACAAGCCGTTCTCGGTGTCGGCGGAACCGTGCTCGGTGTTGTTCTTAACAACGTCGATCTCAAGCACGATCAGAACTACTACTACTACACGAACTACTACGGCTACTACACGCCGCGCGACAAGGAAGCCCGCCGTGAATCTCGTCGTAGCGCCGCTTCGACCACCGCGAGCAACGGTTACTCGAACGATTCGGAAGAATACTAAGATGCAAAAGGTCTTCGCAGTTTTGGTTCTCCTCTTCGCCGCGGCGCTTTCTGCGAAAGCACAAGCAACCCTGCGCGTCGGCGACCCAATCGAAATGAAGCTCTCCGGCGTTCCGAACGACGAGCAGATTCAGTTCAACAATACTTACACCGTCGACGCGACCGGGGCCGTAAATCTTCCCTACATCAATAAAGTGAAAGCAAATGGGCTAACGCCTGCGCAGTTGGCCGCTGCGATTGAAGGCGCCTATCGCGCCAACAAGGTCTACACCAACCCCACCATCACCATCATGATGGCGGCGACTTCGCGTTTTGTGAACGTCGGTGGCGCGGTGCGCAACGCCACGCGTGTCCCGTTTACCGAAGACATGACTTTGCTCGCCGCGATCAATGCCGCGGGTGGTTTCAATGATTTTGCCGATCAACGAAAAGTGCGCGTGCTGCGCGGCAACAGTGTAAAAATCTACGATATCCGCGAAGCGCGGCGCGATCCCTCGAAAGACATCAAGCTGCAGCCCGGCGATCGCGTGGAAGTTCCGCAGAGCTTCTTCTAGACGATCACTCGCTCGGCACGGGAGTTTGCTCCGTGCTAACGACGGCGCGATGGCGCCACGCATAACCCAGCCCGGAATAAAGCGTCAGGGCCACGGTAATAAAAACGAGGGTTCGACCACCATCCTTCCAGGCGCGCAGCCACCACAACGTTTCGTCGTCTGCGTAACGCAGTTCCTGCGCAGAAAGCAGCACGAGAAAAAACAGCACCGTCACGATTTGCCAGGAAGTTTTGTGTTTTCCGAGCGTCTCGGCGGGCAGGACTCGTCCTTGCGCGCTGGCCAGTAGGCGCAATCCGGTAATGAGAAAATCGCGCGCGACGAAAATTGTTGCCGCCCAAGCCGGAATCGCGCGCAGCGGCACGAGAGAAATAAAGGCCGCGGCCATCATGATTTTATCGACCAGCGGATCCATCAGCTTACCGAAGTTAGTCACAAATCTATACCGGCGAGCGATCTCGCCATCGAAGAAGTCGGTGATGCCAGCGACGATGAACAAGACGAGCGCGAGCGTGCGGCCAAATTGCCACCTTGAATTAAGCGCGAAGACAAAACAGATCGTGAGACCGAGGCGGCTGAGCGTAAGACGATTCGCCCAGTTCATACCGATGCCAGTGCAGGGCGCGGGTGTTTCCAAATCGGCGCGCGTTTTTTTAGTTCATCGACCAACCACTGCGCCGCGCGAAATGCTTCCGCGCGATGACGACTGCCGACCCGCACAAAGAGCGAAGGTTCACCGACCGCAACAAATCCGACTCGATGATGAACAATGATCTGCATTAACTCGAAACGCGTTGCGCCTTCCTCAGCAATCGCACGTAACTGATGTTCCGCCATGGCACGATGCGCCTCGTAGTCGATACCACTAATTTCCGCGTCGCCTTCAGTGGCACGGACCACCCCCCAGAAATCCACCACCCCGCCAATCTCACTGGCACCATATCCATCCGGCGCGACCAGCGCGCTTTCCGTGAGCAAAACTTCACAGACGGGATGAGCCATGCGTGCTAGATACCAATACCCAAAGTGAACTCGAAGCAATGTGATATTGGCCTCATCGGTCTCGCCGTCATGGGCGAGAATCTCGTTCTCAACATGGAATCGAAGGGATTCTCTGTTGCTGTCTTCAATCGCACCACCGAGGTGACGGAAAAATTCGCTGCCACCAAAGCGAAAGGAAAAAACATCGTTGCCGCGAAAACGATGGAGGAATTCATCGGCGCACTGAAGCAGCCGCGTAAGGTGATGATCATGATCAAGGCCGGGAAACCGGTCGACATGGTCATCAGTGAAATCACGCCACTGCTCGAAAAGGGCGACGTTATCATCGACGGCGGCAATTCCCTTTTCACCGACACGCAACGCCGCTGCAAAGATTTGGAAGCGCGCGGATTTCATTTTGTCGGTTCCGGTGTTTCCGGCGGTGAAGAAGGCGCGCTCAAAGGTCCTTCCCTCATGCCCGGCGGAACGCGCGAAGGCTGGGAATTAATCGCGCCGATTTTTCTGAAGATCGCTGCGCAGGTCGATGGCGAACCGTGTTGCCGCTACATGGGACCGGACGGCGCCGGCCATTACGTGAAGATGGTGCACAACGGCATCGAGTACGGCGACATGCAGTTGATCTGCGAATCGTACGCCATCCTGAAAGATGCGCTCGGCCTGACGAATGATGAGCTGGCGGAAATCTTCACGGAGTGGAACCGCGGTGCGCTGGAGAGCTATCTGATCGAAATCACTTCGCAGATTTTTGGCAAAAAAGATCCCGACACCGGCAAAGCGCTCGTTGACGTCATCCTCGATAAGGCCGGACAGAAAGGCACCGGACTTTGGACATTGCAATCCGCGCTGGAACGCTCGGTGGTTATTTCAACGATCAACGCCGCCGTTGAAGCGCGCGTCATTTCCTCGCGCAAAGACGAACGTGTTGCGGCTTCGAAAATTTTGCCGCAACCCGAGAAGAAAAAATTCAGCGGCGATCGTAAACAATTTGTCCAGGCGGTGCACGACGCGCTTTACGCTTCGAAAATCGTTTCCTATGCGCAAGGCATGGAGTTATTAGGCGCGGCTAGCGCGACCTACAATTGGAGCCTCAACTTCGGCGACATCGCGACCATCTGGCGCGGCGGTTGCATCATTCGCGCGAAGTTTTTGAATCGCATCGTCGAAGCCTACGCACGCGATTCCAAGCTGCACAATCTCCTGCTCGATTCCTATTTCCGCGACATCATCGCCAAGACACAACAAAACTGGCGTATCGCCTTATCACTCGCGATCGAACAAGCCGTGGCCGCGCCCGCCTTCAGCGCCTCGCTCGCCTACTTCGATAGTTATCGTTCGGCGCGTTTGCCGTCCAATTTGCTGCAGGCGCAACGTGATTTCTTCGGCGCGCACACTTACGAGCGCGTCGATAAACCCGGCGTCTTCCATACCGAGTGGCTCGAATCCGACGACCAACCATGCGAAAAAATCGCCGAAGCGAAGAAGCCGTCGCACGCCAGCGAATAAGGCGTGTCAGTGGAAATCGTACGATTCGCTGCCGGCGAATTGCGTCTGCGCGATCGGTTTGATCGCCCGCGTTTTGATTAACACTACGTTGTCGGCGTTCTGCACTTCACCCTCGATGATCAGGAACGGCTCTTCCGTGATAACCAAACGGAGTTCCTCAAATAGATCCGGCTCAACGATCGCATTCGAAACACCCGTCTCGTCTTCTAAGCTAATAAAAACAAAACCTTTCGCCGTCCCCGGTCGCTGACGACAAATCACATTCCCCGCGATCTGCACGATCGAGCCGTGCCGCGCTTTCGGCAGATCGATCGCCCGCCACGCATCCGGTAATTCCGCGCGCAGCAATTTCATCGGATGCGGACCGGTCGTTAGGTTCATCGTTTCGTAATCCGCCTGCACGCGCTCCGGCATGGTCATACGCGCGAGTGGAGATTTCTTCTTGGCGCGGCGCGGTTTCTTCACCGTTTCCAGCAGATCGTCGTAACGCATTTCCTCCACCTGCCAGAGTGCATTGCGCCGATGTTCGCTGAAGGAATTAAACGCGCCGAGCAACGCCAAGCCGCGAAGTTCGTCTTTCGTCAACGGCACACGTTTTCGAAAATCATTCAGCGATAAAAACGGCCGCAGGTTTCGTTGCCTAACGAGTTCTTCACCATGTTCGCATCGCAAGCCATTCACCACGCAAAATCCCAGGCGCATCGTGTCGTCAGAAATGACGGTGCAATTCCACTCCGATTGCGCCACGCATATAGGCAAAGTCTTCACACCATGCCGCGTCGCGTCTTTTACCAGCGTGGCTGAACTATAAAAACCCATCGGCTGATTGTTCAGCAGGCTGGCGTAAAACTCCGGCGCGCGATGCACTTTCAGATACGCGCTGCCGTAAGCGAGAATCGCAAAACTGATCGCGTGCGATTCGGGAAATCCGTAAAGCGCGAATGACGTGATTGATTGCATGATTTTCTCAATCACTTCGGGCGCGATATTTTTTCGCTCCATGGCCGCGCGCAGTTTCACGCTGACCTTGTTCATCCGTTCTTCCGAGCGATGAAAACTGAGCGCTCGCCGTAATTCCTCCGCTTCGTCACCGGAAAAATCTGCCGCCACCATCGCGATCTTCAGCATCTGCTCCTGAAACAGCGGCACGCCCAAGGTTCGCTGCAGGATAGGTTTTAGTTCCGGAAGAAAGTAGGTCACATCTTCGCGGCCCGCGCGCCGATTAAGATACGGATGCACCATGTTGCCCTGAATTGGCCCGGGTCGAATGATCGCGACTTCGATCACGATATCGTAAAAACATTTCGGTTTTAGCCGCGGCAAAGTCGCCATCTGCGCGCGGCTTTCGATTTGAAACACGCCGATCGTATCCGCTTTTTGCATTAACTCGTATGTGGCCGGATCTTTTTTCGAAATTTCCGCGAGATCGACTGGGCGATGTCGTTCTTTACAAAGCTTCAGCGCATCCTGCATCACCGACATCATGCCGAGGCCTAACAAATCCACTTTCACGATGCCGAGATCTTCGCAGTCATCCTTGTCCCATTGCGCCACGACGCGGCCCGGCATCGATGCATTTTCCAGAGGCACCACTTTGCTCAGTCGGTTCTGGCAAATAATCATCCCGCCGGAATGCTGGCCGAGATGACGCGGCAATCCGTAAATTGCCTCGTATAGCCTAACGAACGCTGGCATACGCGGATGTTCTTTCGGCAATCCGGATTTTTGGATCTGCGCTTCCAAATCCATCGTGTGGGGAAAATCGCCGTTCGCGAATAAGTGCGAAAAACGATCGAGAATGCTCGGTGAAAAATTTAGTGCCTTGCCGATCTCGCGCGCCGCGCTCCGCCCGCGGTAGGTAATCACGTTTGCGGTCATGGCCGCGCCATGTTTGCCGTAGCGTTGATAAACTTCCTGGATGACGCGCTCACGTCGATCGCCGCTCGGCAGATCGAGATCGATGTCGGGCCAGCCTTTTCGGCTCTCTGTCAAAAATCGCTCGAAGACGAGATTGTTTTCGAGGGGGTCAATCGGCGTGATGCCGAGGCAAAAACAAACTGCACTGTTCGCCGCGCTGCCGCGGCCTTGCACCATGATGTGGTTGTCGACGCAAAAATTAATCAGGTCCCAGACGATCAAAAAATATCCGGCAAAACCGAGCTTGGTAATCAGTCTAAGCTCTTCTTCGATTTGTCTTCGCACTGGATCGGTCACTTTGTGGTAGCGATTACGGGCGCCTGACCAAACTGTGTCAGTGAGAAATGAATCCATCGAATGCCGGGGCGGGACTGGATAATCCGGGAAGGTGTAAATGCCGCCGGTGAGAACGAATTCCAGACGCGCTGCTAATCGTTCCGTGTTCGTGATTGCTTCCGGCAGATCGCGAAAGAGTTCGCGCATTTCGGCATCGCTCTTCAGATGTCGCTCAGCGTTTTGCGTGAGCAAAGTTCCAGCGGCATCAAGATGTGTGTGCTCGCGAATGCAGGTGAAAACATCGAGCACTTCGCGAGCTAATGGTGTGGCGTACTGCACCCCGTTGGTCGCGACGATCGGCAATTGCAATTGTGCCGCGAGATCGATCAGTTCTTTATTGCGCTTTTCTTCGCCGCGAAGGAAGTGCCGCTGAATTTCGACATAAACGTTTTTAGATCCAAAAGCTCTCGTTAGGCATTGAGCGCACTGCAAGCATGCGCTCCCCAGCAACGCAACCAATCCTTCACCGAATTGCGGCAATTCATCCCATCGCACTGCGCATTCGCCTTTCACTTCGCTGCGCAGATGCGCTTCGGTCAGGAGCGAGCAGAGATTTGCGTAACCTGTTTCCGTTTTTACCAGCACCGGCAAAATGCTGCTGTCTTCCATCGTCAACTCGCAGCCAACAATCGGATGTATTTTGTGTTCGCGCGCTGCGACTGCGAAGCGTTGCGCTCCGTAAACACCGTTGCGATCGAGCAACGCTACCGCTGGAAGTTCGAGATGCTTCGCCGCTTCGGCTATGTCTTGGGGAAAAGATCCGCCGCGGAGAAAACTGAACGCGCTACAAGCATGGAGTTCGACGTAGGCCATGGCGCGTTCATCTCAGTCGTAGATGCCGTCGATTTGCCACGCGTTGCTTTCTACATGGCATCGGCACAAGACTTCGTTCTCGACTTCAAAATCCCATTCCGCGCGCGCCCATTTTTTCTCGTCCCACCAATTTCCCGACGAACGATACGGGCCGTCTTGCCGCAGCACTCCGCCTTGCACTTCGGCGCTGCGCAAATGCAGTGGACGTTTTTTATCAAAAAAAACCGAAGCTGTCGGCGCGGGACGAAAACGCCGCAAAGCAACCGCTGGCATCGGCGTTGTTAACGACTCGTTAGGCAATTCCCAGGAAAACGGCTGGATATTAAATGCATCGGAACGAAAAGTATTTTCCAAGACTGGCGTGCCAACGCGATCGGCTCCCAGCAAACCGACCAACTGTGCGAGCGTTTCGGACAGCTGCGCCGGATCGCGCAAAGCGGTTTCGAACAAACTGAATTGCTGTCGAGACGGTTTCGTCGGCAGCGCTTCGAGTGAGACAGCCACAATCGGCGCTGAGGAAGTGAAATTTTCCAGATGCGTATGCAACATGCGGAAAAGCGTTTCGCTGTTGTTGCTCGGCTGCGGAATTTTGAAAACGTGCTCGTAGGAATTTTTATCGCTGAAGATGATGTGCAGCTTCAGTTCCTGCGCGACCAGATAGTGCGCGCCGAAGCGCACGGCGAATTGCTCGAGAAAACGACGCAGCATGAAGAGAAGCGGTTCGCTCGTTTCGACTTCGTTTTCGAATTCGAACGATTCGACGAACGACTCCGGCGGCTCGACTAACTTCAACAGTCGCGTCGCTTTTCCATTGGCGCGTTCCCACATCCGCGCCGCTTCGGTACCGAGACGACGAACGACATCTTCTTTTTCCAAGGCGGCGAATTGGCCTAACGAGTGGATACCCCACTTGTGCAGGATCGCGAAAATGCGTGAAATTTCCGCGGCGCGTTCAGAATCGGCTCTTGCGCTCATTTGTAGCGGCGGTCTGTGACCGCCGAAAACATGGATGGCAGTGAAAGCGTTCGGCGGTCATAGACCGCCGCTACAACGCTCCCAGTCATCGGCGTTGCGGCAGCAATCGCGCTTTTACGTCATCGGAGAGCGATGAATTTGCGATCCAGGCCGAAGCGCGATTGGCATCCGTTTTCAGCCACGCGCTCGCGATCGATTCCATCTGACTATTGCGCGTGCTTTCATTCGCGATCGTCTCCGCCCATTGCGCCGCGGTTTGCGGATCAGTTGTAACAACGCGCCGCGTATAAGCTGCGACTGCGGCATCGCGCGATCCACCGGCGGGCAAAGTCCCGAGCCAGGCGCCGGCCGCGTAGGGATCGTTTTGCGCCCAGCGATTCATCAAACTATCGAAAGCGCGTTCGCGATTTTTGCCTTCGGAAAAATTTGAGGCCCAGGCGCTGGCGGCTTTCGGATCTTCACCGGCCCACTGCCAGGCGATGGCTGCGGTGGCGCTGCTTTGCGATTCGCCTGGCGCCATCTGAGTAACGAGACGGGCTGCTTCGCGCGGATCGGATTCCGCCACGACCGCGACAATTCCCGGCAACACCACATCGCGTCCGCTCTTTTCCGACAAACTGTTCGCCCAACGCAGAGCCGCCTGCGGATCGTTCCGCGCCCATTGTCGCGAAACATTTTCCAGCAAAGTTTTTCGTCCGTCGGCTTCAGTGGCGCGTGCCGCAAAATCGGCCGCCGCTTGCGGATCGGCGTCACTCCATTGCGAAATAATATTATTGAAAGCGTTTTGGCGGGCCGCGCCGCTCGGAAGCTTTTGCGCCCACGTCACGGCGCTTTGGATATCGCTGCTAGCCAATTGCACCGCGACCGCGCTGGTCACGTCTTCCTGGATTTTGCCGGGCGGTAGGGTCGCGATATATTCGGCCGCGGCGGCCGGCTCCGTTTGCACCCAACTCGTTAGGGCAAATCGCAGCGCATTGCGTTGCCCATCGCCTTCCGGTAATTGCTGCGCCCAATTGAGTGCGGCGCGCGGATCGGTCAGCGCCCATTGCCGCGCAATATTTCCGACTGATTGATCGCGCACCGATCCTTGCGGCAATTCATTAATAATAGTGGCAACACGCGGCGCATCTTTGTTCGCCCAATTAGAGAGAATATTTTGCAGCGCATTGTTGCGACCCTGGCCAGCCGGCAAATTATTCGCCCAGGCAAAAGCAGCTTCCGGATCCTGGTTAGCCCAATTCGATCCGATCACCTGGATAGCTGCCTCGCGATTCGAGCCCGGCGGAAGTTGCGTGGCCCGCTCGGCCGCGGTCACTGGATCGGCCGCGGTCCATTTGCTGAAGATCGGCCAGTAAAGACTTTGGCGCTGACGACCGGCGGGAAGTGTTTGCAAAAAATTCAGCGCGGCCTGCGGATCTTTGTCGGCCAAAGCCGAGACAATGGTTTGCATGGCCTGGTCGCGTTGCGGACCGAGTGGAAGTTGTTGCGCCCACGCGGTCGCGGCACCGGTGTCGCGTTCCGCCCAACCAGCGACTGCACTGGTCGTGGCCCAATTACGCGATTGCCCCATGGGCAGTGCCTGGGCATAGGCGATCGCGCCTTGCGGATCGAATTCCGACCAACGCCCGACGACTAACGAGAGCAACATGCTTTTGTCCTGCGGCTTCTGCAGCGTTTCGACGAAGCCCAAAATTTCGCGCACATTTTTCTGGTCGATCGCGTCGGCCAGCTTGCTGAAGGTCGCGTAAGTCTTGCGACCACTCGGACGGCCGAGCTCAGCTTTCATGCGGCTGATGATGTCGCCGGAATTTTCCGACGTTTCGCTTTCGGCCGTTTCTTTTTGGACGATGGCGACCGGAGTTTGTTTTGGAATCGGCGTCGAGGGGAGAAGTGGCGCCGCTGATGGCTGCGCCGTGGTGGCCGATGAAGAGGGCGCTCTGGAAATTTGTCCTTTCGATACAGTTTGCCGGCCAATGGCAATGCCGGCGAAAAGTGCGATGACAGTCAGACAGATCGGAAGAACAAATCGCTTCACTTCATTCATATAAGCTCAAGATTCGCTTATGTTCAAATGATCGTATCGGCTAAACGAATCCATGCTAAATAATTTTCACCGGACAGCTCGGCAACGCTCGCAAAAACGCGCGGCCGTACGGTTTCGTCACGATGCGATTGTCGAGAATGACCACGATCCCTTTGTCGCTTTTGGTTCGGATCAATCGACCGACGCCTTGTCGAAATTTCAGGATCGCTTCCGGCAAGGAATATTCGGTGAAGGCATCGCCGCCGCGCTCTTCGATCAATTCCAGTTTCGCTTCGATGAGCGGATGATCCGGCACCGCGAAGGGCAGCCGCGTGATGATGACATTGGAAAGCGCGTCGCCCGGGACATCGACGCCCATCCAAAAACTGTCCGTCCCGAAAAGCACAGCGCGCTCGGTCGATTTAAATTGCTCGAGAAGTTTCCCGCGCGGAACGCTCTGGCCTTGCACGAGCAAATTCATTCCGTTCTTTTCGAAGAACGATTGCATTTCGCCGGCGAGTTGCTGCATTCCGCGATAGCTGGTGAAAAGGACGAAGGCGCGGCCGTCGGTTTCCTCGACAAAATGTCCGATCCATTGCGCGAGCGCTTCGTGATAGCGGGCGTCGCGCGGGTCGGGCATTTTCTGCACGACGAAGAGTTGCATCTGTTTCTGGAAATCGAATGGGCTGCCCAGTTGCAATGGCTCCGCCGCATCCGCACCGATGCGCCGTCGAAAATAGGCCAGATCTTTCTGGCCAACGGCCAGGGTTGCACTCGTTAGGCAGGAACAGCAATCTTCGCGAAAAATCATCCGCCGAAGAACAGGTGCGATATCGATCGGCGCCGCCTTCAAGGTGAGGAGCTGCGCGGCTTTCCCGGTGCGTTCGACCCAGTAGACATGACCGTCCGCGCTTTGTCGCAGGAAGGTCACGAGCGCGTTGCGCGCGTCGCGAATGCGCCGCCCGAGTTCCTGCATCTCGGTCTTGACGAATTCGTCATCCGTTCGTTTCACTACTTCCGCGATGCGCGCCTGTAGTGCGATCAAGCGCGCGCTGATCGTATCCGGCACTAACTCCGACTGGCGCACGCGAACTTCGCGACCCTTCTTGAATTCGGTTCGCTCGCCGATGGTGTCGAAAAATTTGTCTACATCATCCACTAACTCTGCCGCCAGGGTCACGCCCTGCGCGTCGCGCGTGATCGTGAAAAGACCCTTGCGAGTGCGGGCATTGTAAAGCCGCTGAATAGTCGCGCGTAATCCATATTGCGAAACCGAGAGACCGATCTGGCGTGAGGCCGTTTGCTCGATGGTGTGGGCTTCATCGAAAATGATGAAGTCGTTTGGAAATAAATAACCGCTCTCCCGCTCTTCCTGTTCCTCCAATCCGCCGAGCAACATGAAAAGTAATGTGTGATTGATGACAATCACATCGGCGGCGATGAGCCGTTTGCGGGACTGCTGGAAAAAACAATTACTCGTTAGGCCGCAGGTCTTGGTCGTGCAGATGTGCGCTTCGCTGCAAACTTGCGCCCATACTTTGTTATCGGGCTCAAAGCCAAGATCACTCAGCGAGCCGTCTTTCGTTTTCGTAGCCCATTCCGTCAGCCGGACCAGCTCCGCTTGTTCGGAGGTGGTAAAGAGCTCGCCGGCCTGCTCCATCGCGCGCTGCAAGCGGCGCGGACACAGATAATTTTGCCGGCCCTTCATGAGCGCAGCCTCAAATTCGAGCGGCAGAATTTTTTTCAGAATCGGAATGTCTTTATAGAGAAGCTGCTCCTGCAGATTGATCGTATGGGTGGAGACGATGGCTTTTTTCTTTTGCTCCAGCGCAAAAAGAATCGCCGGCACCAGATAGCCGATCGATTTGCCGACACCGGTGCCGGCTTCGACCACGAGGTGCCGCTCTTCTTCCAGGGCGCGCGCGACCGCCACCGCCATTTCCTGTTGTTGCGGGCGGAATTCGAAGTTCTTCGCTTTCGCCAGTAATCCTGTTTCTGAAAAAATCGCGCCGACCCGCTCGACGAAATCGCTCCCGAGTGTTTCCTTGAGCGCAATCATTCGTCCGTCACTTTGAGACTTCTCGATCGTTACGTCCTGCGGAATTTTCTGCAGGCTTATGTTTATTGCGCCGCAGCCTTTTTCTCCATCTGGCTCGTTTTCGATATTAGCGACAAAATTTCCACCTTCCTCGACGAGAAGGTCGCGCTCTCCACCGTCGCCGCCTATTACTTCACGCAATTTCCCGAGATCATCGTCATCGTCCTGCCGATCGCGCTCCTGCTCGCGCTCCTCTTTTGCCTGAGCAAGATGTCGCGCACGAACGAGATTGTTTCCATGCTCGCCAATGGCGTCAGCGTCCCGCGGCTGCTATTTCCACTTTTTGTCATGGGACTGCTGACGGCGGCGGTCAGTGGCGCGCTCAACTACTCGCTCGCGCCGCACGCGGAACAGGCGCGCAAAGCATTTTTCGAGGACATGCGGGCCGATGCGCGCGATCCGAGCTTGCTCGGGCAGATCTTTCGCAATCGTTCCGATAATCGCACCTGGTTCATCCAACGTTTTCGGCCGGATAGAAATCGAGTTCACCACCGTGCAGGTGCTGCAGCAGGACGCGAACGATAACATCGTGATCAACTACCTCGCGGCCACCGGATCGTACCTCGAAAACGCGCACCAATGGGAACTGAAGCAGGTGAAAGTGGTGAAATACGACGACGCGGGGAACATCACGGAAGAACAAAACTTCGAGACACTTCGAATGCCGCAATGGAGCGAAACGCCCTTTCGTCTGGCCAGCTCGAACATGAAAGCCGAACTGCTTAGTTTTCCAGAGCTGCGCGAATACATGCACTTCAATTCCGATTTCCCCCACGCGCTTCTCGCGCCATTCGCGACGCATTTTCAATATCGTCTCGCGCTGCCATGGACTTGTCTGGTTATCGTCTTTCTGGCCGCGCCACTCGCGATCGGTTATTCTCGCACTGGCGTGCTTTCCAATGTCGCACTCGCCATTGCCCTCGTGTTTTCCTTGAACTTTCTCACGCATCTCTTCCTGGCCTTAGGCGAAGGCGACCGCATCGCGGCCTGGCTCGCAGCCTGGTTACCGAACATTCTTTTCGCTGCCTTCGGATTGATTCTGCTTTATTTACGCGCGACCAACCGCGATGTCCGCAGCCTTAATCCTTTCGCCAGTCGCCCCGTTGTCGCACGATGAACCCGCTGGCGAATGAGTGGCCGATCAAACATCGCGCCGATGCGTGCGCGGCGACGAATCGTCCATTCGAAGCGGGCGAAGAACTTTACACTTTGCTCTATCGCGAAGGCACCGGCTTTCGCCGCGAAGACCTAAGCGAAGAAGCTTGGGCCAAGCGTAACGAAAACATTCAGCCGTTTTCGTTTTGGAAAACGCGCTACGAACCGCCGCCGCCGACCCCGCCAGAACCGTTGGCCAAGGAAAATGCCGAGGAACTTTTGCGGCGCCTGCTCGCGGAGAATCAACAGCCTAATTCCTGTTACGTGCTCGCCGTCATGCTGGAACGAAAGCGCGTCTTGAAACAAGTGAAGGCGGAAGCGACCGACAACGGTCGCGTGCTCATTTACGAACACGCCAAGAACGGCGACGTTTTCATCGTGCCCGATGTGCAAATGCGTCTCGACGAATTGGAATCCGTGCAAAACGAAGTGGCGCATTTATTGAAAGGCGCGAGCTAAAGCGACCACCCGTCTGTAGCGGCGGTCTATAACCGTCGACCGCACAGGTTGCAGGCAAAGTTCGGCGGTCATAGACCGCCGCTACAAGGAATGCGCGCCCGCGATTCGTGCGTTAGGATGTGCGCGCAGATGAACTCCAGACTTCCCTGGTTCGCTAACGGAAATTTTCCGCTTTATCTCGCGCCCATGGCGGGGGTGTCGGATAAAATTTTTCGCCAGCTTTGCAAAGAACGCGGCGCCGACGTTTTGGTAACGGAGTTCGTTTCGTCGGAAGGAGTTTTCCGCCGCAACGATCGCACGCGCGAATATCTCGACTTCGACGAATGCGAACGGCCGCTCGGTGTGCAACTTTTCGGCGGCAACCCCGAACACATGGCGGAAGCCGCGCGGCAGGTGATCGATTGGGTTGCACCCGATTTTATCGACATCAACTTCGGCTGTCCGGTGAACAAGGTCGTTGCGAAAAATGGCGGCTCCGCCTTGCTCAAAGATTGTCCCGCGCTCGCCGCGGTCGCGGACGCAGTTGTGAAGGCGTGTGCGCCGGTTCCAGTGACGGCTAAGATTCGCATCGGCTGGGATGAAGAGTCGATCAATGCGCCGAAAGTCGCGCAGATCTTGGAGTCGTCAGGCATCGCCGCCATCGCGGTTCACGGCCGCACCCGTGCCCAGGGATATTCCGGCGCCGCCGATTGGAAAGTGATCGGCCAAGTGGTCGAGGCTGTTCGCATTCCTGTGATCGGTAATGGCGACATCACCGGCGCGGCAGATGTCGCCAGACGACGCGAGGAAACAGGAATTGCCGGCGTCATGATCGGTCGCGCCGCCATGAGTTCGCCCTGGATTTTCCAGCAGATCAAACACGAGCTTTCAACGGGAGAATTATTGGCACCTCCCGATCTTTCCGAACGCTGGGCACTGATCCAGCGGCATTGCGAACTCGCGGTCCAAGAATGGAAAAATGAAGATCAAGCGATTCGCTCGATGCGCGCGCGCTTGATGGCTTATTCAAAGGGATTTCCGGGCAGCAAAGCCCTGCGCGAGAAATTCCAGCAAGTCGAGGCGCTGGCTGACATCGAGAAAATCGCGGCCGAGCATCTCGCGTCAGTGGCTGAAGAAGCCGTCGTGCTGTAAGTTGGTTTCGTGTCCGTAACCGAATCCTCGCCCGCGCCGATCAATTACAAGATTGGCAACGAACGGCTGATCAAGGTCACGGAAAACGCTTCGCGCAAACTTACCGGGCTGCTGCAAAAACAAGGCCGCCCAGCTGGCGCGTTGCGCGTCGCGGTGATCGGCGGCGGTTGCTCGGGATTGCAATACAAAATGGATTTGGTCGATGGCCCGGCCAATCGCGACATCATGGTGGAGTCCTCCAGTGTGCGGGTGGTAGTCGATCCGAAGAGCGCACTTTTCGTGAGCGGCTCGCTCCTCGATTTTAGCGAGGACCTGCAAAAAGGTGGATTCAAAGTGACGAATCCCAACGCGGTCGCGCATTGTTCCTGTGGCGAAAGCTTCGCCGCATGACGGATTACTTCGCGCTCTTCGATCAACCGCGGCAAGCCTGGCTCGATCCAGAAAAGCTGAAAGAAATTTACCACGCGAAAGCGCGGACGGCGTCGCCCGATGCGCAGCTCAATGAGGCATACCAGGTCCTGCGCGATGCCAAGCGACGATTGCATCATCTGCTGGCGCTTCACGGCCACGCTCCTTCGCGGGAGAACGCGAGTGTCCCGCGCGAGATTGAAGATCTTTTTCCGGAGGTCGCCGGCCTAACGAGTGAAACAGATCTCCTCTTAAACAAACTCACGCAGGCCACAAGCGCGTTGAGCCGATCACTGCTGAAGAACGAAATCGCGGCCATCCAAAACAAGATCACGGAAATGCTCGCGAAAATTTCGCGAATTGAAAAATGCAGCACTCGTTAGGCTGCAAACCGTCGAGGAAAACGATTCCGCACAATTGCACGCTCTTTATCTTCAATTCTCTTATCTCAATCGCTGGATCGAGCAGCTGGAAGAAAGACAGCTCCAATTCAGCTTGTAAGTTTCGTGTTCATTTGAACTTGCAACTCACCGCTCGTTAGGCGAAAGATTTTGTCGTGCTGACCGAGCGACAGAAAAACGTCCTCCATTTCATCCAGAGCGAGCAACGCGAAAAAGGCATCACGCCGAGTACGCGTGAAATCCAAAAGCATTTTGGTTTCGCCAGCCAGACTTCGGTCATGCAGTACCTCGATTCCCTGGAGCGGAAAGGATTTCTCGATCGGCATGCCCGGAAAGCGCGTGCGCTTGATCACGCCGATGCAGAAAGTGCGGATCACCGATATCCCGATCTACGGGCAAATCCCGGCAGGCATGGCTTCGTTCACCGAACAGACAGTCGAAGGTCACGTCTCGCTCGACGTTGCGACGGCGAATGCTTCAAATAATGCCCGCACTTTTGCGCTGCGAGTACGCGGCGATTCGATGATCGACGCGCACATCCTCGATGGCGATCTCGTGATCATGGAAGACCGAAAGATGTGCAGAATGGCGATATCGTGGCGGCGTTGATCGATGGCGAAACTACCTTGAAGCGGTATGTGACGGATCATGGCCGGCCGTATTTGAAAGCAGAGAATCCGCTGTTTCCTGATCTGATCCCGGTGCGGGAGTTACTGGTGCAAGGCGTGATGGTGTCACTGCTGCGAAAGCAAACGGCGACGCCGCGGCGGAAGCGCAGTTAACTCCGAAAGCTTTCGCGAGTTAATGTTCTCTTGAACATATCGCTGCTCGCTGACATGCTGACGGTGTGGCGGCCAAGAGCAAGCTGATCGATCTGCGCAATCTCTTAGCGGAACGTTACCCGCAACTTCAGCCTGCGCCGGCGACTCCGCTTCCCAGCGGTTTGCCGGCGCTGGATCGAATAACCGGCGGCGGTTTTCCCAAGGGTGCGATTACGGAATTGAGCAGCGGATGCTTGAGTGCGGGCACTGCTCTTTTGATTTGTCGATTGCTGCAAAGCGCGCATGAACAACGAACTTTTTTGGTCCTGGTGGATGGCCGCGATTCCTTCGACCCGCAACCGCTGGGCAATCTCATTTTGCGCAATCTCTTTTGGATTCGCTGCCGCAGAACGATCGAAGCGGTCAAAGCCGCCGATTTGCTTTTGCGCGATGGAAATTTCCCGCTCGTCGTCCTCGATCTTGTCCTGAACGCACCGGCAGAGTTACGCAAAATTCCGCAGACCACCTGGTATCGTTTGCAGCGACTGGTGGAACCGAGTGCGACCGCCCTGCTTGTCCTCACGCGACAAAGCATGATCGGTAGCGCGCAAATCAAACTCCAGCTGGAGAATCGCTGGCGCTTACCAGATTTGCAGGCGGAAGAAAATTTCGCGCGCCTGCAATTGCAAATGCAGCGCAGGCACGGTGGACGACAAATCCCATGCGGAGCCGGCTAATGTTCGCCACAATTTATCTGCCGAATTTTTATCTGCAGGCCGCGCTCCGGCATCAACCTGCGTTGAGGAGCCAACCGGTCGGTTTGATCGATGGTGAAGAAGCGAAAGCAATCATCATTCAGCTAAACCAGGCTGCGGAAAATGTCGGCGTGCGTCGCGGCATGACGCCGAGCCAGGGCCTGGCGCGTTGCCTGCAGCTGGTGATTAAAACCCGGCTGCGCGCTCAGGAAAAATTGCTCGACGATCTCCTGCTGCAATTTGCTTTTAGCCTCGCGCCGTTTGTCGAAGCGACGGCACCAGGAGTTTCTACCGTGCAATTTACCGACAACAGAAATGTCCTGCGCAATGTCGAACGCGTCGTTGAGCAATTGCACGAATCGCAAATCGAGGCGCAAGCCGGCATCGCGCCGACACCGGATGCGAGTTTGCTCGCGGCCCATCTGGCAAAGCCGGTCCTGCAAGTGGACGACACGAAAGATTTTCTTGCGCCGCTTCCGCTTGAAACGCTGGCGATCGGTTAGATCAACTGCGCGCGAACTCCGGATATTTTTCGCGCAGTTGTTGCGTGGCGTGATCGGCTTCGATTTTCTTACCCGCCTTTTCGTAAGCCGTCGCGGCCTTCTGCAGAGCGCGCGGCGTGATCGACGAATCGTCGTAGAGCAAAGCCACGCCCATGTAGGCCCTGCCCGCTTCATCGAAATGACCGCGCTCCATTTGCACATCGCCGGAGAGTAAGCGCGCTTCCGCATTCACTTTTCCTTCCGGTTGCAGACTCATGATTTGCTCGGCGATTTTCTGCGCGTCGTCCGCTTTGTGCGCGGCAATCTTGGTCGCACCCAGCGCGAGCAATGCTTTTACCTTCGCGGCCGGATCGGTCGCGCTCTGCAAAAACTTTTCGTAGGACGCTTCCGCGCCGCTGAATTTTCCGAGCTTGGATTGCGCATCCGCCAGATAAAAGGCGAAGTCCGGATTGGCATTCGATTGATCGCTCTTCGCCAGTAGCCCGAGATACTTTTCCGCCGCGGCGTAATTCTTCTCGTTGTAAAACTCGATGCCTAACGACTGCAGAATCTCTCCAGGAATTTTCGCGTCCGGGGCGGCGGCGAGAAACTTATCGATCTCGCTCGTGAGGGCGGCGCGGTTCTTCTGATAAAAATAAGCTGAGATAATTCGGACCGTCGCCGGCGTGTAGTACTGATCCTTGTTCAGCTTCCGCGCGGCTTCGAGCGCGGACACGGCGGTTTTGTAATCCTTCGCCTCGAAGGCCGCTTTCCCGATGTAGTAATTCGCCTGTGCCGCAACCGGACTCTTCGGAAACTCCTTGAGCAATTGCTGGAACGCTTCGGTCATTCCTTTGCTGTTCTCCTGCTGCCCCATGAGCAGCGCCTTCTGCTGCAAGGCCGCTTCGCGCTCTTTCGCGGTGGCGTAATTCGCGATTAACAAATTCAAGTCGGCGATGGCGCCCTCGAAATTTTTTTGCTCCTGATAAGCGAGAGCGCGTTGCGTGAGCGCGGAAGCAGCCTGGGCATTCTCGGGAAATGCTTTCAGGAAATAGGTGAAGGCATCGACGATGCGCGACGTCTCTTTTTGCTGCACGTAACACCAGCCGAGTTTGTAGGCGCACTCGGCGCGCAGCTTCGGGGAAAGTTGGGAAGCGCGCAGAGTTTCGTAAATCGGAGCTGCCTCGGCAAATTTTCCCTGTTTGTAAAACGCTTCCGCTTTCAGGAGCCGCGCCTGATCGGCGCGCTCGCCCGTCGGATTGCTCGCGAGATATTGATCGACCTCGCTCAGGAGCGCGGTCGGGTTCGAGTTGTAAATGTTGATCAAGCGTTGATAGCGCGCGTCTTTCGCTTCCTCCCGATTCGGATATTTCGCGACAATCTGCGCGTAGATGGTTTCCGCTTCCTTGTCGTGACCGAGCTGGCGTTCGCTATTCGCGAGCAGCAACAACATCTCCGCACGCGCGTCTTCCGGAATTTCTTCCTGCACCTTTTTGTGTTCGCTCAGCACCTGCGCGTATTGGCCGGAGTTGTAGAGCAGGCGCAACAGGCCGGTCGTGGCGATGCCGCGCCATTTCCCGCCTTCCGGCAAGGTGCGGCCCTTTTGCAAAAGCGTTGTCGCCTTGTCGAGCATCGCCTTGTCCGGCTTTCCCTTTTCACCTTGCGCCAAATCGCTCGCCACCATGCCGGCGCGCACTGTCGCTTCCGCTTTCAATGCCGCCTTCGCCGTCTCACCGGCCAGCGCTTCGTATTGCTTGAGCGCTTCCGCTTTTCGTCCCCGATTTAACAGGATCGTGCCGGCGGCGAGGCGCGCATCCTCGCGGTAAGGATTCGGATTCTTCGTCTCAGTAACTTGCAGATAAAGATTCCCCGCCTCTTCCTTGCGATCCAGATTTTCCAGGCAACGCGCCTCGAAATATCGGGCGGAAAGAGCGAGAGCAGATTCTTTCGCTTTCGCGGACGAGCGATGAAACAAGCCGGCTGCGCTCGTGTAATCTTTTTGGTTAAAGAGAATTTCGCCAACGCCGTAGGCAGCTGGTCCGGCAAAATCACTCTCGCCGTAATCATCCAGCACATTCTGAAATGCGGTTCGCGCTGCCGCTGTTTTGCCTAACGAACGGTAGCATTCGCCCGAGTAGAAAAACGCGCTGGCCCGGCCCGGCGCGGAGGGAAATTGCCCGAGAAATTTTTGTACTCGGGAATCGCGAGGTCGTAGAGCTTTCGTCCGAAGAGAGCGTTGGCGTAATCCAGTTGACGTTTGTCGGGCGATTCAGTTTCGGCCGGCGGTGGCTCCGAGGTCAATGCATCGGTCGCTTCCGTGGTGACGGAGCGCGGCGTGGCCGATTTTCGCGGAGTCGGCGAGGGCACGGACTCGGCCGGTAAAGCGCGCGGAACCGGCGTGTCGTCGACCGGTTGCGCTCGACGCACTTCCGTCGAGCGTTGCGCTCGGGCCAACGGCGCGACGGTGGCAACCAAGAGCAAAACCAGAACGCTCATCGCGCTCTGCAGCGTCTTCATTTTGCGGTCGCGAAGGCGACGTTGGTCACTCCGGCCTGGCTGCAAATGTTCAACACCTCAACGACGTTCTTATATTGACCAACTTCATCGCCACGAATCACGACCGCCTGGTTGGAATCCAATTGCACCAGGCTGCGCAGCATCTCGCTTAACTCGGGCCCACTCAAAGTCCGGCGATTCACGATAACGTTTCCGTCCGCCTTCACATTAACAACGACGTCACCGATCGGCGCGCTTTTCTCTTTTGCTTCCGAAGCTTTTGGAACTTTTACGTCGAGCTCGTTCTCGTTGCGCGCTGCATTCCAGGTGAGCAGGAAAAAAATCAAAAGCAGCATGAGCACGTCCACGAGTGGGGCGAGCTGAATGCCCGGATGATGCAATACTGCGTGCTTGCGCAGATTCATGCGCTAAAATTCGTCTTCGATGAGCGCCGGCATGCGTTGCGCCTGTTTGTTGTAGGACAACGAGAGCAATGCCAACACGTGGGTGACAGCGGATTCCAGTTCCGAGATGAGCCGCTGCGCGCGGCCGCGGAAAAAGGCGTAGAAAATCATCGCCGGAATACCGATGGCCAGGCCGGCCGAAGTATTGATAAGAGCTTCACTCACTCCGTTCGACAACTGCACGTAACGGGCCGAGCCAACGTCCGCGCCAAGCGCGCCGAACGAACGAATGATGCCGATAACCGTGCCGAGCAATCCGAGCAACGGCGCGATCATTCCGATGTCGGCCAGATAAATGACGCGGTTGTTCAGCGCGGAAGCGACGCGAGTTCCTTCCGTCTCCGCGATTTCGCGGACCGGCTGAAAATCCGCGCCCGGATTTTTGGTGGTGAACTCGAGCATCTTTTGCACGACGCGCGCGATGGCTTCGCCATGACGATTTGAAACCGCCAGCAAACCCAGATAATCGCGCTTGCGCAGCAATGCATCTGCCGTGGCCATGTAACCATTCGAAACGACCGCGCCTTTGCGAATGCTAAGGAAGTAACTAATCACTAGCATGAGCGCAAAAATGGAAAGCGCGGCCAGCGGAATCATGACAGGTCCGGCCTTGAGCACGGCGTCGAGGATGGTGTGCGTTTGCGGCAGGTCCGGTGTGATCGCGGGAGCGAGCGTTTGGGCGAGAACCGAGGTGGCGCTACCCGCCAGCGCGACGAGCAGCGGAAGGATTTTTTTCATTCGGTTAAGTGCGACTACCATAGGCGGAGCGCTTCTTCGGCGCAACATCACCCCGAGCACTGACAGCGCACCGGCCATGGTCGTTCAGACGAAAGTCGCAAAAGCTTTCTTCGAAGTTTCCTAGGCGAATTTCTCGCCGCTGACCCAGCGTCGCACACGGAAGATGTGCGCGGGGCGCGTGTGCGGATCGAGTTCGACGTAATTGCGGCTGCCGCGCCAGATGTAACGCTCGTCGGTGAGAAGATCCTGTACCTGATAAGTGTCGGAATCCATCGCGCCGAATTCGCCCACCGGGACCTGAATGTAAGAATTGCGCGTGAGGAAGGGATCGAGATTCAGGACCACGAGAATGATGTTGTCCCTCGCCGGTGTCATCTTGCCGTAAAACAAAATGGAATCGCTGTCCGAACCGTAGAAACGCAGGTTGTCGTAGAAATGCAGCGCGCGGTTTTCCTCACGGATGCGATTCAAACGCGTGATCCAATCCTTGATGTTGCCTTCCGCGTTCCAATCGCGCTCTTTCCACTGATACTTCTCGGAATCGAGATACTCTTCGCGATCGGGCAAGGCTGCGTTTTCGCACAACTCGAACCCGCTGTAGATCCCGTAAACACTTGAGAGCGTCGCGGCCAGCAGAGCGCGAATCATGAAGGCCGGCCGGCCGCCTTCCTGCAAATGAAATGGCAGAATGTCGGGCGTGTTGGGCCAGAGATTGCCGCGAAAATATTCGCGCATCTCGGTTTGCGTCAGCTCACTGAAGTACTCGGTGAATTCCTGCTTCGTGTTGCGCCAGGTGAAGTAGGTGTAGCTCTGTTGAAAACCCGCTTTCGCGAGGGCCTTCATCATCTTCGGTTTGGTGAACGCTTCGGAAAGAAAGACGGTGTCGGGAAATCGGGCGCGCACATGCCAGATCAAATATTCCCAAAACGGCACCGGCTTGGTGTGCGGATTATCGACGCGAAAAATGCGCACCCCGCGCTCCGCCCAGAAGAGAATGATGCTGACCATTTCATCCCAGAGCTGCTGCCAAGTCGGACATCGAAAATTGAGCGGATAAATGTCTTCGTATTTTTTCGGCGGATTTTCGGCGTACTTGATCGTGCCGTCCGGCCGCTTGTAGAACCACTCCGGATGCTCTGCCACGTAGGGATGATCGGGCGAACAATTGATCGCAAAATCGAGCGCGATCTCCATTCCGCGATTGCGGATCTCCTGTTGTAACCAATCGAAAGCTTCCAGCGTGCCCAACGAGGGCTCGACATCCTTATGTCCACCGCCATTCGGCAAACCGAGGTGACGATTGCCAATCGCGTACGGCACACCTGGTTCACCCGGCTCGCTCGTGACGGAGTTGTTGCGGCCCTTGCGGTTGGCGAAACCGATCGGATGAATCGGCGGAAAATAGATGACGTTAAAACCCATCGCCTTTGCATCGTCCACACGCGGCAGGCAATCGCGAAAAGTCGAACCGTGATCGCCGCGGCCTTCCGCCGAGCGCGGAAAGAATTCGTACCACGCCGAAGTGCGCGCGCCAACCCGATCAACCGTCACACGCGGCGGCGGCGCATATTGCGTGGCTGAAGTTCGATCGGGATAAGTCGCCATCAAAACTTCCAGCTCGCCGGAATGCGCGATGGTCTCGATCTGCGCGTTTTCGCTCGTCCGGATGAGGTCGGAAATTTCGCGGAGCCGATGACCATCCTCGGACGTTCCCGCGCGCCGCGCCGCCTCCTCAATCAACGCCGCGCCTTCGAGCGTTTCACTAGTTAGGTTGTCGATTCCGGCTTTGAACTTCGCGGAAAATTCGTGCTGCCATCCTGCAAAACCATCGGCCCACGCTTCAACCGTGTATTCGTAGACCGCATTCTGGTAGAGCGAACAAACGCCGCGCCAACGATCGTTTCCGATATGGACCATCGCTGTGTCGTGCCACTGTTGCTCGCCGAGAATGCGCCACTTGAGCCGCGCCGCCACGACATCGTGTCCATCTTTGAAGACGTCGGCTTCGACGACCAAATCTTCGCCGACGGCGCGCTTGACCGGATAGCGACCGCCATCGACGAGCGGTTGCAGATTCTCGATGACGGCGGTCGGAAAAGCCCGGGGCGGCATGGGCCTTCAATCAAGCGAACTTACTCCGCTGCGAAAGCGAAATCTCGGCGCGCTAGCGCAATCTGAAGCAGCAACTACTGCGCGAAATAAAACGCGCACTCGTAGAGACCGGAGGTGCGCGTCTCTTCCCGGCGGACGGAAGTGCCCAGCACTGCTTCGAACATGTCCTGTTCCAGTCGCCCGACAATCGGATAGAGGTCGAGTAAATTCATGATCGGCGAGTGACACTCGAGAATCTGCGTGCCGCCTTCCGACTCCTCGGTGATGAATTGCGACATGTAACCTTCTGCTTCGCGTTGCTTGACCAGCCACTTCGCGCGCTCAGCCACCGTCTCGCCTTTCACCTTCGACTTGAGGGCCGCGGTTTTTTTCTCGAAGACGTTGTAGAGCAATTTCTCCGGCGCATTCGCTCCGTAGATCTCCTTGCTCGAGTTGAGTAACTGCAAGGTCAGCTCATTGCTATCGCTCGGGAAAAGATCGTGCGTCCGGCGCGTTAGCCGATACACCATTTCCGGCCGGCCCATTTTTTGCGGGCGCCGCCAGGTGTCGAGATACCCGTCGCGTTCGAGCGTCAGGCAATGTTGCTTGATACCCATGTAGCTCATCTTCATCCGCGCCACGAGTTCGTTCACGGACAGACCCTTCGTCCGTTTCAGTGTGTTTAAAATCTCGAGCCGCTGCGTGCGACCGATCTCAGCTAGTAATTGTTGATTCAAAGGGGGCCTCCTTGGCTTCGGCGGACATTACCCGCAACTATCTTTGTAAGACAACACCAAAAAATCCACAACCGCCAGCACGGAAACGAATTACGTTTCCGCAATACGCAGTTTGGAAACCGGATCGAAAAGATGCGCCTTTTTCAAATTAAGCTCGAACTGCATGCGATGCCCGGCTTCGCGATGATCGAGTGATCTTTGACTGCGACAAACGACGGTGTGCGCGCCGGTTTGCAGGTAGAGATTGGTCTCGGCGCCCATCGGTTCCACAATGTCGATCACTGCCGGAAAATTTGCGGCTGATTCCCGGCCTTTCTCGAACTGCGCGATTTCCACATCCTCAGGGCGAATCCCGAGCAAAAGCGGTTTGCCGACGAACTCGCGCGCGGCTTTACGTTCCGCCAACGGCAAACGGACCTCGATCGTTCCACCTTCGATCTCCCGAAAGAGAAGCGACTCGCGTTCCTCCTTCAAGGTGCCGTTGATGAAATTCATCGGCGGACTGCCGAGAAAACCGGCGACGAAAAGGTTGACCGGCTCGTTATAAAGTTTCAGCGGGGTATCGTTTTGCTGCACCACGCCGGCGTTCATCACCACAATCCGATCGCCCATCGTCATCGCTTCGATCTGATCGTGCGTGACGTAGATCATCGTCGCCTGCAATCGCTGATGCAGCTTGGTAATTTCCGTCCGCATCTGCACGCGCATCTTGGCGTCGAGATTGGAGAGCGGTTCGTCGAAAAGAAAAACTTTCGGCTGCCTGACAATCGCGCGTCCCACGGCAACCCGCTGACGTTGACCGCCGGAAAGCGCTTTCGGTTTGCGCTCGAGTAATTCTTCGATGCCGAGGATCCCGGCCGCATCCTGCACGCGTTTCTTGATTTCCGCTTTCGGAAACTTCCGCAGCTTTAAGCCGAAAGCCATGTTGTCGTAGACCGACATGTGCGGATACAGCGCGTAGTTCTGGAAGACCATCGCGATGTCGCGATCTTTCGGCGGCACATCGTTCACACGTCGATCGCCAATGAAAATGTCGCCGCGCGAAATTTCCTCGAGCCCGGCAATCATTCGCAACGTAGTCGATTTTCCGCAACCAGACGGACCGACCAGGACGACGAATTCACGATCGGCGATCTCAAGGCTGACGTCGCTGACTGCGGTTACGTCCCCGCCTTTTTCGCCCGGGTAAATCTTATAGACGTTCTTGACGCTAACCTTGGCCATAAGCGCGGTGAAAGTACGGCGCGACGCTCGCGGGGGTCAATCACCAACTCAGATAAAAGGCAGCGGCGCGACTTGCACCTTGATCGCGCCCGCTTCGAGTTGGTTTCCGATTTCGTTGAAGCCGCGCTTCACAAACCCGAGCGCGATATTTTTCAGCCGCGCACTCGAGATTGCGCTCGTGATCCACCCGACATCCTTTCCGTCACTGCTCGTTAGGAGCAGACCAACAGTGAGCGGCGTGTCGGAAATCAGCCCGCACAAACGTTTGTTTGTTTGGCCGGACATTCGCATTCGCGAAATGACTTCCTGGCCGATGTAGCAGCCTTTTCCATAATCGATCGTCTCGGCTTCGAGATTGGCTTCGGTCGGAATAATTTCTTCGGAGAGCTCGCGTCCCCACCGTGGAATTCCCCGCTCGATGCGAAGTGTCTCGGCGGCGGCGTCATCGCAGAACGAAAACCGAGTTGTGAGTTGAGACAGAATCTCCTCACTTTGATTGTGCGCGACCCAAATATCCACGCCATCACAACCAAAACGCCGCGATCGCACACCTGCAGCATCATCCCCGGCAATGTGAAAAAGCGCGAACTGCTCGGTCACATCTTCCACCTGTACATCATCCGCTATGATGTAGCGCTCCAGACGCGCGGGTAGCGTTTCGCGAACTTTGGCGTCGGCATCGATGAGGAACGCTTCGCCTTCCGTTCGAAAAAATCCGTCTGCATTTATCTTTCCCTTCGCGTTTAAGACACAGGCATGAATCGCGATATCGTCGCTCGCCTTGCGGAGATCATTGCTGATTTGTCCGTTGAGATAGCGAAGTCGATCCGCGCCCGTGACACGAAATTTTGCCCGATCCGAAAGATTGAAAAACGTGCCGCGCTCCGGCCTAACGAGTTCAGACATCTGCGCTGCTGACCGCTAGGAATCGGCCTTCCCGAAAAGGCGACTGAGGAAACTCCGGCGGACTTCCGGCTCTTCTTCTTTCTCCACGGTCACGACTTCTTTTACGGCGACGGCGGTCTCAGAGACAACTGATTGGAGCGGTTCTGTCTCCGTCTTATCGAAGACCTCTTCGCGAACTTCTTCGCGCTTCGTTTCTTTGGGCTCTTCTATTTTCGCCGGAATCCTTTCCTCTTTCTTTGTCTCGATCGCTTCCTCGCGTTTTTCTTCGCTCGGCTTCTCTATTTTTTCCGGCGTTGGCTCTTCCCTCTTATCCTCGATCAGTTCGATACGTTTCTCTTCGATCTTCTCTTCGACTTTTTCCTCGCGCTTTTCTTCTTCGGCAACCTTGGCAACAATTTCTTCTTCGCGTTTCTCAGCGCTCGGCGCCTCGATCTTCTCGGCGATTGCTTCGTCGGGTTTCTTTTCTTCCGGTTCGTCGCTCTTCGCGACAGTCGGCTCTTCCGCTTTCTGTTCCTCGACAACTTCTTCTTGTTTTTCCGTCGGAGGCTCGTCGATTTTCTTATCTTCGAAATCCTGGCGTGGCACCTCCATCGCCCCATTTCCGTTCCTTGCCACGGCCTCTTTCGCTGCTTCAACCTCGGCGCGTTCGGGCGGCATCTGCGGCAACGCGCGTTCATCCAATCCAGTCAGAACACTTTGCTCCTCTTCTTCTGACTGCTTCGCCTGGGTTTTTCCGGGCGGGCCATCAGGGAAAAATACGCGCGCGATAGACGAGTAATCATCATCGTTGCGGCCATTCCGCGCTTCGTCTAACAAACCGTCACGCGCTGCCTCCGTTGCCGGTAAAGCCAGGCCATAAGAACGCGCCATGCGCGATGCGATCTCTACATCCTTCAGCATGTGCTTCACGGAAAAGTGCGGCTCGAAATCTCCGGCCATCATTTTCGGCAACTTCATTTTTAACGTTCCCGAGTTGCTGCCGTTTCCCTGCATTGCCTCCGCGAATTTTTCGAGTGCCAGACCGGAGCTGTGCACCAGCGCCATTGCTTCCGCTGTCACCTGCACTGTCGCGGCCGTGACCATGTTGGTGGCGATTTTAATTGTCGTGGCCTGACCAATCTCACCGATCTCAATGATCTCTTTACTACTGGCTTCGAGCACAGGTCGGGCGCGTCGATAAGCCGCGTCGTCGCCGCCAATGTAATAAACGAGCTCGCCCTTCTCCGCCGCGAGCTTGCTCCCGGTAAACGGCGCATCGAGCAATTGCGCCCCGCGCCGCTGCACTATTTCAGCCGCCGCGCGCGTGGTCGCCGGCGAAACCGTGCTGTGCGCGAGAATGATGTGATGCGAGCCTAACGACTGCTTCATGCGCTGCACCACTTGCAAGAGTGCCTCGTCGTCGGAGACAAAAATTTGGATGAAGTCGCAAAGCTCCGCGATCTCCGCCGGTGAACCGACAAAATTTGGGAAGGGCCGCGGGGTGCGATTCCAGACGAAAGTGGAAAAGCCGGCACGCCGGACACAATCGGCCACGCGGCGGCCGATTATTCCGAGTCCGATGACACCAACATTTTTTTGTGTGCGACGCGGCATTATCTCCTTTGGTCTAACAAATCCTTCCCAGACAAATCGCGGGAAACGCCCCCGCGCGCAAGCTCACTGTGCAGTGAGTTGCTCGCTCAGCTGTGCGACCGCGGCCGCACGCTTCTGGTTGGTGAGGATTGAGGCGATTTCGCTTTGGACTTTGTCGAAGCTCACTTGCTCCGGATTCTTTATCTCGGTTAGCTGAACGATATGAAATCCAAGATGCGAGCGAATCGGCCCACTGATTTCGCCGACGTGTAATTTTTCAAGTTCCGCCATGAACTCCGGCGGCATCCGCTGGGCCGAAAAGTAGCCGAGATCGCCACCAATCTGTTTTGTTGCCTCATCTTCCGACGCCTCCGCGACAAGGTCGGCAAATTTTTCCCCCGCCAAAATTCGCACGGACAGACCTTGAATCCCATTTCTTTTCGCCGCGATGACCTCCTCCGGATATCCATCCGGCGCAGCGAGAAAAATGTGACTAACGCGATAGCGTTGTGGCAAGAGGAAGCGAGAAGCATTTGCGGCGAAGAACTGTTGCGTTTCGGGAGAGGTCACAGCCAGCTGCGATGCGATTTGCCCTTCGATCCAACGGTGGGCGCGTAGATGATCGCGCACAAAAACGCGCAGCGATTCCGGCGTGAAGCCTGAGATTTTCGACGCCTGAGCGAAGATTTTTTCATCGCCGAATTGGTTGCGAAGCAAATCTATCTCACGCTCGATCTCTTCGTTGGTAACGATTTCCTCGCGAGCGGCGCGCTGTAAATTTTCTTGCCTAACGAGTTCATTACTTATCGGCGAGCCCTTTATGAATCCGATTTGCGACGCCAACCATTTTCGCGCGGCGGTCGTTCGGTACAGTCCCTCGCCCGCAAGCAGCCCAGCGGCTACGGCTGCCGCGAACAGCAACACGAACCAAAGCGCGCGCTTCACTTTAAGGCCGTTTCCGCGAGGTATCGCGCTGCCACTGTCCCGATAATTCCGAGACTTTCCGCGCTGATTTTGTCCATTGTATCTTCCGGCGTGTGCCAGGCGGGGAAGTCAAAATCGATCAGGTCGATCGTGGGGATGCCGATCTGATTCAGCGGCGCGTGATCGTCCAAAATCGGCCCGGCGGCGTAAGTGAAATATTTTCGCGCGTTCAGCTTTTCGGCCGCGGCAAAAATATCTCTCGTTAGGCGGGGAGGTGAATCGGTAGAAAGCGTGATGCCTAACGACTTGTCGCCACACATGTCGAAAAGGATTCCGCCGTGAAATTGTTTCGCCTTGTCTTCAAAGCCAAGCCGGCGTGCGAAATACCTGCTCCCGTAAAGTCCGTCTTCACTGGTGAAACTGACGTAAGCTTCTTCCCCATCGAAGAAAACGAGCTCGACTTTCTCAGCCAGCGAAGGCGCTTGTGCGAGAACGCGGGCCATTTCGAGCAAGAGGCCGTTGCTGGAACCGCCATCGTTGGCGCCAACAAAACGAGCGGTCTCGAAAAATTTCGTGTCGTAATGCGAGCAAAGAAGAAATGAGGGCGCGGTTTTCGCATCTCCTTTAGAGGGAAAGGTGGCGATGAGATTAACGAAGTTCATCTCGCCGCGCGGCGTCTGATCGGTGAAGGCTTGTTTCGTCACCTTCCAGTCGAGATTTTCCAGCTGCGCGATGATGTATTTTCGTGCGCATTCGATCTCTGGAGTTCCCGGCGGCCGCGGTCCGCAATCGACCAGAGCCTGGACATGTCGCAGCGAATTATCGCCGGAGAAATCCTTCCAGATCTCGATCGTGGCGTCGTTCTTCGCACACGCGCTGAGAGCCAACGCGACAAACAAGCAAGCGCCCCGCATTAGCTCTCGTTAGGCAAACCGAGCGCGTTGAGCACGCGCTGCAGATCGTCGTTACCGTAATACTCTATCTCGATGCGGCCGCGCTTTTCGCCATGATGCAGCGTGACGCGGGTTCCGAGATGTTGTTGCAATCGATTCTGCAGATCATCCAGCGCGGCGTTCGAAGGCGCCGCGACGGTTTTTTTCCGACGTCGGACGGCGCCGAGTTGGCGCGCGACTAATCGCTCCGCATCTCGCACGGGAGAGCTGCGGCGCAAAATTGTCTCCGCCACCGCCAGTTGTTCGTCGTGCGCTTTCAGGCCTAACAAAACCTTGGCATGACCCACGGAAAGCAATCCCTGCATGACCCACGTTTGCACTTGCTCATGCAAATCCAGGAGCCGCATCGAGTTCGCCACTGCGGCGCGGCTGCGCCCAACTTTTTGCGCGATATCTTCCTGTCGCATTCCAAATTCGCTCGCCAGCCGCGCATAGGCTTGCGCCTCCTCGATCGGATTGAGGTCGGCGCGCTGCAGATTTTCGATGAGCGAAAGCTCGAGGACTTCGAGATCGGTGGCGCTGCGGGTAATGACCGGCACTTGCGTCAGGCCCACGTTCTTGCGCAGCACGCCAGCGCCGTTCGCCCGCAATCAATTCGAGTTTGCCCGTCGACCGCACGCACAATCAGCGGCTGAATAATCCCGTGTTGGCGAATGGATTCGATCAATTCCTGCAGCGCTTCGCGCTCGAATTCCTTGCGCGGCTGGAGCGGACTCGGCACGATTTTGCGAGATCGCAACTTGCTGAATCTTTTTCGCCAGAGCGGCTCGGCTTCGAGACCGGACCAGGCGCGGGCCGAGCGCCGATCAGCGCACTGAGACCTTTGCCGAGAGCAGACTTCGCCATGCGCGGCAGGTTATCGGAACGCATTATGACGCAAAGGCAACAACGGCGAGACTTTGCGCTTACGAGCTCGCGACCAGCTGTCGCGATGTCCTCGAACCGACTGTCTTCACTCTCGGACATTCCCCCGACCCCGATGACGCCTTCATGTTTTACGCGATGGCGGAAAACAAAATCGATCTGCGCGGCTACCGTTTTGAGCATCGGCTGGAAGACATCCAGACCCTGAATGAACGAGCGATGCGCGGGGAATTGCATATCTCCGCCATTTCGATCCACGCGTTTGCCTACGTGAGCGATCGTATGCGTTGATGCCGTGCGGTGCGAGTATGGGCGATGGCTACGGTCCAATGATCGTTGCGCCTAACGGGTGCAAGATTGACGACTTGTTAGGCAAGACCATCGCCATTCCCGGAAAGATGACGAGCGCATTTCTCGCGCTGCAATTTTACCTCGGCCAAAGTTTGATTACGTGGTTGTGCCGTTCGATCAGATCTTCGAGGCGGTGAAAAACGGCCGCGCGGATTGCGGTCTAATCATTCACGAAGGCCAACTGACTTATGCAAAGGCTGGATTCACGAAAATTGTCGACCTGGGCGAATGGTGGAAAGGCGAAACTTTGCTGCCGTTGCCGCTGGGCGGAAATGTTTTGCGCAAAGATATTCCGCGCGCCGTGCAACACGATCTGCTCGAGATCATGCGCGAAAGCATCGACTACGGTTTGAAGCATCGCGCCGAAGGCGTCCGACACTCGATGCCGTATGCGCGCGATATGGATACGGATCTGGCCGGAAAATTCATCGGCATGTACGTGAACGATTACACGCGGGATTATGGCGACAAAGGTCGCGCGGCGATTCGCGAATTTCTCGGACGCGCGGAAGCTTGCGGGCTACTCGATCGAAAAGTGCAGCTCGAGTTTGTCGAGTAGCTACTTCTTGGCCTTGTCGTCTTTTTTGCCCGACTTGGCCGATTGCATGACGTAGGTCTTTACCTTACCGAATTCGGTTTTGAAACCGTTGCTGAAATCGCTCGTGCCATACTCAAAGAGCACGACGAAGCAAAAAGCGAAGAAGACAAATAGGACGAGCCAAAATAGCCCGCGAAGAAAAGACATGGCGGGGATGCTAACTGAGCGGCCTGCGCCGGTCAACGGGTCTGAGTGAAGTTCGGATTTGAAGGAAGAATCGATGCTGCCATGCTTGCGCACCATGCGGGTGCCACTGCTCGATCTCAGCGAACAATACCGCTCGTTAGGCGACGAATTGCGGGAGGAAATCGACGCGGTTCTGCAGAGCCAATCGTTCATCCTCGGCCCGAAGGTGACTGAATTTGAACGCGCCGCGGCGGAGTACTGCGGCGCGCCGCATGCCATTGGCGTTTCTTCCGGAACGGACGCGCTACTCGCTATTTTCATGGCGCTGGATATCGGGCCTGGCGATGCCGTTCTTACTACCGCTTACACTTTTTTTGCTACGGCGGGATGTGTCGCACGCGTCGGCGCCACGCCGGTTTTCGTCGATATTGATCCGGCGACCTACAATATCTCGCCGGCGGCGATCGAGACTTATCTAAAGGAGAAATGCCGTCGCGATAGCAGCGGGAAATTGGTGAACGAAGAGGGACGTGTTCTGCGGGCGATTGTTCCTGTGCATTTGTTCGGTCTGTGTTGCGAGATGGAAGCGATCACGCGCGTGGCCCACGAATTCGGTCTAGTTGTGGTGGAAGATGCAGCGCAGGCCATCGGAGCCGAGTATCAGTTTGAGGGACAAGCCCGAAAGGCCGGAACCATGGGAGAAGTTGGTTCGTTTAGTTTTTATCCTTCGAAAAATCTCGGGGCGGCTGGCGATGCCGGGATGATCACTTGTCGCGAAGAATCTCTTGCGAAGAAGCTGCGCGTCTGTCGCCAACACGGGATGGAACCACGATATTTCCATCACTTTGTCGGCGGCAATTTCCGACTGGATGAAATCCAGGCGGCGATCCTAAAAGTAAAATTACCGCATCTGGATAAGTGGTCGGCCGCGCGCCGCGCCGCGGCAGATTTTTATCGCAAGAAATTCACGGACCGTGGCCTAACGAGTCATGTGCAGTTACCGGCGGAACCGTTTCGTCACGTCGGCCTAACGAATCATCACATCTATCATCAGTTCGTTATTCGCAGCGCGCGGCGCGACGAACTTCAATCACACCTGACGAAAAAAGAGATCGGGACCGCCATCTATTACCCTCTCGGTCTGCACGAACAGAAGTGCTTCGCACAGCTCGGTTATCGCAGAGGCGATTTGCCCGAAACGGAACGCGCCACGCGTGAGACATTAGCGTTGCCAATTTTTCCCGAACTCACGCGCGATCAGCAGGGCTTCGTGGTCGAAGCGATCGCGGAGTTTTTCAGCTAAATCGCAACTTGCGACGCTGAACGCTCGCGCCTATATGAACGCTCGCGCCAGACCGGGTAGGTACCGAAGTGGCCAAACGGGGCGGACTGTAAATCCGCTGGCTTACGCCTTCAGTGGTTCGAATCCACTCCTGCCCATTTCAACTAACGACGACGCTTACCTGCGCCGCGCTTAGCTGATTTGCGCGCATTCTTGCGCGAACCCGACGACTTTTTACCGCCAGTTTTCCGGCGCGCAGTTTTTTTGGCCGCTTTCCGACCTGATTTTTTGGTCGAACGAGTCGCGCGACGAGCTGACTTTTTCGAACGTGAAGATTTCTTCGCCCCGCGAGATTTTTTCCCAGACGATTTCTTTCCGCTCGCTTTCTTAACGGCCTTCTTGACCGATTTCTTCGCTGCTTTTTTCGCCTTTTTCGCGGCGGACTTTACAGCCTTTTTTGCCGTCTTCACCACGGCGGGTTGCGACGCGGGCGGAGCAGAAGCTCGTTTCCCGGCCATCGAACCGATAACGCCCCCGACCACCATGCCTACCGGTCCGGCGATACTGCCGAGCACCGCGCCGGTCGCGGCACCTACCGCCTCTTTCGAAATGGACGGAAGTGGAACGTTCTCATTTGACTGGGTATTTTCGGATGAAGCTCCGCTGTTTTCTTGATCGGCCATATACTTGGATCCTGAGGTTGAGGTTTATTCCTGTCTTCCTTCTATCGTAACTCGCGCACGAAATGCGTCTCAGCTTTGGGAACTTTGCTTCTCCCTGGCAGCAGTGCGCAACAAAAAAGCGCCTGAAGTTTCCTTCAGACGCTTTTCGTTAAAGTTTTGTTGCGATTACCGGCCGCGACGCTGTCCGCCACCGCCTTCGCGGCGTCCGCCACCACCACCACCACCGCCGTAACCACCGCCGCCACCGCCATAGCCGCCGCCACCGCCGCCGTAGCCTCCACCGCCACCGCCGTAGCCTCCGCCGCCACCGCTGCGACCTCCGCCGCCGTATCCACCGCCTCCGCCACCTGGCGGACGAGCTTCACGTGGGCGCGCTTCGTTCACCGTCAAGGGCCGGCCTTCGACGGTCTTGCCATTAAATTCGGTGATCGCCTTTTGCGCGTCAGCTTCCGATGTCATGGTGACAAAGGCGAAGCCGCGCGACTTACCGGTGAACTTGTCCTGCATCAGCGTGACTTCCTGCACCGGGCCCGCCTGAGCGAAAAGATCCTGAAGATCGGTTTCGGTCGTGTTGAAGGAAAGATTTCCTACGTATAATTTCAGTACCCATCTGAGTTTATTGTGGAAAACGCAACGCGGTCACTGTTCCCGATCATCGGATTTCAAATCGCCACTGATAAACTCAACTGACAATCCACCAACTTCCCGAGCTACCGTTTTCTTAGGCGTGATCGTTAGTCCTTTCCACGCCCGAACGCAAGCGGAATTCGGGGTCTCAAACCGCGGAAATGCCTGAGCTTCAGACACCAGAAAGACACCCCCAGCGGGTCGCAATTGTCGGGGCTGGCGTCGTCAGCCCTCTCGGTCTCGGTTTGGCCGAAACCGCGGAAGCCCTGAGGTCCGGTCGGGATTGTATCAGCGAGGTCACGGCGTTTTCCGTGGAGAACTGCCGCTGCAAAACCGCCGGCCAGGTTCCCGATGAATGGCTGCAGGGCGGGTCCGGCCCGCGCGCCCGGCGGTTGCATCGCGCATCGCGGATGATGATCGCCGCTTTGCGCGAGGCCCTGGTCCAAGCGGCGGACTTCAAGCCGGAACTCACGGTGGTCGGCACGACCAGTGGTGGCATGAGCTTTGGTGAAGAATATTACCGCACGCTACAGCGAGGCGGTTCGCTCCGCCGCGTGCCTTCGCTCATCGCCAACTACACTCCCCAAAAGGCGGTGATGGACGCGCAAGAGGCCCTCGGAATTTCTGCGCCCTGCCAGGTGATCGCCAACGCCTGCGCTTCGGGCACCAACGCCATCGGACACGCTTTCCACTGCATTCGTTCCGGAAAATATCGACGTATTCTGACCGGCGGCTACGACGCGATTTCCGAGCTGGTTTTCGTCGGCTTCGATTCTCTGCAGGCATCTACCCCGGAGAAATGTCGACCGTTCGATCGCGGCCGAAGCGGAATGGTTCTCGGCGAGGGCGCAGCGGTCTTGGCTTTGGAAAATCTCACCGACGCAGAAGCGCGCGGCGGAAATATTCTCGGCGAAATCGTCGGCTACGGAATTTCCACCGATAACCATCACCTCACTCAACCCGATCCCTCCGGCACGGGGGCGCGTCGCGCGATGGAGGCCGCCATAACCAGCGCGAAAATTTCTGCCGATGAAATCGATTACATCAACGCCCACGGCACGGCCACGCCTTTCAACGACTCAGCCGAGGAAAAAGCGATTGCTGAACTTTTCGTGCGCACGCCGATCAGCTCAACCAAAGCAATGATGGGCCACTCGTTAGGCGCCGCCGGCGCGATTGAAGCGGGCATTAGTCTGATCGCGTTGCGCGAACAATTTCTCCCGCCCAACATTAATTTTCGCGAGGGTGATGCGGAGTTGGATTTGAACGTTGTCGCCAACCAATCGCGGCCCGAGAAAATTCGCACCGTCCTTTCAAACTCCTTCGGCTTTGGCGGGACCAACGCATCGATCATTTTGCGCGCGTTCGATTCATGAGCGCGCGCATTGGCGGGATGGGTTGGGTTACGCCACTCGGTCGCGGCGTTTCCGAAGTCTGGCAAAAATTACTCGCCGGAGAAAAAGCGACACTCGAGTCCATCACCGGTCCGCAGTCGAAACAAAGTTTCGAAATCTTTCGTGTTCCCGCGGAGGCAATGAAGTCCGCTCCCGCTCATCCTCGACTGCGGAGATCCAGCGTAATTTCGCGTTTTGCCGCTGTCGCTGGACTCGATGCGCTGGCCGATGCCGGAATCCAGTTGGACGCGGAATCCGAGAAACGAACCGCAATCATCTTCGCCATTTCAAATGGCGGCGTAATTTACACGAAACGTTTTTATCACGACATCGTCACGAGCGGTGCGCAAGCGGCCAGTCCACTTCTTTTTCCCGAGACAGTTTTCAACGCGCCGGCGAGTCATCTCGCTGCGATTTTAGGTATCACAGGCGCGAGCTACACTTTGGTTGGCGATGGCGCGGTCGGTGTGCTGGCGCTGAAAATGGCGGAAGACTTGATGCTCGACGACTCGTTAGACCGCTGCCTCGTAGTCGCTGCGGAAGAAGCGGACGGTTTGCTCTGCGATGCTTATCTACGGTGGCGTCTGCCCATAATTTTAAGCGAGGGTGCAGGCGCTGTTCTACTTGATCGCACTGGCTCGATTTCGATCGAAACGATTGATGCCGGCGGCAATTTTTCGCATCAAAGCCAGGCTGCCCACTGCCTTGGGAAAATTTTCGAGCGCTTGAAAGCGACCAGTCATGACTTTTTCATCACCAGCGCGAACGGTAGTTTCATCGATCGCGCGGAAGCTGCCGCCATCTCAAGGTTCGCGCCGCAAGCGCAAACCTACTCTCCCAAGTCCGCCTTGGGAGACAGCGTTGGCGCATCGGCGCTCTGGCAGGTGATTTGCGCGGCGGAGGCTTTGAAGACGCGGAGGCTGCCGGGCACGCAAGATTTTCGCGCGGAACGCGCCATCGTCTCTGCTTGCGGGTTAAATCAACAAGCGGCCGGTTTGAGGCTAACTCTTTAATCCAGCCACCCAACCCGTTTAATCTTTGCAACTTCCACCCTGCGCAGTACCTTCGCCATCCCCGATGCGAAAGCTGGTATTTCTAGGTTTTATGCTGCTTTCGCCGGCGCTTTTCGCGCAAGGCGTCGCGGACAAATCTCTCGGCGGCCAGCCGATGGAAATCACCGCTACCGGCGGCACGCATTACGATAACGGCATCGCCACCGCGCACGAAAATGTCGCCATTCATATCGGCGACACAGACATCTACGGCGACGACGCAGACTACAACACGGAAACGAAGGATATGCACATCCGTGGTCATGTGCGCATCTACCGCGGCACACCGAAAGGCACAGAGTTTTACGTGGGCGACACAGCTTCCTACAACACGCGCACAAAAAAAATTGCGACCGATGAGATGAGCTCGATGCAGTTGCCGTTCTTTCTCCACGGCAACCAAATGAGCACGCTCGATGACGGCGGCCGGCTGGTGACGGATGGAAGTTTTACGACGCACGATTCGCCCAATCCTGATTTCCGAATGCACGCGCGCCGGATGCGATTTTACGAAGGCGATCGCATCATCATGCGCGATGTGACTTTCTATGTCGGAAAAATTCCGATCTTTTACTGGCCCTACATCTACCAGTCGTTAGACGATTCCTTTAACTTCCTGGTCTCGCCTTCGTTCATCAGTTCGTGGGGGCCGTCCCTGCTCAGTCACGTTAGTTTTCCGCTGAACGATCACATCAAGGAAACGATTCGGCTGGATCTGCGCGGGCGGCGCGGCATCGCGGTCGGTTCCGACACCGATTTCAAATACGGCAAGCGTGAGTCCAGTTTTGCCAAGCTGCGCACTTATTTTCTCGAAGACCAAAATCCGCTGATCAATCGCACCTCGCTGCCGCGCGGCTCAGTGCCGGAGTCACGGTATCGGGTCAGCCTCGACGATCGGACAAACTTCAGCACTGATACCTACGGCATCGCCAGTATCACCAAGCTGAGCGACCAGTATGTTCTACAGGATTTTTTCCAATCGGAATTTCGAATCAATCCGCAGCCGGATAACTTTCTCGCCGTCACCAAAGCTGCGCCCGGCTATGCCCTGACCGCGTGGACCAGATTCCAGGCGAATAATTTTTTCGAAACGACGGAACGATTGCCCGAAATTGATTTTGACGTTGTTCGACAACCGATTTTCGGGAGTCCGATTTTTTACGAAAGCGATACCAACTTCGCGTATCTGAGCCGCAATTTTGCTCCGAGCGAAGTCGGCTTCGACGGTTCGAAGTTGCAGGATTACCATGCTTACCGCTTCGACACTTTTCACCAATTCACCGCGCCGCAAACTCTTTTCGGCTGGCTCTCGATCGTTCCGCGCGTCGGCTTTCGCGCGACTTATTACAGCGAGACCCGCTACATCGAAAACCTCGTTTTCGATCCGTCTGACAACCCGCTCATTCCAGATTTCCTCATTCCGCTGCCGACGAAAAATCAGCCGTTCACTTCGGGAGGCGATCGCTTGCGGGCAATAGTAAATACGGGTTTCGAAGCGTCCTTCAAAATCTCGCGCACCTGGGAAGATGCGCAGAGCCGCACCTTTGGCCTGGACGGTCTCCGGCACATCGTCCAGCCATTCGTGAATTTTTCCTGGGTTGGCGGCAACGACACAAATCCGGCGGAGATTTTGCAGTTCGATCGCTACCAACCTTCCACCCAACTTCGTCCGCTCGATTTCCCGCAGTTCACTTCCATCGATTCGATTGCCAACTGGAGTATCGCGCGCGTCGGTGTGCGCAATCGTCTGCAGACACGACGCGACGACACCACGATCAACTGGCTGGAACTTGAGACTTATTTCGATGTGAATTTCGACAATCCGTACGATCGCCGCGACTACTCAAACCTCTACAATCGACTGCGCTTCTCGCCCTTGCCGTGGGCCTCACTAGGCATCTCCGCGCAAACGCCGACTTTCACGCCAGGCTTCACTGAGGTCGATAGCAACTTGCATTTCCAACCAATCTCCAAGCTGCAATTCGACGTCGGTCATCGTTTCTTGAACGAGAATCCGTTTTTCGCTGACAGCAGTCTCTACAGCGGCAGCGTTTATTATCGCATCGACGATAACTGGGGCGTCGGCGCTTACGGTCGCTACGAAGCCATGACCCACATCATCGAAGAACAACGCTATTCGGTTTATCGCGACCTCACCAGCTGGGTAGCGTCGCTCGGCGCGATCATTCGCGACAACGGCGGCGTGAAAGAATATGGCGTTCTTCTCACCTTCACACTAAAGGCATTGCCGAAATTCAGTTTCGATCTGAATTTCGATCCCGGCTCGCAGGGCGCGACGCAGAACGGCGTCGTCAATCCGTAAGAGCCAGCCAGCTTTTATGGATTTATCGATCGTCGGTTCCGGTTATGTCGGTCTTGTGACCGGCGCGTGTTTTGCAGATGTCGGACACAACGTCATCTGCGTCGATAACGACGCACGCAAAGTCGAGTCGCTCCGCGCGGGGAAAGTTCCGATCTACGAGCCCGGACTCGAAGATGTCATTCATCGCAACGTCGCCGCGCATCGTCTGCGTTTCACTGACAGCATCAAGGAAGGCGTCGATAATTCGCAGGTGGTTTTCATCGCGGTGCCAACGCCGCAAGCGGCTGATGGTCATGTCGATCTCAGTTTTATCGAAAAAGTCGCGCGAGAGATCGCCGGCGTCCTGACTGATTATCGCGTGATCGTCGATAAGAGCACGGTGCCGGTGAAGACCGGCGAGAAAGTCGCCGAAACAATCAAGCGTTACAATAAACACGGAGCCGAATTCGATGTCGTGAGCAATCCGGAATTCCTGCGCGAAGGCTGCGCCGTGGCGGATTTGATGAAACCCGATCGCATCGTCATCGGCGCGCAGAGCGAACGCGCCATCGATTTGATGAAGAAAATTTACGAGCCCTTCATGGCGCCGATTCTCGTGACGGATATCAACAGCGCCGAGTTGATCAAACACGCTGCCAACTCATTTCTCGCGCTTAAGATCTCCTACATCAACGCGGTCTCGGCCATCTGCGAGGCGAGTGGCGCCGATGTGGAAAAAGTTGCCGATGGCATCGGGATGGATCGACGCATCGGTCGAAATTTTCTCAACGCCGGCATCGGTTACGGCGGTTCCTGTTTTCCGAAAGACATCGCCGCCTTCATCAAAATCAGCGAGCAACTCGGCGTGCCATTTAACCTGCTGAAAGAAGTTCAGCGCATTAACGCCCGCCAGAAAGATCGTTTCCTCGCCGCCATTCGCGAAGCGCTTTGGGTTCTGCGCGAGAAAAAAATTGCCGTCTGGGGTCTCACCTTCAAACCAGATACCGACGATCTTCGTTCATCGGTCGCAGTCGACCTGATCGCGGACATGCTGCGCGAAGGCGCGCACGTTTCGGTCTACGATCCGAAAGGAATGGAAAAAGCGCGCGAGATAAAAGATCGGCCGGCGCAACCTTTGCCTCCTCTCCGCTGGAAACAGTCGATGACGCAGAAGCTCTCGTTATCGCGACTGAGTGGTCGGAATTCGCCAACGTCGATCTCGAAGCGGTGAAGAAAAAAATGAAGACGCCGATGGTTTTCGACGGCCGTAATCTTTTCCATCCGGAGACGATGGCGACCCTGGGCTTTCATTATTATTCGATCGGGCGCCATCGCGTCGCGCCGAAGTGATCCGCCGATGAACGCGCGGGCCGTTGCCTTGACCGCGCTCCGCGAATGGCGACACGGCCGACAATTCGCCGATGCCATCCTTCAGGGATTGCTGGCTGAGAGCACGTTGCAAGGATCGGATCGCGGTTTCGCTACCGAGCTTTTTTACGGAATGTTGCGCAATCTCAGCCTCCTCGATTTTTGGATCGATCTTCTTCGATCGGGTCCGCTCGATCACGCATCGCGCGACCTTTTGCGTCTCGGCTTCTATCAAATCTTCCTCCTCGAAACGCCGCAACACGCGGCCGTTTTCGAAACCGTCGAATTAGGCGGCCGTCGCAACCGCGGTTTGATCAACGGCGTCATGCGCGCGGCCTTGCGGCGTCGAGAGGAACTACGCGCCGCCGCGGAATCGGCGCCGCTGGCCATCCGTTTCTCCCATCCGGAATTCCTCATCGAACGCTGGAAGAATAATTTTGGCGCGGACAACGCCACACTGCTCTGCCAATGGAATAATCACCCCGCGCCGATCTACGCGCGCGTCAATCGTCTGCGCAAAGCGAGTGACGAAACATTTCTGCAACTGAATGAAATCTCAACCGATGCTCTAGCGCGCGGTGAATATTACATTCAAGACCCGAGCACCGCTGTCGCTTGCGAATTGCTCGATCCGCAGCCTAACGAGACCATTCTCGACGCCTGCGCCGCGCCGGGCGGCAAGAGTGCTTACCTCGCGGAATTGATGGGCAACAGCGGAACGCTTTTCGCCTGTGATCGCGATCCCGTTCGCCTCGATTTGCTGAAAGAGAATCTCAAGCGACTGGGAGTCGCAAACACGACAGTCGTTAGGCAGGATTGGAAAGACAGTTCACTCGCGCTTGAACTTCGCGATCGAAAATTCGATCGCATCCTGGTCGACGCGCCGTGCACTAACACCGGCGTGATGCGCCGCCGCGTCGATGTCAGATGGCGCCTGCGACCTGATGACTTCACCCGCATGCCAGAACAACAACTCTTTATTCTGCGCGCCGTTCTTCCGTTACTGAAGCCGGCCGGTGCGCTGGTCTACAGCACGTGCAGCATCGAAGCGGAAGAAAATGAACAGGTCGTTAGGCATTTGCTGGCAGAATTTCCCGGCCTTCGCCTGGAAGAAGAACGATCGATTTTTCCGTGGCGCGATCACCTCGACGGCGCGTTCGCCGCGAAGTTTTTGCAATCGTAAGGCGCAGTGGAATCGTTAGGCACTTATGCAAGATCCGCGTTTCGATAAACTCGCTCAGGTTCTGGTTGGATATTCCACAAGACTGAAACGCAATGAAACGGTCCTGATCGAATCGTTCGATGTGCCGGATGAAATGACGGTGGCCTTGTTGCGGGCCGCGCGAAAGGTCGGCGCGATTCCGTTCACGCAAATCCAGCACGGGCGCGTCAGCCGCGAGCTAGCCCTGAGCGCGACCGAACGTCAGTTGAATCTGACCGCGATTCACGAACTGGCGCGGATGAAACGCATGGATGCTTACATCGCGGTGCGCGGCAGCAACAACATCACGGAGTTGTCCGATGTGCCGCCGGAGCAGATGAAATTAGTCGCGAAAAAAATGCGGCCGGTAATCGACCAACGCGTGAAGAAAACTAAGTGGGTCGTGCTGCGCTGGCCGTCACCGTCGATGGCGCAACTCGCCAGCATGAGCACGGAAGCGTTTGAAGATTTCTATTTCGAAGTCTGCACACTCGACTACCGACGCCTCCAACCGGGGATGAAGGCGCTCAAGAACCTGATGGACAAAACGGATCGCGTGGAAATAAAAGGCCCCGGCACAGATCTGCGTTTCAGTATCAAGGACATCGGCGCGATCATTTGCGGTGGCGATCGCAATATTCCGGACGGCGAAGTCTTTAGTTGTCCGGTGAAAGATTCCGTCGAAGGCCACGTCACTTTTAATGCCCCGACGATTTACCAGGGAATCGGTTTCGATGGGATTCGGTTGGATTTTCGCGAGGGAAAAATCGTCGAGGCGACGGCGAACCAACCCGAAAAACTGAACAAGATTCTCGATTCCGATCCTGGCGCGCGCTACATCGGCGAGTTCTCGTTAGGCTTCAATCCTTACGTGTCTGCATCCGATGCGCGATATTCTTTTCGACGAGAAGATCGCGGGCTCGTTTCACTTCACGCCGGGCCAGGCGTATGAAGAAGCCGATAACGGAAATCGCAGCCAGGTGCATTGGGACATGGTGAATATCCAGCGGCCGGAATACGGCGGCGGCGACGTTTACTTCGACGGGAAATTGATTCGGCGCGACGGAGATTTCGTGCCGAAGGAATTGCGTTCGCTTAACCGCAGCAATTTCGTAAAGCGCGGCAAGTAATCGCGCAAAGCAAAACGGCCCGCGTTTTGCACGCGGGCCGTTTGTGAAATGTCTCGTTAGGCGATTACGCGCGAGGAGCGACCGGTCCGCCGCCTTGCGGATGCAAGGACATCATGGCCAGTTCGCCATTGCCGCCGAGCTGCACGCTGGTGATCTCGAAGGTCGGCGCACCTTCAATCGCGCCCGCACCCGCGCCTGGCAATTGCACCTGCACGTTTTTCGAGGACGAATTCAGGACGATCGATGCGATGTCGAACGACGGCGAAAATTCCACCGTCGAAATTTGGAAGGCCGCGGTCACGAGGACCGAGGCTTGACCTTGTTGCGACGGAGTCAATTGCACCGGCGCGGCACCCTCGCCGCTGACCAATTGCAGGCCGGCGATGTTGAACGACGGCGAGCTGATGATGTTCGGGCGCTGTTGTTGCGACGGCGTGAGACGCACCATGCCGAGCGCGTTGCCCGCCAGTTGCATGGTCGCGATTTCGAAGGTGACCTGCAGATTCATCGCCGGCTGCGGATGCTGCGAAGGCGAGAGACGCATGGAAACAATCTTCGACGTCGGCTTGAGTGATATCGCGCCCATCTTGAAGGATGGCGTCAATTGCAACGATGCGATCTCGAAGGAGAAGGTGAGTTGCACGGCCGTGTGCATGCCGCCAGCCGTGGGGCTCGCTTGCGGCGAAACGCCTGCCATAGGGGAGGTCGGGCCAGTTCGGATTACGGGAGATGGTGTGGGTGTCGGTTGGGGCATGGTTACTACTGGTGTGGTTGGCTGTTGCACAATCGGTTCGGAGGAAGCGACAGGCGAAGTGGCCGGTGAATTTTCGACAGAATGGCGCAGTGCGCCGATTCCTGCAAGTGCGGCAGTCGCCGCTTTGGCGCGGGCAAAAATCGAGAGAGGTTTTTCCGTTTCGACAACGGGCTCGGCCACGGCTTCGACGGGCGCGAGGAATGGAATTGGCCCGCCCTGACCGACGGGCTCGAAGGGTTCCTCCACCGCCGCAATTGGTTCTTCGATGGCTGCGATTGGTTCTTCGATCGATTCCGTTTCGACGATGGCGGGAGCAGCCGCTTCGAAATGCGATTCTGTTTCGGCAAATACTGGCTCCGGCGCTTGAAATTCTTCGACCGCAGGTTCGGCAACAACTTCCACTGGCTCGGCATGGGCCGTGACGAATGCTGCTTCCTCAGGCGCTGGCGTGAAGACCGGCTCTGGTTCCGGGACGAATGCAGGCTCGGGTTCAAAGACGGGCGGTGCGACGAATTCTTCCGTCGGGGTTGGCGCAAAGTTGGTCGCCGGTTCCGTTTCGATGGGCTGCGGTTCGCCCACACCTTCGAACATCGGCTCAGTCGAAGCCGGCGCGAACGCCTCGGGCTGAACAAAATTTTCTGCTGGCGCGGCGATTGGCGCGGGAGCCAAAGCGTGGCCATTGCCGCTGCCATTTCCTTGACCATTGCCAAATGTGCGACCGCTCTTGCTCAATGGCATCACGGCGCGTCGCAAGGCCGGCTCAGATGCGCGAAGTTGCAATGAGACTTGCGGCGGACCGCCGGCGAGACGGGTCCCGGTGACATATTCTTCGACACCGGAAACGGCTTCGGCAGTTCTAAACTTTGGCGCAGCCGGGGCTGATGAATTAGCGAGACGCGCGGGAGCCTTTTGCGAACGACGGAGGAACGAAGGAAGCACAGCCATTCCGAAAAGCAGGATCGCGGCCAGCACGAGTGCGCCGATGAGCAGGGTGCGCCCATCGAGACGCTCCGACCAGCTCGGTTCCGACCATTCACGCACTTTCGCGGGCGCGAGCACGGTCGCCGGACTTGAAGTGGCGGCAGCCACGACAGGAGCCGCCGTCGCTTTCGCCACGCTCGGCGCCGGTTTCGTAACGGCTTCTTCAACCGCCGGCGATGATTCTGGTTCTGTCGCGTTCGCCACCACAGCCTTGGCCGCGGCGGGTGAAGCAGTTGATGCCACCGGCGTCTCGACGCTCGGCGACGCGCTGGCCGAAAGCATAGTCGACGCAGCCGGCGATCCCGTGGCTTTCGACGTGGTTGCTTCCATGCCCGGCACGATCGGATTCAATTGTGCCGCCTGTGTCAGCGGATCGTTTAATTTTGCCTGGTTGTTCTGTGTGAGTTTGATCGATGGAATCGGCGTCGGTTCAATCGACGGCGCAGTTTCCTGCGATGAGGCTTCGGCTACAGCCGGCGCCGGTGACGCAGCAGTCGAACTTTGCAGCCAGCCGAGATCGAAGAATGCATCGGAGAAAACACCGTTGAGCGCAGGCGAATAAATTTTGCGCGCCGACGTAACCCAATCGTTCGCCTTGCTCGCGTTGTCGTGTTTGAACTCCCAGGCCGCTTGCGCGTAATAAAGCGCCGGCGTGTCGCCCGTGAACTGGAATTGCTCCATCATTTTCTGGGCGCGGGCGTCTTTGCCTTCGAGCAGATAGGTCAGGTAAACCTTGTATTTGATCAGCTGAGCCGCGCGATCTTTGTCCGCGCCAGTCGTCGAACTGAAGAGCGATTCGAAACGCTCGCGCGCTTTGGTGTAATCCTTTTTCTTAAACGGAATGAGCGCCAGATTGTATTGCGCGTCGCGATATTTCGGATCGACCCGGGCCGCTTTCTTGAATTCGTTTTCCGCGCCGTCGTAATCTTTTTGCTCAAGCAATATCTCGCCGCGCAGATTCAGAACCGGCGCTTGATTCGGATCCGCGGTGTCAGCTTCGTCGATCAAGCGACGGGCCGCGGTCAGATCATGTTGCTGTAGAGCCTGCTCGGCTTCGTCGAATTTTTCTTTCGCGAATACCTTCGTCTTCGCCGCTTTTTCGGCAGCCGAATTCAGCTCAAGCGCCGCGCGCGTTTGGCCGGCCGGTTTTTCCAGCCAACCAACCTCGTAAAGCGACTCAGCGAAGAGTTTGTTCAGCTGCGGCGAGAAAGTTTTTTCCGCAGTGGCTAGCGCATCTTTCGCCGCTTTCTCATCTTTCTTACTCAAGGCGACCGCGGCATTGGCGTAATGAACCGCCGGCGTATCAGGCGCGAGTTCGAACTTGTTGATTGTGGCCTCGACCATGTTCTCCTTACCCTCCAGGAGATAAGTGAGCAGAATCTTGTATTGGATCAGTTGCGTCGCTTCGCCTTGCAGTTCCGATGCATTGCCAGTCAGCAATTCCTGAAAACGTTTGCGCGCTTCCGCCCAATTTTTTTCCAGGAACGGAATCTCCGCCAGATTGAAACGCGCATTCCAAAATTTCGGATCGGCCGCGAGCGCTTTTTGCAGCGCCTTTTCTGCGTTCGGATAATCCTTCTGCCGCATCTGGATTACGCCGCGCAGATTGGCCGATTCCGCGAGGTCCGGCTGGCGCGCGTCGATCGCATCGAGATCCTTCAGCGCGGCATCGTAGTTATTCGCGTCAAATGCCTTGAACGCTTTGTCATACATCGACTCCAGTTCGGTCTTCGATGGGGCCACGTTATTGGCCGCAAAAGAGCTGAGAACTAAGAGGGAAATCGTCGCGAATTTACGAATCTTCATGCCTGAGCACATGGAACCGTTGTCATGCCACGATGACAAGCAATTTTTCCGCCACCCCCATAGCATGGCTAAAGATTCAAATTCGCGATGATTCTGAGCCCTTCCAAGGTGAGACCCGGATGAACGGCCTCGATCTCGGGCATCCGCCGCGCGATCAGCGCCGCGTAGCCACCGGTCGCGACGATGCGAACCTTTTTTCGCGTAGGAAATTCCGCGCAAATGGTGTCTAGAATTTCTCTCACTAAACCACGATAGCCATAAATGGCCCCCGCCATCATCGCATCGCGCGTAGTTTTTCCGATGGCGGCGCGTGGCTCACGCAAAATCAACTTCGGCAATAAAGCCGTGCGCTGATACAGGAAATTAGTCATCGATTCCAAACCGGGCGCGATCACGCCCCCGACATAATCGCTATTTTCCGAGACGACATCGAAGGTCACCGCCGTTCCGAAATCCACTACCACCGCTGGAGTTCCGTAAAGTTTCGCCACCGCGGCGGCATTCGCCAGACGATCCGCGCCGATCGTCTCCGGCCTGGGATATTTCACTCCCACGCCCAGGCGCGATTTCGCGCTCAGAAAAAACACCGGCGTTCTCCCGGCCGCTCGCCTAACGAGTCCATTCCGTTTCGGCACGACCGATGAGACAACTATGGTTCCAATCTCGCGCGCCGAGAAAATTCTCCGCAGTGCGGATTGCGTCAGCTTCGGAGTCGGAATTTGTGATGGGCGTCCCACGCGTTTCCTCGTCGAAAGGGCAAACTTCGTAAACGAGTTGCTGATGTCGATGAGAAGATAATCGCCTTTCGTTTTCAACCTCGTCAGCGGCTACACGGCGCGCTCGACGGCGTCAAGCCGCGCGCGTAGCTTCGGCGCGTGAGAAAACTGGTGCATCGTCCGCGCCGGCTGCGTCGTTCGACGGGCGTGCGCAATCTGGTCCGCGAAACGAAATTGAGCGCGCACGATTTCGTCTTGCCGCTCTTCATCAGCGAAAAGCTTTCCGCAAAACGTGAGATCGCAAGCATGCCAGGCGTTTTTCAGCACTCGTTAGGCGACGCGGTCAGCGAAGCTCAACAAGCCTACGCTCTCGGTCTGCAGGCCGTTCTGCTTTTCGGAATTCCCTCGGAAAAAGATGAGCAGGCATCCGGTGCTTACGCCGAAAAAGGCATCGTGCAGGAAACGGCACGGGCGATCAAAAAAGCGTGCCCCGACCTCGTGGTTATTACTGATGTTTGTTTGTGCGAATACATGAGTCATGGGCACTGCGGCGTGACGAAACGGGACGGCGATCACTTCCATGTCTTGAATGACGAAAGTGTCGAATTGCTGGCAAAAACTGCGGTTTCGCATGCAAAAGCCGGCGCCGATTTTGTCGCACCCAGCGACATGATGGACGGGCGCGTCGGCGCGATTCGCGAGGCCCTCGATGCCGAAGGTTTTAGCGACACGGGAATTATCAGTTACGCAGTGAAATTTGCTTCCGTGTTCTACGGGCCGTTCCGCGATGCAGCTGAAAGCCCGCCGCAATTTGGCGATCGCCGTTCCTACCAAATGGATCCGGCTAACGGCGCCGAAGCGATGCGCGAAGCGGCGCTCGATGTCGAGGAAGGCGCGGATGTTCTCATGGTTAAACCAGCCTTGCCGTATCTCGATATTCTCTGGCGCGTGCGCGAACGATTTGGAAAACCGACCGCGGTTTATCACGTGAGTGGCGAGTTCGCCATGGTCAAAGCCGCTGCGGCGAAAGGCTGTTTCGAAGAACGGGCCGCTGTGCTGGAAATCATGACTTCACTCAAGCGCGCCGGCGCCGACATGATCGTGACTTATTGGGCGAAGGAACTAGCAGAATGGACGCGAGCCTAACGAGTAGTAGGCGCGGCGAAACCGAGGCGCATCGGCGCTTGAAACGCCTCGCCGTGCTGTGGGCGCAAGCGCAAGGCTACAGCGCGTGCGCGGTGGAAGTCACTTTGCCGCAATGTCGTTATCGCGCGGATGTCGCGGCCTATCGTCCACGCGGACGGGAACCAGGCACGACCGCGATTTTTGAATGCAAACAAGTGCTGGGCGATCTCCGTCGTGACAATTGCTGCAGCGCTTCCGCAAGGGCTCGACTCGAAACCGTGACCAAACGGCGCCAGGTTTTGGAAAAACATTTGCGCGTGCATTACCCGACTTTGCGTGGCGGCGAATCGCTCTTCGCCGAATTCGATTCGCATGATTTCACCGCCATCGAACATCACAGCTACGGACGAGTCATCCGCGAAATCGGCGCGCTGCAAAACAAGATTCGCGGCGCGACAAAATTTGAATGCCTGACCCGTTATCGCTGCGCAAATTTGTTCTACCTCGTTTTGCCTAACGAGTTATTTCGCGAACCGGAATTGCCGCTCGGCTGGGGCGCGCTGGTTGAAACCGGCGACACCCTGCAGTTGTTGCAGAAACCAATCTGGCACGACAACACGCCCGAGAGTCGATTGCGTTTTCTCCATCGCATCGCGCAGGCCGGCACACGAAATTTGAACAAACAGCTCGAGATCGACTTCGAGCAGGTGCACGCGCTGGCGCGGGCGGTCAGAGTCTAACGAGTAGATTGTGCCCGGTCATTTCCTTCGGCTGCGACAAGCCGAGCAGGAAAAGAAGTGTCGGCGCAACGTCCGCCAGAATTCCATCCTCGACGCGGAATTTTGCCGCATCGTCCGCGACGTAAATGAGGTGCACAAGATTCGTGGTGTGCGCGGTGTTGGGTGAGCCGTCCGGATTTCGCATCAATTCGCAATTACCGTGATCGGCCGTGATCAGGCATTTGCCGCCTAACGAGAGCAAGGCCGGCACAATCTTCCCGACGCATTCGTCGATTGTTTCGACGGCCTTAGTCCCTGCTTCCACCACGCCGGTGTGACCGACCATATCGGGATTGGCGAAATTCAAAATGATCAGATCGTATTGCGCCATGTTTTCCAAAACCGTTTTGGTCACTTCGCGCGCACTCATTTCCGGCTGCAGATCGTAGGTCGCGACTTTCGGCGATGGAATGATCTTCCGATCTTCGCCCGGATACGCTTTCTCGACGCCACCATTAAAGAAATAGGTGACGTGTGGATATTTCTCGGTCTCGGCGATGCGGAGTTGTTTCTTACCGGCGGCGCTCGCGACTTGCCCCAGAATATTCTCGAGTGTTTCCGGCCCGAAAACGTAGGGCGAATCATAGGTCGCGTCGTATTGCGTGAGCGTGAGGTAATGAACACGCGGTTGCACGCGGCGGTCGAAGCCGTTGAAGTCGGCATTGAGGAATGCCTGCGAGAGTTGGCGCGCGCGATCGGCGCGGAAGTTGAAGAAACAAACGACGTGACCGTCACGAATTCGTTGTTCGTTAGGGTGAGAAAAAATTAGCGCGGGCATGAACTCATCAGTGATGCCTTGCTTGTATTCCTCGCGGAGCGCCACCGATGGAGTTGTCGCGCGAACCTCGCCCTCGCCGAAGACAATGGCGTCCCACGCTTTCTTCGTGCGATCCCACCGACGATCGCGATCCATCGCGTAATAGCGGCCAACGACAGTCGCTATTTTTGCGCCGGCCGGATTCAACCCTTCCTGACACCTCTCGAGAAAATCCGCACCGCCAGTCGGTGAGGTATCGCGACCATCGGTGAAGGCGTGAACCATGATGTCGCTGACGCCGGCCGCCTTCGCCGCCTTTGCGAGCGCTACCAGATGTTCATAGTGACTGTGCACGCCACCATCCGAAACCAATCCGAGAAAATGCAGCCGCGCATTTTTCGCTTTGCGAAACGCTTCTTGCAGAACGGAATTCTTTTCCAGTTCGCCCTCCGCGATCGCTTTGTTGATGCGCGTGAGGTCTTGATAAACGATCCGACCCGCGCCCAAATTTAAATGACCGACCTCAGAATTTCCCATCTGTCCTTCGGGCAGGCCGACATCCAAACCGCTGGCGCTTAATTTCCCGCCAGGATATTTCCGATAAATTTCGTCGTGGATCGGCGTGCGCGCGAGCAGCGTAGCATCGCCGTTTTTTTCCCGCGCCGCGCGACCGCCGGGATTAATTCCCCAACCATCACGAATCAGGAGCATGACCGGATTGCTCATGCGAGCGACTGTGCCGACGCGCCGCGCTGGCACAAGCGGGTTCTTTCGTTGACAGCAAACAAGACGGGCCGCTACATCGCTTGATGAAATGGCGGAACCAGCTCCTGGCGCTCTTCTGCCTCTTCGTCTTTCTCGGGCTCGGTGTTCTTTATTTTCAACACTGGGTCGTGCAGAAGCCCTTCGGGATTATTCTTTTCGTTGGCGAAGGACTCGACGCGACGCGCCTGCCAATGACGAGAATTTACGCGGGTGGCGCGAACACGCCGCTAGCGATGGATGCGCTGACGAGTTCCGCGTTGCTGCGTAACTACTCGTTAGACTCGGCTATTCCCGATCAAGCAGCCGCAGCCACGGCGCTGGCAACGGGCGTGAAAGTAAACAACGGCACGGTCGGAATTGATAGCGACGGTAAGAGCCTCCCGAATCTTCTCGAAGTCGCACGCGAAAGCGGACGCGCGACCGGACTGGTGACAAATGCGCTCGTGACCGATCCAACGTCGGCTGCTTTCTACGCGCACACTAACAAGATCGACCAGCGCGAAGAATTCGCGCGCAATCTTGCGCAAGAAGCCGCAATCGACGTGGTTCTCGGCGGCGGCGCGGCCGATTTTCTTCCGATCGGCAAAGGTGGCCGACGCGGCGACGATCTCGATCTCATTCAGGAATTGCGCGGGCGCGGTTATGACGTGACGCAAAACCTCGGGGAACTCGATGCGGTACCGCGCTGGCGACGCGCGAAAGTCTTCGGATTTTTCGCTCAGGCCGAGCTCGCTTTTTCCGACGAGGTAGAAGGCGGCGATCAGCCGAGCCTGTCGGACATGGTGCGACGCGCAATCGAACTTTTGCAATTCAACAGCGGCGGTTATGTGCTCGTCGTCGACGCGGCGCTCATGGGACGAGCGGCACGAGACAACAAGAGCGAACGCACGCTTGCGGAAACGGTCGAGCTGGATCGCGCGATCGCGGTGGCGCAACGCTATGCCGGCACGAAATCGATGATCATTGTTTGCGGCGACGTCGGAATCGGCGGCTTAAACTTAAGTGGTTCGCCGTCGCTCGAGCAAAAGAAAGGTGAAAACGAAGAGGCGTTACCTAACGAGTCCAAGTTTACCTGGGCTACCGGGCCTGACGGCCCGCACGAAATGCCGACTCCGGCGGTAGAAGAAAATGGAGATGATCCGATCACGCCGAAAGTCACTCCTGCGAATTCCGCACTGGAACGGCCGGCTGCCGTTTACCTGCCGGCAGCACAGAATAGTGCCAGTGATGTCATAGCGTTCGGAGTCGGACTGGGCACCGATCCGTTGCGCGGAAGCCTTGAGAATACCGCGATTTTCGAGCTGATCAGAAATAGTTTCTAACGCGTACGCCTAACGAGTCGTTGGCAAACAAAACCGCCGGTCGGCGTGAACCGACCGGCGGAAAAAAAGACGGACGAAGGTTAACGACTGATCGGCACCAACACCGGCACGAAAGTAAAGGGTGGTGGCTGCGGCAATGACGGCGGCGGACCTTCCGCCGGAGGAGCCGCTTCCGCCGGGCTCTCCACCATATCTTTCGCTTCGAGCATTGTCTTGCCGTCCATTGAAGTTTTGCCGTCGCCTTCGTAACCGCCACCGGCATTTTCATTCGCTGCCAGCAACGTGTTCACTTTGCCGCTTCCAAAAGCAGCCACTTCCGCGACCGCAAACGCCGAGTCCGCCGGCGTTAACGGTGTCCAGCGCATCATGACGTAACGACCGGTAGTAGCCGGAAAATCGAGTGAGGCTCGTCCGCGTGTTCCGTCATCAGTAACCGAACCGACCGATTTCAGAGAAGCGAAGGCGACATCATTGAGTTCGATATTTTCCGGCGCCGGTGCGGTCGGGCCCGCGCTGCGCGGCAACGATTGCAGAACATAAAAATCGACCTTGCCGGCGCGCGGAGAATAAACCGCAGAAATGCGGCGGACCGTCGAGGGTTTTCCTAAATCGAAAATGGCTGTCGGCGTCGAGTCGTCCGCGGCGAAGTTATAAGCCGTCGCGAGTTGATCATCGATCATGTTGTTCGCCTGGCGCGGTTCGTTGCCGGAGCTGACATAAAGCGCGCGTCCTTTGGCATGAATATCAGCCAAGCTGTACGAGATAAGCGCGAAACTGTCGGACTTATCTTGCACGGCAAGTTTCCGTGCGCGCGGTGCGGTGAAGTCCGAAATCTGGCCGGTGGAATAAACTCCAAAACCGGCGAGACGTCCCGGCTGATTCACATTGAAAGTAAGACGAACGTATTTTGCGTCGGTTGGTCCCAGAGATGTCTGGAGACCATCAGCACTGAGCGGTTCCTGCACGACTGTGTGCCATTGCGGACTGTCCATCGGCAGTTTCGCACTCGAGGTCGCGATGACGACATCGCCCGTTGTTCCCTGATTCAAGAACGATATTCGGCCGACATTTTCGATCTTAGGAAGCGAGACCAGAATACTGGTCGTGCCCGCGGGCAAAGCGTAGCCTACAGTCGGATCGTCGCAGAGGAGTGCAGCTTCCGCCGCGTTCTTATCTTCCGAATTACTGCTCAATTGTAAATTGGCAATCGGGCGACTTTGGGGCGCAGCTTCAACCTGGGCGCCAAGATGATAGCGGGCGAGATTTTCCGGGTAAGCCGGTGTCTGTTCGACCGCAAGCGGCGGAACTTTCTGCAGCCTGACATCTGAGCAAAAAGCACTCGAGATGGCGGCTAACGTGATGAGACTGCTGGTAAGCGAAGCGTTTATAATTCCCATAACCACAACAAAGATAACATTTGGATCGGTGGAGTCGGCAACGTGAATATTCGCTTAAAACGAAGTTATTCGTCAACCATTAACATTGCCTAGGGCATCCACCCCTGATCTAGGCAGACTCGCATCGAGCGAAGCCGCCGGCGCTCTTGTGAAAAGAGAACGTTAGCTTACGCGACGATTACGACATCGCCTAACGAGTGCTGACGAAAAAACTCTAGGCAACAAGCCGCTTAGTTCTTCGCGTAGAGCAAGCTCGTCGCGGCGCGAAACTTCCTGCCGCCGCTGTAGGCGTAGAGCGGGACATATGAATTTTCATTTAACTGTTCCGCGCGGAAAGCCATGAAATTGAAAGTCGGATCGAGCACATAGTTGCCGTGCTTTGTTTCCCAAATGAGCCAGGCGTGAGTTACACGACTGGTCGGGGCGCGCATGCCGATAACCAGCCGCAAATTTTTCGCTCCCCGAGCCTGCATTCGCTGATAGAGCGCGAGTGCTTTGCCTTTGCAATCAGCCGGCGCGCCGGTCTCCACTTCCGCGGGCGTCCGCCATTCCATATGGTAGCCGTAGGGAATTTCGCGGAGATTGCCCATCCATTGATTGACGAGGGAAAGTGAAACATCGCTATCAGCTTCGACTGCTCGCGACACGAGAATCGGGCGAATGCGACTCATTTGGTGATCGTAAGGTGTGGAATCGACGGAAAGGAAAATAGCCGACGCAAAACTGGAAGCAGTGGAAAGACAGATAATGGCGGCTGCAAGAGCGAAAATTTTCCTCGGCGCGAAAGGCTGAATGCTTATAAGAATCATGGACGTTATAGCCCATAAAAGCAGCAGCTATGCCAACCCAGTGCGATGGTGCTCGCGCAGGGAACGAAAGTTTTCGCTCGAAACTGCCGCTCAGTCGCGCCCCGCACCGCGAAATATTCGGGCGGGAGAAATCAAGTCCGCAGACTTAATGACCCGAAATCGTTATCGAGGGATCGACGGAAAGCGCTCCAGCGACGGTCTGCCGACCGGTGCTATCCAATTCGGCTTTCGTATAGATGCGCAGGTTATACGGTGTGGTGGTACCGATCGACTTGAGCGCTAACTTCTGCGGGATGTGCGAACCGGTGACGTAAACGTACCGCTCGGACTCATCTTGCTGCAGAATTCTTGAGTGCGAGCGGTGCTTAGCGGGATCCGCTTGGGCACCTGTGACGCCAAGCCCAGCGAAGAAGGTTACTGCCGCCACAATCTTCGCCAATGTTTTCATTAGGGAAAAACATCGATTTATTTTCGAGCAATTGCAAATGGGGCGCAGGAATGAGCGCTGGCGCGCCTAACGAGTTCTCGTCGAAATGAACTGCCAGTCTGTTTCCGCGCCTAAGAACTCAGTGCCTGACGAGCGATTCAGCGAAATCGAGATTCTCTTTCGCCAGGCGGAACGCGGGATTAATACGCAAGGCCTCACGATAGTGAGGCAAGGCGGCTTCATATTCTCCAGCTTCAACCATGAGGTCAGCTAACTCCTTGTGTGCAATATCAAGATTGTTTTCGCGCGAGAGAGCGTGTTCGTAATGTCGACGTGCCTCATCTTTCTGTCCTCTTTGGCGCAAGAGGGCAGCGAAATTAACCTCGGTCTTCACATTGTTCGGATCAAGGACAAGGGCTTTCTGATAGTGCTCGAATGCCCGATCGAAATCGCCCCGGTCGCTCCAGGCCAGACCGGAATAGAATTCCGCTGCCGCTGAAGACGGATCACGCGCCAACGCTGATTCATAATGCGCTTGCGCTTCCTCGATTCGACCTGCGTCGTGTAAAGCCTTGCCGTAATTAAGTTGCGCCTTCGCATCGGTCGGAAGTAGCTCGGCTACCTTTCCGTAGCGCTCGAGTGGCGGCACTACGCGCCCCATGAGTTGCGCGGCGCATAAGCCACCGACTGGAACTATTAGCGCAGCCCAACGAAGAGCATGCGCCGTCCAGATCGGAAATCGACGTCGCTCGCGAGCTGCGGACACGCCTGAAGAATCGATCCCGAGCATACTGCGCGTCTGGGACTCGCGGACCTTCCAAATAAAACCGTCGTAATAAAAATGCAGAAGGGCAGATGCCGTAACTACGCCCATCAGGCAGTTACGAATTGCTTCGATGGACATGCCTTGGCTAACGAGCGCGATCGCGCCATAGGCCAGGACAAGCCCGACGTAGACGCCCAGCAGCGAGCCGCTTTGCCGGAAAACAAATCGCATAAACCCGCGGATGCTTTCATCGCGCTCGACTCGAGCGCGGTTATAGATCCAGACGATGGAGAGGTACTGCACATCGTGAAAAACCTCGAAGAGAGCGATGCCAACTAGGATGTTTTGGACTCCGTTGTTGCAATACCACCAGAAGCTGATGCTGCTTGTCAGGAGCAATAACTTTACAAAGCTAATCCCGCGGCCGGCGCGCCAATCAAGCCATTGCCTCCAGCTAAAAAAGGCGAAGGCAAGAACAACCAAACCTATCATGGCACTCCTGATTGCCGAGATCACCCAAGTGGGTATGACAGGTCCGCCACTTTCGTAGTAGAGTTCTAGACAAGTGCGAAAGCGAAGAGGCGACAGCAAAACCGCCGCCGTGAATGCGGTTGCGCATAGTGCAAAATCCGCCCGCGCTCTCGAGGCAGCAGTGGCGGATGCCTTGGCATCGTAGATCCGACAAAAGCCATAAGTCTGCATGAGACCGTGCCAGATTCCCCAAACCAAAGCCACGAGCTGAATAGCTTGGATGTTGTAGAAGGAAGACCAGATGCAAACGGCAAGTAGCGCCAGTGGCGCGACGATGAAGCGCGTGCGAAAGCGGTGAAACAAACTGCGGTCTCCATAGGCGCGAATCATTCCCGGCAGGTGGTGACCCATTGCGCCAAAGGCACCGACGAAGAGGAAAATATCCTGCGCACTCCATCGGGCTTGTGCCGCAATGAAGATCGGAATTAGGACGGCCGGGGTACCGACAAACAATAAGAGGTCCAGCCAACGCCCCAATATCCAAGGCGATTTCTTCGCTGGGGCTGAGTCTAGGTGAACAGGCGGAGAGTTGAGCGGAGTTGCGGTAACGCGCGCGACACCTATCGCGGTCTCGCTATTGCGCGACTGGTACCTCTGGCCAGATTTTGACCGCGTTGCTGTAGACATTCTAGAAAAGCAAAAGGCGGGCGACATTGCTGCCGCCCGCCTCAAGTTAATGCTCCTTTATCGAGCTACAACCAAGAGTTTTCTTAGAACGTCTTCTTGAGGGCAACGTACCAGTAACGATTACGAATAGAGTAATTCGAAGTATCGTAGTTGTCGTTGAAGGCACCTAGAACGGTGGGCGGGTAGCGATCGAAGGCGTTGTTCACGCCCACGGTCAAAGTGGTGTTCCAGAGCATCCGTTGCCAGATACTGCTGTTTTCCACTCCGGCCACTTCTTTGCCCATGCTCTTGGCATCCTTCGCATCCTTGGAGTAACCGCCTGTGGCCGCCATCTCCGGTTTGAGGAAGGTGTAGTTCAACTGCATGTCGAGCGTTTCGTAATCCGAAATACGATGGTGCAGGCGGAAATTCGGATTTGCATCCGTTCCACCGATTTGCTCTTGGCAGTCCGTTGGTATCCCAGCCGCGTCGTGGGTTATACAGCCGATAAAGCTGGGATCGTCTTCCATGTCGCCGATGTAGTTACCCGTGGCGACGAAGTCGATGCCCTTCATCCAGCCCGCTGGTCCTTGCCATTCGAAACGCAGGAAGGCTTTGTTGAACGGTATTCCACCAGGAGTAAGCGGTAAGGCGGCGTTGAAGCCACCCAAGAAATTGGTCGATCCAAGTCCCGTAACCGCTTCCGCTTTCCAGGTGAAGAAGTGGTTCCACCCGCCAGAGAAGGTGAAGGTGCCCCAATGCTGGGTCGGGATCTCATAGACGGCCGTGACATCGAGACCCTCCACCAACCTTTTAGCTGAGTTCGAGTTCGCGGAATCGACGCAGTCCAACGTTCCGTCCGCGTTACGGACGATACCATTAGCGCCGCCGTTACCGCAACCATCCGTATCCGGAATATTTAAGGTTAACAGGAGCTGTGCGGCATTCGCGGCGGGCAGGATCAAATCTTTGGTGTAGATTTGGTAGAAGTCTGCCGTAAGCGTGAAACCAGGCAACCATTTAGGCGTATAGACCAACCCGGCCGAGTAGGTGTCGGTCTTTTCCGGCTGTAACTGAGGATTGCCACCTTGGTAGACACCGCCCGGCGGCTGCAGGGTTAGCGGTCCGTTCGGATTATGTTGGTCGAAGAGGACCGGAAAATTCTGCGCTAGCGGATTGAATAGCTGCGTAGGATTCGGTGACAGGAACGACTGGTTGAAGTTGGCACGCAAGGTTAAATCCGGAATCGGCTGATACCGGATAGAGATGCGCGGCGTGCCGCCGAAGTCTTCGTTTTGGTTCCTGTTGTCGAAACTCGCCTCTCGATGAGTGTACTGATCCTTGTTGTTGAACTTCTCATAGCGCCAGGCGATGGAGAGTTCGAGGGATCGCACCCACGGAACATTCATCGTCGAAGTGATGATCGGGAAGGTCAATTCGGTAAAGACTGAGTTCACCCACGTTTCAAACTTCGTACCAGGCGCGGCGTTAAAGCCCAGCTGATCGCCTGCGTTTTGCACAGGGTCGGGCACCTGATGACTGGCTATCTGCTTATGTTCGTAACCAACCGCCAGGTCAAAACCGCCGTTATACAGGTTGGGGAAGAGATGGGCGTTAATCTTCGCGTCCGCTAACCAGTCTCTTTCATAGAAGAATGACTGACCGAGATAGGCAGCGCGCTGTGCGGCCGCCGTGTTATCATAAAACTGGGTGCCAGTCTGCACACCCGCCGCGTTATAGACCGCGGCGAAACCACTCTTAGGCGCATTCAGGCCAACGAAGGGATCAAAGTTACCGCCGATAATTTCACGATAGATGCCGCCGCGAGTCGCGTCACCGCTGTCGGTGCGTTTCTCATCGTAGCGCTCGTAAACAATGCCGGTGTCATAGCCAAAATGGCTGATGAAACTGTTGTCTTTGAAGTTAAAGTCGCCGTTCAGGCCGCCCGTGTAGCGATAATAATCATGATCGTAGAAAGAGCGACGCAGTCCTAGCTCGGTCACAGTGCGATAACGCGCGCTCAAAAGCGCACCAGTCGGGTTCGTGTATGCTCCTGGGTTTGGCACTCCGTTGTACCCTTCGCGACCCCCGAAGGGGTTGAACGGGCTGTTCTGGATAATCGCGATCTGCGCCGCACTCGAGAAGCGGGAGTACGTCGTGTTGTTTCCAGCCAGCGGGGTTCCTGGCGCTCCGCCAGTCGCACTTGGTGTAAGAGAGCCGAAGGGCTGACCCGTGCGCGGATCGATGAAAGGAACAACCAAGCCGGCATTCACGTAACCACCTAGCGGTATGGTGAAGGGCGAACCGGCCAAGCCGTTATCCTGCTTGGTCTTGGTATACATGATATCGCCATAGATCTGTAAGCCTTCGCCGAAAATCTTGTAACGACCAGTGACGTAGTAGGCCGCCTTTTCGATCGCCGGGATAGCCGGGGTAAAGGCGCGGAAATTAAAACGACCAGGGTCTGTCCCGCCAACGACGTCGAAGGCGCGATAGCTGGCCGCAGTAGGATTTTGAGTGCTCTGATTGATCAGAATGCGCTGACCAAAACCAGCCGCCTGCGAACCCTGCCGCGAAATGCGGCCATTCAAGGTCGGACTATCATTATTGATACCACCGCGGCCCAGACCGGTCGAGTCATCACTGAGATCGCCACTGCCGGCGAGCTGGAAGCGATCACGCGAGAACAGGTTGGCACGCGAATAGTATTCACCCGCGGCCGCTACCGACACCTTATCGGTCTTCACGCCACCCTTTAGCCACACTTGCCGGACATGCGCATCGCTCTCGGTCGTGTTGCCGTAGAGGCCATACACTTCCGCGCCCTCATAGGGTGCTTCACCCGGGCCATCGATCATGATGAAGTTCACAACACCTGCAACGGCGTCGGAACCGTAAATCGCCGAAGCGCCATCCTTAAGAACCTCAGTGCGAGATATAGCACTGATCGGGATGGCATTGATGTCGGGCGAGCCGTTGTTGACCTGGCCCAGGAACGCGCGACGTCCATTGATAAGGATCAGCACGTTTTGCTGTCCGATACCACGGAGGTTAATACCGGCCGAGCCGTTACCGCCGTTTGAGTCATTTTCCGTGGTCGCGTTACCGACAAAGGACGGTAATTGGCGCAGACCTTCTACCGGGGTATTGGCGCCTGCCTTTTGCAGGACTTCCGCCGTGTAAACAGTAACCGGCAATGCCGATTCCGTTTCAGCAGTCGGAATATACGAACCGGTCACGACGACGCGTTCCGTGGTTGCTTCGCCGCCGCCGGCAGCAGGGGCAGGGGCTTGCGCAAACGCGCCTGCCGCTACCAGGAAAGGAACTCCAACGCTGGCTGCGAGAGCCGAGCGACGGAACCCTAACGTGTTGAGCACTTGTCTTATCATTAGTTTCTCCATTGGTTTGGTTAGGTTTGGGGCTGAGGAATAAAGCGGCCTGCAAGGCGTGACAAGGTTTTTTTTCATTTTTTTCAAAAAACTTTGAACGGCGTCGCTCGCAGGGATGTCGCCTGTTGTCACGTTGATTGCGTATTAATAGTTTACGCTCTCCAACAAACGTCGTCTTTGCGGCCGATTTTCTTTCTAGGTTAAAGGGGCGCATTTGGCTACCGTTTGCCTAACGAGTACAAGAAAATTATTTCCTGGTTCAGTCTGCCGCCTGTTATTTTATTTTCTCACCATTCCTCTATTAGTCGTTGCGCTTTACGGGCGCACTGATTGACTGTCGCCTTCATGTTTAGTGGAATTATAGAGGAAGTTGGTCGCGTTTGTTGGATCCGTGCGACCGAGCGTGGGACCCAATTACAAATCGCCGCGCCACAAATCTCTGAAGATATTTCTCGCGGCGAAAGCGTGGCGGTAAATGGATGTTGCCTAACGATTGCTGGACGCAGAGAGGATCAACTTACCTTCGATCTTTTGCAGGAAACACTCGACCGCACGAATTTGCGCGGGCTTCGCCGCGATAGTCCCGTTAATCTCGAGCGGGCCTTGCTCGCAACCGCCCGCCTGGGCGGACATTTTGTGCAGGGCCATGTGGATTGCTCAGCGCGTGTTCTCGCATTTGAACAGAAAGAGGCCGACCATCGCTTGGAAATCGAACTCTCTTCAGAGTTCGCCCGCTACATTATTCTTAAAGGCTCCGTGGCGGTGAACGGCATTAGCCTGACGGTCGCAGAAGTGTTGCCACAAAGTTTTGCCGTCTGGATAATCCCGCACACAAAACGGCACACCAACCTCGACAAAATTGAGGCGGGCGATCTGCTTAATCTCGAGTTCGATCTGCTGGCGAAATATGTGGAACGAATGCTCATGCGCGGCGGCCCATTGGCCTAACGAGCGAAAGTTCTGGCGAACTCGCCGCGCGCACGCAAGATTCTCGCCTTGCCAAGCGATCTCGCCGAGAAAATGAAATCTTTTCTACCCTATTCGATTATTGTCGCCGTCTTTCTCATCGCCACGGGCGCGGCGGTTGAACTTTATCGGAACGCGGACCAGCCGCCGCCTTCGACCGGCAAGCTCGCCTTCGGTCATCCGGGAGCGCAGCCTGCGCACGTTCGTGGTCCGATCAAGGCACCTGTCGCATTGGAAGAATTCGGCGACTTCGAATGCGAAACCTGTGCCGCAGCCTATCCCGCGCTCAAGAAAGCGAAAGAAGATTACGGCGATAAATTATCCCAGACCTTTCGCCAGTATCCGCTCGCGCAACACAAACGCGCCATGGAAGCGGCGCGCACCGCCGAAGCAGCAGGTCTGCAGGGTAAGTTCTGGGAAATGCATGATACACTTTACGAAAATCGTTTCTTCTGGCTTTATGCCACCGATACCCGCGCGACTTTCAGATCGTACGCGGAAAAGCTCGGGCTCGACCTCGAACGTTTCCAAAAGGACATGGATAGCGAAGAAGTCGCCAAACGGATCGCGGCTGACCGCGAGCGCGTCACATCGCTAGAGCTCAACCGCACACCGAGCATTTTCATTAACGGCGATCCGGTCACAAAACGCCCGATTACGATCGATCTGCTGCATTCTGTAATCGACGCCGCGCTCGGTAAGGCGAAGTAATTCCGCTGTGCGCACCCAGAGCCGCTGGCTCGCAACTTTTCTCTACGCAACTGCGGCGATTCTCGCGCTCGTTGGTCTGACCGATTCAATTTATCTCACGGTCCGGCATCTCACTGGACAAGGCGTCGATTGTTTTGCGGCCACCGGTTGTGAAGCGGTGCTGACGAGTCGTTACGCCGCAATGGGCAAAATTCCGCTCGCCGCCCTTGGCGTCGCCGCGTATTTCACTCTTTTCAGCCTCGCGATTCTGGCCGCTTTTGGGCGCTCCTGGACGCGACCCATTTTCCTCACGCTCATCGCGTTGATGGGAATAACGACTTGCTGGCTCTTGTATCTGCAAGCGTTCGTTCTTGGCGCCTTCTGTACGTATTGCCTGCTCTCGGCCTCTCTCGTAGCGTTGCTTACGCTGATCGCAATCGTAGTCTGGCGACGTGCCTAACGAGTAGTTACCGCGCGCCCAAACCAAACACAATTGCCGGCACGGTGCGCGCGAGAATCTTGAAATCCAAGCCTAACGACCATTGATCGATGTATTCCAGGTCGAGCTTCACCCAATCCCCGAAATCCTTCACTTCGTTGCGTCCTCGGATTTGCCAGAGGCAGGTCAAACCGGGTTTCACGCTCAGGCGCCGACGTTGCGCGGTGTTCTCGAATTTTTCCACTTCGTAGAGCGGCAGCGGTCGCGGCCCGACCAAACTCATATCGCCTAACAAGACGTTCAGAAGCTGCGGCGTTTCGTCCATGCTCGTCCGGCGCAACCAGCGCCCGAATGGAGTAATGCGCGGGTCGTCGTGGATCTTAAAAACCGGTCCGCTCATTTGGTTGAAGGGCAGAAGATCCGCGTGGCGTTGTTCCGCGTCGTCGGACATCGAGCGGAATTTATACATCGTGAACGGCTTCCCATGTTTGCCCGCACGTTGTTGCCGAAAAATCGCCGAACCGCGGGAGGTAAGGCGAATGATCAGCGCGACCAGCAACATCGGAATCGCCAGGATGATTAGCGCCAGGGCCGCACCGACGCGATCGATCGTTCCCTTGATCAAGAGCGCCCAGGAAACTTCGGGCGTCGAACGAAAGACCAACATCGGTCGGCCGGCAAAGGCATCAAAATCAGGTTTCGCGATCGACGTTTGAATAAAATCCGCCACCAGCCAGGCTGGCACGCCTTCGATTTCGCAGGCGCCGATCGCCTGCTCCACTCGATTCAGTTGCGTGTGACCGGCCGCGAAAATCGCCCGCGTTACCGAATGTTTGTGCAGTGCTTCCACCAGATCGGAAATCGGCTGATGCTCGATATCGATTCTTTCCGCAATGACCATCAGCAGCTTCTGCTCGGACGTGAAAGATTCTTCCAAAACCGCGATGTCGCGCGGTGTCCCTGCCAGAAGTATGCGCTCACGCAACTCGCCTCGCCGCGCGCGCCGCCGCACACTTGCGACGATGATCCGCTCTTTAATTAGAAGGACGAGCGTCGCAAAAATAATAAAGAGCAAGGCGAGCGAACGGCTGATCAGCGGCAGCCGCAAGAAAATGACGCAGCCGCTCACCACGATGCTCAGGTAAACCATGGCCTGCACGATTTGCCGGAACGACTTCCACTTTGTCTTTGTCAGCGGCGACTGATAGAACCCTTGCAGGTCGAGCAAAATTGGACCGAAGGCCATCACCACCACGATCAACCAATGATAATTGGAAAAGGGATCGACACTCTCGTCGAGGTTGAACCAACGCGTGCTGTGGAGCCGCAGGGTATGGGTGCCAAACAAGGTCAGCGCGAGCAGAAAACTGTCGCAAATCTGCTGCAGCTGCGTGTTGATTTCCTGTCGACGCGTGATCATCGGGATGTCTCAGGGTCGCATTGTAGCAAAACACCAGCATTATAGCATGACTGCGGTTCGTAAGACGAAAAACCGCCGCCGCACTCAGCTAGTCGCAGTCATTTTTTCTCCGACCGATCTTCACCGCGCCAGCGCCCTCCGACAACCGCCTGATCTTTTCGAGCTGCGCCTCGACGCACTCAGCCACGTGCTTTCGGAAGCGGAGAAATTTATCGGCAAGCTCGCCGCGCCATTTATTATCACCGCACGTCACTCCGCGGAAGGGGGCCTAAACAGCCTGTCCCCCGCCCGCCGCCGCGATCTCTTGCTCCGCTATTTGCCGCAGGCGCGCTACGTCGATGTCGAACTGCGGGCCGCCGCTGAATTGCGCTCAGTTCTGGAAGAGGCCGAGGCCCACCGCGTTCGACGAATCATTTCGGTGCATGATTTTTACCGCACGCCTAACGAGTTAGAACTAAAAACGCTTTTCAAATCCGCGCAGGCCCTGCATCCCGACATTTTCAAAATCGTCACCCGCACTGATCAGGAAGAAGACGCCGCGCGGCTCCTTCGTTTTTTTGAGGCGAACAAGAAGCGCGTGCCTATCAGCGCCATGGGAACCGGCGCGATCGGCCGCGAGACGAGGATCACCCTTGCGCGCCGCGGCTCCGCGTTGAATTACGCCCACCTCGGCACTCATCAGGTGGACGGACAGCTTTCGCTGGCTGAACTGCGGCGCATCGTCCGTTGATTTTGCAGCGTATATTGCATTGGAGTTAGATCATCCATGCAATGAGCGAACCCGTTCCTTTGCCGCAAACCGTGCCGGTCATGCCGCTACCGGGCGCGCTGCTTTTTCCTCATGCACTCCTCCCACTTTATATTTTCGAGGCGCGCTATCGCGAAATGCTCACACACGCGCTCGCGCACGATCGCATGTTTTGCGTCGCGCTGCTCAAGAGTAAGCGAAGCGACTGGCATTCCTCCGAGGATTTTCATCACGTCGCGACCGTTGGATTGGTGCGCGCGTGCGTCGGCCGCGGTGACGGGACTTCCAATCTCATTCTCCAGGGACTGCAACGGGTCCGCTTCGTCGGTTTCGACCAGGAAAAACCATTTCCCATCGCGGAAATCGAACCGCTTGAATCCGACGATGCTTCATCGGCGCGAGTTCAGGCGCTCGGCGAAAAGGTACTCGAGCTCTATCGAAAACTGCGCGACGACGGCCGGAAGTTGCCCGCGAAAGTCGACAGTTATCTTTCGGAGTTGAGCGATCCGGAAATGTTGGCCGACCTGATGGCGGCAACGTTCATCACCGATCCATTGCGTCGCCAGGAGTTACTGGAAGAATTGGCGATCGATCGCCGCTTGCGGCTGGTTATCGAATATCTCCGCGACGAGACGGGACACGCCGCAGCCTAACGAGACCTAACGCGTCGGAGGTTTCTGGCGATTGCGATACGCTTCTTTTTCGTGGTGCAGAACTTCGGTGAAAGCCGGGTTGTTCTCGCCCGCCAGATTGATTGCTTGGTCGGCGGCTTTTTCCGCCTCTTCGAATTCGCCCTGCTCCGCGCGCGCAGCCGCGAGCGCGCGATAGCTTGCCGGGTCGCGACCATCCGTCACCTCAATCGCCTTCAGCGCCAGCCGCGCTGCGCGAGCGCCATCGCGCAAGCTCTCGTTAGGCACAGTCGCCAGCAGGCGCGCGAGATTGTTCAACGTGAGACTTGATTGCGGATTGAACACCAGGGTGGCTTCAAATTCTGCGATCGCATCGGCAAAGTTTCCCTGCAGCAAAAGCGCCGTGCCGAGGTTGGAATGCGCTTCGGGGTAGTTCGGGCGAATGGCCAGCGCTTGCCGGTAATTGGCGATCGCATTTTCAAAATCGCGCTTTTGCAGGGCTGCGTTTCCGAGATTGCAAAATTCATCCGCGCTCTGGTCCGACCCCGGATTTAATCTATTTGCTTCCTCGAAATGAAGTTTCGCTTCCGACGCCGCCCCCTCTTTGAGGAGCGCGTTTCCCAAATTTGTATGCGCAGCCGCGTAATCCGGTCGCAGTCGCAAAGCGTTTCGATAATGCGCGATCGCTTGGGGCGCGTTCCCTTTTTTCATGAACGCATTTCCCAACTCGAGTTGCAGCTCCGGATTTTGACCGTTCGGATCTCTCCGGCCTTTGCGTAACTCGACCGCGCGCTCGAAGTGGGCGATCGCTTCGTCTACCCTCCCGAGCGTGACAAGCGCCTGGCCGAAATTGCGTTCCAGTCGTGGATCGTCCGGTTGCAGAGCGCGCGCCTTTTCGTATTCCTCAAGTGCCGCCGCCGCATCGCCTCTGCGTGCGAGCGCCGCGCCAAGGTTCACGTGGCCTAACGAGTCGTTGGATCTGAGCTCAATAATCTTGTGGTATTCTTCGATCGCCTCGTCGTACCGCTTCTCGCCGACCAAAAAGCCCGCGAGATTGTTGCGGGCCATCCACGAATCAGGATTCTGTGCGATCGTCCGCAGCCACAACGTTTCTTCATTGCGATAAATCTTCGCTTGCTGCCAGGTGAGAAATCCCAGGACCCCCAGCACGATTACGGCTGTGCTGCGCGCAAGCCAGACCGGCCGCGATACCGCCGCGGCGAAAAGCGTCAGTGGTCCGATGCAGGCGAGATATTGATAATGATCGGCGACGAATGAGTAGAGAAACGTCACGACAATAACGACACCGAGTAGAGGACTCAGCGTCAGGACAAAAAATGTGAACGCCACTTCCGGGCCGCGCCCAAGGCGGCGTCGTGCATAGAAAATCGCGCCAATCAAAATCGCCAATGCGAGCAGCCAGAAATAATCGGCCGGGTGCGCGCGCGAAATATCCCATCGCGGATAGCTAAAGATCAGTTCCGAGGGCCAGGCGAGTTTGCTCAGGTAAAACCAAATCGCGCGGCTTCCGATCAGGATTCGTTCGACGATTGGAATCGGAATGAAGTCAGGCCGTCCGCCTTGATGAATCCTTTCCCAAAAAACCGAAATGACACCGCCGCCCACGCCAGCCAAAACAAACAGCGCGATCTGCAACCAGCGCGGGACGGTGATCGGTTTGCCTTGCCACCATAAAATTAAAAGCAACGCCGCCGGCAACGTGCAGGCGGTCGTCTTCGCACCCAGTGCCAGGAGATAAAGAACAAACGCGAGCGCGAGCCACCAGTATGAGCGCTTCTGCTTTTCATCGACGAACCGGACCCAGGCCAACAACGAGGTGAGAAAGAAAAATCCCATGAGCACGTTCTTGCGCTCCGTCACCCACGCGACCGATTCCACCTGCACTGGATGCAGAGCGAACAGCGCTGCCGCGAACCACGCGCCGCGCACATTCAGAAGACGCAACAACCGCCAGAGCAGAAGCGCGTTGGTCCCGTGCAACAGAATATTTACCCAATGATAACCGGCCGGATTGAAACCCCAGAGCGCGTGCTCGATGCGAAACGTCGTGTAGGTAAGCGGGAAATATTGCGAGGGCGCGTCGAACGAAAACCAGATGCGCCGCATTCCGTCAGCCACAGTCAGCAACGGATTCTTGATCACATACATGTCGTCGTCCCAGATGTAGCCGGCATTCCATGCGGGCTGGTAAGCGAACACCACCGCGGCAAAGAGAGCTCCCCCGAACAACCACCAAACAAACGTCGTTTGCTGAATGGGCTTCGCTCGCTCGACTGATTTTTTCGCGGGGCGTTTGTTTTTCCGCGCGCGCGCCGGACGCCGGCGACTCATGCGGAAATGCGCGCGTGTTCTTCCAGCAAATAACGATCTGTCATGCCTGCGATGTAATCGCACACGGTTCGATGCAAACCTTCGGCGTCGATTCGCCGTGTGGCCGCATCGCCTAACAAGTCCGGCGATTGTACGTAAGCTTGAAAGACGGTGCGCAACATTTCGCAGGCACGCTGGTTCACCTCCGCCACGCGCGGATGGTAATAGACGTTCTTATATAAGAAGCGCCGCAATTCGTAATTCGCCCGCGCGCGATCATCGCTGTAGCGGATCAGTTTGCGTTGTTGCCGCCGCACTTCATCCGCGCTTGAAACCTCCGCCTCCGCGATCGTCGCCGCGCTGCAACTCACGACATCGCGCACCTGCACATCGATGATGTCGCGAATGATTAGCTTGTGCAGCTCCGGCTCGCGCGCATCGCTGTAACGGTGCGAGACATTGGCATGGCTCTGCCGCCAGACTTCGACTTCGTCCAATTGATCAGCTGCGAGAATTTCAAAATCGAGCGCGTCATCGAGATCATGACTGTAATAAGTAATCTCGTCCGCGATGTCCGCGATCTGCGCTTCCAAAGTCGGACGTGTTTCCAACTTGCGATGTTTCTGCAAACCTTCCCGCACTTCGAAAGTTAAATTCAGTCCGGAAAATTCCGGATACACTTCTTCGAGCAATTCCACTACGCGCAGACTTTGCTCGTTATGTTCAAAACCGCCGTGACCTTGCATGCACTCCGCCAGCATCTCTTCCCCGGAATGTCCGAAAGGCGAATGCCCAAGATCGTGCGCGAGCGCGATTGCCTCCGCCAAATCTTCATTCAAAGAAAGCGCGCGTGCGATGGTGCGGCTGATCGATGCGACCTCGATGGTGTGGGTCAATCGCGTTCGCAGATGATCGCCGGTGCCGTTCAGGAAAACTTGCGTCTTGTACTCCAGTCGGCGAAAAGCGCGGGCGTGAATGATCCGGGCCCGATCACGTTGAAACTCCGTCCGATAGGCGTGCGAAGCCTGCTCGTATTTTCGTCCGCGCGATTCCCCCGACTTCTGCGCGAAACGCGCCAGCACGCGCGCTTCATCGGCTTCCATTTGTTCACGCGTCTTCCAGCCTGCGCGTGAAGTCGTTGCCACAAGAAAAACTATCCGCGTCTGCGTCGCGTTGGCCAGTTTTGATTACTGACAGCATTCATATTTCGCTGACTGCGCTCGTGGGAGCTACTTCAATTGTTCGCGCAAGGCTTTCTCCGCCGCGCGATTTTGCGCGCGTAGCATGAGCAGATCAAAAAGCGCGAGCAACAACGCGAGAATGGTTAGCCACCCGCAGGCCATCCAAAACAGGATGAAACGAAGCAGATGCCGATTTGGATTCAGCATGTCCCGCAAAAAAGTCGCGCCGCCTCCCACCATCAGTAGCGCCAGAAACACAACGACGAGCATGACGCGTCGCCGCGTTTTTTGATCGCGCACCATTCCGCGTGCCGCGTGCGCGGCGAACGAAACCGGCCGGAGTTCTTTTTCGTGCGGCCGATGTTCCATGGCCTAACGAGTGCTAGATCAAAAGCAGAGTCGGATTTTCCAGAAGGCGTCGCAACTCTTTAAGATAATCCGCGCCCAGCGCTCCATCGATCACTCGATGATCGCAGCTCATACAGATGGCCATGCGATGACCCGCCACCAGTTGATCGCAATCGTCAATCACCGCGCGTTTGGAAACGGCGCCGATAGCGAGAATGAATCCCTGCGGCGGATTGATGATGGCGGAGAATGAATCGATGCCGTAACCGCCCAGGTTCGAGACGGTAAATGAGCCGCCTTGAAATTCTTCCGGCTTCATCCGTTTGTGGCGCGCGCGATGCGCCAGGTCTTTCACTGCTTCGCTGATTTCGCGTAGAGATTTTTTCTGCGCCGCCCTAACGACTGGTGTGACGAGGCCGTCTTCAATCGCCACCGCGATCGCGAGATCGACATCCTGATATTGAACGATCGCGTCGTCATCGAACGAAGCATTTACCTTGGGAACTTTCACGGCAGCATCGACTGATGCTTTGAGAATGAAATCGTTCACGGTGATTTTCGCGGTGTTGCTGCCTTCGCCGCCGGCTTTTAATTCGGCGCGCGCCGTCATCAGCGGACCCGCATCGATTTCGATGTTCAGATAGAAATGCGGGACCGGACCTTTGCTTTCCACTAAACGCTCGGCGATGACCTTGCGCATTCCGCTCAACTGAATCCGTGCGCCTTCGCCTGGTCTGACACTTGGCGCGGGCGATTTTTTCTGCGGCGCTTTCGATTTTGATTTTATCGCCGCGTGCACATCGGTGCTTGTGATCCGACCTTCGTCTCCCGTGCCTTTGACCTGCGAAACATCGAGGCCTGCTTGTGCGGCCAACCGCCGCGCGAGCGGCGAAGCTTTCATCCGTACTTGCTCGCCTTCAGTTTTCTCCGGCGGCGGTGATTCCGCTTCTTCCTTTGCCGCCGGTTTCTTTTCCGTTTCTGGAGGAGCGGTTTCTTTTTTCTGCTCCTTTGCTGGAGCAGGTTTTTCGGTTTCCGCTTTTGGTTTCTCTTTCGGCGTCTCTGCCTTTTTTCCTGCCGGCGGCGCTTCACCCTCTTCGCCGATGAACGCGATTTTTTGTCCGACCTCTACCTTGCCGCCCTCGTCGATATAAATTTCCGTCAGCACACCGTCTTCCGGCGATTCCCATTCCATGGTCGCCTTGTCGGTTTCGATTTCGGCGATCACTTCGCCTGTGGTGACTTTGTCGCCCTTCTTTTTCTTCCACGCGACGAGCGTTCCCTCGGTCATCGTGTCGCTGAGCTTCGGCATTTGGATTTCGGGCATGGCGATTACTCGTTAGGCGCCACAGACTTTCTTTACGGCGGCGATGATTTTTTCTGCGCTGGGCAAAACGGCTTTTTCCAAACGCTCGTTATAAGGCATAGGAACATCTTCCTGTGATACGCGAGCAATAGGCGCATCGAGTTCATCGAAGATTTCTTTTTGAATGCGATAACAAATTTCCGCACCGATCCCGCAATAGGGCCGATCTTGTTCGGCAACTACCACACGATGCGTTTTGGAAACGGAATCGAAAATCGCTTTCTCATCGAGCGGCTTAATCGAACGCAGATCGAGAACTTCGGCGTTGATCTCTTCCTTCTTCAAAGCCTCCGCGGCAGCCAGCGCCATCGGCACCGTCTGCGCGTAACAGATAATCGTAACGTCTTCGCCTTCGCGTTTCACTTCCGCTTCGCCTAACGGAATCAGCAATTCGGTTTCGGCCGGCTCGACCATTCCTTTCGAGCTGTAAAGAAGTTCCGATTCCAGCACGAGCACCGGATTGTTGTCGCGCACGGCGGTTTTCAGCAAACCCTTGGCGTCACGCGGCGTGGCCGGCGCGCAAATTTTCAGGCCGGGAAAGTTGGCGTAAAGAGATTCTGTGGCGTGCATGTGAGTCGCGCCGATTTGATGGGCTGGACCGTTCGGTCCGCGGAAAACAATCGGGATATTAAATTGCCCGCCCGACATGGTGAGCATGTTCGGCGCGTTGTTCACGACTTGATCGAATGCGACGAACGAAAAGCTGAAGGTCATGAACTCGACGATTGGTCGCAGACCTACCATGGCTGCGCCCACACCCATTCCGGCAAAACCGTTTTCGCTGATCGGCGTGTCGATGATGCGTTTCGCTCCGAAGCGATCAAGGAGACCCTGGCTCACTTTATAAGCGCCGTTGTATTGCGCGACTTCTTCGCCCATGAGGAAGACATTCGGATCGCGTTCTAATTCTTCCGCGAGCGCTTCGTTCAACGCCTGCCGGTAAGTGATCTCGCGCATCTCGCTCATGAAACGTAGGTGTAATCGTAGAGACGCTCGAGCGGCGGTTCCGGACTTTCTTCAGCGAACTTCACGCTCAGCAGCGCTGTTTCCTTCGCCTTCTTGTCCATGGCGTCGAACTGCTCGTGCGTCAGTTTGCCTTCGCGCGTGAGCTGCGCGCGCAAACGCGTGATCGGATCGTCCATTCGATATTTTTCGAGCTGCTCTTTGGTGCGGTAGCTGGCCGGGTCCGACATGGAATGACCGCGATAACGATAGGTGCGGATTTCAAAAAAGGCTGGATGCGGATCCTTCCGGATCGAGTCGATGACTTCACCGAGTTTGTCGCGCACTTCGCGAAAATTCATTCCATCTGCGACGAAACCGGGAATGTCGTAACCTTCCGCGCGCTCAACGATTTCCTTGAGCGAAGTCGAGCGCTCTACGGAAGTCCCCATGGCGTAGAGATTGTTCTCGCAGATGAAAATGACGGGCAGTTTATAGAGCCCGGCAAGGTTGAGCGCCTCGTGGAACGCGCCTTGATTGATTGCCCCGTCGCCGAAGAAACAAAGCGTAACGCGATCTTCTTCGCGATATTTGCAGGCGAAGGCCAGACCGCAAGCGAGCGGAACATGTGCGGCGACAATCGCATGCCCGCCGTACATGTGATGTTCCTTGTCAAAGTAATGCATGGAACCGCCGAGGCCTTTCGAACAGCCCGTCGCTTTACCGAACAACTCTGCCATGCACGCGTCGGCGGAAGTTCCGCGCGCGAGCGCATGGGCGTGATCGCGATAAGCCGTGATTAAGTAGTCGTTAGGCCGAGTGGCCGCGACGGCGCCAACCACGACCGCTTCCTGCCCGATGTAAAGGTGACAAAATCCGCCGATCTTCTGCGCTTGATACTGTTGACTGGCGCGTTCCTCGAAACGCCGAATCAAGAGCATGAGCGAGAGCATCTCGACTTCGTCGCGTTGCTCCGGCGGCGGCATGGCCGGTTTAAGCAGTGCGAGGCTGAGCCGCGGCGGCGCGGGAACGTTCCGGTTCCCGTCCGAAACTCATGCAAACAACAAAGACGGCGGTGAAGAAGAGATCGCTCAGGAGCGAATTACGGAAGAACATCCAGGTCGGCGTCGCGCTATATTGCGGCAAACCGGTCGTTAGGCTTTGAATCAATCCGGCGAAATTCTTTACGTAACCGGGATCGCTCAGCCAGGAAAAGGTGTTCGTGACTACGTAGAAAATTAACGAAGCCGCAATCGACGCCGGTAACATCGTCGCCAAACGCGGCCGGTTTTGCAGAAGCAATCCGAGACAACCGACAAGGGCAAAACCCAAGTAATGCGACAAGACTTCGGGCGTGAAAAACGAGAAGTGATAATGAATGTTCAACGCGACGTCAGAGACGAGCAGAGCGGCCATCGGAACGGCGAACTTATATTTCCTCGGGAAGTAAGCGGCGGCGCAAAGTGCGATCGCAGCCAGCGGTGCGAAATTGAGCAGACCAATCGAATTGGGATGGCCGTAAAGCCCGACGATAATTCGGTAGGCGATGGCGGAAAGAATAAGAAAAAGCGCAGCGATCATCCGAGTGAGTTTAGCGTGACTGCGCGATATGCAAAGCACATCTCGCGCGTCCGAAAAACGCTGTCGTTAGGCCGCCTTACGGGCCTTGTTCAAACGCGCTTTGCGCCGACGGGCCGCGTTCGGGTGAACGATTCCGCGCTTGGCCGCTTTATCGATGGCGGAAATTAAGTCGCGGATGCTGTTCTCATCTTTCCCACCGGCCGCGACTTTTTTGTGCATACCGCGCAGACGAGTGAGAACGCTGCGGTTGCGAAGAGTGCGCACGGCTGATTGGCGGGCGCGTTTGCCGGCGGATTTCGTGTTGGCCATGATATTTTTTTTCGGGCGTGAAGGGTCACGGACAGCCGACGCTTTGTCAACTGCGTGAAACGATCGCGCGAAAACTCAGACGTTCTTCGCCAAACGCGCCGTCTTGGAATCGGCGTTCTTGTCGTTAGGCGGATTAGGTGACTTCGCCACCGGATCGGGCGGACGGTTCTTTTCCACCGGCGCATCGGGGACGGGAACCGGATAAATCACGCGGGCCTTTGGAACATTCGGCAACTTGTCCGGCACTACCTGCACGAGTGAGCCAATCGGGAGTTGGCTGTAGAGCGCGGCGACATCTTTCGATTTCATGCGGATGCAACCGTAACTGGCCGGCCGTCCGATGCGTCGCTCTTCCGGCGTGCCGTGTATATAAATGCAGCGGCTGAAGGCGCGCGAGGTCGAAGCTTCCAATCCACGCAGCCAGATAATGCGCGTGATCACGGGATCGCGGCCCGGCGCGTTCGGTTTAAGAATTTCGCCGGTGAAACGGCGATTATGGAAGACCGCGCCGATCGGTGCGTGATCGCCGATCTTCTGCGCGACGGCCATCGCGCCAATCGGGGTGGTCATTGTCCCGGCGCCGTCACCGATTCCGAACTTGGAAGTCGAAACCGGATAGATCGCAATGCGCGCGTCGTTTTGCAAAAGCATGAGCTTCTGTTGTCGGACGCTGACGATGACGTGATTCTTTACCGCGGGCGTGTCCTGCCCGCGCAAAAATTGGCCTAACGAGAGGAAGGCGAAAGAGAAAAGCGTAAAGCGAAAAATCGCGGACCGCATTCCGATCAGGTTACTCCTTGGTTACGCCGGCACGGTTACTTCCTGCCGCGACGCTCCCCATGTAAATTTCGGCCACCATTGTGAAAGTGAGCTTATTGATACATACAAAAAGCCAATTTGGAACATGACCAGGAACGGCACGGAAAGGAACTGGCCGTGCCGAATCGCGAACCAGAGAAAGTAACTAAAGTAAACGGCGAAGCCCATCTCGACGATCGGGAGAATGGACTTGAGCGGCATGTATTTGCAGGAGCGCCACGCTTGTTTCTTGCGCTCGATTCCGTACTTCGGTGTGCGAGCAAAATCGGATTCGTGATTGAAGACCGCCTCCAGAACGGCGCGTGCATTATTAATAGAGAGCCCAACACCGAGAGCGAGGAGTGCCGGAAGGAATAAGATCTCTTTCATCCAAGTGCGCGGATGCAATTCGCGCTGCGCGCAAAGATAGAAAACGCCGACCGAAAGCGACGCCGTCAGAAAGATCGGGACATCGACCAGTAGCATGCGGAGCCAGCCTTGTTGCGGCCCGCCAATGGAGGGATGGAGAAGCACGCATAAACAAGCTAGCAGGAGGTATGCGAAGTTTGAGGTCAGATGCGCAGTCGCTTCGATTTTTAGCGGCAGCGGCAGTTTGCTCCGCCAGATTGTCGGCAGCAATTTCTTGCAGGTCTGGACCGAGCCTTTCGTCCAGCGATGTTGCTGCGACTTGAAGCCGTTCATATCGACCGGTAATTCGGCCGGAGTGATGACATCGGCGAGAAACATGAATTTCCAACCGGCTAACTGCGCGCGGTAGCTCAAATCCAAATCTTCCGTGAGGGTGTCGTGTTGCCAGCCGCCGGCCTCTTCGATGCAGCTCCGCCGCCAAAGACCAGCAGTTCCGTTAAAGTTAAAGAAGCGTCCGCTTCGGCTGCGGGCGGTTTGTTCTAATAAGAGATGGCCGTCGAGGAACATCGCCTGAACCCGCGTGAGCAGGGAGTAGGTGCGATTGAGATGGCCCCAGCGCGTTTGAATCATTCCGACGTTCGGATCGGTGAAGAAATGAATTGTTCGTTGCAGCAGATCTTTTTGCGGAACGAAATCGGCATCGAGAATGCAAACAAACTCTCCTTCCGCCGTGGCCAGGCCAGCTTCGAGCGCGCCGGCTTTGAAGCCTACCCGATCGAGGCGATGAATCAGTTCGACATTGAGTCCACGACTCTGCAATTCCGCCACACAGCGCGCGGTTAAGTCACGCGTGTCATCGGTCGAATCGTCGAGCACTTGAATTTGCAAAAGCTCGCGCGGGTAATCGATTTCGCTGACCGACTTTAACAAACGCTCGACGACGTAGACCTCGTTGAAGACCGGCAACTGCATCGTGACCTTGGGCAGTTGCGCGAAATGTGCCACCGGCTGCGGATGGCGTTTCCGATGCTTCAAGAAGAGATAAATGATGAAGTAGCGGTGAATGCCGTAGGCGGAAAGACCCAGCAAAACGCTGAGGTAACAAATAGTCCAAATGAGATATCCGACGCTTCCGTGCATAACCGTTGAGAAATGCCGGCTACGTGCCCCGGCGAGGGCGACATGATGCCGCATGAGAGGCTTCCGTCAAATCAAAAATGCCACTTTTCCCTCGCAAAACGGGCGTACTCTTCGTGCGTATCTCACTCTGGTAGCGGCCTCATTCAGCCCTTGCCGCGATGGGGACGACGGTCGAACCTAAACCTTCCATGGCCCGACGCGACTTCACTCGCTTGCGACCGGTTTCGGAGCGCTCGGACCGCGATCGCTTCGAGCGCTTCAACATCGTCATCGCCATTTTGCTGGCCGGTTGGGTGCCTTCGATTTTGATGCTGATCGTCGCTTACACGATTTTGCCTTACACGCTGGAATCGAAGATTCTGCGCGATCGGCAGACCTTCACGCAGTTAATCGCGCATCTCGTCGGTGACGACTTGGACCGCACCGGCGCCATCGTCGACTATTATCAGTCGCAACCCGATATCCAGCGTCTGCTGACCGGGCCCGATCCGGGGAATGCGACCCAACGGTGGGTAAATGAAAACTTTTATTCGCATCCGCGCATCGATGGAATGTTCATCGCGAACGCGGAGGGAAAGTTATTGGCGTCGCTTCCGTTTGTTCCGCCGCAGAGCAGCACGGAATTTTTCCCGAAGGAATCGCAAGAGCGGGCGGCCGGCCCGTCGGTTTATCTTTCGCCGGTCCACGTGCGGCCCTCGGATAACCGACTCATCGCCGATCTCATCGGTTCTGTGCGAACACCGGAAGGAAAGGTGGTCGGCTACCTCGGCATTTCCGTAGTGATCGATCGCGTCGGGCGCCGTCTTTCCGAAATTCAATTTGCCGACCAATCGGCCTGTCAGGTGATCGATCAGAACGGGAATATGCTTTTCCCAAGTGGATTGTCCGCTGAGCCATCTCAACCTTTCCCACCCATCCCGGTCCAGAAAATCAGGGAAAAGCCAAATGACAACTTTGAGGAAAACGGAAATCTTTATGCCTATTGTCAGGTTCAAGATACCGGCTGGGTCGCTGTCATCGAGCAACCGAAAGCTGCCGCCTACAAACCGGTCAAAGATCTTCTGGCGAAGATTACTTTTCCGGCCGCCTGGCTGATCATTCTGACCGCAATCGGCGCGTGGCTCGCGGGCAAATTCACGCGCCGGCAAACTGAAGCCGCCCGTCGCATCGAACGCGAAGTCATTTTCAACGAGAAAATCCTGGCCAACATGCCGAGCGGAATCGCGCTCATCGATCCGAACTCTCGTAGCTTTCTGCAGGCAAACGACGCCTTCGCCAACATGGCAAAAGACTTCGGCGAACTCGATCCGGAAAAGGACATCTACGATGCAACCTTTGATCAAGTGAAGATCGCACCGGTCGATGCGATCGAGAAAACGCTCACCTTCGGCGCGCCGTTTCAAATCCTGGAGCAGCCGTACAACGACCGCCACGGCGTGACGCATTTCGTAAACGTGAACCTGCTGCGTCTGCAAGGTGCGGATCAGCGCATTCAAGGCGTCTTGTATTTGATCGAAGACAAAACGCGTGATGTCACTTTGCGCCAGGAATTGATCGCGGCCAACGCGGCCAAGGATCAATTCCTCGCTCTTCTCTCGCACGAATTGCGCAATCCACTTTCGCCCGTCATCGCGATGGTCGGTGAGCTGGAATCTAGCGCGCCGAAGTCACCCGAGGTCCGTCGCGCTTTGGAAGTGATCAAACGCAACGTCGAACTGGAAGCGCGCTTGATCGACGATCTGCTCGACATCACACGCATCGCCAAAGGCAAACTGCAGTTGAGTCTAGAGACGGTGAACGTGCACGAGATTATTCAGCGCGCTTACGAAATCTGCCGGGAAGAAATTCTCGGGAAAAATCTCGGGATCGAATTTCGCCTGCGCGCACAGCGCCTGCACGTCGAGGCCGACCCGGCGCGTTTGCAGCAGGTCTTTTGGAACCTGATCAAGAACAGCGTCAAATTTACTCCGCCCGATGGGCGCATCATCATCGAGACGCTCAACTCTTCCGAGGACACGATCGAGATCCGCATCACCGATACCGGCATCGGCATCGAACACGAAAAAATCGGCAAGGTTTTCAACGCTTTCGAACAAGGACAAATGTCGATAACGCGGCGCTTCGGCGGGCTGGGTCTCGGTCTGGCCATTTCCAAAGCGATGGTGGCAGCGCATGGCGGGACGATTCAGGTCGAGAGCGAAGGAAAAAACCGCGGTGCTATTTTCACCGTGACTTTGCACACCGTCGCGAGTCCGCGCGCGGATGAGACGAAGCACCGTCCGGCCCAACTCAACGACGGCGCGAAAACGCGTTCTAACGCACGGGCCACGCGTCTCCTCATCGTCGATGATCATATCGACACCTGCACCGGTATGCGCTTGATGCTGGAGCGGCGCGGTTATCAGGTCACCTGCGCTTACACGGCCGATGAAGCGGTAGGAAAAGCGAAAGAACAGGATTTCGATTTGCTCATCAGCGACATCGGCTTGCCCGATCGTTCCGGTTACGAATTGATGCAGGAACTTCGTTCAACCAAGAGTCTGCGCGGAATCGCCTTAAGCGGCTTCGGCATGGAGAACGATGTCAGCCGCGCCCGCGCTGCCGGATTTTCCGAGCACCTGACCAAGCCGATAAATATCGAGCGACTGGAAGAGGCGATCCACGAGCTGCTCGAAGTGGAAGCGGCTGCGCCGGCGCACGGTGATTAAGCCGCGCGCCGGCTAACAATTTCGAGAACTACGCCGCGCCACGAGCCGAGCTCTGCTCCGTCGCTTCCTTTTTCTCTGATGCGTCTTTGAGTTCGCGCGACAACTTTTCCACCCGCTGCCGCATCACTTTGCCGGCCTTGAACTTTACCGTCGCGCGGGCCGGAATAGTAAAGCTGCTGCCGGGCTGGTTGGGATTTCGTCCCACCCGGGGTTTGGTCAGGCGAGGTTGAAAGATGCCAAAGTTGCGCAACTCAACCGCAACATTCTTGGCCAGGCTATCGGTAATGTGGTCGAGCGTTCGCTGAACGACCTCAAAGACCTCGTGCTGAACCATTCCGGTTTGATTGCTAATGGCGACGACGATGTCTCGTTTCGTAAGCTTAGCCATATACAGGTATTCGGGAAACACTCCCGCTTTACGTGGGAGAAATCCGAGATTTTCCACAGCCCCGCGCGGCCGTTGCGCGAATGTCGTTCGATCTCAGCTACTTAAGAGCTCACCGCAGTTCGCCGAAAAAGTCTAGCGAAATGATAGGAGAAGGCTGTATGGCCGGCCAAAAACTTCCGACGGGACTTCAATTGCCCCTGCATCACCCCCAACTTGGTGAAGACGCCGTTCCAATCCGTTTCTAGTCGGCGAATCTCTTCGTTCGGCAAATCGCGCACGCCGCGCATGGAAACCCCGCGCTGCAAAACATTCATGGCCCGCCCGGAAAGTTCCGCCAGCACACCGAGTTCACGAAAGGCGTGCTCAGTTTCCTGCAAAAGATTCGCGCGAATTTCTGTGAATTGGCGTTCCTGTTCCGCGGAAATAATCGGCTTCGCCTTGTCCAGCCCGTAGGTGATCAAGTCGTGTAACTTCTTCCAGTTATCCAACTGCAGCGTGAGCAATCGCAGTCGGCTTTCGAGGGTTCGGTCTCTCATGGTTGGCCGCTCGAAGAAAGCTCCAGCGTTTCATCGAGTTTTTGCAAATTATCGATGAGCAAATGCGCCCACGGCCGGTCGACCGTTTGCATTTGGCTGATGATTCCTTCTTCGAAATAAAATCTCCCCTGGCGCCAGCGGAAAACTTCCGCGATGGCTTGTTCGCCTTCCAGCGTTCCGAAAACCGCGTGCCGCAAGGATCCGTGCTGCAAATAAATTTCGCTGTTACCCCGGCTCGATTTGAAAGTGAATCGGCCGCTCCGTTGCCCCAGACAACTCATCTGCAAAATCTCCGCGGCGGAAAATTGATTCAAATTTCCAATGAGCGAGTGGCAAGGGTCGATCCCCTCCGACGCTTCTGCCGAATTATTGGCGAGCGAGTCGACAAAAGATCGCAACCGCATCCGTAAACGCTCCGTGCTCCAGCTGGGCGCGATGCGAATGATTTTTTGCAATTCGGCCGAGTGGGCGAACGCTGTTTCCCTTGGTCGTCGCGCGAGGCAGGCGATTTGCAGGGACGGAAAATGTTGCCGCGCATTGGTCGCCTGTTCCAGCGCTACGAGCGGTTCACCTTCGACGATTAAGCCATCGAAGTGTTCGGCCAGGAGAACGGAAATCGCCTCCGACATCGTTCGCACGATGCGAGTCTCGACCTCCGACATCTCATCTATAAGAGCAATGGCCCGGTCTTGGAAAACAGGATCGGCATTAAGGATGAGAAGGCGCGTTTCCACTGGTGCAAGTAAAGCATTGTCGTAATAAGCAAGAACCTTGCCCGGGAACTGGGAGGCAGCCTATCGTCGCCAGGCCACGCGCGGAGGCGGCGCGGCATAAGCATCCGGGGCGATTTCGTGCGCCGTTCGGAAATGAACTTTTGCGATTTCGCGCAACACCTGGGGTCCATGCTTCGTCACCAGCATCTTGGCACTCTCTTTTACAGCAGCCGACACGCCGCGGCCCAGCTTTTGACCCATGGCTTTTCCTGTTCGATCGAGCCAATCGATAAACGCTTCCCGGGCGATGATCGAAGCAGCCGCTACCGCCGGATCGGATTCAGCCTTCGTTCGTTGTTCAACCACGATCGTTTTTCCGTGTTGTTGGAGTGCCCGCTCAATCACCCGCGCATCTGCGAATTTATCCGAGAGCGCCCGCGGGCAGTTGGGTTTGCGAACGACAAGATTTTCGATCACCCGCGCATGTCCCCAAGCGAGCAGGCTGTTCAGGTTTCCGAACTTTTCGTAGAGCTCGTTATATTTCGCCGGCCCGATCGTCACCGTCTCGATCAAGGCGCCTTGCGTTTTTCGAATCGCCTCCGCCAGCGTGCGAATGCGCGCATCGGACCCAATGCGTTTGCTATCCTGCACGCCCGCTTCCATGAATTTCCGCGCGATCCCGCGATCGACATATACGCCCGCAATCACCAGCGGCCCGAAGAAATCGCCTTTGCCGCTTTCATCGACCCCGAAATGCGGCTCGAACATTTCCGGTGAATGCACTTCTTCGTAACCAAGTTTCGCTTCACCCAAAATTTTCGGCTCGAGCTGAAATTGCACGAATTCCTCGATGCCCTTTCCTTGCAGCAAAATTTTTGGGCCCTTCTCGTAAACGGCGACGCTCAGCTTTTCTTTTTGCGCAAAAAAAATCGTGTAAGGCCGCGGCGCGAACTCGAATCCCAACTCCTCGAGCAAGGCGCGCAGCTGCGTCGCCTGTTCGTTTGAAAGCGGATGTGTATAAGAATTCATTCGCTTCGCAATGTTAGCTTCATCATCCGCCGCCTTTCGTAGAGCGCTACTCGCCTGGTATGGCAAGCACGGACGCGATCTGCCCTGGCGGCGCACCCGGGATCCCTACGCGGTTCTGGTTTCGGAAATCATGCTGCAACAAACGCAGGTCGCGACCGTCATCCCCTACTATAATAGATGGCTGCAGCGTTTCCCCGACTTCCGCGCGCTTGCCGCCGCGCCGGAATCCGATGTTCTGCACGCGTGGCAGGGATTGGGCTACTACGCACGGGCTCGGAATTTCCACACTCTCGCCAAAGCTGTGACTAATTTTCCGACCGCCGTCGAAGAAATGCGCCGCTTGCCGGGAATCGGCCGCTATACCGCCAACGCCGTCGCGACCTTTGCCTTCGATCAATCCGTGCCCGTAGTCGAAGCGAACATCGCGCGGCTTATCTCGCGCCTAACGAATCTACAAACTCCTATCGATTCGACCATCGGAAGCGAGAGCCTTTGGAATTCCGCCGCCGCGCTAGTGCCAAAACGAAACGCACGCCAATTCAACTCCGCACTAATGGATCTCGGCGCGATGATTTGCACATCGCGTCAGCCGAAATGCGAAATCTGTCCCGTGCAAAAATTCTGCACCGCAAAAAATCCGGCCGAACTTCCGCGCAAACGTCCCCGCGCCGCGCTGAAACTTCTCACCGAACGCCACGCTTTCACACAGAAGGACAATTGCATTTTGCTCGAACAGGCCACGCATCGCTGGCGCGGCATGTGGATTCTGCCGCGTTTGCCTAACGAGTCCAAGGATGCGCCGATTCACATCGCGGAATTTCCTTTCACCAATCACCGCATCACCCTCGCTATTCATGCGAGGAAATCGTCGCGCGGCCGATGGTTCTCTTTGCGCGCACTCGAAAAAATCCCGATGCCCTCGCCGCATCGCCGCGCCCTCACGCATTTGCTCGCGCGCGAGCGATCTGCCGCCTAACTTCCACCCGCAAATGCGTTCGATGACCGGATATGGCCGCGGCGAAGTCGATCACGATGGCGTGAAGTTCAGCGTGGAATTGAATTCCGTGAATCGGAAGCAGAGCGAGATCGTGATCAATGCGCCGCGCGAGTTCGCCGAGCTCGAACCGCGCATTCGGCAAACAATCAACGAAAAATTATCGCGCGGCCGCACCACCGTCCTGATCGCTTCGCAAGTCGGCGCCAACGGCGCGAGCCGTCTCGCACTCGATACCGCTCTGGCGCGTTCCTATCACGATGCCATGCACGCGTTGCAGAAGGAATTAAATGCGCCGGGCGAGATCACGATTGGCTCGATCCTGCAAGCGCCCGGCGTGATGCGTTTCTCGGAGAACAATCTCGCCGCCAAGGAAATCTGGCCGGTCCTGGAACACGCACTCGCTGATGCGCTCATGGAGTTGATCAAGATGCGAGAACGCGAAGGGAAACATCTCGCGAAAGATTTGATTCACCGACTGAAAGTCATCCGGCGCGAAGTGAAAAGTGTGCGCGGTCTCTTTCCCGAAGTGGTGAAAAAATATCGGGCCGCCTTGCTCGAGCGCATTCAAAAAGCCGGGCTCGATCTCTCGTTAGACGACGAACGTTTGTTGAAAGAGGTTTCAATCTTCGCCGATCGTTCCGACGTTTCCGAAGAACTGACGCGACTGGAAAGTCACTTGGCGCAGTTCGCACATCACTTGCGCAAGAACGAACCGGTCGGCCGCACGCTTGAGTTCATCACCCAGGAAATTGCGCGCGAACTGAACACCCTCGGTGCGAAAGCGAACGATGCTGTCATCTCGCAACACGTCGTCGCGAGCAAAGCGGAGTTGGAAAAAATCCGTGAACAAATCCAAAACCTTGAGTAATCAATTCACGCGCAGCGGAATTTTGTTTGTCGTCTCCGCTCCGTCGGGTGCGGGCAAGACGACATTATGCGACGCGCTCCGCCAAACGCCGGACTTCGTCTATTCGGTTTCCTGCACCACGCGACCGCCGCGCGCCGGCGAAATCGAAGGCGAAGATTATGGCTTCATCAGCGAAGCCGATTTTCAGGAGCGCATCGCTCGCAGCGAATTTCTCGAGCACGCAAAGGTGCACGAGCATTCCTACGGAACACTGCGCGAGCCGATTCTGCAGAATTTAAAAAACGGCGTCGATGTTTTGATCGACATCGATACGCAAGGCGCGGCTTCGATTCGCAATTACGACGATCCGTTCATCCGCCAAAGTTTGTGCGACGTTTTTATTATGCCGCCGGATCTCGAGGAACTGCGCCGTCGCCTGACGAAACGCGGAACGGAAACGAAAGAGCAAATCGATTTGCGACTGGTGAACGCCGCGCGCGAGATGGAACTCTGGCGCGACTATCGCTACACCATCATCAGCAAATCGATGGAAGAAGATCTGCAGAAGTTCCGCAACATCATGGGCGCGGAACGTTATCTTAGCCGACGATTGATCCTCTCGTGAAATCCGAAGCAAAAAAATGCGTCGTGCTCGGCGTGACCGGTTCGATCGCCGCTTATAAATCCGCCGAGCTCGCGAGTCTTCTCTACAAACAAGGTCACGAAATTTTCGTGGTGATGACGCAAGACGCGACAGAGTTCATCACTCCGCTCACGTTGCAGACGCTCTCGAAAAATCCGGTCACGACTTCGTTCTACGACGAAAAAGAAAATTGGCGGCCTGGTCACATCGCTCTCGCCGATCGCGCGAATCTTCTGCTCATCGCACCGGCAACGGCGAACGTGATTGCCGAACTCGCGAACGGTCTGGCTGGTCATCCGCTCGCCGCCATCGCACTCGCGACGCGCGCACCGATTCTCATCGCACCGGCCATGAATGGAAAAATGTGGGAACACGCCGCGACGCAGAAAAATGTCGCGAAGTTAAAATCGCGCGGCGTGGAATTTATCGGGCCTGAAGAAGGAATGCTCGCATGTGGTTACGAAGGAATCGGCCGCTTGTGGAAAGTCGATGACATCGTCTTTCGCGCGGAATTCCTTTTGCGCAGCCAGGATAATTTGATCGCGTGAAGTTTGTCGTCACCGCGGGACCAACGCGCGAGCCGATCGATCCAGTTCGTTTTATCAGCAATCGTTCCTCGGGAAAAATGGGTTACGCGATTGCGCAAGCGGCGCTCGACGACGGACATGAAGTGACGTTGATCAGCGGACCGACTTGGTTGACTCCGCCGAGAAACGCGCGCGTGACTAAGATCACGACCGCAGATGAACTCTACGAGGCGGTGCATAGAGAAACCGCGAACTGCGATGCGCTCGTCATGTGCGCCGCAGTTTCCGATTACAAGCCAATCGAAAGCTTCACTCAGAAAATGCCGAAGCAGCGCGGCGAATTTTCTCTGCGTCTAACTTCGACGCGCGACATTCTCGCTTCGCTGCCGACGACGCGATCGTATCTCGTAATCGGTTTCGCGGCGGAGACGCACGACCTTGAAACGAATGCGCAAAAAAAACTACGCGCGAAAAATTGCGATGCGATCGTCGCGAATGATGTGAGCGCTAGCGATGTTGGAATGGAGAGCGACGAAAATGCCGTCGAAATTTTTTTCCAAAACGGCGAACGAAAAAGAATTTCGCGCGAAAAAAAACTTTTCATCGCGCGCGAACTTGTGAAAATAATTTTTCAGATGCGCGAAAAACGTTTGACAAAAAAAACGTGATGACTACTCAACACGTGTAGTGAAGTTATTCACTGTTGTTCACACCCACCGCGATTGCGGAGTGAAAGGGGGGATAAAGCACCATGGCAGCTAAGAAAAAGGCAAAAAAAGCCGCGAAGAAAAAATCAGCATCCAAGAAAAAGAAACATTAGGGCGCTGATCCCTACTCACGGAAGAACCCCTTTCTCGTTCTTCCCAACGCAACTTAACCCGGGAGGAAAATTCATTTTTTCCTCCCGGTTTTTTTTGTGCCTTTGCGTTGCGAACGCGCACCTGTAGTTCTCTCGCGTGACCAACTTTCTCGAGATCGCCATCAACGCGGCGCGCGCCGCGGGAGATTTGTTGCGCGAAAATTATCGGCAACCGTTGCGCGTCAATTCATCCGAAGCGCACGACATCAAGCTCGCGATCGACGTGGAGTCGCAGGATTTGATCACGAAAATTTTGCTGGGAAAATTTCCGGCGCACGCGCTTTACGGTGAAGAAGGAATCGTCGGCGACCAGAGCGCGGAGTACCAATGGGTGGTCGATCCGATCGATGGAACGGTAAATTATTTTTACGGCATCCCGCATTTCTGCATCTCGATTGCGCTGCGGCGAAATGAAGAAATTATCGTCGGCGCGATCTACGATCCGATGCGCGACGAAATGTGGACGGTGCAAAAAGGTGATTCGCCAACCTTGAACGGCGAAGTGTTTCGCGTCAGCGCGCGCAAGAAACTCTCCGAAGCCGTCATTTCCATCGGCTTGTCGAAGACGAGCGCGACCATCGATGTCGGCATGCCGCTCCTGACCGAAATGGTGCATCGCGTGCGCAAGTGCCGCTTGATGGGCAGCGCCGCGCTCGACATGGCATACGTCGCCTGCGGACGATTCGATGCCTACATCGAACAAGGAATCAGTTTGTGGGATATCGCCGCCGGCGTTCTGCTGGTGGAAGCCGCCGGTGGAAAAATCGAAATGCATCCGCGACCCGATATGAAAGACAAATACAGCATGGTTGCTTCCAACGGCGTAATCGATTTAGGGTTGTGACCTTATGATTCGTTGTGGAATTGGATACGATGCGCATCGGTTGGTGGAAGGCCGCAAGCTGGTTCTCGGCGGCGTAGAAATTCCATTCGAGCGCGGTCTCGACGGACATTCTGATGCGGATGTTTTGTTGCACGCGATCGCGGATGCCCTGCTCGGCGCGATGGGCGAAGGCGACATCGGAAAACATTTCCCGAATGATGATGAAGGAATTCGCGGGATCAGCAGTTTGGAAATCCTGAGCAAAGTGCGCGAGATCCTCGCGGGAAAAAACGCGCGCGCCATCAACATCGACGCCACGGTGGTCGCGGAAGCGCCGAAGTTGCAGCCGTATATTCAAGAGATGCGCGCGAAGATCGCGAAGGTGATCACGTGCGAGGTAGATCGCGTCAATATCAAAGCGACGACGAACGAGGGCCTGGGCGCACTCGGCCGGGGCGAAGGCATGATCGCGCTCGCGACCGCCATGGTCGACGACGTTTGAGTTGTAGCGGCGGTCTATGACCGCCGAACGCGTGGATTGCAGTGAGACTTTCGGCGGTCGCAGACCGCCGCTACAGTGCGCGCCGATGCCGCTGCGTTTTTTCAATACCTACTCGCGCGAGCTGGAGGAATTCCATCCGCTCGATGAAAGCGGGCGCACCGTGAAGATGTACACCTGCGGGCCGACGGTTTACTCTTTTGCGCACATCGGAAATTTTCGCGCGTATCTGTTCGAAGATCTGCTGCAACGGCATCTGGAATTGCGCGGATACAAAGTTCATCGCGTGATGAACCTGACCGACGTCGATGACAAAACGATTCGCGGTTCGCGCGAAGCGAAGATGCCGCTCGCGCAATTCACGAAGCAATTTAAGGACGCATTCTTCGCCGATCTAGAAACGCTGCGGATCAAAGGCGCCGATGATTATCCGGCGGCGACCGAGCAACGTCACGTCGATGCGATGATCGCCATGATCAGAACATTGATCGAGCGCGACCTCGCTTATCAAGCCGAAGACAAGTCCGTTTACTACCGTATCAAAAATTTTCCAAAGTACGGATGCCTCGCGCATTTCAACCTCGACGAACTGCAATCGACCGGCCGGGTGAAGAACGACGAATACGACAAGGAACACGTCGGCGATTTTGCGCTTTGGAAAGCGTGGGACGAAGCGGACGGCGATGTGAAATGGGATTCGCGGTGGGGTGCGGGACGACCGGGCTGGCACATCGAGTGCAGCGCAATGGCGACGCAGTTGTTAGGCGAGCAACTCGATATTCATTGCGGCGGGGTCGATAATATTTTCCCGCACCACGAAGCGGAGATCGCGCAGACCGAAGGCGTGACCGGAAAAAAATTCGTTCGCTACTGGATGCACTGCGCGCATCTGCTGGTCGATGGGCAGAAGATGTCCAAGTCGTTAGGCAACTTTTACACCCTGCGCGACGTGATCGAGAAAGGTTACACCGGCCGCGAGGTGCGTTACGCGCTGCTGCGCGTGCATTATCGCGCGCAATTGAATTTCACTTGGGAAGGAATGAACGAAGCGCGAGTCTCGTTAGGCAGAATTGATGATTGGGTCGAGCGACTGCAGAAAATCGCGAGCGATAAAGGTGAAGCGAAAGTCGCCGAAGGATTCGCAGAAGGTTTGGATGAGGATCTCAACGTCTCCGCTGCGCTGGCATTCCTGTTCGACAAGATTCGCGAAACAAATCGCGCGCTCGACCAAGGAAAACTAACGCCGACCGAAGCGCGCGGCTGGCTCGATTGGTGGAAGCGCATCGACAGCGTGCTCGCAATCAGCGGCGGAGAAAGCGAAGTGCCGGCGGAAGTTAATCGGCTAAGCGAAGCGCGCGCGCAGGCGAGGCTTGCCAAGGATTGGAAGAAAAGTGATGAATTGCGCGATCAAATCGCGGCGCTGGGGTGGGAAGTGCGGGACAGCAAGGACGGACAGAAACTCACGCGACGCGGCGGAACCTAACGAATGTTTGCGCCTAACGAGTTCCTCGCCCTCGAGCACACGGCGCATTCGAAACTGTTCGAGAATCAGCAATACGTTTGGGACGCGCTCAAACAAATCGCGAGCTATCTGCAATTTCGCCTGAAGCCGCAAATCCTCGGCGAGCTTCTCGGAAAACCGTTCATCAGCAATGCGGTTTTTATCGGAGCCGGTACGGTGATCGAGCAAGGCGCGGTCCTAAAAGGGCCGGCGTGGATTGGTGAGAACTGCCAGATTCGCAGCGGTTGCTACGTGCGCGAAAACGTCATCGCGGGCGATGGCGTGGTCATGGGAAATTCCTGCGAATTCAAAAACTGCATTCTCTTCGATGAAGCGCAGGTGCCGCATTTCAATTACGTCGGCGATTCCATTCTCGGTTACCGCGCGCATCTCGGCGCGGGTGTGATCTTATCCAACGTGAAACTCGATCATCGTGAAATCGAAGTGATGGCGGCGGATGGAAACATCGCCACGGGTTTGAAAAAATTCGGCGCCATCATCGGTGATCGAACGGAAATCGGTTGCAATGCCGTCATCAATCCCGGGGCCGTACTGGGGCGCGACTGCATTATTTATCCCGGCGCAAACTTTCGCGGCGTGCTGCCGGCCGCGAGCATTGTGAAGGTGCGGCAGAATCTGCAGACGTTGACGCGGCGCGATGCGCCGCAAGCCTAACGAGTAGTCGCTACTCCGAGATGGGCGGCGGCTTCGATTTCAACCAGCCGAAATCGTAGAGGTGCCGCTCGAACCAATCGGTGGACTTGCCGCCGAACAGATCGCGAGCGCGCTTCACCCAATCGTCGCCTTCGCGCTTGGAACCGTGTGCGAAAGCCCACGCTGCCTGCGCGTAGTAATAGGTCGCGCTCTCGGTCGGAAAGGTAATTAGGTCGAGCGCCCGGCGAGCCGACTCCTCATCTTTCAAACCCAGACTAGAGATGAAAACTCCGAAGCGCAGTCGCTCATTCGTCGCGAGGATGTCGGTCTCCTTCAATCCCGTTTGGTAGGCTGCGCGCGCGTCCTCCCACTTTCCCTGCCGCGCCAGCGTATCGCCGATATGCAGCCGATTATAAGTTAATTTATCCTGCGTCCTTGCCTCTTCGAAGGCCTTGACGGCGTCGTCGAATTTGCCCTGCTCAAGAAAAACGTAGCCGCGGAGTTCGGTTAATTTACCACTCGTTAGGCCACGCTTTTCTGCGCCATCGAGCGTGGCGAGTGCGGCATCATTCTTTCCTGCGAGAAGATCGCGCCTCGCGCTCCCGATCGCATCCACTCCGGTTGTTTGCGCGACGATTGAAATGGGAAAGAGAAGCACTGCCAAAATCAGCCAGCGCAAAGAAAAATTCATGAATGAAATTGGCGAATAATGACTCGTTAGGCGAGAAGAAGTGGCGGATGGGCGGGGAAAAAGTTCCACGCTCGGTAAGTCCCTGTTAATCAACGAGCGGATTTCCCGCTTTGTGTCGCACGTTGTGCCATGATGTGTGACACCAAATCGGTTTGTTGCCGAGTTCTTTTTTCGTGAGCATTGCAAAACTGCAAAAACGCTGGCCATGTCGGATGGTGCAGTTAACTGATTCATCGTTCTCAAGAATCCGTTAAATATATCTGCAGTCATCTGTGAGGCCACCAACGATGCGCGTTGTCCTTCAGAGATGTCAGCCGCATAAGGTTTTTCAAAAGCGCATCGAGATTGAAGCTCGAAGACGGTAATCGGGCACTACTTGCAGGGCTGTGTTGTTGATGGATACGGGCACCTCCGCGCCACACTCCGCGCTGATCTTGCCTAGCGACGCAACGAATCTAGGGCCGAGAAAGACAGAAGTAATTCCGGTGTCGACCGCGGCTTGACCACGGAAGCGATCTACGTCCTTGTGCTCTCCCGAAACGACGAATTGAAGGCCAAGAATCGAGTGAGAATTACGGATAAAATAAAAACCAGGCCCCCCGCTCCACGAGAGATCGTTTGCGAAGTGATACTGATGCAGACCATCCCCGCGTAGCGTGAATTGCGTATCGGCTTCGAAGAAAAGTGATTTATAGCGCAGCGAAGTTTGGCCGCCCATAATTGCATCGGTTGAACCGGTGCCCAGCGTTAGATCATGCCCATGGATGCCGCTCGCTGGCGCACCTGCCACTTCAGTTTCATTGAATTCTTCTTTGATCCGGCTGCTGTCACCAGTGGGCAATTTGATTCCCCCGATTAGCAGAGTTGAGATTGTGAAATCCGGCTCGCGCTTTACCAGTCTGGGGTTCTTGGGATCATCGAAATTCACAGAACGGTCACCACCCACTTCGTGATGGAACAGAACTAACTTCCCTAGGAGCGAAACGTCTCCCAAACCGGCTTCGGTTCCTCGATCAATTGCGAAGCCATGAGGCCGCTCGAAAGAGCGATAGATCAGCGGTATATTGACCTGCAAGGCAAACCGAGGAGTGATGCTATATCCCGCAACGATTTGAGTAATAGAGCTGTCTTCGAATTGGTTGCTTGGATTGGAAACTTCACGTCCGTCCACCTGCACGGTGCCGAAGTGCGTGAACTGTTCCGCGACGGCGAAGTAAGCCCGCACTAACCAGTTCTTCTCCACACCGAAAGTGGAAGGCTGACCCAATGTCGATACATCTTCCGATTCCGGCGTCGCCTCGATTTGCGGGGTATAACAGCCGCAGAGGTCGCATCCGCGTGCCGTTAGTGGCAGCGCAGCGCCTACTATCATTAAGAGAAAGAGATGATGAAAAGTTTTTTGCATGGAATTCCTCCGGGATAAGGGAGAGGTGCCATCCGATGGCAGACGACTCCCAATTTTAGTTACCGAGATACTGCCAATCGTGCACACGCACGCCGCAGTCTTAGTCAGAGCTAGACCAACTCGGAACGAGGCGGAGGAACTGGCGGAGAATCCGCCTGTGCGAACACCGTCATCTGAAACTTGGCGAAACAAAAATCGCTATAAAAAGGAACGAGCACAATCGAGCCGGTCGCGCAGATCAAATCGGGCTTCAGCGTGGCAGCTACAGTGTCTTGTTTCTTTTGCGAATGTTGCGCAGCGACAATGTGCTTGCAGAGATCACAGGGATGCTCGCCATCTAAAGTCTGAGCGACAGCTCTCGCCAATGACACGTGGTGCGAATAATCGACGATCATTGTTGCCCACGCGACGGATTGCAACGCAGCCCAGTGCGCTCCGATCGAGACGCAGAGAGCGAGGATTACGGTTGCGCGACCTATCATTGCAATCACCGGACGAAAAGTAGCACACTTCTTGTTCGCCGCTCCTTCCGCTCGTTGACGATTAGGGTAGAAATCGATTCTAGACCTCCGCTTCCAGGGGCAATGGATCGGCTCTTAGAAGCCTTCAGAAACATTGCAACCGGTTGCAGCAACTGAAGTGGCATCGCGTTGTGACAACGCAGTCCGATGAATCGCCTTACGACATCAGAGCTTGTGTGGCTGAGACTCGAACCGTGCGCCGTTCCGCTGGATGCACATGCTGTTGTTAACTGATTCATTGTCTTTCAAAAATCGATTAAATATATCTCGGTCATTTGCGGGCACCCCGCCATGCCCTTTCAAGTTAGTTCCTTTAGAAGGGGGAGGGGGGCTATGTTTTGAAACGTGACCGATAGGCAGCGGATCGAATGAGAAAACAGCGGGTAAGGGTCAACAAGGCTAGTCTCTACTAGGTAGGGACTACTTCCTTCTTCCCGCCCGGCTTGTTGAACGCTTCCCCGCCTCAGTCTTGCCCCGCTGCAACCAGTTGCGACAAGTCGGACTAAGGCCACCGCCCATTGTCTCCTCCGCTAGTTCCTCAAGAAGATGGAGGGGTCTTCGATGAGAACGTTGGTTTGGGTTAATAGTTCACTCGGAGACAGCTCTAAAACAGCGCGGGAATGTTGCGGCATTTGTCGCCTAATACGCTGGATAACCAGCTTTATTGTCGGCATAATCATATGTTAGACCTCAACGCCACACCCTATGGCAGACGCCACTACAGCAGCATCACCAGCTCGCCCGAACTACGCCGCCCTGATCGTGATCGGAGTAATAGTCGCGGGCATCGTCGCATTCGTTGGCTTCTTCCACGTAGTTCAGTCATCGGACGGCACGATGCTCATTCCGAAGGAGCATTTCTCCTTCTCCATGAGCTTCACGTCCGTTGACGAGGTGCTCAGCCGGCACAACGGTGCCGGTTTGTTCTCTCGTGATCCTCTGCTAGGCCACCTTGTCGACGAGCTGGAGCATCGCGGCTCACTTTACAGTCCCGCGAAGCGTCAGTTCGAGCAGACATATCCACACACTTCCTCGTCCGTATCGTCTACACGCAGCGCGTCCAATCTACCAGCAGACTGCTACTTCAACACGCCGGGAGATGTCAGTGTCGTCACCGATGGTAGTGACTATCGCCTTCAGCTTGCCGGAGGCTATGTCGGCACAGAAGTGTTTGCGACGAAGCAGAAAGCCATTGACTACATATATCAGATTCACAAGATCACCCACCCGGCGGAAGGAAAGAACTATCAGCCAGCGCCTTGAGGTGATTCGATGACGTCTAACCAGGCGATGCAGCGAACCGCTCCCGCTCCGATGCGTAATTTTAGAGTAGTTAGTTCGTTCGGCCTTGCAGCCGTGCTCGCCCTCGGGCGAGGTCATTGATCTTGTGTGGCGTCAGGCCACAGTGCGCCTACAAAGCGTCCAACAAACTTCGATCGTTCTTCGTAACCAGTGAGCAAAAAACGTATCAGTTCAGGTTCTACTTTCGAAGCACAGATCGGCTATTCCCGTGCCGTGGTCGCGGGTAATTGGGTGTTTGTTTCCGGCACGACAGGATTTGATTACACAACCATGTCCATCTCAGATGATCTCCTTCAACAGACAGAACAATGCTTGCAAAACATCGATTCCGCCCTGCGGCAGGCAGACTCAAGCCTAAAAGATGTTGTCCGCGTAACCTACGTTCTCCCCAACGGCTCGGAGTTCGAGCAGTGCTGGCCCGTGCTACGAAAGTATTTTAGCGACGTGCGTCCTGCCGCCATGATGATCTCCGCCGGTCTGGCAGACCCGCGCATGAAGATTGAGATTGAAGTTACCGCCATCAAAGGTTCGTAGACTGCATAAACCCGATTATCCCCAGCCTAGCACGATGCGGCGAACCGTCGGTGTTTAGGATTTTGCAACTAGGTGCACTGAGCACGAAAGCGAACCTTACAGTGATAGATTGATCTCCTTCCGCCCCCCTATAAGCGGCAGACCCCCCCCTCCAAGCTATTTAACAGTGCATGTAGGCTCCTAGATAGGGCCTTCCTTCCGTCTGAACGAAACATACCACGGCATGGCTATGAAGACCTCGCGCTGGCCGCGCAGCAATTTGAATTTGCAATGCAACTAACGGCGACCTGTTCCTAATTGGCTAATACGCTGGATAATCACCTTATTGTCGGCATAATCATATGTTAGATCGTAGCGTCATGAGCAAGTCTATCGCCGAAATCGAGTTCCCCGAATCGCCGATTCCGGACGGCACGTTTCGTCGCATCGACGAAGTTACCATCAAGCGTGATGGTTGCGTATGGCGCATCCATCGTAACGATCTCGATCCATTTCCTTCGCAGCCGCATGCGCACAATCTTGAGTCCGGTTTAAAGCTCGATCTGTCCAATGGACGCCTTTACTTTGGCCGCCGAGACACAGGAAAAAGCATTTCCACGAAAGATCTCAAATTCATCCGCAGCGCCGCGGTGAATCAAAACATCTCTCTGCCACCATTAGCGTTCACATGAAGTCTCTTGTCATTTTGCTGCTACTTGCTGGTGTTTCTCCGCTCGCTATGGCTCGCGTTGGAGAAACACCCAGAGCAGCTTAAGAAGAGATACGGTGCGCCATCAAACACGGCCAGAGACGATCGGCCCGGCATGACGGTTGCCATTTATAGTCATGCGGGCATCACGATCTTCGTCAGCTTCATCAACGGAATTAGCAGCGCCGAATACTACCGAAAAGAAGACGGCACGAAATTCTTCAGCATCACGAAATTGAAGGTCATGCTTGAAGCAAACAAGCAGAATAGCAACTGGAAGCAGGCACAGAATACGCCCGGAGGCAGAAACTGGATACTTGCCGATGGCAGCGTTCAAGCACTCTACACAGAAGCGACAGCGCCGCCGACGCTCGGCGTGGTTGCGAGCAGCTACATTAAGTTCGCAAACGAACACAACAAGAAGGAAGAAAGCGACAAGCTCAAGGACTTTTGAACACAAACGATCTAACCAAACGCTGCAGCCAACCGCTGGCCGTTCTGAAATTTCGTTTTCAGATAACTTCAACGTTCGAATCCGCAGCGAAGCTCGCTCCCGCCAGCGGTGGCTGAGCTTATTCTCGTTCGTTAGGCGGCTTTGCTCCGATTGTTACAAATACACTGAGTTGGGATCGAGGCGGGGGGTGGGAGTCGAACCCACTCATAGCGGTTTTGCAGACCACGGCCTTCCCACTTGGCTACCCCGCCACTCTCGATTGGCGAGAGCTACTCGACGATGAGCGGTCAGGCATAGCAAGAGATTTTTGTCGCGCTGTGGGAGAATTCTGGCTGATTGCGCGGGAGTGATGACGCTTCAGATCATTACAGAGTTTATCCGCTCAACGTCGTACGTGCAGCAGCGTCCGCCCCCCTAACCATGCGATGCAGCGATCCGCTAGTGTTTAGGATTTTGCAACTAGTTGCACTTCGCATCGAAACGGACTCTGCACTGATAGATTGATCTCCTTCCGCTACTTAGTGGAGTGGACACCTCCGCTGCGCTGTTTAACAGTGTCTGTAGGCTCCTAGATAGGGCATCGCGTTCGGGGTCAGTTCCACCGATCTCCTCCGCAAGACTATTTCGAAGGAATGGCTTGTTGCCAAGTAGCTACTAGCTCGGAAACGCTCGGTTCTTGCAATGTCATCATTCCAAATGGGATGTCAGTGCGGCCAATGAGTTTGACGGATTCTTCGTCAGGTGTTGTAAGCGTATAAACACCCGATTCAAAATGAAGTTCTGGTAAAGCGCGAATAACGTCATTCCACAGCGTCTCAAGTTGACGCTTCCAATCGACGCTCTCACTATGCTCTGCGTTTACGACTCGCCACACCTTCGCAGCACCTCCAGCCAAAAATTCAACTCCCCTGTCGTCCAGTTCGAGCACAACTAAAGGCCGAACTAATGGGTTCGGCTCAGCTGGTGCGAAGATTGCCGCACAAATCGTCGAATTAGGAAAAGACAGAGCTGTGGCTGATATCTCGGAGCGCCAGTTTTCGAGAGCGAACGGCGGCTTCCCTCCCGCTCTTCGATGCTTCGGAGGTCTGTCAGCAACTCAGATAGCGTGCGTAACGAATACAAACGCGACCAAGGAATTGATTCGCTAGCTAATTGATGACGCGCTTCCTGCAAAGTCGAAAATCATCTTTCGATCCACTTGGGCCGCGTCTGCGTAAGGGATGAAATATGAGCATGCTTCAATGTCGTAAGCTGTGTTGTCTACGCGAAGCTTTCCTAGGTTCGCGGGCCGGGCGGAGAATCTTTGATAATCCGAAGAGCTAGCTGCTCTAGTAGAATGGATTCAATCCGTAAACATGGAAGTTCTTCTAGTCGGTCACGGAGGAAGTTGAATGCAGCTGTTTGTGGATCGTTATGCCCGGCTTCGAATGCATGCCAGTAAAGCTCCGAGTGCAGATCAACGTCTGCTCGATTAACGTCGTGCAGAATTTCTTGAGTCCCACTCTCCAAATTCTTAACTAACGTCTTGAGAAAACCCTTAGCATAGGCTGCCAGTTCTTGCTTTCTAACCTTCGCCCGAATCTCTTCAAGCGGACGACTCTTCCATGCCTCACCCAATTCACGGAATCGTTGTGCACGGTTTTCCCTTTCGGCTTTGTTCGGCGGCTCGACAGATTCAGCAAATTCCAACTGATCTCTAATGACTGCGCGATGCGGAGAAAAGAGCATTGGTCGCTCGTCCCAAACGACCTTCGCTTGCTCGGAACGAATCACCTTAAAGTCCATGAAGCGGTAGCGTGATGACAGTAATCTCCAAACGTTATAAACGGCCTTCCGATGACTGGGATCGTCTAGACGGGCCGTTTCTTCTAAATGGACTTCACTGTAAGGAATTGCTACCGCTCCTGTTCTCTACGAGGTGCTTAACTAATTCGAAAACCTCGGGAAGGAATTTCTTATGAGTTGGGTCGTCGCGTGGCGGTCTCGCGAGGCCCAGAATAAGCTCTTGATCAAAGTAAAAGATTTCCATAAATCAAAGGTGCGTTATAAGGTCAGAACGACTTCAAAATAGCGCATGTTGGCAAGGTTTCTTGAGAGAATCGCGCTAGGTATGAGATAGGGGGAGTGCATGCTTCTCGGCCCGCGTCACGCATAGTCCCGCCCGCTGCGAGGCTCCGATCACACCGATGGTAGGTAATGGCCTTCGCGATTGATCGAAAAGGCTTGGAGGTGCTAGGCGACTAATCAGTTAGTTAGAAAGACCCTTAGAAAACAGTGCAACTAGGTGCACCACACAGAGGCGGGAGGGGCGTCTCGGAACTATCGTTAGTTTTCGTCATGACCCCCGGGGGGGTCGTCTTCTGTTGCGTATCGTTAGGTGAGTAATGTTACCATGCTCCTGAAGCATTCGGAGAGGGTATTGATAGCGTTCAGTGACGACATATTCCTCCTTATGGTTTCGTTCCTGTTTCCGCAGAATACCCTTTTGCTTCAGCATAGATAAAGGCGCCTTCAACGGGTCTCGCGTTTAGATGCTGCCTTTCGTGACGAGGATATCGATCAACGTTCTAGTGTCATTCCGACTAAGGAGAACCTTTACCATATCGAATAGCAAGTCGATGGCCGTTAGTGGAGTGCTAGGAAGGGATACTTGGCTTTTAAGGTGACGGAACATGTCATTAACGTCCTTTGCTGCATTGTCTCTCAGAGTCTCCAGCATGTTGTAAACGCCTCTAAGAGTAGCGAAGGTATGCCCCGCCCGCGCCGCGGCTATTCGTCGTACGGCCTGGTTACGTAACGAAGCTTTCGTAAGATCATGCACGACTTCAACACGGATGCGATGGTTTGTTTTGGCGTATATCTTCAGTTTGACGCCCGTTCGAATTCGCTTCGTAATTACAAACGAATCTCTTTCCCACGTTGTCGAAAGCAGTGGTCGATATTGATCGACTGAAGTTCTTAGCTCGTTAAAAGAGCGAACTAGGGGGAGCGATATCTTTGACGGTCTGCAACGGTGTAGTGGATCGAAATTCGAAATACGTCTTACCTCTTTTAAGTTGAAGGGTTTTTGTTCGTTGCTAGGAATCCGATCTAATCGAACACCTGCATATAGGCGTGCACGGATAGCATCTTCGGCAATCATGCGAACGACCCCGTCAGGGTAGGTGCGCATATGGCGTTTCCATAAGCGCCCATCGTGTGCGAACTGAAATTCGGCAGTGTCGGGGAGGTAATTGTCTTGCCCGTCTAGAGATATTTCGTCAAGCTCCGGAAACGATCCTTTCTTGAAAGAACAACCCACCATGCCTGATTAAATCTCGTCCCGGCGGAATGTAGGTCGCTGGGTCTTGGTATCGCAAAAACCTCGTTGGATTGAGAAAGAGATGCAGCGTTGCTGGAACTGTCACCACGCGGCGCGCATTGCGGGGGATCGGTAGATCATAGCTTCCTGTAAACAGTGGGATAGGCAGCTGAGAAGTCGATCCCTGCCGCGACTTACGAATTTGGATTTCCCTTCCAAGGCCAGCCGCATTGAAGATTGCGGAATACCGGCTTCTTACTGGAACGCTTGCGCGTTCGGAAGGGCCGCCAAGATGCCTTCGGAATGCATCCAGCGTTTCGGGCGTTCCGCGATACAGCCCATGTTTGATTCTCAGACCGATTTGTCACGTTGGGGCCCGCATCGAGACCGTGTGATCAAATGAGAAATCTGGTAGACGAGACATTTTAAACCCCCAACTCTGTCTGTAGACGCCTATGTGTGGAACCGGCCCATTGCAACTAGGTGCAACGGAATTGGTGTGGCGGGATACGGACGAAACTCATACGTTTGCCGTTCCGCTGTCGCCCCAGCGACCGCATAAGCGAGATAACCGTGCTTCTCTCCATGCCTGACGCGGTCGAGTTATTTGGGCTTGGCACTTTTTTTTTTTTTTTTTTTTTTTTTTTTTTTTTTTTTTTTTTTTTTTTTTTTTTTTTTTTTTTTTTATTGCGCATCACAAGGCGAAACTGTATCGCCCATTTAATAGTTAGACCTCTTCGCCACACAATGGACGAGCACGACACAACGCAATTGGCGATCAGCGCAGCGGTCATGCTGATCTGGCTAGTTTGCGTCGTCATCTGCTTCCTCAAGTGGAAGATTTGGACTGCTATTGTTGGGATTGTCGCGCCTATTCTCAGCAACATTCCCATAGGTGGAATGTATTGGCATCACATCATCACCGAGCCATTCACTTATGTCGCACTTCCTGCAGCGGCCATAAGGCTCGCAAAACCCGTCTCTTGGTGGGCGAAATGGTTCTATTGGGGATCACTGGGCAGCGATCGTCAGCTCGTCCGGCCCAGCCCGAAATTAGCAAGAGCATTCGCTCGATTCCCACAACAAACACTGGATTTCCAGAAACCAGAGGTCTGACCAAGGCGATGCAGCGAACGGCTCTTGGTGCTGCGGTTCTACACCTATGTTAGCTAAGAGCCTCTCACTGCAAGCCATGCGCGCTCTCACAACCGTCGCTGATCTTGTTTCTCATTAGGCCTATGCCGTTTTACGCAATGGTAATCCTTGGAGCGATCTTTCAGATTGGCGTGATCGTGTGCACGGTCGTGGCCACGCGGATGACCCAACGCGAGCAAGATACCCGTCACGCTGAGATCATATCAAACCAACAACGCGCAGAGCTGCTACTCCTCCAAAGAAACAAGAGTCTGCGAGATAAGCTGTGGGACAGTTATCCATTGGGCTACGTCTTATTCGGATCCGATGAAGGCGACATCGTCTCACTGCCTTTTTACGACGGTCGGTTGTTTACTGAAGCACATTGGGAGGAGACGAAGATTGAAAAGAGCGACGACGGCAAGTGGCTTCGCGTGACGATCATTCAGCCGCGGTGGAAGTCGACAAATGTAAATGTACTCGTTAGGCAGCATGCGCAGGCGACCATCCCTAATAAAGTCGGAGGGCCCGTTCCATTGAAGTTGGTAAGTGCGGCTGGTCAGCCCGAAATGTTCTTCGAAGTCATCGACGACAACCCCCGGAAGCCGGTCTATGCGATTGGATTCAAATAGGCCTATCCAAGGCGATGCAAGGTAACTGATTAATTGTCGTTCCAAAAACCCTTGGATGTATCTGAGGTGTGGGTGGCCTCTCCCCCGGTGGCCTATGCAGTTAGTTCGTTAGCGAGGCCGGGGGGGGGCGTGCAGTTACAAGTCTGCCGCGATACAGCCGTCTCAAAGATCGTTGCAACTAGTTGCGATATCGTAAGAGTCTAACCCTTGTAGGTATGTAGCGAAGGCATCCCATGCGGAGAATCGTTAAGCCAATGCTAGTTTAATGCGTTGGACGGTCGAAACTCCCCTACCTGTAATCTTTGCGGTGTTTCTAATCGATTGCCCAGAGCGGAGATGACGAAGGATGTCTTTGTGTTTTTGAAGGAGGGCTTCACGCGGCAGCGTTGTTCCTCTAGGTCGTCCCAGAGTCTTTCCCCGCCGCCTAGCTTCCCTTAGGCCAGACTTGATTCGATCGCGCAAAACCTCGACTTCGCTGCGCGCCATTTCCGCTAGGAGCGCGAGCATGATTCCCGCCGCTGGATTACGTTTTCCTGTCGGCAACAGCGTTTCTATAGCTTGCGCATGCCAGTAAAGCGATACGCCGCATTCCTCTAAAGTTTCAACCAACCGATGAGCTACGCTGTTCTTTCGAGCAAGACGAGAGATTTCATGAACCAAAACCTTCTTGATTTTCTCGTTCCGTGCGAAGGTCTTCGATGTGCCGCAAAACATGACGGTCGTCATCAACAGCACGGCCTGAGATTGTTTCGCGGCAAACCTCCGCTACTTCGTAGCCTTTGCTTTCGGCGTAAGCCTGCAATTCGGAAATCTGCCGTTGGGTTTCCTGCTTCACCGTTGAGACCCGGACTAAAATCGCTACGGGTGTTCGTTGTTTTTCCATGCGTTGCAAAACTGCCACCATGTATTCAAATAATCAAGTGATTATACGAACACAGTAATTTCGGCAAATTCCGTTTACCTCGCCGCAGGAACGGGGGTGTCGTTCAACCACGCGATTATTTGAACACAATTGCCATGGCTGTCCGCATGTCGATACGTTACGCCTCTACCCGCCACAATGGTTCGCATGCCAGAATACCTATCCTTGCCAACGCTCTTCGTCTTGAGTGGGGCAATTCTAAGCGCCGTGGGAGCATTCGTAGCAACCGTCCGACAGAACCAAGAAAAACTACAATCCGCTACTCAGCGCGCACAATTCGAAAGCGAGTTGCGATCTAAGAGTGATGAGATTGCATCATTGAATCGAGACATTGCTGCGTCGGTAACCGGAGGGGACGGCTATTGCCATATTGAATTTTGTGATCTGAACAGACCGAACGAAGTCATGCTTGCCGTAATGAACGACGGCAAATGGCCCGCGTATGATGTAGTGATCAAAATTGTAGACGTCTTAAAGGTAGACGAGACAAAGAAACTTCTTCCGGAGCACCTCGCTGCATTAAGCAGCATGGAAGGTATGTTTCAGAAATCTTTGGGCAACGTTCCGGCGCGGCAAAGTGTTGTCCTGAGTAAGAATCCCCTTCAGCTGCCGGAAACCGACGTGGCGGTTTTCGAGATTCACATCGACGCTCGAAACGGAACGGTTTCCCAAGTTGTCCGATTCGAACGCGTCAAGGGCACTTGGACTTTCGCCACGAAAGCCACTCTTCTGAACGATCCAAAGGTCTTATGGCAACAAATTGGCGTAAATTATCCCGATCACGTCCTTGATAACCCCGAATGGTGGAAGGGACATTGAAAAAGTGCTGATTGTTGGCGCAAATGTTACGCCTCGATGGGAGTGGCTTGGTCGAAAATGCGCCTTGGCAGAGGGAATGACCACTTAGCAAAATCGGACGTTTCCCACAGATGTATGTTGTCCAGCTTGGAATTCCGGTTGCGAAGCCTCAATGAGCGACGTAGTCGTTAATTCATTCCAAGAACTCCACGCGGCGATCGGGAAGCGCGGCATGGCGACCATTTATCGCGGTGTTGGTGACGCAAGCTATACGCTAATCCCCAAAGCAGGGCGGAGTGGAGTCTGCACCTTAAAGGTAGAACGCGCCATGCTCGATTTGTTCCAAATTCACGCCACTCCACACCTACACCGCCTGCCGCAAAATCAGTGGGAATGGCTCTTTATCGCCCAACATCATGGCCTGCCGACGCGCCTGCTCGATTGGACGCGGAACCCGCTGGTCGCAGCCTTCTTCGCTGTTGAAGGAGGCGGTTCGCAAGACGCCGCGATATACATTTGGAAAGCCAGTCAGGTTCTAATTGAGCGTGATTTTCCCTGCACCATTTTCAGTGCCGAGCGCAGTCACCTGCTTGCCACGTCACATTAATACGCGGATCGCCGCTCAGGCTGGCGTCTTCACAATCCAACCCCAGCCTCTGAAGCCGCTCCTTCTTGACCCGTTGGAACGGATTATTATTCCCGATTTTATCCGCCGCGAGCTGCGAAGGATATTGTTCCGCTACAACTTGCATCGTGGAACGTTATTTCCCGATCTCGATGGGCAAGCGAAGTTCATCGAGTGGTATACCTTAACAGCCGACGAATGGATTACGGAAGACCCTTCGATGAAACCGCGATAGCAAGTGCCAGAATTCGGATCGCAACCACGCCTCGCTCGGATGCGCAGCCCGTGTAGTTTAAATTGGTTCAGGCTGCCGCCTCGCCGTTTAGTTGCACTGATCAATTTTTGTATAGGTGATTCAGTTCTAAGCCGGGATAGTGAACTTTCGCTATCTCCTCATGCAGTCGGCGCAGACTTGGCCCTTTCCCGTAGAGTTTCTCGGCACTCCGCCGCGACGAATTTCCATCCGCCGAGTGCTTCTACATATTGTAGCTAAACGTCAGCCTCCGTTAATGCATCCCGGAACAGATGGCGGAAGGCGTGAAACGTTAGACCTTCAATCTTTGCCTAACGTCTTCGATGACGAAGCGTGCGAAACCATTTCCCAAACGGATCACTGACGTAACCCTTTCGCCCCGCGAGCAAGTTCGGGAAATAGGCGACGTTTCTTGGAGTCTCTGCTTCCTTCTCTCGAACGAATTCGGCGAAACCAATGCGCAAAAGTTCAGGATGCACAGGAACTTTACGTTTCGTGCGTAACCCTCTTCGTTCTCTTTTCGCCTGCGGTGTTGTCGTCATTGCGGCGTCGAATGAAGAAATAAAGCAGGCCGTCTTCTTCTTTGATATCCTCGGTGTTGACTTGACCGATCTCAGTGCTGCGGAAGCCGTGGAAGAGCGCAATTAAAGGCAACCAGAAACGACCTTTGCGCAGATGTTGATTGCCCTCTCTGTCCGTATCCTTTTTCATCGTCTAGGCATCCTTTGTAGAGAGGGTGCTTTAAAGAGATCATTAATGTTTATCGTCAGTGAAGGAAACCCTTTCTTTCGTCGCTCTTCCTCGATTTCGAACGCCTCACGTAAGTTGCGACTCTTTACTGGGTTTTCGCCAAGCATTCCCTCCTTTTCAATCAGCGAAGCTGAAAATCGCAAAGAGATTGCGATAATAATTCTTTAACGATTTAGGAGCAAGCTTTCTGCGTATCCCCCCTCCGCTCTGCTTCCGCAATCGTTTCGACTAGCGAAAAGCCCGGATAACGTTTCTTAGCATTGAGTGGTAAATGACGGAGTATTCCGAATACTTCGCGAATCTCTTCTCGGGTGAAAGAGTCAATGGCTTTGGAGTCACCGAAGAGATTGCTGAGGAGATTCTTGGGCGTCTTGTATGTGTTCTTTGTTTTTCTAGCGATCTGCCAACATCGATTAGCCATTGTTGATGACGCTCGAGTAGCTCGCCCAAAGTCACCTTTCGCGGGGGCGGCGCTGTGTAGGCGGAAATCTTTTGGAAAATCCTGTCGCTTTCCGCCCTGTGGCCATTGTCAATTAGTCCAAGTGTCCGCTGTTTGTTTTCCACCAGGCCCCGGCGAAACAATTCTCTAAGCGTCACATATGTTTCGCTGCCTTCGTCTAGGATCAGATTTCTCCTGCGCAAGGAATGGCGAAGCGCCCATGTGCCTATCGCTCCGTTCGATTCGATGGACGACCTTCTTGGGTGCCCCCTGTTAGTGCCGCGGTATCGCCGCTCAGATTGTAAATGGCTTCATCGATTTCCTGGTTCTCTAATTTGGGAGCTTCCAATCCATCCGCCATCGCTCGGATTCTTCTTCCAGTTGAATGAACCATCTGAAAGCCAGATCGCGTTGCTCCTTTCATCGATAGCGACCGAATGACCTGTGGAGGTGTCGACCTGAGGCGCAATTTCGCCCGCTCTCTACTCGAAACGCGCTTCGATCTTTGAGCGATTCTCATATGTCACGAGTCGTCGGACCTCTTCGCGGTAATCGGACGTTTTCAGCGATATATCGGATGTGTTCCTTTCCTAATGCCTTTCGGAGGTCTTTAGGAACACGAAGATTGATGATGATATTCGGCCTCCCCTTCGCATCATATAGCGTTGTCGGGGCATGTGGAATCGGAATTCTTTTAGTGTGACAGCCTTGTGTGACACTTTGCGATTCCGGCTCATTGATCACGAGAGCGCTTACCTGATTCCGAACCCCTTACAACGGGGTGGCGGATGGGCGGGGATTCGAACCCCGGGTGCCTTTGACAGCACACACGCTTTCCAGGCGTGCACAATAGACCGCTCTGTCACCCATCCTCTTTGAGGACCTCAAAGCTGCAATCGGCGGAAGAGTTCGTCGAGCGGTAGTTGCAGGCCGATGTAAAATTCGCCGAAGTCGGCGTAATCGGCGCTGACTGGATCGAAGCGCATCTGATAGACGATAGCTTTGATCTGGAAAGTATCGCGCGCGAAAAGCGTCACGCCCCATTCGGCATCGTCGAGGCCGGTCGAGCCGGTGATGAGCTGCTTTACTTTGCCGGCATATTGCCGGCCGACCGCACCGTGACCGAGCATCAACTTCCGTCGCTCTTCGAAGGGCAACGAATACCAGTTGCGCGCTTCGCCGCGACGTTTGCTCATGTTGTAAAAACAAACCACCGGCCAATCCGGCAGCGTCGGATAAACGCGGTCGTGCCGGTAGTGTTTCATGCGCTCGTCGAAAGCGGCCATCGATTTTTCGAATTCTTCCGAGCCGCGCTCGACTTTCTGTTCGTGCTCGAGAATGGCGGAATATTCTTCGGCACTCGTGCGGTATTCGCTCTCTTCGGTTAACGAGAGATAGCTGTAAACGGACGTGAGCACATCCGCGCCTAACGAGAGGTTGATTTGTTTCTCAATGCGGTTGGCCACATGCAGATCCGGCGTGATCAACATGAAAGCCAGATCGGCTTTCGGTGTGACGATACTGAGCGTGAGCAATTGCGTATTTTCCAGGGCACGCGTTTCCTGCACCAGTGATGCCAGACGCGTTTTTGCTTCGCGCTGTTCCTCCGCGCTCAGTAATTGCCACTGACCGAACTCGATCCGGTAAAACAAATGCAGGCAATGCCAGCCTTGCTCGGGAATGAGCGCTTCTATTTCCTTATCCGCCATCGCGCCCAAGTGTCGGCAGCGAGGGAAAAAGAATCAAGCGGCGAGCGTTTACAATCTTGCGGCAGACAAGGTGGTTCGGCACAATGCGCGCTCATGAAACGTCCGCTGCAATTCATCGCTTTCGCTTTGTCTTGTTCTGTGGCGGCCGCGCGGGCGGCCGATGTGGAATGGAAAGCAGAGTCGTCCATGGACCACCAACTTTTTCCCTCGCTCGTGATCGCGACCGCGTCGGTGCGGCCGGTCGAGGAAGACGATAAAGCCGGGAAAAAGCCGGACCCTTATTTGCTCGGGGACAAGTTTGGTTTGCTCGGCGTTGAGGTGAAATCGCCGGCGGCAAATGCGGAGGTGAAAGTGACGGTGAAGGAGAACGACATCATCGCCGCGAGCACGTGGAGTGGAAAACTTCCGGAAGCGAATCACGCCTATCACATTGCGCCAAAAATTAACTACAAGTTCGACCATCTGCGCAAAATCACGCAACAGGTGCCGCTCAATGTCGAATTCGATCTGGAAGTAAACGGCAAGGCCCTCGGCGAGCAGACCGAAACGCTTCAGGTCCGTTCCATTAATGATTGTCCGTACGGCGTGGCCAGCGCGGAGGAGACGGTCGATGACGAAAACAACAACGGCGGTTCGTCCGATCTCGGCTGGATGTTCGCCGCGTACGTGAACGAAAACCATCCGCAGCTCGACAAGATTTTGCAGGAAGCGTTGCAAACGAAAATCGTCAACGCTTTCGATGGCTATCAGGCGCACGATCCGGCGGACGTGATGAAGCAAGTCTTCGCCATTTGGACGGCCCTGCAAAAGCACGGAATCAAATACAGCTCGGTCACGAAAACGCCCGGCGGCTCAAATTTGGTCACGAGTCAGTTCGTGCGTTTCCTCGACCAATCGATCGCGAACACGCAGGCGAATTGCGTCGATGGCAGTGTTTTGTTCGCCTCGCTCCTGCGCAAAGTGGACATCAATCCATTTCTCGTCGCGCTCCCCGACCACATGTATATCGGCTTTTATTTAAACAACAGCGACAACGACGACGAAAACGAATACGTCGGACTGGAGACGACGATGATCGGCGCGGCCGACATCGATGAGCCGGAAGAAGATTTGCCCGAAGCGCTCGATGCTTTGGGCGAAGAGTTGCCGGAAAAAATCACCGACTCGCATGCGTGGAAAAGTTTTGTCGCGGCGATCGCGGCGGGCTGCGCCGATCTGGAAAAGAACGACAAAAAATTCGACGGCGATGATCCGGAATATCAATTGATCGACATCGCCGACGCGCGGCAGGAAGGGATCATGCCGATCTCTTTCCAGAAAACTTCACCGTAAGACGCGCGCCGATTTTCCTTCGCTCCAACCACTGCCGTTTCCGTTCCCATTATGAAGAACCTCATTCGCATTCTGACCTGCCTCACCATCGCGCTTATCGGCGTCGCCCGATTGCTGACGCCAAATCACGCCTTCGCCCAGGCAACCAAGCCGACCGCAAAATCTGCCGCCGCGGAAACGTCCGCGCAGAAAAAACCGACCGGAGAAAAAGCGGACGCGAAAACTTTGCTGCTGAAAGCGAAGAAAGCGCTAGCCGCCATGATCAAGGACGCGCGCGCCGATAAAGGTCTCGATCCGAAAGTCGCGAAGAACAAACCATTCTGGAAATCGACCAAGGAGATCGCGAAGAATTTGGACCTAGCGGAGAAAGGTCTAGCGGCAAAGTCTAACGACTTCTTCAAAGGCGTGGCCGATGCGCGCGAAGCCGAGGCGCAGATGAAAGTGGACTGGCGCCTGACCGATTCAAAAAACAAAGCCGTGATTATGAACGGCAAGAAACTCGGTCACGCCATCGCGCTGTTGCGCACGGATTTTTCCAAGGAAGCCGCGCGCAAAAAGAAAGGCGGCGAATTAACTGCGCAGGAGAAAGCGGCCTTCGAAAAGATCAAGGCGCAACAAAAAGACTTGCTGGCGAAACTCGCGAAGCTGCGAAAAGAGGCGAAGAAAGATAAGGGATTGGAGAAAGGCCTGCGCGAAATGCGCCGCCAGGCAAAACACATCCTGAAAGAGCCGCTCACGGTCGATGCCTACATCGCGACCATTTACCTGCTCGACACGCAGATCGGACTCGTGCGCGGTTACGAATACTACGTCGATAAACCGTGGCGCGCTGATTATCTGCTCATCGTTCAACTCGAAAATAATTACGAGACGATCTACGCCGAATGGGAAACGAGCCTCTCCTATGAATGGACCTCGCTCGATGTCAGCGTCGACATTTACGAAAACGAAGAGGTTGATGTTTCCGAGTCGATTTCGACCGAGGAGGCGACCAGCGAAGAATCCTACGTCGAGAATGAATCCTTCGACATGACCGAGGCTGAGGAAGAGGAAGTAGCGGAGGAAGAAGACAGTGATGAGGAAGTTTCCGAGGACGACGATGATGACGAAAGCATGGAAGACGACTCCGACGATGACGGAGACGACATGGAAGACGACGATGGCGACGACGACACGGGCGACGACGATGACGGCGGTGATGACGACGGCGACTAAGCGGCGGCGGTACTGAGTTTCCGAATCGCGCCTAACGAGTGGTTGCAGGCGCTGCGCTCGGCAGGTGTTCCATGCAATATTCTTCGCCGTCGCGTGAGACGCGGAATTCCAAGTCCGGATCGGTCAGTTCCGTTCGGCCGCATGTCTTGCATCGATGGAGCGATTCGGCGTCCGGCCTCGTCTGCACCTCGAAACGTTTCCGTCGCGTCGAAACTTCCTGCCGGTGGCGCACTTGATGAAAAATATCCGGCCCGAAGAAAATGAAAAAATTGGCGAAAGCCGCAATCATGGCCGCCTTTTCTGAGAGCGGACCGCTGGCGAATCCAAGAAGAAGAAAGGCCGCCCCGACCCAGGCGAGCCATTTGATCTTCATCGGCAGGATGAAAAAAACGTAGATGACTTCATCGGGATAAAACCACGCGAAGGCGAAGAAGAGCGACGCGGCCAGCATGGTGTTGGAAAACTGCGCGCCGAAAATGAAAGCGGCGACGGTGGTGCCGATCATGCCGATGAAAAAATAAAGAGTGGTGCGAAACGCACCCCAGGCGCGCTCAAGTCCTTCGCCGACAAACCAAAGAAACCAGAGCGCCAGCACGACCCAGAGCGGTTGCATCGCGCCCGGCTGACCAATTCCTCGCGGAATAAAAACGTAGGTGACGAGCCGCCAGACTTCGCCGTGCCGGATACGCGCCGGATTCAAATCCAGCACGGAAAAAATTTCCGGCGTCAGAAAAGTCAGGACATAAACGAGTGCGGTGAACGCCACGACAATGCGGATCAAGCCGGGAATAGCGATGAAGCCGATGCGTCGCTCGAGTTTATCCAGAAAAGTCATCTTCTTAGGTTCGTAAACGCAACTTGTAGCGGCGGTCTATGACCGCCGAAAGCGCGGAGTGCAAGTCTTCGGCGGTCATAGACCGCTGCGACAAGCTCCGCGTTCATTGACGCCGCCTTACCACCGCCTAGCTTCACGCGCGTGAGCGACGGCGACTCGAAATCTACACCGCTTTACGAGGAGCATCGGCGCTTGGGCGCGAAAATCATTCCGTTCGGCGGATGGCTCATGCCGGTGCAATACACCAGCATTTCCGACGAACATCAGGCGGTGCGGAACAATGTCGGTGTGTTCGATATTTCGCACATGGGTCAACTGATTGCGTCGGGGACGGCTGCAGGTCGCTGGTTGAATCGGATGCTGACGAACAACATCGACAAGCTCGAAGTCGGCACCGGGCAATACACTTTTTTGTTGAATGAGCGCGGCGGAATCATCGATGACCTGATTGCTTATCGGACAGGTGACACGGAATTTTTGTTGGTCGTGAATGCATCGCGCACCGACGAGGATTTCGCCTGGTTAGAAAAACATCTCGCTGATGATATTCGCCTAACGAGACTGCCCGATCGCGCCGGTCTGGCGGTGCAGGGTCCGAAAATCGTGCAGCTTTTTCAAAAACTTCTCGCCGCGGATAAAGCGCTTCCGGCGCGCAACGAAATAAAGGAATTTGATTACGACGGCGGAAAGCTGACGATCGCACGCACCGGTTATACCGGCGAAGACGGCGTCGAAGTTTTCTTCGAAGCGAAAGACGCGGCGAAAATTTGGAATGACCTGCTGAAGGCGGGCGACTCGTTAGGCATCAAACCTTGCGGACTCGGCGCGCGCGACACCTTGCGCCTGGAAATGTGTTATCCGCTCAACGGCTCCGATTTGACTCCCGAGCACAATCCAATCGAAGCGGGCCTCGGATTTTTCGTCGACCTGAACAAAGAAGATTTCATCGGCCGCGATGTCTTGAAAGAAGTGAAAGAGAAAGGCACGACGCGTCGCCTCGTTCCCTTCAAGATGAAAGGCAAAGGACCGCCGCCGCGACCGCATTATCCGGTGTGGCAAGGCGGCGAAAAAATCGGCGAAGTAAACAGCGGCACCTTGTCGCCGAGTTTGAGTCAGGGGATCGGCATGACCTACGTTCCGACCGCGAGCGCGAAAATCGGCAGCGAACTTGAGATCGAAATTCGCGGACAAAAATTTCCTGCTGTCATCGAAAAGAAACCACTCTACAAAAAGACATGAGCAACGTTCCCGACGATCTTCGTTACACTGAATCGCACGAATGGGTGCGCGTGGAAGGCGACCGTGCGCGCATCGGCATCACCGATCATGCGCAAGCCGAGCTGACCGATGTTGTTTACGTCGAGCTGCCGAAAGTCGGAACGCAAGTCGAAGCGCGCGGACAAATTGCCGTCGTCGAATCAGTGAAAGCGGCGAGCGACATTTACGCCCCGATCAAAGGCGAAGTGGTGGAAGCGAACGAAGCGCTTTCGAGTAATCCTGCCTTGGTCAATACCGATCCGTTCGGCGAAGGTTGGATCTTCGTTCTGAAAATGGCGAACGCCGATGATGTGAAGCAGCTGAAAGACGCCGCCGCTTACAAGCAGACGATTGGTTAGCCTTTGGCTACACGATAGCCGGCGCCGATCAGCTCGGCCGGCGCCTTGAAAAGTTCAGCGACGTAACGAACGAAATCGTCAATCCGAATCGGATTCGCGAAGAAGCTGTAGCCGCTCAGGATTCCCGCGGAAACAGCGGTTTCGTTCGAAGGATTAACGCCGAGAAAAACGACCGGCGTGTCTTTGAAGTCCGGATCGGCCTGCAATTCACGCGCGGCTTCGTTCGCTCGAGGATGATTCATCGCAATGTCGAACAGGACTAAATCGGGTTGGAAAAATCGCGCCGTCTTGACCGCGCAACGGCAATCGCGTTCTTCCTTGATCAGATATTTGCCGGTCGCTTCGAGGGCGCGCCTAACGAGTGCTGTCACGCGCGGCTCGTAATCCACCAGTAATATTTTTTTTACGAAGGTCATCGCGCCGCTTTTGTTTAAGCAGCGCGTATGCCATGACCTCAAACGAGTGAAGTAACGGTGCTGACCGCCAGCGCGAGGATGAGGGTGTTAAAGGCGAACGACAAAACTCCGTGCAGCAAAACGAGCTGGCGGAGGCCGCCCGCGGTCACTTGCACATCGGAAACCTGAAAGGTCATGCCGATGACAAAAGAGAAGTAGGCGAAATCGAGATAGCCCGGGTTTTTCTCGCCGGGAAAATCCAGACCGCCGGCTGGTTGTTTCGGATCATCGCCATCGCCGTAGTAAGTGTGCGCATAGTGCAAACCAAAGACGGTATGCACGAGTGCCCACGATGAGACGACGGCGAGCAAAGTAAGCGCAACGTGTAAGGCGAGCGCTGGTTGCGGCGCATTCTTATCGTGTCGCAAAAGGAAAATTACGGCGAGGAGCGCGGCCGAGGAAGCGAAGATGACGAAGATGGTGATCAATGGGCCGGCTGCATCCTGTCGTCGCACTTTTTTCCTGATTTCCTGATGCGAGGTGTTGAAAATACTGATCCACGCCAGGCTCAATGCGGAAACCGCGTACGCATCCCAGGTCGCGATCATATGCGTGCCCAATTGCACTCGACCGCGCAGAGCGAACCAGACGGCCAGCGCGAATAAGAATGAGATCGTCAGGCGCGCATTCGCGCTCAGGCCGGCAATGTTTTCCCACAGACGAGTCACCGCGGCCAGTTAACGACCGCGGGGGCGCGCCGCAACAAATTGCTTCAGGCGAAGAACCCGAGATCGGGATGCGCGAAGTGTCCGATGTTCGGAAGGACCGTCGGCATATCCGACGCACTCACGCCGAACCAGCTCGCGAGCGTGCTGGAAAATTCGTCGACCGCAGTGGTCGGAATCCAGCGGCCCTGGCCGGTGTCGTCGGGACCATTGACCGCGAGCGTGGGGAAAGTTCCGAACAAACGTCCGCCCTTCACCGCGCCGCCCATGACAAACTGATGACTGCCCCAGCCGTGATCGGAACCGGAACCGTTCGTCGGATAGGTGCGGCCGAAATCCGAAGCGGTAAATGTTGTCACCGAATCGGCGACACCGAGTTCGTTCGTCGCGGAATAAAAAGCATTCAACGCCTGGCTTAATTCCGTGAGCAGTCCCGCCTGACCCGCGAGTTGATCGCCGTGCGTGTCGTAACCGCCAACGGAACAGAAAAAGATCTGGCGACGCATGCTGAGATTGTTTCGCGCGGAAATTAATTTCGCGATCATACTCAACTGACCTCCGAGACCGGTGGCGGGGAATTGCGTGGTCAACGTCGGCACGCCCGCGAGCGCGGAAGTGAGCAGATCGTTATCGGCGATCGAGCGCGAAACCGTATCGGCGTAGGCTTGCTGGAAGAGATTATTTTGCGGCTGCGCCAGCAAGTCCTTGAATGCTTGCAGACGTATGTTCGCGTTCGCGCTGCCATCGAAACCGCTCAGGCCGATGCTTCCGCCCGGCGACACCGTGAAGGGCAAAACCAGATTGCCAACTTCGAAAGTGTTTGTCCCCGCAATCGAAATGGAGAGGGAAATTTTCGAGCCGCTGTTGAGCGATTGCAGCAGATCAGCCATCCGTCCGCCCCAGCCCGTGCGCGAAATTTGATCCGAGACCGAAGTTTGCCACTGCACCGATTGATCGGCGTGCGAAAAAAGTTGCGACGGAACGGCCGCGCCGCCGGCCAGATATTGCGCGCGCGTGATCGGCGCGACAAGCGTGCCGACATTCGCCACCATCGCGAGGTGGCCCGCGTTAAAAAGCTGCTGCAGCTCCGGCAGATTCGGATGAAAGGCAAAATCGCGTCCGTCGCCGCCTTGCAAGGTGAGCGGCAACAAACTGGTTTGCGGAAGCGCCAGGATGCCGCGCGCGGCTGCGTAGTTAGTGTAGCCGGTGTTGTCGTGCGGAATGAGGACGTTGTTGGCGTCGTTGCCGCCGAAAAGGAAAAGGCAAACCAGCGCTTTGTAATCTGTGCCGGAAATCGTCGCGGCACTAAGCCGCCGTAAATCGAGAATGGTGTTTAGGATTCCAGTCGTGCCAAGTGCAGCGCAGGCGGCCTGACGAATGAAGGTGCGGCGCGTCGGTGCGTACATAATTATCTTTCGATCGCGAACTCGGGCGAATTGATCACGAGATAAATGGCGGTCTTCGCGCGCTCGGTGGGATTGTTCGCCGGGATTTGTCCGATGGCATTGATCAGCGTGTTGCGCATCGCGCTCGACATGCTGCCTTCGAGCAAGACTGAATTGAGATGATCAACCAGGTTGGTCGGATTCGAAGCGAGCGAAATTTCCGTCGAAACATTGAGGGTGATCTTGTCGGTACTCGGACCGACCGAACCGTAAATGGCGTTACGCAAATAATTCGCGGTCGCGATGGTGGTGGTTTCGGTGGTGATTTCAAACTCCGGACTGCGCAGCCCAGCCGCGGCGATCGCACCGGGCGATTCGTAATCCGGCTCGAAGAAATTGAAAACGGTCGGCGAATAGTAGGCCGCTTCATCAAAGGAATTGTAGGCGTTGCGAATCGAGAAATGTCCAGAGGGCGAGCTGGCGCTGAAGGCGCGCAGAAGAGTCGTTAGGCGAATGACCGGCTCGCGTTGTTTACCTGCGCCTTGTTCGGTGCGGACGTTGCCGCGCGCGTCGTAATCCATCAGGACAGCGCGCACCACTGCCTTCATATCGCCGCGCACACCGCTGCCGTTGTTGTTAAAAACGGAAGCGACCCGATAGACGTAGCCCGGGCTCGGGTTACTCGTCACCAAACGCTGGATCAATTGCCGCGCGATGAATGGCCCGACGTTGGGATGATTGAAAATCGTATCGAGCGTTTGCTTTAAATCCTGCGCCGCGGTCTGACCGGCGGGCAAGACCACGCCATTCAAAATCGTTTTCGCATTCGTGTCGTGATGGGTCGCGATGTTGAGCATCGGATCGCGCCAATCCTGTTTCGCGGGGCCCGGTTTAAAGACCGGCGTGCCGGTTTGGAAAAAAGTCCAGCCGGTGAACGCGGCGGCCGTTCCGAGAATCGCCTCCTGACTGTAAGTCGGAATCGGAAAGGCGTTGGAGCCGAGCGTGAGACTGGCGTCCAGATTCAAATCATACAGCCCGATGGAAAAGAGCTGCATGATTTCGCGCGCGTAGTTCTCGTTAGGCAAAGTGCCGGCCTGCGGATTGCCTTTGTCGTTTTCCAGCATGTTCAAATACGCGCCCATCGCCGGATTGAGCGTGATGTCTTCGAGCAGTTGCCGGTAATTTCCGAACGCATCTTTCACCAGCACGTCGTAGTAAGCCGGCAGCGCGAATGGCTTGTTGCCGAGGCCGGCGCTGTTCAACGAGACGACCAGAATTTCACTAAGCGCGAACGCCACGCGCTGGCGCAATTGATCGGACGCGGCGACCGCGTAGGTCCACCACGCATCGTTCGACATGGTTTGCGTCGGCTGGTTCGGAGTCGCGCTGGGCGATGGTGACGGACTGGGCAACGCGGCAAAGGCGGCATCGACAAACGCAAGATGCGATGACGGCGCGGCCGCAAATTGGTCGTTCAGAAATTTGTCGAATCCATCCGTTTGAACCTTTGTGATGAGTGCGCTAGTCGCGCCGAAAGTTGATTGCGAAAGGAACCGCGCTGCGTCCGTCGGCGACGGAGTCCCGCCGGCCAGCGGCGGAGCGGGCGTGGGCACCGGCGCGGTCTGCGCACCGCTCGCGAGAGTGAAGAAGCCTTTGATTTCGCCGCTCGGATAATTCGAGGTGTGAATGTTGATGTAGGTGCCGCCGGCTTTGATCGCGGCGACGATGTCAGCCACGCTGGTCGAACCGACCGGCGTGAAAACCCAGATGTAACTGCCATCCGGTTGCGGCGTCGCGGCATCGATGTCGAACCAGATCGTGCCGTTGGTCCCGTGGATGTGCATGCCAGTGACCGGCGAAGAGAGATTGCTGAAGTTAAAGGAAAGGACGGCGGATTTTTCATCCTCCGACAAACGCAGGACCGCGGTGCCCGAACCCATCGAAGTACTGCCGCTCTGCGCCCGCATTTCCGTGACGAAGAGAGTCGATCCATCGGCCTGCGGCGGCTGATCGAGATCATACATCTCGAGTAACGCTACACCGGTGGTGTTGCGCGCGCCGCGGACGATGGCCGTGTAAACTCCCGGAGTGAAAGTGTAGATCAGCGCCGGCTCGCGATCGTCATTCGGCGCGAGTGTGCTGGCCTGGATTTCCGTTTGCTGAGTGCTCCGCCAGTTGTCGTTAGACCCGATGATCGCGCCGGTCGAGTCGTGCAGCTCTAAAGTCGGATCGGTCAGACTGCCGGGAATTGGAACACCGTTGAGGTAAAGCGACGGTCCGAGCACACGCATGATCATTTTCTTCGGCACACTTCCGCTGACGATGAAGCCGCCGATCATGACGTTGTCGTCCGTCTGCACCTTGCCGCGCGTCGAAAGATTGGCCAGACGCGAAGGCGCATCGGGCGGGTCGAGATCGTAAACTTCCAAGAGGCCGACGCCGCTGGTGTTGTTTACGCCTTTGGCAATCACGGTATAAAGACCGGGCGCGAGCGTTGCAATCAACGCGGACTCGGAGTCGTTGGAAGGAGCCTTATTAGTCGCGAGGATCTCGGCCTCCTGCGTGCTCCGCCAATTATCGTTCGAGGCGATCAATGCTCCGGAAGCGTCGTGCAATTCCAGCGTCGGATCGCTCAAGGTTCCGGGCACGGGCAACGACGGACCGAGCGCGCGCAGGAGAAGTTTCTTCGATGCGGTTCCATTAATAATGAAGCCGCTGATCAAAACATTGTCGCCCGTCTGCACCACCATGCGGGTGGAGAGATTGGTCACGCTCGAGACAGATTGCGCGAATGTTAGATTGCCTAACGAGCCCAGGAGAAGGGCGCTGCCTAACAAGAGGAAAAAATGCCTAACCAGTGGTCGATTTCCGAGGTGCAACGATGATCTAACCGCGGCATTTGGAAAAAGTCGCGCGTTGTTCTCATAAATTCGTGTGCTTAGTTTCCATTTCATGTCTGCGACCGCGGCGAAGAAGCCCAACGAATTAAATTTTGAAGCGGCCATGGATCGGCTGGAAGCGATTGTCGATGAGATGGAGTCGGGCAAGATGCAGCTGGAAGATTTGATTGTGCGCTACGAAGAAGGGATGAAATTGGTCAAGACCTGCCAGGAACGGCTGGCCAGCGCGGAGCAGAGAATAGAAATCATCACACGCAATCACGCCGGCAAACCGGTGGTGAAACCTTTCGAAGCAACTTCAGAGCCGCCGCGCAGTGCGGTTTCGGCGGAAAGAAAACAAAATGACGACGTCAGACTCTTCTAATAACGGCAGCGGCGCGCATCTCTTGAAAGGGATTCACGGGCCGGCCGATATCAAGGCGCTCAACGAAGCCGACCTGCCGCAGCTCGCGCAGGAAGTGCGCGAGGAGTTGATCGACGTGCTTTCAAAAACCGGCGGACATCTCGGGCCAAACCTTGGCGTGGTCGAGTTGACCATTGCGCTCCATCGCGTTTTCGAAACACCCAAGGACAAGTTCGTCTTCGACGTCAGCCATCAGGGTTACGTCCACAAAATGTTTACCGGCCGGCTCGATCGCATTCACACCATGCGGCAGTACGAAGGGCTCAACGGATTTTTGCTGCGCACGGAAAGCGAACACGATTGTTACGGCGCGGGGCATGCGGGAACGGCGTTGTCGGCCGGATTAGGAATGGCGGTTGGTCGTGATTTGCGTGGGAGCGACGAACACGTCGTGGTGGTCGCGGGCGATGCGGCCTTTACCTGCGGCATCAGCTACGAAGCGCTCAACAATGCGAGTTCGCAGACCAAGCGTTTCATCGTCGTGCTCAACGACAACGAATGGTCGATCGCAAAAAATGTCGGCGCGATTGCGAATTATCTAAACAACATCGTGGCCAGTCCGACTTACGCGGGATTGCACGATAAGGCGCGGCGTTTCGTGGAATACATCGGCGGCAAAACCGCCGTGCATCTCGCGCACAAAGTCGAGGAAGGCGTGAAGAATTTGTTAGTCCCGAGCGTGATCTTCGAAGAACTCGGGATGCGCTATTACGGACCGATCGACGGTCACGACATTCCGTTGCTCACGCGCACGTTCGAATTTTTGAAGACCCAGGACGAGCCCGTGCTGCTGCACATCCTGACCAAAAAAGGCAAAGGCTACGAACCGGCGATCGCCAAGCCGGATAAATTTCACGGGTTGGGGAAATACAAAATTGATAGCGGCGAAACTGCAGCTAGTCCGACGCCGACGTATTCGGAATACCTCGGCAAGACGCTGGCGAAATTCGCTGAGACTAATCAAAAGATCGTTGCCATCACCGCGGCCATGCCCAGCGGCACCGGGCTCGGACTATTCCAAGCGCAACATCCGACGCGCTATTTCGATGTGGGCATCGCGGAGGAACACGCCGCGCTTTTTGCCTGCGGCATGGCGACGCAGGGAATGAAACCGTTCCTCACGATTTACTCGACCTTCATGCAACGCGCTTACGACATGATCATTCACGACATCGCGCTGCAAAACTTGAACGTCGCGCTTTGCATGGATCGCGCGGGCCTCAGCGGCGACGATGGACCGACGCATCACGGGTTGTTCGACATCGGCTATCTGCGGCATATCCCGAACATGGTGCACATGCAGCCGAAGGATGAAGACGAATTCGTCGACATGCTTTGGACGATGGCCAACTACAACTCCGGCCCGATCGCGATTCGTTATCCGCGCGGCGCCGGCACCGGCGCGCAACCAAAACAGGAACCAAAGTTACTTGAAATTGGCAAAGCCGAGGTGGTGCAACATGGACGCGACGTCGCGATTTTCGGACTCGGCAACATGTTCGAAGTCGCGCAGGACGCGGCCAAAAAACTGGAAGCTCAGAGTTATTCGGTCGCGCTGATCAATCCACGCTGGATCAAACCGCTCGACACAGGGACGCTCGAATTTTTCGCGCGCGGCGTGCAAGTCGTGGCCACGCTCGAAGATCATGTCCTGCACAACGGCTTCGGTTGCGCCGTGATGGAGCACCTGCACGAGAAAATGATTAACACTCCGGTCGTACGAATTGGCTGGCCCGATCATTTCATCGAGCACGGCACCATTCCGATTCTGCGACAGAAACATGGCCTAACGAGTGACGCGCTGGTCGAGAAACTTCTGCCGTTGCTGCAGAAAACCAAACGGACCGTCTTGCAGCCGAGCGTTGCCTAACGAGTAGTTACAGCGCGAGCAGTTTCTGAAAACGCGGATTCGAGCGAAGCACATCCCAGCTCGGATCAAGCCGGGCTTCATTGAGGGTGGTGCCGCCCGGAGTTGTCAGTGATTTTTCCAAGCGCGTGATGGCTTCATCCTGCTCGCCCACTGCCGCGTAAATCCGCGCGGCCGCCAGTGAAATGATCGGGCCATCGAACGCGTCCTTCGTTTCGGGCAGAATTTCGGTGGCACGCATCGCGGATTGCAGAGCCTCATCTTTGCGATCGAGCGCCGCATAAACCAGCCCGAGCAAAACGTGACGGGCGGCGTCGTTCGGGCTCTCCGTCACCGCGCGTTCAGCCACAGCACGGGCTTCTTCATACGCGGCCCGAGCGCTTTTCGAATCACCCATCGCGCGATAAATTTGCGCAGCCAAAAATGATTTCGGCAAAGGCGCGCTCGTTTCTCCTGTCATATTTTCGAAAGGACTTTGCGCCAGCGCTTGCAAGGCAGGTTGAAACTGTCGCTGGAAAAAGAGCGCGTTGAATTTTATCAAGGTCGCGACCGGGCTCGGATCGCGCGTCTTGGAAAGTTCTGACAACAAAGAATTCAACCGGGTGAAATCCTTCTTCGTGTGCACATCGACCCAGCCCCGGAGCGATTTCATTTCATAGGACGCCGGAGCCAATCCGATCGCGCGATCGAAAGCTTTCTCGGCCGCGCTGTAATCGCGCATGGCCAGATATGTCATGCCCGCATTTTCGACCAGGATGGAGTCGTTCGGACTTCGCGCGATCGCTTCTTGATAATGCTGCGCAGATTCTTTCCACTTCCCTTGCCGGCGCTCGATCGCGCCGATCGCGCGAAAAACATTAGCGTCGTTAGGCAGATCCCGGCGCGCGATTTCAAATTCCGCCAACGCCTTTTCGTACTCGCGCCCGCCATAATAATAGAAGAAGCCGAGAGCCAGATGAGATTCCGGCAGGTCCGGCTGAAGACGCATTGCTTCTTCCGCTTCCGTGCGCGCTTTTTCCAGGCGCACCGGCGTCGGATCGCTCGCGTAATAAGTCCGGCTGTGCAAATGCGAAAGCTGCGCGTGCGCCAGCGCGAATTGCGGATCCAGTGCAATGGCGCGCTCGAGTAGATCCTTCGCTTTTGCGCGCTCAGTTAGATCCGGGTTGGCACTGAGTGCGTGTGCCTGGACGTAGAGCAAATACGCTTCGCTGTTTTCCGTCGGCTTCGTGCTGATGCGCGACGACTCGTTAGGCGAAAGTCTTGCTTTGAGTTTCGCGGCAATGTCGCGCGACAACGCACTCTGGATCGCGAAAACGTCCGTGATATCCCGATCGTAAATCTCCGCCCAAAGATGCTCGTCCGTTCGTGTGTCGATCAACTGCACGTTTACGCGCACACGGTTTCCTTCGCGGCGCACGCTTCCTTCGAGAATTGCGCCCACACCCAGGGCGCGACCGATTTCTTTGATGTTATGCGTGCGGCCTTTGTAGGGCATGACCGAGGTGCGTGAGATCACCTTCAGATCGCCGATCTTCGCCAGGCTCGTCAGCAGATCGTCCTGAATGCCGTCACCGAAATGTTCGTTCTCTATGTTCTCGCTAAAATTATCGAACGGTAAGACCGCGATCGATTTTTCCAGAGCCCGCGCCGAAGTGCGCGGCAAAATAAAAAATCCCGCGGCCGCGGCAATCACCACACCAACCGCGCCGAGCACAAAAATATTGCGACTCTTCGGTCGCAGGGCAGGCGGACAGTTCTCCCCCGAAGCCGCCGTGGCCTTATGAATGCCGTGCGGCCCAACATCGAAGGCCCAGCTCAAAATCAGCGCGATCGGAAAACCAATCAGAATGCCGATGATGATCAGTTTCAGACTCCATTGCGGCAGTCCGAAGATCGGAAAAATTGTCGCGCTGATCTGAATCAGCAGCCAACCGACCACGGCATAAGCCGCCGCCACGCGATAGACTTTCCGCCGCCGCAGCTCGCAGAAGAAGCCATACAAGCGCCCATTCATTCAGCGCGAAAGATGGCGGCGTCTATTTAGTACCGGTAGCAAAAACTGTCTGGAAATGCGGACTTTCTTTTTCGCGCGAGACAACTGTCACCTCGATTTTCTTGAAACCGGCCGCTTCCAGCCATTGGTGCAACTGCACTTCGCTGAAGCCTAACCAGTGGTCGGCATAAAGTTCGCGCGCACGCTCGAAGCGGTGGCTCAACAAATCGAGAATTACCAGGCGTCCGCCTCTTTTTAATATGCGATGCGCTTCGGCGATGGCGCGGTCCGGATGCAGCGCGTGATGCAAGGCCTGGCTCAGAATCGCCAGATCGACCGCGCCCTTCTCGATCGGCGGATCTTCGATATCGCCGAGACGATACTCCAGATTCGTAAAACCGTGATCGTGCGCGAGTTTCGCGCCGAACTCGACCATCTTCGGCGAGTTATCGATCGCGATGACTTTCTTCGCCGTCTTCGCCAGCAACTGCGAAACGTTCCTTCGCCGGCGCCGAGGTCGGCGACCGTTTGCGCAGGCAACAATGTGATCAACGTGTGCGCGAGCGCTTGCCACGAACGTCCCGGCACGTAGCTACGTCCGAATTTTCCCGCGAGCTCATCGAAATAAGTTCGCGCTTTATCCTGGCGTTTGCGCAGCGCGACTTTCAGCGCAGTGCGGTCGCGCGTCGTCTCCGGAAGTTCGCGCGCGAGCGTACGCGTCAGCTCACTCACTTTTGCGCGCGTAGCGTTTTGCCCGTTCGATTGATTGAGCGCGTAATAAACATTCTTTCCCGCGCGCCGATCCGCCACCACGCCGGCGCGTTTTAGCTGCGCGAGATGACTCGAGATGCGCGACTGCCCCATGCCCATGATGTCCTGCAACTCGGCTACGGAAAGTTCCTCCTGCTCAAGCAGCAGGATCAGGCGCAGCCGGGTCGGGTCGGCGATCAGGCGGAGAAAATTTAGGGTTGACGACATTTGCGGTTAGCGTGACGATACATCTACGCATCATGATTGGTCAATATGATCAGTCGCGATGCGTTCCGCGTCTCTCAACTCTAACCGCAGTTTCTCACCTCATGGCTCGTCGTTTCATTTTTTCTTCCGAATCCGTCGGTGAAGGTCACCCCGATAAAGTTTGCGACACGATTTCCGACGCGATTCTTGACGCGTGTTTGACCCAGGACAAAAACAGCCGCGTCGCGTGCGAAACCTACGCCAAGAGCAACTTGGTCATCGTCGGCGGTGAGATCACCATTCCAAAATTAAAGAAGGAAAAGCAGTCGCTCACCTGCGTGCTTAACATCGATAAGATCGTGCGCGAGGCGATCGAGGAAATCGGTTACGTGAACGAGGACGACGTTTTCCACGCCAACAAGGTTTTCATCACCAACATCATCACCGATCAATCGGCTGATATCTCTCAGGGTGTTGATCAAGCAGCCGCAGAAGGCAAAGAACACGCAGAACAAGGCGCTGGCGACCAGGGTCTGATGTTCGGTTTCGCTTGCGACGAAACGCCGGAACTGATGCCGGCGCCGATCATGTTCGCGCATCGCCTGGGTCGCGAATTAACCCGCATCCGCAAGAGCGGGAAATGCGGCTGGCTTCGCCCGGACGCGAAGTCGCAGGTCTCGGTCATTTACGAAGACAACAAGCCGGTCGGTATTTCGAATGTGGTCATTTCCACTCAGCACTCGGCGGACGTGAAGCACAGCGAGATCGAAAGATTTCTGCATCGAGGAAGTGATCCGCAAGGTTTTGCCGAAACCGATATGCTGAACGGCACGACTGAATTCCTCATCAACCCAACCGGCCGTTTCGTGGTCGGCGGACCTCAAGGAGACACCGGTCTGACCGGCCGCAAGATTATCGTCGATAGTTACGGCGGCATGGGGCCGTCACGGTGGCGGCGCGTTCTCCGGAAAAGATCCGAGCAAAGTCGATCGCAGCGCGGCCTACATGGGACGCTGGGTCGCGAAGAATGTTGTCGCCGCGGGTCTGGCGCGCCGTTGCGAAGTGCAGTTCGCCTACGCCATCGGCTATCCCGCATCCCGTCAGCGTTCACATCAACACTTTCGGCACCAACACCGTCGACGAAGAGCCGATCGAGCAAGCGGTCAAGGCACGTTTTCAGTTTCAAGCCAGCCGACATCATTCAGCAGCTCGATCTGCTCCGCCCGATTTACAGCAAGACCACCAACTACGGCCACTTCGGCAAAGATGATCCCGATCTCACCTGGGAAAAAACCGACAAAGCCGACGGCTGAAAAAAGCCGCCGAAGTAATTTTATGAGCACACAAACTATCGAACGCGCCAAGACTAACGACTACAAAGTCGCCGACATCACGCTTGGCCGATTGCGGCCGCCGCGAAATCGACATCGCCGAGCAGGAAATGCCAGGCTTGATGTCGATCCGCAAAAAATACGCGGCCGCGAAACCGCTCAACGGCGTGCGCGTGACTGGTTCGCTGCACATGACGATCCAGACGGCGGTGCTGATCGAAACGTTGGTCGATCTCGGCGCCAATGTGCGCTGGGCTCAGTGCAATATTTTCTCAACCCAAGACCACGCCGCCGCCGCGATCGCGAAAGCGGGCGTGCCGGTCTTCGCGTGGAAGGGCGAGTCGCTGGAGGAATATTGGTGGTGCACCAACCAGGCGATTTCGTTTCCGGACGGCAAAGGCCCGCAGCTCGTCGTCGATGACGGCGGCGACGTGACGCTTGTTCATTCACAAAGGTTACGAGCTGGAAGAAGGCAGCGACTGGGTCGAGAGCGAATCGACGAGCCACGAAGAGAAAGTCATCAAAGATTCGCTGCGCGAAATGCAAAGCGCGAGAATCCGTATCGCTGGCACGAGCTGGTCAAAGAATGGCGCGGCGTTTCGGAAGAGACGACCACCGGCGTTCATCGCCTTTATCAAATGCTGCAAGCGGGCAAACTGCTTGTTCCCGCAATCAACGTGAACGACACCGCGACGAAATCGAAGTTCGACAATCTCTACGGCTGCCGCCACTCGCTAGTCGACGGATTTAACCGCGCGCTCGATCGTCATGATCTCGGGCAAAGTTGCCGTTATCTGTGGGTACGGCGATGTCGGCAAAGGCTGCGCGCAATCGCTTCGGGGGCAAGGCGCACGCGTCATCGTCACCGAAATCGATCCGATCAACGCGCTCCAGGCCGCGATGGAAGGTTTCGAAGTCACGACCATCGAAGACACGCTGGGTCGCGGCGACATTTACGTCACCACCACCGGCAACGTCGACATCATCACGTTCGATCACATGGCGAAGATGAAAGACCAGGCTATCGTCTGCAACATCGGCCACTTCGACAACGAGATTCAGGTCGACCGCTTGAACGACCGCAAAGGCGTGAAGCGCACCAACATCAAGCCGCAGGTGGACAAGTACACCTTCCGAGATGGCCATGAAATCTTCATGCTCGCCGAAGGTCGCTTGGTGAATCTCGGATGCGCCACCGGCCATCCGTCATTCGTCATGTCGAATTCGTTTTCGAATCAGGTCCTCGCGCAGCTCGATCTCTGGGCCGGCAAAGACAAATACAAAGCCGGCGTTTACATCCTGCCGAAAAAGCTCGACGAAGAAGTCGCGCGTCTGCATCTCGAAAAAATCGGCGTGAAACTCACGACTCTGACCAAGAAGCAAGCCGAGTATCTCGGCGTGCCGGTCGAAGGACCGTATAAGTCCGAGCATTACCGTTACTAGTCGTTAGGCAAACTCGACTGAAATTCGCGCTTCGTTTGTCGCGCCGCCTGCCAATAATTGGCGGCGCGCGTGAAGAAGCTGATCATTCAGTTAATTTGTTACAACGAAGAGCAATCGCTCCCGATCGCGCTGGCCGCGCTGCCGCGGCAGCTGACGGGATTCGACAAGGTCGAATGGCTCATCGTTAACGACGGGAGCAGCGATCGCACAAGCGAAGTGGCACGCGCGCACGACGTCGATCACATCGTCGATCTCGGCACGCACCAGGGTTTGGCGCGCGGTTTCGTTGCGGGATTGGAGGCAAGTTTGCGCGCCGGCGCGGATGTTATCGTCAACACCGATGCGGATAATCAATACTGCGCCGACGACATCCCGAAGCTGCTCGAACCGATCATGCGCGGTGAAGCGCAGATTGTAATTGGCGCGCGGCTGATCAGTGCGACCAAACATTTTTCGCCGCTAAAAAAACTGCTGCAACGTCTCGGCTCGCGCGTCGTGCGAATGGCCAGCCGCACCGATGTCGCCGATGCGCCGAGTGGATTTCGCGCCATGACCCGCGCCGCCGCCATGCAGCTCAATGTCTTCAGTCCATTTTCCTACACGCTCGAGACAATCATTCAGGCCGGGCAAAAAAATATTCCGATCACATCCGTGCCCATTCGCACCAATCCCGATTTGCGGCCGTCGCGTCTCTTCGACTCGACTGCCGCCTATCTGCGACGTTCATTCATTACCATCCTGCGAATTTTCATCACTTATAAGCCGCTGCGTTTTTTTCTTTGGGCGGGCGCGATTCCCTTCGGCTTCGGTTTTCTCATCGGCGTGCGCTGGCTGATCTTGTTTACCCAGGAACCAACGCGCAGTCGCACGCCGAGTCTTATCCTGGCCGCGATCCTGATTTTGATCGGCGTGCAGCTCTGGTCGTTAGGCGCCGTCGCGGATGTGATCGCGGTTAATCGCAAACTGCTGGAAGACATTCAGCAGCGTTTGAAGAAGATCGAATATCAGTGAGTCGCGATCTCTTCGCGCGTGAAGCGCTGGTCCAGATTCCGAAAATACTGACGCTGCAAGATCGCAACGCCCATTCGCCAACCTATGGCTGCTTCGATCGCAATTACTGGCACTACAAGATCATCGATTTTCCCAGTGGAATGGCGCAGGAATTCGTCTGGCCGCTCGCGCTCGTCCACTCGTTAGACCTGCCGGACAATCCGTATTTTCAGCAGCCGTCGATCAAGGAATGGGCGGAAGCGGGAATGCTTTTCGCTGCGCGCAGCGCGCATGCTGATGGATCATGTGACGATTATTTTCCTTTCGAAAAAGCGAGTGGCGCCGCAGCGTTTTCGCTGCTGGCGGGAATCGAAAGTTACGCGCTCCTGAAACTGGACCGGCCGAAGTTGCTCGAATGTTTTTGCCGGCGCGCGGATTGGCTGTCGAATCACGAAGAGAGCGGACGCCTGGCGAATCATGAGGCGTTGATCGCGCTTTGCCTGGAAAAACTTGGACGCAAGGAAGCAGCGGCACGCCGATTGCAGCGCGTGCTGGAATGGCAGGATAAAGAAGGATGGTTCGCTGAATACGAAGGCTGCGATCCGGGCTATCAAACGCTGACGATCGGGTTGTTGGCACAGCTTTACGAACTTTCGCCTAACGAGTCGTTAAGAAATGCTTTGGTCAGGGCGATCCAATTTGCGCAACATTTCGTTCATCCCGATGGCTCGTTCGGCGGCGAGTACGGCAGCCGCAATACTTACAACTTTTTCCCGCACGGTTTTGAACTGGCCGGCAAGTGGTTCCCCGAAGCGCTTGCAATCAACGATCGCTTTCTCGTCGGCCTAACGAATGGTCTCGCGCCTTGTTATGCAGACGATCACATCATCGGACATCACACCTGGAGTTATCTGCTCGCGTGGCAGCATTGGATTTCTCAACGACCGCCCCGTAAACAAGCGGCGAGTGATCGGATTTATTTCCCGCGCGCCGGCATTTTGATTGAACGTCGCGGAGACGCGGCGCTTTACCTCGCACTCAACAAAGGCGGGGTCTTCAAATTTTTCTCGGGCGAACAACTCGTTGCATCGGACACGCAGTTATCTGTTGTCGTCGGGCATCGCAACGCCGTCGCGCACCTGATCGATAACTGCGCTGTCCAATTCAGCGATGACACCATCACGATCACCGCTCAGCTCGGCTGGGCGAAAGAAAATCGCATGACCACGATGAAGCTTCTGCTCCTGCGCGTTTTCATGCTCACGATCGGCCGCTTCTTTCCCGATCTGGTGCGCAAAATTTTGCAGCGCATGCTCATCACCGGAAAACAGCCGGCGCCATTTCATTTCAAGCGAACGCTGATATGGCGCGAAGATCGGCTGCATGTCGCTGATGAATTAACTCCACCGAATTGGGACGAGGTACGCGCGGTTGGAATCGGCGGCGCGCAAACTTCGATCTACGTCGCCATGAGTCGCACCTGGCAGGCTGGCCAACTTCAACCGTGGCTCGATCTCACTCCGGAAATTCGAAAACTCAAGCCGGGTGAACCGTTGCGAGTTGAGCGCACTTTCTGAAAAAAATCGTTTCACTACTCGTTAGTCTCGGACTGCTCGCGCTCATTTATTGGCAACTCAGCCGGCGCGGGCAGTTGCCCGAACTCGTCCGTGTCTTGCGCGATTGCGATCGCATTTGGATGACACTGAGCCTCGGTATGGTTGTGCCGTTGACGCTGCTGACGTCGCGACGGTTGCAACAACTCATGCCACGACGCGATCAACTCCGCTTCGGAGAAGCGAACAAACTCATACTCGCCGCCAGCACTTTGAATCTGATTTTGCCTTCGAAAATGGGCGACATCGCCAAGGCATGGTTCATGAAAGAACGCGGCCACCTCCCGGGCTCGCTCGCCTTCGCCCTGGTCGTCTTTGAAAAAACTTGCGACATGCTTTCGCTCCTTTTGTGGTGCGTGTTCGGTTTGCTGCTTTATCCGGAGAAGAACGCGCTCTTCTGGACGATGACGGCAATCGTCATCGGCGCATTGTTGTTTGGTTTGCTCTTGTTAGGCCAACCGCGTTTTGCGTCGCGGATTTTTTTGCGCATGCGACTGACGCGTTTGAGTGAAGCGTGGCGAGAGATGCACGATTATTTTTGGTCGAGCAAAACCCGCCTAACGAGTGTGGCTTGCACTTCGTTCTTCATCTGGTTTTTGCATCTGCTGCAAATCTGGATGTTCATCCGCGCGCTCAATGCTTATGCGCCATTTTTTGTCAGTCTCGCGCTTTCGCCACTGGCAATTCTGGCGGGGCTTCTGCCATTAACGTTCGCCGGTGTCGGCACGCGCGATGCCGCGCTGGTCTTCTTTTATCAACCCTACTTCGCTGCGCCGACCGCCGCTGCGCTCGGTCTGCTTTGCACGGCGCGTTATATATTACCGGCGCTGGCCGGGTTGCCGTTTGTCGCTACGGCGAGTCTTCCATCACCGCGCGGATGCGACTGAACTCGACGCGCTGCGTTTTATCCGCGAAACGCAATTGGATTTCGCAGGCCGTGCTGGTCGCTGGAATGGCCAGCGCAAAAAAATCCACGCCAGACTCGCGCGTAAGATATGGGCGCAGAACGAGTGGCTTTTTCCGATCATGCGGGTGCGAATCAAACCGGAGCCGAAGTTCGAATGCGTCCACTTGGTCGGACGCGGCTTCCACCTCCAGCCTAACGAGTCGTCCGCGGCATTGCTCAGGAATCTGCCAAATCGTTTTCAAGCGCGGGCGCGCATGTCCGCGTTCCCAAATCACCGGGAGTTTCGGCAGCACATCCAAGATGAGCGTCGACGCAGCGGATCCGTCGCGACGCTTGCGATAAAAGACAAGCTCGGGCGAATCGTTTTTCGCCAGCGCTTGCCTCAGTTCCCAATTTGTTTCCGGTTGGACAAAATAGGATGCGAGCTGCGGTGGCGGCGCCGCGGGATTCTGGTTGAGGCGTTGCGTGACACGAAGCCACGTTAGCTTGTGCGCGTACCAAAATTCATCGGCACTGGCCGCTTCCGCTTCCAGCGCGGGTTCGCGCTCGATGATTTCGCCGTGCGTGAGGAAATGGAAACGCGAGGCATCGCGCGGCGAAACAAGTCGCACCAAATCCCGCATGGAAGCGTGCGTAAAGACGGTCGCGCCATCCGGCACCGATGCGAGATAGCGTCGCATTTCCGGAACGAATCCCGGGTGGAAAAAATTCCGTTGTGTCGTTAGGCAAAAAAATGCCAGCAAGCTCGCACTAAAAAAAATGGGCGTGAGGCGACGCGAAAAAACGCGCGCGAAAAATGGCCGCGTCTGCAGCCGTCGTTTCAATTCGCGCAAAGCGAAGATTGCCAGCAACGACATCGGAATAGCGACGCTCGCCAGGAAGCGCGGCGCATCGCGCACGAGCGGACGAAGCGGGCGGAGGCTTTGCGGCGCGCAGGAATATTCCAGCACGAGCAGGAGACACCAGAGCGTGAGAACACGCGGAAAGACCTCGCGCCGACGCCGGGCCAGCCACATTCCCCCGAGCGCGCACAAAGAATATAGACGCGCGAGCGGTTCCTGCCAGAAGCTGTCGAGAAAACGAAACGGCAGCAGCCAGGGATTCTCGAATTCGGTCCCTTTGGCCGCGCGATTGAAAGTGTTGGCCGTCAGATCGTGCAGCCAATCGCCGAAGAGACGGTGGTAAAAAAAACATTCCGCCAAATAAAAAATGAGCGCGACGAATCCGGCCGTGAGCAACCAGCGAAATCGCGTGCGGAAATAGATCGCGGTGCATACCACCAGCACCGGCACAAGAAACAGGCCCGTGATGCGATTGGCTTCGAGCACAAAAAGGAAAAAGCCCGTCATGCTCGCCCATAACCAGCAGCGTCGAACATCGGGAGCCTGCATGGTTTTCCACCAGGTCAGCATCGCTGCGGCGCCCCAGACCGCTTCCGATAAATCCGGCATGGGCGCGAAACAGACCGGATCGAGAAATGGATGGAAAATAAACGCGAGTGCCGCGCAGGAAGCGAACGCCAAACCACTCGTTAGGCGGCAGCTTAACAAAAAAATCAACACCGCGCCCGCCGCCAAATAAATTATCGGCTCGCCCCAGAACGACAAAAGTCCTGCGAACCCGAGTCCTTGCAGCAACCAGCACACGCCCCAGACCGGCCAGCGCAGATCGTAAAAGCTCAGCGGGTTCCAGGCGCCGAGACCTTTCTCGTGCACAGCGAGCGCCGTACTCCAATAGGTGACATCGTCGCCGAGGAGCGGCTCGCCCAAAAAACAGAGACTAAGGGCCGCGGCCAGCGCGCCGAAAAAAAGTAAGTGAAGGCCAAATCGTCTTTGCATCGATTTGGCGCTAGCTTGTATCACTCAAACTTATGAAACGCCGTGACTTTATTCGCGCCGCCGCGGGCGCTACCCTGGCCGCAACTGCCTCGCGCCAACTTCGCGCGCAGAGCCCGACCATTATGCCTAACAAGTCGATCAAACCAGTCGTGATCTCCTCGGCTAACGGCAACAAATTCAAAAACGGCGGCGACATGACTTGCGTGCACAAGGCCTGGACGATGATGACGCAAGGTTCCGATGTCCTCGACGCGCTGATCGCGGGCGTGAACATCGTTGAGCTCGATCCGCTCGATGACAGCGTCGGCTACGGCGGGTTGCCCAATGCGGACGGTGTGGTGCAGCTTGATTCGTGTTGCATGCACGGTCCGAAAAAACGGGCGGGCGGTGTCGCGTGTATCGAAGGTGTGCGAACGCCGTCGTTGGTCGCGCAAAAAGTGATGGAGATGACCGACCATCATCTCGTCGTTGGCAAAGGTGCGCAGGATTTTGCGCGCTCGATGGGATTCAAAATCGAGGATGATTTAAACACGGAACACTCGCGGCAGTTGTGGCTCGAGTGGAAACGCCGCATCGATCCGCAGCATTATCTCGATCCGAACAAACGCGCGGAAGAAAATCGCCGCGTGCGCGAAGAAATGATTGCGGAAGGTCTGCTCGATCGCAGCCGCGTTTACGGCACGATCAATTGTGACGGCGTCAATGCCAAAGGCGAGGTCTGCGGCGTGACCACGACGAGCGGCTTGTCGTGGAAAATTCCGGGACGCGTCGGTGATTCACCGATTCTCGGCGCCGGTTTGTATGTGGACGGCGAAATCGGTGCCGCCGGATCGACCGGCCGCGGGGAAGCCAATCTCTACAATCTTTGTTCCTACATGATTGTAGACAACATGCGGCGCGGCATGCATCCGAAAGACGCCGGCATGGAAGCGTGCAAACGTATCAAGGCGAATACGGTCGAGAAACGTTTGTTGAACAGCCGCGGCCTGCCGAATTTCAACGTCAACTTCTACGTCTTGAACGCGAAAGGCGAATACGCTGGCGTCGCGTTGTATCAAAGCCAATTTGCAGTTTGCAGTGAAGATGGACCTAAGACATTGCCGACCGAGCCGTTGCTCGAGGGAAAACCGGAGGACGCATAATGCCTAACGAGACCAAACCCTGGATTCCAATTTGTCCCGGGATCAAGCGCCGCACGATCGCGACCGGGCCGAACATGTATCAAATGCTGGCGAAGCTCGATGCGGGTTGCCGCATGCCCGAACACAAACATGCACAGGAACAAATCGCGCACGTCATCAGCGGCATGCTGCGGCTGATCGTCTCCGGAGTTCCGCACGAAATAAAAGCCGGCGAATCGTTTTATCTCGCGAGCAACGAACCGCATGGCGCGGAAGCCGACGAGGAAACGCTCGTCATCGACACCTTCAGTCCGCCGCGGGAGGATTTGCTGGCGCTCGACAAGCAGGCCGGCGCCTAACAAATGCTTTCGTTCGTTGTTCCGGCGCATAACGAGGAACTCGAATTGCCTGCAACCTTGCAGGCAATTCGCACCGCGGCTGACGCCTCTACTCGCGACTACGAAATCATTGTGGTCGATGATGCCTCGACGGATGCAACGGCTGAAACGGCGCGCCAGTTCGGCGCGCGGGTTGTTCCGGTAAATTTTCGGCAAATCGCAGCGGTGCGAAATGCCGGCGCGCGCGCGGCCCGCGGCGAGATTCTGTTTTTCGTCGATGCAGATACACAGATCGCCCCGGTTCATGTGACGGCGGCGCTCGATTGCCTAACGAGTGGTTACGTCGGTGGAAGCGCGCGGATCGTGGTCGATCGTGAAATGCCGACCTGGGCGCGCATTTTCATCCGAACATTCTGCGCATTTTATTTTGCGGCGAAGCTCGGTTGCGGCGCGTTCATTTTCACGCGGCGCGAGTCGTTCGAGGCGGTCGGCGGGTTCGATGAACAATTTTTCGCCGGGGAAGAAGTTTACTTGAGCATGGCGCTAAAAAAACTCGGCCGATTCAAGATTCTGTCAGAGCCAATTGTGACCTCAGCGCGCAAGATTCGCATGCACAAACCGCACTTCATTCTCGCGCAATCGCTCTTCATTATTTTCGGTGGACAATGGGCCTTGCGGAAACGCGAGAGACTTGCGCTCTGGTATGACGGCCGGCGGGAGAGCCATTCCGCCTAAAAGGGAGCGGCACTTGCGAAGGCCGATTCTTCATCTACAATAGCGCCTTCGTTATGGCAGAAAGCAGTGACACGATGGACATGAAGGAGTTCCAGCTGCACGAAAAGGACACCGGCAGCGCCGACGTACAAGTCGCGCTCCTGACGCACCGGATCGCGCAATTAACCGACCACCTCAAGAGCCATGCGAAAGATCATTCGTCGCGCCGCGGCCTCCTCAAGATGGTGGCGATGCGCCGGAGCTTGCTCGATTACTTGAGCAAGTCGAGCTCCGATCGGTATAAAAACCTGCTCGAGAAGCTCAACCTGCGGAAGTAAGCGCAGCTGAATCTTGTTCGCGGCTTGTCCCTCGTCCGCGCTTTTGGCCTAACGAGTCGTTAACCAGAAAGTAAAACCCGGCGCTTCCGGGCCGATGTTCCACCTCTGATTCGAGGTTTTAGCCCCGAAAACTTTCGGGGTTGAAACCTACAATCAGGGTGACCGGCCTGGGATTCGCCCATCCAGGAATAGCTATATGCAACACAAGGTCACGGCCCAGATTGGGTCCACGGAGATTTCCATCGAGACCGGCAAAATCGCCAAACTCGCCGACGGCGCAGTCGTCGTTTCATGCGGCGACACCATGGTGCTCGCCAGCGCGGTTTCCGCCACGCAAATCAAGGAAGGCCAGGATTGGTTTCCGCTCACGGTCGATTACCGCGAGAAAGCGGCCGCGGTCGGAAAATTTCCCGGCGGTTATTTCAAGCGCGAAGGTCGTCCTTCGGAAAAAGAAACGCTCACTTCGCGCATGACGGATCGTCCGCTGCGGCCGCTGTTTCCGGCCGGTTATCTTTACGACACGCAGATCATTTCGATGCTGCTCAGCGCGGATGGACAGAACGATCCGGACATTCTTCGCGATCAATGGCGCATCGGCGGCGCTTTGCGTTTCCGATATTCCGTTCGCCGGACCGATCGGCGCGGTGCGCGTCGGTCGAGTGAATGGCGAGTTCGTCGCCAATCCGACGCACGACGAACGCAACGAGAGCGATCTCGACCTCGTTTACGTCGGCACGGAAAACGACGTCATCATGATCGAAGGCGCCGCGCAGGAAATTCCGGAAGCGGATTTCGTCAAGGCGCTCGAATTCGCGCACATGCACGCGAAGGAAATGATCCGCATTCAAAAAGAACTCGCCGCGCAAGTCGGCAAACCGAAACGCGAGATGCCATTGATGACGGTGAACCAGGACATCCTCGAAATCGCCTATCAGGTGGCGGGCGATCGCATCGAAGGCGCGCTCTACAACGAGAAGAAAGTCGAGCGCAGCAAAGCGGTCAACGCGTTGAAGGAAGAAGTGAAAGCGAAGGTGCTGGAGAAATTTCCCGAGGCCGACAAGTTCGCGATCTCGCAGGCATTCGATTACGTGCAGAAGAAAGCGTTCCGCATCAGCGTGCTCGACAAACAGAAGCGCATGGACGGCCGCGGTTATCAGGATCTGCGTCCGATCGACTTGCGAAGTCGGCGTGCTTCCGCGCGCGCATGGTTCCGCAATTTTCCAGCGCGGCGAAACCCAGGCGCTCGCCCTTGTCACTCTCGCGCCGATCGAAGAAGCGCAGAACATCGATGCCTACGGTGGCGGCGAAACGTCGAAGAGTTTTCTGCTGCATTACAATTTCCCGCCGTTCAGCGTCGGCGAAACCGGACGGACGGGCGGCGCCAGCCGTCGCGAGATTGGTCATGGCGCATTGGCTGAGCGTTCGCTCGAACCGGTCGTTCCGGGCACGGACAGATTTCCGCTACGCGGTCCGCATCACGAGCGAGATCATGGAATCAAACGGCTCCAGCTCGATGGCGAGCGTGTGCGGCGGAATGCTCGCGTTGATGGATGCCGGCGTTCCGATCAAGACTCCCGTCGCCGGAATTAGCGTCGGGCTCGTCACCGAAAACGACGACGGCGGCCAGCTGAAACGTTACGAGCTGCTCACCGACATCATCGGCTCCGAAGATCATTTCGGAGACATGGATTACAAAGTTTGCGGCACGGAGGCCGGGCATCACCGGTTTCCAGCTCGATCTCAAACTTCCGGGCGTCAGCCACAAAATCATGGCCGAAGCGACGATGCGCACGAAAGAGGCGCGCACAAAGATTCTCGCGCATCATGGCGCAAGCGATCGACAAACCGCGCGCTGATCTGAGCAAGTATGCGCCACGGATCGAGACGATAAAAATTAATCCCGAGAAGATCGGCGCTCTCATCGGACCCGGCGGCAAGACCATCAAAGGCATCGTCGCGGAAACCGGCGCGGAAATTAACATCGAAGACGACGGTTCCGTTCACATTTACGCGACCAACCCGGAATCGATGGCGCGCGCGAAGGAAATCATCGGCGGCATGTCGCGCGAGATCGAAGTCGGCCAGACCTATCACGGCAAAGTCGTTTCGATCAAAGAATTCGGCGCCTTCGTCGAAGTTTTCCCGGGCAAAGATGGACTCGTGCACATTTCCGAGCTGGCGGATTTCCGCGTTAAACGAACGGAAGATGTCGCCAAAATTGGCGAAATGATCTGGGTGAAATGCATCGGCATCGACGACAAAGGCCGCGTGAAATTGAGCCGGAAAGCCGCGCTCAAGGAACGCGCCGAAGTGGATGGCGCCGGCGCTCCTGATGGGCAGCCGTCAGATCGCGTCGAGCATCAACCAGTGCACTAAGCTTCCGCGCCTTCGGCGAAATTGCCGAGTTTGCGAAACTTGTCGTAGCGTTTTTTCAACAGCTCATCGACGGAAAGCGCAGTGATGCGTTCGAGATTCCGACGCAATGCGCTGCCAAGACGTGCCGCCGCTGAATCGTGATCGCGATGCGCGCCGCCTTCGGGTTCCGCCACGACTTCATCGACCACGCCGAGTTTCATCAGATCATCGGCCGTGAGCTTGAGCGCCTCGGCGGCTTCCGGTGCGTGGCGGCGATCCTTCCACAAAATCGCGGAGCACGCTTCGGGGCTGATCACTGAGTAGTAGGCGTTCTCCATGATCATGACGCGATCGGCCACGCCAATGCCGAGCGCGCCGCCCGATCCGCCTTCACCGATGACAACGGCGATAATCGGCACTTGCAGATTCATCATCTCGCGCAGATTAACCGCGATCGCTTCCGCGATGTGACGCTCTTCGGAGCCAATGCCAGGATAGGCGCCGGGCGTATCGATTAACGCAATCACCGGTAACTTAAACTTCTCCGCCATACGCATCAGTCGCAGCGCCTTTCGGTAACCTTCCGGATACGCACAGCCGAAATTGCGCATGACATTCTCTTTCGTGTCGCGGCCTTTTTGTTGCGCGATGACCACGCAGCGCGTGGAACCAATCTTCGCCAGACCGCAGGGCATCGCTTTGTCATCGCCAAAAAGGCGATCGCCGTGCAATTCGACCCAGTCGGTGAAGCAGCGATTGATGTAATCGAGCGCGAAAGGGCGCTGCACGTGTCGCGCAATTTGCACCCGCTGCCAAGCGGTCAGGTTGTCGTAAATTTCCCGGCGCGTCTCGCGGATCTTCGCTTCCATGGAATCGACTTCGGTCTCGAAATCTATCTCGTGCTCGTCGGAATGATTCTTCAAATCCTGCAGGCGGCGTTGCAGTTCCAGAATCGGTTTTTCAAAATCGAGCGGCTGAATCTCCATGGAAGCGGGGTTAATCACGGCATCCTAATCAGTAATGGTGACAGCGGTCTTGCTGTTGACAAGGCCGCTCAGTTCTTCGACCTCCGAGGCCGCCATACCCAGGCCATTCGGCGGCGGCGGCACCCCTCCGGGCGGCGGGCGCCCGGCGTCGCCTTCGGGATACAAAACGTAGCCAGGTGTCGTTAGGCGAATCCAACGTGCGCTGCCGTGATATTCCTTACTGCCGAATCCGACGCGCTTGCCGTCGCGCCATGCCTGCACTTCCGCGACCTTCGCCGTGATGCGCGGCGTTTGTTTGGCCGTGGTGGGCAGCTTTTCCGTGCGAATGCGATAGCGCTTAAAGAAATTTCCCTTGTCCAGCAGCGTCACGGTTTGCGCTTTGCGTTGAATGAAAATGGAAAACTCCGGATGCGAAATGAAGAGCCGTTCGCCGATATGCAGCATGATGCCGTTTAAATTATTCGTGCGCATGATCAACTCGGGCGTCGTCTTGGTTTTCATGGCCACGCGCGCCAAAACATCGCCGCGCTTCACCACATATTCCTGTTTCTCCGGCGACGGATACTTGGAGAGCAGGATGTCCATGTTCACATCGCCTAACAAGTCCTTGGCTTCCTCGCTGTGCAGACCGTTGGGGAATTTTTGCAGAAACAGTGTCAGGGCTGACCGCGCCTCAGCCAGCTTCCCATCCTGTCGCAGCTTTGCTGCTGCCTGAAATTCCGGCAAACTCGCGTCGGGTTGCGGTTCTTCCTGGACTTCGCCGCGCTGCTCCTTGCGCACGGCCAGCTCCGGTTTGACGATGATGTGGTAACCAAAAAACGCGGCGCTACCGAAAATCACCACTGCCAGCAATAATGCGAAGAACCATTTCATCGGGAGGGACAGAATCCGCTGCCCGACACTTTAGCCACGATTCTTGAGTTTGCTTGCGACGACGGGCGGCGCGCAGCCTAGATATTTTCCTCGCCGGGCCCGAGCCAGGTATTGTGGCAATCGTGGCAGTAAAATTCCTTCGGAAAAATTTTCAGCGCGAAGAGAATGCTGGCCAACCAAGGCGTGAGAAATTTCCGAGTCATCTGCGGATATTCGATGCGAGGCGAGCCGCATTGCGGACAGCGAATGGCTGCGCCGACTTCGGGATCGCTCGTCTCCCATTCGTGTAAAAGTTGGTTGGCCTTCTCAAACTCATCTTCGTGGACGAGCACCTTCGCGTTCGCGAGCGGTTGCGCGCCCACCACTTTTTGCAGCCGCGCTTCATTGTGAATGTCGGCTTTCACGCCGGCCTGCTGGAAGCGGTTCTTGAGATGCTTCGCCTTAGCCGCCTCGTTAAACGTCGCGATCGTGACCATAAATTCGTTCTCTCGCCGTCAGATCAAACATCATCCCGCTGAGAGGTGCAAGATTCCTTGCAAACGTCGTTCGCGCTGCGGCGGCAATTTAGGACTCTCTCCTTTCGCGATAAGCTTCAAGTCCGCCAAGGAACTGTGTTTCGGCCGGGGATGTAGAGGTAGTTATGCCACTACTTAGTGTAGACGGACTGAGGATAGGTTCCCAAGACTACGACTTCGGTGTCTATCATTTCAGTTCTCAGTAATATTTGGAGTTAGGAACCAGTCTTGCGCTTAAATAGCGTCATAGAGAATTCGCTCCTAGGTTGTAGACTTTTCCCCTCCCAGTCTCCCAAGTGGTATTCGGTGACGGTCGGCGAAAGAATATCCGCAAAGCCAACCTGCTCCATATGCTTTTGCACGTATCCCTCCGCCCATTCGAAGATCAAATTCTCCGAGTTAGACGAGGCGAGCCATGAGGTGGGAATGTTTACATACAGGAGATACGCAGGTTTCGCGGCTTCGATTTGCCGGATCATTTCCTGTTGCATCTGCAAAGCATATGGCTGCCGCTCCATTAAGCCGTAGGCGTAGATGTAACCAGTCGCGGAATGCCGACGGGAATAAAAATAGATCTGAGGCTCGGAACCCAGGATTGCAATAGTTTCCGTGTCGACGGTGTTGCTTCGCAAATAGTCGGCGATCTTTATCGATTCCGGGAATGGATTAACTCCATAAACCTGTCGAGCCGCCAGGGTGGGAGAAGTCTCGAACAGCAAGCTTGTCTGACTCCAGATGCAATAACCAACGGCTATCGCGAACAGCCCGGAAGGCCCCCACTTCAAGAAGGGCCGAACGCTTTGCAACGATTCGGTTGCTCCGCTAACAGCGATTCCCACCAGTAGGGCGACAGCCGGCAGCATAAGGATGAAGTAGTGCGGGCGAAAGTAGTATCCGGGACAGACGCTGAGGAAAGAAAAGGCCAGCAGCGCCGTTATGAACACCGTATGCCGACGCGTATTTTTGTTCCAACCCAGGACGCATAGACCTACAGCGGCGAAGACCCACAGCGGCCAATTGATGCCGATCACCTCTACTATGTTTTGGGAAAAGATGGTCCAGCCGTCAGATAAGGAGATGATAGACCCATACTTGCTGGCATATTGTACCGTCCAGAACCAGAATTGGCCGAATACTCCGGCCCAGGTTAGCCAGAGACATGTCAAGGCAAATGGAGTTACGATGCCTAGAGCAAGCAATCCGCTGCGCCACGTGATCTTCCGAAGAGGAAGGCGTGCCCGCCAGTCCGAGTAAATGAGGTAACACCCCGCGAACAGCGCGAACGCCGCGCCCGGTTGTTTCATAAGGAGAGCGAGACCGAAGAGGGCGCCGATCCAAAGGAGCGGCCAATCCTTTTTATCTTCAATTGCCCGAAGCAGAAGCAGCGCGCCGAGTACTACCGGTAACACCACAAAATGGGTGGCGTGCCCCGCTAATCCGAGCATCGACGGGCTCACCGAGAGAAGCGCATAACTTGCAGCAGCGACGCCGCCTGCGCGCGAATCCATCAACCGGCGACCCAGCAGAAACAGGAGTACGATCGTCGCGACATTCACCAGGAGGACTCCGGTGTGAATTCCAGCGATAGTTTCGCCGAACAGTCCCATTATCCCCGCGTAGGCCGCATAGACCCCAGGCAGCTTCATGTTGTAAGCCAACTGATATGGCGGGATGCCTTGGAGCATCAATTGCCCAGCGTAGGCATATTCGCCTTCGTCTCTCTCGAGCGGGAGATTAATCAGCCGGACACGGACGGTGACGGCTAGCAGAAGCGCGAAAGCAAGAAAAACATAACCCGAAAATTCGCCCGTCCGAAGAAGTGAAGGCCTTTCAGTCCCTGAAGTGCGTGCCGCTGTCCGCACACGTCGGTTCTTTCCCTGGCTCATCTTTGTGAGCGTGACATGCGACCGCTCTGTTTCAATCCGTTGTTCTTCAGAAATACTCTTCTGGATTCTCGATTGGTAGCTAGATCCGCCGCGCCGGCGACTGAACAATTAGCACTTCGAAATCGCTTCACTCATGCCAGATTACGGCGGATTCAGCGGCGTCCACCATTTGTAAAGCATCAGGTAAACGAGCACACCCGTGACCGAAACGTAAAGCCAGATCGGCATGGTCCATTTCCCGATGCGACGATGTTTATCCCAGCGTTTTTGAAACGTCGGTATGAGGGTGATGATGACCAGCGGCAGAATGGTAAACGCCAGCAGGACGTGCGTGATTAAGATGACGAAATAAATTGGCCTAACGAGACCAAGGCCGCCGAACTGCGTCGCCTGACCGCCGCGCGCGACATGATATGTGACATACGACGTTAGAAAAAGCGTCGAAGTAATAATGGCCGCGATCATGCAGACGACGTGCAATTGCCAATGGCCTCGCCGGATTCGATACCAGCCGAGCGAAATGAAAACCGTGCTGATGGCATTGAGTGAAGCGTTGAGCGCGGGAAGATCAGAAATCGTCACGCGTCAGATATAGATCATATTAAGTCCGCAGGCATGGCTCTTCCTTCCAGTCTTCTCGATCCATCGAAACCGCGTCGGCCAGCGGGTTCGTTTTATCGCAAGTGGAATTGGCGCCGACAAATCGCCGCCAGCGGAGCGCAACTGCTGGTCGTGGGATTTTTCGCGCTCCTGATTTTGGCGGGCTGGTATCTGGCGAACCGCGGCCTCGGCAAACAATTTCGCGTCCGCGTCGTGGAAGAACTGCACAAGCGCGGCATCGAAGCGTCCGTCGGCCGGCTCACTCTTGATCCGTTCCGCGGCCTCGTCGCGCAGGACCTGCGTATCTTCGATTTTCGCAATCGCGAGACGCTCGCGCTCGTGAACGAGGTCTCGTTAGACATCAACTACGCCGCGCTCCTGCATCATCAGCCGTTTCTGAACGCGATCGATGTGCGAGACGCCAATCTCACTTTTCCGAATCCGCTCGGCGATCCCAAAGCGCCCAAGGCACAACTGCGGAATTTTCGGGCCCGCGTTTTTTTTCCGCCCGATCAAATTTACATCAGCCAGGCGGAAGGATTTTTTTGCGGCGTCCGCTTGTCGGCGACCGGTCAATTGCTCAAACGCGCTGATTACAAACCCGGCCGCGAATTGACCGAAGCGGAATTGCGCCAGCGGATGGAATTGGTGCGCCGGGTCGCGGCGGAATTAAATGCATTCAAATTCGCGGGTGGCCCGCCCGCGCTGCAGCTGAAATTTTCCGGCGATCTCGCGCATATGGAGAAAGCGCGCGCCGACGCCACCCTCACCGGCGATCGCATGCAGCGCGGGACATATGAAATCAACAAATTTTCCGCTACCGCGGAATGGGCCGACCAAAAACTCAGCGTCACGCAATTACAATTCACCGATGCCGCCGGGGATTTCGCCGGCCATCTCGTTTGGGATAGCCTGACAAAAGCTGGCGAATTCCAGGCCCACAGTGCGATCAACGCCAAACAATTCGCCGATGCCTTTGGCTTCGAAAGAATTCTGAGCGATTTCGATTTCGCGTCCGCTCCGACGATCGAACTTTCCGGATCGACCGATCTCTCTGCGTCGCCTCCACGCTGGAGCGCGCTCGGTCGAGTCGAACTCGGGGAATTCAGCTACAAGAAAATCTCGTTTCTTAGCCTAACGAGTGATTTTTCCTGGGACGGCGCGCGCACCATGTTCCGCGATGTGCGCTTGCGGCATGCCACGGGCGATTTGTCGGCGGATTTCTTAAACGCCCCCGGCGATTTTCGGCTGAACGTCGAGAGCACGATCAACCCTGCGCCGCTGCGCGCGTTGGTTTCCGGAGATCTGCGCAATTTTCTGAACGAGTGGGAATGGCCAAAGTCGCCGACGGTGCGAATCAATCTTCGCGGCACGTCGCTCGACGCAAAAACGTGGACCGGCGACGGATCGATCGCTTTACAGCGTGCGCGATTTCGCGGCGTTTGGGCAAATAGCGCGACGAGCAATGTGCACGTCGCCGAGGGCGCCATCGCCTTCAAAGATTTGAAAGTCGTGCGCGATGAAGGCGTCGGCACCGGCGCGTTTACCTACGACGATCCGCATCACGAAATTCGGATCGATCACATCAAAACGACGCTGCGTGTGTCAGACGCGATTTATTGGGTGGATCCGAAATTGTTCAAAGTTGTCACGCCCTACAAATTTCACGGCGTTCCGACGCTGACCGCGAATGGCGTGGTGCAATTTCACGGCGGAAAAAACACGCATGTGGAACTGGGTGTCGAAGCGCCGAGCGGACTCGATTACGTTTTTCTCGGCAAGACGCTTTCCTTCGACCGCGCACGCGGAAATCTGCTCATCACGGACGATCGTGTGCAGTTAATCAACGTGGAGGGACCGGTCTTCGGCGGCACCGCACGCGGCGACGCCGATATTTTTCTGGGGCAGGATCATGAGCACTACAAAGCGAACATCACCGTCGATCGCATCAATTTTCCGCGCCTGACTGATCTTTACTTCGACTATAAAACCGCGCAGGGCGAGCTGGCCGGCACTTACAGTTTCGAAGGCGCGGGCGACGATGCCCGCACAATGCGCGGCAACGGTAGCGTCAAAGTTTCGAACGGCGATGTCTTCGCCATTCCGGTTTTCGGGCCGCTCTCCACCATTTTGTCCGCGATCATTCCGCGCGCCGGTTACAGCATTGCGCATCAAGCGACCGCGAGTTTTCAAATCAAAGACGGCGTCATCACCACGGAGGATTTCAAAGTCGCAGGCAAACTTTTCGGCATGCGCGGCCACGGCGCACTCTATTTTCTCGACGACAAACTCGACTTCGACATTCGCGTCGATGCGAGCGGCCCCGGCGTCTTGCTGACGCCGATGTATTCGCTCTTCGAATACAAGGGCGACGGCAAACTTTCCAAGCCGCACTGGCATCCGAAGAATTTCTGATGCCTCAACTTCTCGGCGCGCACATGTCGATTGCGGGCGGTTTGCATCTGGCGATTGAGCGTTCGCAAACCATCGATGCAACCGCGATGCAGATTTTCGTGAAGAACAACATGCAATGGTTCGCGCGTCCGCTCGAACGCGCGGAGATCAAAGCATTCGTTAGGCATGCGCAACGCAAACATTTGAGCGCTGCCTTTGCGCACTCGAATTATCTGATCAATCTCGCGGCGACTAATCCGCAATTTCACGCCAACTCCCTCCGTTCACTCGCAGAAGAACTCGTTAGGGCGAATCAACTGGAATTACCGTTCCTGGTTCTGCATCCCGGCGCACATCTCGGCGCCGGTGAAGAAGCCGGACTCAATCGCATCGTCGAATCCATCGATGCCGTGCATGCCGTCTTACCGAAGATCAAAACGAAGATCGCACTCGAAACAACGGCTGGTCAGGGATCGACGCTCGGACATTCCTTCGAACAGATTGCGCATATCATCGGAAACGTGCGTGAACCGGAGCGGCTCTGCGTTTGTCTCGATACTGCGCACGTCTTCGCGGCTGGTTATGATTTATCGACCGTAGCTTCTACGCGAAAAGTCTTTGCCGATTTTAGCCGCATCGTCGGTCTCGAGAAGCTCGCCGCGTTGCACTTGAACGATTCCAAAACGGCTCGTGGCTCACGCGTTGATCGTCATGAGCACATCGGCAAAGGAAAAATTGGAGCGAACGCATTCAGTTTCATCATGCGCGATCGGCGCCTCGCAAAAATTCCGAAAGTTCTCGAGACCCCGAAAGGCAAAGAGCTCCGGGAAGATATCGAGAACCTGACAACGCTGCGCGCGTTACTTGAGTAAACGCAGCGCGAACGGGTAGCGGTAAAGCGTGCCTTCGCTGGCTCGCAGCGAGGCGATGATCACCAGAATGACATTGAGCACATGCAGAATTCCAAGCAGGACGAAACCGATTAGCAACAAGCACAAGATGCCGGCGACGATGTTGCAAAGCAGCATGGTGATTTGAAAGTTGAGCGATTCTTTCCCGTGCTCGTCCACTTCGGGTGATTCGCCGCGTTTGATCAGCCAAATGAGCAGCACGGGAAGGATGTGGCCCGCGCCCGGCACAACGAAACCGAGCAGCGCCGCAGCGTGACAGGCCACCGTCCAGGTTCGGGTGTTAGGATCGCTCATATCAATCAGCCTTCACGCGTTCGATGTGGGCGCCAAGCTCGCCCAGTTTTTCGTCGAGATGCTCGTAGCCGCGGTCGATGTGATAGACGCGGCTGATTTCCGTCACGCCTTCGGCTTTCAATCCCGCAAGCACAAGAGCCGCCGATGCGCGCAGGTCGCTTGCCATGACCGGTGCGCCCAAAAGTTTTTGAACACCGGTAATCACCGCGGTCGGTCCTTCGATTTGCACGTGCGCGCCCATGCGCTTCATCTCCGCCAAGTGCATGTAGCGCTGCGGGAAAATATTTTCCGTGACCACACTGATACCTTCAGTGGTGGAAAGAAGCGCGCACATCTGCGCCTGCATGTCGGTCGGAAAACCCGGATATGGCTGGGTGGCGATCTCGAGGGGTTTCGAAGCGCCGTTCGGCGAAACCGTGATGGAATTTTTCGTCGTGGACACTTTGTAGCCGGCATCAGTTAACGCGGTCGTGACCGCTTCGACATGTTTTGGATCCGCGCGGGTAACCGTGACGCCGTTGCCGCAAATCGCACCGGCGACCAAAAACGTTCCGGTCTCAATGCGATCGGGGATGATGGTGTGTTCGGCGCCGTGCAATTCCTTCACGCCTTCAATAATTAAACGGCGCGTCCCAAGACCTTCGATCTTCGCGCCCATTTTGTTGAGGAAATCCGCCAGATCACAAACCTCGGGCTCCGCGGCGGCGCCTTCGATAACCGTTGTGCCTTCCGCGAGAACTGCGGCCATCATGACGTTGTCGGTTCCGAGAACCGTCGGACCAAATTTGCCGCGCAAGTTAATCACCGCGCCCTGCAGTTTCGGCGCGAAAACTTTCACGTTGCCATTCTCGACGCGAATCGCCGCGCCGAGCGCTTCGAATCCTTTCAGGTGCAAATCGATCGGCCGATCGCCAATGATGCAACCGCCCGGCAATGAAACCGTCGCTTCGCCGCACCGCCCAAGCAGCGGACCGAGCACACAAACCGACGCGCGCATTTTTCGCACGACATCATACGGCGCGACCGATTCGATTTTCTCCGCGGTGACCGTCACGGTCCCGCTGGCGCGTTCCACACTCGCACCGAGATGCGAGAGAATCTGCAGCATGTAATTCGTGTCGCTCAAATCCGGCACGTGATGCAACACGCACGGCTCTTTGGTTAACAAGGTCGCGGCCAGGATCGGTAGCGCGGAATTTTTCGAGCCGCTGATCTTGATCGATCCGGAAAGCGAATGACCGCCGTGAACGAGAATCTTATCCATGCCGTGCGAAGAGGAAGCGTGTCACACCACCAAAGTCCTGTCGCGTCGAAATATCGCGATATCCGTGCTCGGCCAGGAAAGTCGTGAGCCCGTCGGCCTGGTTAATTCCAATCTCGAGCGCGAGTAAACCGTCGGGCCGCAAGTGTGAAGGCGCTTCGGTGATAAGCTTCCTAATAATTTCTTCGCCATTCCCTCCGCCGAACAGCGCGGTCTCGGGATCAAGTAAAACTTCGCGCGACAAAGTGGGGCGATCAGTTTCCGGAACATAAGGAAGATTCGCGACAATCAGATCGAATCTTTCATCGATCTGCGCAAACAAGTCGCTACGCACAAAACGCAGTCGATCTTTCAAGCCAATCCGCGCCGCGTTTTCCCGCGCGAGTGTGAGAGCATCGTCAGAAATATCGCTCGCGATAACTTTGGCTTCTGGATGCTGTGTTGCCAGACTAAGCGCAATAACGCCACTACCCGTCCCCACATCCAAAATTTCGGACTTCGGACTTCGGATTTCGGATTTGAGCATCTCGACAAGCTGCTCCGTCTCCGGGCGCGGAATAAGCGCGCGTTTATCGCAAAGAAAAGTGCGACCGCAAAATTCTACCGTTCCTAACAAGTGCTGGAGCGGCTCACCCTGTCCGCGTCGCTTAACGAGTTCTCGCAGGGGCGCCAGTTCGCTCTCCGTGAGTGCGCGTTCAAAATCCAGATAAAGTTCGATGCGTTTGCGATCCAGGGCATGCGCCAGCAAATGTTCGGCATTCAACCGCGGGCTTTCGATCTTTCGCTTCACAAAATAGGCAGTAGTTGACTGCAAAACCTCAAGCACCGTCATAGTTGATGTTTAACTTTAGCTGCCATTTGCAAAAGGAAGTATAAGATGCGCGGCCATGGAGGTCTTAGCTCTTCTCGCAGTCATCCTGCTGTCGGCGATTGGCCTGGGAATAACTAGATTATTCCGCAACTCGATAGCTCCCGACGAACAACTTTATTTCGCTCCCGCGATCGGGATGGGAGCGTGCGCGACCATCGCATACCTGGCGAACGGTTCAAGGCACAACTCCCTCATCCTTATCTTCACGATAGTAGCGCTGTTCGGCTTGCTGCATCAAATTCTCCGACGCAAGTTCGATATTTCGCTGGCAGGCGATGCCACGCGTCTCGGGCGAGTAACGCTGATTACCTTTCTTGCCCTGTATGGCATGCAGATCAGTCTCTTCTACCTCTTCAAGGGGATATATCCCGGCCCGCATGAAGTGTGGGACTTATTCAACTTAAGTGGCGTGCCGCCGCCGGATCAGATGTTTGCGTGGCACCAGGCTATGTTTGCCGGCCTGCATCGACATTACCCGCTGGATCCTTTCTACGGCGAAATGGATTCTTACGACCGCCCGCAGCTAGGCGGATACCTTACGCTTTTTTTCTTTAAGCTATTTCACCTGCCACTAAAGGAACATGAGTATGCCTACCCGGCGGCGGCCTTAAAGTTCTATCATTGTTTCTGGTGGCTGCTGAACAATCTCTACCTACTAGGAGTAGCGCCTCTTTTCCGCCGTCTCCTTGGTTATCGTGGCGCAATTTTGGCGGTAGCTTCTACTGCCCTCGGCGGATTCTTTCTCCTATGTAACGTCGGCGGATGGATGAAGTTCTCCTCCGCTTACCCCTTCTTACTCGCCGCCCTCCTATTCTTGAATGGCAAGGCTCCTGTGCTGCAGGCGCTCCTCTGTGCTACAAGTTACTATATTCACGGCTCGGTCCTGCCGTTCCTTCTCGGTTTCGGACTCCTGCAGCTTCTCTCGCTTCGTTATCCGATTCGAGAACGTTTGAGTCGCTTCAAAGACGTCGCGTGGTTTGCTGGGGTAGGAGCCATACTTGTTGGAGCATGGTTCATCGTTGTTAAGTTCTCAGGTTCGAAGCAGCCGCTGCTATACTACTACCTTTACGATGCGGGGCTTACCGCCGCTCAGACTCACCCTGTGGCCGAACTGGCCAAGGCGTTCTATACCAAATACACTTGGCCTACTCTCTCGTTACTTCCGCTTGTAAACTGGAGCAAGAGTATCTTTCCGACGCATTTGGTTAATTACTGTCTCGGCTTGTTCGATGGAAGTGCTTCACCCAAGCTATCAGAATTAGCCTCAATCATTTTTCAATCGCAGCGCTTTGTTCTGTGGTCGGCGGCGAGTCTTGTTACCGCTCCTTTTGTCCTGGCCCAGTTTCCCAAGGTCCTGGCTCGACCTTATTCTGGGCGAGTAATCTTCTGTATCTACCTTGTCCCATCACTCTTCATCGCCCTTATCTACCGAATCCAATGGAGCTTCAGCTTACACGTTATCTGTCTCTACCATGCGATGGTGCTGTTTCTCTGGATATCGTATCTGAAAGACAGAAGCCTAGTTTCCACGGTCGTAGCCTTGGTTGCTATTAGTCTGGAAGGTGTTGTCTGCGTTCTTTTCGCCGATATTCGTTTCCTGCCTGTGCACGGCATTCTTCCAGGCCGGGTTGTGGGATCAGGATTTCTTTTTCTCGCGATCTACCTAGTCATGATCGCGGTAGTTATAGTCGTCGCGAGGAGGGAACTGCGCTTCCTTGCCGAGCAAAGAGCAGAAACCGGCCGTTTAGTTACTCGCGATGTCTTGCTCCTCGGCAGTAGGAAGCTAGCTATTGGTCTCTTGATCGTTGTAGCGACAATCGGGATCTACTCTATTTATTGTCTGCGTTTTTACTAAGCAGAGACTGAAATTTCTCGGAGCCGCTCCTGTAAATCCGCTACCTGAAGCGATCGAATCATTTCCTCCAGGTCGCCTTCCATAACCCGATCGAGGCTGTAAAGCGTGAGACCGATGCGGTGATCGGTGATGCGGTTCTGCGGAAAATTGTAGGTGCGAACTTTTTCTTCGCGACCACCGGAACCGATCTGGGTTTTGCGGTGCGCAGAATATTTCGCTTCCTCTTCACGCTGTTTGTCCTCGAGCAATCGTGCGCGCATGATGGCGAGCGCTTTTTCTTTGTTCTTCTGTTGGCTGCGACCGTCCTGGCAACGCACAATGCGACCGGTCGGGATGTGCATGACTTGCACAGCCGAGTCGGTCGTATTCACGCCTTGTCCACCCGGTCCACCGGCGCGGCAAACTTCGATGCGCAGGTCTTCCGGTTTCAAATCGATGTCGATGTCTTCCGCTTCGGGGAGAACCGCCACGGTCGCAGTAGAAGTGTGAATGCGGCCTTGCGCTTCGGTCGCGGGCACGCGTTGCACGCGATGCACGCCACTTTCAAATTTCAGTTTTCGAAAAACATTCTCGCCGGAGACTTTAAAAATCGCTTCACGCAATCCGCCGAGTTCACTCGGACTTGATTCCAAATCTTCGATCTTCAGTCCCGCCGTTTCCGCGTAGCGGTGATACATGCGGTAAAGATCAGCCGCGAAAATTGCCGCTTCGCTTCCGCCGGTGCCGGCCCGGATTTCGATAATGGCGTCGCGATTTTCGTTTTCGTCCGGCGGCAACAGCGCGATTTGAAATTGCTGCTCCAGCTCAGCCACACGTTTTTCCAATTCCGGAATTTCTTCCTGCGCCATCTGTGCGAGATCGGCGTCATTCGTCGTCGCGAGTTCGCGATTGTCCTTTAATTGATCGCGCGCCGTTTCAAGATCACCGGCGAGCGCGAGCATTTGCTTGACGTTCGAATGCTCGCGCATGATCTCGCTCGCGCGTTTTCGATTCTCGAAAAGTGCCGGGTCAGCAATCTCGCGTTCCAGTTCGAGGAACCGGCCGCGTTTGCGCTCAATTAGCGATTGAAAATCCATGGGTGTACGCAAAGACGGCGGTCATAGACCGCCGCTACAAACGCGCTCTGCCAGCTAAGCTTTGGTCGCGCGAGTCGCTTTCGTGCTGCCGTAGCGGCGCGCGAATTTCTCCACGCGACCAGCGGTATCGACGAATTTTTGTTCGCCGGTAAAAAACGGATGGCAGGCGGCGCAGATGCCGATTTTAATGTCCGACCGCGTTGAGCGCGTATGATAGACCGCGCCACACGCGCACGAGATCTCGGTCTCGTTGTAATTGGGATGAATGTCCGCCTTCATGTTTAGAAACGAGCAACGAATTTAGCGCGATGATGCTTTCGCGCAAGGGATGAAATCGACAGATGCTCTGGTAGCGGCCTGGGAGAAAACGCTCGCGCGAAAAGGGGATGCGCCGGCGATTTTCGACACGGGCGGCGAAGTGCTCCGAACCTTTCGCGGAGTGGAGGAGAATGCGCGCGCGCTTCAACAAACAATGGCCAATCGCGACCCGGGCGAGCTCTTCGCGATTGATATTGGCAATCGCCCCGAATGGCCGGCGATGTTGCTGGCTTGTTTGCGAGAAGGACTGATCGCCCTGCCGATCGACTCTTCGGCGACGGAGGAAAAACGCGCTGCCGCAATGAAAATTTCGCTGCGCGGTTGTGGCGGGAAACCTCCGGCGCTTTTGAAATTAACTTCAGGCACAACGGCCGCACCACGCGCGATCCGTTTTCGCAGCGAACAACTCGTGCTCGATTGCGAACAGATTTGCGACACGATGGAAATCACGGAGCACGACATCAACTTCGCGGTCATTCCGCTTTCGCATTCCTACGGTTTTAGCAATGTCGTGACGGCGATGATGATTCGCGGCGTGCCTTTCGTGGTCAGTCGCGATCGCATGCCGCGCGCTGTGTTGGATGATCTCGCGCGAACCAACGCGACGGTCTTTCCCGGCATGCCGGTTTTCTATCAGTCGTTTTGCGAAATGAATGATCTGCCGGCGTTGCCACACTTGCGCCTTTGCATTTCCGCAGGCGCGCCGCTGTCGTTAAAAGTCGCGCAAAAATTTCGGGAAAAATTTGGCCATTCGATTCATTCCTTCTACGGCTCATCGGAATGCGGCGGGATTTGCTACGATCGCGCAGCGGCCCTGGTCGAAGAAGGTTTTGTCGGCGAACCAATGGTCGGCGTGAATCTGCGGCTGCTCGATCCGAGCGCGACTTCCAGCCAGGTCGAAGTGCGATCAGCTGCCGCGGGCGATGGTTACTTGCCGGAGACGGACCACAAAAAATTGCGCACGGGCCGTTTCGTTCCAGACGACTTGCTGGTGGAGAAGGACCATGGGTTCCGCATCGTCGGCCGCGTCTCCGATGTCATCAATGTCGCCGGCAAAAAAGTGAGTCCCGCGGAAGTGGAAGCGATCCTGTTGCAGTTCGACGGAGTTCGCGAGGCAGCCGTTTTTGGAAAACAATCGACTTTGCGCAATGAGGAAGTCGCGGCCTGCGTGGTGGCGGAAAAACAAATCGTCGAAAGCGAGTTACTCGATTTTTGCCGCAGCCGATTGAGCGGATGGCAGGTGCCGAAACGAATCGTCTTCCTTTCCGAAATGCCCGTGACTGAGCGCGGCAAAATCAATCGACGCCTTTTGGCCGAACGATACGCCGCAGGAATTAGCGGCTCGACAAAGTGAAAAGAGACGCTCACTTGTGCGTAGGTTTGCGATTGAAAAGGAAACGAAAGGAACCCATGCGAAAGATTCTTCTCTCTACTCTCAGCGCCATTTTGCTCTTGGCGGTATTCAGTGGCTGCTCAACCACCGTGCGGACCGATAACGGTCATGCGGTGACAACGGGCGTTCACGCTCGTTAGGCCAAGCTGTTGTCCGGCGTCCTATCCGCCGGACTGCTCGGCAACTTACCCAGTGCGGCCCGGGTCTGGCCGCGTCGCTTCTCCGTCGAGAAAAAACTTTTCATTTCGCGAGAAGCGGGCATTCCTAACGAGGTGCGAGGGGCATCTTGGAAGCGAGATGCTTTGTCGCATACTTTGAACCGTGAACGAATCGCCCACATCTGATCCGGCAGGCCGGATTCTTGTCCTCGCGCCTGACGAACATTTGGCCGGCGCGATTCTGGCGGCGTTGCGCGAAGCCGCGCCGCAAGCGCATGTCGATGTCGCGCACAGTTTGGAGGAAGCGCAGCAACTGGTTCTGAATCAACGGCCCAACCTTTTCGTTCTCGATATCGATGCCACCTACGATCTCGGGCAGGAATTTCTATACGATCTGCGCACCAGCCATCCGAATGCGCGCGCCATTGTTTTGACTGCAGTCCATCTGGCCGCCCAACGCGAGCGGGCCGCCGGCATTGGTGCGATTCACTTTTTGGAAAAACCATTTCCGCACGGCGATTTCGTGACCCTGGTGGAAGCTCTGCTCCTCGCAGGAACTCACCGCGGCGAAGAAAAATTTCAGGGCACGCTGAGCGATCTGCACTTCGCCGATATAATCCAGCTCAAATGCATGAGCGGCGCGACTTCCGCGCTGGAGTTCACCGGACCGCACAACGAAAAAGCGCGCGTTTTTTTCGATCATGGCCAGGTCCGACATGCCATCACGCCCGGCAAACAGGGCGTCGAAGCTTTTGATGAAATTGTGCGGTGGAAAGGCGGAAAGATTTCCGAAGTTTCCGGAGCCGGCGAGGTGCCGCGTTCAATCGATCTCGATTGGCAGATGTTGCTCATGGAAGCCGTGCGCAAAATGGATGAGGCGGGCGATGTCAGCGCGAATGGCTCCGCCGCGCAGCCGACCACCGGTCCGCGAAAAATTCTCGTGATCGACGACAGCGTCATGCTGCTCAATTTCGTGAAAGAGATTTTGGGCGAAGCGAACTACCAGGTCGTGGCCGCGCCGACCGCGGCGGAAGGATTGCAGGCGGCTTTGACCGATACGCCCCATCTCATCCTGCTCGATTACGTTTTGCCCGACATGAAAGGCGACGAAGTTTTGCAGCACTTGTTAGGCGGATCGAACACCGCCAGGGTTCCGGTGGTCTATATGTCTGGTTTCGGCGCGGATCTGAAAGCCGATCCGAAACAAAATCCAAATGTGGTCGGCTCTTTGAACAAGCCGTTTACTTCGGAGTTACTGCTTAAGACTGTCGAAAACTACATGCCAAAAGACGCCGAGACTTCTTCCCCTGCTCCGACCGCGCCCGCCGAAACATTTGAAGCGCCCGAGACGAATTGGACGCCGCAACAACCGCTCGAACCGATCGCCGAGCCCTTTACTGAAACTGCGCCGCCGTCTTTTGAAGAGCCAACTTTTGTGGAGTCTGCGCCGGTCGAAAATATCGAGACGGAAAAAATCGAAACGGCAGTTGGCGGCAACGATGATGCCTGGTGGAGCGCCGCGCCATCATCCGCCAGCGCTTGGCAAAATCCGATTCCGGAAACGACAACCGCCGCGCCATTCGAATCGTTCGAATCGCAACCGCAGACCTATTCGCCGCCGATCGAAACGCCGGGCGTTTCCGGCAACGCTTATTTTTGCGGCGACACCAGTTTCTTTTCGCTCAACTGGGCGCTGCATGCCATCGGCAGCCAAAAATTAACCGGCACACTTCGTTGCTTCTGGGATCGGGAACCGGTCGAGCTGCTCGCACGGGAGGGAAAAATCATTCTCGTCACCACGCGCGATCCGGAACTTTATTGCGCAGAAGCGCCGATCACGCTGGTGAATCTCGACGAAGCGAAAGTTTCTGACGCGCGTCAGCAGCAACGCGAAACAAGTCGCCCACTTTTCATCACGCTGGCGAGCGAAGACTTGATCCTGCGCGAGCCGGCCATGCAGTTAGTCCAGCATTACGGCCAGAAACTTTTCGCTCAACTTTGGAGCGCGCCGCGTGTTCGTTTCATTTTCGAACAAGGCGATCAACTGCCTGATTTCATCGCCGATGTTCCGACCGAAGACGACATCGATCATTGGGCGCTCAGCACTTTGCGCTTCATTCAATTTCAGGATCTCGGAAACAAAGCGAATTACGACCAGGCTTCGATTCCGGCTTATACGCGCGATGGTTTTGATCGCGTGCAACGTCTGCGTCTCACTGTCGCGGAAGCACAGTTCGCTTCGCAGTTTAACGGCGCACGCTCGATCGCGCAGATCGCAAAGAATTTGCGGCTCGATCTAAAGTTCGCCCGTCTCACCCTCTTCCGTTTCCTCGCGCTCGAAATCGTCGAGTGCTGGCCGCCTGCCCTCGCGGTCAAAACGGAAAAGCGTGGTGTATTTGGTCGAATTTTCGGCGAATAGTCTCGTCGCCCCCGCGGCTCCGAGATGCCATCGACCAAGTCACAACCAACTTCGCCCGAGCCCGAGCCGCACAAGATCGTTGCGCTGCCGGACGCGACCGAGCGCGCGGCTCACTCGCGTTTCTCCGCGCCGGAAAATTTCATCAATCGCGAGCTGAGCTGGCTCGAATTCAACCGGCGCGTTCTCGAGGAAGCGCAGGACCCGACGCAGCCGCTGATCGAGCGCGTAAAGTTCCTCACTATTTTCAGTTCCAATCTCGATGAGTTTTTCGAGATTCGCGTCGCTGGCATTAAGCAACAGATCGAAAGCGAAACCAGCGACGTCGGCCCGGATGGTTTGACGCCGACGGAAATTTTCAATGCCATCCAGCGCACCGCACACGAGCTGGTCGCGACGCAATATTCGCTTTGGCGCAACGATCTCGTGCCGGCACTGGCGAAAAACAACATTCGCATTTACGACGTCGCGGAATTGCCGACCCGTCGCACGAGTTGGGCGCGGCGTTATTTTCAGGAGGAAGTTTTTCCGTTGCTAACTCCGCTCGCGGTTGATGCCAGCCATCCTTTCCCGCAGCTGCTGAACAAGAGTCACAACCTGCTGGTCCGCGCGCGTGCCGAAAAAGGCGGTGAAGAATTGCTCGCGATCGTGCAGGTGCCGCGCGTCTTGCCGCGACTCATTCTCATGGCGCGAGGCAAAGGGGACGACGAGCCGTGGGATTACATTTATCTGGCGGACCTGATCAAAGAAAACATCGCCGATCTTTTTCCCGGGCTTTTGCTCGACGGCGTGCACGCCTTTCGCGTCACGCGCAACAGCGATCTCTACATCGACGAAGAAGAAGCGGATAATTTGCTCCGCAGCATCGAGCAGGAATTGCGTCGATCGAGCAAAGGCAATGCGGTCCGTCTGGAAGTGGAAGCGGATTGCCCGAAAGATTTTCGCCAGCTCTTGTTAGACTTTTTCAGTCTCGGCGAAGCTGATCTTTATCGTCTGGATGGCCCGCTCACCATGACGCATCTCTCGCCATTGGTGAGCAACGATGCCTTTGCTAATTTGAGAGACCGGCTCTTTCAACCGACGCGCGATCCCGCGCTGCCGCCGCACGTCAACATCTTCGACGTCATGCGCAAACAGGATGTGCTCTTGCATCATCCCTACGAAAGTTTTGATCCGATCGTCGAGTTGATCGAAGAAGCGGCGAACGATCCGCAGGTTTTTGCGCTCAAGATCACGCTTTATCGCACGAGCGGCGATTCGCCGATCGTGGCGGCGTTGATCGACGCCGCCAACGCCGGCAAACAGGTCACCGCACTAGTTGAGTTGCGGGCCCGTTTTGATGAGGCCGCTAATATCCAATGGGCCCGTCGTCTGGAAGAAGCGGGTGCGCATGTCGTCTACGGCGTGGTTGGATTAAAAACGCACTGCAAGGCGCTGCTCATTGTGCGACGCGACAGCGATCGTCTGCGGCAATACGTCCATCTCGGCACCGGCAATTATCATCATCGCACCGCGCGCATCTACACCGATTTCAGTTTGCTCACGACCAATCCCAAAATCACCGAAGAGGTCGCGATGGTTTTCAACACCCTGACCGGGCTGGCCAGTTATCCCGGCATGGAAAAATTAATGGTCGCGCCGTTTGATCTGAACAAGCGCCTCATCGCCTTCATTGAGCGCGAGCGCGACCACTCGTTAGGCGGAAAACCGGGCCGCATTATCGTTAAACTCAATTCGCTCGTTGACCAGGAGATCATCGAAAAGCTCTACGAAGCATCCTGCGCCGGAGTGAAAATCGACCTGATCATTCGCGGCATCTGCTGCCTGCGCCCGAAGATCGCAGGCCTGAGCGAAAATATTCGTGTCATTAGCATCGTCGGCCGCTTCCTCGAACACAGTCGCGTTTATTATTTTGAAAACGCCGGCCAGCCCGATCTCTACCTGGCGAGCGCCGATTGGATGCCGCGAAATTTTATACGCCGCGTCGAGATTGCATTCCCTGTCGAAGACCCGGTATTACGCGACGAAATCATCAATGGCATTCTGCCGCGTTTCGTGAACGATTGCGTGAAAGCGCGCGAGTTGCAGGCCGATGGCACTTACATCCGCGTCCGCTGCGAGGAAGGTAAAGAACGCAACCAGGCGCAACTTTATTTTCGTGAAGGCTCGCGCAGGCAGGCGAAGAAATTGGCGGAATCGCAAAAAGCGCCTCCGGCCAAACTTACTCCCATCGGCACCGCGCCGCGCAAAGAACGCAAATGAAAAAAATTCTCGTCATCGATATCGGGGGCACAAACGTGAAGCTAATGATATCGCGCGCCCGCAAACGGAAGTTCGACTCGGGAAAAAAACTCAGCCCGAAAGCATTGGTCGCGCAGATTAAAGAATGCACGGAGGACTGGGACTTCGACGCGATTTCACTCGGCTTTCCTTCGCCCATTCGGAACGGCCGAATTTTGAAAGACCCAAAACATCTGGCAAAGGGCTGGGTCGGCTTCAATTTTCAAAGGTCGCTAGGCAAGCCGATGCGCATCATCAACGACGCCGCCATGCAAGCGCTCGGTAGCTACAAGGGAAAACGAATGTTGTTTCTCGGGCTCGGCACCGGCCTTGGTTCTACTCTGATTTGGAACAGCAACGTTCTGCCGCTGGAGTTAGGCGATCTTCCGTATCCCGATGTCACCCGAATTGAAGAGGTCGTGGGCAAAGACGGTCTCGATTGGCTCGGGCGAAAGGTATGGATCAGAGAAGTCCTTGATATCGTGCAGAAGTTGAAGATCTCATTCATCGCCGACTACGTCGTTCTCGGCGGCGGCAACGTGAAACAACTGGAACGATTGCCCCGCGGGATTTTGCGCGGGAGCAATCGCAACGCCTACCTTGGCGGTTGCCGGCTCTGGCAGACGAACGGCCGTTCGAAGCAGCCGAAATGGAATATCATTTCTTAGAGTTGGCCTAACGAGCAGTAGGTTTTCGGCGTTGCTTTTTCCAACGAGAGCAGAGGTCAAGCGCGGCCTCCTCCCAGTTTGGAAAATCGAAAACAAAACCGTCCTCGAGTAACCGCGCCGGAACGACGCGGCGGCTTTTCAGGATCAATTCTGTTTCGGTGCGCAGAAAAATCGCTCCCAGCTCGAGAAGAAAAGTCGGCGCCGGCAGGCCAAATCGCATGCCCCAGGCTTTGCGCAAGCTCTGCATGAACTGCTCGTTAGGCAATGGATTCGGCGCCGCCAGATTTACCGGTCCGCGCAGATGCTCGTGTTCAATGATCCAATAAACCGCGCGCACGAAATCGACTTCGTGAATCCACGAGACGAACTGACGCCCATCGCCGGCGCGTCCGCCCAGTCCATGTCGAACAAGCCCGAGGAGCGTGTCGAAGATTCCGCCGGCATCAGGACTCAAAGTAATCGCGGAGCGCAGCAGAACTTGCCGCGTATGTGGGAGCGCTTCGCCCTCTGTCGCGGCGCGTTCCCACGATTTCGCGACGTCGATACTGAACCGCCATGTCTCCGGCGCATCGCGCTCCTCGCCTCCAAGAATACCAGTGTGCTCGTCGTTCGGCGCGTCGAAGCGATGCGCGTAGATGGTGGCGGTTGACGCTTGCAACCAGAGCCGCGGGGGTTTGCTCGCCTGACGAATCGCTGCGCCAATTGCGTGCGTCGAAGCGATGCGCGATTGCATGATCTCGCGGCGATTCCTTGCGTTGTAGCGGCAATTGACGCTGCGGCCCGCAAGATTGATCACCACATCCGCGCCTTCCAATTCGTTCGACCAACCGTTCGATGTCTGACCATTCCAGCGCACAACTCTCCAAGGCTGAGCGCTCGAATCTTTCCGGCTCAGAATAACTACTTCGTGGCCGTCCCGGTGAAAGGCGCGCGCTAGAATCGTCCCGACCTGGCCGGAGCCACCGGGAATAAGAATTTTCATCGACCGTGCAGTGCAAGTCGCGCTCTGATTTCCGCCGGGCTCTTGCGCGCAAGTGCGCGTGAAAATGTTAGACGATGATGCGAGAGCAATTCGCAAACGCGGCGCGCCCATGGCAACAACGCCGGTGCGGAGAGACGCTGCGACCATTCACGATAATTGCGCGTCGCGTACAAACACATGATCCATGCGCTCGCGCCGCGATAAACCGCACCTTCGTCGCTAATGACCACTAATTGTTGCGTTGGATTGAATGTTTCGATTCCCGGAAAACGGCGCGGCAATTCCGGAGACTGCAGCGGAATAAAGATGAGGCGGATGTAGGCAGGTTGACGCGCCAGCCATTCCCGACAGCGCTGGCATAGCGCGCACTCTGCATCAAACAAGACATAGAGACATTTCACTGCGCGACCACGGGCACGTGCGCTTGCGGGGGAATCGGCGGCGGCGCGTGTTGCAAGAGCGCGCGACGACGCATCTTCGAAAAGACGAAGAGATTAAAGAAGTGCATCGCGCCGAGCACGAGCAACACCACTCCCACTTTGCGGCTCAGAAGTTCGAGCACGCCTCGCAGGTCTATCGGCTCCTGCGTTTCCCGCAGCGCCAGCGCAACGTAGCCGATGTTGATGAGATAGAAGCCGACCCAGAGCAGGTGATTGATCGAATCGGCCAGCGCCACATTCCCGCCGAAAGAATCGACGAGAAAGATGCGGCCGTTTTTGTGCAGCGTCTTCGCCACCCAGACCGTCATCGCAATGCTGATGATGAGGTAGCTGATGTAAGTCCAAACGATAGGTGTCATGTCTTCTTTCTCCTGGTTGTTTTTGCTTCGGTGAAATTCATTTCAGGAACTTGAGCGCCCACGGCACCACTGTGCTTTGCTCCGAGCGCGAGAGCTTGGTGATGACGTTGTCCGACAAGGCGAGGAAATCGCTCAACGCCTTGATCTGCTTGTTGAACGCGACCGCCTCCGTGCCTTTGAGATCCTTTGTCCGCTCCGCGCACTGCTCCAGCACCGCCATGGCCGGGCGCAGCTCGCGTCGCCTGCGTTCCCGCAAAATAATGCAGAAGATTTTCCAGACGTGTTTCTCCGCTTCGAAATATTCTTTGCGGTCGCCTTTCTTAAAAATGCTGCGCACCAACCCCCAGCTGACCAGCTCACGCAAATTGCTGTGGGCATTGCCGCGACTGATGTGCAGCTCTTCCATGATCTCGTCCGTGCTGGGCGCGTGCGGCGCCGTCATGAGCAAGGCGTGGATCTGCGCCATGGTGCGGTTGATGCCCCAGGCCGAGCCGATGCTGCCCCACTGCGAAACAAATTCGTCCCGCGCCTCCGTCAGGGTCTTCTGATCGGCTCCGGATTCTTTCTTCATCTACTTTCAGAATATTCTGAAAGTTCCGAAGACACAAGAATTTTAATTAACCAAAGAATCGACGGAAAGCGAAAAGGGTTACTCGGCGCCTTCGCCTTTAGCCGGGAGGCAGCCAGAAAAGAGAGACAACTTCCCGCCGCGCAGAAACGATTCGAAGGTATGGACTCAAGCACAAACGACAAATTCAAGACCGGCCAACCATTTACCCCGTTTGTGCCTCAAAGCGGCGGCGCAACTACCGACGAAGCTCTAAGACCGGGAACACAGACGGCCAGCGCGATCGAAAACCTGGCCACCGCCGCAGGCGACAAGGCGAAGGAGTATCGAGGCAAGGCCGAGAAGGTCATGAACGAGGCGAACGAGCGGGTTCGCTCATTCCACGAAGAGAGCGAACGATACGTTCGCGAGAATCCGACCAGGGCCATTGTTTCAGTCCTTGGCGTCGGCTTTCTCCTCGGGCTGATCTTTCGCCGACGCTAATCGCTTATCGAAGGCGCGGGGCGAGATAAACCCCTGTGCGAAGAGGTCCGCACACGAATCAGTCGTGTAATGATCAAAAATAAACTAATGCTCGTCGCCATTCTGGGCGCGAGCGTCATACTTCCAGCCGCTGTTCGAGCGGAACGCATATCAGTCCAGATTGGCGACCGGCCTTTCTATAACCATGGCTCACGCTACTGGGAGGGCGATTCTGAGATGGTTTGGGTTCCAGGCCACATGTCTAGGCATCATTGGATTCACGGCCACTACATCCGGAGCGAGCACCGCCGGCACGAGGGCCGCTGGGATCGGCACGACGATCGCCAGGATTATCGCTACGACGGCGAGCGCCGATAACTTAATTAAAAGCGCAATTTGGGGAACGCCGGCCTGCGGGCCGGCGTTTCTTTGTTTTCCGAGTTGTAGCTGCCGCCGTCTCAGCGGCGATCCCAGGAAAATTCAATTCTGCCCTCAGCCTTCCTACTTTGTCCCTTCGCCGAATATTTGAGTGATTCTCAGCGTGTCCAATGTCCAGAATAGCTGACGAGACCTACCACCATTCGCTTCAAGTCGTTTGTTTCTCGGCGTAGCGGAATGGCGCTGCGTTCCCTTGCATTGGCGTTGCAAAGCCTATGCAGCGCTTGGAAGGAGTGTAGTACAGTCCTGCGGGCTTCAGCGCCAAAAGCGCTCATCCCTACGGTTCAATCCTTTTGATCCAATTTTGCGACATTGAACGCGGGGGTCGCGGAGGGTTTGAACCACGGCGGTCAGAAAGTGTGATCGGTGCCCGGGATCATTGCCACTTGAGCGTGGCCAGGCTGGTTGAGCACCCATAAATCAACTCGGGTTTCCCAAACTGGCTTGATGAGGCAAAGGATTCGCGCCCTCGCCAAAGCATGACGCCGCTGGAAGCGGCCTCAATAACCGAGTCGATGCCGAAGCTGATAAGCGCGACGCTGCCGGCGAGCCGACCTGCGACGATGCCGATGATGGCTTCGAGCGACGTCCATGCGATGCTGAGATATTGGACGTGGCGTCCAGCTTGCCTGTGCGCCGCTAACTCTGCATCGGTAATTGTGGTCGTCATGTGCTTGGAGCGGACAATTACACCTAACGAGAACGAGATCAGCCGCCGCTGATGGGACACGAGCAGTGATTGAAGTGGAAGTGTGTTAATCATCGGAAAGTGAAGCTGTACGCGGTGAAGCGGTTGGCTGCATCGCCTGGTTAGATGCGTTTCTCGACTGGAACGCACGTCTGACATCAGAGTGATGCAGCGCAGCCAAGATGAAGATTGCCGGGGTGAGAAATGAGATGGTGCCGGATATAAGGGTTAGGGTGCGAAGATAAGGATGAGCTAACTCCGCAGGCGATCGGGGCTTGTGAGACAGCAGCAAAGGAACAAGAATCGCGAAGCCGACAAACACACAGTAACGACGTAAGAAGAAGACGCGCCGCGCCCACTCGCGTCCGGCGTAAAGCGGAACTGCTAGTAAGAGGGACACCCAGCCGCAAATCACAAATATATTCCCCGAGGCCAGTGTCTCTCGAAGCCCCACTGTGCAAAGCTGAACGACGGTTGTTGCTGCGGCGCCAGCGCCGAACGTCCCCGAAACCATTCCGATGAGCCGCGCCCAAGATAGTCTCATAACCCACGCTTAAGCATCTAACGAGAACAAGATGAGCGACGGCGGACGACGCCGTGCGTCACTCGGAGTGGAAGTGTGGAAGTCATCTGAAATGCGGTCCCAGACCGGTCCGCCGTTCGCTCCATCGTCGATTGGTTAGATTGACATTGTTTACTCGCTTGGCGACGCTTGTGGCATATCGCGATTATCAACGCGAACAATCCGCAGAAACACTCCAATCCAAGAGTTGAAGGCTCCGGTACCGAGGTCGCATTTACACGAAAAGCCGATGCTATCGCGAAAGTTCTAAATGTCCCGCCGCTATCGAAAGAAGTCGCCGCGGGATTCGCGTGTTGGTCGTAAGCCACGTACCATCCGTCCGCCGTTGCCGGTGCAGACGGAGCCAGTTCGAGCCAGTATGCTGTGCCCACGCTCAGCAAGTAAGGCGTCGCGAGCGTCAGCGTGACGAGTGGCGGGTCCGATGGAGTCACTGTGCCGAGTAGCACCCGGCTGCTAACCAGCGGCAGATTAGTACTCGGATCGTTGAGCTCAATGCTGACGTTAAGCGCAGGAGGACCGCTACTGTTAACGATCGCTACCTCAACGGTATTCATTAAGCCAGTGAAACTCGCCGTGAATTGATCGGCAACTGTTACCCCGCCGAATCCGGAGCTTGGCCCGTCCACCGCGATTGCACCGCCGCCGAAGGCGTCGTTCGGCCCGAGATTACTGTATTCAACCTTGGCGTGGGCGCGAGGAAGTGTAAGGAGTGAGAGGATCCAAATTAGGAGGTAGCTATTTACGCGCATGAATCTAACGAGACCCAAGATCAGCGACGGCTGGCGAGAGCGCGCGTGGCTGCAAATAAGAGGTTGTAGCTATCATAAGCTAGACATCGGAACGGCCAGCCGTTCGCTGCATCGCCTGGTTAGGTCTATCATAACGCAAAGGTCAGCGGCAACCTGACCAAAGCCTCTTCAGCGGTAAGCGGCGGATGTAACTGAATCCCTTTATTCTCATTATGGGTCAGGACATTAGGTTTAAATCTCCACTGGCTCAGCGCTTTTACGGCAGCATCATCAAGAGTCCGGTCACCCGTGCTGTGTTGCACGATAACCTGGCTCACTCGACCGGTCTTTATGTGGACTCGAAACAAGAATATGCCGCTGCCCGATATGCCGCGGTGTAGGGTTTGAGGTGGGTATACAGGCTCAGGTGCGTATGCGACCCAAGCGCTGAGATCCGGAGATGTCACCACGTGGGGAGTCCCGTAGCACCGCATTATCGCGAATAAGAATGTAGCAATGATTGGGCCGAGTGAATGACGTATGCTCATAGGTCTAACGAGAAAAAGATCAGCTACGCCTTTCGACAGCGAGGCTGAGTTGGAATGAGTGTAGTCTAGTCATCTTGAAAAGTGAACGCGGTACGGGAAGGCGTTAGCTGCATCGTAGGGTTAGGTCGGTTGCGGTTTAGGCGTAGCTGTCAAAGTCGAGTTTTTTTCGTCTATCTGTAATCTGCGAAGACACATTTGTCGTCGATTGGCGCAAGCATCGTATCCTCCGGAGTGACGTTGTACCGGAGGATTCGCGAGTGCACGTCTTCGCCTCGATTTCGAAAATCCTGCTGCACCTGACGGTTGCGATCGTAGTGAAAGTTGACGGCCTCGAAAAGGACGGTCGGATCTGACGAAACAAGGACGCCGCGGTCGCCCTGCCCATATTCCTTTACCGGGAAGCTGGTCGGAAAACCGAATCGCTCTGGCATCAGGTTTTGCCGATAGCGGGTTTCGCCCCCTTCGCCCGACTCGGTGCTCTTCGCTTTTCGCTGCGAAACACTGAGCAGCTTCCCTGTCGGCGTATAGCAGGCACCACCCAAGCTGTAGCCAGTCGGAGTTCGAAATGCCCGTATTATGCTAATGACCGACAAACTCCCGGGAACCGCTTCTGCCGATTCTTTGACTTCCGCAGGCTCGCTCTGCACTCGGTATAAAGCAGCAACCGTAAAGTCGATCCTTTTCTCGGTTTTAGACCCGTAATGATACGAAGTTCTGCCGTAAAATATTCCGAAATCGCCCTGGGCGAGAATTTGGTATTTGCTTCGATCGACGAGCTGCCCGTGTTCGTTAAGGAGCATGTAGTCGTAGCGAATCCAGGAGGCAGGTGACTCAATTTTATTAAGGTATTCGACGATTGTATTTCCATTCCAGCAAGCCAAACGGCCGTAAACGCCTCCTGGCGGTGCCGGGTTGAAAAGGCCTCCGACTGAATCGTAGCAGGTAACCTTTAACGACGTCGGATCGATAACGACTCGTTTAAAGTATTGATATCCGCATGAGCTTAGCGAGAAGGCAGCCGTAAATTGTAATGCGGCGAGTAAAAGGAATCGTAATCGCATTTCGGCTTGAGAGCAGTGTTCGGCTTTAGAGAACACCGCTCGTTAAATAAGCAAGACCTAACGAGACTCAAGATCAGCCACGACTCTGACAGGCGCACTTTGCTTCATGCCGAGTAATCTAGCTAAGGTTAGCATAAGATGGCAATGCCATAGAGTCGTTGGCTGCATCGCATGGTTAGGCCTTGGAGGTGATACGGGCAATGATCGCCATTGTGGGAAGAAGATTGTGGAGCGCATGAATAGATACTACGACTACAAAACCGAGTTTTCGTGAGACTCTGCGCCAACACACATACGACCCGGCCTGAATAGCAAAGCTCGGAGCAACGATGAAGGCGTATGGCTCCCAGCCCCACGTAAAGGAATGAGGTCCGGCTACAACTACCGCGGCCACGAAGACTTGAAGCCACGTGGCGGCCTTCAGCCATTGCAACACTTCGATAACGCTAAAAAGAAGAGCTGACTCAAAGAGCGGTGCGAACAAAAGCGCCTCGACGATATGCGCCATAGGATCTCCGTGGGACTCCCAAAAGCTTGGAGGGCGCGGTGGAAAATGCAGAAGATAAACTATGTGTCCAAGCAGCAGAGTGATCGCCAAATCGTAGCAGGCGATTGTCAGAACGAAGACAACGGGCGACCGGCTGCGCGGAAGGAACGCGTGCCAGAATACGCGATTGTGCATGAGGCCTAACGAGACAGAAGTGAGCTACCGCCACCGAGAGCGAGCGGAGCTCGAAGTGAAGAGGTTCTAGTCATCTGAAAACGTAAGCGTACAACGGGTGGCGGTTAGCTCCACTGACTGGTTAGATGTATCGCATCGCTTCATGACTGACGTTCGAGCAAGGAAAGGAGTTCGTCTGACTCGTCCAACTGAAGTCTTGCTCCGTTATCGAAGCAAATCATGAATCCGGAATTGTCGCTCCATTCTGAGGCGGGGAAATCTGGCGCATACTCTCGGCGAGCTGCTACAAAGGTAATCCTCCCGCGCTGACTATTGTAGGAAACGCGGTCGCCGCAGCGCACTTCTTCGCCGGAATGATAATGGGGAACTGTCTCGTTCACGCGGCTGAATGCACCTAACGAGACCCAAGATCAGCGACGGCTCTGACAGCGCGCATGGACTGGAGTGAAGAGCAACTGGCTACCATAGGTGTTGAATCGCGACGCCAAGAGCCGTACGCTGCATCGCCTGGTTAGGTCTCATTAGAAGTCATATGACGTGGGCCTATACTGTTGCAGCTTTCCGCGCTCAAACGCGCGTGCGAGGTCAGCAACGGTATCGTGTGGCGCGCGCGAGTCTGTCAGTGTGGCGATCAAAATGGGATGAGCTTCGTGCTCTTTTGGGGTGATGGAGAAAGCAAGAACGCAGAAGCCCTGACCATAACCACCGACGTGATATGCGAGAAGCACGTATTTATCCGAGCGGGTGGCGACCCGGAGCTGCCGGTTAGGCCACCCACGCATTTCAGGCAGTAGCACTACGTCGGTCGCAATGTATGGCTGGCCGCGATCTGCGATGCGAAAGTCGTCGCGTGTTATCTCACGCACAGCTTTCATCACGTAAGGCGGGATATCGTGAACAAACGGAATGGGCGTGGTAGTGGTCGCGAACATCTTGCGCACGAGATCGTCACTCGCGAGCTTGTAGAAGTAGAACTCGTGCGCACACGCTGTGAGGAGAATGAGAGTCGATGACGCAAGCCAAATTCGAAGCGTAGCTTTCACGATGCGCGATGAGACCTAACGAGACTCAAGATCAGCCACGACTCTGGCAGGCGCGCATGGCTTCATGCGGAGCATTCTAGCTAAGGTTAACACTGGAACGCAACGCCATAGAGGCGTTGGCTGCATCGCCTGGTTAGGTCTCATTGGAACGGGAGTCGCTAACATACTGGAAGTAACGCTCGCGAATCCAGAACAGCCAAATGAGGGTACCTGCAGTGAGCACAATATCGAACAATGCGAATGCAACCGGGAAGCGGGCTGCTGCCGCTTGCGGCTGATATGGCGCATAGCCGCCAAACCGCAAACTCCAGTAGGCGACAAAGGAAAATACCATCCAACCGACTGGGACGTGCCATGCCCACCTAGAAGCTGACCAATAAAGGACGAGAAATGCCAGCGTGGCGGGGATGCCCACGAATGCGAGGATGTCGAGCCGACGATGGAAAACAAATGGCTCAGTGGCGTCGAGGATGAGAAAGATGACGCTTAGCACTGCGATGACCGTGAGCGGATTTCGTGGCGCGGTTGGACCGGCGCCCCACCGGTCACCATATCGGTCGCGATGCCAAAGCTGGAAGCGATATGTGAAGCGGTCGAGAAGCGCGCGCATGAGGCCTAACGAGAACAAGATGAGCGACGGTGGACTAGGGCGCGCGTCGCTCGGGGCTGAAATGTGGAAGTCATCTCAAAAGTGGAGCGTACAGCGGTCCGCCGTTCGCTCCATCGCCTGGTTAGGCCATTTGTGTGCCACGGAATACATCTCTGCCTGAAACGAGACGCTCTCGAAAAAGTCTGACGGTCTCAAGGGTGAGTGGGTAATAAATCTCGGGAGCTGCCCAATCATGAAGAGTCTCCGTGACGCGCGCTCCATCGGCGGTATCGCCATCCCAGTGGAAATAATCCGATGCAATCATACAGAAGCCAATGCTCTGAAGCTGACCCGGCTGTAAAGGGCCGCCCAATACTGCATCGCAAAGGCGAACAAGCTGGCTCGCGCTGACCTCGAACTCCCCTTCGAGTGACACAACGTGGTGTCGAGACGTCCGATCGCCAAGATGCTCGACCGTGCCGACAAGATCCTCACGCAACACATCGCCTGTGACGCTGCCGAGTAGGAAATCGCGAAGTGTCGCTTCATGCATGGCGCTTTTTGGGGCCTAACGAGACACAAGATCAGCGACCGCGAGACCTGTAAAGCTCTCGCCGCGCGCTGCGCGTGGATGGCAAACACTCAAAGCACACATATCGAGCTATCTCGCGGTTACGCTGCATCGCCTGGTTAGGCCTTTTCGTGCGCATGTCTCAATCGGTCAGAACCACAGTTGTCTGCCTCACATCCGAGATCGACCAATGTCCATTCTTTCTGTGTATTGCGAAGATCGTCATCGGAGCGCCCTCGGTCTGCGTCTGTCCGGCATCCACCTCGCCGTAGTCCGCCCCCAGCATCGATATGGACGACAGCGGCTTCCGAATGTCCGGACGATTGTTTGCGAGCCGGTTGATCTCTGCCAGATCGCCCCACGAAAGCCGGTAATCATGCCCCGGCTGGCTGTAGACATACGGAAACGACATACATGATGTAAGCGCGAGACCCGCCGTGAAAAGCATGACGCTGCGCTGCATAGGCCTAACGAGAACAAGATGAGCGACGCCGGACGAGGGCGCGCGTCGCTCGGGGTGAATGTGTGGAAGTCATCTCAAATGTGGATGCACAGCGGTCCGCCGTTAGCTCCATCGCCTGGTTAGGTCCTTTCGCGCAACTGTCGGATGAAATCAATAACATGCTTCTCTTGCGCTGCTCGATACGCGGGCTGCGTGCGATGAACATCGGCATCATGAAAATAAATCATGAACCTATGAGGAACGACAGCGGCAACCTCGCCGAATCGCTCTCGAAGGCGATGCTGCACGTCGTGTGTGGTCGTGTACCATGCATCCTCGTCCGCAGAAGTGCGTAGCGGTAGACGAGTGATGCGCTCAAGCTCGTCTGCAAGAAATTGGCGATCGTCTTGCGGGAGTGACGCCACGATGTCATGCGGCTTGGGGCCACGTCTCAGTGCGAACAGCAAACCTACGATGGCTCCGATAAGAATGGGAACGAAGATGCTCACGACCTAACGAGAACAAGATGAGCCACCGCGTGAATTACCAGTGGCGTTTGCAAAGCAAGAACCTCTACGCATAAGGACGGTCCGCGGTTGGCTCCATCGCCCGGTTAGATGGCCACATGGCTAGCCGCACACATAAGAGAGCCATCCCGATCGTTGTGAACAGGGAGGCAACGAGGAAGAGGCCTGTCATACTCAACTGCGCAACTGGCTTCGGCAGCAAATGTCCGAGCCAATACGCGTAGTGGATGAAAAGCTGGACGATGAACAAAACATCACCAATCGCCAAACTGAGAAGTGGAAACATACGCGTGCGAAGGTATGCAAACAGAAGAAAGCCCGTGGAGATGAGACTAAAGAAGAGAGTCGCCCAAGTTTCGAAGTGGAATAGCGGGAGCGAGAGATTCATATGCTTGTGGGTACTGCCATCTAACGAGACTCAAGATCAGCGACGGCGCGAGTTAGAAATGACCTTCGCACGCTATAAGACTTACACATAAGGACAGCCCGCCGTTCGCTGCATCGCCTGGTTAGATGTTTAGGTGAATACGCGATAAGCACACTCAAGAGCGCGCCGACAATGAGCAGTGTAATGCTGGAAGGTTCGGGAACAGGTGCGGCGAAATTCGTGACACTCAGCTGTGCCGAGACAAACCCGAATTGATACCTTGTAACCGAGACGCCGAAACCGAAGGTGTCTCCAGCCTTGAGAGGGATTCCACTGATTGTGCCGCTGCCTCCCGGTAAGGTGAACTTGTTTCCATCGATGAAGAAGTAGCCTTCCCGCGCCGTGACCTGTGATGCGGCGCTGAGGGATAGCGTAAAATCGAAACTCAAAAAGCCATCGCGAGGAGCAACGGTAGATACTTCCAAAGTGCCCAAACTTGTTACGAGCGGATACCATGAAGGGACGCCAGAGTTGAGATACAATTGCGAATCGCTCGCCCATAAGTTGGAGCCGCCTCCCGGTCCGGAGAACGTTATATCGTGGTTGCTATAGATGGACCAGTTGTTTGCTCTCGTTGTATATGGCCCCGACGCATCCGCTTCGAAAGCGAACGCGGTCTGGCCTGGCTGCCGGGGGAAACTGTAATACTCGGAAAAGTCGGCTCTTGCCTGTCCCATGGCTGCGGACAAGACGATTGCGGCGAGGCTGACGTATCGACTTATCTGATTTGCTCTCATCTAACGAGACCCAAGATCAGCGACCGCGAGACCGGTGCAACTCTCGCCGCGGACAACGGGTGGACGGCAAAGACTCAAACCACACATCTCGCGCTATCTCGCGGTTCGCTGCATCGCCTGGTTAGACGGTGACGTGGCTACGCCGATGACGGAAGTCAGAGCGTCTCATCTCCGACTGCTGCGCGCACCCGCGTGTGAATTTCTGGCGGCATGCGCGATGAACCCCAGACACCCGCGAGCGCGTCACGAAACTGCGGATCTCTGCGGGCCTCCTGCTCAACGCGTGCAATGAAAGCAGCCCCGTGCTCGCACAGCAAGTCTTCTAGCGGACCGGCTGCCAGGATGGCTAAGAACTGATCCGATGGACTCCGCGCGATGAGGGAGAGTATAGCTGCCCATGCGCGCTCCGGCTGCTTCCACGCGAGATAATCCAGCTCATCTGAGGCCCACGAGTGCGACGCGTCGCCCTGGCCGGTCCACGCGAGCGTGTAGTCTCGCACAAGCTCCTCATCGGTGTAGGCTCGCGTCGCGTCGGCGGTCGTGTGCATGCTTACCGTCTAACGAGACTTAAGATCAGCCACGGCTGGCGGGAGCGCGCGTGGCTGCGGGTAAGAGGTTGTAGCTATCATAAGCTAGACATCGGAGCGGCCAACCGTTCGCTGCATCGCCTGGTTAGGTCTTTCTGCGAGGCGGCGGCGCAAGCGCAAACCGAGGATGCATCCGAGAACGAGTCCGCCAAGTGGAATACCGAACCCCACATACCTGTATAGCTACGAACCAAGGTAAAGTAACGCGCATATCTCTATCAGGGAAGCCCCACAAATGAAATTGAAAAAGTATAAAAGGAATTCCGATCCCGGTCACCAAAGCCGTGGCAACTCCGATGTATGCGCCAGCGGCCGCCCACAAGACTTTCGCGGGCCATCCACGCAGTCTACCTGTCCAAGAGATTGCCCCGATCACGACAACCACCACGAAGAGAGCTGCGACAAGGATAACGCCAGCTGAGAATAATCCCATGTAACCATGAAACGGGTTATTGTGCATAGACCTAACGAGACCCAAGATCAGCGACCGCGCGAGTTAGAAGAGCCGTTCGCATACTGTGAAAAGCTAGGCATAAAGACAGGTCGCGGTTCGCTGCATCGCCTGGTTAGGCCTTGGCGTGATCACGGCGATGGTGGTTTCTTGGTGGTGTCATTTCCGTTCCAGAACCAAAGGCCGTCGATGTACTGGAAAGTGCCAAACTGCTTTGCGTCTGGGCCAAAGCCTAGGACGCAAATACGGCTCAGCGGGACGCTCACATTAATCATGGCATAATCGGGCCGGATGATCACGTAGCGCGGCTTCAGCTCGCGAATCGCAGCTGGCAGCTCAACCGGAAGCGGGGAAAGGATCAAAACGTCATCCTCGTGTAACGTGCCCCAACGGTTTTTGTCGTTTCGGTAGGAGGAGCGGTTGGCGATCGCTTCGCGGCATGCGGAGAGCAAACGACTCTGATCAGTGTGCCGCAAGCGGTACATCTTAATCTGGATCCAGGCCATAGGGCTGCAAAAGAGCACCAATAGCACAAGAACGATAATCAGGATGGCACGCAGAACGGATCTCATGCGGCCTAACGAGACCCAAGATCAGCCACGACTCTGGCAGCCGCGCTTTGCTTCATGCCGGAGCATACTAGTTAAGGTGAGCACGGGAACGCAACGCCATAGAGTCGTTGCTGCATCGCCTGGTTAGATGGTTGGCGTTTCCGTAGGTGCATCCGCACGATGCATCTTAATGGTCGCACCCCTGAACTCCAGCCAGTGACGCACAGTCTCTGCGCAATCGCTGACGTGAACCGGAATACTGACGCACTCGCGCCGGACGACGCGTCGGGCAAGGCGCTTTCGCTCGGTGGCTGGCATCTCCGGACACGCTGCCTTCAGGATGCTGGTGAACAGACGCGGATACTCTGGCAGCGGGTTACTCCAAGCGCGACTGTCGCTCCAAGATTCGATCTCGATGCTGATGATACGAGCGCGCATTACCATCTAACGAGACCAAGATCAGCGACGGCTCTGGCAGGCGCGCATAGCTTCATGCCGAGCATACTAGCTAAGGTTAGCATTGGAACGCAACGCCAGAGAGTCGTTGGTGCATCGCCTGGTTAGGCCTTTCGCCGGTTTCTGCCACTTTGTACAGCAAAATATCCGCGCCGCCAATCTCAAGATGAGGGGGTACCGAGGTGACTTTCAGTCGAAGGACGTACTGTCCTGCCGACTCGGCCCGGAACCGAACGAGAATCAAGCCGCTGGGATCGGTGAATCGTTCGGAGCGGCGGCCGCGCCGCGGTAACGTACTCGCTTCCACAGTTTGTCCGCGGTATGTCACTGTCGCTGTTGCGACCACGCGACCGAGTGCGTCGTAGCCAGGGCCACCATCGGTGATGAGATACCCTAGAACCACGTCGTACTGTCCTGGCCCGGGTACCGTAAACGGAACGCGGACTAAGGGTCCGTTGCCTTGAATTGTCCGTGGACCTCTACGCTCGAAGATCTCGACGCTATATGGTGTACGTGACGCGCACGAATTGAACGACAACGCGGCGGTAAGTATGGCTGCGGCAAGAGCGCGCTGCATAGGCCTAACGAGACAAAAGATCAGCCACGACTCTGGCAGGCGCGCTTTGCTTCATGCCGAGCATACTAGCTAAGGTTAGCGTAGGAACGCAACGCCATAGAGTCGTTGGCTGCATCGCCTGGTTAGATGGTTCATTCTGGAGGATGCAGTTCTGTCAACTCAAGCTCCACTTTCTCCCCCGTTTTCAGCAATACACGCCCATACTCAAATTTACCGATTAGCGGCACAAAAGCGTCCATGTTGACATAAAACATTTGGCTTCGCGATTTCGGCGGCACCGTGACCGTTGCCGGTTTACCGGGGACTGCCGCGCTTCGGATCGTTTTCCATTTCCCATCCGTCTTGTTACTAACCTGGCTGACGATGGTTGGATGAAAGTTGCCGTCCTTACCTTCCACTCCTTCTATTGCACGAAGGGTTGATGAATAATTGCAGTACGTGCAAAATCCCCACAGATGCGCGTCAATCCCTTTTGACACGCCGGCCATAGAGAGCGCGGCAGACGAAGTATCAAAACGTCCCGGTACGCCCTGACGAATGCCGCGGCTCCAAGTATCTAACGCAGCAATGCAAACTGAAACAATTGAGAATCCTATGGCGATTTGAATAGCTAACTTGCTAAATCTCCTGTCCATAAGCTCAATAAAACGACTGAGGTGTGAACGGATCTGCCGCGCATCCGGTGAGAGTAGGCGTGAGCTTCACGATCTAACGAGACACAAGATCAGCTGCGGCCCTGAGTGCGAGCGTGGACTGGAATGAAAAGTTACTAGCTATCATAAGTGTTGAATCGCAATGCCAAGAGCCGTTCGCTGCATCGCATTGTTAGGCCTTTTAGCATGCTACTCACCAGCCATGACTACGGTAGCGCGAGTCGTGTCGCTCACCCAAACAAGAAAGTGATCGCCCGGCGCTATGTAGGAACCTTTCGGGTTGCTTCGCGTCCTGCCCTGGTAGAAAACTGTCCAAGTGCGGTCTCTGTGGACGAGGCCGTAAGTCGGCCTGCTCCGAACGTAGTGATCTAAGCCATATCCTGCACGCTTGCTCGCCGCGTCAGCAAGATGGGCGACTTCGGCGCGAGAGAGATGTGGGCCGGAAGCGCCGAGCATCGCCGACGAAACAAGAGACCAAGCGACGAAAGCAAAGACCAAGCGGTGCATAGGCCTAACGAGAACAAGATGAGCGACGGCGGACGAGAGCGCGTGTTGCTCGGAGTGAAAGTGTGGAAGTCATTTCAAATGTAAACGCAAGGCGGTCCGCCGTTCGCTCCATCGCATGGTTAGGCCTTCGGACGACTGGAGTAGCTTTCGCGATCACGAAAAACGTCCCCGACAGTACGCAAAATATCCGCTGAAACGCAGCAAGAGTACGCCGAGCCGTTGGCCGCGCGTAGAATCGCTGATGCAATCTCCTCACGCGTGGGTCCATCGCCTTGGAGCAGCGCTATCAGTAAGTCTTCAGGTACCGATCGGCCCTCCATCTCGCGCGGCCGCAAGTTTGGAGGCGCGCTGCAAGAGCTTACCTAACCGCGGTGACATCCGAGGACCGCCTCGATGCTCTGCTCCAAGCGGTAACGCGCCGACCAATGCGCGCCGAAGCGCGCCAATGGGCACGCGCAGACGCTTGAGCGCGCAAACCGCCTCGAGTACCCCGCGAAGAGAGCAACGCGACGCCGAGATGGTCGGCTCCGATGTAAGGATGTCCGCTGTCGGCGGCGAGTTTCGTCGCGGCGTCGAGAGTTCGCTTTGCTTCGAACGTGTAGAGCACGTGGAAGAGGCCTAACGAGACCAAAGATCAGCGACCGCGCGAATTCGAAATGATGTTCGCATGCAATTTCAGTTACGCATTCGGACGGTCCGCGGTTCGCTGGATCGTCTGGTTAGATGACTTTTGCGGCTTATTGGCGAGATCCTCATCCAGCTTCCGCTTGTGATAGGCTTCACGCATGACCATAAGGTAGCCTCCAACGAAAAAGAAAAGTCCTGCTTCTACGGCGACAACTGACAAGCCGGAATCCGGCAGGTAGTGCGAAACAACGCGAGCTAGCAACACAGCAATCGCAAGGCCGACGATCACAGGAGGCAATATACCGAGGCCGAGCGAGACGAGTGTGTCTCGATTGCCATGAAGCTCGCGAATGATGGCGGCGATACCAGTAAGCAGCCACAAAATCGCGAAAACGATGAAGATAGCTAGCCGAGCTCTAGGTATAAAGTGTCCTATCAACCTGGCCATAATGGCGGCGAGATATAGCCCAGAAAGAGCGCCGATAAGGTGCCTGCCAACGAACCGGAAGCTTGCGAGCGTGGTCATCTAACGAGACCCAAGATCAGCGACCGCGCGAGTTAGAAATGACGTTCGCATGCTCTCCAAGCTACACATAAGGCGGTCCGCGGTTCGCTGGATCGCATGGTTAGGCCTCTCACTTGTCTGGTAACCTGTAGCAGAAGCTCGTGAAGGCAAAGTTGAATGTAACCTCTCGCGTAAGCTGATCATACGTGGCGATGTCTCGGGTTGTAGCGGTCAGAATCCACTTGGGAAGGTCAGAAGCGCGAAACTGTCGCTCGAAGCAAACTACGGAATGGCCCTTCTGCCACTCCTTCTGAACTGAAATCTCGACGAACTGGGGCGTCTGTCGCGGGTCGTCAGTGTAATGACTGACGAGTAACACGGCTTGGTAGCCAGTGCCGCCGAGAGCGAAAGGTTCGCAAAAGCCATGCGTAGGGCGATCTTTCTGAATCCGAGGCCCGACGTCGAACTTGTCGAAAGGCAAGTCGTCGTTGGAGGCGGCGTAGAGTGCAACGCCTACAGCGAACATGACAAAAACAGCGAGCGCTCTCATAGGCCTAACGAGACTCAAGATCAGCGACCGCGCGAGCGAGAAGTGATGTTCGCATAACAGACGAAGCTAGGCATACGTATAGGTCTGCGGTTCGCTGCATCGCCTGGTTAGATGGTTGGCGAGCTGGGTGTCTTCCGTCGCACGGATCGGTAAACGAATATCACAATCGCGGATGTAAAGGCCCACAAGATCGCATTCAGAGCGGTCGCCAGCGGTCCCACGAGCCACTCTCGAGCGAACCCGACGAACACGAGCTTTTTGTCGTAGCAGCACGGGTCAGTGTATTGGTGCGGGAGCAGATAGGCTGTGAGAACAATCCCACGCATAGTCAGGTCCATGAGGGCAGACGTGACTGGACCGTCTCCCTGACCAGTTGGCGGAGTCGGCGCTAGAAAGCGAAGATACATCTCCAGAGCAACAGACATCAGTGCGGCAATGAGATAAACACGAAGCAAGCTGTGCGACCACAGCGACTCTCTGCAGAAAAGCAGGATTCCACCTGCGATCAGTATGGAGGCGCATATGGCGACCCAGATGTCCCCTGAAAACCATATATCTCTAAGGCTGCTGAGGATCGCGGCATAGGTGATAAGGTACGTCCCAACCACAACCGGAAGAAGACTCCACCAGCGACACCGTCTGTATCCTGCCATCATAGTGTCGAAAGGCGTGTCACCATCTAACGAGACACAAGATCAGCGACCGCGCGAGCGAGAGTTGGTGTTCGCTTGCGCTCAAAGCTAGACATAAGGACAGGTCGCGGTTCGCTGGATCGCTTGGTTAGGCTTCATTGGGGTCAACGCGGAGGTTTGATTCTCTTCTCCCATACAACAGGCGCCCCCTGGTCACTGGAAAACACACTTCGTTCTTGTGAGGCTATAAATCTGGGCGCGATTTTCGCGTCCACTACCTCCACGGATCGCGGGATGCGTGGAAGTAAGGTATCGGGTGTAGTAGCGATCTCCTGCAATGCGCCATGTGCCCGTGGTCGTGAAGCGCGTGCCCGGCGTAGGGTAATCGCGAGTTTGCTCCTCCGTGAAGGTTCTGTCGGCTCGTCGCGTGACCACCCAATACTCGCGGTCGGGAGGGGAATGCCACGTGCCAAGGAGAAGATGCTCGCGGCGGGAGAGTGGGAGTGACGCAGCTCGATTTTGAGCAGCGGCCGCGGACAAACCGAAGGCTACCAATACGAAAGTGTGAATCAACAAGCGCACTGGATGGAGCCTAACGAGACTCAAGATCAGCCACGACTCTGGCAGGCGCGCTTTGCTTCACGCCGAGCATCCTAGCTAAGGTTAGCATTGGAACGCAACGCCATAGAGTCGTTGGCTGCATCGCCTGGTTAGGTCTCATTACGGTGACAACGTGATGTGGCGCAATATGGCGAGCACCCGCATGAGGACAACACCGAGTGGGAATGGAATGAGCGCGAGCGCGAAAGTAACAAGCGCTATGCCTCGCCTGCCGGGACGCGAGGCGCCAGCAATCACGAAAGGTAACGCTAGCACGAGTGTGCCTAGAGCGATGAAAACCGATAAGCCGGCCTCGATGATGTAACGCGCATGAGTCCCTGCGGGCGTGGAAAACAGAGCCCAAAGCCACAAAGCTGCCATCAGCAAATTGCTGAGGACCGACACCGATAGTCCGGTGATGCTCCACCAACGCTGATCCTGGAGAGCGCGCATGAGACCTAACGAGACCCAAGATCAGCGACGGCTGGCGGACGCGCGCGTGGCTGCGAGTAAGAGGTTGTAGTTAGCATAAGCTAGACATCGGAACGGCCAGCCGTTCGCTGTATCGCCTGGTTAGGTCTTTCCCTTCCAAACGGGTATTAGCATCAGTAGCAAGAGCCAGGTTGTATAGAAGAACAATTGAAAGCGCTCGCTTGGGACAAGAAACAGACCGAATAGAGTCAGCACGTATGCGCTGGACACGGCAATCAGAAATGGAATCAACGAAAGAAGTGGAGTTCGCAGCCGCGGAATTACCAACCACCTCATCGACAACGCGACCATAATTGGGATCGCATACATAGCCACAGTCGACGGGGTCCAGGGCTGCGCGGTCCCGTCAATCGCTGGTGTCCGACGAACCAAGAACAGCCGGTAAAACACGATCGAAGCTGCAGAAAAGCACAACACACACCACATGATCGCTCGGGCTACAATCGAGCTTACCTTGGACTGCTCCATGCTGATAAGGCCTAACGAGACAAGATGAGCGACGGCCACCGAGAGCGCGCGTGGTTCGGAGCACAGACTTACTAATTACGGAAAACGTGAACGCGCAGCGGGTGGCCGTTCGCTCCATCGCATGGTTAGATCCGAACGCTGTCGGGCTCATGGGGATTGTTGTGCGCAGTCGCCGTGGCGATAACGCGAAGTGTCTTAGATGAAATACTCGTAAGACTTGCAGGGATTGCATGGACCGGCACCTGTCCCGTCGCAATAATCGTCGCCAGGGGTAGAACCCTCTTTGAGAACGATTTTGATCGTCTCTCCTTGCGTCGGACTGAGTGACCATCTTCGGCTTTTGTAACCCCTTTTGTTTACACAAGCGATCCAATAGAATTGCGGCTCGTAAGACACATAGAAATCGGGCGCCAGCCACGCTCCTCCAGCCCACTTAACGGCCGCTTCGGACTTGCTTGGCAGAGCGAAGGAAGGTTCCGGCCTATCGGGAAAGGGGAAGACACGGCTGAATTTACTTCCCGGGTGACTGCAGCGGTAGATGTATAGATCGTAGTCTCTGATCGGCTGTCCGGCATATCCGTCACGACGATTTTGCGCGCTGGCGTGACGCTGCGCGTGCCCACGTATGGTATGCCGATGCAGCAAGCAAGACACACCGAAGCGATGGCAAGCAAAGAAACCGATAGCACACGCCTCACAGGATCTAACGAGACCCAAGATCAGCCACGACTCTGGGAGGCGCGCTTTGCTGCATGCCGAGTATACTAGCTAAGCCTAACATTGGAACGCAACGCCATAGAGTCGTTGGCTGCATCGCCTGGTTAGACCGCATCTTCGAAACCCGAAGCGATTCGCTGCAAACATAGCTGTAATTCGCGCAGGTGTGTTTCCCAGTGTGAAGAATAGCTGAACTCGAAGTACCAAAGTGCGTCATCCGCGCTGGTGTGGGCGAACCGCCACAGGACATCGTAAAGCTCAATCGCAATGTCGGTGATGTCATCGAGGGCGTCTCCAACATCTATGCTGGTCCCAGCAATCTCCCCGGTGACGCTATGAGGCATGTTGTAGAAACCGAGCTGCGGAAAGCGGGATGATACAATCAGCCTGAGCTCTGGGTAGTCTTTGCGTGGTGTATCAGGATACTCGCGTTCGTCGAAGGTGTAGCTGATGTCGTGCTGGAGGTAGGCAAGCTGGTCGAGAGACCGGCGTAGCCCGAGCATGCGCTCCTCCGCACTCATCGCCTCATCGTCGATGAGTGAGATGAATTCCTTCGCAGCGTCTCGAATTTCGCTCGGTTGCGTGGCCATGCGTGCGGCGATGCGGTCTAACGAGAACAAGATGAGCGACGGCGGACGAGAGCGCGCGTCGCTCGGAGTGGAAGTGTGGAAGTCGTCTGAAGTCGGAACGCGGAGCGGCCAGCGGTTCGCTGCATCGCCTGGTTAGACCTATTTGGCCTCACGGTGCGCACGTCTCATGAGCTCTTCGCTCCGCTTCGAATATGCGGGAAGCCAGCGAACCCAAAGGTCCCTTCTGAAAGCGATCGCCTCATCGTGATCCCCGTAACCGCCTAGCCCTCTGATGTGGAGCTTGCCTCTTAGGATACCAACTGTGGCGTCGCCGTATCCCTGTCCGGAAATCGTGAGGTCGTCGAACCCGATATCATTGCCGCGCATCGGTCGGAAGTTGAGTTTGACGTGTCCGTTACGGACGTTCATGGACACCAGCCGACACATAATCGGGTGGTCATCCCACGTCCATACCAAGTAGGAAGCGCCACGCGAGGCTATCTCGAGGCGAAGAACGAACGGATTATCCGGCGATACCGCTTCCCATGTCCCGACGAGCGTCTCTTGCGTCAGGCCGGGTGGACCTGGTTCATTCGCCGCGAGTCTTGATGCGAGCAGGATCGCGAGACCGAGAATGACCAAAACGCGTCTCATAGGTCTAACGAGACCCAAGATCAGCGACGGCTCTGAGGGCGCACAAGGCTTGGAGTGAAGAGTTACTAGCTACCATAAGTGTTAAATCGCAGCGCCAAGAGCCGTTCGCTGCATCGCCTGGTTAGATGCGTTGCGTGGCTGCATGTCTAAGCGTGGAAAGATGCTCTGAAAATGCCCAATAGCACAGCTGAAACTAGCACTACAACAAATGATGCTACAGACGCTCTCCAGACGCGACGCTGCCATAGCTGAATGTACGCGATCTCGGCGGGAGGAGCTCCGCGAGGAATCGCGCGAAGATAACTCCACCACTCGAGTGGATCGACTGAAGATGTGGCACGATACACATGGCGTATGAATGCAGCGACGGTGACGCCAATCGCCAACCACGCCAGCACGAACGTGGCAAGTGACAGCATGAGCACGAACTCAAGCAAGAAGGTGATCGCGTGCTCTAGCATCTAACGAGACCCAAGATCAGCGACGGCTCTAAGACCGCGCGTGGCTTGGAGTGAAGAGTTACTAGCTACCATAAGTGTTGAATCGCAACGCAAAGAGCCGTTCGCTGCATCGCCTGGTTAGGTCTCATCGGAGGTAGAACGTGACTGGTATCCTTGCGAGGGAATCTTCCGTCGCAAACGGATCCTTGCGATGCGGCAGTATCTTGGCGATCGGCGGCAGTACATTGGGTTTGAAGCGCCACTGTTTTAGCATCGCGATCGCAGCGGCGTCCAACTCTCTATGACCTGTGCTGCGCTGCGCATAAGCGTCCTTCACGCGTCCGCTCTTAATTTGAATACGCATCACGAACACCCCTGTCCCCTGCCAGCCGTTCAGCCAAGCAACGTGGGGATAACCGGGCTGCGGAGCATAGATGGCTTCCGCAGGCGTCTGCGCGCTACCGGTTGGAGCAGTGTGCGCCGGAGATGCGATAAACGCGGCAGCTGCCAGCAACGATAAGAATAGCGCGCGCGGCATGAGACCTAACGAGACCGAAGATCAGCCACGACTCTGGCGGGCGCGTATGGCTTCATGTCAAGCATCCTAGCTAAGGTTAGCATTGGAACGCAACGCCCTAGAGTCGTTGGCTGCATCGCCTGGTTAGATGGGTTCACTGGTGTTCGCCTCTGATCTCTTTGCCGAGTTTCTCGCCAATGGCGCGCCCTTTCGCTGCGGATTCAATGAGCATCTTGTGAGTGTCCTCGTCTGTCTGTTCCACCGAGTTTTCGGAAGTGACACCGAAGGAGTCGGTAACCGTGCCCTTCTGCCGGTCTTCGAAGAGGACGACAAACTTGTAGCGCGGCGTCGGGCTTTCTGTGAGTGAGACGGAAAACGGAAACTCAGCAGACACATCCAGCGTCGAAACGGCGCCGTTCTTGACGAAAATCAACACCCGTTTGTGCGGCGCTGCGGAAACGATATAGGCCCGCTGGCCATTCGCTTCGACCGGACGACTGAGTTTCAGTTCGCTTCGCGGCTCGGCTGCGCCTGCTGTTTGTATAGCGACAGCGCAGGCAATCAGGAGGACGCGGGCAATCATCTAACGAGAAAAAGATGAGCGACAGCTGGCGGGAGAGCGCGTGGCTGCCGGTTGAGGGTGAAATCTCATGGAAGGTAAGGAAGCAAAGCTGCCAGCTGTTCACTCCATCGCATGGTTAGGCCTTTTTGCGCGAGAACAATGTGATAACCTTGGAGTAGCCAGGCGTCTCCGGCTGCCTCATGACGTCGTCAATGCGCGGCGGCCCGTCGATGTATCGGACCGGTATCCGCAGTGTCTTGATGGGAATCTGCGGATCAAAGCGCCATTTCCGAAAAGCGGCAACGGCACTCTCATCTAGGAGCCCGTGACCTGTCGATGTGACGGTAACCACGCGCTCGACTGCGCCATCTCGTCTGATGTGAAGCTCAAACAGCGCGTTTCCGCTGAGATGCTGTTGCTTCGCTGCATCAGGGTAAGCCGGGGCGGGATGATTCACGGCGCGCCATCTTGGTCTTGCATCTGCCAAGCCCGCAGTCGCAATGAATAGACAAACGAGTGTGAGGATACGCTTCATAGGCCTAACGAGAACAAGATGAGCGACGGCGGACGAGACCGCGCGTCGCTTGTTTCATAATTCTTAAATCTTCCTTCAGGTTTGTCATGCAGCGGTCCGACGTTCGCTCCATCGCATGGTTAGATGCGTTCATGGCTGCTCAATCTAGCGTACGTGGAAAGGTCATCCTGCCGGTGCGATCGAATCGAAAGACGGCCATCGATGAACCGCCGTGACCATCGGAGGCAAAGGCGGCGTAAACATGGCCAGAAGTAAGCTTCTGCGGTCGTGTGCTCGTAGTGAAACCGACTGGAGGAACACCATACTCGATCGGCTGTGAGACGCGGCTGTGGCCGCTGACAGACCATACCGGCTTCCAGCGGTGATCCGGCGTCCGCACTGAGACGATGAACCGCGAGACATCGGTCTTCGCGTGTGTGCCTGAGTCGTCGAAAAACGCGAAGACTACCGGTGCGTGCAACGGACCCGACGCGTGAGTCCGGAAGTCATACGACATGGCGGACGCAACGCCCGCTGCCAAAATGAAACAGGCCGATGGGAGGATAAAACGCGTCAGCATCTAACGAGACTCAAGATCAGCGACCGCGCGAACTACGAGCGACTTTCGCAAGGTATAAGAGTTAGACATGAGGACGGTCCGCGGTTCGCTGCATCGCCTGGTTAGATGCCTTTGATCGACGGGCGAGTGCAACGAGCGCACTTACCCCTAGCACAAACAATCCAATCGATCTCGGCTCGGGCACCGGTGCCGCAAAAAAACCGAGTTACTCGCAGTTGAGCATCCACTACGCGGCTCAACAAATTCACGCTGCCATACACGCCAAAGCCGAATGTGTCTCCGGAGCTAAGGAAAATGTTGCTTACGCTTCCAGTCCCTTCCGGCAGGGCAAAGGTTGCTCCATTGATGAAATAGTAGCCGCCGGATCGCCTGGTTCCTTCGCAACGGCGGCGCCGAGACTCAAATTGAAGTCGAAACTCCAGAATCCAGGACTCGGGGGCGGGACCACCCACTTGGAGTCGCGCCAAAGTCAGCGCCCCCGGGAAGTGCAAAAGGACGCCAGAATCAATTAACAACTGCGATTGCGTCGCGCTGACGTTCTGAGCACCGGGAGCATTGCCAGGAATCCAGCCGCTGTTGTTGCTAAAAAAGACTCCACGGTAAGCGTTCGCCTGAAACGTGCGCGGGCCGGCTTGAAACGGGTAGTATAAGAATGGTGGTGAACCGAAATTGTTCTCCGGGAATGAGTAATAATCGGTGGAAATCCGCTTTGACACACATTATTCCGGCGAAGGCCATGATAAATGTGAGGAGAATCTAGCTTAGTCATTGTGCGTGGTCTTACATCCAGGTACGGCGCATCTAACGAGAACAAGATGAAGCGACGGCGGACGACAGCGCGCGTCGCTCGGAAATGGAAATGTGGAAGTCATCTCAAAAGTGAAGCGTACAGCGGTCCGCCGTTCGCTCCATCGCATGGTTAGGCGATTGGTTCATTCGAGTGACTTGATGGTGCGACGAAACTCCGGCAGATGAAAGTTATGTCTGCCGCCGGCGAATGTCCGGCCCCGAAGTGGACCAACAATACTCACGCTCGGATCTGCGTATTTGCTGTCTCGGGTGATGTCCAAATAGAAGAAGTTGGTGGTAGCCCGGTTGTTGTTTGGATGCTGCTTCGCGACGATGTAGTGATCGTCCCAGCCAACCGCGAAAACCGTCTCAGGAATGGTTCCGACTGAATCACCGTTGCCAGCGCGTAGGCGACGCCCATCTGTTCTGCTACTCCACAGCGTTCAAGGTGATATGGTCCGATGAGCTTCTCATCGTGGACGAGACCGCAGCCCGAGAAAAGCGCGGCACTGACAAGATCCTGTATCGATGGCGTTCATCCCGATATGCGAAATCACCTAACAAGACTCAAAATCAGCGACCGCGCGAGTCAGAAGTGATGTTCGTATACTCTCAACGCTTAGGCATAAGGATAGCTCGTGGTTCGCTGATCGCCTGGTTAGATGTCATTTACGACGAAAATTCCAGAGCGGGCGATAACCGCATACAGTTCAACGGATATACAGAAGTCCAGCTGCAACGTATCCCTGGAGAGGCGACATCCAGGCTTGAACGAACGCCACTCCCCGGAAGACACACTGTCCGTGGAAATCCGCGAGATACGCCCCTCTCAAAATATAGAGCCCGTGAAGAGCAACAGTAAACCGAGGATGATCATGGTCGTGTGTCCCTTCTGGTGCCCGGCCGCGTTCATTACATCTAACGAGACCCAAGATAGCGACGGCTCTGATACGCGTTGGACTGAAATGACGAGCAGCTAGCTACATAAGTGTTGATCGGAACGCCAGAGCCGTTCGCTGCATCGTCTGGTTAGATGGCTGGTGGCTCCACAGGTGCTTCATGTAACTGCCACCCGAATCGTAAGCCCTGTATCCGGAAAATGGCGAGCTCGCCAAGCGTGAACGGCTGCTTCACAACTTTTCATCGCGTAATCGGCTAGCTTCGAATAAGTGTCGTTCGACGTAGTGAAAAATCGTCACTTATGGAGTTGGGGTTGAATCGTCGCACTTCTTCTTCCCCTTCTGCGTCGTCGATAATGGTCGTGCGATCACGGTCTGACATCGAGAATCCTCGCACTGTCATAAGAGGAATGTGATGGCGGGAGACCGACGGCCCGAACGATCCTGTATCTCTCCTTAAGGGGCTCGCATGGATAGCTACTATAAGCGGTCGTGCTGAGCAGCATTGCGACGGCGAGGGTATGAAGCGAGCTTCATCTAACGAGAATAAATTGAGCGACGGCGAACTAGGGCGCCACCGCTCGAAGTGGAAGTATGGAATCATATCAAAAGTGGAGCGCACAGCGGTCCGCCGTTCGCTCCATCGGTTGTTAGACCTATCGCGGACCATGCCATGTGCGGCTCTCGAAATCATCTCTCCACCTCCCAAATCCAGTGCCGTCCAAAGATTAATACACTTCCAGGTGAAGTCGAAATCGCGCTGGTAATGGATAGGCGCCGTTTACCGACACGCTAGGGATATCGGCGAAGGAAACCCGATACTTGCCGTGTGACGTATGGTAGCTCTCGAGCTGTGCTCGAATCTGTGGGCTTTGAAAACGCATGTGAGCTCCGCCACAGGCGCGACATACACAATTGCGGCGATCACGAGCACCGCCAACAGCACAATGATTCCAGCACGCTTCAAGGTCTAACGAGACCCAAGATCAGCGACGGCTCTGAGGGCGCGCTTGGCTTGGAGTGAAGAGTTACTAGCTACCATTAGTGTTGAATCGCAACGCCAAGAGTCGTTCGCTGCATCGCCTGGTTAGATGCCTAATGAAACCTGAACGATTCAAATGCTCGAACCATATATTGCGATCGGACTCGCTCCTGTCGCGGCACCTCGCCAGGCGTGTCGACGGGAATACCCGTATCAAAGTAAACGTTCTTTTGGCCTTGTGGCGTCTGAAAAGACCAATAGCTGCACCACTGACCTCCATGCTCGAGTGTTGCATGTTGATAACCAGCCGTAGCCTTGACGTTCTTGTTACCCGCTTTCACTTCTTGAACGGCTTTGCCGATGGTATCCCGAGCAGAGAGCACAGGAGTGTAATGATAAAGCTTCATCATCCACGCCATCTCCTCCTCAACTGCTCTCGCACCGCGTTGCGTCAGAGGGATAGCTTTCTCTTTGCTCGATCCATCGCGGACTGGCGTCTTTCCCCCATAGCACGGGACCAAAGCTATCAACCAGAAGACTGCTACGATGTGTAAGCGCGTCATCATCTAACGAGACAAAAGATGAGCTACGGCGACTGAGAGGGCGTGTGGCATGCATGAAAAAGATGCTAGCTACTCCGAGGGTAGAACACAAGGCCAGTCGCCGTTAGCTCCATCGTCTGGTTAGGTGTTTTCGTCGCAGCTCACGGACTGCGCGAATCACTCAATAGCGCCTGGCCGAACGATAAGCATCTCTGACGGTGCTGGGCGAGCGACTGTAAGTGAGAGAATCGGGCATATAGCTGAAAACGTGTCGAATCCAAAATGGGTCTCACGATGCTTTGTGAAGACAAACCAACCCGGAGGAAAATCGCCAACGTATTCCTTCGCAGCTTCATCTATCGCGGCGTGAATGTCCTCCGACGAGAGCGTAGCAGCGCGAACAACAACGGACTCGCGCGCTAGTGCGGAAACTAATGCCGCTATGATGTATCGTTTCAACGGGGCGCACTCAAGACCTAACGAGACTCAAGATCAGCGACGGCGCGAGTTAGAAATGACCTTCGCACGCTATAAGACTTACACATAAGGACAGCCCGCCGTTCGCTGCATCGCCTGGTTAGATGTTTAGGTGAATACGCGATAAGCACACTCAAGAGCGCGCCGACAATGAGCAGTGTAATGCTGGAAGGTTCGGGAACAGGTGCGGCGAAATTCGTGACACTCAGCTGTGCCGAGACAAACCCGAATTGATACCTTGTAACCGAGACGCCGAAACCGAAGGTGTCTCCAGCCTTGAGAGGGATTCCACTGATTGTGCCGCTGCCTCCCGGTAAGGTGAACTTGTTTCCATCGATGAAGAAGTAGCCTTCCCGCGCCGTGACCTGTGATGCGGCGCTGAGGGATAGCGTAAAATCGAAACTCAAAAAGCCATCGCGAGGAGCAACGGTAGATACTTCCAAAGTGCCCAAACTTGTTACGAGCGGATACCATGAAGGGACGCCAGAGTTGAGATACAATTGCGAATCGCTCGCCCATAAGTTGGAGCCGCCTCCCGGTCCGGAGAACGTTATATCGTGGTTGCTATAGATGGACCAGTTGTTTGCTCTCGTTGTATATGGCCCCGACGCATCCGCTTCGAAAGCGAACGCGGTCTGGCCTGGCTGCCGGGGGAAACTGTAATACTCGGAAAAGTCGGCTCTTGCCTGTCCCATGGCTGCGGACAAGACGATTGCGGCGAGGCTGACGTATCGACTTATCTGATTTGCTCTCATCTAACGAGACCCAAGATGAGCTACGGCGACTGAGAGGGCGTGTGGCATGCATGAAAAAGATGCTAGCTACTCCGAGGGTAGAACACAAGGCCAGTCGCCGTTAGCTCCATCGTCTGGTTAGGTGTTTTCGTCGCAGCTCACGGACTCGCGAATGACTCAATAGCGCCTGGCCGAACGATAAGCATCTCTGACGGTGCTGGGCGAGCGACTGTAAGTGAGAGAATCGGGCATATAGCTGAAAACGTGTCGAATCCAAAATGGGTCTCACGATGCTTTGTGAAGACAAACCAACCCGGAGGAAAATCGCCAACGTATTCCTTCGCAGCTTCATCTATCGCGGCGTGAATGTCCTCCGACGAGAGCGTAGCAGCGCGAACAACAACGGACTCGCGCGCTAGTGCGGAAACTAATGCCGCTATGATGTATCGTTTCAACGGGGCGCACTCAAGACCTAACGTCGCGATGACCTGCGAGGGAGGACGAAACAATGAATAAGGACGTGGTCCGTCAGGTCCATTGCGTGGTTCGCCGATTTGCAGCCGTCCAAAGGAGGAGTCCTCCCGTAGACGGGCATCGCGACGTTCGCAGGCTCCGGCGAATCGTGGAACGTTCTATGTAACGGTGATCGCATGGTTGCTTGCGTCCATCCTTCTATTCGATTTCGACTGGCGACTGATGACCGCGTGGTGGTTGGCAGGGATAGCACGCCGCGGATTACGAAAACTGGAGGACGAAGAAAATTCGCCGGAGTCGGCGAACGAGACCCAAGATCAGCGACGGCTCTGAGAGCGCGCTTGGCTCGGAGTGAAGAGTTACTAGCTACCATAAGTGTTGAATCGCAACGCCAAGAGCCGTTCGCTGCATCGCCTGGTTAGGTCTCATTTGGCTGGCGTTTTCGTCGAAGATCCATCAGGCCCCAGGACTGTGAAGGATTGCGAAACAATTGTTTTGTCATGATACCAGATCTCGAAAGTCCAGACGCCGGGCACAAGCTCCTCGGGACGGTTAAGGCGATAGCCGCAAACCGAGTATAAATAGCCATTGTTTGTAGGTCGAGTGATCGTCGTGGAGTACTCCCGCTCAATCTCACCCTTCGCGTTCCTTATCGGCGGATGCGTAATGACCTTCTTATACTCAGCTGAGCCTTGCTCGGTCACGCCAGTAAGGTTGAAACTGAAACCAAAGAGAACGCCGAGGGTAGCGGGGACTTGAGTGGTCTGTTTGGTGAAATGCACACCGGGAGAATGTAGTGCCTTTCCGCTCAATGCGTGCGAGTCGGGGGTGATTGTCTGCTGGCCGACAGGCTCGAACAAGCCAAACTCAAGCACCTCACCCTTCACGCCGGGTTTGGGTAACGTGTCTTCCGCTTGGCTTGGCGCTTGGAGACCCAGTAATGTGATCAAGATGAGTGGGAGGTGTCGTTTCATCCCTGATTTGGCATGCGACCTAACGAGAACAAGATGAGCGACGGCTGGCGGGAGAGCGCGTCGCTGCGGATTGAGGGTGGAATTTCATAGGAAGTAAGGAACCAAAGCTGCCAGACGTTCGCTCCATCGCATGGTTAGACCTCTCACCGTAAATTCTCCAAAAAGCCGTCAATGCCGCCGGAGATCAGAAACCAAACTTTGATAACTTTGCCGTTTCGGAGGCGAACTTCATATACGTCGTATCTCTTCTTGCCGGGGGGAACTACTAGCGCTTGGCTGAGAACTTTCGACTTCGGATATTTCTGCGCGACCCAAGCGTAGGCGGATTGCTCGACCCCAACCACTAGAACTGCCTTTTCAGGAGAGCTACCGTCACCACCATAGTAGCCGGGCTTGGTGTTGCTGTAGTCGGGTCCGCTGTCAGCCCTTGCACAGCCGATCGCGGAGCAACAAATCAATACAAGAATGAAAAGTGGGCGCATAGGTCTAACGAGACCCAAGATCAGCGACCGCTGGCGAGAGCGAGCGTGGCTGCCGGTAAAATGTGGAAGTCATCGAAAGCTAGAACGCGGCGCGGCCAGCGGTTCGCTGCATCGCCTGGTTAGATGTTGAGCGTGGCATCACTACTCGCCTGGCATAAGGACAGTCTTCCGAGTGCGATCGTGCACCCAAACCAAGAAGTGATTGCCTGGATAAGGATGCACTCCCTGGAAGAAGGCTGTCCATGTGTAATCATGACGTGTGTTTTTAAAGTGGACCTTTGGCGGCGGATAATCTCGCAGCTTGTATCCGTCGTGCGCCGCGGCAGCGGTTGCAAGGCGAATGACTTCCGTACGCGTAAGCTGTGGAGAGTGTGGCGCGGCGACCACAGTCGCGGTGAGAGGCGCGAAGGTGCACAGAAAAAGGCAAACTCGCAGCGCGTGGAACATACCATCTAACGAGACCCAAGATCAGCGACGGCTCTGAGGGCGCACAAGGCTTGGAGTGAAGAGTTACTAGCTACCATAAGTGTTAAATCGCAGCGCCAAGAGCCGTTCGCTGCATCGCCTGGTTAGATGCGTTGCGTGGCTGCATGTCTAAGCGTGGAAAGATGCTCTGAAAATGCCCAATAGCACAGCTGAAACTAGCACTACAACAAATGATGCTACAGACGCTCTCCAGACGCGACGCTGCCATAGCTGAATGTACGCGATCTCGGCGGGAGGAGCTCCGCGAGGAATCGCGCGAAGATAACTCCACCACTCGAGTGGATCGACTGAAGATGTGGCACGATACACATGGCGTATGAATGCAGCGACGGTGACGCCAATCGCCAACCACGCCAGCACGAACGTGGCAAGTGACAGCATGAGCACGAACTCAAGCAAGAAGGTGATCGCGTGCTCTAGCATCTAACATATGATTATGCCGACAAAAAAGCTCGTTATCCAGCGTATTGGCCGACAAAACCAGCAACTTTGCTGGACTTACTCCTTTTCGTGGCCCTGGCCAGGACCCGTCCTCGGACCAATTTTGGGCATGATTCCTGCGCCCAATCGCCGATCACACAGAATCCATCCACGCGTTCCGGGCCGAGCGTCGGAAGTCCGCAGCCTCCCCGAATCCTCGAGCAGATCTCGGCCGCGATTCGGACCAAGCACTACTCACGCCGAACCGAAGAAGCCTACGTCCATTGGGCGCGTCAGTTCATTCTCTTCCACAAGAAGCGCCACCCATTGGAAATGGGAGAAATGGAAGTGGCCCAGTTCCTTGAGCATCTAGCGGTCAACCGTTCCGTGGCGGCGAGCACGCAAAATCAGGCGCTCAATGCACTGGTCTTCCTCTACGGAACCGTTCTGCAACGACCTTTCGGCAAGCTGCCCGACGTCACCAGAGCAAAACGGCCGCGCCGCCTGCCTACGGTCCTGACACAGGAGGAGGTTTTCGCCCTATTTACCGCCATGCACGGTCATCTCCAGCTCATGGCAAGGCTTCTCTATGGAGCCGGTCTGCGCCTAACAGAATGCGCAAACCTCCGCGTGAAGGATATCGATTTCACGAGCAATCAGATCTTAGTCCGCGATGGTAAAGGATTCAAAGACCGCATTACGATGCTGCCCGAAGCACTCAAATCAGATCTCAAGGAGCGCCTTGACCGCCTTAAGCTGCTCCACCAAGAAGAGCTCCGAAAAAGCCGCGGACATACTACGTTGCCCTACGCGCTGACGCGTAAGTATCCCAACCTATCGAAGTCGTGGCTGTGGCAATACGTCTTTGGCGCGGCTAAACTCGTTTGGGACGACGAGGCACTGGTTTGGCGGCGCCATCATATCTTTGAGAACACGCTCCAGCGAGCTGTCAGCGCTGGAGGACGAATTGCTCAGATTCAAAAACCGGTCTCATGTCACGTGCTGCGCCACTCGTTTGCCACCCACCTCTTGGAACAAGGTTGTGATATTCGGACTGTGCAGCAGCTGATGGGGCACAAAGATGTGAGCACGACCATGATCTACACCCACGTGTTGAAGACGCCTGGAATTGGGGTGAAAAGTCCATTGGACCGATCCTCTTAAATAGCACCAATCACAGGCGCGTCAGACCGGGACGCTCTTGTGCGACGAGCAAGAATCTGTTTCCAGGGTCAAACTGCTGCCGGGTCGGCTAGGTCGTATTGCAATGGTCTTGCAGGACGGTTGCAAGAGGGTTGCAAATTTGAGATTCCTCCCGCATGGCTCGAAAGCCTGTTGCAACGCTTCATCCGAAGGGATCTGGTAATCAAGAAGGGCGGTGCGAATATCGGTCGCGACCAAGTAAGATCGCCCAGCCTTGCGTGCCTGATACCGGGCTTCTTCGACCGTGGCAGCTACGGCGGGTAGGCGCATTTTGCAGGTCAGGGCGTAACCAACAACCATCTTGATGAAGTCACGAGGCGGCCTGGGACCCACAACGTTCCACGTGTGGGTCTCGGAGTTCCATCCGCCCGCGAGTAATTTGGCGGCAACCGCTTCCAGGTCTTTCTGAGTGGGGATCGCGGAAAGCTTCTTGTAGCGTTTGACTCGATGTTCGAGTTGTTCGCTTGTCCATCCCGTCTGCTTTTCTACCCGCGCCTTCAGTTTGGCGAACTGATCGGTGCAGATCAAAGCTACTGGCACGTCATGATTCACCAACGCGGTGTTAATCCAATCGACCAAGACCGGACTGGACTCCCGTTGCTGCAGTCGAGGGAATAGGTAATGCGCTTCGTCGATCAAGAAGCATAAGACGAGTCTTCTGAAAGAACTCCTCTACCTTTACCTGCATGTCGCTCCCTTTGCGCTTGGAAGCCGCAAGGCCAATGGCTGAGGCAAGCTTCCGGAAGAAGCCGGTCTTGTGGGTAATTCCGCATAAGCTAACGAAGCGCGCTTCGCCCTGATGGTGAGCCCACCATGCCTTAGTCGCCGTCGTCTTGCCGCTGCCGGATTCTCCCTCGATTACGACCATTTTTCCGATCGCCAATGCGTGGTCCAAAGTCTCGAAGACTTCTCCTCCGATCGTTGTGAGGACGAAGTCTGATTTGATCTCCGCCTCGTAGCGCTGCTTAAACTCGCGGAGAGCAGCTACTAATTTGCCGCAGGACTTGGTCGCGGCGGATTGGCCCGCCTCGGATTCCTCCTCCGAGAATTTGATCACGAGCTTCGGATTGATGCATAGCTCAATGAGCAGCCGGTTTAGATCCTCTGCATCGGAACCTGGCAATATCTCGGACAGTGTTTGAGCGACCTGTCCTAGGCCGCCCTCTTTCAGGGAAAGCGATTGCAGGAAATACAAAAGACTTCGTTTAAAGGGATCGGTGTATAATTGCGCTTTGGCCGCGACCGCCGTTCCAGGAATGCCGCGCAGTTCGGCGTACTCCGGACTGCTCATGTAACGTTCGAAGGAAATTGGTGCGCCTTGAGGCGCATAGCGCGTATTCATTCCTTCGGTTCTCCCTTCTCCTTTTCATCGACTAAGAGGCCGAGGTTACGCATTGCCGTCGTCATCTGTTCGATGCCCTCTTCCGCGCCGGGACGTCGACTCATCACACCGGGCGCTATACCCAATCGCGCTGCCTTTCGTTCGATCGCGGCCGCGCGTCTCTTCTTTTGCAATTTTCTGGCGCTTGGCCTGCATGTCCTGCTCACGCATGGCATTCCCAAGTTCGGCCGTTTTGTGATCGATCAGGTTCTGACGAAACATGCGGCCAGCAAAACCGGTCGAGAAGTTTTGCGAGACGGCTCGGTAAAGACCTTTGCGATATGCTTCATGTGCTTCGTTTTGGGCCTGGGCCGCTTCCAAAACTTCAGGCGGCGCATCCATTCCAGGCACGCTGATTTCGCGCTCTACTACAAAAAGCGTGCGCGGATCTTCCTTTAAGTTTGTCACCGAAATGGTGGCGGGATTCTCAACGTTGAACCAAGCGATCAATTCTTCCCCGCGCAGCTTACCTGTCTCGTAACTCTTGTAGGTGAACTGCTCTTTGCCGAAGCGGAAGCTGATCCCGTTGCGTCCCGAGCGGACACGCATCTTGTGACTGGCAAGCAAATGACGCGATGAGCCAGTCAGTCGAATGCGCGGCTCAGCTCCATGGAATTTCTCAAAGGCTTCTCGTGGACTCAGACCCGGACAGTACTTCCCCTCCTGCCGCTCGTTGTTATATCGCTCCACGATGACGGTGAGCCGTTCCACATACTCCGCCTCGGACAAAAAGAAGTCGGTCGGCGGAGCGAGCCCTCTTCGCACGAGAGAGATCTGTTCCTGCACGCGCTCGAATTTGTCGCGCCTCTCATCGCGGCCCGCGTAACCCGGTTCGCTCTCCAGATGGTTCTGCAATAGCCCAAAGACGCGCTCGATTACTTTGCCGCGCGGCAGCTTGGCATGTCGAAACTGGAGACCTAAGCCGCGCAATCCCATTTCGGTTTCGTGCCAGTTAATCTCGTCTCGACGGCCGTGCAGCAATCGCGCGTTTCGCCACATGCCGTTCTCATAATAGAAGCCGCGCCTAGGCAGGCCGTAACGATCAGCCACGACTGTCGTGAGGTTGCGAATGTGATGCGCGGTGTAATTGCGCTGCGGAATCAGGACGTAGCCAAGAATGAACGTGGTGCGGACATCGCACATCGCCAGGAACTGGCCGCGCACGAGAGCAAAACCTTCATCGCTCTCTATACAGTAGTAGTTGGGTAAAGTGCAGTCATCGGCCTGAAACCAATCGCCGGCATTGAAGGTGGATGGATCACGATTGATGAAGGATCCGTTTAACTTCGCCTGTCCGCGGACCATGATGCTGATCCCGAAGCATTTTCATTTTGGTCCCGAGTAGTTGGCGAATTCGGCCTGGCACATAGGACTTACTCGCAGGCGTTGAGGTGTAGTGCTGCGAAACGCGATTGCTGAAGAGCGCCGCCGTTTCGGGATTCACGCCATGCCTGCGTGATGCCACCCCCGGAACGGAGCGCCTTCGCCATCAGAGCGTGTTCTTCTTCGTCAGAAAGCTTCGGCGCAGGACGGCCGGATTTTGTCGTCGCCGATCGGCGATCGCAGAGGGAATGCGATCACCCTCTATCCACCGCTTCAGTTTTCGCTCGAACTGGAGTTTGATTCCCCTTTCCGACCTGCCAAGGAAAGACGCGTTCTCTGCCAGAAAGCGGATTAGTGCGCGCTTGGTCTTCTTCGTCTTCGCGTCATTCTCTAAAGCGCGTTCGTACGACTCGAACACGTATGTCCAGAGGTAGGCTTTTTCGTCCTCTGTTGGAGCACTTGGGGCAGCGAACGACGTGATGACTTCCTGAAGCTCTTTGAAGGCGGCGAACTCAAAAGCCAATGCTCGGCGTGCCTTTCGCGCCGGGCATTCATCAAGATAGATTTCCAGTCGGGCCCAGTTCTTCGCCGCCGCCGTCTCGATAGAGCGTCCGTTTGAATAGGCGTCGCCAGTGACGGGTTGTGACGCTGTGGCCGAAAACTCGACGATACTCTTCCACTCCAGCTGCTTCGAAATCAGCGCGAGATTCGAATTGTATGAGGTTCGCCTCCAGCGATGGCGCAAGGGCACGCTGCAGTAACGATGCGCGGGCAATTGCGTCTTCCGAGCATTCGTAAATCGGGTATTTCGATTTCCACGGGGACCCTGTAGCGATGAAAGTACATGCATCGAGTTGTTGGCGCGCTGCAGCATCTTGCAGCAAAGTTTTCATGCGCCGCGGTAGCTGATCGATCCGCCACACTCTTGCAGCGTTGCCGCCGACGAGCTTCGTCGCGACGGCTGCCGTATTAGCCAACGCGGCGAGACCACCGCGTTTAGAGCCCTGCAAGGCTAAAGCGATCTCGGCAGCGGTGAAGCCTTCTTGGTGCACGGCCATCGATACTCCACTATGGTCTAGTATCACGTCAAGCTCGCTTCGTTTACGGTTGGCTTGTGCAGAAGCGCAAAAAACCGGAGGTCATTTCGGCAGAGGTCGTCGGACTACTGCGGGAGGCGCGCCAGGCTCGAAAACTTTCTGTCTACCGCGTCGCGAAGGATTCCGGTCTATCCCAGCAGATGATCCACTACGTCGAGCAGGAAAAGCGAAATCCCACGTTGAATACTCTTCTGCGAATGGCGCAGGCACTCGACGTTGATTTGCCGAGAATTTTAAAACGCGCGTCGAAGGGAAGTCGCGGGTCGCGCCCCATCTGAGCCTTCCATGTCAGATGGTAACCACTGTATAATCCAAGCGCAGAGCGCACCGTTCCTGAAGGATGCGGATATATCTCTCGTCGTCCTGGGATAGCCGGCTCTGACCGACGATGATTAAGCGCACGGGAAGGCTATGCTTTCGTTGAGGATGGAATGCGTATTCCAAGATTTGTCCGAGAGCGTTCCGGATGGCTGTGCGTGCCTCTATGTCCGTTTTGATCTCGTACAAAATAATTTCCGTCTCGGTATAAACGGTTATGTCGACAAAATCTTGCTCTAACACGACACGATGTTCGCCGAACCGTGCTTGGAGATCTTTGAACAGCTTGGATTGCATCTTGCGATGTTCTGGTGTGTAACTCGTCGCACTAGCGCCGCGACGAAAGAAGGTGCTTAATTCGGGCGGAATTCGCGCGCCTTTGCGCCGTATTGTGCGATTCTCGGCACCTGAGGTTTCATCGTCAGGTATAGAATAAAAGAGATATCGGTGCCGTTTGTTTAACCAAGTCTCGTTATCGTCCGCAAAAATTGCTGGCGGAAGTAGGTCGACGTTCTCTACTCGGAACCGAACATTTAGTATGTTCTTCGCCCACTTAGGGTCTCCTAGCGCAGTAACGTCCCCACCGACCTCTTCCACTTCGCGTCGCATTATGTCTAACCAGCCTTTCTCTCGATAGGCGGCGACGGCCTCCCGAGCTTGCGCGTCGCTCAGTAGTTCGAGAGCTTGGATGTTAGCGACATAGCGACGCCGTTTGTCGGGCTCAATGGTATACAGCGTTAGGTCTAGGGACTGGCGCGCCGCCGAGGAAGCGGCTTTACTAGCTCCTTGGAGAAAGGCATAACGCCAACCATCTAATAACCATTCAAATCGGAATAGCCAATCTTGGTGCCCAAATCCAAATTTGTGATTGTAGGTGTTTGGCGCCTCTTGGTTTCGTGCTTCGCCTGTCGGCTTATGCCAGTCGCGAGAGTTGTAGGAGATTCGCGTAAGCTTGCGTGGCGCTGTTCGAGGCTCCCGTCTTCCTTACATAACAGGGAGAGTCTGAGATTCCTTCGGGTACATGAACGCGTTTTCTGATCTGCAGAAACGGAGAAGAAAGGAACTCGCTACGATTCCTGAAGACGATGAAGCGTTGGGGTCAAACAGTGCACCAGGAAATTTTTCCAGACGATGATACCAATCGCCAGACCTCCTAAAAAGAGCCTGCTTTGCGCCTACCCTCCATTTCAAGTTTAACTCGTTGCCAGCGCTCAAGTGAAGTGTCCGAACGACCGCTAACATTCTGTTAGCTTCGAACTCCAAAAGTGGCAAATTCCTAGAGCATTCGAATGTGAACGAATGGCGAACGCGCGGGCTCGGGTGTTCCATTCTGAGCTAAGAGTTTCAAGATAGCTACGGGAAAGGCGGCGCGGCGATCCTCGCGTTGTCAGCGCAAAAGAGCGACCGCGCCACGCGAGTCATCCAGCGTTTGAAAGCGCAGACATTACAACCCTCGCCCGGACGGCTTGTCCTTCCGCCTCGGCGCGATAGAATGACGGCGTTGTGGACAAGCAGACTCTTTCCAAAATTGCGGCCAAAGCCTCTGTCAAGGACCAATACAAAAAGCAGTTGGCGCGCGTTGAGAAGAGTGGTGCGAAGACGGATATGATCGTTGAGGCGGTTGATGGTGCGATGCAGAAGCTGCCGAAGGCATCGACTGGATCATTGGTCATCTACGGAGACCCGCAAAGTGGCAAGACGGAAATGATGATCTGCCTCACCGCTCGGCTCCTTGATGATGGACACAAGATCATAGTTCATTTGATGAACGATAGCGTTGATCTGCTCATGCAGAACCTCGATCGCTTTCGCCTTGCAGGTCTTGCGCCGGCGCCACGAAACGCGGCGGACCTTGCGAATTCCTCTCTAACTGCCGGACACGCAGCGATCTTATTCTGCAAGAAGAACTCAAAGGACCTCCAAAAACTTATTGCCGAGCTAAAGAACTCCGGTCCCGTCGTTGTCATCGATGACGAAGCAGACTATGCAACGCCGAATGCAAAGGTAAACCAGCAGGAACGGACCAAGATCAACGATCTTGTTTCACAATTGCTCGGGGGCAACGGGACGTACACTTGCGTTACGGCCACACCCGCTCGGCTGAACCTCAATAACACATTCGACAACAAGACGGAGACTTGGGTTCACTTCCCCCCTCATAATGAATACCACGGGCAAGATACGTTCTTCCCGCAGGATGAAACCCCGCCCTATCGACTCACGCTGCTCAAGGGCCCTGGCTCTGCCGCCGAGGCTCAAACCGCGCTGGCGCGGTTTCTTGTTTCAGTGGCGTTGTTGAATACTACCGCGATCGCGGACGGGAAAACCGAGGCCAATTACAGTTTTCTAGTCCATACGAGCGGCAAGACTGACGATCACACGAATGACAGGAATACGATTGAAGGAGCGATGAAAGCACTCGTCACCGGTAATCGTTCGGAGTTCGATGCGTTTCTCGGAGTTATCTACGACCAGGCCCAACAACTATTCCCCGCCTCTGACGCGGAAGAGCTTACGTCTTACGTTGTGGCGAACGCATCACGCAACGCGTTTGTGGTTCTCAACAGCAAAAGGGATCGAGCATCCGCGGGCGACAAGCCCACAGTACCAACATGTCCCTTCACGGTAATCATCGGAGGGAATATTGTATCTCGTGGCGTCACGTTTCCGAATCTGCTGTCCATGTTCTTCACTCGCGATGTCAAGAGCAAGCTGCAACAGGATACGTATATTCAGCGCGCGCGAATGTTCGGAGCGCGCGGAAAATACCTCAAGCACTTCGAGCTCACGATTCCAGAACATTTGTACGCCGACTGGCATAGGTGCTTCGTCTTCCATCGCTTGGCACTTCAGGCGATTAAAGATAACAAGGTGTCACCGGTATGGGTCGGCGATGCCCGCATTTCAATCGCTGCATCCTCAAGCATCGACCGTGGAACTGTCGATCTGAACAGGGGAGAAATGTCGTTCCAGATTTTCGAGTGCCCCGATCCCGTGGCCTTGGACAAGATCATCGAAGAGGGCCCAACAGAGATAAAGACATTAGAGAAGCTCGCCGGAAAAATGGGCGACGCGCTGCCAAACTTCTTGATTAAGTATCTGCAGTCCCAAGTAAAGTTGCGGCCAGATTCGCTGGCCATCCACACGGCGAGTTCGATCGCGGGATCCAAGGACGCGGATCAGGACGCAATTTCTCGTACGAAGGGTTTCATCGGCAATCCCCAGTTGGAATCAGCAAAATTCCCTAACGCGATTCACCACGTGAAAATCTTCTATAATGGAAAAGGCAAGGCGCGCGTCTTTTATAAGAGCCGAGGCGGCGTTCAGTTTGTACAGAACCTCAATGGTTAAGTCGCGATGCTGGAGTCCCACAAAAAGACGATCTTTGAGATATTGGGACGTAATCCGATTCATCCATTTCCAGCGCGGATGGCACCTGGCATCGCGCTGGAAGCTTTGGGAAAAAGCAACGCTCCGCTGCGCGTGTTGGATCCCATGGCTGGGTCCGGAACGGTCCTAGCCGTTGCGCGCTCCAAAGGACATCGCGCTTTTGGCATAGATGTTGACCCCTTAGCAGTTTTGCTCGCCGGCGTCTGGACACGAACGGTGGATCCTGAACTGGTCAAGGACAAAGCCGCACGGATCTTGGATCGGGCAAAATCGCAGTTTAGGTCCCTTCAGTCGGGCAGGGCGTACCCGATTGGCAACGACGACGAAACTCGCAAATTCATTCGCTTCTGGTTTGACGACTATGCTCGCCGGCAACTAGCGGCGCTTTCCTTCGCTATCCGGCGCGTTGAAGATGAGACAACCCGGGATGTACTTGGTGTGGTTTCTCACGCCTCATCATCACGAAAACGGCCGGCGCTTCGCTTGCTATGGACTTGTCGCACAGTCGACCGCACAAGGAGTTTGTTCACGCCCCAGTCAAGCCATTTAGTCGGTTCATTTCCGCTGTGCAGACCGTTGTTGCCAATTGTCCTCAGAGCGGATCACAGCCAGTTGGCCCCCCTTCAGTGGTAAAGCGAGGCGACGCGCGGAGACTAAAAATCGAGGGGCAGTCTATCGATCTCGTCTTGAGTTCTCCGCCATACTTGAACGCGATTGACTACATTCGCTGCAGCAAGTTCTCACTTGTTTGGATGGGTCACACAGTCGATGAGCTTCGAGAGATTCGCGGCTCTAGCGTGGGAACGGAGGCATCGTGTGAGCAGGCACTTGACGCAACTTGGGTGCAGTCATTGATCAAGCAACTTGGGCTAAGGCCCAAGCTATCCAGCCGCCATCGCGCTGTCTTGGCTCAATACATTTGGGACATGGGGCAGGCATTAGGAGAGGTTTCGCGAGTGTTGAGGAATGACGGTCGAGCGGTCTATGTTGTCGGTGACTCCACAGTCAGGGGCACCTTTATCCGCAATTCCGAAATTGTTGAGTTGTTGGCCGGGAAGCACGGATTGAAGCTTCACTCTCGTCACTCCCGCAGCTTGCCCTCCAACCGTCGATACTTGCCTCCACCAAAGCGGGCTGACCCAAACGGAGCGTTGAATGCGCGAATGCGTCGTGAAGTTGTGCTCGTCTTTGACAAAGCAGCCGCTTGATCAGATAGCTCGCCGATCGAGAAAAACTTCATCGGGAACGCGAGCTCTCAATCGATAACCGACTGATTGCATCTATTCCCCGGGCTGTTCTTCCCTGACTCTGATGAGTGATTGGCGGGACTGGACGCGAAGGCGACGACTTTGTCGGATCGACCGATTGCGTGTGAATCGTGTTCGCTTCACACCCTTCATTTGCGGATTAGTTGAGCTCTTTGCACCGGCAAAACGTCCCAACCGGGCCTGCTTCCCTCTTGCAAAGGCATTTCAGGGTACAAAGCCGCTTGGACACGAGAGACGCTTAAGCCCGAACAAACGACTCAAATATTCCGCGAACCCGCTACGGATCCCGCCTCCATAAATCGCCCCAATTCAGGCTAATTCGGGCTAATTCGGGCTAATTCGGGATATTCGGAAATGACTCGAATATTCCGCGAAGGGACAACTTCTTAAATTAGGAAGTACCAGGGAGGGGACTCGAACCCCTAAGGATTGCTCCACCAGATCCTAAGTCTGGCGCGTCTGCCAATTTCGCCACCCTGGCTCTTGAGACCGGTTAGTGTAGCCACGCCTGCCCAGCCTGCAACGTTTCGGCGCGATGCGCGCAACCTTCGTCGCCCGATCAATGCCACACCGAACCTGTGAGACAAAAGCGCCTGCAGCATAGGAGAAGGTGCTCGCCCCGTCCGCGTCCTATGCCGTCTCAGCCGAAAGCTTTAGCTCGTCGCCGAGCCTTCCAGATGCGACGCGATCAGTTTGATCTCGCTCTGCGTTAGTTCCGGTTGACGGCGACTAAGGTACCTAACGAGTTGATTCGGAGTCAGCACGCGCGCATTTGTGTCGCGCCAATCATCCTTCACCCGCCAATCACCAACAAATACTACTAGCGGCGTTACCCACTGCCACCGCCCGCACGTCTCGTGTATTAACCGGTTCACTTCGCCCGCGTTGCTTCTAGCCTGCGCGAGACAATCCTTCTCTTCGGCGCGGCCACCGACGAACAAGCCTTCACCGTTCCGAAAACTTATCTCCCCTTTTCCGCTGCGGAACTTCGTCTCAATCGCGAACACGCCCGCTGGCCCGACAAGGACGTGATCGATGTTGAACTTGTCGCGCACAATATCGTGAACGGGCCGATAGCCGGCCGACCTCAACTCCTCAAGCGCTTCGGCGACTTTCAGTTCGCCAACCTCACCGCGGTTCAGACTTTGAAATCGGCGGAAGAGCGGCCGGAGCGCGATTGCCGAAAGGCCCGTAAGGAAAATGGCAAGACCGAGCAGGGCGTTAGGCTGCGGAGGCTGATGCGTGCGTAATCGATAGAGTTCCCAACCCCAGAGGAACCATACGAACAGAGGCGAAAAGCAACATGGGACCAGCCAGTTGTCAGTTAACCACTCTTTCTTGTCTCGGAGCGACTGGCCGGGAAGTCTTCGAACCATGGTGGCCTTTGCTGCGAATTCCGTACCAAGGCTTGCGTTTATCGCGGAATTTTTAGAATGCTCGCTACGGCATGTCGGATTGGTCGAGGATAGAAGTCGCGGCGGCAGTCGCTGATTATCTGGCGATGCTCTTATTAGAGCGTCGCGGCCAACCTTTCAATAAAGCTGAGCACAATCGCAGGCTCGTACAGCTGCTTAGCGGTCGAACACGAGCCGCCGTCGAACGCAAGCACCAAAACATCAGCGCTATCTGGATCGAACTTGGATACCCCTACATAGGTGGTTACAAACCGCTTGGTAACTATCAGGAGTTGCTGCGCGAAGTGGTGGAAGAACGATTGCGCTCGGAGGGCCCGCTAGAGGAAGAGATCGCCTCGTTCGTTGTAAGTCCCCCGGCTTTGCCGGCGCCCCTTTCCAACATTTTGGATATGGCCGTGCCCGTCCCTACTCCGGCCGCGAAGCTGGCTCTCGTGTTTACGAGTCACCGAGTTCTTGGGCGCGGTTGCCGAAACGGAATTACCTTGAAATGGAAGCGCGAAACGGAGCGCTCGGGTTGGCTGGAGAACAACTGGTGTTGAGATACGAACGGGAACGATTATCCGGCGCCGGTCAATCGAGACTAGCGGGGAAGATTGTTCACGTCTCCGCAACCGAAAGCGATAGCCTCGGCTTCGATATTCTCTCCTATGACGTCGATGGACGTGAACGCCTAATAGAAGTAAAGACCACGCGTTTCGGATCGCTGACGCCATTCTTCGCTTCGCGAAATGAAGTTGAGGTTTCGGATAGGCGACCTAACGACTATCAGCTTTACCGCCTTTTCAAATTTTCGGAACAGCCAAAGCTATTCGTCTTACCCGGTGCGTTGCGTCATTCCTGCCGTCTCGACCCTATCAGCTATTCCGCCCGAGTCGCCTGACGAAATCGCGATGGCAAAACGGCAGAAGGGGCTAGACCTTAAGATCGTCAACTCCCGGATAACTCGCATTGCAATAAGACGCACCTTTCCGTTGAGATTTGAGTCACAGAACAGCCGCGCCCACTTCACCGAAGCTAGCGCCTTGGGCATAATTTTTTCGTAGCGGCCGCGCGACAAGAGCTAGCCAGAAGACGGGACCGGAGGTTCTTCGCTTGTCTCTGGCGAGTGCTCCTCGGCGGCGGGCGAAGAAGCGTTCTTCAATTTCCGCCGCTTCTTCTCTTCCTTCTTGCGCTGTTTCTCCAGTTCTTTGCGCCGCTTTTCGCCTGAGTAATTTGGTTTCGCCATAAGCGTAGGAGTTACCCTAGCACACTCCGACCCGTTCCCCGCGCCTGAAACAGACTCGCCTTTGTTCTGCATGTGATTGAGGCCTAGGGAGCTTTCGCGCTATAAGGCTCGGTCTAGCACAAATCCTAGCACACGGGAGCTCTTAGTTAGGCTTTCAACCAAGGCATTTGGCTTCCGCCCGCCAGACTTACACACGGGAGTTCCGGCGCGTTACAGAATAAGCTACACGATCCAGCACAACTTGCGGCGGTCTTGAAAATGCGGACGCTAATTGCTCGTAACTTTTCGCGCTAAGGCGAGAAGCTTGGAATCGAGTTCTTTGGCGGCATCCAGTAAGGCGTCATTTTTCGAGACGACCATTAAGGATGAAGGCCTGACGTAGGTTAGGCTGGACCCACCGTCATCCTCTTCGATGAGGATTAGTTCGACAGGCGCAAACAGTCCTGCCGTTAAATCATGACGCAACATCGTGATGGCAATCGCTGGATTTCCGATGATGAACCGCACCACCTTCTTACGAATGCCGACTTTTTTTATCCAGGCGCCGTGATCGATTATCGCGAACAGGCTGAATCCGCTCGGGCCTACGCGCGACTCGATTGCTTTCTTATAGGACTCCCAGCTTTCTGATTCGGCGGCAACTTGGTTGAGCAAGACCGGTTTGTCGCCGACATCGGCCAAGAGGGATGATACAACGTCGTCAAAACTTTTGTTACTATCGAACGTGAGCCTAACTCCGTTGAAAGTAATCTCGCGGGGATTTGAGTCTTTCATATTTCGTTTCATTCAAGCGCCTAACGAGCACGTGGTGCGACGCGCCATGAGTCGACGCGGACAACGCCGCCGGAAATGCAGAGCTGGCGTGGAAAATGTCCCATTGAGATTAGCTCAGGTGGTCGTGAAGAAATTGCCAGGTTCGCCCGTTGGCCTTGGCTGCCGCCGTGGCGTTGTAGTGCGTACCGGTGTGGCGGGCAAAGGCGTGATTGCATCCAGGATAACTATAGATCTCCACATTCGACTTGTTAGAGAGGGCGGCTTTGATTTCTTTCTGGGCCTCCTTGGAGATGAATTCGTCCTCTTCAGCGAGGTGCATCAACATCGGCGCCGTGATTTTGTCGGCTTCGTCGAGGTATTTTTCCGTCTCCCCGCCGTGGTAAGCCACGGCAGCATCTATATGTTCCCGCGCTGCAGTTAGAAAGGTCATCAGACCGCCGAGGCAGAAACCCATCACGCCGACCTTGCCTGAGGCACCCTCCAATTGGCGTGCCGCATGAGCTGTCGTGACGATATCGCGGACGCCCTTATCGCGGTCATAGGCGGCGTATAGGGCTAATCCCTTTTTCCACTCCGCATCGGACCAGTGATTGAGATCGAGGCCTGGCTCCTGGCGCCAGAATAGGTCGGGCGCGACCGCGACGAAGCCTTGTTCCGCTAGTTCGTCGCACGTCCTGCGGATGTCCCGGTTCACACCAAATATTTCTTGCAAAACGACGATGGCGGGAGCCGGCGAGATCTTTGGCCGCGCCGTATAGGCGGCGAACGCGCCGTCATCTCCTTCTATCGTGATGTGATCTTTCATTCTTTCTCTCTCAGACAACCGCTGAGCTAACGAAACTATTGATCAACACCGCAGCAACAACTGTAAGAGTCCTTTCCAGCAGCAGGATCGCGCCCATCAGCGTTCATGATACTTCTCCTCGTGTTTATTTTTGATTTGCTAATCGAGCGCGAGCTACGTTTTAAAGGAGCCTTCCGAGTACCTCGGGCCACCGCTTTTCGAAGTCGTCGTCCTGTTGGAGTCCGAGCTTTAACACAGCCTGGATTCGCTGCAGCGCTTCAGGCCATGTCAACGCGATCTGAAACGAGTTGAGGGCGTCGAGGAGCTGATCGGCGGATGGCAATGAGACGTCGTTAACGAGGGTCTTCGCCGCGGCGATGGCTCGCCGGTCGAAGGAGGCGATTCGACGCGCGAGCGCATCAACGAAGGCATCTAGCTCCGCGTCCGGAAGGGCGCGATTAACATATCCGTATCGCTCCGCAGTATCGCCGTCAAAGTCGTTCGCGCCGAGAATGATTTCGAGCGCGCGGCCACGGCCAACCAGCAGTGGCAGGCGTTCCGCGCCGCCCCCGCCGGGATGCAATCCCACCCCGACTTCGGGCTGGCCGAGTCGCGTATTTTCGCGCGACGCGAAGCGCATGTCGCAAGCAAGAACAAACTCGCTGCTCACGCCCCGGACGCAGCCGCGGATTTTTGCGATGCTAACCACCGGGGACTTGGTGAGACGGACAAACGTATCTAACAGAATCGGGAGGCCGGAAGGCCCGGCCGCGGTCATGATGTTCCCTAACTTGCCGGTCAAATCAAAATGGGAAAGGTAGAAGTCAGGATTTGCACTCTCGAATACTACGACACAAAGGCTCGGACTGGCGTCCATTCGAGCCAGCAGTTCCTGGAGGCCTTCGAATATCGTGGCGTCTACAACGTTGAAAGGGGGGTAATCGAACACAACCCTCCAGTAAGCGGATGTTTCCTCAATGACTTGGACCGGCGCCGCTGATTGAGTTTTAGTCATGGTTCCGCTTCTTAGACCTCGAATGATCGGGACGGCGAGGTGATGTTCTTCCCTACATAAGAACGCATCCGCGCGAGCCCAGCTTCGGAGATGCACAATTTCAAGAAGAGATTTCGTTCGAGCGCGAGTCCCTGGGCCAGCGGCATCTCGGTGGCGTTGCGGACGAGTCGCTTGATACCAGCAATCGATTCCGATGGGAATGAGGACAGCCGCCGCGCAATCTCCAGCGCGCGATCGAGAGCCTTGCCGCTCACGGTTTCGTGCACCAGCCCCTTCCTTTCGGCTTCACGTGGACTTAGAGCAACAGCCATGAGGATGTGCATGAGTGCAGCCGGCGTTCCAATGGTGCGTGGCAGTCTTTGCGTGCCGCCGGCGCCGGGAACGAGTCCAAGGTTCGCCTCCGGAAATCCGATCAGATAGTCACCATCCTCAGCGATACGAAGATCGCAGGAGAGAGCCAATTCGAATGCACCGGCCAGCGCTGTGCCGGAGATGGCGGCGATAACCGGTTTTGGCATGCTCTCGCACAGCGCCATGGCCTTGTCGAAGAATCCGCCATTGTAAGAGGCGTTCTCGGGCCACTGGCGACCGGAAGCGCGCAGAGACTCGGCGATCTCGATCAGCGCAGCGATTGTGAAATGACGACTAAAGTAACCGGGCGCACCGCCGGTCACGACGACGACACGAACCTTAGAGTCGCCCGCGAATCCGTCCAGCGCCTCGGTGAGCGCGACCCCCATTTCGTCGTCCATGTAGATGCGGTTTGCGCTGCCAAGTGTAATAACCGCGATTCCATCCGCTACTCTCGTCGTCAGAACATCGGCGTTCATTGGGACCTCTTTCTAATGTCACTTCCACGCGGATGCGACCGCTTGATAACCATTGCAGGCTATTGTTTAGCGGACGCGGAGGTCGCAGCCTGTTCGATGAGTTTGGCTGTTTCCTTCGGGTGAGACATGTAGGCCACATGACTGGCATTCACTTCGACCGTCTTTGCATTGGCGCGCTTCGCCATCATGCGCTCCTGGTCCGGGTTGATCGACCGGTCTGCGGTGGCCACCATGTACCAAGTGGGCTTGCTCTTCCAGGCAGGAGCCGAGACCTGGTGGGTAAATGAGTCGGTGGAAATCGGTACTTGCGACACGGACATGTAGTGGGACACGTCCGGCGGAACGTCCGCCGCGAAGTCGGCTGCGAAATGCGCCTGTTCTATCCACCAGTTGCCGTTGCTGTCCGCCTTGAACGCCTTGGAGGCTTGCGGCAGGGCCTGTTCGATCGAGGCACAGCTCTCACCGTCGTCGAGCGCAAAGGCCGCGATGTAGACCAACGCTGAAACGTTCGGATTGTTGCCAGCCTCGGTGATGATGGACCCACCATAACTATGGCCGACCAGAACGACCGGCCCGCCCATAGCGTCGATGGCCGCCTTCGTGTACTTGACGTCGTCGGCGTATGAGGTCTCGGGGGGCTGCGCCACCGACACCTTGTAGCCATCCTTCTCGAGGATTTTGGCGACGGCTTCCCACCCGGAGCCATCGGCAAAAGCGCCGTGCACCAGAACGACATTCTTTATCGGCTGGCCGGTCTGCGCCTGAGCAGGCTGCGCGTTAATCGAAAACGCCATCACGGCGATTGCCACGATGCTTAGCTGCGTTAACTGCATTCTGTTCTTTGTTCTAACTATGTTCATTTGGTATGTGTTTCTTTGGCTGTTTATTTATTTCGATACTAACTTTTGAGCGAAGGTCCGTGTTCTTTTCACTACGAGGTCTGCATTAAACTTGGGCGTAGCTGCGCTCTCGTCCGGCTCGGTGGCGAAAGGCTGGTAAGAGAATCTGAAAGTCGGCGAAGCGCTCGACTTGCCCGATTTGCCCACCGTCCGAAAATTCCTAACGAAAGATCGCCTAGTAACTCTTCTCGAAGATCATCTCGCTTATGGTTCAAAAGCCGGCAGACGTTCAGAAAGGAAAACGGCCACGTGCAATCGTCCGACATGACCCAGCTATAGGCGTCCTTGTAAAGTTCCCGTTCGAGGGCGGTGGTTGCGCTATGGAACCGTCGCAAATCCTCAGCAGCCTGCTCGAGCACACCGGCGGCTAACTCGTGTTGGCTTTCCGTTGAGATGACGGTTTCGTTCGTTTTCATTTGTTACCTCTATTTACCGAGTTTGAAGAACGACCTTTCAGAAAATATATATTTTCTTGCTGTATTCGCGGCTCTCCGGTGCAGAACGCCGGATGTGAATCAGCCTCCGAGTCTGGCGGCTGCGTTGCTGTTTATTTCGATTGAGTCGGAGCGAGCCGCCGCACGATGGCGACAAAACGCGAGTTGGAGCGCAGGGGATCCCAGACTGGATTCAAACGAAGATCGCCATACGTTGGCTGCGCTGGCAAATTACTCCCGGCCGGCTTGCTCACGAGTTTGTCGAGCTCGGCGAGGGCAAGATCTGGTTGGTCCGTCCAGGAATAAACCACAGCCAAGTTGCAGCGGACGATCGGTGCGTCCATCGCCGACGTTTCGAATGGCTCCAAGTCGCATGCGTGATGTCCTTCCCGCACAGCGTCTTCTTCTTTTCCAAGGCCGGCGTCGATCATCGCGAGCAAGCTCAAGGCGCGGCCGTCAGACGCGTCGGCCAGTACCGCTTTTTCAACTTCGAGACGAGCAGCGGCAAAGGCGGCCTGTGTGCCTTTCTTGTCGCCACGCATTCGCGCGGCCAGACCCTCGTACCAGCTTTTCGGATATTTTACGCGATTGATCACGAGAGTGGCCTCGTCGGCGCGAGCGGAAATTCGCGACACGGAATCAGGATCATGATTCCAAAGTGCAAGAATCAGATTGTGAAAATCTCTCAGCCGGCCTTCCGGATCCTCATTAGACTTAAGGCTGACGACAGCTGATCGCATCGGCTCCACATCCGCCCGCGCTTCAAGTGGACCAAACGTCCGACCAATTCGGTAAGACCCCGTATCGTCTGCTGGGAGCTGGTCAATAACCTCGGTCATCAGTCGTTCGAAATCCGCGTAATGCCGCATGAGCCGATGTGTATTTGCCAGCGTGAAGCGATAAGCAGGTGCCTTGGGTTCCAAAGCGACAGCCTTTTCAAAAAAGCGGATCGCGTCATCCCATCGATTTTGAGCGCGGGCTATTGTTCCCGCCGTGGACTCGAGTTCAGCGCTATTTGGCAACGTTCTACGCGCGAGATCGAGTTCGATGCGAGCCTGTTCAAAATCGTGAACTACTGAAAAAAGGTGATCCGCTAAAGCCAAGTGTACCGGGCCGGCGTCCGGTTGAACGCGGCGCGCCTTTTCTAACGCGGAGTCCGCCAACGCTCGATGGTCGACCGACCGTTCTTCGGCGACAGGACGCTGCTTGCTCCGATAGAGTCTGTCGTGAGCTTTCGCCAGCTCACAATAGGCGAGCACAAACCTCGGATCGCGCGCAATCGCTGCATCCAAAAGCGCGACACGTTTTTCAGCGTTCCGTCGTTGTTCGGCCGAATCTTTGACCAATCCTGGAATCGCTAGCACCTGGAGATACAGGTCGTAGGCAGGGAGGTCGCTCGTTGGGCGCAGGTCAAGCGCTGCAGTTTCGTTATCCGAAAGTTGGGTTCGTAATTGCTCCGCAATTGCACGTGTGATTTCGGCTTGGAGCGCAAAAATATCCTTAATTGGGCCCTGATAGGTTTGCGTCCAAGCATGATCATTATTGCGCAAATCCACAAGCCTCAACCCAATCTCGGCCTTACCGTTTTCTCGCCGAACACTTCCCTCCAGAAGATGTCTCACTCCAAGCACGCGACCGATTTCCTGGAAATTGCGTGGGCTGTCCGCAGCGTATGAACGCGTGCTCTGGGTTCCAATTACTTTCATGTCAGCCAATCGGCCAAGGCTGACGGCAATTTCATCCTGCATGCCAATCGTGAAGAACGCTTCCTCCGGAATAGGGCTGAGATTCTTAAAGGGAAGGACTGCAATCGACCTTTCGCTCAGCGCGGCTGCGCGTTCGCGTTGGTACCACGACTTCGCCACGCCAATGAGGGCAAGCGCGACCAGCGAAGCTATTGCTGCGAATGCAAAACGCCGTCGTCGCAAACGGGCCCGGGAATCAAAGCGAATGTAGTAACGATGAACAGCCGCGAGAAGTTCACGGGCTGTCTGCGGTCGGTTCGCCGGATCGACCGCCAACATGGACGTCAATAGTGTGATGACGCGGGCCGGCACATACGCACTCTTCAGCTGTTCCACTGGAAGTCCGTCCGACTGTCTTGCTCGAATTTCCTCAAGCGAGTGGCCGCGAAATGGCGTCTGTCCTGTGAGTAGATACCATAAAGTGACGCCAAGCGCGTAGATGTCGGAGCGTACATCGATCACCAGTTCGCCATTTTCAGCAAACTGCTCCGGACTGGCGAATGCGGGTGTTCCGACAAACCCGGCTTGCGTTTCACCCAGGGCATCAGATTGCGAAGCGATAACTTGGGCAACACCGTAATCGATTATTTTGACGATGAGGTGACCGCTCGGGTCTGATTCGATCATCACGTTAGATGGCTTCAGATCGCGATGCACAACACCACACGCTTCAGCGGCGGCGAGTCCGCGTGCTATTTGTTCGATTATTTCAAGTGCGAGGTCCACGGGCAGCGCTCCGGTCCGACGCACGCGCTCTTCAAGCGTTTCACCGTGGACGAGTTCCATCGCATAAAAGCATTCACCGTCTTGCTCGCCGTAGTGCGTCACTCGCGCGACATTGGGATGCTGAATCTGCGCAGCGGCGCGTGCCTCTTGCAAAAATCGCGCCCGGGCGGTCGGATTTTCCGCCAGCTTCCGAGCGATCACCTTCAGCGCGACCGTTGAATTTAGAATTGTGTCCTTCGCCCGGTACGTTACCGCCATCGCTCCGGCGCCAAGTCCAACCGGAAACCCGTCGGCGTCGACTTCGACCTCAAAGTGGGCATAACGCAAAGGACCAAGAACCGGTCGATCGCCAGTGCCTGCGCGCCGCGTTTCGTGCTCATCGCCAAGAAACCCAAAGCTTATAAGGCAATGCATACACTCGCCATCCGGTCCCGGATGCGCGATCGGCTTCCCGCACGTCGCACAAACTCCAGACGGCTTCGTCCGGGAATCAGAGAAGCTCACGACGTTAAAACGCGGTAAACGTAATGCAGCTCATCATCAATATCCGCGGGATTTGATACCGTGATTGCCACCTCTGCGCGCAATGCGTGCCGGTAGGTTTGACGCAACCGAGAAAGTGACACTCGCAAATTTTCGACCGATATGCCTAATCGGTTCGCGACCTCTTCCTGATTCGCCGGAACCGCTGCTCCTCCCGCAACAAATGGACGCATGGCGTCGATCCATTCCCGTTTTCCATCCCCGGCAAACTTTTCGCGCACGTTGTTCCAAGCGCGCGTCACGATGGACGACGCCCACGCCACGTCGTACGAAGTCACATCGCTCAAATGAGAAGTCGCCAACATTGAAGCCTCCGCTTCCGGCAGCTTTTCGTCGAACGACACGATCTGATTTCCACCGCCGCGTTTTATCGCAAGCATTCGATCGCGCCGTTTTAGCAGGAAATTTTGCAGCGAAGTCAGCAGGAAGGTGCGCAATCGTCCCTTCTCCTGATCGGCTTTGCTCAACGTGTTGTGTTCAAATAGATGAACGAAGAAACCTTGGACAATATCTTGCGCGTCGGTCGGTGCGTAGCCGCGACGCCGAACGAACGTATAAAGAGGCGGCCAGTATGTTTCACTAAAAGTAGCGAGTGCTTTCTGCGCAGCCTTATCTGCCTCGGGTCGGCCTGCTAGCAAGACGACGGTCCAATGCGTCGTTTGGAACGGCGCGCCTCCTTCTTGCAACGTTCCTGGAAACGGTTTCGTAACAATCTGCAATACTGAACGGGGTTACGCTAAGATCAAGCCGCGCTTCGTTTGTTGCACTTCATCCATCCTTGTAGTGATCAACGTTCTCAGGAACCGCCGACAAAAAGACGCCCGAGTCGATGCGTCTGCGCTCTTGATTCAAGCATTACAACCTTGCCTTCCCTGTGGAACGCATCGTCAATGTGCTTGTCGTGTTGACTGGAAATGGCGAGATCGCGATACGGCTCGGTGCGGCTCTGATTTTGGGCAGCGCGCTCGGCTTGAACCGTGAGTTGCACGGCAAACCGGCCGGCTTGCGCACACATGGCCTGGTTAGCTTGGGAGCAGCGGTGGCCGCGCTCGTCTCGCTGGGATTGCCCGGCGGAGCGAAAACACTAGATCCGAATGCGGTCAGCCGTGTCCTGCAAGGTATTCTAACCGGCATCGGCTTTCTCGGCGCCGGTGTAATTCTGCGGAGTCCTGATGGTCATGTAACTGGCCTGACGACTGCCGCGACTATCTGGATCTGCGCCGTGCTTGGTGTTGTGTGCGGACTTGGTTATTGGTCGGTCCTCGGTATAGCTGTGGGCCTGACGGTAGTTGCCCTACTCTTAGGTGGCCCGGTCGAACGGCTGGCTGAACGTTTTTTTAAACGCAAACAATCCAAGCCGCCAGATCCTAGCGTCTAGCTAAGGACGCATTGCTCTGATGGAGCCGAAGCTTCCACCGAACGAGTCGCGCATGAACACTGTGGGAAGCGTCTGGCGACCCCTGCGGGGAAAGACGTTTCGGAATTTGTTGGTCGCTGATGTTATTTCCGACGTGGGCGCATTCATGCAAAGCGTCGGCGCGGCCTGGTTGATGGTATCGCTGAAGGCTGGCCCGCTGTATGTCGCCCTCACACAAACGGCCTCGGCGTTGCCCTTCTTCTTGTTAGCTTTGCCGGCTGGCGCTCTGGGTGACATCGTCGATCGTCGAAAACTAATCCTATTAACAGAAATCTGGATGGCGGCGGTGGCAGTCGTCTTAGCTATCTTAGTTATCAGCGGATTAATTTCGCCCTGGTTACTCCTCGCGCTGACCTTTGCTTTGTCTGCGGGAGATGCGTTCGAGACACCCACCTGGCGCGCGCTTTTGCCTGAGCTAGTAGCGAAAGAAGACCTAGAAGCTGCGTCGGCGCTCAACGGCATCGAGTTCAATCTAGCTCGCGCGGTCGGACCAGGGTTGGCTGGAGTGCTCATTGCTACTTTCGGTGTTGGAACTGCATTCGTTGCTAACGCGCTGTCGTTTATCGGTGTGATCTTCGTCGTGGCGCGTTGGAAGCGACCGCCTCGAAAGCGAACGGCACCGGCAGAGAGAGTGGCTGGCGCGACGATGGCCGCGTTGCGATATGTGCGCTACTCGCCGTCGATTCGAGCTTTGATTATTCGAGCCGGTGTAGTGATGTTCTTCTCCAGCGCGTTGCTCGCCCTCCTGCCCAGCGTGGCGCACAACGTTAGTGGAAGCCCGATTGCCTTTGGCCTACTCCTAGGATGCTTTGGAGCTGGTGCGGTGCTGGGAGCATTTGTCTTGCAACCAGCGCGCGCACGATGGTCTACCGAAACAGTAGCTTCGGCTGGCGTGGCAGTTCTAGGGCTCGCAACTATCGCCGTCAGCATCCTGCGCGAACTACCAGCTCTTAGTGTCGTCATGATTATAGGTGGCGCAGCCTGGATCGACTTCATCTCGCTTGTTAGCGCATTAGTGCAAAAGCTAGCTCCGGATTGGGTGCGCGCGCGGGTCCTGGCTGTCTTTATGTTAGTCTTTCAGGGAGGAATGGCGGCGGGCAGCGCGACTTGGGGCGCGATCGGTCAACATGCCGGCATTCCGACGGCACTTTTATGGGCGGGCCTTGGCGCGATCGCTACAACCGGACTTGGGTTATTCTGGCGGTTACCAGACGCTACTGTCGATGTAACGCCGTGGATTCATTGGCGCGCACCTGTGATCGCAGAGAATCTGCAACTGGAACTCGAATCAGGTCCCGTGCTTGTCACCGTCGAGTACCTGGTAAGTCCTCAACATGTTTCTAATTTCTTGAAAGCTATGAATCGTTACGAACGAACTCGTCGTCGTGACGGAGCTTCGCGCTGGGGAATCTATCGCGACACCGAACATCCCGACCAATTCGTGGAGACCTTCATCGTTCATTCATGGGCGGAGCACCTTCGCCAGCATGAACGCATTACGCGAGCGGACGGCGCGTTGGAAGAACGAATCAACACCTACACTAAAGGAGGGCCGAAGGTAAGGCATCTCATTTACGCTCCTCCCCACAGCTAGAAACCTACAAATCTTGCTTAGCTGGCAATTTGTTCCGACACGACGGCGGGGACCAACGGGGCGAAAGTTTAGAAATTTTCGGATAATGCCATCAGCAGCCAAGCGTTCGGCCGATTTTACCGGCCCATTGAAGAACGACAGAAGCAGCTGGACGAAGAGATCAGCAACTTCAGGCGGAGGTGGAAACCTCCCGTCGTGACAGCCGCGCCCACCTTTGTAGGTTAGGCACCCCGCCAACGCGAACGAATCGCGAATCAGCGACTAAACGGCAATAGATCGGAGCTTACTACGTAAACTCACGCCCTTTGAGGGCGTGACTCGTCTATCCGGTTCGCTTTCAGCGTAGCGTTCGTCGGAGATTAGTATATTTCGAACACCGCTCTTAAAGAAGAAGTACTTTCAGTCACGTTCACATTCTCAGATCGTACCGTGGCAGCGCAGTTTGCTAAATCACTGACACGTGATGCGCACAAATAGACCTAAGCATGCGATGCAGGGTTGAATTACTCTGTTAGAAGAAGCTTGGCGGGTACGAGATCCACGATAAAGCGGCGACGAGACTTAGGGCTCGCGCGTTCGGTTAGTTTGATCGGCGCCCGCCCCCTTGGGTGCTAAGGTAACCTCGCACACTTACTGGAGCATCTTACAAGCAGGAGGAACTTAAGCCGTGGGGCAGGAAAACGTCTATCTCGATTGATATCGGCAAACACCCAAACTGGCTTTAACCGCCACTCTGCGCAAACTCCTCATCGCTCTCAAGAGTACTTTGAAACCGCAACCACTTACCACTTGATGACTAAGACAGTTACTAACGGCTCTATGGCGTTGCGTTCCAATGCTAACCTTAGCTAGAGCGCTCGGGATGAAGCCATGCGCGCCTTCCAGAGTCTTGGCTGATCTTGGGTCTCGTTAGGCCTCGGAACGTCACCTAGTCGTCGGGGGCGTAATTCTACAAGTCGCCACCGTTAATAGTACAACTATTGAAGTTACCGGACGCGGTAGATAAGACCATCCACGGTGCGCGCAACGGGTTCATAATGCTCTGCAAGAAGCTTAGCGAGAACAGGAAAGTTTCGCGCCGGATACTGCGCGCCAGGGTTGGCATAGTGATCGGCTATATAAACCGGCGGGTGCAGCCGGAAATCCTGCTCCAAGTGCTGCCATGCGTACGGCACAATCCGGTTGGAAGTATCGACGTCTGGAGGCTCGCCGCCAAAAATAAACCCCGTCAGCGGAAATGTTAGAACGTAACGACAGGCGGGCCGCCGTCTGGCTTGGAGATAAACACGAGCGGCGCTACGGCCCCAGACGAAGATGCGATCAGAGGGCGCAGAATGCGTGGCGAGGTAGCGGGCGGTTTCAGATGGCTGGCGCTCCGTAGCAAGAGAAGTCCAATGTGAGATGGAGAAAGCGATCACTGTGACTGCCAACCAAATATAAGTCACACGAGGTGCAAGGAACCAGCGTTGTGGTCTGATGGTGCCGCGCCAGAGAGAGGCGTAATAAGGTGCCGCGAGGAGCGCAAGAGCTGGAACTAACTGGATATAGTAGTGAGTATAAAAGCGAGCACCGGCAGCCGCACCTGCTGCTGAGACCACCAATAGTCCAACTAACGCGAGACGCTCGGGGCCTTTGTCCTTCCACAGAGCTGCGCGATCCGGCAGCGCTACCGCCGCTCCAATCATGAGCGGCAAGCAGGCACCGGTAAAGGCGAGGGTTTGAAGGAGACCATGAATCCAGAAGACGTCCGCAACGGCGTGATTAGTAAACGTCCAGTAAAACGCCTGCCGCAAGTTCCGCTGCCCATGAAGAACAAGCGCGACCAAGCCAAGCGTGAAGAAAAATCCTACCGTGAGTAGTGCCGCCTGAATGACTGAATCTATCGGCCTAATTCCTCGCTTCCTCCGATAATCGGGGAGAAGAAGATAGATACCGAGCGGGACGGCGGCGATCGCTGCGGGCTGTTTGAGCAAGAACCCGAGACTAAGAAGCGATCCCGCCGCGAGTAGCTCGACCCGGTTCCGGGACTTACTCGGGCCCAGTGCAATCGCCCATGCCCAGACGAGGGGAAGATTCATCAACAATTCACCGTTGAAACCAAGATCATTCGCTACAGCCCAAGGTTGGAAAACGCTATAGAACAAGGCGGCGATTAGTCCGGTCTCGCGATTAAACAAGCGCGCGCCGATGGCATAAAGCCCGGCCATAGTGGCCAGTGTCCAAAGAAGCGCCACGGCATGGAGCGCATACCAGTTGTACTTTCCCGCGATCTTGAACACCGCTGCGTAAGTCCAAAACAGAAGTGGCGGCTTCCGCTCGATCGCGTCGATGTAGGGGCGGCCTCCATCGACGATCTCATTAGCAACAACGGAATAAACCGACTCGTCGTCAATCGGCTGCGGCTGTAAGAGCGATGGCAGCCGAGTCGCGACCGTGAGGAGAACGATCAAGACTGCCGCGAGCTGAGTGTGTCGACGCTTATGGGTTAGAATGCCCCGCATTATCCTCGAATCCCCTCAAAGCTGCATCCACCCGTGCGCCACTCACACTACTCAAGTCACGCCATCGGAAGGCTTCGCGTAGCAAGTCTTTCGTAGTGAGAACACCGAACTTTTCCTTGGCTCGCGCGATGTATTCCTGAACCGTTTTTGTCGAAACATTCAATCGCGCCGCGATGTCCGCGTTACTCATTCCTTCTCCCATCATTTCAAACACTTGCAGCTCGCGATCGCTAAGCCGATCGATGGCGTCCAGGCCTCCTTTCGGCTTTCCTAACTTGGCCGCAATGTCAGTCATCACATTTTCGCTGACATAGACTTTCCCTAGTAGCACACGCCTAATTGCGGTCAGCAGGTTTCCCGCACCCTCACCTTTCATGAGGTAGCCTCTCGCGCCCGCTCGCAGGGCGCGGTCCGCATACACCATTTCGTCATGCATCGACAAAACTAGAACTGGAATCTCGGCATGCTGGATAACCAGGTCTTTGAGAAGCTCAAGTCCGGAACCATGCGCCAGTGATAGGTCTAATAGGACTAGGTTAGGAGCTGTTGCCCTGACTCCTTCGAGGCCTTCAGCCGCGCCCGCCGCTTCGCCGCATACAGAAAGGTCGGGTTGTCGTTCAATAATTCCGCGCAGCCCATCGCGCACTACTGGATGATCATCGACAACGAACACCCGGCGTTTTCGACTCTTTCGGCACGCCGCTGTCATTAGGCATGCGCGCTGATGTAGCAGCGTATCGCCGCTCCGCCGTTGGGGGCCCGGTCGATGCTAAGGTGTCCACCCGCCAGACCGGCACGTTGTGCCATAACTTGAAGACCAATTCCATTCGAATCAGCGGCGATACTTGGGATACCTGGTCCGTTATCTTCGACAGACAATTCGACGTGTTGCCCCAAATTTGATAGGCGAATAATAACGGATGTGGCATGCGCGTGTATGACTGCGTTAGCTACAGCTTCGCGCGCGATCCAATAAAGTTGTGTCGCTTTCTCAAGAGGCATTGTCGGGTCGATATCTTGATCAAATCTGCATTCAATCCCGTGCTGGCGAGAAGCGTTCTTAGCTAAGACCTCCAGCGCGCACGCCAGTCCTTGTCCCTCCAGGTCCTCGGAAAATACGCCGCGTGCAATGTTGCGGGCGATCTCGATCCCTTCATCTACTAAGCTGACAACCTTACCCGCTTGCTGCCTGCTCACATGGTTCTCTTCTTCCAGACCACTTGCTACTATTTGGGCCGTTAGTGCCGTCCCAGCCAAGTGCTGGCACAGGCTGTCGTGCAGATCGCGGGCGAGACGCCGCCTTTCATGGTCGCCCGCTTCCGCGATTTTACGTTCGAGACTTTTTCGAGTGGCAATCTCGCGCTCCAGATCGGCCGTTCGTGCCTCCACTCGGCGTCGCATATTTTGAAGCAAGGTGTGGCAGCGCGACAAGAGGACTGCGAAGATTAAGAAGTATAAACAATTGCTGGCAACCCCCCACCATCCGGGCTTGGGGACACTTCCTACTGAATCGGAAATCAAATCAGCCGCAAGGCTCAAAATGGCCATGGCTATTCCGGCGCTGAGTCCGTTATACCAAGTCGCGAGCGCGATGGGCACCAAATACAGAAGAAGCATCGAGTTCTCATCTCCTTCGAGATAATCCCCGTAACCGACAAGGGCGATCAGCACTGGACAGCTCAAGACAATCGCGAGACGCCGAGAAAGACTGGGGACGCGCATGAGATTTCGAGTCATACCGCTTTGTCGGGCACCTTCAAGGGTTTTCCCTGTCCGGCATTGCCCGACAAACTTTTCAGGCATTCGGCATCATGCGTTTTACATAATCCGCCGGACTGTCACCGTAATGCAATCAAACAGAATCCTACCGACGTGCCATTCGCGCTTTCTACTGTTCGTGGCCACGATCGCGTCGGGCCCGGCACTCCTCGCCGATCTGGCATTGGAAACCGAGACTGCCCGGATCTTGGAACCGGGTCACTTTGAAATCGGCAGTGCTTTTGAGTTCCAAACCTCCTCTGCTGGCAAAGAATTTGCATTGCCGATGGCGTTTGAGATCGGAGTCTTTCGCCATCTAGAGTTATTGGTCGAACCCGTTCCCGTTACCTCGATCCGTCCAAACCAAGGCGAGTCCACCACGGGAGTGGGTGATCTCGAAACGACTCTAACTTACCTAATCATAGAGGAGAAAAAATACGTACCGGCCATAGCCTTAGCCGGCGAAATTAAGTTTCCCACCGCTTCGAACTTCCAGATTGGAAGCGGAGAATACGACTATCGAATTTACGCTCTCGCCAGCAAGCGCATCGGCAATGTGGATCTCCACTTCAACATCGGATACAACATCATTGGAGCCCCGCCCGGTGTGGATACAAAAAATCCGATTGATCTAGAACTGGGCGCGGAGTGGTTTATCCACCCCAGGTTCGATCTGTTCGCGGAAATTAATTACGTCGGGTCTTCCAGCGGATCATCCGTCGCGGCCGAAGGCGGAGGGGGCGCGATCGCTCTCCCGGCGGCCGATAGCTCGGACCCCGGAACGATCGCGGGAACTCCAGAGGTTGCTGGAGCAGAGACGATCGGTACCGTCGGCATTCGTGGTCACGTCACGCGCCATCTCGACGTTTTCGGCAGCTTTAGTTACGACAATAACGATGCTAAACTATTTCGGACGGGAATTACCTTTAAGTACTAGTGGCGATCAAGGCACGCGAATTTCGAACTGCGCTCGATTTAATGATCACTCGCCCTCTCTGGATCACATTAACCGCCGCTGCGCTTCTATCCTCTCATTCACCCGCCGGCGCTGAAGACGGCGGCGGTAGGCACGGGAAACATCGGAAGCTTTGGGAGCTGTTGAGCGCGCTCGCGCCAGAGGACCGCGCTAAACTGCATGCTGCGCGCGCGCAAGGGGAACCAGCACCGGGGCGCCTTTGTCCTTCACGAAGAACACAACGAATTTCGCCGGTTTGGTTTGGCTAGCGTTTCGCCCGACGACATGAACATCCTCAGGGCCTTCATAGAAGGTCTGACCAGGTGTCAGAGTTACTTCTTTCCCGCCCTTGATCTGCATTACGATCGAGCCTTCCAGCACATAAATAAATCCATGTGCGTTGTGACGATGTATTGGGTCGGTGCTGCCCGGAGGATACTCAATCAGGAGCATCAGACCTTCCTTCCCAGGAAGATCTGTCAGGTCTTTCGACATGAGCTCCGCCAACTTCGCCTCCTTGGGTTCCGTCGTGGCGGCCATCGTTAAGCGCACGCCGACAGCCACGATGAGTGCGCAAACAATAAGGGTCAGGCGCAATAACCCGACTGATTCTGAAGTTCGGATTCGTTTCTCTGTCATGTTCCTTTTGTAGGTGTGGAGTGGCTTAACCAATCTTGGAAATGCATCTTGCCGAGGCGGGGGTTAGTGCCAGGGACGAGGCTTTGATCGTTCACTTCGATTCCGAAGTAGAGCGGTTTGTCGTTAGTAACTACCTTTCGCGTATCGCCGATCGCACTTAGATACCGCCTAACAAGTTCGTCCTGCCGGAGCTGATCGGGTCCAGCCACTTCGATCATCCCATTGACCGGTTGGCCAAGAGCTACCTCTGCCACCGCGGCAGCAACATCATCCGCAGCCATGGGTTGCATCAGGACTGACGACAATTGAATGTCCGAACCGTCGCCTCCCGACTGGGCGATACCTTTCACGAACTCGAAGAACTGCGTTGCGTGAACGATCGTAAACGGAATCCCGGAAGCCTTGATTAGATTTTCCTGGGCTAGCTTTGCGCGGAAGTAACCACTTAAAGAGCCAGCGCCACTTCCAGTCAGGCGATCGGTGCCTACTACCGACAAAGCCACATGATGTTTCACGTTCGCAGTCTTTTCCGCGGCCAAAAGATTACGACCCGACGTTTCGAAGAAATCCATGGCCGGCTTGTCTTCGAATGAAGGCGAGTTCGCTACATCGACTACCACCTGTGCTCCCGTCAGCGCATCCGCCAATCCTTCACCAGTAAGCGTGTTCACTCCGGAAGAAGGAGACGCCGCCGCCACGTCATGACCGCGCTGGCGAAGAATAGTTACCGTCTTTGATCCAATGAGGCCGCTGCCTCCGATGACTACGATCTTCATTTTGTTACTCCTTTGCTGCTGTTAGTTCCTAGGCTTTGAAGAACGCTAGCAAGTCGGCGTTGATCACGTCGGCTTGTGTTGTAGGCATCCCATGAGGGAAATCTTTGTATGTCTTTAGCGTGCCGTTTTTCAGTAGCTTGGCGGAGAGAGGACCTGAAGCTTGGTAGGGAACAATCTGGTCGTCCTCGCTGTGCATGACCAGAACCGGTATCGAGATCTTCTTTAGGTCCTCAGTGAAATCGGTCTGCGAAAACGCTACGACGCCGTCATAACCCGCCTTGGCACCACCCATCATGCTTTGGCGCCACCAATTCCGAATGACAGGTTCAATCGGCTTCACGCCCGGCCGATTAAAGCCGTAGAACGGACCGGCCGGCAGGTCGTAGTAGAACTTGGCTCGGTTAGCGGCAAGCTGGGCTTGGAGATCGTCGAACACCGACTTAGGCAGACCTAACGGATTCTTATCCGTCTTTACCATCAACGGCGGCACCGCGCTGATGATCGCGGCCTTCGCCACATCCTTCTCACCATGACGAGCGAGATAACGCACTACCTGGCCGCCGCCGGTCGAATGGCCGACGTGGATAGCATCCTTTAGCTTAAGATGATCGGTTACCGCTTTCAGATCGTCAGCGTAATGATCCATGTCATGTCCGCTGCCGGTTTGAGTGGAGCGGCCGTGTCCGCGCCGATCACTCGCGATAACGCGATAGCCTTTGCTCACGAAAAAAAGCATCTGCGCGTCCCAATCATCCGCCGAAAGAGGCCAGCCATGGCTAAACACAATCGGCTGCCCGCTGCCCCAGTCTTTATAGTAGATGTCGATGTTCTCGCCGTTTTCTTTTCCAGCTGTGACGTATGGCATACTTAGTTTCCTTTCGGTTGAGTTAGCGCAGTGACTTGAACGCCGCGCGTAAGTCGGACACGAAAGGCTCCGGCTGTTCCCAGGCCGCGAAGTGGGTGCCTTTGTCGTGCTTGTTGAAGAAGATGAGTTTGACATAAGCCCTCTCCGCCCAACTCTGCGGCGCCTGGTAGATCTCTTCGGCGAAAGCGCTCACGGCGACGGGGAGCTTGACGCCTCGCACATCGAAGAAGCCGCCGCCGGGCGGAAGAGTATGCCGGGTGTCCCAATACAACTGTGCTGAGGAGATCGCGGTGTTCGTTAGCCAGTAGAGCGTGACGTTGTCGAGGACGTCGTCTCGCGTCAGCCCTTCCGGCTTGCCGTCGAAAGCGCGCGCGATCATCTGGTAGCTGCGGATATCATGGTCGAGCATCCATGCTGCGAGGCCGACGGGAGAATCAACGATTCCGTACAAAGTCTGCGGCCGGTTGTTCATCTCGAGGGCGTAGCCCAACCCGTTCTTGTAGAAATCATCGAGTTGATCCCACGCGTGTTTTTCATCAGGCGAGAGGCCGGCGGGCGGCGGGCCGCCCATCGCAAGAGCCTTCGACACATCGGGCGGAACGGTGGCTGCCATGTTGGTGTGAATGCCGAGCAATCCCGGAGGCTGTTGCAAGGCCATCACCTCGGAAATGGCGTTGCCCCAGTCGCCACCCTGCGCCACGTACTTGGTGTAGCCGAGGCGTTGCATCAGCGTCGCCCACGCTTTCGCAATGCTAACGGGGTTCCAGCCTGGCTTTGTCGGCTTTCCGGAAAAGCCGTAGCCCGGCAGTGAAGGAATCACGACATCGAACGCATCTTCAGCTTTTCCACCATGTGCCGTTGGATTCGTCAGCGGATCAATGATCTTCAACTGCTCGATGACCGAGCCGGGCCACCCATGCGTGATGATGATGGGCAGCGCGTTCTTTTCTTTCGACTTAACGTGAATGAAATGGATCTCTAAGCCATCAATCGTTGTTACGAATTGTGGCAGCGCCTTTAGCTTCGCCTCACACTTGCGCCAGTCGTAATCGGTCGCCCAATAGCGCGCGAGTTCCTGAATGGTCTTTAGTTGCACGCCTTGCGATGGATCACTGACGGTTTCCTTCTCCGGCCAACGCGTTGCTTTAATGCGTTGGCGGAGGTCCGTCAGCGCTTCTTCAGGAATGTTGATGTTGTACGGCCGAATCGCGCCGCCATTCTCGGTCGCGCTAGCCGCGTGTAGTCTCGTAGCAGTTAGGAGTGCACTCATGGTAGTTAGGAACGTGATGACTTGAAGATGGAGTTTCATTGTTATTATTTCCTCAGGGTTCTGGCCGCGGGCATTTCAGGTAGCCCGAAAATTGTTTAGGCTCTTCCCTCTTAGCGGCGGCGACTAGCTTCGAAGAGGAACCAGTTTCGACGTTCGCTCTCGTCGATCCAAGCTTCGATAAGACTGGTCGTAGCTACGTCGCGCTGTTCATCGCAAAGATCGTGAGCTTCGCGCAAGCGTGCGGTGAGCGTCTTGTTGTCCTCAGCTAGCTCAGCCAGCATGTCGAGCGGCTCGACGTAATCGGCCTCGTTATCCAGCACCCTTTGTGAGAGGGAAATCTGGCCGATCGACTTAAGAGTTGACTGACCAAGCTTCCTGACGCGCTCCGCAATTGGATCTGTCATGGCGAAAAGCTGATCGGCTTGTTCGTCGAGTAGTAAGTGGTAATCGCGGAAGTGCGGACCACTCATATGCCAGTGAAAATTCTTGGTCTTAAGGTAAAGCGCAAAGACGTCAGCCAAGATAGCATTCATAGCTCCCGCGATATCCTTGGTTGCGGCAGCGGTTAAGTCTGTGCGCGTGGCCAGTGGTGCACGACGTCTTTGCAGGAGCTCGCTCGTCTTGGTGGTACTGGGATTTTTCATATGGGTGGTCGGGTTGGATTGTTTGGCTGAATAGCGAAGAGCAGGAAAGCCGCGCTAGCTGCGGTGAAAACGGAGTAGTCGAGTGGCGCCTTCGGTCCTGTCGCGATTGCCATCGCAATCCCGAAGAGAAGAAGTAAGACCGCGCTAAGAAAAGCGGCCCACCTCAGCTGCCAGCCAACCACAAGCGCAAGAGCGAGAGAAGTCTCCATGGCCGTCGTAATCCATCCGACTATCCAGATACAACCCGCCGGTAGGAACCAGTTCAGCTTTGCGACGTAGGCATTGAATCGTTCTAGATCCCCCCAAGCTACTCCGGGGGTTCCCGAAGGCCCCCAAAGGCCAAACCGATCAGCTACCGCCGAGGCAAATGCTGCGGTCAGAGCGACGCGCACTAGCCAAGCAGCCGAACGAAGTAGCCGAACACTAACACCGACAGAATCATCAAGACTAATTAGGAAATCACCCTTCATCTCTTATCGCCAGTGTCGTGCTTGACTCCTAAAGAGAAGTTGTTCCCAGCCACCGCTGAAATTGAATCCTTCAATAGAAAGAACTAGGAAAGGGTCATGACGGTGTTTGCTCCTTCTGATCCAGGGCCAAAGACGAGATGCGAGTCTTCTGATCATGGCGTGACTCCAAGTCAGGTGTGGCGCAATCGGTAGACCGGCGCGTCGTCGAGCGTAGTGTGAACGCCGCTTCGGGATCGCCTGAAGGCGTTATTCAAAGAAGATCGGAAGGAGCGACCATAGCGCTTACCCAACGACAACCAGTAACCAAGCCATCCAAGCGAAGCATCGGCGAGTAACTCTGCACGCAGATCCTGCGGTGGAACATGTAGAAGCTTGCAGATGTTAACAAAGGAGTAAGGCCAGCTCGGATTGTCCTCGGTGAGCCAATCGTAAGCATCCCGATAGAGCTGACGCTCAAGACTGTTGACCGGTGTATGAAAGCGTCGCAGGTCGTGCGCCGCCTGACTAAGGACACCAAGCGCGAGAGCTTCTTCAGGCGCGGTGTTTTCGGCGATGTTTACGCTGGAGGTCGATAGGTCAATCATGGGTCGATCCTGGTTCAGGTCCGAAGCAGTCCATTCCTATCTCAGGAATTCCGCGGCGCGGATTCCCAAAAATCGTCGAAAAAGAAAAATGAAATTCCGCCTTTGTTTCGATGGTTGGTTCGCGTTAACGTCGAGCGACTCGCAGGAGGCGTTGCATGTCCGACCAAGACGAAAGCGACAAATCAAAGAAAGCGGACGCGCTTTCACCTTTCGGGCAATCGACGCGTCGCACTTTTATTTCGCGCTTAGGTATGGCAGGGCTCCTGGCTACGACCGGTCCTGCTGCGGCGGCTATCGTTCAACATCCGGTGAAGAAAGAGACCGCACCATCAGCTGAGCCGAAAGATGCCATTCCCGTAACGCTCACCGTTAATGGCAAGAAGCACGATGTGCGCATCGATCCGCGCACATCACTACTCGATTGCCTGCGCGAGCATCTTCATCTTACCGGATCGAAAAAGGGATGCGACCACGGGCAATGCGGCGCCTGCACCGTGCACGTCAATGGCCGGCGCCAGCTTTCGTGTCTAGCTTTGGCCGCGCTGCACGAAGGCGATGAGATCACGACCATCGAAGGCATCGGGCAGCCGGAGAATTTGCATCCGATGCAAGCCGCTTTCGTAAGCTGCGATGCCTATCAATGCGGTTATTGCACGTCGGGCCAGATCATGTCGGCCGTGGCGCTCTTGAAAGAGCCGTGCGGTCCGGATGACGCCGAGGTGAAGGAGTTCATGAGCGGCAACATCTGCCGCTGCGGCGCGTATCAAAACATCGTCGCCGCGATCCAACAAGTTCGCAGCGGGAAAGCCGGATGAAGACGTTTCAACTCACGCGGCCCAAAGACAACGCGCAGGCCATTGCCGCCGCGGCGAAAACAAAAACCGCGCAGCAGGGCGCCGACATTCGCTTCATCGCTGGCGGCACCACGCTGATCGACTTGATGAAGCTCAACGTCGAGCAGCCACAAAATCTGGTCGATGTGAAGCGCCTGTCGCTCGACAAAATCGAAGCTACTCCGGACGGTGGCCTAACGATTGGTGCCACGGTGCGGAACTCGGAAGTGGCCTGGCATCCGCTCGTGCGCAAGAACTACCCGGTTCTTTCCGAAGCGATCTTGAGCGGCGCGACTGCGCAGATTCGCAACATGGCCACGACCGCCGGCAATCTGCTGCAACGAACGCGCTGCATGTATTTCCGCGACACGGTCATGCCGTGTAACAAGCGCGAACCGGGCTCCGGCTGCGCGGCGATCAGCGGCGTGAATCGAGGTCTGGCGATTCTCGGCACGAGCGAGCATTGCATCGCAACGAATCCTTCCGACATGTGCGTGGCCATGGCCGCTCTGGAAGCAACGATTCACGTGCGCGGACCTAAAGGTGATCGCGCCGTCCCCATCGCCGACTTTCACGTCTTGCCCGGCAACACACCGCAACGTGAGACCGTGCTCGAGCCAGGCGATTTGATTACTCATGTTACGCTGCCGCCACCGGCCCCGGACAGTCGCTCGCTCTATTTGAAACTGCGCGACCGCGCTTCTTATGAATTTGCCCTCGCCTCTGCTGCAGTAGTTATCACAACTTCGAATGGAAAGATCACACGCGCCCGCATCGCACTCGGCGGAGTAGGGACAAAACCGTGGAGATCCTCCGAGGCCGAAGGCGAATTAACAGATCAACCGGCTACCGAAGCCAGTTTCCGGAAAGCAGCGGATGCCGCGATGCGGGACGCGAAGCCTCAAAGGCAAAATGGCTTTAAGGTGGAACTAGCCAAGCGCTGTCTTATCCACGCCCTAAAGCAGGTAACCCAAAATACCTAACGAGTAGTTGTAGCCATGCCTGAAACCACCACGATGTCTGTGATCGGCCAACCGCAGCCGCGCATCGATGGTCCTTTGAAGGTCAGTGGTACTGCGATGTATTGCGCTGACTTCAACTTCCCGGGAATGCTCTACGCCGTCCCGGTCGAAGCGACGATTGCGAACGGCAAGATCGAGTCGCTCGACACCACTGAGGCTGAGAAGATGTCAAGTGTGAAAGCTATCCTGCATCGCGCCAACATCGGAAAGATCTCGCGCTCGGTGGGTCAAGGCTTTGACGGCATCTGTATTGAGCGGCGTCCGCCGTTCGAAGACGATGTTGTTCGTTATTACGGCCAGTACGTCGCGCTTGCGATCGCCGATACTTTCGAGGCAGCCAAAGGCGCCGCCGATGCGGTGCATGTTACTTACGGGAAGAATAAGCCGAATGTCGAAGATCACCTCGAAGCCGAGGACGATCCGGATGTGGTTATGACGCCTTACGGTCCGGAAAAGCGTCTGCAAAGCGAGCGCGGCGATCCCGAAAGCGCATTCGCCAACGCGCCGGTCAAACTCGACCAGACCTATGTCACGCCAGCCGAGACTCACAACCCGATTGAGCTACAAGGCACGACCGCGATGTGGGATGGAGACATGTTAACCATCTACGAAGAGTCACAAGCCATCTTCAACATGCAAGGCGTCCTTGCACAGATGTTCGGGTTGCCCAAAGAGAACGTGCGCGTGGTAACTAAGTTTGTTGGCTCAGGTTTCGGCAGTAAGCTTTGGCCCTGGACGCATTGTCCATTGGCGGTGGCGGCGGCGCGGAAGCTAGGCAAGCCAGTTAAGCTGGTGCTCAGCCGCAAGATGACCTTTCAGGCAGCTGGTCATCGCGCACGCACTCAACAACGTGTGCGCCTAGGTGCTACGACGGACGGGAAGCTAGTCTCGCTCATGCACGACTACGTTTACCACCGTTCGATGCTCGAGGATTACCACGAGAACTGCGGTGAGGCGTCGGCCTTCCATTATAGTGTACCGAACCTGCGAGTGAAATTCGGACGCGCGCGGCGCAACATCGGTACACCTTCCGATATGCGCGGACCTGGCGCGGTGCCGGGGCTCTATGCCACCGAATCGGCCATGAACGAACTGGCCGCGCAACTCAAGCTTGATCCGGTTAAGCTGCGCACTATTAACGAACCGAAGATCGATGAGTCGTTAGGCATTCCTTTTTCGTCCCGGCACTATCTCGAATGCATGGACCTGGGCGCGGAGAAGTTCGGCTGGTCGAAGCGAAACCCGGAAGTTGGCTCGATGAAGCGCGATGGCCTTACGCTTGGTTGGGGAATGGCCGGGGCGGCCTGGATCGCAACCCGTATCGGTTGTGAAGCTAGTGTGCAGTTACGCGATGATGGCACCGTTCGCATAGCGTGCGGCACGCAAGACATCGGCACCGGCACCTACACTGTGCTCGCGCAACTCGCTTCGCATAAGACTGGTGTAACTCTCGACAAGGTAGAAGTGGTGCTAGGTGATACTTTACTGCCAGCAGGACCAATCGAAGGCGGCTCCTGGTTAGTCGCATCGCTCATCCCGGCCGTCTTCGATGCGGCCGATAAAGCCATCGCATCATTACTCATGACCGCGGCTATGACTCCTGGTTCGCCCTTCGAAAAGCGCCAGCCTAACGAGTTATCTTTCGAAGGCGGAAAGGTCTTCATCAAAACCGATGGTGCTGGCAGCGGCATACCTTTCGGCGACATTCTCCGGCGCGCGAACCTGCGCCTCGTCACTGGCAACGGAAAGTCCGAAGGTAAGTTTGGCGAAGAGAAACCGAAGGTCTCGATGCATTCGTTCGGCTGTCACTTTGTTGAAGTAACATGGCAACCGGAGATCGCACGATTGCGCGTCAATCGCGTCGTAACCGTGATCGACGCCGGCCGCATCATCAATCCACTCGCGGGCCGTAATCAAATCGAAGGCGCAGTTGTCATGGGAATAGGCATGGCACTCTTAGAACACACCACCTATGACCCGCAAAACGGTGCGCCCATTAATAGCAATCTCGCCGACTACATGGTGGCAGTGAATGCAGATGTTCCGAAACTCGAAGTGCATTTCCTCGATTATCCCGACAAGGAGCTCAACGAGTTAGGTGCGCGTGGAATTGGCGAGATAGGACTCGCGGGCTTTGCTGCGGCTGTAACGGCGGCCGTTCATCACGCAACCGGTGTGCGCGTGCGCGAGCTACCGATCAGGATAGAAGACTTACTGACGTCGTCGGTAGCGCAGGAGTGAACGTTAGTGTAATTGATCTTGTTGCGATTTAGATGGCGCGAGCTTCTCAACTATCGCGGTAAACCGTGGATCACTTCGTAGCGGATCCCAGAAGGGGTTAAGTCGAAAGTCGCCGTAGGTAGGTTGACATACGACGTGACTACTTGCGGCGCGCTCGATCAACTTACTCAGCTCGGTATTCGCGAGATCGTTCTCTCCAGTCCAAGCATAAACGACGGCGAGATTGCAGCGAACAGTTGTCGCATCGAAGTTGTTCGTCTGGAACGAACTTAAGTCGCAGGCTCGTCTAGCTTCCTGAAGCGCGTCTTCTTTCCGCCCGAGTCCGGCGTCAATTATAGCTAGAATGCTTAGGGGAACACCTTCGGAAGGAACCGAAGCAGCGCGGTTCTCCATTGGAGTACGAGCGGCCGCAAACGCCCTGAGCGCCGCTGAACTATCTCCTCGCATGCGGGCCGCAAGCGCTTCAAACCAGGCATCAGGATATTCAACTCCGTTGAAGCTCACCGCTTCATGCTTTGTCGTAAGGAATCGGCGAATCGCGTCCGCATCGTGCGACCAGACCGCGATATTCATTTCCGCGGAGGCCTTGTCGGCATCATCGAGTTGATGCGCGGCCAATTGTTCGGTAAAAGCAGTCCGCAACGCAGCCATGTCGGCGGAAGATTCGAGGCGGCCTAAAGCTCGATGAATAGGCAAGGTGCCAAGTTTGTCTGAAGGCGTGAGCGCGATCGCACTGACAATTAGTCGATCGAAGTCTTCGTAACGTCGCATGCAGCGATAGCTATCGGCCAGGAGGATGCGCAAATTCGCTTCGCGCGGTTCAAGTGAGACGGCGCGTTCAAGGTAGTGCAGCGCTTCATCCCAACGATCGGCTCGACGCGCGACACGACCGGCAATGGTCTCAACTTGAGCGTTGTTAGGCAGAGTTTGACGCGCGCGCTCGATCTCATATCCAGCCTGCTCGGTATCACGATTGATCTGCAAAGCGTGAAGTGCGAGTTCCAGGTGCAGCGTGCCCGAATCGGGTTCTAGGCGGCGCGCCTTCTCCAGTGCTATGTCGGCCAAGCTGCGGTGGTCAATGGCCTGCTCCTCCGGCGGGCCAACGTTCCGTTGAAAATAAAGTTCGTCGTGCCATTTCGCTAACTCACAGTAAGCGAGAGCAAAGTTCGGATCGCGCGCTACTGCCTGGTTGAGCATGCTGATCGCCTGCTTCCCATCGGTGAATAGTTGCGCGATGGACATTTCCAACCTGCTGGACGTAAGAGTCCGCGCTCGAAGGTAAAGTTCGTAAGCCTCCACGTCGTTTGTCGGCGGAAGGTTCAGGGCTGCCTTTTCGCGGGACGAAAGGCGCGTTTCCAGTTGCGCAGCAACTGCGCGTGTCATCTCATTTCGCAGGGCAAAAATTTCTTCAACGGGTCGCTGATAGGATTCCGCCCACGGACGTTGAGGATCGTGCAGGTCTACCAACCGCAGCGAAACCTGCATGTTTCCATTACCGCGCCGCACGCTGCCCTCGAGCAAATGCCTTACTCCAAGTTCGCGACCGATAGCTGAAAGATTTCGATGCGTTCCCGGCAAATATGGACGCGTGCTCTGCGGCCCGATGGTCTTCAGATTCGCCAATCGCGATAGCTCAGCTGCGATTTCATCCTGCATGCCTACGGTGAAGAATGCGTCTCCTTTGTCGGGACTCAGATTCTCGAAGGGTAGGACTGCGACGGACCTTTCATTTTGCGCAATAGAACTCGCACGTTTGTAGAACCAGGTTCCGATAAGAGCTGCCATAAGAAGAAGCGCCGCGATCCCAGAAGCGACAAAGCGATGTTTTCTGCGCGAGCGGGTGTGCGGCTCGAAGCGCAAGTAGCAACGATGCACCGCGCTAACGAGCTCGCGCGCAGATTGCGGACGATCAGCGGGATCAAGAGCTAGCATTGATTTCAGCAATGCGAGCACTGAGGGCGGAACGTCTGCGTTCCGGAGTTGTTCCACTGGTAGCTCGTTGCTCTGTCGCGCGCGCAACTCCTCCAGTGTGCGGCCGAGGAACGGTGTGCGGCCACTAAGCAGATACCAAAGTGTTATACCTAACGAGTAGATGTCGGAACGGCTATCGACCTTTATTTGGCTAGCGCCAGTAAACTGTTCCGGGCTGGCAAAGGCCGGCGTGGCAACGAAACCGGCCTGAGTCTGATCGAGCCCCGTTTCGGTCTGTAAGGTGGTAACTTTGGCGACACCGTAATCGATCACCTTGAGCAGGATGGAACCGCTCGCCTCGGATTCGATCATTAAGTTAGAAGGTTTGATGTCCCGATGCACCACCCCGCAGGCTTCGGCCGCGGCCAGCGCGCGGGCCGCTTGTTCCATCACCTCGAGAGCTAGTGCGAGAGGCATCGGACCATCGCGACGCACGCGAGCTTCCAGCGTTTCGCCTTCTACCAGCTCCATGACATAGAAACATTCACCATCCTGTTCGCCGTAGTGAGTTACTCGGGCGACGTTAGGATGGTGCAGTTGCGCGGCGGCGCGGGCTTCACGCAGAAACCGGGCACGCGCCGTGGAGTTTTCGGCGATTGTTCGATCGATAACCTTTAGCGCCACCACCGAGTTCAAAACCGTGTCACGCGCCCGATAGGTCACGGCCATCGCGCCCCAGCCGAGCTCGACCGGAAAACCATCGCTACCTACTTCTATCTGGAAGTGTGCGTAGCGTAACGGACCTGGAGTAGTTCGTTGTCGAGTAGCTAGTCTGCCTGAAGCAGACTCATCCTCTCCGCCGAGCGCGAGACTAACGAGACAACGCAAGCATTCGCCGTTAGGCCCGCGTTGTGTGAGCGGCCGACCGCAAGTGGCGCACGTACCTACTACGTTCTCTGGACTAAGAGTAGGCTCGATCATGGCATAGGTGCGCAATCACGCGAGCAGGATCCGATAAAGATATTGCAGTTCCTCATCTACTTCGGCCGGATCAGAGACAGTGCGAGCTACTTCGTCGCGCAAAGCTTCACGATAACGCTGGCGCAATCGCATCAAAGAGGTGCGCAGCGTAGCGACGGGCACACCCAGGCGCGCTGCCACTTCTTCCTGCGGCGGCGGCGTTCCAGTGCCACCAGCTACAAAAGGTCGCATCTCTTCCAGCCATTTCGCTTTCCCTTCCGCGGAGAAAGTCGTTTGTAATTGTTGCCAGGCGCGCTTCACGACGTTCGAGGCCCACGCGAGATCAAAGCTGCTCGCTGGCTCCATTCCGGCGGTCGCAAGAATTGAAGCTTCCGCTTCGGGAAGAATTTCATCGAGTGACAAGATCTGTTTTCCGCCGCCCCTCTTCAAGGCCCACGCTCGATCGTGTTGGTCGGCCAAAAAATTTTGCAGCGATCCGAGCAGGAACGTCCGCAACCTTCCTTTGTCTCGATCTGCGCGGCTTAACGTCTTGTATTCCAGCAGATGAACAAAAAAAGCCTGCGCTAGGTCTTGCGCATCACCCGACGAGTAGCCGCGATGCCGCAGGAATGTATAAAGCGGAGCCCAATAAGCCTGACAAAAGTCAGCAAGCGCCTTCGCGGCAGATTCGGCGGATTCGCCATCTACCGCGAGCTGAACAACGCTCCAGTGCGTCGTCCGAAACGGAGCCCCTCCCTCCTGTAGCGTACCAGGGATTGCTTTCGTAAACGGATCATGCCTGACGGCCCTCCAGTTTACAATTACTTCGAAGCCCTTGCCGACCGTTGCTAAGCCCCCGTGAATTTCAGCCAGCCGCAGGAAATCGTATATGTCCGCATGAGGAGGGGCCAGAGATTTATCCAGTTGAACTCCGGGCTTTCCAATAAAAGCGCACCGGACCTTGGCAAATCATCGGCGGAAGATTCAGTAATCTGACGCCAGCTATCCCGACCTTGGCTTCAGCGACTCGCAGTAAAACGATATGGCCTTTGGCTTAGCGACCTTGCAGTCAGGGAGACGACTCGCCGATTTCAATCAGGGCCAGACGTGTCCCGTCAGCCGATAATCGCAGGTGCAAAGGCCATGCACTCTTATTGTCGAGTTGATAAGAGCATTTCAAGTCACGCGTCTCCGGGTCGAAGCTTTGTATGTAAGTGGTCGGATACTTGCGTTCGCGCTTACCTCCTAGCTCGTTGATCCGCGAGACTTCTTCGATCGTTAGGCCGTTCTTTTCCGCGTAATAAGAAATCGGGAACGGGCCAAGATCATTTGGAAAAATCAGGGCGAGACTCTTCCAGTTCTCCTCCACTGTCCGGATAAAAAGTTGCGCCGCCGGTAGATCAATCACCACCAGGAGCGGCCCGGCCTCATAAATCTGCGGTTCAACTCCGTCAGATACTTCCCCAAACCATTCGATGTTAGCCGATCCCGGCGGACGGTAGCCGGCGCGCTGCGAAAAACCGTGCTCACTCCGGCCACGCGCATTTCCGTCGATGATTAGCCTACCGTGATTCGCCAGCTGCATTTCCCGAGGAACAAACTGCGGCGGCGCGAAGTACGGCCAGCCGACGAACAGCATGATGATAAGGACAATCGCCAGCACGGCTATAACTGCGACGGCGGCTAAACCAATCTTAATTGCGCGACGCATTTATTGTCTTGAGCGCCCAAATGGCGACGCTAAGATTGCTCACGGATAGGAGAACCTATAGAAGCGCTTGGAAAAGTTTGCGGCATTAACATCCTCGGTACTGCAAATTTCCCAGCGGATCGGCCGTAGGAGTGGCAGTAGGAATAGCAGTAAAAGGAGTAACCAGGTTGGGTGATGCCTGAACGCTGTAGGTGTAGTTGGGCGCGCCGACACCTATTAGGAGAATATGTTCGTTCGATGGCCGCTGAATTGCAGTGACTTCGAAAACAGCCTGCGCCGGTGTTTCAGGGTAGTAGACCATCACGTAAAGATCATTGTCCACCACGTCGGTTCCTTGAAAGCCGTTACCAAAGGAAAAGCTCCACCCGAAGCCGGGGGCAGGGGGCTGACCATTGGGTTGGCAGGGTGTCTGATTACCTGGCACTCCGCACGACCAATAAAGGTAGGGTTGAATGTTTTGGAAAGGACCTACGCTCGTTTTCGGCGCCGCTATCACCGGAGTTCCGGCGCTTAGTCCTAGCTGGTTATAGAATAGCTCGCCCATCGGGCTGCCGCTGCAGTCAAAACCGAAGAAGTTTACTTTGTTACTACAAGTTTGATCAGATGCGATGGTCGGAGGTAGTTGCCAATTAGTTTGGTTCAGCCAACCCGCGCCGTTATTGTAAGTATTCATCCCGGTTATCCAGTTGAGCGCCACGGTATGTGTCATCGAGCCGTCTGGGTTAATGCATTGCGTCCCATTGGGATTAACGCACTGCGCGCCGAATTGCTGGGACACTGGTAGATTCGCATTGGCCAGCCAGGTTACATTTGCGCCCGGATCATAGACTGTCTGCCCATCGGCGCTGACTTGCAGAGTCCCATAACCAGTGGAGGTATAAGTGCCTGCGATTTTACCCGGGATCATAGGTAGGACATACATGTAGTGACTATCGACATTGCTACCCTGCCACCCGGTGTTGAACGAAAAGCTGTCATAGCCATTGGTAATGTTTGGGACAGGTGTGACCGACCAATAGAGATAAGGTTGAAAATTACTGAATGGACCAACCGTGTTACTCGGGATCGAAACCGCCGTGTTCGGGTAAAGAAAGCCTAGCGACTGATAGAAGAGCGATCCCATAGCACTATGCATGCAGCCGGATCCGAATGAGCCGCCGCCGGACCTATTGAAGGAGGAACAAGTGGTATCAAGCGCGGGGTAGGTCGGCGAAGTGGGAAGTGTCCAGGTGTTTTGCCCCAGGTAGCCAGCTCCTCCGTTAAAAGCATTCAAGGCCGCGACCCACGCTACCGCTGTCTTATAACCCATCGACCCGCTCGGGTTAATATTACTAACACCGAACTGTCCGCCCATGGTGCCGGGCAGATTGGCGTTGACCAGCCAGTTCACTTTCAAAACTGTATCAAAAACCGTCTGCCCGTCGGCGCTTGGAATAAGCGCGGCCCCGGCTTGGAAAAGAGTTACCTGCCCGGAACTCATGACGAACAATACCAGCATGATCCTGGAGAATCTCCGACAGGCCTCGACCTTAGCATCCCGAACCGGCATATCCTTAGACGGGCTCACAAATTTGCCGCGCTGGAATCAATCCGACCGCAACAACCTCCGTCCAAGTATAAGCCTGCGCTAGTTGCTGGCAAACAATTGAAACAACCAGCTCAGGCCGTGGCCGCTTTCTAAATCCGGGACGATCGGTAGCACGGCAATCACTGCGGTGGCGGCTAGGCCAATCTTAATTGCGCGACGCATTTATTGTCGTGAGCGCCGCAAGCTTCGTACCAGGAGAACATAGCTCTATTGCTATGAGAGCGTCGGCGACGGCGCGCGATGTGTACGAAAATTGTTCGTAATGAAGTGCGAGCTTTCATCTAATTCTCGTTAGGTCCACGCTTGACTAGCTGTTTTATGCCAAAAGAAATGAGATCGCTCGCAGCCGCGCTGCTGTTCACCTTGCAACTACATGCACTGGCTCAAACTTCAGCCGCGCCAACACCGACCATTGAAGTCGTGCTTCTCGGAACCGGTTATCCTCGCCCGTCTCCCGATCAAGCCGGACCTTCTACCGCCGTTATCGTCAACGGGAAGTATTTCGTCGTCGACGCCGGCCGCGCGGTTGTTCTGCGGCTAAGCGCGCTTAAAGCGCCATTGCCCGAGATCGCGGCGGTGTTACTTACACACTTGCACTCCGATCACACGAGCGGTCTGCCAGATCTATTCGCTACCAGCTGGGTGATGGGACGCAAACATCCGCTGCGACTTTACGGACCACGCGGCACGCAGGAAATGGTCGATGGCTTGCTAAAATTTTATGCCGATGACATTCACATTCGACGCGATTTAGTCGAAGAACTCGAGCCGGATGGTGCCAGGATCGATGTGCATATCGTGGAAGAAGGCACAGTTTACAAAGACTCCGGCGTCACAATCACTGCCTTCAAGGTCGATCATCGGCCGGTTGAGCCGGCCTTCGGTTACAAATTCGAAGCCGGCGGGAAGACGGTGGTTATTTCCGGCGACACCGCGCGGAGCGATAACCTCGTAAGATTCGCGCATGGCGCCGACATCCTCGTTCACGAAGTCTTTATGCCTGGTTACTTCAGCGAGCCTCATCATGCCGATCAGGGCCGCGGCGACCCGGTTGAAGTTGCGCAGCGGCTAGCTCGTTACCACACCGACGCGGAACAGCTTGGTAAGATCGCCGCTGCTGCTGAGGTGAAGAAGCTCGTCCTCACGCACATCATTCCGCCCAAAGACAGCGAGAAGATGCGTGAACTCGCCGCTAAAAATTTCAAAGGAGAAATCATCGTTGGCCGCGACTTACTGCACGTGGCGCCCTGACGGTAGAGTATGCGTAATGGAAAGATTGAGCAGTTGGGACAGCTAGGAAATGCCTCACGCTAAGGACGCAAAGTCCGCCAAGGTTGCCTGCTCCACCTTCGCGACCGTAGCGACCTTTGCGCGAGGTTCTTCAAGTCTGCGGGCGAAAAATTGTTCGTAATGAATTGCGAACTTTCGTCTAGTTCTCTCGGACAGTCGCATTTTCTTTCTTGCCAGTAGGGCGGTAAACCATCAGCATCGCGCTACTTTCGCGCATGAAGCATCTCCTCTTCTCCCGTGCAGGCTGCGCCGCCCTGCTATTATTGCTCACGGCTTCAGCTTCCCATGCCAGTACACCGGCCAGCGATAACGCCGCCGATCCCGCCTACAACAGTGGCTGGACCAACAACAGCAACGGCGGCACCGGCTGGGGAACCGGATGGGCCTTCAACAATGTCGCCAGCGATTACTCTATCGGCAGTTCCGCCACCAACGGCAACGGCGATAACGGCGGACCCGGCGGGGGCATCGCGGGCGACGGCGACATCGATACTTCTGGCAAAGCCTGGGGTCTTTCCGGTACCGCCGGCAATCCGGCTATTGCCGTACGCTTCTTCAACGGCGCGCTGAACGTCGGCAACAGCCTGAGCATTCAAATGGACACCGGCTTTATCGATAACGGCGGTCTCGATGAGTTCGATCTGCGCGATCCGAGCTTCGGCCTTTTCCTCCAGGTCTTATTCACCGGCGGCACGAGCGATTACATCGTGCGCGATGGTGCGGGCGACCACGATACCGGCATCGCCTTCACCGACGAAGGTCTTAACATCAAAATACAAATCACCGGACTAGTCAGCGGCACTTACAGCTACAACATTATGATGAACGTGCTCGGCGGCCCGGTCTTCAATCTCTCCAGTATCCTGAACGTCCCCGCTCCGGGCTCCACCATTACCAACATGGCTCTGACCAGCAGCGCCGGCGCAGGCGCCGATCACATCTTATACTTCAATAACGCCAGCGTTGTTCCCGAGCCTTCCACCATTGCTTTGCTTAGCTTAGGTGGAATAGCTACCCTTCTAGGTCTTCGTCGAAGAGCTTAAGGGATATCGATAACGATCAGCGTACCGCTCTTCGGAGCCTCAGAGGGTCAGAGCTTAATATCGTTATGTCCAGAAGCCTCTCGGTCGAAAGTTTACGTTAGAAGCTCTGCCCCCTACTTCTTCTCCGGTGCTGATGCCGATTATTCAGCCGCACCTTAACCTTCCTTCTCGGCTTTGCGCTGCCGCTTCAATTCCGCTCTGATTTCCGCGACCTCTCTTTCGAGTTGGACAAAGTTCTCCTGTGTTCGTTTCTTTGCTTCTTCATCGCAAAACGTTTGGCACCAGTCTCGCGCGTGACGCGCCTGCGCCAAGGCTTGCAGTTTAGCATCCAGATCCGCCTGCTCTACAGCAGATGCGGTCCCGGCAATCGCTCCAGCAAGGGCGACAGCCAGTAGTCTCTTCTCCATTTTCACCTTCATATTTTGGCAAAAATTTTCTCCATGTCGATGAAAACAGGACGAACGTTCACTACCGGACGGCTCGGATTCGATAACTCGCTCGACCTGTTGCAGGGCTTCTTTGCTGGCCTTCCGATCTGGCATGAAGCACAAGTAATCTGACATGGAGAATCTGTCGCCAGAGGATTGGATGCTCTTAAAGAAGCTGCTGCTGACAGACGCGGCGATGCCGCATCACATAAGTCCGGAAGAAGCGGCCAAGGCGCAGCTCGAAACTGCGCTTTGGTTGTGGTTTCAACAGGATAACGAACAAGTTCCTTACGAGCCGTCGTCGGTTCACACTTTGGCGTCTGCGGTGCAAGGCTTACTTGCGCAAGTGGCGAGAGATACGCGCCAGGAACCCTCTGCCGTAGCAGACCTAATCCAGCAGAACGAGTTTTACCATGTTCGTAAGCCCCAGAATTTTTTCAAGCACGGCAATTACAGGGGAAAATCGAAAGGCAAGGGTGTATTGAACATACCAGGCTTGACCGAATTCTTTCTGGCAGACGACGCCGTGACATTTGGAAGGCTATTCGGTTACACGACAGCGCTTCTTGATCTGTATTTGTTTCGGGTACTCGCTGACCTTTCCTGAGATGAAGATTCCGCACCAGAAACTTCACGCTGAATTGAGTAAACGCATTAACGTCGAAGAAATCATAAGGCTTCGGCCGACGGCCTTCTACGAGCAGGTTTCCTCGGTGGTTGATGATTTGAGGGGCCCTCACAAATCAACTCGATGATTACCAAGACCAAGCTAGCACTAACACCATTTCACTGGTGCTGAGACAGCTCGGTTCTGGTTTTTCTAAATTCCCATTGTTAGGCTCGTGCTATGAATCCTGAACCGAAACGACGGATCGCGAAACCTGGCTGGATTGCTCTCCCGGATGGTAAGATTCCGCTTCTATGGCTTGACGTAGAAGGTGAGTTACCGGAACAAACTCCCAGTCTATCGGCGTACTTTGAGCGCGATCCGAATACGCAGGAAAGGCTCCAAGCGCACAGGATCGTTCAGCTAGAGCTGCACGGCATGGCAGACCCGATACCCTTTCAGGTTCCATCTCTGTCGGATTGGTGCTTTGCAGGAGACGCAAGGCAAGCGCCGCTGCATCTTCATAACGCAGAACTTGCCCCTGATCTAATTCAAAAACTCCGGAGGTTCTTAGGAACTGCCGCCGTCCCGAAGTGAAAGGCTTCGCCTCACGCGGCTGAGTCGTGGTTGTTTAGCTCAGTAGATTTTGGCAGCGCTCCATCAACCGAGGCGCATTCATCCGTTCCGCCCATGCTGCGAAGGCCGGTGTCGGACCACGCCAGCGCAGTGTCTCGACCGTCTTAAAGAGTGGCGCATTCGTGCGCAGCGTCGCCAGCTTCTTGAAGAGCAGCGCGAGCCGTTCTTATGGTGTGATGGTGATTCCCGTTTGTGTGCCGGTGATGTTACCGGTGAGCGTATCGGTGACGGTGATCGATTGGTTACTACCCGTGGTGCGCAAAGTGGCGGAGAAGCTGTGCGCGCCGGCATCACCGAAGGTGAAGGTGTAATTGGCCGGAAGGGTGGCAGACGGGTCGGAGGAGGTGAAATGGACTGTGCCGCCGTAGGCGGTAGCGGTGTTTCCAAAGACGTCCCTGGCGACGACATTAAAACTGCCGGCGACTCCGGAGGTGTGCGGGCTGGAAAACCCGCTGACACTAAGTGTCGCGGCGCCGGCTGGATTGATGTTGATCGCGGTTTGGCTCCCCGTAATGCTGCCATTAACCGTATCGGTCGCAGTGATGCTCTGGCTACCGGCAGTCTTTAACGTAGCAGAGAAGGTATGAGCGCCGTTATCACTCCCGACGAAGGTGTAGTTAGAAGGCAAGGTCGCCGACGGATCCGAAGAAGTGAAATGCACTGTGCCGCCATAACCGGTAGCGGTGTTTCCGAAGGCGTCCTTGGCAACAACACTAAAATTCCCCGCCACACCAGCAGTGCGCGGCGAGGAAAAACCACTAACTGTGTAGGATGACGCCCCGGCGGGAACGATGTTAATCGCGGTTTGGCTCCCGCTAATGCTGCCATTAAGCGTGTCAGTGGCCGTGATGCTTTGACTACCGGCAGTCTGTAACGTAGCGGAGAAGGTATGAGCGCCGTTGTCACCCCCGACGAAGGTGTAGTTAGAAGGCAAGGTCGCCGACGGATCGGAAGAAGTGAAATGGACCGTGCCGCCATAACCAGTGGCTGTGTTTCCAAAGGCGTCCTTCGCCACAACATTAAAATTCCCCGCCACACCGGCAGTGCGCGGCGAAGGAAAACCACTAACCGTGTAGGATGAAGCTCCCGCCGAAGTGATGTTAATCCCGGTCTGGCTGCCGCTAATGCTGCCACTAATAGTATCGGTAGCGGTTATGCTCTGACTGCCGGCAGTCTTTAACGTGGCAGAGAAGTTATGAGCGCCGTTGTCACCCGCGATGAAAGTGTAATTGGCAGGAAGGGTCGCTGAGGGATCCGAAGAAGTGAAATGGACTGCGCCGCCATAACCGGTAGCGGTGTTTCCGAACGCGTCCTTTGCCACAACACTAAAATTCCCCGCCACACCAGCAGTGCGCGGCGAAGGAAAACCACTAACGGTGTAAGATGACGCCCCGGCGGGAACGATGTTAATCCCGGTCTGGCTGCCGCTAATGCTACCACTAAGCGTGTCAGTAGCAGTGATGCTCTGACTACCGGCAGTCTGTAACGTGGCAGAGAAGGTGTGAGCGCCGTTGTCACCCGCGATGAAAGTGTAGTTAGAAGGCAAGGTCGCCGACGGATCGGAAGAAGTGAAATGCACTGTGCCGCTATAACTGGTAGCAGTGTTTCCGAACGCGTCCTTCACCGTGACATTAAAATTCCCGGCCACACCAGCTGTCCGCGGCGAAGGAAAACCACTGACGCTAATTGACGCGGCCGGGGCGGCACTAACCATGATATTTGCCTGCGAGCCGGTGAGGCTATTGGCGGAGTCGGTCGCAGTAATAGATTGGGTGCCGGCTGTGCGCAGCGTGGCGGAGAAAGTATGCGCGCCGTTGTCGCCCGCGGTGAAGGTATAATTCGGCGGCAAGGTCGCATTGCCATCCGATGAGGTCAGTTGCACCGTGCCGCGATAAGCGGTGTCGATATTTCCATCACGGTCGCGCGCACTCACCGAGAATTGAGCGGAGACGCCGGCGACCTGGGGCGAAGGAAAATTCGCTACTACCAGGTGAGTCGCGAATCCTGGTTGCGCCAGGAGTTGATAGAAGTTGTGCCCGGCCAGAAGCGCATTGGTGTGGGTAACCATTTTCACAGTGCCGTCGCCTTGAATCCCGGTTTGTAGATCGCTCCAACTCACAAGATCAGGGCCATACTGGACAGAATAGACACGCGCCGCCTCAGTCGGGAAGGTCAGGATAATATCATTACCTGAGCGGCTGACCGTAAGCTGCAGCGGAGTTTGCGCAGCGGCAAAACCCGTCATGGCACCTATGACCGCGCAGGTAAAATATCGGAGAAACAAGCTACCGGACCCTCGCGTTCGCATTTTGACATTCTAAGAAGAATCCACAGACGAAGCCCATCAAAAAAACGCCGTACAAAAGCAAAGCTAGAGGAACGTCAGACCATCGTATCGTCGACTCCTTTCGAACCTTCCGGAGCGAGCTCGCGGCTTTTTCGCATCGCTCGAGTAGCCGAGGCGCTTCCATCCGTTCCGTCCAAGCGGCGAACGCCGGTGTCGGACTGCGCCAGCGCAGTGTCTCCACCGTCTTAAAGAGTGGCGCATCGGTGCACAGCGTTGCGAGCTTCTTGAAGAGGAGGGCGAGCTTGTGTTGTTGGCCGAGAATGGGAAAGACTAGGGGTCTAGGAAGACTAGGGTAGTAACCCCTGTCCCTGTTTGATACGCGAAGTTTTCCGTAGACGAGGTCAGGTTAAGGGGCCAGAGCTTTAAGATCGTCAACTCAGAGCTAAGAAGCCGACTCTTGTCGTGGCAGCTTCCATAGCTAGGCTGCCGCCTCAACCGGCTGGAACCTAGTCGCAAAGCTAAAACGCTTTGGCTCGCGTGGGAGAGTTATACGGTGAGCTATTTGTCTGTGTCCGGAATCGCCCTGTTTGCGTCCGACATCCGCGGTTGATCATGGCAGCATGACGGTCGCATACTGGTCGACCTAACCAAGGACCAGCTACCATGAAAAAAATCCGAATGCTCTTCGCTCTGTCCGCGCTCCTGCTCGTGCCAGCGGCGTTGTCCATCGCACAAATTCCCGCAAGCGAGCTTCCTCCTCCGGGCACTGACACAGGTCTCGATGGCAAATACGACCCGCAAAATGGTATTGCGCAATTGATCCAGGATAAGACAGCGGAGTCGGGCGTGGGCAAGATTTTCGAGGATGAACATGTGCTCGTCTTTATGCCGCTGCCGGAGGAAGAGGTGGTCGCGCCGGGTCACGTGCTGGTGGTCCCGAAACGAATGGGCGCGCGCAATTTGTTGGACCTTAAGCCCGATGAATTCCGTGATCTGCTGGTGGCGGTGCAAAAAGCTGCTATTGCGCAAAGGAAGGGATTAGGCGCAACCGGTTTCAGAGTCAGCCAGAACAATGGGCTGAGCGCCAATCAAACCGTTTACCATGCCCACTTTCATGTCGTGCCTTATTTCGGCGACGGGCCGCCCGGCACGCCGGCGCCGAGAAGGAAGCTTGCGCCGGAGGAATATAAATCGATCGCGGCCAAACTGCGGGCGGCCTGGCCAAAGTAGGACGCGCTTCCACTCGGTCGGTGACGACGGGTCAGAGCTTGGTGTCGTCAACTTGTTCAAGGCCTCCTCGTAGCGAGCTGTGCGTGATAAGCTCATACCTTACACGCACCTCACTTAGTTGTTGCCAAGTGAGGCCAGAAATTTGCAGTATCGGGGCTTTCAATCCCCCCAGACTATGAAATCTACTCTGCTCGCTCCTTGCCGGTTTGTTGCCGCCGTCGTTACCGCGCTTACCATCCTTGCGGTAGATAAAGCACAGGCCGGCTTTCCCATTCCGCTAACTGTATCCATCGACGAAACCGGCCATGGTAGTTTTACCGCGGTAGGTGTGGGTCCTTTTGCTCTTACCGGTGTGCTCGCGCCTGACCTGGGACCGGGCGGCCGGCCCTCGGCGCTCACCTACTCGGGACCCTTTGGCTTTACCATAGGCGATGTTATCCTGACGGAGGCGGGCGGAATGTCGGATATCATTCGTTTCAATTCTAGCAGCAGCATTGTCTTTTACTCCTTGCCGGGAGAGGGCCAACTGGCGGACACCGGATTGCCTTCAGCCTTATATGCCAACAATATAAGTCTGCCGGAGAATCTTTTTGGTCCTACTAGTTACACACCGCTGGCCGGTCAACCTGGTTACAACCCGGCAGCTCCCGGACTTACTTTTTTCTTCAATAGCCCATCGGCTGTGCCGGAGAGCGGTAGTAACTTCTCACTGCTCGCGGCCACGGTTGGAGGATTACTCTTTCTGCGCCGGCAGTTAGTTAGTTATGTCGCGGAAGACGTCCGCTGAGACCGTTCTCCCTCGCAAGGGTCTAGCGTATCTTGCCCCACGCGGCTGCGCTTGATGTCGTCAACCGCGCATCCTGCTAGCAGCAGCCTTCCTCCCGAACGCAGCGGCAAGCCAGAACACCAGCGATTGCACCCAGAGTAGGAGCCAGCAGGTATAACCAGAGATTCGCAAAGTGGATCGAGACTAGCGCAGGTGCAAGAGAGCGGGCCGGGTTCATGGAGGCGCCGCAGATGGGACCGGCAAACATCGCTTCAAGTCCTATGACTGAACCTACCACGATGCCGGCCGTGATTCCCTTTTCGCGCGCGCCGGTCGAGACGCCGAGAATAACGAACATAAGAATGGCCGTAAGAAGAAACTCGAGCACGAAGGATTGCGCGGCTGATCCGGTGGGCTGAGTCGAGCCAAGGAGCGCGTTTTGCGGGAAGAGGAAATGCAGGACGAGACTGGCCGCGATCGCGCCAGCGCATTGACTCACGATGTAAGGCAGAACGGCGGCCGCAGGTAACCGGCGCGAAATCCAAAAGCCGGTGGTAACAGCCGGGTTCAAATGCGCGCCGGAGATATCGCCCAAGGTATAGATCATCGCCAGAACGATGAGACCGAAAGTAAGTGCCACGCCAACGTGCGTGACACCACCGCCGCTGACTTCATCGATCACGATCGCGCCGGTGCCAGCGAAAACGAGCGCGAAGGTACCGATGAACTCGGCGGCGTATTTCTTCATGCTTCAACAACCGGGCAAACTTCCTCGCACCACTCTTCAATCTTAGCGCGAATCTCATCGCGAATTTCCCGGACCTTTTCGAGCTTTTCTTCCTCAGTTCCGCTCACGCGAGAAGGATCAGGTAAGCTCCAATGAATACGCTTCGCTACTCCGGGAAAGATAGGGCATCTCTCCGCGCTGGTTTCATCGCAGACGGTAACAACGTAAGCGAAGAGCTGGCCTGACTTAAACATATTGAAGACTCCTTGCGTTTGCTTCTTCGAGATATCGATGCCGACTTCGCTCATGACCTGCACGGCGAGCGGATTCAGTGTGCCGGGTTCTAATCCGGCGCTTTGTGCCTCGAAGTAATCGCTACAAATATGGTTGAGCCATGCTTCGGCCATCTGGCTGCGAGCACTGTTATGAATACAGATGAAGAGAACTTTCTTTTTCATAGGGCTAGCAACAGGCGATAGCTACACTTTGATCATCGGAGCGCGCCCTTAGTCCGCGCAGAGCTTTCAAGTCGCGCTTAAAGACTGCATCGGTCTGCACGCAATCCTGCAGGCACTTGAGGTTCGCCTCCAGTTCGTGCGCACGCTTTGCCGGCAAGGAATAGATGACCCAGTTCTTTTCCTGACTGGTCTCAACCAACCCGCGGCTGCGCAGGTAAGCGAGATGCTTGGAAATTTTTACCTGCGGCTCGTCGAGGATTTCCTGGAAGTGACAAACACACAGCGGCGTCTGCGCGAGCAAATGCAAGATGCGCAGCCGCGTCTTATCGCAGAGACACTCGTAGATTTGGACGAGGTCCATTGCTCGTTAGCAACAGCTACTCGAACTAGCGCAGCATTCGCTTTCCTGCTCGCGACGTTCGCGCGCGAGACAGGCGGTGCGCTTTGCGCCTAGCTGGAGATCAAGGTGCGTGCCGGTAAAGTGAGCACTCGCGACCGGATATTGCGCGACCACGCAACAATCGTATTCAACTTCAACCTCCAGCTCATCATGCGGTAATACCTTGTCGCCGAGCTGGAGAATCTTGGCGAAGGTTCCGGCTTTCAGCCGATGATCTTCTTCATCGCCGAGCCACGTTTGTAGCAAACAAGTATCAGTGCGTTCGTGCACTTTGCCGCCGCAATCGATGAAGCGCTTGGCGACATGACCAACCTCCGTGATGTGATAATGCGCAGGGATTTCATCGCCGTGCGGGAGGATGAAGCGCGGTAACGCCTCGGGATAAAGAGCGAGGGTGGCTTTCAGTTGCTTTAATTGCATCACGAATCTGTATACCGGTGCAGGTATATAGTCAAACCAGCTCTTGAGCGATCAAGTTGCTCTCAGAGCTTTTTCGCATCGCTCGAGTAGCCGAGGCGCTTCCATTTTTTCCGTCCAACCCGCAAACGCCGGGGTGGGACCGCGCCAGCGTAGCGTTTCCACTGTCTTAAAGAGTGGCGCATCCGTGCGCAGCGTCGCGAGCTTCTTGAAGAGGAGCGCGAGCTTGTGTTGTTGGCCGAGAATGTTCGATGGGAATTTTTCGATCTTACCGTAGCGATTCAAGAGTTGGACGGCGGTCTTGGCGCCGATGCCTTGAATGCCGGGATAGCCGTCCGCGGTATCGCCCACGAGGGCGAGTAGATCGGGAATAAGCGGCGGATCGACCCCAAACTTCTCGCGGATGGCAGCGGCATCGCGAATCGTCTTGCGGCGGCCATCGATCTGTACCACGCGGGTGCCTACCACGCATTGCCCCAGGTCCTTATCGGGCGTCCAGATGGCGACTTTCTCGACCTGCTTCTTCTTCGATGCGATGTGCGCAGCGGAAGCGAGCGCATCATCGGCTTCAAGTTCGATCATGGGCCATACCACAATACCCATCGCTGCCAGCGTTTCCTCGAGCGGATGAAACTGCGCGAGTAAGGTGCGTTCGATCCCGTCACTAGTCTTGTAGCCCGCCCAGAGCTTGTTGCGAAAGGACTCGATGACGTGGTCGGTGGCGACGCCGATGTAGGTATCGCCAGACTCGATCATACTTAGCACGGTTCCTAGCACGCCGATGACCGCGCCGTAGGGGCGGTCCACGCCTTTGTTAAACCGGCGCAGACCGTAGAAGTGCCGGAAGAGTTCGTAGGTGCCGTCGATGAGATGAACGATCATGTGGGATTAATGTGAGCTGTGCTGCGAAATACTTAACAAAGGTTGGAGCATTGCGACAGTTAGTAGCTTTTTGGTCAACTTGGGATTAACTGCAAAGATCTACCTGTTCCCAAGGAGTTATCATGAATCGTGTTCTTTACTTCTATTGCGTCGGATTATTCGCGATCTTCGCCAGGCCGGTGTGCGTGGCGGGCTCGCAGGGCGAGATCACTTCACGTTCGGCAAAGGTCGAGGGCGTAGAGCTGCATTACCTGACAGCGGGGCACGGGCCGGCCGTGATCCTTTTGCACGGCTACGCGGAAACATCACGGATGTGGCGGCCCATCATTCCCCGATTGGCGGAGAAATTTACTGTGATTGCACCGGATCTGCCGGGCATTGGCGATTCGTCGATTCCGAAAGACGGGATCGACATGATTACTTCGGCGGAACGAATTCATTTGCTGGTGCGTTCGTTAGGCATCAGTAAGGCAAAGGTAGTCGGTCACGACATTGGCTTGATGGTGGCCTACGCCTATGCGGCAAAGTTTCCCGCGGAGACGGAGAAGCTGGCGTTAATGGATGCTTTCCTTCCTGGAGTTGCGGGATGGGAAGCGATTTACAATAGTCCAGATTACTGGCATTTCCGGTTTCGCGGCGCGACGCCGGAAGCGCTCGTCAAAGGACGCGAAGCCATTTACTTCGCTTATTTCTGGAATGACTTAGCAGCCGACAAGAACCATTCTCTGCCGGAAGCAGATCGGAAGGCTTACGTCGAGGCTTATTCTAAGCCGGGAAGAATGCGCGCCGCCTGGGAATACTTCGCGACCTGGCCACAGTTGGCGAAGGATTTCGCCAAGCTATCGGAAACAAAGCTAGCCATGCCGGTGCTATCGCTCGGTGGTGAGAAGTCGTTAGGCGAACCCCTGGCCGAACAAACGAAGCTAGTAGCTACTAACGTTACCGCGGTCGTGATTAAGAACGCGGGACATTGGATTCTCGAAGAACAACCGAAGGAAACGACTGACGCCTTGCTTAAGTTCTTAGAAGATTAAAGACGTTTGCTACAAAATCTGTGAGTTACTCATTAACGCCTATCAATCGGCGATAGCTTCGGCCATAACCGGAGCGCGGTGTGAGAAGCTGCGGTCGTTAGGCGGCTTACCATCTTTGAAATGCTTCCGTAACCGGGCGGCGAACTGTTTCGGCTTCTTTTTATAAAAGCACTCCGCAATACGGACCGCTCGCCGTTGCAGGTCTCGTTCGCGCGATTTGATGAGCGAGGCGAGCATCTTTCGATTTCGCTGGCGCGGATGCATTCCGGCGAGGTCATACAAGCGCTCCGCGACAAAACAGAGATCGTGCGCGTGGCCCAAATCTGCTACGAGCTTCTTCAATTCGCGGCTTAGCTCGCGAAACGTCTCAGGGGCGAGCGGCCGAAGCAGACGTAGTTGAAGCCATAGCTCCTTGCCGCACTTACGCAGCTTGTGAAATCGCCGTGAGCCTCCTTTTTTCCGCACCTCGTCCAGTGCTGCGCTCCCCTTACGATACGAAATCCGCAGACCGCGCAGAATTCGCGCCGGAGCAATGTTTTCGAGATCCCACTCCCCGACTACAGCCTGAGCGCGTCGCATCTTATCGGCCGCTTCTCCCTGCCATCCGTCAAAGGCTGCAACAAAACTATCCAGCTCAAAGGCCAATAGCTCCTCTGTCTCTTCCAAATTTCCGCTGCGCTCACAACCCAGTGCTTTGCGCAGATCATTGATCGTCGCCAGGCGGACCTCGGCATCGCGAATACTAGAGATAAGCCGGCCGACTTCTCGCAAGCGGCGGTTCTCGCTGCGCAACGCTTTCCGCGGCGCTCCACAAGAAAGTAACTGAAGCGCAGCTCGCGCCCGCTTAAGATGCCGGCGTGTATTGTGAACGGACGAGCCTTTGCCATTGTCCTCCGCGCAACAAGCGGTGATAGCCGACTGAATCTCATCGCACACCAGCGCGCGAATGGATTCGCCTAACGAGTTGTTAGCATTGATTTGAAAACTCATCAGGCGATCTATTGTCGAGCCAGGACGACGTTACTATACCGGGCGCGACCAGTAACGTCCTCGCCCAGCCAATCCGGCGGAACGAAATCGCGGCAACTCTTTTCATCGGGAAATTCTACCTCGGCCACGACCAGACCGTCATGACGTCCCGTATAGATGTCCACTTCTACCGTCCATCTTCCCCAGGGAACATCGTAACGAACTTTCGTCAGACGCTGTCCCATCGTAGCCGGCCAAAGCGCATCGAACTGCTCGGCGCTAAGCCGGATTTCGCGCTCTTCCCGCGCGTTTTTGTAACGCCGCTTATACGCCAGCGAACGAACGCTTCCTCTCTTCCGCAGTCGCACCTGCACCCCGCCTCGTTCCGCGGTCAGATACCCTTGCTCGATCTCATCATGCGGATGACTCGCCAGTTCGTCTGGCAGATTCTTGAGCAGGAACTTGCGTTCGATCTCGCGGGGGAACTCGGTGCGGGTCAGGGTCATCTCGGCCTAAGCTTCGCCTAAGCACTCATCCATACCCGTTTCGCCGTCATGCGAGAAGTAACATTTTCGTGACGAATTGCTTTTGGGCGATGTCGAAAAACTTTCCTGAATCGTAACAGACCTGTGACGCAAACGTCGCAATCGAATGCGATTGCTTGGTATGCGCGTCTCCGTCTGGTTACCTCCGTGTCTCGTCGTCACTCTGCTTTTTTTCGTAAGCGGGCTTGTGCGTAGTGTACGTGCGCTACCGCCGCCGGACCAGGCTGGCTTCGAACATGTCGTGGTAGTGATGATGGAGAACCGATCCTTTGACCATTTCTTCGGCTGGTTACCGGGCGCTGACGGGCAGCAAAGCGGATTGAGTTACGCGGATAGCTCCGGTGTTCCACACGCGACCCATATGCTTCCACCAGATTATCAAGGATGCGGTTTTCTCGATCCGGGCCACTCTTACTTCGACGGGCGCGTCCAGTATCACAACGGCGCCTGCGACGGATTTCTGTTTGACGGTTCGGACTCAGATCCTGCGAATGGAAAGCCGAATCAAGCTAACGACGTCTTCGCGATCGGTTACTACAGACAGACTGATCTTGCCTTTCTGGGCGTGGCTGGACCGGCCTTCACGGTTTGCGATAACTACTTCTGCGGAATCATGGCCGAGACTTATCCGAACCGCTTCTACATGCACGCGGCGCAAACCGATCGGCTCATGAATAACACTACCACTTCTACCTTGCCGACGATCTGGGATCGGCTGCAGGAAAAAGGTTTCTCGGGCCGCTACTATTTTAACGACCTGCCGTTTCTTGGATTGTGGGGTAGCCGATACGCGAGTATCTCGAAACCCTTTTCCCAATTCTTGACCGATGCGGCTAATGGCACCTTGCCTAACGTCGCCTACATAGATCCGAGCTTCGAAGACGAGACCAGCGGTACTTCACACGATGACCATCCGCATGCTGACATCCGGAACGGCGAGGTGTTCCTCAACCAAATCTACGATGCGGTGCGTAGCAGTCCTAATTGGTCAAAGACAGTTCTCATCATTAACTACGATGAATGGGGTGGTTTCTTCGATCATGTCCCGCCACCTACTGCGCCTATCCCTCCTGCCTCGCAGGCAGCTGGTGACACCGATGGCCGTCTAGGTTTCCGCGTGCCGTGCGTCGTGATCTCACCTTATGCGCGACGCAATTTCATCGCACACAGTCAATACGACCACACATCCATACTTAAGATGATCGAGTGGCGCTTCGGCCTCCCGCCACTCACTGTGCGCGATAACATAGCGAACAACCTGGCGGAGGTCTTGAACCTTGCCTCCCCGGATGTAACGACACCGACTTTCAATGTGCCGCCAGGTCCATTCGGCGCTCCCTGCGTTCCCGCGTTACCGGTAAGCTCGAGACAAAGTGAGAACTTGCGAAACTTAAAGCGTCTGGCGCTCAAATCCGGATTTCAAGGAGTGCGCTAGCTATGAAAAGAATTTCTCTTTTGTTTCTCGTCCTGGCTCTGCCAGGGTTGGCGTGCGGGCAAGGTCCAGCTTTCGATCACATCGTTATTGTCATTGAAGAGAATCATTCCTTCGGTGACATCATTGGCAATCCGGCGGCGCCAAACATCAACGCGCTTGCTAACTCCGGCGCTAACATTGTTAACGCCTCAACCGATCCGCAAGGTAACACCAGTGGATCGCACGCCGTGCGACATCCGAGTCAGCCTAACTACCTGGAGCTTTATTCGGGAAGTAATCAAGGCACGATCCAGGACGGACATCCGGGATCGACTACTGAGCCGAATTCTTCCCCGCCGCCATTCATCACGCCAAACCTCGGCGCGGCATTGCGTAACACCGGATTTAGCTTTGCCACTTACTCGCAAAACCTGCCTTCGGTCGGCTTTGACGGCGATAGTAACGGCGCTTACCAACGCAAGCATAACCCTGTGACCAACTGGATGAACGACGTAAATCCAACGACGAACCAGTTACCGTCGGTTGTTAATCAACCGTTCACGACTTTCCAGGACATCGCGAACAGTCCCGAGAGCTTCGCCAATCTACCGACAGTCTCCGTTGTCGTGCCGGACCAGAATAACGACATGCACGATGGAACAATTCAACAAGCGGATACGTGGCTGAAGGACAACATCATCGACACCTATCTACCTTGGGCGATAACTCATAACAGCCTCCTTATCGTAACCTGGGACGAGGATGGTGATAACACCGCCTCAAATCAAATCGCGACGATTTTCGCCGGCGCGAACGTAAGGCCGGGTAGCTACACCGAGACGAACTTAAACCTGAACAATCCCTACGTCGCTTCACCCGGTGACCCGGGCATTCAGACGCCGACTGGCACGGCGATGAATCATTATAATGTGTTAGCTACGATCGAAGATATCTACGGCCTCGCGCACATTGGCGGTTCGACTAGCCGGCCGGCGATAACCGACATCTTCAGTGCGCCCATCTTCGCCGGTCCTCTAGTTGTTCCTAACGAATGGAGTAAGGCCTTCGGTAATACCGGCAATCTTTTCCCTCTCTTTTCCTCACAGCCAATGCGCTATCAGCAAGTCTTCGACGCTGCGGAATTTTCAGGATTGAATCCAAGTGGCGGCATAATCAATCGAATCGCTTTCCGCGGTCATGGGCCTGGCATCCCCTTCATCGGCACCGTTCCTCAATTGCAGGTCAATCTTTCCACGACAAGCAAAGCACCCGATGCCTTAAGCTCAACCTTCGCCAATAATGTTGGGAACGACGACAAGCAGGTTTTCTCGGGACCTTATCAGACTCAGGTTACCTATAACGGCGATCCGACGAATTTCGAAGTCGTCATCAGTTTCACAAGTCCGTTCTTCTACGATCCTACAAAAGGAAATCTGCTTCTCGACGTTCGTAATTTGCAGGGTGGCACAGAAGTTCCACCGACCGACCAACAACTAGACGGCAGTATCGCGAGCGATGACTCGGTTTCGCGCGTCTACAACTTCGGCAATGCCACGGCGTTGACTGCGGGACAAACTGGCGGCGTCGACGAGAAAGATAGCTACGGATTGATCGCCCGCGTCGACGCTGTCTTCATAAGAGTAACCTCACAGCATCGAGCTACTAACGGTCATTTCCTGATTAATGGTCGCACCGCGCCGACAACGGCGATCAACATCCAGGCCTCACCTGATTTGGTGCAGCCGTTCGTGACCATTGGATCGACCACGTCCGAGGCAAGCGGAGCATTTGAATTTGAGGACGTGAATGCGGCGAGCTTTTCAAAGCGGTTCTATCGCGCCTCTTATCCGTGACCTTAACGGTGCTTTGTCTTCCGAGCACCAGGACTGCACTAGCTGCCTTCGGTAACTAGAATTTTGTATTGTCGCTTATTTTCGCGTCCTACCTCGATGCATTCTCGTGAGACTTAAGTGGATTGAGGATGCGCTGGCAACCGTCGGTGAAATTGAAGGCCGACATGTTGAGCACCAGCATCGGATCGTGCCGTTGTCGACGACGACGGAATGTCACTCGCGATCGTAACGGCCTGTTAGCTCTCTTATTTAGTAGGTTCATTTGTTCTCTTACTATTAGGTAATTGATTTGTAGCTGCTCGGTTAACGAAACCCGCCGGCTACTCTCAGGGTTTCACCGGTTACCCATGCGCTTTCCGACGAAGCGAGAAAGACCGCCACCGGTGCGATGTCACCCGGCTGACCAACGCGGCCGAGCGGCGTTTGCGCCACGCCTTGCGTCTCGAACTCGGTGCCAGCGACGCCGAGCGTTTGATAACCCTCGGTCGCAACCAAGCCTGGATTGATCGCATTGACGCGGACTTTTTTCGGTCCTAGCTCCTTGGCCAGGGCACGAGTAATAGCATCCACCGCCCCTTTCGTTCCGGAGTAGATGGCAGAATTTGGCGGAGTGACGCTCGTGGCGACAGAGCTAATGTTGATCACGCTTCCGCCTTGGTTCCCGAAGTGCTTTGCCGCTTCCTGTGTGGCGAGGAGCAAGCCGAGAACGTTGATGTTGAACTGGCGATGAAACTCCTCTGCGGTCACTTCCTCCAGAGGTTCAAAGCTATACACACCGGCGTTGTTAACTAGAACGTCGAGACGACCGAATGCTTTCTTCGTCGAAGCAAAGAGGCGCTCGATGTCTGACTTCTTAGCTACGTCGGCTTGAACCGCTGTAGCATGTCCGCCGCGTTTGGTGATTTCATCTACTACGCGATCGGCACCTTCTTTGGAGCTAGCGTAGTTAACGACGACACTAGCGCCTTCCGCGGCTAGTCCTTTGGCGATGTCCGCGCCGATACCTTTTGAAGCACCGGTTACGATGGCAACTTTTCCTGCAAGCTTCTGTGTGCTCATTTTGATTTCTTTCTTATTATTGAGTTACTAGTTCGAGTTGTGTTTCGATAAGTTCTGGATCGTCGTTCATCAGGCGCGGCCGATTCCGGTGTCGGATCACCGCAGCGCTAACTCCCGATCGATTAGGCGAAGGCGGGCTGATAGGTCGGAAACGCAGATCGCTCGCGTGATTCCCTCACAACGTGGTGATGTGAATCGACTGGTCGGAGGTTCAACCGCGCGATGTGCGCCTCGACGAGATCGGGAAAAAGGAGATGCGGAAATGCCGAAAGACTCCAGGCTTTGCTTTCTTCCTCATCGAGCACGAGGTGGATGATCTCGCGCAACGCTGGATAGGTGTGCTCGTAATCGGACTGCAACTCTTGCTTCAATTCCCCGAGTGCGTCCGAGACAGCCTGGAGGAACTCTGCCGCGTGTGGTTGGTTGTTCTTCATTGGTGGATTAACTCCGGTTGTATTTGACTGGTCGTCTATTAAATATGCAAAAAAAAGAGAATCACGCTGGGACGGCGGCACCTTGTTTCACGCCGAGAATGTCCATCGCGATGTGTTTGAACTCGCGCACGAGCGCGAGGTCGTTTTGGACCCGCGCTTGGGCGAGCACGCCGTGATAGCAGGCAAACAGCGCTCTCGCCTTCGCCTCGGGATCCGGCGCCTCGATCACGCCCTGCGCATGAGCATCCCGGATTGCCGAAACAAAATAATTAATCTTTTGATCCAGAATCCGATCGATCGTCTCGCGCACCACCTGGTCCTGCGTGCATATCTCGCTGCCGATCGAGAGCATTGGACAACCGAGAATTGAACCGCACTGCTGTTGCACCCGTGCGAGGCCATCATGCACATAATCGAAGTAATGCTCGAACCGCTCGATGGGCGGAATGGTGGGCGAAAACATCGCATCCATCTCCGCTCGCTTCTTGCTCCACTCTGCGTCGAGCGCGGCCGCCGTCAGCTCGGACTTCGACTTGAAGAAATAATAGAAGCTGCCCTTTTTCGCGTTCGCTCGTTCGCAAATCGCATCGACTGAGGTGGTGCCATAGCTGTTTTCCCACATCAGCTCGATAGCTGCGTCGGTCAGTCGCTCCTTCATGTCGCTCACTCTGGGCATAGGCGGTATTTAAAGCGAATAGACCAACCAGTCAACTATTTTGTTCGAATTTTTTGAGACATCCTGCAAAGCCAGGCGAAAGAGAAAAGATCGCTGCCGGGAAGCTTTGAGTTGAGCGCCCCGGCAGCCGATGAAAGAACGACGCGAAGAACGTGGCGATAATTAGTCAGCTCGAAGCCGCGGCTTTCTCGATGACTTCCGCGACCTCGCGCGGCTTTGAAACATAGACGGAGTGACTGCCGGCCACTTCCGTCACCTTTGCTTCATGCGTTCGGCCATCTTCCTTTGCGCGGGAGGCGGAATCATTTTGTCGTCGGTAGATACTAGATAGTGGCTCGGCTTGGTTTTCCACGCAGGTTCAGACACCGCACCTGCCAGCGCGTCAACACCCCATGGAACTTGAGAGTCGGCCATGAATGCTGCCGTTCCGGGTTCGACATCCGCCGCAAACGACGCCGCGAATTTCGCTCGATCGAGAAAGAGATAGCCGTCCTGCGGAGGCAGAATTGGCGGCACCGGAGCGCCCGGTGGAGGATTCGCGATCAATGACGAGACGCTTTCTCCTTTGTCGGGAGCAAACGCCGCGATGTAGACGAGGTCGGTTACCTGAGGATGTGTCCCGGCTTCCGTGATCACGACACCTCCATAGGAATGCCCGACAAGCACAACCTCACTTTTCAGACTGTCGACGGCGGCCTTTGTAAAGGCGACGTCTTCGGCGAGAGATTTTGTCGGGTTCTGCACCACCGCGACGTTGTAACCCTTTTCCTTAAGTATGCTGTAGACGCCGGCCCATCCGGAGCCGTCTACAAACCCGCCGTGAACAAGAGCAATCGCTTTGCGCTTCTGCGTATTCATAATGATTTGCCTTTCTAATCTCCTTTGTTGTTGATTGGCCTTTGCTGATCGGTAGCAACGTTAGGGCCTGGGAATTGGGGTATCCAATACCGTGATTTTCCCTCTGCCATGCAAGAGTTCGAGCGTTAATTTGCACTTCAGGCCGCTGCACGTGAACTCGCTAACGAAGAACTCGCCGCTGCCTCAGCGGCGAGCGCTGTTCGCACGAGAGGAGCAACGCGCGTCCCAAGCAGCTCGATCGCGCGCATCATCTTCGCATGCGGCAAGGCCGCGACGCTCATTTGAAACGTGAGACGGGATACGCCGCCTAACGAGTCGTTCACGCGCAGGATTTTTTGGGCAACGGTTTCCGGATCGCCCACCAGAAGCGCGCCGGTCTGTCCGAGCTGGGCGTCGAAGTGCGCGCGAGTCATAGGTGGCCAGCCGCGTTCCCGGCCGATCTCAGTAAAGCTTCGCGCATAACCGGGAAAGAAATCGTTGGCCGCTTTCTCCGCCGTGTCGGCGACGTAGCCTAACGAATGGATGCCAACCTTTAGCTGATCTGGAGAATGCCCGGCGCGCAGACCAGCTTCGCGGTAGCGCTCGATCAATGACCTGAAACGATAATGCTCTCCGCCAATGATCGCGACCATAAGCGGCAATCCGAGCGCGCCCGCGCGAACAAAAGAAGCCGGCGTGCCTCCAACACCGAGCCAAACCGGAAGCGGATTCTGCAGCGGACGCGGGAAAACTCCCTGCCCGGTGAGTGCCGCGCGATGCTTGCCCGACCAGCGAACGTGTGTGTTCTGGCGGACCTTCAGAAGCAGATCAAGGTTCTCGGCAAAGAGCGAATCGTAGTCCTCGAGTTCCAGTCCGAAGAGTGGGAACGCTTCGATGAATGAGCCGCGCCCGGCGACGATCTCCGCCCTTCCGTTCGAAAGGAGATCAAGCGTCGCGAACTCCTGGAACACGCGCACCGGGTCGGCGGCACTCAATACCGTGACAGCGCTCGTTAGGCGTATCTTGCGGGTTCGGACCGCGGCGGCGGCGAGAATCATTGTTGGTGCAGAATCGAGGAACTCGCGCCGGTGATGTTCGCCGATGCCAAATACATCGAGACCTACTTCGTCAGCGAGCGTGATTGCTTCGAGCAATTCGCTCAGATGTCGCGCCGGAGCGACCGCCCGGCCGGCCGCGTCAATGGTGGCCGCGACGAAACTATCTACACCGATCTCCATTTGTTGGTGGTTCTTGTTCAAGCGGCGAGGCGTTGTTGGAAGAGACCGGCGAAGGCGGAGCGGACGCTCAGGAACACAACGATCCACAGCACGGTCACGACGAGGGCCAAAGGCAGACCGCTCGGAAGCATCAATATGTGAATGAGCAGAATATTGACGATGATCGGAGCGAGTAGCGTCAACGCGAGCGGGACGTAGCAATTAAGCAGGAGCAGAACCGCCGAAATAATCTGGAGCAGAAATATCGGGACCAAATAATGAGAGACGAAGAGCGCCCCCACAAACTGACCGGCAATTCCGGTAGGAGGAGGTGCGGGAATAAAATGGAGGAAGCCGTTCAGTCCGAATGTGAGAAAGATCAGACCGAGAAGGAAACGGGCGATGACAGTGATTGTTTTCATGTTAAGATTGTTTAGTTGACTTAAAGTATATTGACATCAATATAATCGTCGTCAAGCAAGAATCGCGATGAAACCGAAAGGCCCAAAAAAAAGACAGGACTCCACCGGCGTGCATGTCTGGCTGGTTTTCATGAAAGCATTTCAGGCGGTCCTCCCCCACGCGGCCGGAAGCATCAAACGGACGGAACTGGGCGACTCCGATTTCCGCGTCCTGGAAGTCCTCCTGCATAAGGGCCCGCTGCCGGTGAATACCATCGGCCCGAAGGTCTGGCTCACTCCCGGATCCATTAGCGTGGCCGTCGATCGATTGGTTAAGAAAGGGCTCGTCTCGCGCAAAGATCACGCAGCCGACCGTCGCGTCCGCCAGGTTGAACTGACACCCAAAGGACGAGCCCTGATCACCCGGGGATTTGGCGAGCACGCCGCTGCGATGGAAGGCGTGGCCAGCATCCTTTCAAAAAACGAGCGGCTGACATTGCTGCGGCTTTTAAAAAAACTAGGGAAGCACGCGGCCGAAACGCGCAAATAGAAACAGCCTTGGACTTTCCCTTTCCGGATACGAAAATCTCGTTTCATGACCCGAATGGGTTACCTCTCCCTGTAATATGAAAGAGGAAACGATTGATACGCATTCGAAGGCGCTGAAGATCAATCTTGATCCGCGCTGGTATGGGACGTTCGCGGAAATCGGCGCCGGGCAGGAAGTGGTGCGCTGGTTCTTCCGTGTTGGCGGCGCGGCGGGAACGATCGCGAAGAGCATCTCCGCTTACGACATGAAAGTGAGCGACGCCATTTATGGGCACGCGGCGCGTTATGTCTCGCGGGAGCGACTGCAAGCAATGCTCGACCGCGAGTTCGATCTCGATGTCGAGCGCCTCGGGAAGGACCGGGGCGATAACACTTCGTTCTTCGCCTTTGCCGATACCGTGGTGGCGCGAAGCTACCGCGGTGGACATGAATTCCACGGCTGGATGGGGATCAAATTCCAGAGCCGCGTCCACGATCAACCGAGCCAGATCGTCATGCACATGCGGATGCTGGACGCGGAGGCGTCGCTGCAACAGGAAGCGCTTGGCATCGTCGGAGTCAATCTTTGCTACGGCGCGTTTTTTCTAAACCACGTGCCGGAGGAGTTAGTCGAGTCGCTCCTCGACAAGCTGACCACCGGCCGGGTCGAGATCGACATGCTCGAATTCAGCGGGATCGAATTTCGCAACGTGGACAATCGCGTCATGGCGCTGAAGCTCGTCCAACTTGGGCTGAGCGGCGCGGCCATGTTTGGCCCGAATCGCGAAGTGTTGCAGCCGTCCGACGAACTGCATAACAAAGCAGTCCTGGTTGAGCGCGGGAGTTTTCGCCCGACCACGCACGTCAATCTCGACATGCTGGAAAGCGCCCTGGCGAAATTCAAAGAAGACCCAGCGTGTGCTGGCAAACAGATCCTGCCACTGATGGAACTCACCATGCGCAATCTCCTGGCTGGCGGCAAGGACGTGGACCGCCGCGATTTTCTCGCACGCGCAGAGCTACTCGCGGCTTGCGGGATGACTGTGCTCATTTCCGATTACTTCGAATACTATCGGCTCGCCGCCTACCTGGCCTGGCGAACGAAAGAGCGCATCGGCGTCGTCATGGGGCTGCCGAGTGTTTCCGAGTTATTTGACGATAAGTATTACGTGGAACTACCCGGTGGCACCCTGGAGAATTTTGGGCGGCTATTTAAGAATGACTTGAAAGTCTATGTCTATCCCCTGCAGCGGCAGGAAGGGGACGAGTTACAAACCATCCGCACACTTAAGGTAAACCCCGAGTTACAGCCGCTCTATGACTACCTGGTAGGCCGCGGCAGTTTCGTGCAGCTCGATAATTTCAACCCGAAATATCTGTCAATCTTTTCGCGTGACGTGCTCAAGCGCATCGCTAGCGGAGACGAGAGCTGGGATGAAATGGTCCCGCCGCAGGTGGCGGAGATCATCCGTCAGCGCGGCTTTTTCGACTACAAGAAGAAAGAGTAACCTAATTTCCCCTTCTAAAGCTTTTGCTTTCTAGACTGGACGTTGGTCAATCGTGTTTCGAAGCGGGCAAAGTGTAAGTAGCAGATAGAAGGAGAAACTAATGCCTGGAATCAAAGACAAGGTCGTCGTCCATCACCGGCGCGCCCGACGCTATCGCCCGAGCCATGGTGTTCGCGATCGAGCAGCCGGCCGATGTTGACGTGGGCGAGATTATTGTCTGACGTACGGCGCAGAGTTAACCTCGAGCCGGACTAACGATCTGAAAGAAAGCGAATACGCCCGACAAGCAAAAGAAGCCGCGTTAAAAAATGGTCGTTCGTCGGCCCTTAAGAAGTCCCACTAGCAGCACAGCGACCTATGCGCCGTTAACCAACTTCGCCGCGGTACGGATTACATCGAGTACGCGTTCGGGCTGGGAGAGCATCGGCACGTGGCTGCTGTCGAGCTCGTAGGTGGTTGCGCCCATGCGCTTGGCGAAGAAGCGCTCCAGATCGGGATGCACGGTGCGGTCGTTCTTGCCCACGATGTACCAGCTCGGTTTCGACTTCCACGCGGTTCCCCCAAACTTTCGCCTCGAATAAGTCGGGTTTCGGGACGCCCTGGGTCGCCCAAACGAGCTTCTGCTCCTGCTCGGAAAGGTCCCCGCAGAAAAACTTCGTGCCCTCGGGACGCAGCCAGATACGTCCATCCACGACTTCGATGTGGGAGAAGACGTCGGTTTTCGGGAAGTTGGCCTGCTGCGTCTGAGACGTTTCATCAGCATCCGGAGCGAGCGCGCAGATATACACCAGCCCGACAACACGATCGTCGACTCCGGCGCCGGTAATAACACTTCCGCCGTAGGAGTGGCCGACGAGGATAATGGGACTGCTGACTCGGCCTATCGTAGCTTTCGTCAAGGCGACGTCCTCTGCCGTTGTGTTGAGGCCGTACTGCGCTGCAATACACTCATAACCCTCTGCCTGAAGTGGAACGATTAACTTGCTGAAGCACGAACCATCCGCCCAAAGTCCGTGTGCGAATACGATGCTTGGTTTTTTCATATTAAGTTCCTTCTATTCGTTAGGGCTTTCATTTGTTCCTTTCATCAGGGGTAGCTTGTCGAAAAAGAGATAAAGCGCTGCAATCCGGCCGTCCCGGGCAATGATGAAATCAGTCCCGGCGTAAGCTGGCGCCTCACCAGGTCGACCCGATACCCATCGAACCAGCCCGCCATTGCCCGATTCCGCGGGCTCGGTAATTGGCTGATATTGAAAGTCAGGGTGAGTAGCCTTGATCGCGCCTGCGACGCGATCGATCTCGTCACGGCCACGGTAAACTCCCTTGCTCGGGTCGTAGAACACACAGTCTTCGGTGTAGAGCTCGTCGATGGCCGCGCGCCGACGCGCGGGGTCGTTTTCACCGAAGACGTCGCGAAGGTTACGGATCAGCAAGGTCGATATGCTGTAAGACATGGCGCGTCTCCTTCAATTGGGAAAGTTGCCGCCGAACATCGGAAGCCCGCTCTTTGATTCTTCCTTCGTCGCTTCGTTCTCGATGATATCCCAGTGTTCGGCCAGACGATCGTTCTCGATCCTGACAATATCCGCGGCGATCCAGGGAACCGGCGGGCCATGTCCTGAAAAACGTCCGTGGACAATGACATAGTCGCCCTCTGCGACGATGAGTTGATGTTCGTAACGCAGGGTATCAGGTGCGCTCCGGATCAGATTGAACAATCCATCGCGACCCGGTTCAATGTGCGCGCTGTGCTGGATATAGTTAGCCGACCAATACTTCTCAGCGGCCGCATAGTCACGTTTGTTGAACAATGTTTCGAAGGCGTCGAGCACCAGCGCTTTGTTTTTCTCTTCAGTTGTTTGATTCATAATAATTTCCTCATCGTTCTGCAATCTCGTCGACCCGCTCGGGATAGAACGCGACATGTCCTTTGATCTGCGCAACGGCAAGATATGGATCTTCATACGACCACACGGCATTGATGGACTTCTTTCCTCCAGCGGGAATGCTGTAGTAACCGCAATCGCCTTTATACGGACAGTAGGTAGCGTGATCCGTCCGTTCCAACTGAGTAAGATCGACATCTTCACGGGGAATGTATTGAACGGGCGGATAGTCTGCTTCGCGAAGTGTTAGCGCACTGCGCGTGTCGGCAACTACATGGCCCGCGACGGAAACGACAACGCGAGCGGGATTGCGCTGGATGGAAATCGGATGATCCGGACCTGGAACTTTAAACTGCTTTGTTTTCATATTTTTTGTTTCTATTTCGGTTCGGTACCACTTTTGAGATCCGTTCCATCCGTGGGCCCAAACTTGAACAGAATCTTTCCGCTGCGATTCGGTCTCAAAGATTGCTCGAACGCTTCCTTGAACTGCTCGAGCCGGTAGACATGCTCCACTGCGGCGGAGAGCGACCCATCCGCTACCAGGTCGCCCAACTTCTGGTAAATCTCCTGGATCTCGGTTCGCGGTGCGTTGCGTATCCAGTTGATGAGCCAGAATCCGTGGAGGCTAAGATCACGGTAGATTAAGTCTCCGGGCGAGATCGCTGGGAACTGCCCGCTGTGCATGGCGAAGACAACAATTGAGCCGCCCATCTTAAGCGACTTGGCCAGGTCTCCCACCGGACTTCCCCCCAAGATGTCGAGGACGAGACTAAGTTTCTTCCCGTCGAGAGCTTCCTCAATATCCTTTTGTAGGTTCTCACCTTGGAGGACCACGCGGTCACCTCCCCACTGCCGCACCTGTTCGGCAGCTTCTTTCCGACGGACGATATTCAGCGTCTTGACTCCTGCGAGCTTCGCGAGCGCAATGATGTACTGCCCCACCGCCGAGTTGGCGGCGGTTTGACCGATCCAGTCGCCGGGCATCAAGGAAACGTATCGGCTCAATAAGAGATAGGCGGTAGCCGGGTTAATCCCTATCATTGAAAGTTGCAGGGGATCTGCTTCGTCGCTCATCGGGACGATGTTGCGCACTGGAGCAACAACTTGGTCGGCCCAAGTGCCCTGCTCGTAAGTCGGAAGAACCAAGACGCGCTTACCCTGCAGCGCGACATCGACCTTCGATCCAATCTTGATAACTCGGCCAACACCCTCCGCGCCTACCGAGGATGGGAAGGCCGGGCGGACGCCGTACGTGCCGCGGACGTACAAGAAGTCCGATGGATTAATCGGCGCCGCTTCCATCGAGATGAGAACATCCTCCTGGCCGAGCGCCGGTTCGGAGAACGTGTTGAGTTTAATAACATCTGAGGGTTCGCCGTGAGCTATGAGTTGTAACTGGCGCATAAGAAAACCCCTTTCATGGTTCGACTTTCATCTTAGTTGTTTCGTTAGGCATTCATTCCGCCATCGACGGTAAGATTCGCGCCGGTGATGTAGGAAGACTCCGGACCGGCGACGAACGCCACCATCGCAGCGATTTCATCGGGTTGTCCGTAGCGGTCGAGTGCAGTAGCGGCCTTCTGCGGCACCGCCCACTCGCTGTCGGCGGGATTCAACTCCGTGTCGATCGGACCGGGCTGAACGTTGTTCACCGTGATGCCCCGGCTGCCGATTTCTCGGGCCAGCGCCTGAGTGAACATCTTGACAGCTCCCTTCGTGCCCGCATAGGGCACAAGCCCGGGTGCCGCGACACGCTCGCCCACGGCCGAGCCGATCGAGATGATGCGACCGCCACTCTTGATGTGCTTCAACGCCGCCTGCGTCGCGACGAAGACGCCGCGGATGTTGATGTCGATCACGCGATCCATCTCTTCCAAAGTCGTTTCCTCAAACGGTTTCGGAATGGCCGTGCCGGCATTGTTCACCAAAATATCCAGTTGGCCGAAGGTGGCGACGACCTTTTCGACCGCGGCCTTGACGGCGTCCGCATCGGTGGCATCCGCTTGGATTGCGATCGCCTTTCCGTCCTCGCGTTCAATCTCCTTAACCATCGACGCGGCTGCATCGGCGCCTTTGGAGTAGGTGATGGCTACTTTCGCCCCGTCCGCAGCAAGACGTTTGGCGATGGCGGCACCAATGCCGCGCGAGCCGCCCGTGATCAGTGCAATTTTTCCTTCCAGCTTTCTATTCATGGTTTGTCTCCTGTTTCTTTCAAGATTGGATTATTATGTATCGAATAGTATAAAACTCCGCACTGGACAAAAATCTGTCAAATGATTTATTTACCTATCAGTATGAAATCCGAAACCCCTGCACCGCTTGGACGACCGCGCGCCTTCGACGCTGACGTCGCGCTTGAACGCGCCATGCACGTTTTTTGGGGGAAGGGTTACGAAGGCGCTTCGCTTTCCGATCTCACGCGGGCCATGCGCATCAATCGGCCAAGTCTTTACGCTGCGTTTGGCAACAAGGAGCAGCTCTTTCGCAAAGTTCTTGATCGGTACATGAACGGACCGCTTGCCTTTTTCGGCAAGGCTCTGGCGGCGCGGAAGGCGCGAGATGTTGTCGAACAAATTTTCCTCGGCGCCGCCAACACGCTGAGTGATCCGCGCACTCCAGCAGGGTGCCTCGTGGTCCAGGGTGCGCTGGCGTGCGGAGATGTGGCCGGATCTGTTCGGAATGAAATAGCCGCGCTCCGCACCGCCGCCAAAGCTGCGTTGCGTCGCCGCCTTCAGCGAGCAAAGCGGAAAGGCGATCTTCCGCCAAACGCCGACCCAACCGAACTATCCCATTACGTGATGACTGTGCTGCACGGAATGGCCGTCCAAGGAGCCGATGGAGCCAATCAGGATCAACTACGTCGAGTCGCACAAATCGCTTTGCGCGCGTGGCCGAAACGGTAGCTAGAGCGTCAGCGCGATTAGATTACTTCTTGAAAGAGAGGCAATAATTCGGGAACTGATTAGGCCAGCATAATCCACTCCCTTTGTAAGAAGTCAAAGGAGAGATACCGACTGTCGACTTGGTGTTTGGTTACAAGAAGGCGAACAAGTGTCCGATCTTGAAACTACTACTCTCGAGGTTGGATGACGCGTCTCGAAGAAGACCCTATAATTCGAAAACGCAGCGGTCCGCCCTCATTGGCCGGACTTGGCCGCTTCTTCGATCAGAGCTGCGACCTCCTTCGGCCTGGAGACGTAAACAGCGTGACTGGCGTCCGAGACTTCGACCTTATGGCTCTCGGCTCGCTCGGCATACCACCGCTCCAGGTCGGGATTGATAGCTCTATCTTTCGTCGCCACTAACATCCAGCTCGGCTTGCTTCTCCACGCCGCGGTCGTGATAACAGCTTTGAAATTGTCAGCTAAGTTGAACACCTGCGATCGCGCCATGAAAGCGGCCTGCTCAGCCGATAGGTCGGCTGCGAAGTACTCATGAAACTGCGCGGGGTCGAGGTAAGTGAAATCGTCGGCCGTCTTCTTTATCGCAGTCGACTTACTGAGGTCACTTGGGAAGCGCTTACCAGCGTCGGCCTCATTCTCTCCCGCATCTGGCATATGGGCCGCGATGTAGACCAATCCGGCCACCGATGGATCGGTTCCCGCTTCGGTGATGACGGCGCCGCCATAACTGTGAGCCACAAGAATGCATGGTCCATCTTGTAGAGCCAGGATGCGCTTCGTGGCAGCCACATCTTCTTGGAAGGATGTCTCCGGCTCCTGCACGATGCTTACCTTGTAACCATCCTTGACGAGAATGTCGTAAACACCTTTCCAACCTGAACCATCTGCCCAGGCACCGTGAACGAGGACAATATTCCGCACCGGACCTCTTTCGCTCTGCGCTGAGAGCGTGTAGCAGATCAACAGCAAGAATACGATGCAGAGAGACTGAGAAATTCGTCGTATCTTGATATTCATTTCTTTATTCTTTCTTCCCGACGATATCGGCAATGATAGCGGTCGGCCACCGTTCGTCCGCAGGATTGTGTGTCACTGCTTAAGTGGTGATGCTCGCTCCCTCGCCTTAGGTAGCTATCGGTTCCGGCGCCATATCGGGGCCAGGTGTCGTGGGGGAAGGCTTAGAAGTTTTCGCGCTGCGTTCTTTGAACCACATGATAACGACGTAGAAGACGGGCGTGAGTAATAAGCCAAAGCCTGTTACACCTAGCATTCCAAAGAAAACGGCGGTGCCAAGAGCCTGGCGCATTTCCGCGCCGGCGCCTTTGCTAAGAACTAGCGGCAGAACACCGAGGATGAAGGCGAATGATGTCATCAGGATCGGGCGCAACCTGAGGCGGGCGGCTTCAACGGCGGCGTGGAAACGATCCTTGCCGTCGCGATCTTGAATCTGCTTGGCGAATTCAACGATAAGAATGGCATTCTTGCAGGCTAGTCCTACTAACACTACGAAACCGATTTGGGTGAAGATGTTATTCTCCATCGAGCGCAGCCACACCCCGCCGATGGCGCTGAACAGGCACATCGGAACGATAAGTATGATGGCTAAAGGTAAGGACCAGCTTTCGTAGAGCGCGGATAAGAGTAGAAAAACGAAGAGAACGCAGAGCGGGAAGATGTAGATCGCGCTGTTACCGGCCAGTTTTTGTTGTAGCGCGATCTCAGTCCAGTCGGTGGTGAAGCTAGTAGGCAGAGTTTGCCTGGCTAAACGGTCGACGGCGGCAAGGGCATCGCCGGTGCTCGCGCCCGGTGCGGGCTGGCCACTGAGGTCCGCAGCGGTGAACATATTGTAGCGCGTGATCTTATCGGCGCCGCTAACTTCCTGCACCGTTGCGACAGAACCGAGTGGAACAATTCCACCGCTAGCATTGCGCGTCTTGAGCAGGCGGATGTCTTCGGCCTTGAGACGGAACCGTGAGTCAGCCTGGGCAGTTACACGATAAGTGCGACCGAAAAGTGTAAGGTCGTTTACATAAGAAGAACCGAGGTAGGTTTGTAACGTGCCGAAGACATTACTAAGTGGCACGTTCATGCTCTTTGCCTTGACGCGATCTACTTCGAGCCAGAGCTGCGGCACGTTGGCGCGGAAGGTTGTCAGGTTATTGGCAAGCCCGGGCGTTTGGTTTGCTTTCACCATCATGGTGAAAGCTTGCGTTTGTAGCTCATCGAGTCCGGCGTTGCCGCGATCCTGAATGAAGAGCTTATAACCACCGGCGTTGCCGATGCCCGAAACAGGTGGGGGTGGAAAGACCAGGACTAGGGCCTCCGGAATCTCAGCGCGGACCCGGGCGTTCATCTTCGCCAGGATTGCCGGCATTCCCTGGTCGGCGGTGTTCCGCTCGGAGAATTCCTTGAACGGTAAAAACACCGCGGCCGTGTTCGTTTGATTGCCGCCGAAAAGATTGAAGCCGGCGAATTCGACCGTGTTGAGAATGCCAGGCGTTTCGTGTGCGATCTTCGCAATCTTGTCTACCACCGCCTGGGTGCGATCGAGCGAAGCCGCGTCCGGCAATTGTGCGTAAGCTACCGCGTAGCCGCGATCCTGTGTCGGTAAGAAACCGCCCGGTACAACTTTGAAGCCGAGCGCAGTTAGACCTAGCAGGCCGGCATAAATTAGTAGCACGATGGCGGCGAGTCTCGTCAGGCGTCCGACAACGTTGCCGTAGGTATTCGAGCTCCAGGCGAAAGCTTTATTGAAGCCCTTAAAGAACCAGCCGAGTAAGCCGTCGAGGATGCGCTGAAAGAAGTCCTTCTTCGCACCGCGCATTGGAAGAAGAAGCGCGGCGAGCGCAGGTGAAAGTGTAAGCGAGTTTAGAGCTGAGATCGCGGTTGAGACGGCAATGGTTAGGGCAAACTGTCGAAAGAAGGCGCCGGTGATGCCGCTAATAAAGGCAGTCGGAATAAAGACCGAGCAAAGAACAAGGGCGATCGCAACCAGGGCACCACCTACTTCGGTCATTGCTTTGCGCGCAGCATCCCGGGGACTAAGACCGTTTTCGATGTGATGCTCGATCGCTTCGACGACGACGATGGCGTCATCAACCACAATGCCAATCGCAAGGACGATGCCGAAAAGCGAGACGTTGTTAATGGAGAACCCGAACGCAGCCATGGCCGCGAAAGTGCCGATCAACGAAACGGGAATAGCGACGAGTGGAATGAGGGCCGCGCGCCAGGTTTGCAAGAAGACAAGCACGACGAGAACGACCAGCAAGATCGCTTCGAAGAGAGTCTTCTGCACTTCGTGGATCGATTCCCGCACCGACACCGTCGGGTCATAGACGATGGTGTAATCAAGGCCGTTAGGAAAACGCTGCTTCAATTCCTCCATCTTTTTCCGAACGGCCGCGGAGGTTTGCAGCGCGTTAGAACCGGGCAGTTGGAAAATAGCGATGGCCGTAGCTGGCTTTCCGCCGAGCTGGCTATTGACGGTGTAATCGCGCGCCGCGAGTTCCACCCGCGCGACGTCGCGAATGCGAGTCACTTGTCCGTCACTACCAGTCTTAACAACGATGTCTCCGAATTCTTCTTCATTCGTTAGGCGACCTTGCGTGCTGACCGTGAACTGAAATGCCGTGGCACCTTTCGGCGCCGGCGGCGCACCTATAATTCCCGCAGCTACCTGCACGTTCTGCTCCTGCACTGCCGTCACCGCATCCTGCGCAGTTAAGCCACGCGAAGAGAGCTTGTCGGGATCCAGCCAGAGCCGCATCGAATATTCGCGCGCTCCGAAAACATTGATGTCGCCAACACCATCGACCCGCGCTAGTTCATCGCGAATCTGAAGTAGCGCGTAGTTACTGGTAAAAAGTTGATCGAGCGATTCGTCCGGCGAAACGAGATGCACGACCATCGTAATATCGGGCGACTGCTTTTTCGTCGTGACCCCGATGCGCTGGACCTCCGCCGGCAGGATTGGAATTGCGATGGCCACACGGTTCTGCACCAGGACCTGCGCCGTATCGAGATTGGTGCCGAGCTTGAAGGTGATGCTCAGCGTCATGTTTCCGTCGCTGGTGCTCTGCGATGACATGTAGAGCATGCTTTCGACGCCGTTAACCTGCTGTTCGATCGGCGTCGCGACAGTTTCGGCAACGACCTTGGCGTTCGCGCCCGGATAAGTCGCGGTGACCTGAATGGTAGGCGGCGCAATCTCCGGATACTGCGCGATTGGCAATGTTAGTAACGCGATCGCGCCGATCAGCGTGATAACAATACTAATGACGCCGGCGAAGATCGGCCGGTCGATAAAGAAATGGGGGAAATTCATGGCGCGCCTAACGAGTAGTCATCAGCGCGGCTCAATTTGTTCCGGGCGGTGGCACATCTGGAGGCGGTTGCTCCGGCAGCGGCTGCACCGGCATACCAGCCTGCACCAGTTGCAGGCGCGTCGAGACGACTTTCTCACCGTCCTTCAATCCCTTCTTTACGATCCGTTTTCCTTCGAAGATTGGACCGGTTTCAATGTTGCGCCGCTCAAGTGTGTTGTCCGATTTCACGACAAAGGCGTACTTCACACCTTGTTGTGAACCAATCACCTTGTCGTCGATGAGTGCCGCGCGGTAAGGCGTCGCCCCTCTGATACGAATGCGCGCGAAAAAGCCCGGCGTAACGAGCCGGCTCCAGTTGGGTAGAACAACTCGCGCGCGCACCGTGCCGGTTCCCGGATCGAGACGGTTCTCCACAAAATCGATAACGCCTTCATGTGGAAATCCCGTTTCATTCCCGAGCTCGATCCACGCAGGAATTTTTACATTACGCGCACTCTCCCGTTTCCCTTCACTGTCCAGCTTCACATACTTAAGCAGACTGTTTTCATCCGCATCGAGCCGAACGTAGATCGGATCGACGGACACAACGGTGGTCAGCACACTCTCAGGTCCCGCGCCGGGCTGGACAAGATTTCCGAGAGTAATGCGCGCGTCGCTCACGCGGCCATTGATCGGCGATTTGATCTGAGTGAATTCAAGATTGAGCGCCGCCGAATTCTTGGTCGCCTCCGCCGAACGCGCCGCGGCCGAAGCTCCCTGATAAGTCGCCGCCTTTTGATCGAACTCGCTCGCCGAGATCGTATTCTTGGTCCGCAGATCTTTTGCGCGATCCAACTCGATCTGCGCAAGCTTCAGCTGGGCTTGCATGCGCTCGACCTCGGCCGCGGCGCGATCGTAATCGGCCTGATACGGGCGCGGATCGATGACATAAAGCAGATCGCCAGTCTTGATGATCGCGCCGGCTTCAAAATGAATTTCGGTGATGTAACCGGAGACGCGCGGCCGAATTTCTACTGACTCCACAGGTTCGAGGCGGCCGGTGAATTCGTCCCACTCGTCGACATCCTTTTCGATCACCGTGACCACGTTGACAGGCAGCGGGCCTTGCGCGGACGCAGCGGGGGTTTTCTTGCAACCAAACTGTCCGGCAGCAATGAGCAAGAGACCGACGGTAAGAAGAACTTTTCTCATATCGAGAGGGGCGTTCGTAATTAGATCATCGCCGAACGCTGGCCAGTTGACAATTCAACCTTCGAAACTTTTGAGTGACGAAATTCCGTGATCGGACGATTTCGTTCGCATTGGGCGCCGTCCGCCAGGGCGTCTTTCGACCGCACTAAACAGGACTCGTTAGGCAGACCTAACCTGACGACGCCCGTTACTGTGCGGGAATGGTGTAACCGATGTGGCGAACGGTTTCGATGAGCGCCGGTTGTCCGATTTTCTTGCGTAACCGGCCGATGAAAACTTCCACGAGTTTAGTGTCGTACTCATGTTCGCGTTCCCAAACACGTTCGCATAGTTCGGTGCGGGTAAAGACTCGGCCTGGTTCGCGCATGAGAACCTTGAGTAAGGTTAGCTCGCGTGTTGAAAGCTCGATTGACTTACCCGCGCGTTGCACAGCTTGTTCGGCGACATTGAGCGTGAGGTCCCCCGTCCGGAGAATCAACGCCGGTTCCTGAGTAAAGCGGCGGCTCAAGGCGTGGACACGTGCGACTAGCTCCTGCATGGCAAATGGCTTCGGCAGGTAATCATCCGCACCGAGCTGTAACCCGGTCAATCGATCGTTGAGCTCGCCTCGCGCAGTCAGCATCAACACACGCGTCAGGATGTGTTGCGCGCGCAATCGTTTCAGCACCTCGAATCCGTCGATGCGGGGCAGACCTACATCGAGCACGATGAGATCGAAATCGGTTTCCGCGGCTTTGCGCAAAGCTGCCGCGCCATCATGCACCGCTATCGGATCGTGTCCCGCTTCTGTCAGCGCGGACACGACGTGCCTTGTTAACCGAACTTCATCATCGACTACCAGAACTCGCATCGCGTTTTCCTAGAACCGAATCGTGAACTGCGTGGCGAAGAGATGGCCCAAACCATGCCGCGCGTTGTCGTCGTGCTCCAGGTCATATTGAATCTTGAGCTGGGTATGCGGCGTGAAGCGATAAGCGATGGCGTGGTCGATTCGCCAGGCATCGTGTCCCCACGGTGCCGTCCCGCCGGTCCCATTCGGCACTTCATCGTAGAGCTGCTGGTTCCAACGGATGGCCGCGAAAAGTTGCGGAGTAAACTTATATTTTGCTTCCAGAAAATATCCGAAGACATCCGCGTTTCCCACTAAGGGAACTTCAAAGCGGACGCCGTGAAATTCCGCCCAGACTTGAATGTGATGCCATTCAAAAGAAGCATCCTGTCCTACCAGAATTTCGCGATAATCACTCAGGCTGCGGCCGGGCGGGAGACTCGAGCGCGCCATGTCCTGGAAGTAAGGACCTTCGCTGGCGAAGATACCGAAGTTAAACATCTCGTTAGGCCGATAACCCAGGCGCCCGCTGAACGATGGCCGCGCGAAACCGACGCGGGTTGCATCCCAACTTTCCGGCCGCGAGGCGAGCGCTGCATTCTTTAGCTCAGCTGCGTAGTCGAACTGCCCGATCCGCCCCGCCATAGAAAGACCGCTGGTATAACTCGCACCCCAGATGGTGGGATTGTATTCGTACTTTGGGTCGCGCAGCTCGGCATCAAGGTCCGCCACAAAAGCGGGCGCGAGCCGGTCTTCGATCGCGGTGATGTTTTCGTAAATGAGCGGCGCATTCAGGAATGGGTTGTCCCAGGAAAGATGCCGTTGCACCCAGCGCCCGATAACGGTCGCGAACTTGCCGATCTGCAAACTGAAGCGGCCATCGTCCCACGGTGTGAAACGCAACGCATATTCGTCCATGCGAACTTGCGCGCCTTCATCTGTGGGGTCGAAATGGCGGTCGGCCCGTGCTTGCGCAAAAAAATAAAGCGCCGGACCAATCTGCGCGTCGAGAAAGAGAGTGAGTCGCGGATTGAAAAGATTTTCTCTCCGCGAATCGATCAAGCCCGGCGATGGCTTATCGAAGGAATAAAATTCTAGATCGAGCGTGCCGCTAAGACGGGCCCGGAACTTATCGTTGAGAGCGGTGAAGGTAAGCTTGTCGTCGAGCTGATCGAGAAAGTCATCCGCGCGAACTGCACACGTGGCCGAAAGGAGAAGGAGGAAGAGCGCGCGAGTGGGTTTCAAACAGAAGGGGCGGTGGCCGCGACAGGAATCTGCGCGACTTTGAAGCGCGCCTCAAATTCTGTCCATTCCTCATCCGACCGCACCAGACGCAAATCGCCTCCGTGCAAACGCGCTAGCTCGCGCGCCAGATTCAAACCCAGGCCGTGGCCGGGCACGTTTTCGCCGACTGTTCCTCGATGGAACCGCTCGAAAATATGTGCGCGCGACTCGGACGGAATCGCCCGGCCTGTGTTCGCGATTGTGAGTACGACAAAGTCACCTTTCTGCTCCGCCGCGACACAAATCTTTCCATGGGGGCGATTATACTTCCGCGCATTCTCCAGCAGGTTTTGCACGATGAGCGCAATGTAACTTTTCTCGCCCGCGACCTGCAGATCGGGCGGAAAATTTGTATCTAGTTCCACATGCAGATCGTCGGACAGCGCGCTGACATCGTCGATCCACTCCTCGAGTAATTGCGAAAGATTGACCGTGCCGAATTGAATCTGCAGCCGGCCTGCATCCATGCGCGAGAGCAGTAGCAAATCATCCACTACGCCGGTGATACGATAAGTCTGATGCAAAAGCGCGGATAGCTCGTGGTAGACTTCTGGGGAAAAGTCTTCGCGTGCTAGTAGCTCTTCAATTCCGGCGCGTAAGACAGTTACCGGCGTCTTCAGTTGATGAGAAGCGTCCGCGGAAAAACGCGCCGCGCGTTGTAACTCTACGCTGGTCGATTCGAGCGCGGCTTCCACGCGTTCGCCGTGGACGCGGCGTTGTTCTGAAGTAACCGCCAATTCTTCGACCGGCGCCGACAAACGACGCGAAAGAAAATGACTCGCGATTAATCCTATAACTAAGAGCGCCGAGCCGGCGAGAATAACCTGCCACCGAATTTGGCGTTGCCGCGCCATCGCGTCGGCCAGCGGGTAGACTGCCACCTCATAAGCCGGTGCATAAAGCGAACCGGGATTGAGTTGCTTGTAGAAAAGCAGATGCGGCGTGCGATCAATGGTCATCTCGAAACTGTTTTCCGAGGCGTTTGTTTGCGCCATGGCTTGCGTCAACTGCACCTTCAACGCTTCTTGTTCGTTAGTCGTCAGGGCCGGAAAAGTCAGCCGGCCGTTCGTCCAGATACCGCTCTTGATTTCACCTTCGGAACGGTTGCGACCTACTTCGACTGGCTTGAAACCAAGCACGAGCGCCGCAATAACTTCACCAGTTTCAGTGGATACAATTGGCATGGCCATGACTTCATGGATAGCTCGGGACCCTGGTCCATCACTGCCCAGGAGGTAACCCGCTTGCTGTTGCTCGTTAAGTGAAGGTAACCCGAGCTGTCGCTCTTCTTCCGCCGATAACTCACCGACGCTCTTGCTATCGGGCGGAGAAATGACCGCGCCTTTACCGTCGAGAAAACGATAGAAGCGAGCGTTCAAGGCATGCGCCTCCGTTTCGGAACCGGTGTTCTCGTTCGCGGCTACAATGTCGCGCAACTCATCCTTGGCACTCGGATACAAGAGATCGAGCGCGTTGTCCTCCAGCGCGGCATGAATGCGCGGGCGTTGCACTAACACACGGCAACGTTCTGCGAGCGCGGCATCTCTTACCTCCTGCACGCCATGCAAGGTCGCTAGCTCGTTGCGGAAATCCTGGAGTAGGTCCAGCCGCGCTTCGATAGCTACCTTTCGTTCGGCTAGGAATAGACCCAGCGTAGTAAGAGCTAGCACGACTAGCATCATGGCTACGAGCAGCTTTGTTCGATAGCTGCTTACTTCTGTCTTGTTCTCAGGTGCCATCACGGAAAATCGACGTGCAAGGTCGATCCATTTTTCAACTCCACCGGCTGCTCGCGTGTCGTGCGGCTATCGACCCATGCTTTGAGAACATACTTTCCTGCCGGCAACCCGGGGAGACGATAGTGTCCATCGGCATCGGTGGTGACGAAGTGGGGCGTATCCAAAACCAGAATCAAGCCGCGCATGTGCTCGTGAATATCGCAACGCAACGTAATCAGCCCGGGCTTGTCGAAAAGGACAGAAGGAATGGGACGTTCATCTCCGCGATAACGTCCAAGATCGAAGCGTTTCGCGGGGGAGTAGGAGAAAATGTTGTGATAGGTGTCATCGTTATTCGGAAACTCCACCTTCGTCCCCGTCTGCACAGCGGTTAGAGTGGGAACGAAAGACATGTCTTTCTGCGCGATCTGCCGCGTGGCCGGGGAGTTACTCTTAGCCGGGGCACCTTCCAGGTAAACAATTGCCAGCGGCGGATTAGTCGCGAGCACTCCGCCAGTCGTTACTACTTCGTAACGCTTCGCCATGACCGGTGCGGATTTCGTTTTCGGCAAATCGACCCGGCCTTCGATGGTGGTTTCCGCCAAAGAGAGCTTGTAGCTCAACGCGAAAACAAAGGTGAGCAGAAGGGTGCGAAGCATGTGATGGAGGATATTAAACCAAAGTTTCTAAGAAAGAAGCCGCTTGTTCCTTCCTCCTCTGCAGCGGCCCGAGGTGTTCGCCAGCGAAAAGTAACAGCGACGTTACTTTTCCGTTATCGCGCTGGCGGTAGATCATGCGCAGCTTTGATCAACCCCGTTACATTCAACGAAGACTCCGCCATCGAGACTAACCGCGAAGCCTCTCAAAGAGCGGCGGCGCATTCCTCATAGCAACAGCCGGGCATCGGGCCTGGACTTTGGCTGTTTAGTAACTCTCTACTATCGCGAGCTGTATCACTTTGCCTTCGGCTTAACGCATAGTGCAACAGACGCGGCCGACCTGACCCAGCAGACCTTCTACATCTGGGGCCGGAAAGGTTACCAGCTTCGCGACGTTTCAAGCGTCAAGAGTTGGCTCTTCACTACTCTGCGCCGGGAATTCTTAGAGAGTCGACGACAAGAGACCAGACACTTCACCGATGGATGGACCAACGCCGCCGAGGAAATAGCCACGGAACCGCCTAGGGCCATCAATCACCTCGATGCGGAGACGATGCTGCAGTTCCTTGCGAGGATTGATGATGTCTATCGGATTCCGCTGATTCTCTCCTACCTGGAGGATATGCCTTACAAAGAAATCGCCGAGCTATTGGAAGTTCCAATTGGGACCGTGCAATCGCGAATCTCCCGCGGGAAAGCTGTCCTTTACCGGCTCCTGACCAAGAGCGAGGCAAGCACGAGCGGCTTTGCAGTCATCTCCAAGAAAATGCGAATTGTTGGGAACAAATTCCCGGCTCGTTCATCTCATCTTTGTAACCATATCGCTGATTCGTATGACCAACCTCGAGGATACAACTATGAAAACTGACAACACCAACCGCTTGACAGAGTTATCGCCAAGTATCGCCAGACGATCGTTTCTCCGCCGTCTTGGGCTGGGCGCGGCCATGCTCGCACCCGGGGCGACTCTGCTAACACAGACGCGGAGTGCCTTCGCGCACGATGGAGATCACAACGAACTAACCAAAGGCGATGTCGCCATTCTGCAGTTTCTGGCTGCCGCCGAGATAATCGAAACGGATCTTTGGCAGCAATATACCGAACTCGGTGGCGTCGATGCGCCGCTCTCGAGCTATGTAACTGCTCTCGAAATCCTCGACGGAGACCAGCCGCAATATATTTCGGACAACACCGACGACGAACAGAGTCACGTTGATTTCCTCAATGCCTACCTTCATTCCAAGGGTAAGAAAGGTGTGAATCTCGACGCATTCCGAACGTTGCCGAGTAGCAAGGCTACTGGTGCTCGTCAAATCGGACGATTAACCAACCTGACTCAGCTAACTGTCGATACGAGCTGGTGGACTCGCTATCGCAGCACCTCGAATCCTGACCTTGGTGCTACCTTCCCCAACGCAGTTCCTAGCCTGGCTACCGGACTACATACGGCGATTCCAAGGAACAACGCGGAACTAGGTAGCGACCCGAATAATCCTAGCGACCATGTGAAGGCCATCGCCTTCACGGCAGGTTTCCATTTCGCCTTTATCGAGCAAGGTGGCACCAGCCTCTACGCGGCAATGGCACAGAAAGCCAGTAGCGCTGAAGCCCTACAAATCATTCTAAGTATCGGTGGAGCTGAGGTAATGCACTTTCAGACCTGGCAGGATAAGGCGGGCAATGCCACTCCCTTGACCGACTTCGATCCCGTCAATAATTCGAGCGTAACTTTCACCGACCTTCATACCGGCCAGCCTGAAGAGTTGCAGGCCAATCTTATCATGCCCGAGCCCTGCCAATTCATAAGTCCTAACCTGCCCGCTTGTTCGATCATTCGCCCGACCGGCCGGGGACAGGTAACTGCCATGGGCGCCGTGCAAGCCTTTACCGCGGACGGATTATTCCGGGGCCAATCGCCGGCGTTCTTCAGTCTCTTGAATTCTCTCGCCAAAGCGGCCGATGCCGCGCGCCGGGAATTCGACAATTAGTATGCCATAGCTAGCTCGGCAAAGGTTAAGGCAAGAGCAGAACACGACGGCCATCAGAAACGCTGGGCCTTCTTGTTTCCTTTCCGAGCGGGACGGATTGATCCGAACGAGCACGCGCATTCTCGCACCGGATCCGATTACTTAGTGTAACTAAGCGCGGCCCGCGGAGATTTCGGGGGCGGCGATGAATACTACGCCTGCCGGGCGCGTCTCTTACTTCACTGCCATATGAAATCGAAACTATCCGTCATCGCGCTCGCATTTCTGCTCGGGCTGCCACTAGCTTCTTCCTTTGCGCAAATCGGCATATCGGTGGCGATCGCGCCGCCCGCGATCCCGATTTACGAGCAGCCGTATTGCCCAGCCGAAGGTTACATTTGGACCCCGGGCTATTGGGCTTACGCGGATTCCGATTATTACTGGGTGCCGGGCGTTTGGGTGGAACCACCCCGGCCACGTCTGCTCTGGACGCCCGGATACTGGGGCTATGACGGGAGCAATTATTCTTTCAACGAAGGTTACTGGGGCCCGAGCGTCGGGTTCTATGGCGGAATTAATTACGGCTTCGGATATACCGGGAACGGTTACTACGGCGGCGAGTGGGTCGGTGACTCCTTCCGCTATAACAGGGCTGTGACACGCGTGAACACGGCCGTGATTCAAAATACTTATGTCAACAAACAGTTCGCCACGAACGCAACGGCCAGCCTGGCAAGCTTCAACGGACCGGGCGGCGTGACCGCTAAGGCGTCCGAGAAGGAACTAGCTCTGGCGAAGGCGGACCGCATCCAGGCGACCTCGGCGCAGCTCGCGCAAGTGGAGGCGGCGAAAGGGAATCCGGCCTTACACCTGGCTAACAATAAAGGGAAACCGAAGGCCGATGCGATCAAGGCTCTCGCCAATAGCAGCGGAACGCAATCCGTCGGAGGAGTTACGAAAGGCGGGAACGATAAGGCGGTTACCGGTAAGATGACGAACGGAGCTGCGACGGGGAACTCCGCCTTCGGCCACAAGCAGGGCGACGCCCTTACCCGGACCAAAGGCTCGCAAAATAACGCCTACGGCAAGGCGCGGTCGGCTTCGGTGCATAGTTCGCACGTGGCGAAAACGACTTACGGGAAATCCAGCCACGTCTCCAACAAGGCGGCGTTCACTTCCCGCGGCGGCGGCTCGGGTAAGGCAAAGGGCGGCCCCGGCAAAGGCGCGAAGGGCGAGAAAGAGCACTAGCAGCAACCGGCTGGTAAGTGCTCGGGACTTGCCCACGGTATCTAGCTTCAGCGCAAAAGGGCTGACTAGCCCGTTAGGACGCGCTCGGACCGGGCGATAGCAGTTCGAAGAACTCGCGCAATGTCCGCACCTGAGCGGCACAGGATAGCAATTCGCAGATATCATATGGCCTTCTCTAGTGCATGATCCGCGAGGAATGACTAGAACGATCGGGACGCGGGCGCTTCTTTTCGCGCTGACAGGGCTTCTTCTACTTCCTGGCTGCAAGTTCACGCGCACGGAAAAAGACGCAGCGGAGCTCGCCGGAGAAGTGAAGCAGGAATTCCTGCATGCGTGGCAGAACTACGAGCGATATGCCTGGGGCCACGATGCCTTAAAGCCTTTAAGCAAAACGCCACACGATTGGTACGGCGAATCGCTTCTCATGACTCCGGTCGACGCCCTCGACACGCTGATACTAATGAAGCTCGACGCGGAAGCGACCAAGACGCGCGAACTAATCGCCAACAATCTTTCCTTCGATCGCGATGTCTATGTTAAGAACTTCGAGATCACCATCCGCTTGTTAGGCGGTCTGCTTTCCAGTTATCAACTTAGCGGCGACCGACGCCTCCTTCTACTAGCCAATGACCTAGGGACACGGCTCCTTCCGGTATTCGATTCACCGACTGGATTGCCTTATGTCATGGTCAACCTCCGCACTGGCGCAACGAAAGATCCGATAACAAATCCAGCGGAAACCGGCACGCTACTGTTGGAATTCGGCACGCTAAGCAAGCTCACAGGCAATCCGGTTTACTACGAGAAAGCCAAACGTGCCTTAGTCGAGACCTATAAGCGTCGCTCCGCGGTAGGTCTGGTTGGATCGGGCATCAATGTCGAAACCGGCGAATGGACTGATCCGGATAGTCACATCAGCGGCGGGATAGATTCCTACTACGAATATCTCTGGAAGTGCTGGTTGTTGTTCGGCGACGAAGATTGCCGCGAGATGTGGCAGGCAAGTATCCCGGCAGTGCAGAAGTATCTCGCCGATGAAGTAGGTGGCGAACTTTGGTACGGTCACGCCAACATGCTTAACGGAGCGCGAACCGAAACGACCTATGGTGCCTTGGACGCATTCTTTCCCGCGCTTCTCGCTCTTTCCGGCGACCTCGACCACGCGCGGCGTTTGCAGGCTTCGTCCTTCAAGATGTGGAACCTTCATGGCATCGAACCGGAAGTATTCGATTACAAAACAAGCCGGGTCATTGCCTCGACCTATCATCTGCGCCCCGAGATCGTCGAATCTACCTACTATCTTTACCACTACACGCGCGATCCAGCCTATCGCCGGATGGGACAGAAGCTATTCGATGACTTTGTTCGCTACTGCCGCACGGATTCCGGTTACGCTGCGCTTTCCGACATGGTCGCCAAAACAAAACGCGACGAGATGGAAAGCTTCGCCTTCGCCGAAACCTTCAAGTATTTCTATCTCATCTTCGCTTCACCAGAGACACTCGATTTCGACCACGTCGTTTTCAACACTGAAGCTCATCCCCTAAGGCGGACATGGTAGCGAATAAAAGCTGGCTCGCGCTCGCTCTCTTCCTGGCGAGCAGTGCTTTCGCGCGTGATGTCCAGATCGCCCGGTCTGTAGCTATTGGCGACGACGTAGTCGCTTTCTTGCCGGCTGGCTACGATGCAAAAGCAAATCCGTCCTTCGCGCTCGCCAGCGAACCCGCGGAGCAAGGCGTTCTGCCTAACGAGTGGAAGATCAAGCCGGTCTTCTCGCAAGAAGGACCAACTTTCGAAATCAAGATTGCCGTGCCCGCTGGAACCAGTCTCTACGGATCAGGCGAAGTAACTGGCCCGCTGCTGCGAAATGGCCGCTCAATCACTCTTTGGAACACCGATAACTTCGCCTACGGCAAGGCCGAAGGGCGATGCCTTTATCAAAGTCATCCGTGGGTCCTGGGAGTGCGAGCGGACGGCAGCGCCTTCGGTGTCCTCTTCGATACGACATGGTCCGCCGAGTTGAAATGCACCGATAACCTCATCGACTTTCACAGCGCGGGGCCGCCTTGTCGCGTCATCGTAATCGACCGAACTTCTCCGCAACTGGTCGTTAGGCAGTTAGCGGATCTTACCGGGCACATTCCGCTGCCTCCTTTGTGGAGCCTCGGTTTCCAGCAGTGCCGTTACTCCTACTTCCCCGATGCGCGCGTCCGGCAAATAGCGGATGAGTTTCGAAAGCGTCAGTTGCCTTGCGATGTCATTTGGATCGACATCGACTTCATGAATAAGTTCAAGGTCTTTACCTTCGATCCGCAGCGCTTTCCTGATCCTACTGCTACGAACCGTTACCTGCACGAGCGTGGCTTCAAGTCGGTCTGGATGGTCGATCCCGGCGTGAAGGTAGAGAAGGGCTATTCGGTTTACGATAGTGGCACTGCGCGGGACGTCTGGGTTAAGTCGGCGGACGGAAAGGACTTCGACGGTGCGGTCTGGCCGGGACCTTGTGTCTTCCCTGATTTTACCAGGCCCGAGACGCGCATGTGGTGGGGCGGACTCTACAAGGACTTCATAGCTACGGGCATCGATGGCATCTGGAATGACATGAATGAGCCGGCCGTTTTTAGCGGTCCGGATCATAGCATGCCGACAACTAACCTGCATCGCGGTGGCGATGGAATCCCATCGGGCCCGCATTCCCGCTATCACAACATCTACGGCATGCAGATGGTGCGCGCGACACGGGAAGGTGTGCTGGCTGCGCGACCGGATAAGCGACCATTCGTGCTGACGCGCTCTAACTATCTCGGTGGCCAACGTTATGCCGCGACCTGGACCGGAGATAACCTGGCCACGTGGGAACACTTAAAGGTGTCGATCCCGATGTCGATTAATCTTGGCCTGTCTGGTCAGCCGTTTAGTGGACCGGACATCGGCGGTTACGAAAATGTCGCCACACCGGAGCTATATGGACATTGGATCGCGCTCGGTGCGTTCTATCCATTCGCCCGCGCGCACAAAGCTACCGGGAAGCCTAACGCAGAGCCTTGGGAGTTTGGTTCGAAAATAGAAGCTGTTGCGCGCACTGCGCTTGAACGTCGCTATCGCTTGCTGCCTTATCTCTACACACTTTTCCGTGAAGCATCGGTGGACGGCAGTCCGGTTATGCGCCCGCTTTTCTTTGCCGACCCAGCCGACGCGAACTTGCGAAAAGAGGAACAAGCCTTCCTGGTGGGTGACAACCTACTAGTTATCCCGCGCTGGGCTAAGGACGTTGCCTTGCCCAAAGGTAACTGGCGCGAGACGCACCTACTCGATGGCGGAAACGAGAACGATGGCTATCAGCCTATGATTCGTCTTCGTTCTGGTTCGGCTATTCCGCTTGGTCGGATCATTCAACACACCGGAGAATACAATGCCGGCTACCTAACTCTCCTGGCTTCTCCGGATGAACAAGGAAATGCGGATGGCTGGTTATACGAGGACGCCGGAGATGGTTTCGACTATGTGAAAGGCAAATACGCGGTGATTCATTTCCGCATTCATCGCGACGGCGGTAAGGTCCAGGTAACAGCAGAACAAACCGAAGGCGATTTGCCGCGCCGCGCGCGCCAGCTCGAGCTTCGTCTTGTTACGCAGGAAGGAGAGCTAGCTGCGGCCGGGGATTTTTCCGGCAACGCAGACTGGCCGCTGACAATGGTGACTCGTTAGGTCACTACCGAGTCAGGCGCACGTCCATCCAAACGGCGAGTGATAGCACCGCGCCGCGCGCAATGAACTTAAATTCGGGCGAGACGGCCAGAAGAGTCATGCCGTTGAGGAGACAAGCCATGATCAAAGCGCCGAAGAGCACGCCCATGACTGTGCCCCGTCCGCCCTTCAAACTAACTCCACCTATCACGCAGGCAGCGATCGCATCGAGCTCCATTAAGTCGCCGACTGTGGTAGTAGAAGCACCTGAATAAGATGTCTGCATAAAGCCGGTGATGGCAACGATGGCGCCCATGATGCTGAAGGCACCGATAACCACCTTCTCGACGGGAATTCCGGAAATAATCGCAGCTTCTTCGTTACCGCCGATGGCATAAAGGTAACGGCCGAACGGCATATGGGTAGTTAGGATGTAGATAACGAGGGCTATCACTCCCAGGATAACCGCCGGCAAAGGAACGCCGCGGAACTGATTAGTTACCAGAACGAAAAGAAAGACCAGCTGCGCGGTAACAAAGAGCTTGAGGAACAACAGCTCGCTACTCTCGACTTCGAATCCATTCTCAAGGCGCGCCTTGCGTGTGCGCAGTTGGGCAAGGATGCTGCCGGCGATAACTAGCGCGCCGAGGGCATAGCCGGCCATTGGCGGGAGATAGAAGGTCGTAAGTATGGAATAGAGGTTGGTTCGACCACCTTGCACGATCGGGATGGTGGAGTTGTGAATCACCAGCCAGAACAAGCCTTTGAAAATAAGGAGGCCGCCTAGGGTAATAATAAAGGCTGGCATCTTCTGGCGCACGATCAGGTTGCCCATGCAAAACCAGAGCAGGATGCCAATAAGCAACGCCGTTCCCATGGCTAACGGAGCCGGCCATTGATGCACGAAGACGAGCACGCTCGCGATACCGCCGAGTAGACCTACTCCGCTACCCACCGAAAGGTCGATGTGTCCGGGCAGAATGATGAGCAACATGCCAAGTGCAAGCGTGGCGGTGATCGAGAGCTCGGTCATGAGCAAGGAGAGATTGCGCGCGCCGAGAAACTGCGGCGACATCACGGCGAAGAAGGCGCAGATCGCAACCAGTGCGATGACTAGTGCGAAATCGCGTAGTGTTTTTTTCTTTTCCACGTCAGGTCAAGGCTACCTGCGTTTGCCCCATCGCCGCGGCCAGTAACTTTTCCTGAGTCGCTTCCGTGTGGGTAAACTCGCCGCCGATCCGGCCCTCCCGCAGCATGAGAATGCGGTCGCTCATGCCGATGAGTTCCGGTAGCTCGCTCGAAACAAGCACGACCGCTTTACCTGCGTCGGTCAGTTGGTTGATGATCTCGTAAATTTCCAGCTTAGCGCCGACATCGATGCCACGGGTCGGCTCATCCAGAATGATAACACTCGGCTCGGTCATGAGCGCTTTGCCCAGCACGACCTTCTGCTGATTTCCGCCGGAAAGTTTTTCCACAATTGCCTCGATCGTCGGTGCCTTCACGCGCAGTGAGTTGAAAAAATGCCGGTTGCTCTGGACCTCGCGCGCGGCGATCGATGAGGTAACCACTCGTTAGGCTCCGCAAGGAAGAAAGCGAAAGGTTAAAGCCAATCGCTTTCGCCAGAATTAATCCATAACGCCGGCGATCTTCACTCACCAACACCATCCCGCGGCGAATGACCTTGTCTGGTTTGCCGCGAAGTTCTTCGCCATTTAACCGAACGCTTCCGCTTTCGCGTTCGCCCCAAACACCGAAGAGATGCATGAGCAGTTCTGTGCGACCCGCTCCCATCAACCCTCCAAGCCCGAGCACTTCGCCGGCGCGCAGAGAGAAACTGATCTCGGAGAGCACAACCGCACTCCGCCGATGCCTCACGTTCAATCCTTCAACTTCGAGCACAGCGTTACCCGCGCTTGGTGGCGCGCCGCGGAAATAAGTCCGCTGATCTCGCGTCCGACCATATGTTTGATTACTTCGCCTTTGTTCGTGGCTCCGCGATCGAGCGTGGTGATGGAAGAACCGTCGCGCAACACGGTGATCCGATCGCAAACCGCAAAGACTTCATCGAGCTTGTGCGAAATGTAGATACAGGAAATTCCGCGGCCGCGCAGATCGCGCAGAATTTCCAGCAGGATCAGAACTTCATGTTCGGCCAGCGCGGCGGTTGGCTCATCGAGAATCAGGATCTGCGAATTCTTTCCCAGCGCTTTGACGATTTCGACTAACTGTTTTTGTCCAACACCCAGCTGAGCGACCGGCGTGCCGGGATCGATCGCGACTTTAAATTTTCGCAGGAGCGCACGCGCTTCGCGCTGAACTTTGTGCCAGTCGATCAAACCCGCAGAAGTGCGCGGTTCATTGCCGAGGAAAATATTTTCCGCCACCGTCATGTCGTTAACCAGGGCAAGCTCCTGGTAGATGACGGCAATACCGGCGCGTTCCGCATCGGCCAGCGAGCCGAACTTCGCCGCCGCGCCACCAACGAAAAATTTTCCTTCGTAGGAGCCATGCGCATGAAGGCCGGAAAGAACTTTGATCAGCGTCGATTTACCCGCGCCGTTCTCGCCGCAAAGCGCGTGGATTTCGCGCGCGCGCAGATCGAAACTGACGTTCTTCAGCGCGACAACGCCGGGAAATTTTTTGACGATGTTCTGCGCTTGGAGAACGGCCGACTCCATGACGCTCACATTCCGCCGCGATAAATCTCGGCTTCTTTGTGAAAGCCGTCCTTCACCACGGTGTCGCGCATGTTGTCCTTCGTCACGATGACGACATCCAGGAAAATTGAAGGCACATCGACTTTGCCGTTGTTCGTTTTGTTCGTCGCGAGAATCGGTTTGCCCTTCGCCATTTTGATCGCGATCTCAGCGGCCTGTTTCGCAAGCTGCGAAACCGGTTTGTAAATTGTCATGGCCTGCGTGCCATTCGCAATTCGCTGGCACGCACTCAACTCTGCGTCCTGCCCGGTGACCAGAATTTTTCCCGCGAGTCCTTCCTCACTCAGCGCCTGAATCGCGCCGCCCGCCGTGCCATCGTTTGCGGCCAGGATCGCATCGATGTTCGAACCGGCTCTCGTGATGGCAGCGTTCGCGATCTTCTTCGCGTTCTCCGGTTTCCAATCCTGCGTCCAATCTTCGTGCACAACTTCGAACTCGCCTTTCTTGATCAGAGGTTCGAGCACGTTGTCCTGACCTTGCTTGTAGAGGAGCGCGTTGTGGTCCGTCTTCGCGCCGTAAATGCGCACGATTTTTTTCTTCCCGCCTTTTGGCAAATGATCGACCGCATATTGCGCCTGCAATTCACCGACCTTCACGTTGTCGAAAGTCATGTAAAGATCGAGGTCGCAATCGGTGATCAAGCGATCATAAGCGATAACGGGGATGCCGGCTTCGTGCGCCATCTCGACGGCTTTCGCCATCGCGCCGCCATTGTGCGGCACAATCACCAGCACATCGACGCGCCGGCTGATCAACGCCTGCACATCGCTAATCTGCCGGGTGTCGTCGCTGTTGGCTGATTGCACCAAAACTTCCGCGCCAAGTTCGTTGGCGCGCGCGACGAAGAGATCACGATCGCCCTGCCAGCGTTCTTCCTTCAGGGTATCCATCGCGAGACCGATGAGCGGCTTCGCGCGCGTGTTCTTGCTCTCGTTAGGCGCGCCGCCGCGCGACAGGATGTAGCCCGTGATCAAACTGAGCAGACACGAGGCAACAACGAGAAAAATGCGAAATCTCATGTCTCGTTAGGCGCGATTGAGTTTCGTCCGGTGGTAAATCTGCGCCACGATCAAGGCAAGCACACCACACGTGCCATAGAGAAGGATCGTCGTCGCTGTGCCGCTGCGATAGAAGCCCGCGAAATCCAGCAGCGGTGAAGCGCCCCGATCATTCACGACCAGATACCAAAAACTCAGGAAGACCACGATAAAGGTCTTCGCGTTCCGGCTAACAATTCCCAGGGCCGTTGCGCTCGCCACGATAAAGAAGATGCCATTGAGCAGAGTAGCCTAACGAGTACAAGCCGCCGCGCAACATCGGCACAACACACATGAGCAGGGCAATAACAAACGCTGAGGCGAATTTCCACCAGACGAAATTTTCCCGCAGGCGCGGCGCGGCATAAAGGCTCGCCATCGTGGCCGCGCGCACGTCGCGGGTTGCCACATCCGAGATAACGATCGCGAGCGCGGCGAAAATAATTGGCAACGAGTCGGCGGGCTTGGCGATAACGGCAAAAACTGCCGCGCCAATGATCGCCACTAAGGCTAGAGGAAAAAGTGTCAGCGTTAGAAGCGCGTCGGTCCAGACCGCATTCGCAAAAGAACTGCCGCCTGCGGGGCGCATGAGAAGGCCAACGGCACGTCGGCTGATCGGTTTGAACAACATCTGAATCCGGCCGATCCAATTTCGTTTTCCCTTGTCCGAAGTGCGGCCTGTCCGCACCGGATCGAAGCGATGAAAGAAAAACGTCGCGACGGGCAAGAGGATAATGGGCAACAAGCTAGAGACGAGTCGCGGCACAAGTGAACCACTCGTTAGGCCAAGACCGGGAAAAACGATGGGCGCGAGCGCGGGATCGACGGGCGACGAACCAATCGAGATCGATTCCACGCCGAGAATTCGTTGCGCCTGGGAGATCATGAAACCGAAACCGGTGAAGTCGAGATAGCGACCCCAGGTGATTCCGCCTTTGCCGGCTTCCTGGCTGACGACGAGGCCGATGGCCGCGCTCCAGAGAAAAAAATAAACGACGTCGCCCAATTTTCCGGAAAGCCAGCGAATCGATTCGAAAAGCACGGCCACAGCGGAGGCAAAGACAATCGCGCCCGGTGTAAGGAAAAGATATTGCTCGATGAAAACCAGCGGCTGAAATGGCGCTTCGGCACGCAGTAAAAGCATCATCATGGAAGTGACCATGAAGCCGGCAATGAAGGTGGCGAGGAAGGTGATGTTGCCGAAAAGTTTGCCTAACAAGTATTCGCTCGATCGCATCGGGGTTGAGGCGGCGATGACGCCGCAGCGCGAAATGACATCACGCCGCACGGCGTTGGAGACGACGTAAAATCCGAAGAGTCCGACGAAGACCATCGCGATTGACGCCGTAGCCATTCCAACCGCGCCGGAATTATAGAGCGCGCGATGACCGTCGATCTGCATCAACGCGCGGCCGCTCATGGGCGCAGGAATCCACAGGTAGGCGAACGCACTCAGCAGGAGAAAAATGATCAGCGTGGAAGGACGCCGAAAACGGACGAGAAAATCCGCGCGCACGATCGCGACTATCCGCGATAGAGAATCTCTCATTTCGATGCGCCGAAGTTCATCAAGTAAAGAAAGGCGTCTTCCAGTTCGGGTTCGACCGGAGTGGCGGAAATTGCCGCCGCAGGTCCAACGAAACGAATGTGCACGCCGTCCGGCTTGCGCACCGCGCTCGAGATCTTGAGGGTGGCGCGCAGTTTTTCGAATTCGTCCGATGGCACGACCACTTTCCAAACATGCTGGCTAGCCGCGCGCAATAAATTTTCCGGCGCACCAATGGTGAGCAACGCGCCTTCTTTCATGACCGCTATTTCTGTCGCGATCGATTCGATGTCGGAAACGATGTGCGTGGAAAGAATGACCAACTTTCCGAAGCCGATTTCGGAAAGGACGTTGCGGAAACGGACCCGCTCTTCCGGATCCAGCCCCGCGGTCGGTTCGTCAACGATGACAAAGGTCGGGTCGTTGATCAGCGCCTGCGCGATGCCGAGCCGCTGTTTCATTCCGCCGGAAAATCCGCCGAGCGTGCGATTCGCCGCGGTGTGCAAGTTAACCATCTCGAGCATCTCGGTGATGTGCTTTTTTAAATGCACGCCTTTGAGCGCGGCGAAGTAAGTGAGAAACTCGACCGCGGTCAGATTGTCATAGACGCCGAAATCCTGCGGCAAATATCCGAGCTGGCGTCTCAACTCGTTAGGTTTTTTTACGATGTCGATGCCGTTGAAGGAAATGCGGCCGCTCGTCGGTCGGGTCACGGTCGCGAGCATTTGCATGAGTGTGGTCTTGCCCGCGCCATTCGGGCCTAACAAACCGATCACGCCCGACTTTAATTCGAGCGAGAGATCGCGCACCCCGTAATTGCCGGCGCGAAAGCGTTTCGAGACCGACTCGATTCTGAGCATGAGAAGGCGGCGCTACCTCGCGCGCGTAAATCTCATTTTCGAACCGTCGGTCGCGGTCCAGCTCATCGTGTCGCCTTGGATTTCGAATTGGTAAACGAAAGTAGCGGTCGCGGTTTGAATCTTGATCCGATTGTTATCGCCGAAAGTATAATGGCCGGGCGCACCATCCGTCGTCAGGCTCTTATTCGGGAAAAATTCCCAAGTCGTTTCGCTTGTGCCGCTGCCCATTTTCCATTGACCCACGATTTGTTTCGCCGGGCCGCCGCAACTCGCGCAGAAGAAGAGGAGTAATCCAGCACTCGTTAGGACTAGCAGAGTGCTTACTCGGGTTCGCATCTTTTACTTCTTCGCCGGCGCGGCTGCTTCCTTCTCCGGTTCGAATTGGAAAGTCTCAAGAGGAATGGAAGGATTGACCGCGATGTTGTGATGCAACTCTTCCATGCCGTAGCCGCCGTAGATGGCTGTAATCTTGCGCACGACAAAATCATCCTTACCCAGCCAGATCTCGTAAGGATCCTTCATCCATTGGCCGCGCACATGGATACATTCCACTCCATCGATTGTTTCCTCCTCCGCCAGAGCGGGCGAGTCGAGGTTATTCAAGCGTCGCGGGCCGGCATAAGTTTTCTGCAGCAAGGTAGGAATGTGATAGGCATAAGTGCCGAACATTTTCGAGCCGGCCAACTGGATACGACCCAGGGTTGTGACCGCGCGCGCCGTAGTCCAAGAGCGCGTCGTTTTCCCATCACACCAGATGACCTCACGTTTCGGCGGCGCATCCGCGGCGCGGCGCGACTCGCCATCGATGCGAAACCAAATCGGCCGATCGAACCAGATCTTGCACTCCGCATTACCACCTTCCGTTCCATCGGGATTACGATAGTGGACCGTAGTCGTATCGCTGTAGGATTTCATAGCGGCATAGGTCGCCGCCATTTTTTCCAAGATCGAACTGGCCGCTGTTTCCACCACCTGCGCACTCGCAAAAGTTATGGAGGAACATAGGAAAGCTATTGATAGAATAAGTTTCATCCTTGGGCTTGCACTCGTTAGGTACTCGGAGGCACGAACCAACCTGCCACGTCTTCCCAATTTTTCTGCTGCAATCGCTTGCCGCTTTGCGGCCGCCAGCGCAAACCGCCCACTGTCACAATCAGCGTGCCCAGTTTGCGCCGCTTCCGTTTCCATTTCTCCCATACTTCAAATTGCACTCCGCGTTTGCCGATATCGACATATTCCAAAATACGCGTCGACACTACCTTGGTCGGGCGGCCCGGTTGTCTGCCTTTCATAATGATGAAGCGAGTAGCCTCACGCAAAGAACCTCTGCACGTACGGCCAAAAGACAAGGCCAGCGGGGACAGTTGCCGCGGTTGGATGCGTTCATCGCGTGAATGGTTCAACCGATCGGGGATAACCCAATAGGAAAGCGAAGAGCAAGGCGAGCACAACTAGCCCGACAAAAACTGCGAGCGGGCCAAAGGCGCGCCACCCGCGAGTGCGAAAGAGATAAACGGAGCAGCGAGAGGCCACAGGATGAACATGAATGAGTCTAAATCATAGGCCAAATCCCTGCCTCTCTCCTGCGCGTCGATCCGAACCCATAACGCGATACTCGACGACATCAGGTATTGAGCGACCAACGTGGAGACTCCAGGTAGGCCGCCGGGCGCGCCTATGAACTCATGTAACTGGAGCGCAGCGAATGTGCAAAAGATGCAGAGCGACGCGAGCATCTAACGAGACCCAAGATCAGCCACGACTTTGGCAGGCGCGTATTGCTGCATGCCGAGTATACTAGCTAAGGTTAAAGGCAAAGGCAAAGGGGTCAGTCCTCACTTTTGACACTGGGCTAACAGGTTTGAAACATGCGTCCACGTCCCCATGTGCAGCCGATCGGCAATCCATTTCAAGCTCACTGCTGTTTCACAGCGCAGGCGGCGCGCCAGCCGAACCTTCTTCGCATCACTCTTGCGCCTTCGCACCAAGTCACTCTCCTCCCAGCCTAGTTTGTCCAGAGTCGTCCGCACAAGACGTTCCGCTTTTTGTTCTTCGGTCTCAGCGCGTTCGATCGCGCGATGGTGTTCGGTACTCTTACGTTCAAGACGATCGAGCAAGCGCGCCGCAAAGTCCTCCGCGCCGAAGAGCCAGCCCCGCCGGATGCCTTCATCGACCGTGGCCGCTGCGTCCGCCCGCCGCGCCTCCAGCCTTCGCCTAAACTCCAGAAGGTTGCGCCGGTTATCCTTCCCCAGTCCATGCTCGCCTAACAAACGATCGCACCGCAACCACGGCGGTCGCGTCGATGGCTTCAGATACGCCGCATAGCTGCTCCAACGGTAAGTCTCCAGCGCCTTGCCTCCCCTGGTTAGGCGCGCCCGCACCGGATTCAAATGCACATAGTCACAGACCGCGCGCAGATACTCCGAGCTGCTCCCGTCCACCACCAGCGATTTGTAGCGACCGGCAAAGAGATGCCCGCTCAGGCGATGGCGGCGGTTAAAGCGCATCGTGTAGGTCCCCAGTAACCACTTCATCCCGCTGACCAGATTGGCCCGGGGCGTTTCCACCACCAGGTGAAAATGATTGCTCATCAGGCAATAGGCATGAATTTGCCAGCCCGTCTTGCCACAGGTCGCAGCGAGCGCAGCGAGAAAACCATCTCGATCCAGATCATCGCGAAAAATCTCTTCGCGCCGATCGCCCCGGTTCATCAAATGATAGATCGCGCCTTCATATTCCAGACGCAGCTGCCGAGGCATAGAGTCATCTTTAATTCAAAAGGGGATTCTGTGTCAATAGTGAGGACTGACCCCTGTACCCCTTCCAGTCGACTTGGACGTTCGGATGACGCTGACCGGAAAAACGTAAACTTGGTCTGCGCTTTTGATCAGGCGCAACGCCTCGGGCATCTGATCTATCGCACGGACTGGCGTTAAACTCGTGGACTCCGCTATCGTGGATTGAACGATCGCAAGTAAGGCCAGTAATAGCAGGATGCGCATAAGACCTAACGAGACCCAAGATCAGCGGCGGCTCTGAGATCGCGCGTGAGCTGAAGTAAAGAGTTACTAGCTACCATAAGTGTTGAATCGCAACGCCAAGAGCCGTTCGCTGCATCGCCTGGTTAGGCGTTGTCTTCAAAAGCCAGACGCACGATGGCGACTACGACGGTCGAAAGGCTGAAAGAAAAGATACCGATAGGGACACCCAAGGCCCCGCGGATGCCCTCGGGCGCAAACGCCGCGCCTAGGCCGGAGAGAGCCAGAGCGACGAGCAATGCCCAAAAAATCCATGCAAGGCGACGAGCGCGTCCTGTAGCTTTTGCCGTGGTTTCTCGTGTTGGCGTGACCATGGTGACGAGGACGAAGATGATGATGAACAACGCGAAGAAGCAGATGTACAACCCGGCGCTAGAGGCTCGAAGGGTGCCGGAAAGGAGCGTGGACTTCAGATCAACAACGCCCTCGGCTGAAATGCCGCGGAACAGCATCCACGAGCCGACGCCGAAAAGCGCAAACGCTCCTACGAGCGCGATGCACCTAAGCCAATCGTTTGCCTTCCAAGTAGCGCGCGCTGACATCGCCTAACGAGACCCAAGATCAGCCACGACTCTGGCAGGCGCGCATCGCTTCATGTCGAGCATACTAACTAAGCTTAACATCGGAACGCAACGCCATAGAGTCGTTAGTAACTGTCTTGGTCATCAAGTAGTAAGTGGTTGAGGTTTCAGAGCAGTGTTAAGAGCGATGAGTAGTTTACGCATGACCGCGGTGAGCGCGAGTTTGGGCGGTTTGCCGGCGGCGCGCAAGCGTTGATAGAACTGGCGTAGGATCGGGTTATAACGCGCTGCGACCAGCGCGGCCATGTAAAGGCCACTGCGCACCTGGCGCCGTCCGCCATAGATGCTGCGTCGTCCGCTAAGCTTCCCGCTGTCGCGGTTAAAAGGTGCGACTCCGGCTAAGGCGGCCGCTTGACCACGGTTAAGCTCTCCTAGCTCGGGCATCTGGGCCAGGACTAGGGCGGCGCTGCGCGCGCCGATGCCACTGATGGCGGTGAGCTTGGCCGCTTTGGCACTTAACTCCCTGGACTGACTGATCAACTCTTCGATGAACTGATCCAGTTGCGCCAGTTGCTTTTTGATTTGCCTGATTAACTTCGCTCCTAAAGCTCTTAGTTCCTTTTCCCGCAGCTGGCTCTGACGGTTTTGTTCCATGATGAGCAGCCGACTCAAGTGTCGGCGTTGCCTGTCCAGCGCGCGCAAGCGCTCCTGTTCCGCGCTCCAGGCTCGCGTCGGCGCGGGGGCGATCGCTTCGCCATACAGAGTTAGGAGACCGGCATCAATCCGGTCGGTCTTAGCCCAGAGCCCACGGGCACGGGCAAACTGCCGCACTCGACTAGCCTGCACCAGACTCACTTCGAGCCCGCTTTGCTGTAAGGCCTGCACTAACTCTCGCTCATACCCGCCACTGGCTTCACAGATCACCTGCACCACTCGATCCCTCTGCCCCAGCCAGCTCACTAACTCTTTTCGTCCTCTGGCCTTATTGGAAAAACGACGCCGCTCCGGACCTTGCGCCGTGTCCAGCCACTCCTTGCCGATGTCAACTCCAATGTAGACTTTTGCTCCTTGCATGCGCTAGATTACTCCTGCTTGTAAGATGCGAGCTGGCCAGGCCGGACCTTGCCCCTGGGTAAAGGCCGGTCCTGGTCGCTCCAGTAACTGTTCGAGTTTACTAAGCGCCCAAGGGCAGGTGCCGATCAAACTAACCGACCGCTCCGGGTCTCTCGGCCCGAGCTGCTGCATCGAGGATCTCGCACCCGCCCCTCTTCTACACAGAAGAATCACCCACGCAATGATACAGGCTGCATCGCCTGGTTAGGCGTTTGGTGTGCCAATAGCGCGGCGCTCACGAATAAAAGCTATCAAGGCGAATGCCATAAAGACGAGGAATAAGACATGGAAGACTCGGCTGGTGTCGTAGGCCGACGCTTGCACTCGGGTGAGCGCCTCAGGACTGGCATGAGCGAAGCCCGCTGCAAAATTGAAAGTGAACCACGTGCTGTGCATGACAACGTGGCAAATGCACGCGAACAGAAGAAACACGAATGGTCGAACGCGCTGGATGCGGCATAGCCAAATCGCGAGAAGAAGGACAAGAACTTGGAGTAGCAGTGCTAGCCATTGAAGAGCTTCCCAAGTCGCGGTCATGTCGCCTAACGAGATCCAAGCTCAGCGACCGCGGGCGAGAGCGCGCTTGGCTGCTCACTGCAGGTCGTAACTACACCAAAGCTACACATCAGTGCGGCCGCGGTTCGCTGCAGCGCATGGTTAGACGGTTCGTTCGGCAACCCCATGCGCGCGTAATGTCTCGATCGCTTCCCTGAACGCCGCCTCACCCTCGACAACCTTTGCGCGAGGAATGTTCGCCCACAGGTTCCCAGCGAGCTCAATGAACAAATGATCTTCCGACAAGACGAAGCTTCGAATCGCGTGCCACGGCGCAAAACTCTCGACTGCTCCGTCGACGGTCTCATGCAATCCCTGCGCGTCCAACCGCAGATTAACCTGCGTAGACGTGGTCTGATGAGCTGCCTGCCGCGCCGACCACTGCCAAACGCGCGAGTATGGAAGCGCGCGGAAGGCGTAAAGCGCAAACATGCCGACGAAGATACAGGCGAAGAAAATCTGACCGACGAACAAGCTGACGTAAACACCCAACGCTGCCATCGTTGCCCAATACAGCACCCAAAAGTAGTGGTAAAACGCAAACGACGAGCGACGGTCGCGCAAAGCTGTCTCGGCATGCGCAATCTGATCGGCGTAGGTATTCGTATAGGTCATCTGCACCGTCTAACGACCAGAGCTCAGGCACGCGGGGTCAAATGACGTGAACCGCGAAGCGGAACTGAGAGTGCCATCCCGCGTTGCCTGCAGCGATTTGTTAGGCGGCGTGCTCATCTGAAATCTCTCTGAACCAATCATCCCAACTGCGATGGTCTGTGTCCATCTTGAAAGGCTCACCCTTCATGAAAGCCGCAACCGTCGCCTCATAATCCTGCTTCGACAGCTCGCACGGCTCCCACTCAATCGTCGTGCCCAACTCGCCCTCGCCCGTCCCGCCTCGGAGAAACGAGTTCATGGTCTCAAGACTTGGCCATCGTCGCTTGCGCTTGCAGGTGCGAAACACCAACCCAAGCTCAAATAGCTTCTGAGTGCTATGATGTCCCAAGTCATCTATAACTTTTATCAAATGGAGAGCCATGTGCGTGATGCCGCCTAACGAGAATTAGACCGCGGACGATACGCGCGCGAGGAAATTTGGTCGTTAGGAAGCATGTGAGCGGAGCGAGGTTAAAAGTGGAATTGATCGATCTCCCGTTTCTGGAAGGAAAACGTTTCCGCGTCCAGTCAACGGGCAATGGGCCCGCAGACTCCCTACAGCGAGCAAGACAATCGTGACCAAACAACTGCGCAGTTGGTTGGTGAAGCACTAGCGTTCTTAGCCGTGCCTCGACATGCGGCGTTATTCACAAAACATTCGCCGCCCGGGAAAGAACGTAGCTGATAAGTGCAGTGGCCGGCAGAGTTAGTATCCAGGCCCAAACAATACGTTCGACTACGGTCCATTTCACTCCGCTGAAACGTTTCACTGCGCCTACTCCCATGATCGAGGTCGAGATAACGTGGGTAGTAGAAAGCGGGATGCCATAGCTACTGGCGGTTTGAATAATGATAGCTGCGGTGGTTTCAGCGGCGAAGCCGTGGACTGGTTGTAGCTTGACCATTTTATGACCCAGAGTGCGGATAATCCGCCAACCGCCCGCGGCTGTGCCAGCTGCCATGGTAGCGGCGCATAGGACTACCACCCAACTAGCTACTTTGAAGTCGGGTGTGTGCAGGAAGCTAAGCATGGGAGGCAGGTCCTTGAAGGCGCCGCTTTGCGTGCCGGTGAAAAGAGCGAGGGCAATGATGCCCATGGTTTTCTGCGCGTCGTTCGTGCCGTGGCTGTGCGCCATCCAGGCAGCGCTGACTAGCTGCAGTTTACCGAAGATGGAATGCACCAGGTGCGGGGTAGATCGTTGCAGAACCACCAACAGGATAAACATGAGGAGCGCGCCGATGATGAAGCCGAGGATCGGCGATGTGATCATGGGGATAACGACTTTGGGCACGAGCCCGGTCTGCCATTTCAAGACGGACCAGTTGTTATGCGCGGCGGCGAGCGCCGAGCCACATAGGCCACCTATAAGGGCATGACTGGAACTTGAAGGCAACCCGAGGAGCCAGGTGATCAAGTTCCAGACGATGGCACCGATCAATGCGCATAAGATGGTCGACATGGTAATGACGCCGGGATCGACCATGCCTTTACCAATGGTCGAGGCGACGGCCGTGCCGGTAAGTGCGCCGGTTAGATTAAAGAAAGCGGCCAGCGCAATCGCTTGCCGCGGTGACAGGACCTTGGTCGAAACTACGGTCGCGATGGCATTGGCCGCGTCGTGAAAGCCATTGATATACTCAAAGGCAATGGCCGCGAGGATGACGAGGACGAACAGTATCATACACGTCCGCTGGCAGCGCCTGAGCTAGGAATACTTGAGCACGACTTGAAGGATGATGTTACCCGCGTCGCGGCAACGATCGATCACCTTTTCGAGTAGCTCGTAGATGTCGCGCAAAAAGAGAACATGCTTCGCATCGGAATCGCTGTGATAAAGCTCTCGCAACATCTCGAGCTCGAGCTTGTCGGCATCACCTTCAATAGCCTGAAGCCGCGCGTTTGCTTCACGCGCTTTGACGGCGTCGATGCCTTTGCGCAAGTCTTTGACCATGGCGAGCACGGCTTCGGCGGCCTGGTCTAACAAGTCCAAGTGCTTCCGAAAACTGCGGCCGTGCAGATCGCCCGGACAAATCAAAATGCGTTCGCCGATTTTCTCGACCGTCTTCGGAATCTTATAGAGTGCGGAGGCCAGGGCCTGAATGTCTTCACGCTCCAGCGGGGTGATGAAAGTCTTGCAAAGCTGCTCGGTCAATTCCTGCGTGATCAGTTTATCTTTGCGCCGGCTGTTGACGAAATCCTCCAGGCTTTGCGGCGAATCGTGATGCTCGAGTTTGCCGAGGAGGGCGACGAGATGGTGCACGCTGGCGTCGGCCTGTTGCGCGCTCGCCTCCAAGAGATCGAAAAATTTGCCGTCCTGCCCCAGTAATTTTTGGATGGAAAACATAGGCGCGTAACTGAATCGCCTACCGCAAAGAAAGTGTTTCGCCAAGGCGAAAGAATTTTGTTATCGGCTGCGGTATGAAATTAGGGAAACGCCTCATGGTCCTGGTGATTGGGTTCGTTTTTTTGGCAGCGCCCCTGCGCCTGCGGGCACAATCGGAGGCGGAACGACTGGAGAAACTGGAGCGCGCGGTCGAGCAATTGCAAAAGCGTAACGCCGAGCTGGAAAATGAAGTGCGCGATTTGAAAGGGAAATCGACCGCGCATTCAGCCGCGCGCGAGACGGCGCCAGCGAAATCGCAAAACGATGGCAAGGCGGTCGCCGAAAAAACAGAGATGAAGGAAGAGAAAAAATCTGTCTATGCCGTGGCGGGAGCGGACGAGTTCAAGCTAACTCTTGGCGGCTACATCCAATCGCAATTTGAAGGCGGCGATCCCTTCGCTTTCGAAGGCCGCTTCGCTTCCGCGGAGTTAAAGGACCGTTTTCGGCTGCGCCGCGCCCGCATCACCATTACCGGCGATTACACAGAGCATTTCGATTTCAAAGTCGAGGGTGATCTTTCCTTTAGCGACACGGGCTTCACTGTCCGCGATGCGACCGGTCGCACGCTTGGCTCCAACTCTACCCGCACCAGCTTCTCCGCCACGGATGTCTTCGTGAACTGGCATACCTACCCCGAGTTCAACATCAAGGTAGGTCAATACAAGGCGCCCTTTGGCCTCGAGCAACTAACTCCCGATCCAGTAGTTATTAGTATCGAGCGTTCGCTGGTGACCGACTCGATAACACCGGAACGGCAGATCGGTCTGCAGGTGTGGGGTAAACCGCTCACGAATATTTTCCCCGAGAACAAAGACCTGCTCACCTATTACGCCGGCATTTTCAACGGCACCGGCCGTAACGTTACCGTCAATGATAACAACGAATTCATGTATGTCGGTCGCCTGGAAGTACAAGCGGTGAAGACGAAGATCTTGAATAACGATGCTACCCTGAAGTTCGGGGTGGACGGTGCTTACAGCCGGGACGATGCCGGCACCGCCATGACCACCTCCGTTATCCGGGAGAATAGCGATGGGTCACTGGCGGCCTATAACCTTCCTTCGGCCGGTAAGCGGGAAGAGTATGGCTTTGACGCCGCGCTTCATATTGGTCCTTTCGATCTGGTCGCTGAATACCTGGACGACCGTATCAGTCCGCGTCGCGTCAATAATATCAATCCACTCTTCACTACCTTTGAACCTAACGGCTACTATGTCCAGGGCAGCTACTTTGTTATTCCCAAGACACTCCAGTTGGTAGCCAAGTGGGAAAGCTTCGACCCCGATCAGTTCGCCGATGACAATCTGAAGTCCATCACCGGCGGTGTTAACTATTTCATCCACGGCAATAACGTACGGCTGGCCGCTAACTACATTCACACCTGGTCCGATTTTCGCGACAGCCGCAGCCTGCCCAAGTCCGACTTCGACGAAGTCATCATCCGGCTGCAGCTGATGTTTTAGCTCAATCGCCCCGGCGCATGAGTTAACGCAATTGTAACTTCCGCGCCATCCGTTCGTCACAATCGCGCGCCAGCTTCGGCGCGTGAAGAAACTACTTTGCCTTACCCTATTAACCACTCTCCTACTCGGCCGCCCGCTTGTGCGCGCGCAGGACGCGGGCGCCTTGCTCGACCTGCTCGTGCGCAAGCATCTCATCACTGATCAGGAAGCCGAGGAGGTGCGCGGCGAGCTTACCAAGGACTACTCGCAGCAATCCGCCGGCAAACTAAAGATGTCCACGCCTATCACCGAGATGGAACTCTACGGCGATGTGCGTTTACGTTATCAATATAACGGCGGCCAAACTGCCGGGACCGGACCAGTCGCCGCACCGGGCGCAGGTATAGCTGGCCACAGTGACTGGCTGGAACGCTCGCGCGAACGTTACCGGCTTCGGCTAGGTCTGCGCGGAACTTTAGCTGACGATTGGTTCTTTGGGGTTCGCTTTGAAACCAATGCCAGCTCCCGCTCGACTAACGTTACTTTCGGCGATGAAGCCACTGGCGGTCCTTTCGCCAAGAACAGCGATGCCATCATGGTAGGTCAGGCATACCTTGGCTACAAAGGTTTCCACGATATAACTCTCACCGCCGGCCGCATGCCTAATCCACTCGTAACTACCTCAATGGTCTGGGACCCGGATATTAACCCCGAAGGGCTTTCCGAGCAATGGAAGCATACCTTTAACTTTACTTTCGGCGGCGGCAGCGAAGCCCAATCTTATAGCAAGGATAACAAGACAGTAGCTGCGGCTGGTTCCGAACCTTTCAAGGTAAAGCTAGACCTCTTTGTTAACTTGGCGCAGTTTGTCTATGACGATGCTAACCCGGAAAATCCGCTAGGTTTCCGTGGCACAACTACGCAATCAGTCGGGATCGGTCGCCAGTTGGTTCCAAACACGGATGCCTTCCTAATGGCATGGCAGGCAGGTGCGCGTTTTACCTTCCCGAAGAACATCTACGCGCAGATAGCTCCTACGGTTTACAACTACACCGGCAACGGCGATTCCTTTAATATTCATTTCCAAGGCGGCAGTCCATTTGTAACTAACGCTGCTTCGCTGGCCCAGAACCAGACTGGCATTAATAGCCTCCTAGTCTTCGATATGCCCTGGGAAGTTGGCTGGAAGCTCGGCGAAATACCGATGCGAATTTTCGGCGATTTCGCCGCTAACCTGGAAGGCGATTCACGCGCTGCCGCCGCAGGTCATCCGGACAAGGGCGACCAGCGTTATGCCTATCAAGTAGGCCTGGGTGTAGGTCAGTTAAAAGCGAAACATGACTGGCAGGTCGATGTCTTCTATCAACATAGCGACCAGTACTCCCTCGATCCTAACATGGTGGATGACGATATCTTCGACGGTCGTGTGAACATGCATGGCATTGGAGTAAAAGCAGGTTATGCCATCAGCGATGCGGTCTTCTTTAACCTTAGCTATAACTACGGTTGGCGATTGGACGACACCCTCGGCACCGGCGGCACACCTATCGCCATCGGCATCAATCCGCTCAATAAATATCAATGGTTTGTCGCGGACCTGAACGTGAAATTTTAAGTAGTTAACAACTTGTAAGTAACTTATGAAAATAACATCTCTCTTGGTCTCGTTAGGTATGGCGTTTCTTGGTTTGGAAGCGCATGCCGACCGCCTGGTAATCAAAGGCTCCGATACACTCGGGGCCAAGCTCGTGCCGCAGCTGGCTGAGCACTTCAAAGCTCAGAACCCTGGCACGACCTTCGACATTGCGGCCGAGGGCTCTACTACCGGCATCGCCGCTATTACCGATGGTACCGCACAAATCGGTATGTCTAGTCGCCGCGCCAAGCCGGCGGAAGTCGGCGCTGCCACCGCTAAGGGGGTTAATATGAAACCGACGATCGTCGCCTATGACGGCATCGCGGTCATCGTAAACGCAAGTAATCCCCTCAAAGGTCTAACTAAGAAGCAAGTAGAACAAATCTTTACCGGCGAAGTCGCAGACTGGAGTGCGATCGGCGGGAGTGGCGGGAAGATTTCCATCTACACCCGCAATACTGCCTCCGGCACCTACTCGGACTTCAAAGAACTCGCGATGAAGAAGCGCGATTATGCCGGTGGCTCGCAAAAGATGGCCGGTAACGAACAAATCGCCGCGGAAGTAGGCAAAAACCCGAACGGAGTGGGTTACGTCGGCATGGCCTACGTGAAGGCGCCCGGAGTAAAGGCACTGCCTATCGATGGCGTCCTACCTTCGGTGCAGAGCGTGCAGGGACATACTTACTCCTACTGGCGTCCGACCTTCTACTACACTAATGGCGAGCCAGGTGGACTGGCGAAGCAGTTCCTGGATTTTACTACTAGCTCGGCCGGACAGAAGATCGTAGCCCAGGTTGGTTTCGTTCCTATTAAGTAACTAATTATTCTTATCGTCACCTGCCTCGAGCATACGAATGCGCTTGTCGATGTATGGTAAACGAATCGTGAGGGTGAGACCTTTGCCGGCGTCACTTTGGATCGCGAGTTCGCCGCCGTGTTCGCGCACGATTCGCCTGACGATGAGAAGACCCAGGCCGGAGCCGGCGCTTTTCGTGGTAAAGTAAGGTTCGAAGACGCGACTAAGACTTTCGGCCGACATGCCGCCGCCAGTATCGGTGAAACTTACCAGCACATGGGTCGCGTCCATATCGGTACGGATGCGCATGATGCCGCGACGCTTCATCGCTTCGAAGCTGTTCTTGATCACGTTGTAGAAGGCTTGCTTCATCTGGTCCCGATCGAGTTCGAGTAACGGCAGATCGGAACGCAGTTCCTGTTCGACCACGATGTCGCGCGCTTCGATTTCCGGGGCGAAGAAGCGCACGCTTTCATCGAGAATGGTATTAACGTTTTCGGGTTGCAGTTGCGGTTTCGAGGGACGAATGGCGCGCAGGAATTGCGTGACGATGGAATCGAGCCGGCTGATTTCCGAGCGCGCGATCTCAATCGATTCCTGCAACGGTTTGCGATCGGCCGGTGCGAGTTTTTTCACCTGCCGCTCCATCAATTGCAGATGGATGTGCAGTGAGTTGAGCGGGTTGCCGATTTCATGCGCGACACCGGCGGCGAGCAATGTGAGCGCGTTGAAGCGCTCTGACTCGATCGTCTTTTCCGTGGAACGCCGCGTCTCAGTGATGTCGCGCAGAATCATGGCGTGGCCGACCGGCTCGCCAATGGCATCGCCTTGTTTCCGATTACGGCGCTCGATCAAAAGCGGAACGATGTAGAAATTGATGAACTTGTTCGACGGATAAAAAATCTCCATGTCGCGCATGATCGGTCCGCTCGATTGCGAGAGCGCTTCCCAATCCAATCCGCGCACTCGTTCATCGAGACGTTTGCCGATCGAGCCTTCGGCATCGAAACCGAAGAGGTCACAGGCGGCGTTGTTCACATAAGTGATGCGGCCATTCGCTTCAGTGACGATGATCCCCTCCTGGATGGAATTGAAAACCGTCTCGATCAGCCCTTTTTCCTGCGCGAGCCGCAGCAGGTAATTCTGCACCTCCTCCGGGCCGACGCGGCCGAGGCGCTCGATCAGTTTCTCCAGGAAACCGGATTTCATTTCGCCACGAAAATTAATCGTGAGACGAAGGCAATGCGAACAAGTTCGTGCGCGACGACTCGTTAGACCGGAAGAGGGCGGCGGCGAAAAATCGTGGGTTTAAAGCGACGACGCGCGGTTTCGAGAACCGGCGGCGGCGGCGGATAAAGGAAACGCAGGACGGCATCGATGCGATGTCCCCAAGCGCTTTCGGAATGATCGGCGCCTTCCGCTTCGAAATAGTGGAGATCATCGTGCAGACGCCAACCTTTTTCCACCAGCGCATCGCGCAGGACTCGGGCGCGTTCCCAGCCTGGCTCGTTCGTGCCGGTGTCGAGCCAGATCTTCAGTGGCGGTTTCGCTTGCTCATCGAGCTCTTCGATGATGCGATAGATCACACAATCGTCCCACCAGATCGACGGCGACATGACAGCGAGCCGGCGGAATACATTCGGGAACCAAAGTCCGAGCGCGAGCGTCGCTAATCCTCCCAAGGAAGATCCACCGAGGCCGGTGTATTCCGCTTCCCTTAGCGTGCGATAGCGCGCGTCGATGAACGGTTTCAATTCGTTGCTCAAGAAACGTCCGTACTGGCGCAGCAGCCCTTTGCTGCGCCTACGCTTTTCCCCGTCGAGCCGGCCGCGGCTGGGCGCGTACTCATGAATGCGCGCTTCGCCGAGATTTGCCACCGCAACGATGATGACCGGCTCGATCAACTGCTGTTGCACGAGTCGCTGCGCCGTCTCGTCCACGCCCCACTCGATGCCGCCGAAAGAAGTCGCGTCATCGAAAACATTTTGGCCGTCGTTTAAGTAGAGAACTGGAAAACGGCGCGTGCGCGAACGCCGGTAACCCGGTGGCAGGTAAACGAGCACGTCACGCCGATTCCCGAGAATCTTCGATTCGAAATCGGGATGGCTTTGGATGTTTCCGGTCAGCGTATGTTCGGGCATTGGCGCAGAGGTTATGGCTGAGGAGATACGCGTTGTCCAATAGCACCGGATGTTCCATTCGCACTCTTGACTTCCCTCGGCCCTTCCCTCGAAATGAACAAACTGCCATGAACGAGCGTTATATCCGCTGGTGGACGCCGCATTTGAGCCGCGATTTCGAGATGCTGGTTTTTGGCGACGGCGGCGGCATTCCGCTGGTCCTTTTTCCGACTTCTTTCGGACGCTTCTCGCAGAACAAGGACTTCCACGTGATCGATGCCTGCGCACCATACATCGATGGCGGAAAGGTCACGATCTATTGTCCGGATGCGATCGACACCGAGAGTTTCTACAACAAATCCCTTCATCCGGCTGATCGCATCATCACTCATATCGCTTTTGAGCGCGTCATCATTCACGACGTCTTCGATCACGCGCGGCGCGAATGTTCCACGCATCGCGTCGCGGTTTGCGGCGCAAGCCTCGGTGCGTATCACGCGGCCAACATCGCTTTCCGTCATCCCGATATGGTCAGCCATCTCATCAGCATGAGCGGCGCATTCGACATCAGCGATTTTTTCGACGGCTACTACGACGACAACGTTTACTTCAACAGTCCGTACGATTATCTGCCGAATGTTTCCGACCCATGGAAATTCAATCACATGGGCATCATCATTGGCACAGGCGAGTGGGATAACACCCGCCACGAAAGCCTCCGCCTTTCCGGTATTTTGAACTCGAAAGGCATCCGGCATTGGCTCGACGACCGGAAATGGTGCGGCCACGACTGGAATTATTGGCGCGACATGTTGCCGTATTATTTGTCGACAATCTAGAGCCGTGTAAGGTCACGCTCCCAATCCCAGCTATGAAAAAAATCGGAATTCTCTTCGGTCAGGAAAACAGTTTCCCGCCTGCGTTTGTCCAGCGTTGCAATGAAAAAGCCCGCGGCGAAGCGCAGGCGGAATTCGTCCGCATCGACAAAGTGATCCAGGGCGAAGCGACCGGTTATGATGTGGTGATCGATCGCATCTCGCAGGATGTGCCGTTCTATCGCGGCTGGTTGAAAAACGAAGCGCTGGCCGGTTGTGCGGTGGTGAACAATCCGTTCTGGTGGAGCGCCGACGAAAAGTTTTTTAACAACGCACTCGCGACAAAAATCGGCGTCGCCGTTCCAAAAACCGTCCTTTTGCCCTCGCATCAACTTCCCACCGACACCGCCGACGGATCATTCCGTAACCTCGCTTACCCGCTCAATTGGGAGGCGATGTTCGAGTACGTCGGCTGGCCGGCCTTCTTCAAACCATTCGCTGGCGGCGGGTGGAAAAATGTTTATCGGCTGCACAATCCCGAAGAATTTTTCCGCGCCTACAGCGAGACCGGTCAGTTGGTCATGATGCTGCAGGAGGAAGTGAAGTTCGACATGTACTTCCGTTGCTACTCGATCGATCAACGGAACGTGAAGATCATGAATTACGAGCCGCGCCATCCGTATCATTTGCGCTACGTGACCGATTGGCAGGCGCCGAAAAACATTCTCGAAGCGGTCGAGTGGGGCGTGCTCCAACTGAATCAATTTCTCGGCTACGATTTAAACACGGTCGAGTTCGCCATCCGCGACGGCGTGCCGGTTGCGATCGATTTCTGCAACCCCGCGCCCGATGCCGAGGTTACCAGTGTTGGACAGGAAAATTTCAACTGGGTCGTCGAAGCAGTTTCCGACATGGCGCTACGCAAAGCCCGCGAACACGTCGCCGGTCGCGATAATCTGAGCTGGGGCAAATACGTGCAAGCCGGCACGCTGAAGCGTTCGCTTCAGGAAATGGGTGGCCCGGGCTAACAACTCATTTGTCCGGTCGCGCTTCGGTAGAGACGATTGCCTCGCCTGCGTTTAGCGCCAGCGCTTGTTCCGCCGCGCGCCAAGCCAGCATGGCGCACTTCACGCGCTGAGGAAATTTGCGCACGCCCTGCATTAAGCGCAGATCGCCTAACGAGTGATCGGCTTCCTCCGTCCCGCCGGTCACGATTGATTCGAAGGCATGAAGTAACCGCAGCGATTCGTCGCGCGATTTGCCTTTCAGTTTCATGGTCATCATCGACGCCGAAGCCTGACTGATCGCGCACCCGTGACCGGTGAACCTCACCTCCGCGACATCACCAGCTTCACCGAATTTCATCGCGAGATGGATCTCGTCGCCGCAGGAAGGATTGTCCCCATGCACGCGCACCGCCGCATCAACTAACTCGCCGAAATTCCGCGGCCGGCGCGAGTGATCCAGAATTACTTCCTGGTAGAGCTCCGCCAGATCAGGGCTCATGCGAAGAAACGCGCCGCTTCGCGCAGGATTTCGATCATGCGATCGACCTCTTCGCTGTTGTTGTAAAAATAGAAACTCGCGCGCGTCGTTCCGGGCAGGCCAAATTTTTTCATGAGCGGTTGATTGCAATGATGACCGCCGCGCAGCGCCAGGCCTTGTTGATCGGCGAACGTGGTCAGATCGTGCGGATGCACGCCATCCATGACAAAACCGGCAATCGCGCTGCGTTCTCCTTTCGGGCCCAGCAAACGCAGGCCGGGAACTTCCGCCAGCCGTTCGATGGCATGTTGCAGGAGCTGCGTATCGTGTTGGAAAATGGCGGCGCGCCCGATGCGTTCGATGTATTCGATCGCCGCGGCCAGACCGATTGCACCGGCGATATTCGGCGTGCCCGCTTCGAAGCGATGCGGCGCTGCCTTATAGCTGCTTTTTTCCAGCGCCACGCTCACAATCATTTCTCCGCCGCCGTGCCATGGCGGCATCGACTCGATTACTTCGTGTCGAGCGTAAAGGGCGCCGATTCCAGTGGGCGCACACATTTTGTGGCCGGAGAAGGCGAAGAAATCGCAGCCAAGTTCCCGCACATCCAGCGGCAAATGCCCGGCGCTCTGCGCGCCATCAACCAGCGTTAACGCGCCGGCTTTTTTCGCGCGCGCGCAGAGGTCCGCGACCGGATTGATTGTGCCTAACGAGTTTGAAACATGCGTGAAGGCAAAAAGCTTTACTTCATTGGTGAGAAAGGAATCGAGTTCGTCGAGGGCGAGCGTCCCCTCTTCGTTGACCGGGAGAAACCGGAGCCGCGCTCCCATTCGTTCCGCCAACAACTGCCAGGGAACGAGATTGCTGTGGTGCTCCATTTCCGTGAGCAGGATGACATCGCCGGCGCGCAAAAATTTTCCGCCCCAGGAATGCGCCACCAAATTGATGCTCTCGGTTGTTCCGCGCGTGAAAACGATTTCCGCCGCGCTGCTTGCGCCGAGATAATCAGCCACACGCTGGCGCGCATTCTCGTACGCTTCCGTGGCGCGCGAACTCAGCTCGTGCAGGCCGCGATGCACGTTGGCGTTGTCGTGCTCGTAATAATTTCTTAACGCCTCCAGCACGGCGCGTGGTTTCTGCGAGCTGGCCGCGTTATCGAAATAGATCAGCGGCTTCCCATGAACCTCCTGGTCCAGAATGGGAAATTCAGCGCGGATCGCCGGCCAATCGAGCTCGCGTTTCGCGATATCGTGCACGCGTCCAATTTGCGTCAGCCCTTTGACCACGCCAGCGGAGACTTGCGCGGGCAAGCCTCTTGGCGGTTCTTGTCCGGTGATCCCGAAAGACCACGTTTTCACACTCGGCATCGAGGAGGAATTCGCGATTGTCGATCCGCAGACGGGCGAACTGCGGTCGCACATTCAGGAAATTCTCGAGGGCGGCAAGCTGACGCTGAAGGAGCAACTCAAGCCCGAGATGCATCAATCGGTCGTCGAACTCGGCACGGAGATTTGCCAGTCAGTCGTCGATGCGCGCGAGCATGTGGTCGATTTGCGCGGTCATCTTGCGCGACTCGCCGGTCGCGGCGGGATGAAGATCGCGTCGGTCGGGACGCATCCGTTTTCGCATTGGCACGATCAGCTCATCACCGAGGGCGAGCGTTACAAGGAAATCGTCAAGGACATGCAGCAGGTGGCGCGGGCCAATCTCATTTTCGGATTGCACGTGCATGTGGGAATTCCGCATCGCGAGACTGCGATTCACGTCATGAATCAGGCGCGTTATTTTCTGCCGCACATTTACGCGCTCTCGACTAACTCGCCCTTCTGGGTCGGTCGCAATACCGGATTCAAAGGTTATCGACTAAAAGTGTTCGAGCGCTTTCCGCGCACGGGAATTCCCGATGCATTCGAAAGTCTCTCCGAGTACGACGATTACTTGAAGCTGCTCATCCGCACCAACTGCGTCGATAACGCGAAGAAAATTTGGTGGGACATTCGGCTGCACCCGTTTTTCGACACGCTGGAGATTCGCGTGTGCGATGCGCAGTCCCGCGTCGACGACACGCTCGCGCTCGCCGCGCTCATTCAAGCGGTGGTGGTGCGCCTGCACAAATTGCAGGAACAGAATCTGAGCTTCCGCATTTATCGCCGACGGGTGATCGATGAGAATCGCTGGCGCGCCTCGCGTTACGGCCTCGATGGAAAATTGATCGACTTCGGTCGCGAGACAGAAATGGAAACCCGTTCTTTGCTCGACGAAATTCTCGAATTCGTTGACGGCGAAGTGGACGAACTGGGCAGCCGACGCGAGATCGAACACATTGAGCGGATCATGCGTGAAGGCACCGGGGCCGATCGGCAGCTGGCCGTCTGGGAACGCACCGGCGACATGAAACAGGTGGTCGAGCATCTGGTGAACGAGACGTATGAGGGCCTCGACTCCTCGGAGCCAGCCGCGGCCGCCGCCTCGTAAAATTTACCCGCGGCGCACCTGTTGCTCCCTTTGGTTTTGTAGTCCAAAATGGACGCCTTCATGCCGGATCGCCTTACCACCGACACTATTGACGCGGAACTTGTTCCCGGAGCGCGTAACGCCATTCGCGATTGCTTGCGGCTAAAGCCGGAAGAACGAATCACGATCATCACTGATGAAGCGACCGCGGAGATCGCGGCCGCGTTGCAAGCGGAGGTGGAAGAAGTGGGCGCGGAACATGCCGTTTTCGTTCTGGAGAATTACGCAACCCGTCCGCTCACTGGCATGCCACAGATCATTCTCGATGATCTAGCCACTTCGCAGGTCAGTATTTATTGCGCGCAAACGCAGCGCGGCGAACTCGGTTCGCGCATTCAAATGACGGCGGTGGTGAACAAGCACCGTTTGCGACACGGTCACATGGTCAACATCACGCGGCAGATCATGCTCGAAGGAATGCGCGCGAATTTCTTGGAGATCGACGCGCTCAGCCAGCGCCTGATTGAGCGCGCGCGCATGACCGAGCGCGTTAGTTGTCGCACGCCGCACGGGACGGATTTCGTGGCCGAGCTTTCACCAACACTGAAATGGTTGAAGACGAGCGGAATTATCACGCGCGACAAATGGGGAAACTTGCCCGGTGGCGAAATTTTTACGTCGCCATTCAACAGCAACGGAATCTTCGTGGTGGATGGCGTGGTCGGTGATTACCTCTGCGCGAAATACGGTGATCTCGAAGCGACGCCGCTCACGATCGAGGTGGAAAACAATCGTATCTGCAACCTGCGCTGCCAGAACAAGGAGCTGCTCGAAGAATTCCGTGCCTACACCAGCACAGACGAAAATAGTAACCGTGTCGGCGAATTTGCGGTAGGCACCAACACCGCCTGCACGCACGTCATCGGCAACATTTTGCAGGACGAAAAGATTCCGGGAATTCACATCGCCTTCGGCCATCCTTACGCCGAACACACCGGACAAAGCTGGATTTCGAAAACGCACATCGATTGTGTCGGTCGCGATTTCGATATCTGGTTCGACGACGAAAAGGTGATGGAACGCGGTCAGTTTCTGATCTAAGCGCGACCGCTGCTTGCGATCATCTCTGCGCCCAACCTTATGCGGTGGCGCGATTCAGTAATGTGGCGACATTTTCGGCTCCGGCCCCGCTGATGGAACGCAAAGCCTATCTCGAGCATTACCGCCTTTATCTCGATCAAGTTGGATTGCCGACGGTGATTCGGCGTAGCGCGCGGGAGGCAACTTTCCGCGCGGAAGATTTGCGGACGGGCGCGAACGTCGCCGTGCAAGTTATACCGATGACCGCGTTGCGTTCCGTGATCAGCGAAGAACTCGAAATGGAAGCGAAAGCGGCGCGCGAATTGGACCACGTCAACATTCCGGCGCTGCGCGATTTCGGTTTCGACGACGGCTATTTCGTTTACGTCACAGAATATTTTGCCGGCACCAGCGCCGCGGAATGGGTCAAAACGAAGGGACCGATGCCGGTCGGAGTGGTCCTGCGCGTCGCCTTACAAGTGGTGAACGCATCGAGCGCCGCGACATTTCTTGGTCTGGAACATCGCGCGATCAATCCGCACAACATCATGATCGTGCCCGAGCAAGCGGCGGACGGCGAAGGGCCGCTCATTAAGCTGATCAATCTGCTCGGCGTTGCCGCGGATCTGACACCGGCGCGCGATCCCGAATCGGCCGAGCCATTCAATTTCCTCAGCCCCGAACAGGTGCAAAACGGCGCGGTGGATTTTCGATCGCAGCTCTACTCGTTAGGCGCGACATTGTTTTTCTTGCTTACGGGCGCGGCTCCAGCCGGTGGTGTTGCGACCGTCGAAAGCACGACGCGATTGCCCGCGGTTGTTCGGCATTTGCTGGCGCAATTGCTGGCCATCGATCCCAACGAGAGGCCGCTCGATCCGCTTGTGCTCCAGAGTCAGATCCAGGATTGTCTTGGGCAATTGGAACGACGCGATGCGGTGGCGAGTAAGCTCGGGTTGCCGCTGGCGACGGAAGTAACAGCGCCGAAACAAGCGCCGCCTCGCGCGAACTGGTGGCGACCGCTCGCTTTAGCCGCGCTTCTAATCGGGCTCGCCGCGCTGGCCGCGGTGTTCATGGCCGGACGGCTCGGTCGGCACGGAGAAATTGGCGTTCCGGTTGGCGTCCCGGAAAAAGTCGCCGCGAGAAATGCTTCGGTGCCGCCGATTCCGACGCCGCCTTCGGTGGTGCCACCCAGCGAACCGAGCACTGGCGAGACGCCTGTTCTTACTTCGAACGCTGACGCCGCAACCGAAGAACAACCCGCAGCCATCGCGAATTCGGACACGAAAGAAAAATCCGCAGAACCCGCAGAGGTGACGGCGGATTCTTCGTCGATGAATCAGCCTAACGAGTCGTCGGCCGGTCGGCCTACGGAGGTCGCGGCGGAAGTTTCCGCGCCGCCTTCAGCGACGATCGAAGCCGGCACACCAGTGGAAGAGAAGGCCGTCGCGCAAACGGCGCCGACCGTCGAACCTTCCGCCTCGCCAGCTGCGCGGGCCAGGCAAACTGAAGTAGCCGTCGCAACGCCAACAGAACGGCCAAGGGTAATTCCGAAAGAAAACAAGAAGCCGCGCGTGGCCAAAGCCGTTGTGAGCGAAACAACACCGCCGCCGCGAGCGGCCGAGCGGGCGCAGTTCCTCGGAATGACTCCCGATGGTAATCTTGTCTACGGTTCGGCCTCCGAAAAAGTCCTCGCCGCACCGCCGGCCACACGTGAAGACGCGCCGCGCCGCAAAGCGACGCCCCGACCATCGCCGCCCTCGTCCATTTATGGTTTGCCGGTTCTCCCGGCCCTGCCGCCCGACGAATAACCACTCGTTAGGCGCTTAGAATCCGGCAAAGAAAATGGCTTATTCTTGCTTGCGTCTTTTTCCATTACTCGTTAGGCCTGACCTACGTCGAACACAGGCCGGCCTCAATTCTCCCCCGATTTTGAAAAGCAACATTCGTTAGGCTTCGCCACGCCTTTATGGAAAGGAAGACTTACCTCAATCGCTATCGGCTTTATGTCGATCGCGTCGGGCTTCCTATCGTCATCCGGCGCAGCGCGGACGAGGCCACTCTCAGGGCGGACGATCTGGAATCAGGCGCGCAAGTGGCGGTGCAAGTGGTGCCTGCGCCGGCGCTGGGAATCGCGGAGCGAGAACAGTTGGAAGCGGAGGCGCGCGCCGCGCAACAAATCAATCACATCAATATTCCGCGCCTGCGCGATTTCGGATTCGACGAGGACCAGCTCGTTTATGTCACCGATTATCTGGAAGGGACGACGGCGGAAGATTGGATCAAGAGCAAAGGAGCGATGCCGGTCGGCGCCGTCTTGCGCATCGCTTCACAAATGGTCAGCGCCCTGGTCGCCGCCAGTTTGCACGGCGTGATTCATTACGCGGTCTATCCGGGAAACATCATGCTCGTGGCGGGTGAGACGGGGGAGGGAGAATGGCCGCTGATCAAGGTGCTGAATTTTCTCGGCGTGGCGCCCTCACTTTCACACTCGAGCGGTCATGGACACGAATCTTTGAATCCGATCGACTTCGCGAGCCCGGAACAGTTACATGATGGTCCGCTCAATTTCCGCTCGGAGATCTACTCGTTAGGCGCGTCGCTCTGGTATCTCCTCAAAGCGGTGCCGCTCGTCGGCGGCGGCGCGGCTTTGCAGTATGCCATCGGTTTACCCGGACCAGTGCGGGAATTGCTCGAGAGCATGTTGGCGGAAAATCCGGCGGATCGGCCGTCCGATCCACTCGCTCTGCAACGGCAAATCCAAACGTGCGTGGCGCAAATTGAGCGACAGGATCTGGAGGCGAGTAAATGGGGCCTGCCAATCGTGCTTGGGCCCGCGACAGAAAACGAAAGCGAGCCGTTACCGCCGCGGCGCTCAGTTCGGAGATCCTTTGCGCTCGCTGCCATTCTTCTCGCGATCGCGATGTTGACGGCAATTATCCTGGCGCAACGCGCGCATCAACCGGCTGCAATCGCGAGTGCGAACGCCACGTCAGAAGCTCCGCCTTTTAAGTTGGACGTCGATACACGACCAACAGACGCGACGGAAAAAGGAACGGAGTCACCAACCGTCGGTTCCAATCTGGCTGCATCTGAAAACAAAGACGCGAACGCCTCATCACTTAGTAACGCCTTCAGCGGGGCGCATTCCTCCGCTCAACTTAAATCGCAGACCCTCTCAAAGTTCGGGGTTGAACTGGCCTCGAATGCTTCGGCGCCCGCGGCCAGCAATCTGTTTTCCCCAGATCGCGGAATCCCCGCGATCGAGACGGGCGCAGAACAATTACCAACCTTGAATGAAGCACCGGTACCCGCGCCGGCCGAGGGACCGGCCGAGAACGAGAAACCGATCGTCGAAACTGCTCCGCCGCAACCCACCCCGGCCGAAGAGGAAAACGCCGACGCGCCAAAAAATATCCCCGCACCATCGCTTCAAAAAGCTCCGGGGAAAAACTCCAAGCCGGCACACGCGGCCAAGGCGACCACCAAGAAATCGCCGGCGGTCGCAAAGTCGGCGCCCGTCCAACCGCTCCTGCACGATCTACCGCGGCAGTATCCGCCGCCGATGGTGGGGCACATCTTCGCTCGCCCCTGGCCGATTTTCGATATCAATCAGTCTATGGCGAGTCCGCCACCTCCGGCGGAGCGACCAGAACCACGTCGCACTAATCGCCCTCCGGCAAAAAAGAAATCCCCGGTTTCCCGAGCTCCAGCGCCGCCGGCCTGAGGAATTCGACAGACCGGTCGGATACTGTCAGCTTTTTCGCGCCGGGCGACAATGTCCGAAGGAGTGAAACGTTTCCTCATGAAGAAAATCCTTTTCGTTTTTTTCCTGGTAATACTCGTTAGGCCAATCGCGCTGCGCGCCGAACAAAAAAACGTCATTCGCTTCGGCCATTTTCCAAACATCACGCATGCGCAAGGCGTAATCGCGCACGCACTTTCGCGTCAGGGCAAGGGTTGGTTCGAGCAACGGCTCGGTCCAAACGTTGAGATCCAGTGGTTCACGTACAACGCCGGCCCATCAGCCATGGAAGCAATGTTCGCGGGTTCGTTAGACCTGACTTATGTCGGGCAAGGCCCGGCGCTCAACGCGCACTTCAAGTCGAACGGTGAAGAGATTCGCGTTCTCGGTGGCGCAGCGAATGGCGGCGCGGCTCTCGTCATCAAACCGGATGGTCCGATCAAAACGCCGGCAGATTTTCGCGGCCAGAAAATCGCGACTCCGCAGCTCGGCAACACACAGGACATTTCCTGCCGCGCGTGGTTGAAGGCGCAAGGTTTTAAGATCACGCAAATTGGCGGCGACGTTATCGTCCTGCCGACGCAAAACCCGGATCAACTCGGTGCGTTTCAAAAAGGCGATGTCGCAGGCGTCTGGACGGTCGAACCATGGGTTACGCGTCTCGAGCGCGAAGGCGGAGGCAAAGTGATGGTGGAAGACACTCAGGTCTTAACCACGTGGCTGGTTTCGAGCGCGAAATTTTTGAATAACAATCGCGAGCTCACGAAAAAAATCGTCGCCGCCAATGCAGAGCTGACGCAGTGGATCCAGGCCAATGTCGATGAAGCGCAGCAGTTGTTGATCAAGGAATTGAAGGAAGAAACGAAAGCGAACTTCGACGACGCGGCGGTCGCGCAAGCGTGGAAGCGGATCAAGTTCACGACTGAGGTTGCGCCGGAATTGGTTACGAAAGCCGTGCAGGACGGTAAAGACGCCGGCTTTCTCAAGGGCTCGACCGACACCTCGAAACTACTCGTTAGTCCCTGAATGGCGCGCGCTCGCAAACGCTCTTCCGTCACCGAAGAGCTGGAAATTCTCGCGCCGAGCAAGCTCGCGATCGACAACGTTTCGAAGAGTTTTCAGTCGTCGAGCGGACGTGTGCAGGCACTCGAGAACATCACGCTGTCCGTCGGCGAAGGTGAATTCGTTTGTCTGGTGGGCGCCAGCGGTTGCGGAAAATCGACGCTGCTCAACATCATTGCCGGTTTGGAAAAACCAGACACCGGTTCTGTCCTGGCCGACGGGAAACCAATCACCGGTCCGGGTCGCGAACGCTTAGTTATGTTTCAGGAATCGGCGTTGTTTCCGTGGCTCAACGTTCTCGGCAATGTCCTCTTCGGTTTGAAATTGAAACCGAGTCTGACTAACAAAGATCGCGTCGATGTTGCGCGCTATTACCTCGAGCTGGTCGGCCTCACGAGATTTGAAAACGCCAACGTGCACGAACTTTCCGGCGGAATGAAACAGCGGGTCGCGCTGGCTCGTGCGCTCGCCCCGAATCCGCGCGTGCTCCTAATGGATGAACCTTTCGCGGCGCTCGACGCGCTGACGCGTGAGCAACTTTACGGCGACATCCAAAAAATTTGGAAAGCGCGCAACAAGACAATTGTCTTCGTCACGCACAACGTCCGCGAAGCGGCCTGTCTCGGCGACCGCGTCATCCTGATGTCACCGCATCCGGGTCGCGTGCAGGAAGAATTCAAAATCGATCTGGAACGTCCGCGCGATTTGAACAGCGCAGGCCTCGCGAATAGCGCGGCGAAAATCATGAAGTCGCTCAAACAGGTGGGACAGGAAGCGCTCGCGCGATGAAAAGATTTCTCCGCGCCGTTCTTTTTTTCGTCGTGCTGGTTTTCATCTGGCACCTGCTTTTCATCGCGAAAGTTTGGTCGCCGGTCTTGTTACCCTCGCCGGAACAGGTCGGACTCTACTTAAAGAGTGCGGCGGAAGACGGCACACTGTGGCACGCGATCGTCATTACGATGCGGCGACTCTTGCTGGGATATTTGATCGGCTTGCTCGGCGGATTGCCGCTCGGTTTGCTGACCGCGCGTTGGAGAATCTTGCACGATACCATCGGCACGATGTCGCTGGGTTTACAGACACTGCCGAGTGTTTGCTGGGTCCCCCTCGCACTTCTTTGGTTCGGACAAACTGAAGCGGCGATGTTGTTCGTCGTCGTGATGGGAACGTTGTGGTCGGTTGTGATCGCGACTGACACCGGCGTGCGCAATGTCCCGCCAATTTTTCGCCGCGCCGCGCTCACCATGGGATCAAAGCGATTGCATATGTGGCTGAAAGTTATTTTGCCCGCCGCGTTGCCCTTCATTGTCAGCGGAATGAAACAAGGCTGGGCTTTCGCGTGGCGCTCGCTCATGGCCGCGGAAATTTTCGTCACCATCCTGACCGGTTTCGGACTAGGGCAACTACTGCATTACGGACGCGAACTGAGCGCGATGGATCAGGTCATCGGCATTATGGTCGTGATCGTCGCGATTGGATTACTCGCCGATAAAATTTTCTTCTCACCCATCGAACGCTTTTTGCATCGACGCTGGGGATTGATGCAATAGTAGCGGATGTTGAAATGGGGACGGGCCAAACGCGAACCGGTCACGGTCTCGCGCGAAGTCACGGTGCAAAACGAAATGGGGATGCACGCGCGGCCGGCGGCGGAATTCGCGCGCAAGGCCAACAGCTTTCGTTCTGAGATCAAGCTGACCTGCAAGGGTGAAAGCTTCTCCGCCACCAGCGTCATCGATATTATGCGGTCCAACTTAGCGCGCGGCGCGAAGTTGACGCTCGAAGCGCACGGCGTTGATGCGGAAGAAGCCGTCTCCGCTCTCGAAAAAATCCTGGTCGAGTACCGAGACTAAGGAGTCTTTTTCTCGCGCTCCCGCGCGAGCGCGAGTTGCTTTCGGCCTAACCACAAACTCAGTCCGCACCAGCCCGTCACCAGCGGCACGGCGATGAAACTGATCGTGCTCATGCTCCAGCCGAGACCGTGCATTCCCGTGTAAGACCACGCGCCCACTTGATCGCCGGCGCGATAACCGAATGTGTCGATGAAACTCTTGGCTTTGTATTTGTCTTCGCGGCGCAAGACGGTGAACAGAATCTCACGCGCCGGCCGCAAGAGCGCGAAACCAGTCGCGCGTCGGATCACTTGGAAAACCGCCAGCACGGCAATGATCGGCATGAAACCGATGGCAATAAATCCGCACAAGCTGAGCAGCGGCATGAGGGTAAGCGTCAAGCCCACACCGAGCCACTTTAGTAAACGACTCGTTAGGCAAAGTTGAATCAGAATCGTGATGGTATTGACCGAAAAATCCAACTTCCCGAAAAAAGCCGTGCGCGCGGATTTATCGAGCAACTGATGCTGCACCAGATCGGCTTGTTGGAAGTAGGCCCACGTATTCGTGAGCGTGTAGATGAAAATGAAAAGAATCAGCCCGAACAAATACGGCGATCGGCAAATGTGCGTGAAGCTGTCCCAAATATTTCCGCCCATTGGTTTTTCGGCCGTCGCAGCTTCCTGATCGTGCGCGCGAAAATCGCTGGGGAAAAAACGCACGCATTGCGCGGCGATTTCAAACATCACTGCCGACATCAGACAAAAAATTCCGGTGCTGAATCGGTTGACCAAAAAAGTCGGGACGAGCGGGCCAAGAATTGCGCCTAACGAGCCGCCGATCGCTATGAAACCGAAGAGGCGTTTGCCTTGTTCGGCGGTGAAGAGGTCGGTCATGAAGGCCCAAAAAAGCGTGGTCGCGAAAAGGTTGAAGACGCTGACCCAGACAAAAAACGAGCGCGCCAAGAGCCATTGCCAGTTCGGCGAGACGAAGCGCAGAAGAACGAAGAAAATGAAGAGATTCGCGATGGCGAAGCGGTAGGCGATCGGGAGAAATTTGCGACGCGACATGCGCGAAACGATCGCGGCGAAGAGTGTATTTGCGACCAGCATGCCGACGAGCGTGGCCGTGTACATCCACGGCAGATTTTCTACGCCACTGGTCGCACCGATTTCTTCGCGGATCGGCCGGAGAATGTAATAGCCGGCGAGGACGACGAAGTTAAAAGCGAAGGCGAGCCACATCGCTCGCCACTCGTTAGGCCGAACGTCAACCAGGCGTCGAAAAAAAATCAGCACTCGTTAGGCATGTTGCTTGTGCCACTCGGCCAGCACTTCCTTTTCGCGCTCCGGCGTGAGGCCGGCTTTCAGTTTCGCCTGGCGCTCCGCCGGTTGCGTTTTGAACCAGGCCAGCGTGTCGCGCGCCGTAACATCGAGCGGGCGGAAAGTTACACCTTCCGCCAAGGCTTTCTTGATGCTGGTTCGCGAAAGCCCGCCTTCCTCACCTTGCGATGGCACCCACACCGGCATATCGGACCATGCTTCAACTTTTTGTGCATCGAGGAATTTTGCGTCCGCCCAAGTGAATTTCGCATCGGACTTCAAGGCCGTTTTAATTCCGTCGAGCATCTCCCCGACGCCGAGTTCTTTGGCGGGACCGGTTGCGTTGTAAATTCCGGTCGCGCCCTTTTCCACCATGCGAATCGTCCACTCCGCCAGATCGCGTGCGTCGATGAATTGCACGGGATCTTTCGGATCACCCGGCGCCAGCACTTCACCGCCACGTTCGATCCGCACCGGCCAGTAAGTGAAGCGATCCGTCTGGTCGTTAGGGCCGACGATCAGTCCCGGCCGAATGATCAGCGTCTTTTTCGGAAACCATTTCTCCGCTTCCTGTTCGGAGAGTGCCTTCAACGGCCCGTAAAGTTTGAACTGCGACGCCACGATACTCTCGCGTGTTTCTTTCATCGCGTCCGGCCCATCGTATTTCGCCAGCGCGCCGGTCTCGTCATTTGGCTTGGTGTTGTCCGCGTAAACGGAAATCGTCGAAATGAAAACGTAACGATCCACGTTGCCTTTCAGAATCTGCGCGGCGTCGCGCACCCAGACGGGCACGCTCGTCGGGTTATCGATCACGACATCCCACTTGCGATTCTTCAGTGCATCCAGCTGCCCATTGCGGTCGCCGAGCAACTGTTCGACGCCCTCCGGCAATTCGCCCGGATGACTTTTGCCGCGATTGAAAACCGTGACCTTATGCCCGCGGCTGAGCGCATACTTCACTTGAAACGGACCGGTGAATCCCGTTCCGCCGAGGATGAGAATGTTCATCGGTTTCGGTTTTTCGTCCGCCGCGTAAAGGCCGCGTGTTAAGAGCGCACCGCCGGCCAGGGTTGAGACTTGAATGAATCTTCTGCGTGACGTTTTCATGGCGTAAAATCCTGATCCTTGGCAACGCGCTGGCAAAACAAGGCGAGCAGCCGCGCCGTATCTTCCAAATCTTCCAGCGCTAACAACTCGTTAGGCGTATGCATGTAGCGCAGCGGGACGGAAAGCAAACCCGTCGCCATTCCGCCGCGGGTCAACTGCATCACATTTGCATCGGTGCCGGTGCCGCGCGGCGCGGATGCAACCTGGTATTGAATGCCTTCTGTTTCCGCGATTCCCACCAACGTTTCAAACACGCGCGGATTGATGTTCGCACCGCGCGCAATCATCGGACCCGCGCCAATTTTGAAATCGCCTGCTTTCTTTTTCTCGATGCCCGGTGTGTCGGTTCCGTGCGCCACATCAAGTGCAATGCCGATATCGGCTTCGCTGGAAAACGCGCTCGTCGTCGCACCGCGCAATCCGATTTCCTCCTGCACAGTGGAAACGCCGACGACGCAGGCATCGAACTTTTCTTCATGCAGCAATCGCAAAACTTCGGTCACGATCCACGTGCCCATCTTGTTGTCGAAAGCCATCGAGACCACGCGCTCGTTCGCGAGCTCGACGTACGGCTGCACGAAAACTCCGGCGTCACCAAACGAAACGAACTTCAGCGCGTCGTATTTATTTTCCGCGCCGATGTCGACGTAGAGATCGTGCATCTTCGGGACTTTCTTTTTGTCCTCGTCGTCCATCAGATGGATCGCTTTGCGTCCGATAACGCCGGGAATTAGTCCGCCCTTCGTCATGATCAAAACGCGCTGCGAAGTCGCGACCACCGGATCGACCCCGCCGATCGGCTCGACGTGAAGGAAACCTTCGTCGGTGATGTATTGCACGATGAAACCGATCTGGTCGCAATGTCCCGCGAGCATGATGCGCGGTTTGCCTTCGGGATTGCGCGCGCCGAAGACGTTGCCCATGACATCGGTGCGAACGGTGTCGCACCACGGCCGGATACGCTCGCGCACGAGCTTCTGCACTTCATGTTCGTAACCGGACGGACTCGGCGTTTCGACCAGCAACCTGAGAAAATCTTTGCTCTCCGGATTCATGCAATGGCGGTTAACATGCCGTCGGCGATTCGGCAAACAAGCGGAGATGCGTCACGCAATCCGGCGAGAATTTCTTCGATAGAATCCTGCCTAACGAGTGCTACGATCGCGCCACCGAAGCCGCCGCCAGTCAGGCGTGCTCCGAGAACGCCGGGCAACGAGCGCGCGCGTGCGGCTAACGAATCAAGTTCCGGCGCGCTGTTCTCGAAATTTACCCGTGAACTTTCGTGCGATGCATTCATCAGCGTGCCGAGGGAATTCAGATCGTTGAGCGCACGCCGAACGCGCTCGTTCTCTTCGAAAATGTGACGCGTGCGGCGTTGCAACAATGGAGCCAGCGACGGCAGCTGTTCCGCTTTCATCTGGCGAAGACTCGTTAGGCCAAGCGCGCGCGCGGCCGCGGCGCATTCTTCGCGGCGTTGATTGTACTGACGGGCCAGACTGCGTGCCTCCGATTGCGCAACCACCAGCGCGAGATCGTCCGGAACTGGAACGGTGCGGATTTCTTCCGATTGGCAATCGAGATAAACAAGATGATCGGCGCGCCCGAAAATCGATGTGACTTGATCGAGCAGTCCGGATTGCACGTCGACAAATTCGTTCTCCGCTCGCCGGCAAAGTTTCGCCAAGTCCAGCGGTGGCAACGTGAAGCCGAAAAGCCGCATGAGAAATCCGGCCGTCGCGACTTCGAGCGCGGCAGAACTGGAAAGACCGATATCCATCGGAAGATTGCTGCTGATCTGCGCCTCGAAACCACTAATGGCATAACCAAGTTTCTGAAATTCGCGGACGACGCCTAACGAGTAGTTGGCCCAGCGACGCTGCGTTTGCGGACGCAGATCGGACAGCGGAATTTCGACGCGCTCGTGCGAGGTCAACGAAATGATTTTGTCGTCGCGGCGCGAACCAGAAACAGTCAGTCCGCGATCAATCGCTGCCGCCAGCACAAGACCGTTATTGTAGTCGGTGTGATTGCCGAGGATTTCGACTCGGCCGGGCGCATAAGCGGATGCTGAAACCACACTTTCGCCTAAGCGGAAGATTTTTTGTGCGCCTTCTTCCTAACGAGTGGTGATTCGCTCGGCGAAGGGGAAGGACTCGGAGACGCTGTTGGAGTCGGCGTCGGCGAAGTTGTCGGCAAGGGAAAGGCAAAAGTCGGCGACGGTGAAACGGCGGGCGATCCGCTTGCCGAAGACGACGGCGTTGCGGTTGGGCTCGGTGTGGGTGTCGGAGTTGGAGTAGGCGTTGGCGTTGGAATGATGCTGACCCATTTGTGCAATGGCACGCCCGCGCCGCCGATTTCCTTCACCAGCGATTCGCATTTCGTCTGAATTTTTTCCAGGTCGGGCGCACCGAAAGAACTCTCCGCCGTTCCGGGAAAGATCACGTAGCTCACGCGTAGATCATCCGCGGCGCGATTCATCGCCGTGGCGGCACTGCTGATTTCTTTCGCGATGCGCAGCGACGCTTCGCCGGTTTTATCGGCCGGGCCCACGTCGCCGACGAGCGCGGGATAAATCGAGTCGCCCGAAATAACCACCGCATAATCGCCGACCTTCACGCCTTCCGCTTTTCCAAATCCGCTCGGCATTACGATGAATGGATCGGTCGCGCCGACGAGGAAACTGAATTCCTTTAAGGTGCCGATTTCATCGCGCGTTTGCGCGAGCGCGGATTTCAATTCGCGTTTCCGATCGGCGCTGGTCGATTTGGCTGACGCCTCGTTTTCAATTTTCTTCGCGCGCTCTTCGAGGACTTCGAGATACGGATTCGCGTTCTTGGTCGTTTTCTTCCAGCGATAACTGGTGAACGGCTGAAAGGTCGTCGAGACCGGCTGGCCATTTCCATTCGGCAAACGGTCCGCATCGGAGCCGTCCGAATCGACATCCATGTCCGATTGCATCAGGACGGCTTTGCGTTTCGTCTCCGGATTTCGAAGCCGCAAAATCGTCTGACAGTCGAAAAAATTGTAGCGCGAAAGCAGTTGATCGAGCCGGCTCAGATTCGCGCGCAGGTTGCGAATTTTCGTTTCGTAAAAGTCGGTGAAGAAAGGTGAAACCGAATCCGGTTCGATCATCGTGTCGAGGCCGGGCAGGAGTCGCGCGATTTCCGGGCTAACTTGTTTGAGTTCGTCGATGGTGTGGTTAGGCGTGGGGACGCGCACCCGCATCTTCAAATCGAGCACGTAACTTTGCGGATCGACTCGTTCCTCGGATGCGGCGCGTCCCGGGGTCGGCTCCACTTCGGCATGCACGGTTACGCCATTGAACAAACGCGTCGTTTCCAATCTGCCGCTGAGCACACGCGTCCGCGGTGCGGTTGGCTCGGGCAACAGCGGCGGCGGCGTTTCCGTTTCGCTAGGGACCGCTTCACTGTGCAGCAAACTCCAGCGCCAGCGCTCGAGCGAAATCCAGCGCGCCACCACTGCGGCGAAGATCAGGAGAAAAAGTAACAGCGTGAACCAGCGCAACGTGCGGAGACGCATGCGCAGCTATTTCTTCATCCAGGCGACGATCGCGACCACGAGGCCGATCACACTCAAGATCGCCATCATGCCGGCCGGCATCATTTTGCCTGTCTTCAGAAATGCGGGAAGGAAACGGCCCGCGAGCAAAATCGAAACGACCGCGGCAATGATGAGCGCGATCGCGAGCTGTTGCGGCAAGAGAAACGCCGCCAGCAAAAGTAGAATGCCGGAAATCGAGCCGGCGATGATGGAAGCGGTGCTGCCTGCTTTGACAAAACCGATCACGCCGCCGGCAATCGTCAGCAGACCAAAAATGATGAAGTAGATTTTCGCGGGGCCGATCACAGCCGCATGGTTACGCTAGCTGCGGACGACTGTCCACCGTCGCGACGGTTACGATTTTCCGAACCAACGCAATGCTTCGCGCACCAGCGTGCGACTGACCGCGTGACCATAAGAATGATGCCCAAGTTCGGTGCGCTTGAATCCGGTGTTACGAATTGATTGCAGCACGGCGCCAGATTGCGCGGGCGTGGCGACGCGATCTTCCTGTCCGCTGCTTATATAAACCGGCGTGTTAAAAAAAGCTGCGCCCGGACGAAACGCGCGGACTCCTTCGCTCAAGCGATCTTCGTTGCAGCCTGCGAGGAAAATTCCGGCGATGTGATTACCCGCGATATAAAGAAGCGGCGCGAGGTTACCCGCGCGTTTTGCTCCGCCGGAAAAACCAGCCACTGCCACCGGCCAGTTCTTCGAACTAGGAAAACTGCGATGCAACGCGTCGAGCGCGGCCAAAGTCATTCCCGCGCGCCAACCCGCGGTGTCGTGTCCCGGATTGTTTTCGCCATCACCTGCGATCACGGCCCAGCCTTCGAGCAGCGCGGCCTTTTTGTAGAAATCCTCCAGATCGTCGCGATTCTTTCGTTGGAAATCACTCGTCGAAATACAGACCAGAATCGGTTGATGTTGTGGATTGAAATTCGGCGGCACCGCCAGGACCGCAACGGCATGATCCGGCGCAGTGTTGCCCGCTTCGGAAACATATTGTCTTTCCTGCGGGCTCAACGGCACGGACGCGCGGACGCTCTCTCCCGGTTTGACTGGGACGCCGGCGAAATCAGCCGCACGAAGATTCGCCAGCAACATCATCAACGCAGCAACCGCGATCCCGAATCTTTTCGTCATGATTAATTGTCGATGGCGAGATAACCGCGTGGAAGTGCAAAATTCCGACAAAAACGGACCCGGCAAGCCATCGACTACCGTCCGAACTCGGCTACGATTACGACCGCGCTCCCGAAAATGAAATATCCCCTAACGAGTAATCCCGTTTTCTGGACCATCCAGGGAGAAGCGCACTTGCGCGGATTCCAGATGTGCTTCGTGCGCCTGGCCGGTTGTTCGGTCGGCTGCGATCTTTGCGACACCGACTACAGCAAGAAGGAAATGGCGACGGACGAGGAGATCGCGGCGCGCGCCGACGAGATCACGCCGAAGAACGCACGCGATCGCTGGGTCTGGATTACCGGCGGCGAGCCCACCGATCATGATCTTATCCCGCTCATTCGCGCTTTGCGCGCCAGACGATTTTCCATCGCGGTCGCCACAAGCGGACATCGCCGAATGATTGCACCGGTCGACTGGCTTTCCGTTTCGCCGCATGATCCGGCTAAGTGGATTCAGACCTACGGCAACGAAGTGAAACTTGTGCCCGGCTTAAATGGATTCGCCATCGAAGATTTCCGTGCGGCGCATCCGGACGATCAAACCGACTTCATGTACCGCTACGTCCAGCCGCTCTCCGTCGGAAAACAGGAAGACCCGGAAAGTTTGCGCACCTGTCTTGAATTCGTTAGGCAGAATCCGAACTGGTCGCTCTCGCGTCAGGACCACCATTATTGGAATGTTGCCTAACGAGTGGATTTGATTGCGCGCGTGCGCAATCTCAGGCACACTGCCCGCCAATGACGCCTCCGCGGCGAATTCTTTCTGCGCTTCTGGTCGTCGCCTTTGCTTTGGCGGCCGGCCTTTCCGCCGCGCCGCAATTGCACGATTGGCTGCACAAGGTTGGCGATCGTTCCAGCCATGAATGCGCCGCGACTTTGATTTCCTCGGGCAGCGTCGAGCATTCCGCCTGCGAGCCGATTCCCGTCGCGCCGAAGCCGGCGCCGAGTATTCCCCTTTATCGTCCGCAGCTTCTCCCGCGCGTTCTCGCTGTCTTCGCCTTCGCGCGTCTCGAGCACGCTCCGCCCGCGTCGCACTGACGCATTGGAGTTAGCCCCGATAATTCGGGGCAGCGACGTGCGCGCGTTCTCGCCGTCGCTGGTCCAATGTGCGCTGAGCGCATCGGTTTGGATTCGTTAGGCCTGAAAGTGTCGGGCCGTTTGTTCGAGAAAATGGAATGAAAAGAAAGATGCTCGTCGCCCTGGCCGCATGGCCGTGTGTAACGGGATGGTCGTGGGCGCAGGAAAGTTCGCAGCCTGCGAGTGCGGATGAAGTGCGGGAACTTCGCCAGCAGGTGCAGGCACTCACCGAAATGGTGAAGACGTTGCAGGAGCAGGTAAAAAATCAGCAAGCATCGCCAGAGAATGCCTTACCGCAAAACCCGGAGCCGCCCAGCCTAACGAGTGGTTCGCCCGCACCGGCAACATCGCCGGCAGGAAGTCCGCCGCCATTATTTCCGACAAGTGATAACAGCGTGGTGGCGTCGAGTTCTGCGCCCGCAGTGAATGCGAATGGCACCGCTTTTCCGACGAGCGATGCCGCCGTCACCAACGCGCCACTCGAATCCAGCGGTTCGTCATTAACGCAGCCGATCACGCTTGCCAGCGGCGGCGGTGGAAAAAATTACATGAACATTTCCTTCGACAGCGTGACCACCTTCGACGCGACGAAGGAGCGCAACGTCGGCTTGCTCGAAGTGGGCGATCACGATCCGCAGCAGCGGGGATTCAATCTGCGCAATGCCGAGATCGCTTTCGACGGCGCGGTCGATCCGTTTTTTGAAGGCTTCGCTAACATCGTGCTCAAGCTCGACAACAACAATCAAACTTCGATCGAGCTCGAAGAAGCGTTTCTGCAAACGACGAATCTTCCGTACGGTTTGCAGCTGAAGGGCGGGCAGTTTTTCTCGCAGTTCGGTCGCTTGAATCCGACGCATCCGCACACTTGGGATTTTGCAGATGCGCCGCTCGTTCTCGGTCGTCTGCTTGGTCCCGATGGATTGCGTGGCGTTGGCGCGCAAGTCTCCTGGGTCGTCCCAGTGCCGTGGTATTCGCAATTTTATCTCGCGATGCAGGAAGGCCGAGGGAGCACTGCGTATTCATTTCGAAATCCCGGCGACAACGGCACCTTCTTCGGTCGCCTGACGGACGATCGCGAGTTGCGCGGTGTGCAGGATTTCGTCTGGATCCCGCGCTGGGAAAATTCCGTGAATCTCAGTGACACGCAGACTGTGCTCGGGGGAGTTTCCGGTGCGTTTGGGTCTAACGAGACTGGTGCAAATGCGCGCACGCAGATTTACGGCGCGGATTTTCTCTACAAATGGAAGAGCACGCACGCCGAGGGCGGTTTCCCGTTTGTGAAATGGCAAACCGAAGCGTTGTATCGCCGCTTCGAAGCGGACCGCGGCGTCGACAAAATTTTCCCGGTCGCGGAAACGTTTCACGATTGGGGGATGTATTCGCATCTGCTTTGGGGATTCAAAAAAGGCTGGGTCGTCGGTTTGCGTGGCGATTACCTGCACATGCAGGATTCGCGTTTCACCGACGACGAGACGCGCCAGACGCGCTCACGCATCAGCGCAGATATCACCTGGTACCCGACAGAGTTTTCCAAGCTCCGTCTGCAGTACAACCACGATTTTCTGGAAGAGAATGAGTTCCTCGCCTCGCGCGAAGTCGATTCCATCATGTTCCAATTCGAGTTCATCCTCGGCGCACACGGTGCTCACAAATTCTGATGCTATGAAAAAAAATCTCCTGATTCTGTCGGCTTTCTTTTGCCTAACGAGTGCTTACGCCAAACTCAACGTCGTCACTACCTTGCCGGATTTCGGTGCGCTCGCGCGCGAGATCGGCGGCGACAAAGTGGACGTGACAACGATGGCGAAACCGACCGAGGATCCGCACTTCGTCGATGCGCGGCCGAGTTTCGTTGTGCAACTTCGCAATGCTGATGTGTTGATCGACGGCGGTGCGGAATTGGAAATCGGCTGGCTACCGCCGCTTTTGCAAAACGCGCGTAACGCCAAGATCGAAGTAGGCAAACCGGGTCGCGTGCAGGCCATGGAAGGTGTCCGGCTGATGAACGTGCCGACGAACGCGACGCGCGCGGCCGGCGATGTGCACGCGCTCGGCAATCCGCATTTCACGGTTGATCCGATCATTGCAAAAACGATCGCGCAACACATCGCGCAATCGTTCGCGGCCGTTGATGCGGCGAATGCCGCGGCCTACGATGCGAACTACAAAAAGTTCGAAAGCACGATCAACGCGAAGCTACAGGAATGGGGCACGGCGATGTTGCCGTTCAAAGGCCAGCACGTGGTGGCTTATCATGACTCGTGGCCGTACTTCGCGCATCGCTTCGGAGTTGAGATCGATGTTTTCCTCGAACCCAAGCCCGGCATTCCGCCATCGCCTTCGCATCTCGCGGAAGTGATTCAGCAGATCAAGGCGCAGAAGATTAAAGCCATCATCGTCGAGCCGTATCACGATCGAAAAATCGCGGCCAAGGTGGCGAATGACACTGGCGCGAAAGTGGTGGAGTTCTCGCAGTTTCCTGGCGGACTGACCGGGACGGATACCTACGTGAAGTTAATCGACAAATTGGTGGCGAGTCTTTCCGCCGCGCTGAAGTAACATGTGGGAAGTACTCTTCTGGCCAATCATGGCCTGCGTGTTGTTGCCGTGGCTGCTCGTTTATCTCGGCCTGCATGTCGTGCAACGCGGCATCATCTTCATCGACATTGCCATGGCGCAAATGGCCTCGTTAGGCATTTGCCTTGCGGTGCTCATCGGACTTGAACCGGAGGATTGGCGAACTCTGGTCATCGCGCTCGTGGTCACGCTGTTTGGCGCGGCTTTGTTTTCCTTAACCGGTAAGCGCGCCAGCGCCGTACCGGCGGAGGCGATCATCGGTATTACTTATGTTGTCAGCGCGGCTGCTTCCATTTTGCTCCTCAGTCGCTCAGCCCACGGCAACGAAGAAATTCGCAACATGCTCGTGGGCGATATCACGGTCGTGCGGTCGGATGAAGTCTGGCGATGCTTCGTTGTTTTCGCGGCGGTCGGCCTGGTGCACTTCGTATTGCGAAAATCGTTTCTCCTCGTCTCCTTCAATCGCGACGGCGCTTACGCACAAGGTTTGCGCGTGCGCTGGTGGGATTTTCTTTTCTACGCGCTCTTCGGTCTGGTCGTGACAATTTTTGTGCGCGTGGCCGGCGTGCTCCTCGTTTTCAGTTACCTCATCGTGCCCGCGGTTTGTGCGATCGCCTTGGCGCGCAAGACCAGTTCGCGACTCGTGATCGGCTGGATCGTCTCGCTCGTCGGCGGAATCGGCGGTTTGTATTTTTCTTTCTACGGAGATTTTCCCTCGGGCTCCGCGATTGTCTGCACGCTCGGAGTTTTGTTGATTTTAGTTTCGTTAGGCGCGGCGCTACGTTCGAATAAAATAGCACGCTAGAATGCGTGTGCTGGGTATCGAAGGCGGCGGGACCAAGACCGATTGGGCGCTGCTTGGCGCCGACGGCGCGATTCTGAAACAAGGCCTTTTGCCCGCGGCCAATCTGCGTCTGACCAACAACAAGACGCTCGAGCAGATGCTCCGCGTGCTGCCAGGAGACGCGACACACGTCGGTGTGTTTCTCGCCGGATGCGGCAACGAACTTGATCGCTCTGGCGTGCGCGCCCTGGCGCAACGCATTTGGCCCGAAGCGAGCATCGTCGTCGGGAGCGATCGCGATTCCGGTTTCGCCACCGCCTTTGGCGATCGCGATGGCATCGTGGTCAACGCCGGCACTGGCTCTTCGGTGACCGGACGTCGCGGCGACAAGATCGAGAACGCGGGCGGCTGGGGTCAGTTACTCGGCGACAAGGGCGGCGGTTACAACCTCGCGGTGCAGGCGTTGCGTTTAGTGCTTTCCGATTACGATCAGGACCATCAGGTCGATGAACTTGGACAAAGCATTTTGCGACAGCTTTGCATCAATCGGCTGGAAGGATTGGTTAATTGGGCGACGGACGCTGACAAAATGTCTGTGGCTAAACTCGCACCGGTTGTCTTCGCGGCTGCGCGTCACGGTCACAAAGAAATGCAACGCGCGATGGAAGATGGCGCACGCATTCTGGCGCAATTCGCGCACGCGGTGGCAAAGCGGCTCGGACTCGAAGCGCCAGAAGTGAAATTGCTCGGCGGACTGTTCGTTCATCATGCCGAGTACCGGGAAGTTATTCGAAGGTTATCTGAGTGAAATTCTGCCCGCCGCGCATGTCAGCGTCTGCGAAAAATCAGGCGCGCTTGGGGCCGCGTGGCTGGCGGCGCGCGATTTGCCGGTGTCTCTTCAAACATCTGCAGACAACGACTCGTTAGACCTGAACGAGCTTATCACGGAGCAACGCAATCCACGCTCAACACAGCTCGACAAACTCAGCACGAGCGACCTCGTGGATCTTTTCACGAGCGAGGAGAACAGTGTCATCGCAGCATTAAAGCAGGCGCGTGAACCACTTGTTAGGGCGATCGATCTGGTCAGCGCGGCGATGCAAAACGGCGGACGATTATTTTATGTCGGCGCAGGCACGAGCGGCCGGCTCGGTGTGCTCGATGCGAGCGAAATACCGCCAACATTCGGCGCGCCCCCCGAGTTGGTGCAGGGAATCATCGCCGGTGGCGCGACGGCTTTGCATTCCGCCGTAGAAGGCGCGGAGGACCAAACCGAAGCGGGCGCGCTTGCCGTCGTCGAGCGTGGCGTCACTGCCCGCGACGTGGTTTGCGGCATCACCGCGAGCGGACGCACACCGTACGTGCTCGGTGCGCTGGCGCGGGCGCAAAAAATCGGCGTGAAGACCATTTTGCTGTCATGCAACCAAGTTGACCAAACGTGTTGCGATGTTGCGATTACGTTGACGACGGGGCCTGAAATCGTCACCGGTTCGACGCGACTCAAAGCCGGCACCGCCACGAAAGTTGCGCTCAATATCATCTCAACCAGCGCCATGATTCGGCTCGGCAAAGTGCACGAAAACCTCATGGTCGATGTGCGCGCCTCAAACAAGAAATTGCGCCAGCGTGCCATTCGTCTCGTGCGGCAGTTGCGCACCTGCTCCTATGAAGAGGCGCGCGCCGCGTTGGAAAAAAGAGACTGGAACGTGCGCGCGGCCATCGCGGATTAGTGTACGTTTTGGCTTGCACTCATTTCATTACCGCGACGGACGATTGTTTTGCGAAGAGGCCGATCTCGAATCGGTGGCGGAGCAATTCGGCACCCCGCTCTACGTTTATAGCGCGGGGACGATTCTCGATCATTATCGACGACTGAACAACTCGTTAGGCGATCTCGATCACGAGATTTGCTACGCGGTTAAAGCGAACTCGAATCTGGCAATCTTGCGTTTACTGGTCGAGCAAGGGGCCAGTTTCGACATCGTCTCCGGCGGCGAATTGTTTCGCGTGCTCAAAGCCGGTGGTGCGGCAGCGCGTTGCACCTTTGCCGGCGTCGGAAAATCGCGGGAGGAAATAGAATACGCGCTCGATGAGGGCGTACATTCCTTCAACGTCGAGAGTGAAGCCGAGCTCGATTACATCAACCGCATCGCGTCCACCAAAAATGTTCGGGCGCCGATTGCGTTGCGCGTCAATCCGGATGTCCAAGCCAGCACCCACAAATACATCTCGACCGGGCGCAGCGAAAACAAGTTCGGCATCGCGCTCGATCGGATCACGAGCGTCTACGAAAACGCGGCGAGGATGTCGCACATCAAAATCCGCGGCGTGCAGATGCACATCGGTTCGCAGATCACGCAGGCGCAGCCGTTCGCAGAAGCAATTGCAAAGGTCGCGCCAATCGCACGCGGACTGAAGGAGCGTTACGCCATCGAGTTCTTCAGCATCGGCGGCGGGATGGGAATCATCTACAAACGCGCGCTCGAAAGCGGGACGGGCAAATGGTGGCACGATCACGAAGGCGAGACTTCCGCCTTCGGTGTCGAAGCCTATGCTAATGCCATCTGCCCGCCGTTGCAGTCGTTAGGCCTGCGCATCTTGATCGAGCCGGGCAGATTTCTTGTCGGCAACGCCGGCGTTTTACTGACGCGCGTGCGTTACATCAAGCAGGCCGAGCAAAAAAAATTCGTCATCGTTGACGCCGGCATGAACGATCTGATTCGTCCCGCGCTTTACCAGAGCTATCACGAAATCGTGCCGGTGAAGGAGCCGCCTAACGAGTCCAGGGAAACCGTCGATGTCGTCGGCCCAGTTTGCGAAAGCGGCGATTTCTTCGCGCAAGATCGCGCGTTGCCCGAGATGCGCGAAGGCGATCTGGCCGCGATCATGAGCGCCGGCGCTTATGGATTTGTCATGGCGTCGAATTACAATTCGCGACCATTCCCGGCGGAAGTCTTGGTGAATGGAACGAGCGTTGCGCTGGTGCGCGCACGGCAGACCCATGAAGATCTCATCCGCGGCGAGTTGCAAATTGGCCCTCAAAGCGCATAAATACTGCTCTCGTTTTCGCCCGTGAAGAATCTCCTCACCCTCGCACTTTCCCTTCTCGTTCTCGGTTCGTCTGTCGCGCCGAGCAGCGCCGCGCCCGCTTACACGCCCGAATACGTCGTGCTCGTGGGCGGCCCGTCGCTCATGCAGTGGGAAAAATATAAACTACAACCGCACGATCATTGGTGGGCCAACTTCATCCGCGCCGCTCGCATTCGCACTGAACAACTGCGCGATAAATTTGGTCCTGACGTCAAGATCACCTGGCTGGTTTACAAGCAGGGCTACATCGATCGCGGCGAGCAGGAAAAAATGAACCTGCTCGAATTCATCGATTCCGTGCGCGAGAAATTCAATCTCAACCTCGTCTATTTCAAAAACGGCAGCGACGTCATCAATTACCTCAACGCCGGTCAGCCGCGCGACCAGGTAAAGATAGCGTTCTTCGAATATTTCGGGCACTCGAATAAAGCCTGTTTCATGTTCGACTACAGCAGCAACGTCGATAGCGCGTGCAAATCGTGGTTGCATGAAAGCGATCTCGTTCGCATCAACGGCAAAGCCTTCGCGCGCAATGCCGAGGTGCGCAGCTGGGGCTGTCACACCGGCGAAGAGATGTCGCAGAAATGGCGTTCGGCCGTGGGCAATCGCATGTGGGGTGTCGTCGGCAAAACGCAATACATGACCGATGAACTACCGATTATCGCGCCGCCGGGCGGCAAGTGGACGGACTGACGGTTTTGACTTAGCCAGCGACGTTTAAAATTGACCTCAGTGATAGTAACTTCTTAACTGCATTCGATGAAAATTTTGCTCGCCTTTCTGATGTGCCTGGTTCTTTGCACGAGCGAATGTTTCGCACTGAGCGGCGGCCCTGTTTTTGGCAATAACAATGTTTCCACGACAGGAATTTATGCTGGTTTGCTTATGCCGGTAAGCGACCCCAATTCCCTTGGGATTTTTAGCGTGACGATACCAAAAACTGGAATTGGCACGGGCAACGTCGCGATTTTCGGAATGGAAACTATTATCCGGGTACCTTCCAGGGACTCGCGGATCCCGATACGGCGAAGCTGACTGGCGTGGTCCAAGGCAGTTTCACTCGCACCGTCGGGCAGGTCATCACTAACGGATCAACTACTTCCACGATTACGTTTGTCTATACCTATCAGGTCAATGGGTCGGTTAAGGGACAGATTCGCAATAATACCAAACGTCTTAGCACGGCCTCGGCCCGCATCACCGGCGAATCAGATCTCACCTATACCAACGACGAAGGAAATCAGAGTGGCAGCAGTAACGGCCAAGCGATCAAGTATACAATCAACGGCTTCAAGCAACAGAGCCTTTAGCGTTCCGTCGTGCGGCGTTTCACGCGCTGCGTTTTCCATTCTCGAGCTGCTCGTAGTGATTCTGATCATCGGAATCCTTAGCGTCCTGACGATGGCCGTCTATTCACAACTCCGCGCCAGAGCGCAACGCGTGCAGTGCATGGCCAATCTCAAAAATCTTTCCGTCGCCGCTGAACAATACCTCCAGCAAAACGGATCGTGGCCGCAGATTTCGCTAGCCTCGGAAAGCGAATCGGGAATGCAGGATTACGCACGCTCATGGATCGCCACGCTCAAGCCATTTGGTATCGGCGAGAAAACATGGATTTGTCCGACGATTCAAAACTTGCTCGGAAATCCCGATTATCTCCAGCCCGAAACCGCGCGCCTCGATTACGCGGCCATGCCTTTCGATGACAAACCGACCACGCCGCATCAATGGGCGCGGCAGCCGTGGTTCATCGAAACCGGGGACGTGCACGGCCACGGCAACCTCATCATTTTCACCGACGGCAGCATCAGCGATCTAAAGACGATTGCGGCGGCGTCCGGTTCGCAGTAAAACGCGCCGCGCGACCAACTACTCCTCCGCGAAACGTCCCGGTCTTTCCGGTTGCGGCCGCCGGCGCTCGAGCAACAAGGTGCGGATTTCCGTCAGTAGTAATTCGTTCTTCAAATTCACTTCGTAATCGAGATCGGCCCGCAGATGGTCTTTTTGCGATTGCCGATTCTGCGACATCATAATGATGGGCGCCTGCAACCCGGTGATGATGGCGAGAACGAGATTGAGGAAGGTGTAGGGATACGCATCGAAGGCGTTCGATCTCAGCATCCATGTGTTCACCGCCATCCAAGCCAGGAAAAGGAAAATTGAGAAGCCGATGAATTTCCAACTGCCGCCGAAAGTGGCGATCCAGTCCGCCGCTCGATCGGCTTTGGTGGTGTGCGCGTCCTCCTCTGCGTTGGCATTTCGCGCTACGCGATGTCGCAAAAGATTATCGGTGCGGCGTAAACGTCGCGCCATCTCTGAAAGCATGCCCAGCATCACCTGCGAATCGCTCGTCATGAAGGCGAGAAAATCTTCGCGCGTGAGGATGGCGAGACGCGTGTCTTCCAAAACCGTCGCGCCGGCGGAGCGTTCGTGACCATCGATCAAGGCCATCTCGCCAAAAAATTCGCCCTCGTGCATCTCGGTTAGCGTCACCTCGCGGCCGTCGGCATCCGTCACCGTGATGCGCACGCGTCCACGCTCGATCAGATACATTGCGTCGCCGGCATCACCGGCGTTAAAGAGACGCGTAGGCGCCTTGAATTCGCGCGAGACAAGCAGCGCGCAAAGCTTCTTCGCCGCCTTGGCGTTCAGGCCGTTGAAAAGCGGCACCTCGAGCAGCTGCTCTAGCTGCACTGGCCCGCAGGCGTCACCCTCGCGTTCGAGCGGAAAAGTGACCTTTGGAGCAACAGCCATAAGCCCGGGCATTGTATCCAAACCGGCGCGAAAACCCAAGTGCTACTTCGGGGCGATGCCTAACGAGTGGAACTAGAGCGCCGCGACGATTTCCCGAATCAGAGACGGCCCGCGGTAGATGTATCCGGTGTAGAGCTGGATCAACTTCGCGCCGGCGTTAATCTTCTCCTGCGCGCTCGTGGCATCAGAAATTCCGCCGACGCCGATCACCGGCAGTTTCGTTTGCGCAGAAATCGCACGTACCATCGCGGTGGATTTTTCGCGCAACGGCGCACCGCTCAATCCACCGGCCTCATCTTTCGCGTCTGGAATCGCGCTGTGGTCGAGCGTCGTATTGGTGGCAATGATTCCCGCCACCCCATTTTCCTCACAAACGACGATGATCCGGGCGAGATCCGCATCGGAAAGGTCCGGCGCAATTTTTACCAGGATCGGTTTCGACGCGCCTTCTCGATTGATCGTGCGTAACAACGCCGCCAGCGCCTCGTCTTTCTGCAACGTCCGAAGTCCCGGCGTGTTCGGCGAGCTGACGTTCAGCACCACGTAATCGGCGAACTCGTGCAGCAGTCGAAAGGAGAAGAGATAATCTTCCGCCGCGTTTTCCAACGGCGTCGCCTTCGACTTTCCGATGTTGATTCCAACTGGAATGCGCGGCCAGCGCTGGCGCGCGCGGAAATTGCGCAGCCGTCCCGCGATCACTTCCGCGCCATCGTTATTGAATCCGAGTCGATTAATCAGCGCGCCTTCTTCGCGATAACGAAAGATGCGCGGCATCGGATTTCCCGGCTGCGCCCGCGCTGTGACCGTTCCGATTTCGATGAAGCCAAAGCCGAGCGCTTCCCACGCCTGAAGTGCGACGCCATTCTTGTCGAAACCCGCGGCCAGACCGACGGGATTACGAAACTCCAGACCGAAGACATTCGTCGGATGGTTCAGTGTCGTCTTCGGAATCAGCGCCGAAAAATTGCGCAGACATGCGATCGCGAGATGGTGCGCCGCCTCCGGGTCTAACGCAAAGAGCAGCGGCCTAACGAGCCGTTGGTAAGCGCTCGTCTTACTCATTTGCCGATACAGAACTGTGCGAAGAGCGCATCGAGAATGGGATCATCGCTCTCCAGCGCAATGACGTCGGTCACGTTCCGCAAGGCCGCGCGCAGATCGATGGCAAAGAATTCCAACCCTTGTGGCAAAACCGAATTCGCGCGTTCGCAATCCTCCCGCGCCCGCCGCAAACAATCGCGATGACGGGCGTTGATCGCCACGGCGTTTTCCGGCCGCACATGCGCGGCGCCGATTCGATCCAGAATCTGTTCTTCGAGTTTGTTCAACCCCTTCTCGGTCAGACACGAGATTCGTAATCCGTTGTGCGCCTTCCAATCCTGGTGTTCGGGCAAATCGCTCTTGTTGAGGATAACTACTCGCGGACGATCGAAATCACGCTCGTTGAAGCCGGCTGGTTTCGGCGCATTCGTATCGACGATATGCAGGATGAGGTCGGCCGCGCCTAACGACTTCTCGGTGCGCTCCAGACCAGCGCGTTCCAGCTCATCGTTCGTCTCGCGCACACCGGCCGTGTCGAGCAATCGCACCGGCACGCCGCGCAGGTTGATCACTTCTTCAATCGTATCGCGGGTCGTGCCGGGAATATGACTGACGATGGCGCGATCATAACCGAGCAAGCGATTGAGCAAACTCGATTTGCCAGCGTTGGTCGCGCCGTAGATCACCACCCGCACACCCTCACGCAGAATGCGTCCGCGTTGTTCCGTCGCGAGAAGAGCGTCGATCTTTTCGAGAATCTGAGCGAGACGCGCGCGCAGTTTCTCTTCCGTGTCAGGTGAAATTCCTTCCTCGGGAAAATCAATCGCCGCTTCCACATGCGCGAGCAGGTCGACGATCGCATCGCGAATTACGCGAATGGCCGCACCGAGTTTGCCTTCCAGTTGTTCGGTGGCGGAGCGCAAAGCGAGATCGGTTTGCGCGCGAATCAAATCGATCACCGCTTCGGCCTGCGTCAGGTCCATCTTGCCGTTCAGATACGCGCGCTCGGTGAACTCGCCGCCGCGCGCCGCCCGCGCACCACTCGTTAGGCACGCTTCCAAAACTTGCGCGCTCACCACGATGCCGCCGTGACAACTGATCTCGACCAAATCTTCGCCGGTATAACTATGCGGCGCGCGATGCACCGAGAGCATTACCTGATCAACGACGCGTTCGCGCGCGACGATTTCGCCCAGGTGCTGCACATGCGTTTCAAACTCCGACGGTTTCTTTTTCCCGCGAAAAATCCTATCCGCAATCGCGATTGCCTCCGGACCCGATAGCCTAACGAGTGCAATCGCACCTTCGCCCGTCGGAGTTGAGATGGCGGCGATCGTGTCCCTCGCCACCGGCGACTCGCTCAAGTTTTCAGAACTTCTTTGAGCGCGGCGATGCATTGGCGATTCTGTTCCATCGTCCCAACGGAGATGCGAACCCACTCGGGCAGATCGTAACCTTTCAGTGCGCGCACGATGATGTGGCGTTGCAGCAGTTGTTTAAAAACGGACGCGCCGTCGCCGACGTGCACGAGAACGAAGTTTCCCGCGCTCGGAACAAACTTCAGTTTCATCGCGGCGAATTCATTTTGCAGATAGGCGCGGCCTTCGTCGGTGATGCGCTTGGTCTTGCGTTGATGTTCTTCGTCTTTCAGGCCCGCGGCCGCGGCGGCCTGCGCGATGCCGCCGACGTTGAAGGGCTGCCGGGTTTTTTGCAGCGCCTGGATCAACTCCGGATGCGCCATCCCATAACCGACGCGCAAACTGGCCAGTCCCTGAATTTTCGAAAACGTCCGCAAGACGATGACGTTTTGTCGTTCGCGCACGAACTGCAATGTGTCGGGCGGATTATCGACGTACTCGAAATAAGCTTCGTCGAACGCGACGACGACATTCGCCGGCAGTGCGGCAACGAAGCGATCGATCTCGGCTTGCGTGAGTAAAGTTCCAGTCGGGTTATTCGGATTGGCGATGAAAATGAGACGAGTGCGCGGCGTGATCGCCGTGATCATTTCATCGAGATGATGACGCAGATCCGGGCTGGGAATTTCAATCGTGCGCGCGCCGAAAACGGACGCGATCAATTTGTAGGCGATGAAAGCGTGCTGCGAAGTAATGACTTCGTCGTCGCGATTCAAAAAAGCGTGCGCGAGAAATTCCAACACTTCGTTCGAGCCGCTGCCGAGAATGATGTTCTCGCGTTTGATTCCCAACTTCGCCGCCAGCGCCTCGCGCAAATAATAACCGCCGCCGTCCGGATAAAGATGCGCCTGTGCCATCGTCTCCTGCATGGCTTGCAAAGCCTTGGGCGATGGGCCGAGCGGGTTTTCATTGGAAGCCAGCTTGATGATGCTATCGGCCGCCGCGCCCAGTTCGCGCGCGGTTTCTTCGATTGGCTTGCCCGGCTCGTAAACCGCGCAATCGCGCAGCTGCGGGTTGGCCAGGTTCCAGATCGAATTCATCTGCGCGCACGTTAGGCGGAAAACGGCTTTGGTCTAACCGCCGCGCCAGCTAAAGTCCGCCGCTATGAACAGCCTTCATTTTCTGGCCGAGACCTACGTCTTCGGAATCTTGATTCACCCTTGGAAAATCGTCGGGCTGAGCGGCAGTTTCGTTTTTGGTTTGCGCTTCGTCGTGCAATGGATCGCTTCGGAACGCGCGCGCAAAAGTGTCATCCCTTTTGGTTTTTGGGAATGCAGCGCCATCGGGAGTTTTCTCATGCTGGCTTACTTCGCCATCTATCAGCGCGACTCCGTCGGCGTTTTGAGCACGGCCATGCCGTTGCCGATTTATTTGCGCAATCTCTACTTCCGTTACACGCATCATCGTCCGAAACACGCCGGCGCCGAGCCGCGGCCGGAAGAGTAGTTTGGCTTCCCGCCGACGCGGGTTAGATTTCGCCGATGATCGAGCCTAACGAGATCATTTACCTCGATAACAACGCCACCACGCAACTCGATCCGGCGGTGCTGGAGGAGATGCGGCCATACTTGGAAAAGTTCTACGGCAATCCTTCGAGCGGTTATGAGTTTGGCGCGCAGGTTCGCGAAGCGGTCGAACTGGCGCGCGATCGCGTAGCGACTTTGCTGGGCTGTTTGCCTAACGAGATCATTTTCACCGGGTGCGGCACGGAATCGAATAACACGATACTTAACGCTGCGCTGCAGCTCGATCCCGCGCGGCAACACATCGTGACCAGCACGGTCGAACACAGCGCGATCAATAAACATTGCGAACAACTCGTTAGGCGCGGGGCCGCGGTCACAGCGCTGGCCGTTGATGAAGAGGGCAATCTGGACCTGGAGGAATTTGAAAACGCGATCCGACCGGACACGGCCATTGTCTCGCTCATGTGGGCGAACAACGAGACCGGTGTTCTTTTCCCCATCGAGAAACTGGCGGAGATCGCTTATCGCAAACGCACTCTGTTTCATACCGACGCGATCCAGGCGGTCGGAAAAATTCCTATTTGCCTCGCGGAAACGAAGATCAATTTCCTGTCGTTATCCGGTCACAAACTACATGCGCCGAAAGGCGTCGGCGCGCTCTACCTCAATCGCCGCGCCGCTTTTCGACCAACACTGTTAGGCGGTAGTCAGGAAAACGGGCGGCGGGCCGGAACAGAAAATGTCGCTTCGATTGTCGCGCTCGGGAAAGCCGCGGAACGCGCCGCAGAAGAATTAGCCGACGAACAGACACGCGTTCGCACCATGCGCGATCGATTCGAGGAAACGATTCTGGCCACGGTGCCAGAGTCTTACGTCAATGGCGATCGCACGGCGCGCCTGCCAAATACTTCCAGCCTTTCCTTCGCCGGCATCCAATCGGACGCCGCGCTCGTCATGCTCGATCAGCAAAATCTTTGTTGCTCAGCGGGTTCGGCTTGCCGCACCGGCTCAGTCGAAGGCTCACACGTTTTGCGCGCGATGAATCTTGGTCCGGAACGTTTGCGCGGCAGTCTGCGTTTCTCTTTCGGCCGTTTCAACACCGAGGCAGATGTCGACAAAGCGATCGCCATTGTTCCGCGCGTGATCGCCAAGCTCCGAGCGATGTCTCCGCGCCAGGCAGTCGTCGCCACAGCCTAACGAGCGCAAAACGTTCGCGGAAAACGATTCAGTCCGCGATGGCCAAAGAAAAAAAGCGCAGCCGCGTTTCGCATCATCTCAATAAGAAGCACGGCCTGTTTACCCGAGGCGAGTGGATCGCAACGGCGCTCTTTTTTCTCGGTCTCGTTTTGATTTTTTGTCTTTTCTTCATTCGACGCCAGTCGGTGCAATATCGGCCGGCGCACACTTTCTCTGTTCATTCGCCGGAATTTTTTCGATCGGCCCTGGCTCTCAGCAATCCAGTGCCGTTGGAAGGAAACAAGATTGAGCCTCTTCTCAATGGCGACGAATATTTTCCGGCCATGCTCGCGGCGATTCGCGCGGCGAAGAAGTCGATCAACTTCGCCGCTTACATTTTTAAATCGGACGCGGTCGGTCGCGAATTTCGCGATGCCTTTTGCGAAAGAGCGAAGGCCGGCGTGGAAGTGCGCGTTCTGCTCGACGGCATCGGTTCCGGTTGGGGCCTGAATAATTCCGACGTGAAGATGATGAAGCAGGCGGGTTGCAAATTTGCCTATTATCATCCGGTGCAATCGTGGCGAATGGATCGCACCAATCGCCGCTCGCATCGCCGCATCATGGTGGTCGATGGCAAAATCGGATTCACCGGCAGCGCGGCCTTTTCCGAAAAATGGAGCGGCCACGCGCAGGACGAACATCACTGGCGCGACACGCACATTCGTTGTGAAGGACCGATCGTGACTGAGTTGCAGGCGGCCTTTCAAGGTCACTGGATCAAGACATTCAAAGAAGCGCTTGCCGGCGCGGATCAATTTCCCGCTTTGACGGCGGCGGGCGATCTCAAGGCGCAGGCGGTCGAGTCGCATTCGTTTTCGGTCGCGCCGATTCCGCTGGTGCAGGCGGTCACTTTCGCCGCCGCGGAAAAACGGATTTGGATTACCAATCCTTATTGCACGCCGACGGACGATCACGTGGAACTACTCGTTAGGGCGGCGCAACGCGGCGTGGATGTGCGGCTGCTTTTGCCCGGTCCGCATAACGATCAGCCACTCACCCAATCGGCCGGCCGCAGCGCCTATGGCCATCTGCTCGAAGGCGGGGTGAAGATTTTCGAATACCAACCGACCATGATTCACGCCAAGACGATGGTGGCGGATAGTCTTTTCTCCATGGTCGGATCTTCGAATCTCGATTCGCGCTCATCGGAAATTAACGAAGAGATCGACGTCGTTGTGTACGATGAAAAATTCGCGCACGAGATGGAGCAGGCTTTCGAGAAAGATTTGACGCAATCGCGCCCCTACACTCTGGAGGACTTCAAAAACCGTTCCGTCTGGGAACGGGTGATTGAGTGGTTGGCAATTCCGTTCCGCTCGCAATTGTAGAGCGAGATGGATTCGCGACAGCTCAATATTGCGGCGCTGCGAGAGGATTACGTCGCGCACGGTTTGCGGCGCGCCGATCTCGATCCCGATCCGATCAAGCAATTCGCGAAATGGTTCGGCGAAGCGGCCGCAGCGGAAATTCGTGATGTGAATGCGATGTGTCTTTCCACCGCGACCAAGGATGGAATTCCCGCATCGCGCATTGTTTTGCTGAAAGGAATCAGCGAACGCGGTTTTGTCTTTTACACCAACTACGAGAGCGCCAAAGCATCCGAGCTCGCGCAAAATCCGCGGGCGGCGCTGAATTTTTTATGGGTGCAACTGGAGCGGCAAATTCGCATTAACGGCACGGTCGAGAAAACTTCGCGCGCGGAGTCGGAAGAATATTTTCAGTCGCGCCCGGTTGGAAGTCAGCTGGGCGCCTGGGCTTCACATCAAAGTGAAGTGATTCCGGACCGGGCGGCGCTCGAGAATAAATTAGCGGAATTGATGAAGCGATTCAGCGGCGGACCAATCCCGCTGCCGGAAAATTGGGGCGGTTATCGCGTCGTGCCGGAGACGATCGAATTCTGGCAGGGCCGAACCAATCGACTGCACGATCGCTTCCGTTATTCGCGGCAGTCGGATCGAACTTGGACTATCGAACGGCTGGCGCCGTAGCTGGCCGCACATACCGCGAGCGTGTCGGGACGGTCTCAAGAACGCGGCGTGGCGCCGAGGCGGTGACCGCAACTTGTGTCGTGGGAATTTCGCGCCAACCGGCGGCATCATAAAATAGGGTCGGCTGTTCGAGTTTGGTGTGGAGCGAGCTAATTTCGCCTAACGAGTCCAACGGCAGATCCACTTCGGCCTGCCTCCCGTGAATGCGAACGCGCGCCAAACCAATCTTCATTCCGCTGAGCGCATCTTCAAACGCGACCTGCTTCGAAAACGCCGGCAGACGCAAGGCCCAGCGATGACTCGCTGTCGCTGATTCAATCGCCACCAACAAAGTACAACGCGCGAAAGTTGTGGAGCGAATCCGCCGCTGCAAACGCAGGCGCAGGTTCGCATTGTCCATGTGCCCATACGAAATCGGGTGCAACAGGTCTAGCTCTCGGGCCGGCAGCGCGCGCCAGAATTCCTCCTGCGGCAAAACGTGGCGCAAAAAACGCCGACGACTCAGCGCCATCTGCGATTGATGACAAAGAATGGCGCGGCGTTTCGTTTCCTGCTCTTCCGCCGTCAGCGGCAGGACGACGCGCCCGTAGTTGCCGTGGTAATGCCGTTGATGAACCGAATAAAAAAGTCGTGGGATGGAATTTAGTCCGCCCGCATGGACCGCGCGATTGAGCAGGAGATGAAAAGCGTTGTGGTCGGGGTGGGTGTCGAAAGCCGCCGGCGCGACGATCAAAGTTGGCTGCGCTTCAGCGATGACACGCGCCAGGCGCCGGACCAGTTGCTGGTCCGATTGCAGAAAATATTCCGTCAGCCGTTGGTCGGGCAGCTGCAAAAAATCAGCGCAGGCCGGCGGATGACCAAGGACCTGCAAGGCTTCGCGCGCCTCGTGCATGCGCCGCATTCCCCAGAGCAAACGATGATGCGCCTCGATTTTCCATTGCCGCTCGACCACGCGCAGTGGCCATGGATTGTCGTCGCCGTTCGTGGCGAAAATGACGCGCACATTCGCGCCAGCGGCCGCGGCCTTTTGCAACAGACCGGCAGCGGCCAGCGATTCATCATCGGGATGCGGCGCGAAAAAAAGAAGTCGGGACGTGGCGTCAAACTTCATGGTGAGTCCAGCTGCTTGATATGATCGTTCGTCGCAGACAATCTCGATGTGTGAAAATCTTGGGGCTTGGCTGAGCATAAGGAAATGAGTCATTCGGATAGGTCAAGGAAATGGAGCGCAGAAGAGGGCGCGCCGCGTTTCTGGTGGCATCGATTGCCGGGAATGAATTATGTGCCGGCAATATACTCAGATTTGTCGGAAAGTGAATGGGCCATCGTGGCCGAATGGTTCGAAGAAACAAGTCGCGCCGGTCAGGTGGATGAAGTGTCAGTGCCGTTGATGTCGGCCCTGCACGGGTTTGTTCTTGGAAATCGCGCGGAACGTATCGTCCAACTCGGAACGCATGCCGGTTATTTCGCCCTTCTGCTCGGCTTCATGTTGCGGCGCATGAATGCGCGCCGCGGATTATTTGCGATCGATAACGATCCAGGTTCGCTCGCCGCGACGCGTCAATGGATTGGGCGCGCGCAACTGGATGACTTCGTCGAAGTGGCGGGCGGCGATTTTCTTCAACCGGGAATCGCGGAGGCGGCGAAAGGTTATCTCGGCACCGCGCCGGAGCTGATCATCCTCGATGACTCGCGCGAATTCAGCTCGACCTTGCGTCAACTCGATTTGTGGTACGGCGCGCTTGCTTATGGTGGAATGCTCGTCGTTCACGATGTGAGTCGTTTCGCAGAGAATTTTGATCCGACGAAGGAAGGGGGTGTCCGCCGCGCCTTCGTTGAATGGCGCGCAGCGCATCCCGAATGCGAATCAATCTTGCTCAATCCGAACGCGCAATCGACGGACGCTCCGCTGCCATTTTACAAGGATGCGCGCGGGCTCGGCCTCATTCACAAGCCGCGCGCGCAATAGATCGTGGAGCCGCGCGATCTTCCGATCTACGAGCTCGAGTCGGAGATCGTCCGGGCTTTCGAAAAACAGCCGCGCCTGATTCTGCAGGCGCCGACCGGCTCGGGAAAATCAACGCAGGTTCCGCAAATCTTGCTCGATCACGAAATGCTCGGGCGCGGGCAGGTGGTCATTCTGCAACCGCGCCGTCTGGCCGCGCGTTTGCTGGCTGCCCGCGTGGCGCAGGAACGCAAGGTCTCGTTAGGCGACGAAGTTGGATTTCAAATTCGTTTTGAGAATGTCGTCTCCGCTCGCACGCGAATTCGTTTCGTCACCGAAGGAATTTTGCTCCGGCAGTTGATTCAAGATCCGGAACTGCGCGGCGTCTCGGTGATTCTGTTCGACGAATTTCACGAGCGTCATCTTTACGGCGACATCACGCTCGCGCGCGCCTTGCGCTTGCAGGAAAAATCCCGGCCCGATCTGAAAATCGGTGTCATGTCCGCGACGCTCGATACCGGCGCGCTGCAAAAATTTCTCGAACCGTGCGCGTTGCTCACTTCGAGCGGCCGGCAACATCCGGTGACGATTGAGTATCTCGACAAACCGGTGCGCGCGGATGATTACGCGATCTGGGATTTGGCCGCGGATGAACTGGCGCGTCTCGCCTCATCGACCGAAGGCGATGCGCTTATCTTCATGCCGGGCAAATACGAAATCATGCGCACGCTTTCCGCGGTGCGCGCCTCGCGCGTGAGCAATCACTTCGTGCCGCTCCCGTTGTACGGCGAACTGGCGCCGGCCGAACAAGACGCCGCGCTCGCGCGTTACGACAAACGCAAGGCAATCATCGCCACGAACGTCGCGGAAACATCGCTGACGATCGAAGGCGTGCAGGTGGTGATCGATAGCGGACTGGCGCGCATCGCGCGCTTCGATCCGCGCCGCGGAATCAACACGCTGCTCATCGAGAAAATTAGCCGCGCTTCAGCTGATCAACGCGCCGGGCGCGCCGGACGAACCGCGCCCGGAAGATGTTTACGGCTCTGGACGGAGCGCGAACATGCGGAACGCGCACCGCAGGAATTGCCGGAAGTGAAGCGGCTCGATTTGGCGGAAGTCGTTTTGACTTTGAAAGCGAGCGGGATTGACGACATCGCACAGTTCCGCTGGCTCGAACCGCCGGAGCCACGAGCCCTCTCACGCGCGGAACAATTGCTGGAAGATCTCGGCGCGCTTTCGCCTAACGAGAGGTTAATCACGCCGCTCGGCCGGCGCATGCTGGCCTTTCCCGTGCATCCGCGATATGCGCGCATGCTGCTCGCGGCGCAGGAGCATCGCTGTGTGCGCGCCATCGCGCTGATCGCAGCGGTGACGCAGGGACGGAATCTCTTGCGACGCGCCGAAGGAAAACAGGCGCGGGAGGATCGCGAGGACTTGTTGGGCGCCGATGATGATTCCGATCTTTTTATTTTGGTGCGCGCTTTTCGTTTCGCGGAGAAGAACAATTTTGATCCGCGCCGATGCAGTCGCTTGTCGGTGAACGCGATGGCGGCGCGCGAAGCAGCGCAGCTGTGGGAACAATTTATCGGTATCGCGCGCGACGAAGGCCTGGCTATCGAAGCGCGCGAAGCCGAGCCGGGTGCGATCCAGCGTTGTGTTCTCGCGGGTTTTCCAGATCAGGTCGCAATGCGGTTGGATCAGGGAACGTTGCGTTGCGCGCTGGTGCATGGGCGTCGCGGCGTACTCGCGCGCGAAAGTGTGGTGCATCGCGCACCGCTAATTGTGGCGTCGGAAATTCGTGAAATCGAAAGCAGTGACAAAGAGCGCCAGGTCTTGCTCACGCTGGCGACGCGGATCGAAGAAGAATGGTTGCGCGAATTATTTCCGGAAGCGTTTCAGGAAAAAATCGAAGTGGCGTTCGATTCCGCTGCGCGCCGTGTGATCGGAAAACGGCAGACGACATTTCACGATCTTGTTTTGCACAGTGAAGCGGCAGACGTTCCGCCTAACGAGTCCTCGGCGTTGCTGGCTCGCGAGGTGTTGGGCGGAAATCTTGCGCTGAAGAATTGGGACAACTCCGTCGAGCAATGGATTGTGCGGGCGAATTGCGTCGCGGATTGGTTTCCGGAATTGGCGCTGCCGAAAATCGGCGAGGCGGAAAAACTTCTGATGATCGAAGAAGTTTGTCGTGGCGCGGTTAGCTACAAGGAAATTAAGGAACGTGCTGTTCAGCCAGCGGTGAAATCCTGGCTCACCGCGCCACAGCAGCAAAAAGTCGAACAGCTCGCGCCCGAGCGGATCGTCTTGCCGAATGGTCGCAAAGCGAAAATAACCTACAGCACCTCGGCGCCGCCGACGGTCGCGGCGCGGATACAAGATTTGTACGGAGTGGAGCGGAATCTGACCATTGGTGGCGGCCGCGTGCCGCTGGTCATTCAGGTGCTCGCGCCGAACAATCGGCCGATTCAAATCACAAGCGATCTGGCGGGTTTCTGGAAGGACGGCTACCCGAAGATCAAGAAGGAGCTGCAACGGAAATATCCCAAACACGAGTGGCGTTAGGCGCGGCACAGTTCCCGCTCTTTCCAACGGTTCTTTGTGAACGCAGACGTCATCGATGCACTCCTGGGAGCAATGGTGGAAAGCGCAGAAGGCGTTTCCGATTTGCTTTTCGCCGTCGGCAAGCCGCCAATCGTCGAGGAATACGGTAAGCTGATCGAATTTCCGATCGATACCGGCCTGCTCACCCTCGAGCAAATTCAGAAGATCGCGCTGCACTTAATGCAAGGCGACGAGCGCCTGGCGAGTGATCTGAAAAGATTGGGCTCGTGCGATTGCAGTTATGCGCTCGCCGATATCGCCCGTTTCCGCACCAGCATTTTCCGGCAGAACGGACGGCAGGCGATCGTGATGCGCCGACTGCAGACGGAAATTCCAACGATCGAAGGACTGGGTTTGCCGCCGGTCTTTCACGAAATGATCAAGGAGAAAAACGGAATCATTTTTGTGACGGGCGCGACGGGCAGCGGCAAGACCACAACGCTGGCGGCGATGTTAAACGAACTAAATCACACACAGGAAATTCACATTCTCACTCTGGAAGATCCGATCGAATTTCTACATCCGCACAAGAAGGCGCTCTTTAATCAGCGCGAGCTCGGCAAAGATTTTCCAGATTTTGCCACGGGGTTACGCGCTGCTTTGCGCCAGGCACCGAAAGCAATCCTGGTCGGCGAAATTCGCGACCGCGAAACGATGGAGATCGCGATGACCGCGTCTGAGACGGGTCACATTGTTTTTTCTACGCTGCACACCATTAGCGCGGGCCAAACGATCAACCGCGTCATCGGCATGTTCGCCAAAGACGAGGAGCAACAGCTGCGGCAACGCCTGGCCGACACCATCCGTTACGTAGTTGGCCAACGTCTGGTCAGCAAAGCCGGCGGCGGTCGACTACTCGTGACCGAGATCATGGGGAGCAGTCTGCGCACGCGCGAGACTTTGCTCTACGGCGAATCGGAGAACCGCACTTTCCAGGAAATCATTGAGGCCGGCGGCACGATGGGTTGGCACAGCTTCGATCAATCCCTCATGGCGGCTTATAAGGACGACCGAATTACCGACGAAACTGCGCTAATTTTCTGCGCGCACAAAAACAAGATGCGGCGCGACATCGATATGGTGAAAAAATTGCGGGACCAGCTCTACGAGGAACCATCGGGCCTGCGTTTGGAAAGCGCGGAAGCCCCGGCCTCGGTTTGGGGTTGAGGAAATTAAAAAGACATGGAGACCACGAAGATCGAAGACGAGCGCGACGAAGCACGGGAAAATTTTTGCGCAGACTTGAACCAGAAACTACGCGCGCCGCTCAATGCCATTCTCGGTTACGCGGAATTGCTGGCGTTGCAGCCGGGAAATAAACGCGAGGCGAACGATGTTCATCAGATTCTGAAATCGGCCCGCGAACTTCTGGCCATCATCGAGAGTGAATTAGGCGACCCCGCTGCTGCGCAGCGCATGGGCAATCGCATTATCCCGCTACCGAACCGGATGTGTGACCTCCTCTATGTCGAGGACGACATGGTCAACTACACTCTGGTCGAGCGCATCTTGGAGTACCGTCCGAAAGTAAAACTGCTGCACGCACCGCATGGCCAACTCGGTTTGGAGCTGGCGGAAATGCATCGGCCGAAGCTTGTCCTGCTCGACTTGAATCTGCCCGACATGCATGGCGCCGATGTCCTGCAGAAATTGCAGCAGAATCCTGCGACCGCGGAAATTCCCGTGGTGATTTTAAGCGCGAACGCCACGCCGAGCCAGATCGAGCGTCTGCTCACCGCCGGCGCCCGTAACTATCTGACCAAACCGTTCGACATCGATCCGTTCCTCGCCGTAGTCGACGAGTTCACGGCCGTTCCTAACGAGAGCTAAACTCCGCCGCGCATTCCGCGATCGGTGCCGCACGGTCCAGCGTTGCAAAGTCAGTCGTTGCGGAGACGCAAAGAAGGGTCGAATTTCGATTCGTAATTATGATCAATCCGAACGGCGAAGATTTTACGAAAAATAATCCGGGCGCCTCCACTCGCTTCGATGAGGAGCAGGAGCGTGCGACCAACCTAGCCGGCGATGTCTGGACGCAAACGAAACAACGCGCGGGCACGGCGCGCGAACGCACTGAATTTTTCCTGCGCGAGAATCCCATCCCCACCGTTTTGGGCGCGCTCGCTGTCGGTTTGGCCATCGGGCTGGCGATTCGTTACTCGTCGGAAACGGCCGAGCCGAAGCGCGAAGTGAAAACGCCGCTCGGCAATGTCGATCTCGGCATGTTGTCGTTGCCGTTTCTCTGGCCCTTCTTCAAATCGATGAAACGGAAGTATGACGATTCGGCCGACGCGGTCATGGACGGAGTTGATCGTCTGAAGAAAGTCGACGTCGACAGCTATGTGAAACCGCTGCGCAAGAAGTGGCGTTCTTGGACGAACTAAACTGAGCGCGCGGCAATTCGCGGATTGAACCGCGGAATTCTTGGCGGAAAATAGCCGCCCCATGGCGACCTCCTCGTCCAGCCGTCCGAGCTGGCAGCGGAATTCCGTTTTCAAGTTTTTCGCATCGCTCAAGCTCGCCGTCGTCCTGCTGGCGGTGCTGATTCTGGGCGCAATTGCCGGGACGATTTGGGAATCGAGTTTCGATGCGAAAGTCGCACGCGCCTACGTTTACGGCGCGCCGTGGTTTAATTTTTGGTTGCTGCTCCTGGTGGCGAATCTTGCCACTTCCGCGTTCTCGCGTTGGCCGTGGAAAAAACATCACGTGGCGTTTCTTGTCACGCATCTTGGCATCATCACGCTGCTTTTTGGTTCGCTCATTGGTCGTCTCTGGGGAACGGAAGGAACGATCACACTTTTCAAAGGCGAACCGCCGACGAACCGGCTGCTGGTTGATCAACATCAGCTGCGCGTGCGCGATACGGACGGGGTCGTGAAGGGTTATGCAGCGGAGTTTATCAACCATCCGCCGACGGCGCAGCATCCGCGTGATCTCGGAGCGCTCGCGAGTGGCGCGCGACTGAGCATCGTCGAGTACGCCAAAGCGATGGAGGCGAAGTTGAATCCGAAACCGCTCGCGGAAGGTGGCGTGCCAGCGCTGCATTTTACGATCACCACCGCGATGATGGGGCAGCGTCTGGAAAGCTGGTTGCTGGCCGACGATCCACAGCATGGAAGTTTCGACATGGGCGCGCTGGCGAAGATTGAATTGAAGCGCGGTGTCGCGCCTAACGAGACATCAAATTCGCCTAACGAGTCTAAGAACAACGGTGAAGCGGTGGATATCGAAGAATCGATTTTCGCTTTCGCCAAAGCGCCCGATCAAAACGTGGCGAAATCGGCCAAGGGTGGCAGCACAGGTGCCAAGGTTGTTTTGTCGCAACCGCAAAACGGAAATAACGGGACCGTCACGATCGCCATCGGCGACAAGACCTGGACGCATGATGTAGCGGCGCATTTGCAGCAGGACATGCCGCTCGAGGACAGCGCGTTTACGATGCGCGTGGAAAATTATTGGCCGGACTTTCGCATCGAAAACGGCAAACCAACTTCAATTTCGGACGCGCCGAATAATCCGGCCGTGGTCGTGACTTTGCGTGGCCGCGCCGTGCCTGTCGCAGCCGCGGCGGATGCGCATGCAGCTGCTGGCGCCACGGAAAATGCAGGCGGAAATCGACTCATCTTATTTCTCGCTGATGACGGAGGCGTGACTTACGAACTCGCTTCACGAAAGGGCGAGAGATCGAACGGCAAATTGGAACCGAATTCTGGCCTAACGACTGGTTGGGCGGACTGGAAATTGCAGATCGACCGGACAATGCCTCACTCCGAGCAGTGGATGGATTTTAACCCGGCGACGGAGAATTCGCCTAACGAGTCCAACTTGCCGGACGGTGTTCGTGTTCGCATCCAACAAGGGAGCGAAACGCTGGAGCAATGGGTCCCCGCGGGTTGGCAGATCGCGATGCCGACGAAACCGGCGCCGATTCAAGTGGCCTACGGCTGGAAACAGGAACAGCTGCCGATCGCGCTCGAGCTGCTCGAATTCGAAGTGAAGCGCAATGAAGGGAACGACAGTCCGGCCGGATTCAAGAGCACGGTCCGTGTAACGAATCGCGAAGGTGAATCGGCCATTGGCCAGTGTTGGATGAATAATCCGTTTAGTTTTCCGGGCGAAACCTGGCGCACCTGGACCGGACTCACTTACAAAATGTCGCAGGCATCCTGGAATCCGGAGAATCTCGGACAGAGCACGATCCAAATCTTGCGCGATCCGGGTTGGCTTCTGAAATGGGTCGGATCGTTACTCGTTTCGTCGGGAATTTTCATGCTCTTCTATGTGAAGAAATTCCGCCGACCAATCGTGACGGCGCCAACAGAGTCTCGACCACAACGGAAAAAGAAACCGCAACTAGTCGCAGCCGACACATGAGAAGTTTTGTTTTGGTTATGATGCTGGCGCTGACTGCGTGCAGTTCCGGCAGGCGCGATATCGAAAAGGAAGCAGCGCGGACCGAGAAAAAACTCGATCGCCAGGCGGCGAAAGCGCGGCCGGCGCGTGCAGCTAATTGGGGTTTTTACAGCGGACCGATCGAGACGCGCTGGGAAGACGATGGCCGAACGATGGTCTTGCTAAACGAACTTCGTTATACCGATCCGTACGGCGTGGTCTGGATCGCGCCGGCGGGCTCGAAAGTCGATGGCGCGTCGATTCCGCGCGCGTTTTGGGGGATGATCGGCGGACCGTTCGAAGGAAAATATCGCAACGGCTCGGTGCTGCACGATGTGGCCTACGATCGACAAGATCGCTCGCCAGAGCAGGTCGATCTCATGTTCTACAACGCGATGCGCTGCAGCGGCGTGGGCGTGGTCACGGCGAAGACAATGTATTATGCGCTCGTCAGGCACGGACGGCATTGGAAGTATCGCCAAGGACCGGCAGAGCCAAATCCGACACGTGCCAGCGCGGTCAGTCCGGCTGATGTGGACGAGATTCAAGAATGGGTGCGCGCGAACGATCCGGATCTCAATCAAATCCGCGCACGGGCGACGGGCACGCAGCCGTAGTTTCAGTTGGCGATCGCGAAAAATAATCCTTCGAACTCGGCGGCGCGGATTCCTTTTTCTTCGACAGAAACTTTCAGGCGGACGCGCGCTTTTCCTTTTGCCTGAAAGGTCGCGTGGAATTTGTCCAAATCAGAATCGGCCGGCTGCAGGCAGACGGCGCGGATCGTTTCATTGATTGGTCGAAGAAAACGGATCGAACTCTCGGCAATGACAACGTGCGCGGTTTCGCGGAGGTCGAGCCAGAGAAATCCGTAGCCGGCCAGGGTGGCGACGGCATTGATGCTGCCGCCAAACGCAGTTCGCAAATGATTGTAGTTAATACTGACCGGGGCCTCGATCGCAAATCCGTGCGCGGTATCCGGCGTCACGCGCACACCGAGGGCGCAGGTAAGCGGGATGCGCTGGCGCAAAAACTCTTCCATCGCCTCCAGACCGTCCTCCTTCATTATACGAAAACCGGGATAGACATGGCACAGACCCTGCACTAGAAGGACGCGTGCTGCGGCATTTTCTCTACAAAATTTTTGGCGCTTTCTGTCTATTCTGGCTGGCGGGGAATTTACAAGCCGAAGGATTAGTCAGCTCGCGAACACATTTTTACTACCGGGGCCCTGCTGGGCGCCTGACCTCCGCGCGGATCATTCGCCACTACTATCGGGTGACGCATCCGAATGCAGCGATCGATTCGCGCTTAAATCCGCTCCTGACCCGCGCGGTTAGCATCGCCGAGGAACGGGCCAACGCCCGGACAAAAGGGCGTTGCTGGCAATATGTGAAGGAAGCGCTCGTCGCCGCGCACGTTGTCAGTTCCTATCCAAAAACAATTTACGCCTGCCAGGCGGGCGAAGAATTGGCGCGGAATTTCGGTTTCAAGAAATTGCCGATTCATGATCCGTACGCCGCGCCGGTGGGAGCGGTGATTGTTTACGGTCGCGGAGCGCACGGTGCCGGGCACGTGGAACTGCGAACGAAAACTGGTTTCGTGAGCGATTACCGTAGCAAAAATAAGTGCTACTACCCGCTGCTCGCCGTCTACGGTAAGTTCTCGGCCTAACGAGAGCCTAACGAGTGCTGCCGCTTAGGCGCGCTTGGTAATCTTGGCGCTACCGACGAAGGTGGCGTCGTCATCGACGACCAGCCGCGGCGCTTCAATGTCGCCGCGCAGAGTGCAACCGGCGCGCAATTCGCAGCGTTCAGTCGCGGTCACATTTCCTTCCACGGTGCCGAAGACCGTGACAGCACCGGCGCGAATTTCGCCTTTGATCTGCGCGTTTTTTTCTACAACCAGGCGACCTTCGGAATCGATCGAGCCTTCGACTTCGCAATCGATCACCAGTTCGCGCGAGAACTTGAGCGAGCCAGTGATGGAAACGCCCGCGGACAACACGCCACCGGAAGTAGATCTTTGCGGCCCGGCTGGGGCAGATGGCCCCGCGGAGGAAGCGCCATTCGATTTTTCGGGTCCTGCGGTGGGAGTGGAAGTTGACGGCTCCGGCCGTCGTGTAGGTGAAAACATCGGCATGACAGGATCTTTCTTAAACGGCTGCGTTACGCGGGCTTCAAAGGGGGACCTCCTTGAAACCCTACCTTCGAAGATAACTACAATCGCAGAGTCCGCTTCTATTTAATAGCGAAAACATTACGCGCTCTTTTCGCGCATCGGCACAGCGAATTTTGAATCTAAATTGCGCGCGAATCTCATCCGATCATCAGATGAATCAGTGCATGCGCATCCGTTTTGCAAACCGTCCCACATTCGCAACGTCGAGTCCCGTCTTCGTGACGAGCAGGTCTCTACGCTCGACAACAATCTCGGATGTAAGTGGCTGCGATTTAGTAGCTTGTAACTCTGAATTTAGCCGTGGCACGCGCCGTGCAATAGGCACTAGGCGTTAGTAAGAAAGAAAAGGAAAACCAAACGATGAACTCACAAACATTCGAATCGACTTACGCGATGCTCGTTCGATCAGAAGAAAAAGAGCGCAGTCTTACTGAGACTGCAGTCTATCTGCTGCTCATTATGAGCATGCTCTTCTCGGTCTGGGAAGCTGCGCAGATGCGGGTCACCATTCCAGAAAATCTGAGCGCCAAGCCAGTCGCGCAGGTAACGATGTGCCAGGTCGACTGCGCCTAAATGGCGTCTGGAAAAGTAACGCAGGAGAAATCGACGCACCTCCCGTGAGGCGGCGCCCAACAAACTAACTTTATGTTCTTCAGCTCCCTCTTCCAAGACATCCGGATCGGCCTGCGCGTGTTGGCGAAAGAGAAGACGTTTTGTTTTCTCGCTATCACTGTGCTGGCTCTCGGCATTTGCGGAGTGACGACGCAATTCACCGTGGTGAATGCGTTTGTTCTGCGCGGATTTTCTTTTCCTCATCCTGAACAGCTCATGGGTGTGGGGTTGGTCGATCCACAGGCGAATCCGCAGCAGAATAACAATGGCGCCGGCTTTATCCCGACCGCGGCGGATTACGAAGACCTGAAAGCGGCGCAGCAGTCGTTCTCGATGATGACCGGCTATCTCAATGGCTCGACCATCAATGTGAACTACAAGAACAATCCGCAGCGTTATACGGGAGGTTACGTCACGGAAGATTTTTTCCGCATCCTCGGCGTCGCGCCGATCATGGGCCGCGATTTTACCGCCGATGACAACAAGCCTGGCGCGGAGAAGGTCACCGTTCTTGGATACGATATTTGGCAACGTGATTTCGGCGGTGATCCGAAGATTGTTGGCCAGGCGGTTCGCATTAATGGCAAAGCGGCGACGATCGTTGGCGTGATGCCAGCGGGATTCAAGTTCCCGGTCTCGGAGCAATTGTGGGTGCCGTACTACAACGAATTTCCGCTGAAGGTGCGCGAAGATCCCGAGAGCCGAAATGTCGGACCGGCCGTGATGGGCCGACTCAAGCCCGGTGTCAGTATTGATCAGGCAAACGCCGAGTTCGTCGGACTCGCACGACGTTTCGCCAAAGAATATCCCAAGACAAATAGCCAGCTTGTTTCGGCTAGCGTTCAGCCGCTTCTTGAATAGCTTCACCGGCCCGCAACTGCGCCAGACTGTTTATGCGATGCTCGGCGCCACGCTCGTCGTTCTGTTTATCGCCTGTGTGAATGTGATGAACATGCAGTTCGGCCGCGCGGCGTTGCGCGCGAAAGAACTGGCGATTCGCGGCGCGCTCGGCGCAACGCGTGGGCGGATCATTCGGCAAATGCTGACCGAAAGCTTTATCGTCGCGACCTTCGGCGCCGTTGCCGGTGTCTTGCTCGCGTACTGGGCTATCGAATTTCTTGTTCGCGCGACGAGCGCGCTTCCATTTCCGTTGCCCTACTGGGTCACCTTTACGATCGACAGCAAAGTTCTCGCATTCACGGTTGGAATCACACTTGTGGCCACGCTCGCTTCCGGTCTCATCCCGGCTTGGCTGAGCGCGCGCGCGAGTCCGGCGGAGATCATGAAAGAAGGCGGCCGCGGAAATAGCAGCCGTTTGGTCAACGCACTCACGCGCATTTTCGTGGTCGGCCAAATTGCCTTAACAGCCGCGCTGCTCGTCGCCGCGACCCTGCAGGTCAAATCGATCCGCAATCAAACGACGGTCGATTACGGCTACGACGAGACCAGCGTTTACTCCGCGCGCATGGGTTTGATGGAAGGCGATTATCCGAACTCGGATGCACGCCAGCAATTTTTCGTGCGCACGTTACGTGCACTCCGTGACGGACCGCAATTCGATGCCGCCGCCATGACCGCGCGCTTCCGCATGACCTTCGCCAACTTCGGTCAGTACGAAGTCGATGGGAAGAGTTACGTGACCGATCGCGATCGCCCGCGCGGAAATTCCGAAGCGGTCTCGGATGGCTACTTCACCACGCTCGGATTGAAAATTATCGAAGGCCGTGACTTCACGATCGAAGACAGCGACGCCAAACAACCGGTGGCGATTGTGAACACCAGCTTCGCGCGCAAATATTGGGGCAACGAAAGCCCGATCGGCCGTCGCATTCGCCAATTCAATCCCACGAAAACAGAGGAATGGCGCACGATCGTGGGCGTGGTGCCCGACACACTCATGCAGGGACCCTTTAATCAGCAAACCGACGATGCCGGCTTCTATATCCCGCTGCTCGGTGCGCAGCCCGCACCGCAATTCGTCACCGTGGTGGCGCGTCCGCATGCGGGACAAAGTGCCGATACACTGGCGCCGATTCTCGGCAAAGCGGTGGCCGCGCTCGACTCCAATTTGCCAACGTATTTCGGCGGAACGCCGGCCCGGTTGCATGATGAGATACTGGGAGTCAATCGCATCACTGCCTCGCTCTTCACCATCTTCGGAATCGCCGCGGTCGTGCTGGCAGCCGTCGGTCTGTATGGCGTAATGAGCTTTTCGGTCAATCAGCGCACCCAGGAATTCGGGATCCGCATGGCGCTCGGCGCCGATTCCGGCCGTATTCTCGGGATGGTCATGAAACAAGGCGCGTGGCAATTAGTCATCGGTCTAACGATTGGTGTCGGCACCGCCGCTGTTCTCGTTGGTCTGATCGGCGCGGAGAACCTGCAGAATTTCCTCTTCCGGGTGAAAACGAACGACATCCTGAGCGTTTACTTCGCGGTCGCCGGATTGCTCGCGCTCGTCGCCGCTGCTTCGATCTTCGTCCCGGCCCGGCGCGCGACCCGGGTCAACCCGATCGTGGCCTTGCGGGCCGAGTAAGTCCGTTAATTTTGCTTGCCCTGACGGGCGCGCCTGCCTATGGGAGAGTCGTTAGCAACTATCCTATGAAAAAAACCATCCTCTCCTTAACCGTCGCCGTAATCGGTATGGCCTTTCTCTCCTCTTGTGCAACCAAGAAGAATGAGACCATGACCACCACTTCAAGCAGTTCACAGATGACCGCGAAGAAGGGCACCGGCACCGCGACCGCGACTAAGAAATCAACTTCCACCACGAAGAAGAGCTCGACCAAGAAGAAGAGCACCGAAGAAGCTTCGCCTTCTCCGTCGGCTTCGCCTGCTTCCTAGTTCGCAGTTCGCTTCTGCTTTCGCGCGCTTTTTTGCGCGCAGGAAAAATTCAGGGATTGCAGCTGGCTCATCGTCAGCTGCAATTCCTTTTTCTTTTGGGCGAGACACTCGTACGCCAATGCCGCAGCACCTCATGTCGAGGGATGGCCGTAGCATGATCGCTCCTGCTCTTAATTAGCTGCCGCCGACGCAGCCGAACCAGCGCGGTTTGCGTTGCGCTCTTTGAGAGACCGGTCGCCTCTGCGATTTCGCGCAAACTGGCCGCGATCGGCCGCCAGTGCGCTCGCGCCGCTCGGCCGTAGAAGTACAAATAAACCAAATAGGCAGCGGGCTGGCGATCGTGCCCGACCAGATCTCGCATCAAAACGTCGAGCACGTAATCATCGAGCGGAACAGTTTCCCGAAAGCGCGGCATGGGTCGTCCAGCATCATCGCCGCTATACCGATAAACGGACAGCTCTTTTCGCGTCGCAGGATGCCTCACTACTGGACGCAACCCCGCGGGCAAAACTAGGCTGACCCCGTCATGATCAAACAAATCAAGTTCATCAGTATTCCTGTGGCCGATCAAAATCGGGCCTTGGATTTCTACACCGATAAATTGGGCTTCACCATCATCACCGATCAGCCCTTTGATGAGAAGCAGCGCTGGATCGAGCTGCGCGTGCCCAAGGCGGAGACGCGGGTCGTTCTCTTCACCGCGGAAGGCGAGGAGAAACGCATCGGCTCGATGATGCCCATGTCCTATAGCTGCGATGACATTGACCAGACTTATAAGGACCTAAGCGGGCGCGGCGTTGAATTTGAAGGTCCGCCGGAAAAACAACCGTGGGGCGCTTATGCCATGTTCAAGGATAGCGAAGGCAATCGGTTTGTTCTCTCCTCCGATTAGAACTCGTTAGGCACAAAAAGATCGCAACCGCACTGTTACATCCGGCTCGCAATTTTACATTCGACTTGGCATATTAGGCCGGATGAGATTGCGACTCCTGCTGATCGTCGCTTCAGTAGCATATGCGACCCTTTCGCTGGCCGCAGACCAGAAGGGCAGATTAAGAGATGGCGCGTACTACGAGTTCCGTGGACATCTTTACGATCGAAGTACTATCGCGCACAACTTTACCCTTTATTGGTCGGCGGGTTCCCAACCTATTAGTGTCACGCGCGAGACCAAGATCTATCGCAAGGGGCAACTGGCGCCGCTCGAAAGCGTGAAATCCGGCGATGCCGTCTGCGGCGTTGGGCAGGCCAGGAGTGGCCGGCTCATTGCCATTGCGGTTGCCTTTGGTGACGATGGCGTGGAATTGCCCGCTTCCGCAAAAGTGCCGTCGTCCATCACCTTGCCTAACAATACCGGAGATTGAGCCTAACGAGTGCTAGCACTTCGCTCTCCCGAAGTTTGGCATTGAACTCGAAGTCGCTTCGGAGTTAAGCACTCCTCATGGCTAACTCATCCACCAGTGTCGTGACGATCGGCGACAAGGTCTGCAAACCGTTTCTCCTCGAAGTCATGGTGTTCAGCCCGGAAGCGGGATACAAATTCAAAGTCAGCGTGGAACGCTCCTGCACCCCTCAGGCCGATGCGATCTGGAAGCTGGTCTTCGATCTCTTCCGGGTGAAAAATAACAGCGAGATCCAGCTAGTGCATGTGTCGTATACTACAGGCCCGGCTGTGGAACAAAAAGCCGTCCAGCTCATGGCCTCGGAAGGTGTCAAACCTCCGCAAGCCGATCTCCTGGTTGGTGAAGTGCATCCGGCCGCGAAGGCTATTGCGGGTGTGCCAAAACCAACTCCAGCACAGAAGAAACGCGTGCATGACGCGATGCAAAAAGTCGTAAACGTAGAAGTTTGATCGGCGAAGGCATCGCCAACGGATGAAGGCGATCTGGTATAGTTCGGCTTTCGCCTTCGTGCTATTTTCTGTTCTTTGCCGCGGCCAGGACGCCGCGCCGGTTAACCTCGACTTCGGGCCCGGCTCGTCGCCTAAGGTTCAAAGTGATGAGGAGATCAGGCAAAAAGCTGCGGCGCAGGGCGTCTATGGACTGCCAGTCCGTTACGTAAAGATAGAAGGCCGGTGGAGCAAAGGTATTCAGTTACCGCTCAAGCCGGGCGACATTCTGACCAGCGATAACCTCTCGGCCGCGATGCACTTTTTGCGCGATGCCATAACGGCCGACTCGAACATCAACATTGGCTTCCGTTCCAAAGGGGAGGTAGGCGTGTTCTACCTGGCGCCAAAGTTCGATACCAGCTCGGAGGTAGACGCTAACGGTAATGCGCAACCAGCCGGAAGAACGGTCGGAGTGATTCTACAGCCTTTCTACCTCGACGTTTCGCTTGTTCAGGTAGGCGACAATATTCTTCCTCTCCCGCGCTCCGCCTTTCCGACGTTTTACCAGAATGTGCCGAAGCTGCTCCTGGCTCTCAATCCTACTATAGGCCTGTCCTATGATCGTGCCTTTGGCTCTGCTATTTCTGCTAGCTTAACTACCGACCTGACTCAGCAGTTTCAGTTACACGCGGACGCTACCAAGTCTTTCGAAGAGCCCTTCTATCGCGCGAAGAGTGGATTGAGCTATGCCCTGCGGCATGATGACGGCTGGTTACGGCAGTTCACGGTCTCAGCAGATTTCGATGGGAGCCGCGAACCGTTGGCTGGCCGCACTCATCAGCACGAAGCCGGAGGAGCTACTCTTGGATTGCAGCTAAGACTCGCTCCGAATACCCGACTCGCGCTCGACGCCGGTTACCAGCGCACTGACGATAACTTCGCGACCAGCGCTACCGCTAACCAGCAAATCGGGAGACTGATGCTCGACTCAATCCCGCGAGGCATTACTGGTTTTGTGCGGGCAGCGTTCTGGGAAGAGAGTTCCTGGCAAACGACCGGCGGTGGTAATTCTTATCAACGTTTCGTCGGTCGGCTGGGGTACGAGAAGGAGATTCGCATCGCCGAAAACCAGACGATTGGAATTGAGCTTCTCGGCGGTGGTGGTGTGGTGACAAGTGGCACGCCTGCCTTTGCCCGCTTCTACGGCGGCAATGCGCCCGGGCAATTTCTTTATGATAGCTCCGATTCGCTAACTACCATGCCGAGCGGGCCTATTCTACGAAGCTTCGGAGAAAATGAAGCGCATCTACGTAGTGGTAGTGGCCTTGCTATCGGAGGCAAAGATTTCTGGCACGTGAATCTTAATGTTACTATCCCAATCAAACCCTGGTCGCAAAGCCTGATACCTAACGAGTCGACCGACATCCCGGATATCAACGGGAATCCGCTTACGATTAAGCAGCTGCTTAGTCGGCAAATCGACGTGACCGGACCGAGTATGTTGGCCGCGGTGCTTAGGAACGAAGGGATGAGTCAGGACCAGGCTAATGTGCGCGCGAAGCAAATCCTCAATGAAGTAAGTCCGGCAGCGCGCTTCATTATCAACGACGCTAATATTTTCTCGGTTAAGCCCATCGTCATGTTTGATGCGGCAGGCTTGTCTGATGGTAGTGGAGTGAGTGAGACATGGATGGCAGCCGGTGGGGGCCTTCAACTAACCGTTGTGATTGCGAAGCTGGAAGCTGGATACATGCATACTGTCTCGGGCCCGACTTTCGGCCATGAGGGCAATGCCTTCGTCAGGCTCGTCTTTCAGAATCTGTTCTAGGAGCCGACCTACAAACCGACCGGATGCCTGGCGACATAACCAAAGGTGTCGCGGCCATCTGCATGCCAGCGCGGACCAACATTTCCGCCTATGGCAAAGTCAGTCGTATCGAGTCTCAGTCCTGCAATCATGGCGAAGGTATGACCATTCCGTGAGTAAATGGTGATCCAACGTCCGCGCCCGCCTTCGCCGTAACGCATCAACTCGCTCGAAGGCAGTGGCGTTTCTAGTAGCCCGGCGTGATGCAAGGCAAATGAAACAGTGCCGGAACAATCGTAGCCGCGATCTTGAAATGATCCGTGACCGCCGCCCCAGACATAGGGCTTGTTGCGCAAGCTATTCGCCGCCCAGATCGCATTCTTTACTCTTTCCGGGGCGTTGGCCGGCGCGTGCGCAACGCCGTTACGCAAGATCGCACGATTACCGGAGACCATAGGCCCGGCTCCGCCATGAAGATCTTCATGACTCGCGGCGCGGCGCGGACTGTCTTCATCGTCTTCTAACGGCTCGACTAACTCTGCGCGCGGCGGCCGCTGGCGGTGAACGCGGTTAGTAAAATAAGCATCACGTTCCGGTAGGTCCTCGTTTTCATCGACAGCTTCTCCTGAGAAAATTCTTTCATTCCTGATCGATAAAGTCTGGTAGGCGACACGCATCGATGCGCCTAGAACACGCGGCGCACCAAAAACCATTGGATCGACCGCGGCGTGAAGAGCGGCGCGCGCTCTAATAAATGGCTGTAAGGCCACTGCGACTGTGTGGCGTTTGCGAAGATGTTTCGTATGCGCCTCGCTCGGCGTCGCCGTTATAATTAACACCAGCACCGTCAAGGTAGCCGCACGTCCAAGCCATGCCTTCATCCGCATGCCTTTAGTAGAGCTTTTCCCGCGCCAAGCCCCCTTTGATCGCGCGGAATTTTTCCCAGCGAGCGGCAAGGAACTTGCAACTCCACGATGGGTGCGTCGGCTCCTTTATTTAATTCTCATTGCCACCTTGCTGTTAGCTGCGCCGCAAGGACGCGCCATCATCCTCCTCGGCTCGGGCGATCCCACGCTTAACAGCACTGCGCCGAGTGGCGATTTAACGGACGGCGGCTGGAAATATGTCGGCGCTTTCGGCTGGTCCATGGGCACCGCGATTGGGCCGCATCACTTTATTACCGCGAAACACGTCGGCCAACCGGCGAACGATATCGTTTATCAAGGGAAGTCCTATCCGATCCTGCGTTCCTTCGAAGATCCCTACAGTGATCTGCGCATTTTCGAAATCGACGGGGCGTTCCCGAATTACGCGCCGCTCTATTCGCGCGCGGACGAACTTGGGAAAAACATCGTAGTTATCGGACGCGGCACGCAACGCGGCACGCCAGTCTCGTTAGGCGGAACGTTACGCGGCTGGCAATGGGGCACGGGCGACATGGTGCAGCGCTGGGGTGAAAACCAGATTAGCGACGCTATGGGCACCTTTCTCTACGCCAGCTTCGATGAAAATGGAGGCCCGAACGAGTGCATGCTCTCATCCGGCGATTCCGGCGGCCCGATTTTTATCAACGACGGCGGCGTTTGGAAACTGGCTGGCATCGATTCTTCCATCAATAGCTCAATCATGACCACGCCCACGAGCAGCGAGACGCTCGCGGCGATTTTCGATATGCGCGGTTTCTACGATTGGAACCACCAGCTCATCACCGGGAGTGCGCCTGTGCCTGCTGGCTTTTTCGCCGTGCGCATGTCAGCCAAGCTATCGTGGATTCAAAGCATCGTTGCGCCCGGGTTAGCTAACATCTCTGCTCGCGCCTATGTAGGCACAGGTGAAAAAGTGGCCATTGCTGGTTTTATTGTTACCGGTAATGCTGCCAGCACAAAGCGCGTTCTACTACGAGGATTGGGACCATCGTTAGTTACGGACGGTATAACTGGTTGTCTGGCCGATCCAGCGATAGATCTCTACGACAGTCACGGCGCCTTGTTAGCTACTAACGATAACTGGTGGAGCACGCAGCAATCGGAAGTGAACGCTACTGGCTTAGCACCTACTAATAACAAAGAAGCTTCCTTGTTAGTTACTATTCCGCCGGGCGAATACACTGTTATCCTACACGCAGCTAATAATAGCAGTAGTGGCGGAGTGGGCTTAGTCGAAGTCTACGATATCGATCCTATCAGTGACGCACGCCTGACTAACCTCTCCGCGCGCGCTTATGTAGGTCAAGGGGAGAACGTTCTCATTGGTGGTATCGTTTTTGCCGATGCCTCCGATTCTCTTCTTCTACGCGCTTCCGGGCCTTCTCTCTCAGCGCGCGGCATTAACGAAACCTTATCAGATCCGATCATGGAGTTACGCGACAGCGACGGTAACCTAATCGGTCAGAATGATAACTGGCGCGACAATAGTAATGCCAGCGCGATAGCTCAAAGTGGACTTGCGCCCAGCGACATCCGCGAAAGCGCGCTCCTTCTCCAACCGCAAGCCGGCCTTTATACCGTTATAGTTCGCGACACCCGCGGGACGCTGGGCGTGGGCTTGGTCGAAGCATTCGTTCTGCCGACGGCCAACTAAGCAACGGTTCTCCGGCTCGTCCAAATTGCGGCTCCTTCGTCCCCCCGCTGAATTGACCGGTTCGCGCCCGAGCGTATATTGCATCCGCTGAAACAAAGGATGCGGCGCTCTCTCTCTGGCTGACTTCAAAACCGCGATCCGAATGGAGCTAAAAAATGCGAAATAAAAGAACGCGCGCGCGGCGCGGTTGGGTCTCGTGCATCGTGGTTGGGGTTTGCCTCTTCACCAGTTCGTTACGCGCTTACGTCCTCGAAGGCGAAAAATGGACGCTCGACCGCACGGTGGTTTTACAGCTTTCGTTAGGCGGAAATCGCACTTTGAGCGACGGCTCGACCTCCTTTAATCAAGTGGCGCAGGCCGCGCTTAATATCTGGAACCAATATCTGGCTCACGTGAAGTTGAGTTACATCAACAATTCTCCCGTGCCGGTGGCGGGTTCCGACGACGAAATGTCGATCGCCTTCGCCAGCACAATTTTCGGCGACACCTTTGGTTCGGACACGCTCGCGGTCACGACCATTAGCTCGCGCAACAACGTCACGGAAGAAACAGACACGCTTTTTAACACCGCGTTTACCTGGGATTCGTATCGCGGAACGTTGCGCGCGAACGCGGAAGATTTTCGCCGCGTCGCCATTCACGAATTTGGTCACATCCTCGGGCTCGATCACCCCGATCAGAACGGCCAGAACGTGACCGCGATCATGAATTCGCGAGAGAGCAACATCGAAGTGCCTCAAACCGACGACATCAACGGCGTGCAATCGCTCTACAATTCCGGTCCGGCTTACCAGAGCGTGACGAGCGCGCCGGTGCTGATGAATATTTCCACGCGCGCGCTTGTCGGCACGGGCGAGAATGTTTTGATCGGCGGCTTCATCGTGCAAGGTTCGCAACCGGCGACGGTGATTCTGCGGGCCCTCGCATATTCCTTGCGCGAAGTGGGAATCACCGCTGCGTTAACTGATCCGACCATCACGGTTTACAACTCGAACCACCAAATCATCGCGACGAACGACGATTGGTTTACGAGCACGGATGCGTCAACGATTGCGAGCTACGGCCTCGATCCTCACAACAGCATTGAGTCCGCGCTCTTACTCACGCTCAACCCCGGAACCTATACCGCGATCGTGCAGAGTTATTCCGATTCGAGCACGCCGGCGACGAGCGGTATCGGGCTTTTCGAACTTTACGATCTGCGCAGCGGCGGTGGCCGCGCCGGCAATGTGTCATCGCGTGGCAATGTTCAGAACGGCGACAATGTCTTGATTGCCGGCTTCATTGTCGGCAGTGGAAGCAATAAGCAACTCGTAATTCGCGCGCTTGGTCAATCACTCACTTCCGGCGGAGTGAGCAATCCGCTTCCCGATCCAACCGTAAGCATCTACAACGCAAACGGCGTGGTTCTGCAATCGAACGACGATTGGCAACAGGATCCGAACGCTTCGACGATCGCGGCCCGCGGCCTGGCGCCAGGTTTCCCGAAAGAATCCGCGACGCTTATTACTCTTGGTCCCGGCGTCTACACCGCTATTGTTAGCGGAGTGAATGGCGCCACCGGCGTTGCTCTGGTCGAGGCCTACGATCAAAGTCCGTCACCGCCATAATCGTTAAGCCAGGAATTTTTTCCTTTGATCATGGAAGCGTCGCGCCGTCGATTTTTTTCCATCTCGCAGCTCGGCTTTCTGTTGCTTGTCTACAGCGCCGGCGATTGTCTTTTCGCCGCGTCACCTTCGAAAAGCTTTCATGAGTTATTAGGCGAACGGTTTTCGGAAAATCCGAACGCGGTCCGAATCGCGCCGGAGATTTCCGGAGATTCGCTTCATCGCTGGAACCAAATCGCCATCAATGCCAGCGGCCTGGATCACACACCGGTCGCGGCCGGCGAGATTCGGACCTTTGGCGAACAAGTAGGGCCGGGCCGTTCCAGTCGGGCGATGGCCATTGTTCACATCGCGATGGCCGATGCCGTGAGCGCGATCGGCGGCGGATTTAGCAGTTACACCGGCGTCAAAAATCGAGCGCACACCATCTCGATGGAACTCGCCATTAGCCAGGCCGCGCACGACACGCTGGTCGCGCTTTTTCCCTCGCAAGCTGCGAGTTTCAATACATTCATCGAGGCGGATTTAGCCCGTGTCGTCGCAACCAAACAGCAACGCGGCAACGCCAGGGATCTGGGTAGCCGCATCGCCGCCGCCATTCTCGCCATGCGCGCCAATGATGGCTCGCAGGTTCCCGAACCTCGGCTTGGGACGGCCTGGCAAACGAGTGATCTCGCCGGACATTGGCGGCAGGATCCGGTGAGTCTGGTTCCTACCGCGCTCGGCGCGCATTGGGGCGAATGCGTCCCATTCGTTTTGCAATCAAGCGCGCAATATCGCACGCCCGAGCCACCCGCGATGAGCAGCGCTGCTTACGCCAGCGCATTTAATGAAGTAAAGAATCTCGGCGGCGATGGCGTTACTACCGCGACGCAACGGACGGCCGAACAAAGCTTCATCGGAGTTTTTTGGGCTTATGATGGAACGCCAAGTTTGTGCGCGCCGCCGCGTCTCTACAATCAGATCGCCGTGCAGATCGCGACGCAGAAAAATCTCGATACCGTGCAGCTGGCGCGCCTGCTTGCATTGGTCAATGTCGCCATGGCCGATGCCGGTTTCTCGGCTTGGGAATCAAAATATCACTGGGACTTCTGGCGTCCGGTCGGCGGCATTCGCGAATCCGACGCCGGTACCGGCCCGAGTGGTTCGGGCGATGGAAATAGCGCCACGATCGGCGATCCGAATTTCGTGCCCTTAGGCGCGCCGGCGGATAATCTCACCGGTCCAAATTTCACGCCACCCTTTCCCGCTTATCCTTCCGGTCACGCTGCTTTCGGTGGCGCGCTTTTCCAAACACTACGCCGCTTCTTCGACACCGATCGGATCGGATTCACGTTTGTTTCCGACGAATTCAATGGCACGACCCACGATAACACCGGCGCGTTACGGCCCTACATGCCGCGTTACTTCACGCGCCTCTCGGAAGCGGAAGAAGAGAATGGGCAAAGCCGAATTTATCTCGGGATTCATTGGGCTTTCGATAAGACCGAAGGTATCAAGCAGGGGAATCGCGTAGCTAATTACATCTTTGATCGCGCCTTCACCCGCACGGCTTCGCACGGGCCGGGGGTTCCGCTGACCAAGGGTAACGAGAACTAGTGCCTAACGAGTGGTCGCGGCGCATTACGTCATGGTAAGAACCACACGGAAGCGCACCTTGCCGCTGTGCATCTGTTCGTAAGCTTCAGCGACTCGCTCGAGTGGATACTTCTCGATCATCGGATGCACCTTGGCCACGGCGCTGAATTCCAGTGTGTCTTGTGAGTCTTTTGCTGTGCCCGAATAGCAGCCAGCTAAGGAACGTCTTCCCGAGATCATCGACATCATATTGATAGTTAACGGCTCGTTAGGCGCAGCTGGAACAAGTAGCTTGCCGCTTGGTGCCAACCCATCTACTAGCGCGGAGATCGCCTTTGCATTTGGCGCCGTAGCTAAGATGACAGTTGCGCCGCCGAGCTTTTGTAACTCAGCCGCACCATCGCCCGAGTCGGTATCAATGTAATGATGCGCGCCTAGCTTCCTGGCTAATGCTTCTTTATCTTTGCCACGACCGATAGCTACGGTAACGAATCCCATCTGTCGCGCGTATTGCACACCCAGGTGTCCTAGTCCGCCTATCCCATGCACCGCCACGATGTCGCCTCCGCGCGCACCGGAGTTACGCAGTGCATTATAGACGGTGACGCCAGCACACATGAAAGGCCCTGCTTCTACCGCGGGTAAGTCATCAGGAATGGCGGCTAACGCTGCGGCCGGTGCGATGAGGTATTCGGCATAACCGCCATCGAAATCGAGGCCGGTAGCTTTGCGATTCACACACATGGCAAAGTCGCCGCGCCGACATTGCGCGCAGACGAAGCAATGTCCGCCATGCCAGCCAACCCCGACCCGCTGGCCTACTTCCCACCCGATCACATCTGCACCAAGTGCGTCGATCCGCCCGCCAATTTCATGACCCGGCACACGAGGATACTTGAGGCCTGGCCAGATGCCATCTTTCACCAGAAAATCGCTGTGGCAAATGCCACAAGCCTCCACTTTCACACGCACTTGTTTTGGCCCGGCCCCGGGAATGTCCCGTTCGACCAATTCAAATTCTCCGCCGGGTTTGCTGATCTGCGCCGCCTTCATTTTCATATTAATGCCTTTGTTTCTGCCGGGTTGGTGTCGCTGCTAATACTCAAGTCTTGAGCGAAACATTTCGCGGACAAATGAATTTTAGGAGGCGTGGGTTGGGCGGGACTCGAACCCGCAACCAACGCCTTAAAAGGGCGCTGCTCTACCATTGAGCTACCAACCCGAAATTATCTAGGTAAAAACGACCCGCGGAATTAAATCGCTTTCCTGAAAATTACCCCATATTTTACCCCTATGAAACGAATCCTCGCTAAAAAGCGGATTAGGGTTGCCGACAACCTTTATCGCGACGGGCGGGGGCGATATTTCGCACGGCGCAAAGACAGAAAAAAGACGCTTTGGCATGACCTGCAAACCGACAATCCCGACCGCGCAAAATCTCTTCGAAACGCATGGCTGCTCGAATCCAGAACGCTCGACACGGGCAGTTCTGATTTGACCCTCGGCTCGCTGATTGATCTTTGGCTCGCCACAAAAAACGGCACTCGTGAACGCACCCTCTACAAACTGACCAATCGTGCCGACATGATCCGCAAAACATTCCCAGGCGGAACACGCCAACCGGTCAGCGAGATTCGCGCTCGCCATTTGGTGGAGTGGATCAATCATACGGGGCAGAATCGTAGATGGATGCGCGCCACTTTCAACAGTTATCGGGGCATTGTGCGGGACGTTTTCAAGGTGGCGGTCGCGAATCGCATCATTAGCAAATCGCCTTTCGACCCTGAGCAAATCCCCCGCCGCGGCAAGCGATCCGACAAGGGGGCAGCCATCGGCGGGCAAGCGGCAATGGAAGAATTGCGCAAGCACATCCCCACCTATGCAGAATTCCGCGCCATTGTGGCCAACGTCCGCGCGCAGAACGGCGGACGGCACTGCGGTAACGGCGGACAGAGCGCGGACTTTCTGGAATTTCTTGGTGAGGCTTCGGTGGGCCAGGCGGAAGCGGCAGACGTAAAATGGGAAAACGTGAAGCCAGCGCACATCGAGTTCACCCGCCGCAAGACTGGCGTGCGGTTCGATATGCCTCGCTGGAAATATGAGGACGAAGGTTGTCTCGATGAATTGGTGAACCGACTGCGCGCGCAGCCCCCCTACGACAGCAGCGGCGCCGGCCATATCTTCACCATCGCAGATCCTCACATCGCTTTAGAAAACGCGTGCAAACGATTACACTTGCGGCATTTCACGCCGCGCGATCTGCGCAGCATGGGAATTGTCCGCATGATTCAGAAGGGCTTCACCTTCGCGGAGGTTGCCGAAATGCAAGGGCACCAAGACGGCGGTTGGCTCATTTCGACGACTTACGCCTTCGCGCAATCTGGCGACAGGCAAACGCGCCGTTCCAAGTTTCTAGAACGAGCGCGAAGAGCCGAGCGCGCGGATTCTAATTCCTGAAAGAACACTTCGCACCATCATCGAAATGCGATCTCAGTTCGAACGGGCGATTCGGGCTCCCGTTGACACGGCGCGCCGAGCATGATCACACCCACTGCTTCCAATAAACTCCAAAAGAATCCGCCCTACACCATCAAGTCTGCGGCTCTTTACCTGAGCCACTCCACCAAGAGCATCCGAAACCTCATCAAGCGCGGGGTGCTGAGGTCGAGCACGGTCACCAGCAAAATTCTCATTCCTGCCTCCGACGTGGAAAACTTAGTCGAGAGCACTTGCTAAAGGAACAGAGGGGCGCCTCAGCTAATTTTTCGCTCTAGCCGAGCGATATAGTCCGATGGCTTCCCTGAGCGCCCCCGATAGATGAACAAATCGGGGATCGTTATTTTCAATGCCTCGGCGAGGAATGCCACTTCGAAGTCGGCGACCCATCGGCGTTGGTCCTCGATTTTGGCGATAATGTCCCGCGAAATGTCCCATCCCTTTCGCTGCAAAATTTCCGCGAGTTGAGGCTGGGAGAGGCCGCGCTCGTTGCGTATTCGCCTGAGATGGGGACCGATAATGTTGCGGGCGTTTTGTTCCATCCGTGCCGGATTCGGCACTTGACGTTAAACAAGCAGGCTGCTCCTATCGTGCGGAGTTCGGCACGATCTAACCACCGGATTCGCCGGCAATCCGAATGAAGCTGACCGGAAAGAAGAAGACCACCCTACAACAGGCCGCGCGCAAGCCCTACACGATCAAACAAGCTGCGGCTTACTTGAGCTTTCGCCGAACACCATCGCAAACTAATCAAGGACGGCGTGCTTCGCGCCTCAACGGTGGTGAAGGGAAAAATTCTCATCCCCGCATCCGATGTGGAGAACCTAGTGGAGTCCACGTGCGGGTAAAACTATCGCTTTCGATGGATTGAGCTGCCTGCCCACGTCGGCATCCGCTTTCCTCCGAAGCATAACGGGCGGCTCGCGGAATGTCTGAGCCGCACGGATGGACAGGATTGGGCAGTGGGCGACCGGTTCAACGGCACTCCGGGTTGTCTTAGTGATCTCAAGCTGTTCGCGATTAGAGAATAGAATCTATCGGTGCGTCATATCGGTGCCGCGGCTTTGACCGCTGCTGCGCGTATTTGCGGATCTGCTCTGCTTGTCCTGATTGCGCTGACTGATCGTGTGGCAGGCCGTGAGAGAGCCGAGGGAATCTATTAAGATGATGCGAACAGTCCTAATGGGCCCGGTCCACTACCTCGTTTCTATGAGGACTTCATTTTACAGCTTTACACGTTTTCGCTCGCATTCGCGGGTCTTTCCCTGGGTGGGTTCAGTGGCCTACGTGTAAAGTTGCGATTCACGTCGCCTCGGCCGGGGGAGTTCTTGTCTTTGTTAACGCCGCGCAAAACCGACTGAGCGATCGCGAGACGATTCACTCCTGGGCGATTGCGACGACGGGTTCTAGGTCTCGCGCGAGTGTTCGTGCTTGTGCTCGCCGGCGCTTTCTACCCACCCGCTCGCGCGTAGCTTTTCCATAAAGACCGCCGATCCCGTTCACGTAGGGATGCACGTTCTCGATGCCTCGGTGGCGGTCGCGCGCTTCCAGTTCCTTTCGCGTCACGACACGTCCGACCACAATCGAGGACGCCAATCGCCGGGCGCTGATTCTGTCACCACGTTTGTGTGCATTCTCCACCACCCGGATCCACCTCGTCTTGGCTGGCACATCCTTGAGTGGCGCCACCCTCCTGTGGTGCTCCCAGCTTACTCGATTGCTGCGAATCTTACGGGACACATTCCGCGCGACATAGGCGTAGTTTTGTAGAGTGCGATGTCGATACCCGTAAGGGCCGAGGCTTCCTGGTAAACCTTGCTACTCACCTGCTCGCGGGGCACGTCCCTCCAAATGTTTTGTCGACGCCGCGGTCTTCCGCATAGACCAGCCAGTCGCCAGTAACAAATTGGGCGCAGCGCACGAAGCTGCCGATCTGGCCGCCAAGGTCGCGCCATTGCTCGAAAGTCAGATTGGACGCGACCAGACCCAAGGCGTCGAATGTCGTGGGAGAGATTACAGTTAGCGAGTCGGGTTCGCGCCGTTTCTTTGCGTTGTTACTATTCATAGGAGCATCCGCACGTGCCCTTGAGATAGTAACTACCTCCGTCGAATCTCAGAGAATAGCACGGCCCCCTGCTTAATACAGGGATTCTTGCTTCATTCCGGAAATGAGCCGCCGGTGCGTTTTCCTATCGAGAATACGCCGGCCAGCGCGCGGGATCGACGCGTTTCGTGCGGTTGCATGAAACCGCGCGGTTGACACGCGCCCGTAGGCATAATGAAAACAACTCCTTCGGATTCTTCCACGGAGGGCCTCGTTACCTTAGACAAGTTTCTAAAGGACACAGGGCTTTCCCACACAACCGGCTGGCGCTACCGCAATCGCGGCTGGTTGAAAGTAATCAACATTGCGGGACGCCACTACGTCGCCAAATCGGAGATCGCCCGGTTTATCGCAGAGCGCGCAGCGGCGAATTCGCGCAGCTCGCCACTTGTCCTAACAAGAAGGAGGCGACACCATGATTTCCGATTACTGGTGTTGCCATAACACGGAATGCGCGAAAGCCAGGGCGCAGCGTTTGGGATTGTTTACGCGAATCGAGGCCGACCTCAATGCGCAGACAGGCACCCGCGCCGCGGCGGGGGTGGGGCGGGATGGAGAGAAGCACATTGCGGTAGTTGCATGGGCCGGGTTCGCCAACCCACTCGACAATGGCTGGGCGACGCTCTCGATCACACCTGCGAGCAACGAGAACGCCGCATACCTCGCCATTATCGTGGAACAAATTCTTTGGGCTCTGAAAGGAAAATCCGTCGAATGAATCGCTCACTACACCAAGCACAGGGAGCGCGACCGATCGATGAAGCAAGGGTCCGTTCGATACTTCGTTCATGCCCAAGTGCGGGCGAAGGCGTGAATCACTGGCTCTTTTGTGCGGCAAGGAAACTGCATCGACTGAGCATTCCCCCTGCTGAGATTGAAAGATCATTGGAGCGCGCAACCGCCAACTGAGGACGGGACCTAAGAAATGACGAAGTTTCGCGGGCGGTGCGAAACTCAGCCCCGGAAGCACTGGGAAAGACAAAGTTCTATCGGAAATGGCCGCAGAGAAACTATGAACAAATTGAGGCTATCGGCCGCTCGGGAGTTTCGCTGACGCATTTGCGGAGCGAATCCCCCGAACCGATTCACCTCGAATGCAACACGGAGCGAATAGTCGACGCTGTCTTTCCCGGTAACTATGATCTGCGCGGGCGCGGCGCTCGGCAGCGCACACGCACGCCCGCGAGAAGAATGGCGCGGATCATTGGCTCGCCAGCAATTTATTGTTCCGTCTCCGATGACAAACCGTCGCGGTGTCACCGCGGACGGGCATCTGTCGGCCCGTAGTCTCGATGGCACAGGACCTCGGACATTCTTGGTGGTAGAATTTGATTTCGCGGAAACTGGTAATACTGGCAGAGACACTCCCGCAGCTCCGATGTTACGTAGACTCCGGGCGGACGGCATTACTATTTCAGATCTGTGCGCGTCGTGCACCTCGAACTAGCAAAACTACGTCCGCTGGCACTTGTCCTACATAGCGGAGGAAAGTCGTTACACGGTTGGTTCCCCTGCACCGGCGAAGAAGAGGACACCCTGCGCCGCTTCATGCGCTTTGCCGTGAGTTTGGGAGCCGCACCGCTACGTGGACGTGTTCGCAGTTCGGCAAATCCAGGGGGCATTCGAGATAATGGAAGTCCGCAGCGCGTGCTCTACTTCAATCCGGCTGTGTTGAATGGGGGATTGAAATGATCGGCACGGGTAAGCCAGTTGGAGAGGGGGAAATTCCCGAAGTGGATAACGAAGGCCGAATTGTGGAAGCCCATTACGATTCTGGTCGTAAGACTTTTTGGACGCCAAATTCTCGTGGCGGTTGGATTGAATTGAACGAGCAAGGTATTCGCCGCCTGCTACGCAAGCAGGGATTCCACATCAAGGCAGCCGAGGGCGAAAGCGTCTCTGAAGTCGACCAAAAGCTCATTGAAATTCAGATCGAAAAAGATGTGATCTACGCCGGCCCTTTGGCTGGGCATCACCAAGGTCCCATCGAATGTTACGGAAACAGGATTCTCGTCACCACTTCGCCGAAACTGATCGAACCGATTTTTGGTGATTGGCCAACTATCCAGGCGCTGATCAAGAATTTACTTTCCGATGGTCGGTATGATCAACGGGTTTATGTCTATGCTTGGCTCAAATTCGCGTGCGAGGCTCTCCGCGCTGGGCGCAAACGTCCCGGGCCGGCGTTGGTGCTGGCCGGTCCGCGGACTCGGGTAAGTCCTTACTGCAAAATCTCTTTACAGAGATACTGGGCGGGCGCGCGGCGAAACCATATCGCTACATGAGCGGGAGGACCGATTTTAACGCAGAGCTATTCGGGGCCGAGCACCTCATGATTGAAGATGAGACTCCATCCACAGACATTAGATCGCGCCGGACCTTGGGAACAAACATCAAGGCGTTCGCGGTAAACAAGTCGCAATCGTGTGATGCTAAGGGCCGACAAGCCATAACTCTCTCCCCGTTTTGGAGACTGAGCATCAGTCTCAACGACGAGCCGGAAGATCTGATGATCCTTCCCCCGATTAGCGACTCCGAAGAAGATTCCATTGGCGACAAAATCATTTTGCTCCGCGCAAGAAAGGCCGAGATGCCAATGAAGACAGAGGAACTGAGTGAGTTCGACGCATTTTGGGAGACCCTTATTTCAGAGCTTCCGGCGTTTTGCCATTTCTTGGATTGTTGGCAGGTGCCGGAAGAACTGCGACACAGTCGCTTCGGTTTCAAGGTTTGGCAGCACCCCGAATTACTTCTCGCACTCGATGCGTTGGCCCCGGAAACGAGGCTTCTTAGTTTTATCGACGAGACAATCTTCTCCGAAGTTGAAACCGGGCCGGGGGGAAAGGTGAAACGAAAGCAATCCTGGGTGGGCACAGCTGAGGCGTTGGAAAAAATGCTGCACTTCTCATCGTTCGAGTGCGAAGCCCGTCGACTTCTTACTTGGGCCGGGGCCACCGGAACATACCTCGGGCGATTGGCCCATAGCCGACCAGAGCGGGTCAGGCGCGCACGCACCGGGGATGCACCAAACTGGGAACTTTTTGGAGCCGCGATGGTGGAAGGCGACCAGGCGGTATGACGGCGTGACACACTATTTTTAACTTGTTGGAGAAGATTAAGAGTATCAGACCCGGTCGAGACCTTGAAAAAGGGCGTCACTGCGTGATTTGCCCGTCGCCCGGCCCATTAGCCTAACTTAGGATGAATCCAGTATCGTCAGGATAACTCCTGACGAATAATCCGACAGGTAGTCCGCCTATCGTAATGAGGGTTTACGATGGTGCTTCCCGCCAGTTCGATTTGAAAGAGGATAAGGGTAAGATGCGATTTAGAGACTACCCGCGGATACAACTTCGACGAAGTTCGCAGAGCGCCATGCAGAAGGCATGTAGGAGAGGCGACGCCACTCTCGCAGGTTATTGGGCGCACGAGCTATTCGCTTCCGTTTTTGGTAGCTCTGTCTCGAGGAAGCGGCTCCTAACAGTGAGCGCCGAGGATTGTTGGGGCATTCTCACTCAGGAAGTCGCCGCACTCCACCAAGGCTACTTGTTAGTCAACAAGGGTGTGCCAGTGAAAGAGGCGAAGGGCCGCATCTTTATTAGCAAGGCGGTCATCCTCATTAGTCAGGCAAAAAAATCGCGCGACGCCGATCACCTACAAAACTTTGTTTACGACCAAGGGCTAGGTGTGACGGCGGAAAAATTGGCCGACTCACTCCCGCGTACTCCGGCGAGTATGTGCCCATTCCCGACTACGCTTACGACTGTCACACTCAGGCCGGACGGCGACGCGGCGCGACCAAGAAAAAATTCTTCATCGAGGAGCAGGCCGCACTCCATCCGAAGCAGCTCGGCCTTTTCGATCACTTAGTCTCAACCCCCGAAATGGGTTCAGACTAAACCCTAGCCGAATCTAGCTGCCCGGCAGCGTTAGGTTACGGCTCAAACCCGCCGCTCTTTTCAAAGCCTAGAGTTCTACAATTCTCGGTAATGGTTCGAACCGTCGCTTCGTCGGCGCCGCCGGGGATTTGCGCATCGATATCGATAATAATCTCAACGGTTGTGCCGAGCTTCGCCGCAAGGTGTTGCACAATTTCGGCGGAAATCGTCGCGGCGTCGCGAGCGAGGCGGGTGGGATCATCCACGATAATGCTGGCGTGAAATCTTGTCGGGCGGGGCTGAGGAGCATCCGGCTTCGCACCGGCGTCGGCGCTCACAGACCCGAAGAGCTCACCCGCTACACCGGTTTCGTTTGCTTCAAGTGGCGGTTCCTTCGAGCTAGAGGTTTCCTTGTCGATCTGTGCGCGTGCGACATCGGGTTTCACGATGACGCTCCGTCCATCTGCGACAACCGCTACTCCAGTGCGGCCCGCCTGTAGGCCCACATACCGCTTGGTCTCTTCGTCATAGCCGCCGGCGTAAGCAAACGTATCTGATTGCCAAGTAAGGCTAGCAATTCCATCGCGAATCGCGTCGATCACCAACTCCTTGTAGGTAAGTCGGGGAAGATAGAGATACTGCGCGAAGTATTCCTGAATTTGGCGCACATCGAGATGGTCACGATCGGACCAAAGAACCTTATCCAAGTGATGACGCAAAAATGTCCCAGCCAGGGTGCCGGTGATCAGGCCATCGCGTTCTAGACGTGTAAAGGCTCGTGCTGCTAGAGAACCGGACCCACTCAGGCGGATTGCCTGCCAGTCCGTCTTGCCGCGCGTGTCCGGCTGCTCGGGAACTAGCAGCCATTGAAACGTCTCGGGCAGTCGGGCATCAACGGTGTTATCGAAATCGCCGACCTTTTTCTCGGCTAATTTCGCGTTGAAGGGGTCTAGCCCGAGCTGCTCGCGCTCATCGTGGATGGACTTCCAGGCGCGGTATTGGGCGCAAGCGTCGTGGAGTTCAGTCATCCGCGTTTTGTCTGCCGCCAGGAAGACAAGAGCGTTGCGATAAACGCGCTGCCCATTTCCGCGTTTCTCAAGAAACTCCATTGCTGCTTTCAGCGCCGGGCTGTCGTCAACGCCACTCGTGTGGGTCTTTTCTGGCGCGAGAACGACCAAGCGCCCATCCGCCTCATCAGGCACTTCCGAGGTGCTGTCGGGAGCCGGATACACCTTTGCGAAGCCGCCTCGCTGTCCCTGCTGTTTGCGTAGCCGAAGTCGAATCTCCTCTAAGACATCATCACTCTCCTGTTGGGCAGCTCGATCACGGGCGACGTGCCCGACGTTGGGTTGAGTCGAATACCAATATCGAGCTCCGTCCGCATAAAGATGAGCTGCTTGGTCCCCAAGCTGTCGCAGAGCATCTCCAAATACCGCAATGTTCTCACCGGGCTGAACGCAGCCAAGCCGGATGCGACGGATATCCAAGCCTTTGTTTGCCTGTCCCGCAACGGGAGCGGAGCCCATGTAGATCGTGCGCGCCACGCGTCGCGTTGCCCATACTCTGCCGAATCGCGGTGAGTCCGTGTCCATACGCTTCGGCAAGGAGTTCGGCCCGTCTACGTCCTTCTCTATGATCACTGGCCAATTCGGAGTCAGATAACGCGTCAGTTCTCCTTGGACGGCGGGTTCGTCGATCGGCAGCAGGCTTGGCAGAATAACGAGCGACCTGTCTTGTCTGGCCCACAACGTGTGGATCACTGCTGCCATCAAGCGAAGAACGCCACGAGTCCGTTGGAACTCTTCGAGGCTCGACCAATCGTTATAGAGCCGATCGAACAGTTCAGGGTGGATCGGGTAGGCAATGTCCATTCGGCGCTCGTAATCCGCCTCCTTGCATTCAGAAGGGAACTCGCTCGGATTCTGCCGGTATTGAGTTCCGAATGCGCGCACTACTGCGTCGCGATCGCCAAACAGCTTTGGATCGGTAACAGGTTCGAACAAGCGTCTCCGCACGATCTCGTAGCTTTCCTCCGCGCTCGCTGGTCTCCAGTTAAATTCAATTCGCTCGAAGGTGTGCGCCAGTCGTTCGAGCGCACGCTTCCCACCTTCGCCACCCACTTCGATGTCGGACTGAGGCAGCGATGCAACTAACAGTGCTGTCGGCGATGCTTTGACGGCCTCCGTTAGAGATTGCGCGAAGGTGATGTTTGAATCGAATGATCCGCCTGGGAGACCAGGCGTCTCATACATCTGCCGGCAGTACGCAATCCACTCGTCGATCAAGATCAGTGATGGGCCGACTTTCTTGAAAAGCTTAACGAGATCATCAGAACCGGGCGCCGTTCCATGCACGTCGGATTGCTCAATTAGCCCGTACGCCTCTTTGCCGCCGAGTTGATACGCCATTCGTCCCCAAAGGGTGCGAAGCGAGAGTCCATCCTTCGTAGTTTCAGGCTGGCCTGCCGAAAGGGCAGTGCCGACTAGCACAGCGCGCTTCGCTTTGGGCAACGCGTTAACGCCGGCTTCATTCATCAGAACGTCGAGCCCCGTGAGGTCGCTCACCGCGACGCCACTCACGAGATGATAGAGGCCAAGCATCGAGTGCGTCTTCCCGCCCCCGAAGTTGGTCTGGAGTTGAATGACGGGGTGGCCGCCTTTGCCGCTGAACCGCTTGATTGCATTGAGCAAGAGTCCGCTCAGTCCCTCCGTCAGATAAGTGCGTCGGAAAAATTCTTTTGGATCGCCGTACTCGGCGAGAGCGTCTCCGCGATAAACCTGCGCTAGGTCGGCAGCGAATTCGGCTTGCGCGAAAGTACCGCTGCAGACATCCGGATGCGGTGTGATGACATCGCGCCATGGCGGCAACCCTTCCAGAGGCGTGCCTTCAGTAGCGCTGCGCTTCGCCCGATCAGATGCGGTTCGCTGGATCTCTGAAAATCGAGTGCGCATTAGCTCACCCTTAAGCTTCTCTACTTCCGCAGCTTGTTCGGCCGCGGACACTGCATTCAATAACCGCTGAATCGTGTCGAGCGCGCGCAGCGTATCATCGGTGCCGAACGCTTGTTGGTGTGCCCAATCGTTTCGAATTTCTTCGAGCTCGTTCAACATTCCGCGCTCGGCTTTGCCCAGTTTGAGGCGGAACAAATACTGCCATTCGCTCAACAGAACGGTGATGATGTTCGCGGTATCCCATTCCTCGGGACTCGACGCAGTTTTCATCCCGGGCTTCGCTCGCTGCGTGATGTAATCTTGCGCCTTGCTCAATCCTTCGCCGCCGTGACGCGCATCCATTTGCTGGACGACGAACGGCCGATACCCGGCGACAAAGAGATCCAGCGCCGTTCCTATTCGTTCACGATTCGTTCTGGCCATATTTTGATGAGGATGCGGTTTTCACATGAAAAAGTGATACTCACGCTGCATCGGAGACGGCGTATCCACCCAGCGCAGAATGGAGCCGACGGTTCGCGCCGCCGAGATGGTAATGGGAAGCGTTGAATCCATCTGGATATTATTCCAATTGAGCTTACTCAGCATCATCAAGTCCGTCATTGTGTCGGCGTGCTGCGCCTCGGTATGGAACAATTTCACGAGCAAGCTCTGAGGAACATACATTCCGGGATACTCTTCGTAGAACGCGACCGATCCCCGAGTATAGAGAACGTGCGATTCCGGCTCTAACGTGACCCAACTTCCGCGAAGGGGAGGATAGTAGCCTTCGCGATATAAGCGAATGCGTGATCTATCGAGTGTGATCAAATCATAGAGCGCGATTTTTTCGCCTTCGATCGCAGCGCGAAACGCAGCCATCTCTCCTTCGTCGAAGTTCGATGTCTTGTGGACGACCACGCGGGCGGGGTTGGCCTTGTGTTCATCCCTGAACGCTTTGATGCATTGGCTAACGAGGTCGCTTACATCATCAGGCGCGATGTGTGGCTGAAAATCGCTTTCGGAGACTTTTGCATCGCGGCCCTTGATCGCGATGCCGTGTCCACGCTCGTTGAACACTTGAGCGATGCTCGTGTGCATCTGCTTCTTGTCGGGACTTTGTAAGAACGCAATTCCGATGAAACACGTTTGGTAATCCGTTTCGACGCGAGGAATGCGCCACGGAAAACCACCTGCCTTGTAGTAAAGCGCACTGAAAAAGTTCCAAGCTCTCGTCGCTTCGTCCTGGTTGCCTGCTCGAGCACTTACATCTTTTTTGAGAGAAAGGAGTTTGATGCCAAAGGTCGTAGGCCTGGCGAGCTGAAGCGGCCGACCGAGCGCGAGCGACTTGGCCTTGAGTAAGTCATGAAAAAACAATCTCAGCTTCCGCCTCTGCGGTCCCATGCAGTCTTCTGCCTTAGCGATTTCTTCGAGTAGTTCTACCGGCATCGCGACGAGAATGACGGAGGGCGATTTGGCAGCAGCATTTGAAACGGAATTGAGAAACAGATCAGTCAGTCGAAGGATTCGTTCTTCGTAATCGCCGTGCGCACTCGCATCCCGAATGTCGCGAGCGGAGATGGATGCAAACATGGATCGCTCAAGAATCAGGTCGCAATCGAAGCCGGACCCCTTGGCGAAACCGGGGAATGCGGGAAAGAGATTCCGCTTTACGCTGCCGCTGCCTTCGAAGCCGGCCCGAGCTGTTGTAAGCCAGCGACAGGCATCTTCAATCGATCGTTCAGTGCCGACGACTGCGAGCTTGATCTCGCTCGGCTTCCGCTCTCGTCCACGGTCGGACGGCCCGTGCTCCATGATGCCGAAGCGAAGGTCAGGGTGAAGTCCACGAAAACCAAACTCCAGTTCTGGTTCCTCGATTAACTGGGCGTCCATAGGAAAAGACTCTCTTCCTCATCCTCAGCAGGTTCCGAGGTCTCTGTGGCGTCCTCGATGGCGGCAAGCACTTCTTCTGTCGCCGCCGCCGGCTTCCACGCCGCGTCGTCTATTCCTCTGTCAATCACCAGCGCCTTTGGGACCATGATAGTGAGGTAGCGAAATTTGGAATTGAATAAGGTGTTTTCCGTCAGGAACTCTTTCCAGGTAAGGAACGCGCCAAGAACCGCGGGATGCCGCTCCATGCGCTTAATTCCACTCAAGAGAATCTCCGCGTTGGGATGTGGAATTTTGCCGTCTTCCGTGAAGTGAAAGGTTGGCGTGAGTTCGAAGAACCACTCGTTTGCGAACCGCCTCATTCGGCCCTCGAACGCGTAATGCTTGTAATAGGTGCTCTGTGTCCCATCCTGACGAGTCGATGTGTGCTTACTGACCACAGTCTTTGCCGTCGTGTTGACCGAGCTCTTGGTCTTGATCTTTAACTCCTCGCCGTTTTCCGGAGCTGCGAAATAGAACACCCCGGTCTCGCGCTCAATCACCACGCCTTGCTTGAAGCAGCGGGATTCAAATGTTCTTCCGAGCAATTGGGCGAAATGCCTTTGCAAAATAGGATCGGTAGAATTCGCCCACCGTTCAGTGGGAAACCCTTCGGACTTGCCTTCGCACAGATCTCCCGCTTCCTCCGCTTCCGGATCGAAGAAAGAATAGAGAATACCTGCCTCCCAAATGAATTCACGCAGCCACGGCTTCTTCAGCTCTTTCAACGCGGCAAAGAATGCGTCCCAACCTTTCTCCTTGGTAGGTGTTGCAAGGATCTCGGTTGGATAACCGCCCAGCGGAAGAAGATTGATACCCAGGATTTCTCGCTTCGGCAGGGGTCCAAGTGCGAGACCGCCTTCGGGCTTTGCGACACTCAGCAGTGCGGAGCGTGATGAGACATCGAAACGATCCGTCTTCTTCGAAAAACGTACCGTGCAGCGTTCTCGATTTTCAGGAAGGGAGAAGTAAGTCTGTAGGTCCTTCCAGTAGATTTCGCCCGTCTCCTGCTTGCACACGATCAGGATGACTCGCGCTGTCCCGCCAAGCCAGTAGCCGATGTGCGCTCGCTCGCACGAAAACGAAAACCCGTCGTCGTGTTCCGCGGCGAAATTGGAGACGGCCTTCACTTGCGCCTGAACTATTCTATTCTTCGTTTCGCCCGTAGAAGGATCGCGGATTTCGATCACCGCGTCGATTCCCGACTCGATGTGGATGGGATTCCAGACATATCCCATTTCGAGCACCACTCGCTCGGCCATGTTCATGCCCTTCTGTCCAAGCAAAGTCTCATGACTAATGCTTTTGGAGGGTAGGTGTGAGCGGTTGCCTCTTCTCATTACTACCTACAACATTTCCCGCTGCGTTAACGTCCCCTCGGTAGGCCTACTCGCGGCCAGGCGTGACGCTTCCGGCCATGCTTGGACCAATGCATTGTAAGGGAGAGCATCCTTGGCCCACTTACGACGCTCGCAAATCGTGTAGAGACGATAGGACAAATCACGGGCGCGTTCGGCGCGTTCACCGCCGAGCCGAGCGATGAGATCCGCGGCACCCTGCTCGCCATTTTCTTCCAAAGCCCGCACGAGGTAGTGCGTTGCCTCCCAAATTGTGAACCTTTTATCGGTGGCCGGATCCCAGTCGGGCTCCATCTCTTCCCTGCGTAAGAGGCGCACCTTGCCGGCCTTGGCAGTTAGGATACCCGCATCGGCCATCCCTGAGACACTAGTGTTTTTTGCTGTGCTAAGCGTCTCAGCAGTACCCGTAGGAGCCTTCGGAAAATCCGGACTGGTCAAACCATGCAAGCGCCCAGCGCGTATCAGCCTCGAACTCGCCTTCTTGTTCGGCTAGCACTTCATCAAGCGTTTGGTTAATGAGAGTGAGTGCCGTGCGCACATCCATCGGCGTTCCGTCTGCCTCGAGCACGCGAGAGTAACGGGAAAACACCGCCATACCTGGGCCGATAGCGGCCTGAGCCAAGTCCACAGGTGCAATATTGCCCTCCTGAAGCGAGCGCAGTGCAGCCGGTAATTCATTGCGGAGCGAGGTAAGAAAATCTCGTCGGGAGACGTTTACGGCAGTGGTCGATCGAACCCGACAAAGGATTACAATCGCCGATGCCAAGGAGTTAGTTCCTAAGCCTATCATCCGAGTCGCACGATTAGTTCTAAGCGGCCAAGTTGCTACGACTGCCAGGTTCGATCGGATTAAGCCTTCGAGCATCGCCTCCCAGCCGGTTGATGCATCACCCTTCTCCCCGTCGCCTTCTTCCTGCTTGAAGGCATAGACAACGCTAATGGGAATATCTGGACGCTGAAATTGCGCGATACTGCTAAAGACGTCTTCGAATCCCCGCTGGAAGTAGTCCTTTGCCGCTTCCATTCCTCCGGAGTGGCGAAACGGCGTTGCGATCAACTCATCACTTTTCGGCGTCGTTATTGTTGCGAATAGACGCGGATAGGTCGGTTGAAGCGCTCGCCGAAGCCAGACGTAGAAGAAGTCGGATAGATCAGCGTATCCGATGTTGGCAAAATACGGTGGATCTGTCGCAATAGCAGCATCTTGAATCCCGGCCGACCCAATCTGCCGGGCATCGAGTTGCCGAACGTCAGTTGAAGGACCGTCAACATTGACAAGCGGCAGCGCTCGCAGGGCTGTGTCGACTGTTTTCGTCCAATCGCCGACCGACCCGCCAAATGGGTTCACTTCTGTGAAATCCCAAATCATTGCGAGCGCGTGTCGATCAAAAGCAGGGACTGCCTTTGCCGAACCGTTACGGGGGTCAATAGCCCAACGAATTAGTGAATTGTTCGATTGAGCCAACCGCCCGATGCAAAGGCCAAAAAAGGTGACGAGCGCGTCAGCATAGACGACCGCGCGTTCTTCGTTTCCTGCGGTTTGGAGCGGAAGTCCGCCTAACGCATCGCTAATTATTTCCTCTCGAATCTCGGCGACCAAATCGGCGAAGGTCGATAAAGCCAACAGTTGTCGGTCTGTGAAAAGATCTTCATACGCATTGAAACCGTATTCTTGAACCCGGAAGCCCAGCGCTTTGCCGGGAAGGGGCGTCCTAGTTAGTCCGTCTGTTTGCGCTGACTCAACGGCGAACAATTGTCTTTCCGTTGGAGCTTCATATCCACGTCCTGCTTCGCCATCTACTACACTCGCCATAAGGTGGACACCCATGCGGCCCGCCTTAGCTTCGGACCTCACGTAGGTAAGCGGAATCGGTGCCTTGGAAAGAACACATCGACCACCGCCCCTGCCGATGGACGACAGCGGCGGATTGCCAGTTCGCCCAATGGTGTAGGAGACGCAATTGTCATTGATGACCGGTTCGACCCAGCAAGTTTCGCTTTTTGTCTTAGAAAGCATCCAATCGGAGACAAGTGGCGTGTGCCCCCTGCGAACATTGGGATCGGGGCTTGCAACAGTTCGTGCCCATCTCCACGCTACAATTGTTTCATCCGAGGAAGACAGAGGGTAATGCTGGGCGAGCTTCGCGTAGGCCCTCTCGCGTATTCGGTCTGCATAAGTGTGTACATCGGCGACAAACCCTTGCAGTTCGGAGTTGACTGCAAGATTAAGGTTAGGAGCCTTATCCGAACCGAATGGTCCTAGTCCTCGTATTTTCGGAGGAATCTCTGCCAGCATCTTTGTAATCAGGACGGGGACCGGATTTAGGTCCGACGCGAACGTCGGCAGGCCTAGACGTTGCGCTTCAAGGACCGTCGAGCCTCCGCCGCAAAACGGATCAGTGATGGTCGGCAATGCGTCCCCCAAACATCCCCGAATCTCCGAGTGCGCGGCTACAAAGGCGTTGCGATCATGAATCGCCTCGAACGGAAGCATTCGCTCGATTATTCCAAATAACCTCTTTCGCTCCTTGGCGGCTTGCTTCTCGGGCAAAGAATTTCCAGGATCGTCAACCAGGCTAGAGAATAGTATGGCGCGCCAAGCCGGAAGCGGCATCGGTGCAAACCATTTGTGGATATTCCTGATGTGACCCGTCTTGCGATTCTTGTCGTCAACGCAAGCCCGGTTGATTGCGTCGAGAGGGAGCGCGACTTCGATGAGTTTCTTACGATAAGGTATGGTCATTTTTCGGGTGCGCTCTGTTTCGCGAGTTCTGGCCACAGTTGAGCGATGAAAACCCAGCCAAGTGGTGTGGCGTGCATACCAAATGCGTCTCCACCCTCGAATGCTTTCGTCTTCCATTCGGTTTCGACGAGGCGATGGGTGAGCAATTCCCTCGCGGCTGCATCAAAGCGCTCTCCTTGTCGATCGCCATGCAGAATGTGCGGTGCGAGCCCGACGTGAAGCGAGCAACGGAATCCTTTCGCTGCAATTGCCCATAGGAGTTCAGGAGTGAAGTGGCGTCCGGGCTAATCCGACGCTGAATGAAGCGGATCTGGCGGTCCGCGTCCTCCTCGAATGACAACGCCGCTGTTCCAAAGCGCTGGGCGAGTTCTTCGACTGCGTTCGCGCCATTGTAGGAAAAGACGTTGTTGTTTCGAATATCGAAATGCAGATCCTCAAATTTTCCCTGAGTGACGAGAATGATCTGCTTGTTGGACTTTAGTCCCATCGCGATCCCGACTTCGAGGATTGCGCCGGGATTGTTAAAGGTCATGTCCCCGACAAAGAGATGACTGTAGAGGATGTCCTCCACGATCTTGTCAGAGATCGCGATTGCCCCTGGTGTCCCGTCGCTGACAATTTGGGGAATGGCGAATGGCCGCCTTCCCAGTTTGAGTTGTGTTGCTCGCTTCGCTGCCGCTCGGACGATTTCGTCAAGCACCTGCTTGTATCGGTAGCTGAAAGAATCTGCAAAAGGCATCGCTACAAAAGTGGTGTATTCGGCAGCGCCGATTTTGTGCGCGAGCGCGTCGTCCCTGTGATTGGAGTAAATGCGGTCTGGATTCATGGACGATGTTGCGTGACACGCAGTCTTGCTTCCCCTGCTTATGTTCCAAAGGTCCGCAGGTAGTTTTCGACGAGCCAGCCTTCGGTTTTCCCCGGCTCAAAAACTGCCGTTTCACCTTTGTCTGCAATGACCACCCGACGGTAGAGACGTAGATATTCGCTCCCGTGGAAAGCCCCTGAAGCATCGGCAACCGGTATGATTAGCACACGCGCTTCACCTTTTGTTTTGTCAGCAACACCGATCTCCCAAGGCACCCATTTGGAGTTGAGAGCATTCTGTGTCGCGAGCACCATGAAGAGGGTGAGTTCGGAAATGCGGTTCTTAATTCTGTCAGCCGTCTCGCGATTGGTTTCCCGAGGCATATTGCTGTCGTTCCAATCCACATAGACGCCTATGCCGGAACTCGCTAGTAACCTGATGATGCCCTTGGCGAGAGTTTGATCACGATGGCTATGCGACAAGAAGATCGTTACTTGAGCCTGAGCTTTTGATGAGAAATTGAATTGCGCCGCCCGCTTCTCCATTTCAGGAGAGACCGCAAACCGAGATAGTTCGGCTTCAGTAAGATAGGGCATAAGTAGTTCTTGTTAGGCGACAGAGGTTCTCACCTTGTTCAAAATCGACAGCACTCCTTCAATAATCTCTTCGTTCGTGCTTGCCGGGTCCCCGAGGACGGTCAGCTCCTGCTTTACCTCGATCGCTCCAAAGTAACGGGACGAATCTGCAACAACCTCGTCCCAAATTTGCTTTGCCGCGTGCCCGCTTGCACCAATCGGTATGATGAAATGCTGGTTCTTCTTCGCCGCTTCGAACTCCGCGAATACACCAGGCGATGCGATCACGTTCGTTCCTTCAAGTTTATTTCCAGCCAGGAAAATGCTCGCACCTGCCTGCGCGGCCATCTCGGCTCGATTCGCTTCGTAGTAACTGCTTCTCTCTTCCTCCTTTGGGTGCCAGTACGGAAATGGAAAAAGCTTAAGACGTTGTCCTAGCCTGCTAGCGTCGGGGCGACTAAGTGCTTTATGCGCGCCTACCATGACGGCGGCGCCGATTCCCTTTCCGACACCCGAAACGATGTCATAGCCTTCTTCAATGAGACGGCGTCCTAGATCCTCGGCAAGAGATTCGACCCGTGCCTGGCCCAGCGGATTGTAATCGTGTGCAGCCCCAGAAATTAGGACGCTTCGTGTTAGCACTCGCCGCTGCAGAGCGATCAGCAATTCCGTGATCTCTTCATACTTTTCGATTACAACGGCCTGCACTCCTAACCGGGTCATATCGCTCACCCGATGCTCGAACCTCGCTGCGTCCGCCTTGAAGATGCGCTCCCGCTCTTCCGGAGTGACCGGAAGATTCTTGTAGTCGTCCCCGTGCGGTTTTCTTAGGACACAGTAGTGCTCCTTCAACGCCGCCTTCTGCTTCCGCTCCGGGTTCAGCAGCCGGCGAAGGCGGTTGAAAGTGTAGTCAATATTGGGGTCGGTAAAGCTGAACCCAAGGAAGAGAAATCGCTTTGATAGCAAGTCTGCCAGCAGCTGCATCGTAAAGGCCCCGCGTTCTACCTCGTAGCACTCGTAGTCGTCCTTCGTTAGTATCGCCTCGTGAGGATGGTCCACATCCCCGTGCATCTTGAAAACCACCACATCGCAGTGAGGCACGCGGAGAGACAACTGCTGCACTGCAATCTTAATGTCAGGCCGTTTGTTCGCTTCGCGGAAAGCCTGTTCGAGGACTTTGTCGTAATTGGTCGTCCATACCGTATCTATTGGCAGGCGGGCGATGACTCTATGGTTCTCCGTCAACCGAGCCTCTCGGTTGAATTGCCTTACAATGGCCTCATCGAGTGAATCGCGGGTTCCTTTGCGATTGACTTCATACTGGGCGACCGCGACCAGATCATGTTCCCTTTCGATATCGAGTTGGAGATCCTCTGCGATCTCTTTAAGCAACTTTCTCCAGTCTGCGAAGCCGGCGGGAATTGACAGCCCAGCACCAGCAAAAAGCGCGGCGTTGCCTTCCAAAAGGCTGGCCGAATAACGCCGAATAAACTCTTTCTTGCTAACTCCGCTCATAGTATTTGTCCCTCATTTTCCCGCGTATGTGGCCGCTCTTTGCACCCAGTACCCAGATTATTGAAGCCATCGTCGTTAACCCAGTCGTAGATTGGAAATCGACAGGCGAAGGTGTGGTGAAGCTCCCCGTTGAGATCGTAGGCGACATCTCCGATCCCCATCGAGGGGACTTCGCTATACGGCGACCACCCTGCAGTGGTCAGTTCGTGCCGATCGACCCTGTCTTCATGGACGCGGTAGGCGAGACATTCAAAAGGATTTGCGCCGGCTAGTGCGGTAGCCTTTTGGAGATTCTTGATGTTGTGGACGCGAACCCCGAGCAAGCCGTTTCCGCGATGAAAGCTGCGGATCAATTCGTAGCGGACCCAAGGGCGAAGTGCAGTTTCGTTTCCGATCAAAACGCACGTGACAGTGGTACCGTTCATTCCATCACGGAGAAAATTCTTCAAAGACTCGGGGCTTTCACGCTGCTTCGCTTCGAAGACAGATGCGTCGAAGAATCCGGCTTCGGAACGGTCTTGTTTTGTCACCCAAGAATTGCGAACGACAAAGGCGCGATGAACGTCGGGCTTGTAGTGAAAGCTGAAGAAGACCTTCCGCGGAGCCTTAGCTGTAGTTGAAGCGGTAGGAGCGAAGATGTGCTGCCAGTCATTCATGCGTGTTCGTTAGGTTTACTGATTCGGTGATGTTTGTAGGTTATGCGGTGCGAACGAGACGATATTCGGATGGGAAGAGGGCAAGCTTTCCCGCTTTTTTTCAGGTCAAGAATCTGATCGCCCGTGAAGGCACGCGGAGCGTCGTCGCCGTCGACGACAATTAACCGACTTGTCGACGGTGCTTCTTTAACCAAGAGCCATAACTCGGCAGGAAGTTGAACGCCCTCCGCGAGGCGCTGCTCGGTGATCCACAGACGAGCGGAGACATCGCCGCCGTCGATATGCTCTTCCCAGTTGAACGGATCCTCCCCTCGTTCGATGTAGCGACCATCGGGGTGGACGTAACGTTTGTTGTTGCCGTCGCATTTGCAAGAAGCCTCTGTTCCGTGCGTAGCGTTCGATTAACGAAGGGGCACTTCCTGAGCTTCGTCGCCTTGGCCGCGACACACCGGCACTCGGTTGAGTTTCCTCGTCTTCGTTATCCTCCGGTACCTCGTCCGAGTCCACGTCGTCTTCGTCCGGAGTCACTTCGCTGTCCGCCGCCTCAAACGTAGATTCTTCGGATGGAGCGCTTCCATTACCGGACGCGGTAACACCTGGATCGCGCGTCGCTGTGGGACGAGGCGCATCGAGGTCGATCAAGTCGAGGGTGAATCCGGCGGCAAGATACTCGCGGACGAAATCTAGGTCGCGATCGATGCACGCACCGATAGCTGTAGCGATAGCGCTGTGAGCAAATGGCCGGCTAAGTTCGTCAGCAAGGTCCTTATGCAAGCGTGCAATCGGGAGGTTTGCGACGTAGAGCTGGTTGCCCGACCAAAAGGATGAGGGTGCGTTGGGTTCGCCGGCGGGGTCTCCGTCCACATAGGGTGTTACCTCGATGCGCGTGAAGCGCTGCCACTCACTCCCGCGTAAGCGTTGCGCTACGATGCGAATGCGCTGGGTTTCTTCTTCGGACCCCACGCGAACGCGACAAAGACCCGACGCGAGTTCCTCAAGCCATTCCGGCGTAGGTGCGGGATCGTTATCCTCGCAACGTGTAACCTGGAACTTGACGGATTCTGCAAGGTTCCGTAGTGCCGCAAAAGGTTCAAGCCCCTGCAATCTCGTCTCCAAGCATCTGCAAATTTGCAGTTGCCTTTTTGATATTTGGAGACAAGTCACTCCACTCAGTCAGCTCCCGCATCGTGAGCCGGAACTTCAATCGTGCGACTGACGTCCAAGTGTTGTCGAGAGTTAGCCAGTGACCACAAGTCTGCCAAATTCGAGCAGGGCTGCGCTGGAGGGCGAAGCGCACACGTTTGATCTCCGCCGCATCGAGTTTCTTCCCGGTTTCAAGCGATTGTAGCCATTCGATGGTTTTCTCTACTGCCGGGCGCTCCGGCACATCAAGGCGCGGCCACATCGCCAGCCGCTGAAGGGAAGAGTGGATCCCTGGAGAAGCAGCTTCGGCGTCCCCGAAGATGGATATTTCCCCGGCGCTGACCCACTGGTTGTTGGCAGCGAGGATGAGTGTCTCCGCCGCGAAACTGGCCGCGACTTCCCGTAGCGGACCGGGCGCGAGACGAGCCACTACTCGATCGAGCGCTTCGCAAAGGCGTGCGATCTCGGCGATCATCTGCATCGGATCGGGAGCTTGCGCGAGCGCGCGGAGGCGACCCACGATCTTGCCTGCATCAGCAGCGTTGTCGCGGACTCCCAGTGCAAGCAGCAGTGGGCGATTCGCCTGCAAATCCAAGTCGGGATGAACAAAGGCTTCGATTCCCATGAGCGGTGCCGTGTCTGGCGTGAGCAGCAGCAGTTCAGCCGGAACGTGGAGCTTTCCGAACGAATCTGGTATACACGCGAGGCCCCGGAAGCGACGAATCCATCCGGCGCAGAGCGAGCCGCAATCCAGCGCCTCGCGATACCGGTTTCCTTCCTGATAGATGACTGCCCCGGTCTTCTCCTTCCAAGCGTGCGCTGGAGCCCTCAAAACGGCTTCCATAACGCGCCCCCAGATTTCCCAGGATCGGCCTTAGCCTGACCTTCCCAGGATTTCATCGCATCTTCCTGGAAGCCGTGGTCTTCCAGATTGAAAGAATCGCGGGCGTATCGGTAGCGAGAGGGTTTCTGCCCACCTCGCTCCGCGGCGACGCGTTCAACGGAGCTGCGAGACCAGGGGCGCTCACTAATCGCCACGATGGGAACGCAAAGGTGGAGCCGGCTGGCCGACGAAGAGACCCAGGCTGACCATTGCTGCGGCGTACCCGAGACGAATCGCTTTGTATAGTCTGGATGCAGAATGTGCTTATCCGCCCATGCATCCGGCACGAGCGCTTCCACGAAGCCAGACTCATCGCTAACGATCCCATCGTCTGCCGAACGCAATACGAGATCACGCGTTACAAACTTGAATCCGTCGGGAACGCGAGCCGATAGAGCAGCCATGATTTGCGCCATCCGAACGCAGTCATCGACTTCAACCTCATCAGCGTCGATCAGACGAACTGACGCTTTTGCCACGATGCGATCGACCGTCGTTGGTTCATGAAGCGTGAGCCGTTGGAGAAGGCGAAGGGCTTCCGGCGGCTTGGTCCGAGCGGAGCCTTCAATACGCTTTGGCGCAAGCTTCATCAGCCAAGCGATCCAGTCCGATGAGACAACGCTGCTATTCGCCGTGAGGAAATTCCAATCGTCCTCTGACAATTGCTCCCTTTTTGAGGATAGCCGAATGACCTGATTCCCGGCGTGAAGAACACGGTCCCCTTGGGTAGGGACGAGGTTTAGATCGCGGAGGGTCTCATTCTGCCATTCGGAGGGGCATTGTGAGCTGGCAAACTCCCAGAGCGCTTGAAGGTTTGCCCAACTGCGTGGACGGGCCGGGCCGGGTGCTTCACCAAGTCGTTCGATAACGCCGCTCGGAGTGAGTGAAGTGATCCACTCACGGTTGGCCATGGCCGTCACCGAGGCCGTGGAAATCTCGTTTGCTGTGACGTGCTCGTGTCCCTCTCCGCCAAATATCTCCCTCAGCGGACCGGGCTCCCAAACTTCATGGAGCCTTGTCGGAACGGCGACGGCTGCGCCAGGGCCGACCACCTTGCCGGCGGTCGTGCGTACGATCGGGCGCTCTGCGATTACGTCATCGAAGCTGGAGAATATGGCTGCGGCGCATTGGCCGCCGAGCGTGCTGTCGAAGGCTGTCGTCTCAGAAAGAAATTGGTAAGCGGCAGCGCGCTCATCGAGAGGCAGGTTTCGATTGCTCAACCATTCGAGCATTGTCTCGGCTACAAGGCGACCGGCGCGTTCGAGCAGCCAACGATTGGTGGGCGAGGTAGCGGGGTCCTTGATCTTCATCCGGGCTGGGTCCTGGATGAATGGCGCGTTGATCGAGAACGGTAGGGGCAACTCGGCGCCAGTCGGAAGGACAACGTAGAGCCGTTGTGGCTGAGTGAGACCAAGGACTACCTCTACTTCGCAAGGAGGAAGGTGGAGGTCTTCAACGTCACGCTCAGCGCGCAGCTCTTCAACCGCCTCGGGCGGGAGCGCTTCGGCTCCGGACTGGAGTAGCAACAAACGTTGCGTGTCTTCGCCAGTCAGCGTGAGATAACGCGAATTTGCAACCGGCCCGCGTTTCGTGACACGCCTGCGCACGGTTGCTCCATTGATAGTAAGCTCGCGCAGATTCCGAAAAAAGAGCAGGGAGGAGGGACTTTCGGCCCATTCCGCAAGATTGGCGCTGAGTTGTTTGGCTCGATTTTTATCGCGGACTTCCACCCGAACGACCGTGGCTTCGCTCGGCCGTGAACCTTCGATCCAAACTGGCTCGGTGAATCGCTTTTTCTGGAACGAGATGGCGAGGCTTCGGGATAAGACTTCTACGTTATCGCCAAGACTGAAGGTCGATTTGAAGCCAATGCCGCGGAATCCAATCGTGTGGAGGTTCCTCTTGTTGGAGAAGCCGAACCGGCAGAGTGACGCGAACTGTTCCTCGGTAAAGTCCGCACCGTCATGCTCGAAAACGAAAGTCTCGCCATCGAAGGAGACGGAAGCCTTTTTCGCTCCTTCATCATCTGCGTTTTGCAGCAGTTCCAAGAGTGGTCAAGGCCAGATCTTAGGACCTGACGGAATAATTGATGCCACGGACCAGCAAGCTCCTTGTCGGCTTCCAACTGTTTCCAGCGATCAGCGGCACGCTGCCGCACACTCTCGAAGTAGATAGGCGGCTTCATTTGACTTCGGCCGACGCGGGCAGTTGCGAGATCTGGATGTTCTCATCGACGCGGTCGCGAACTCTAGTCCTTCCCGGAAGGGTTCTTTGAAGTAACGCGGTCTGGCGGCGACACCCGATTCCAACGAAACAATCGCGAGAAACCATGCCTCTGGCTTATTGAGCGCAGTAAGGATTTCATTGCGGGTAAGCGTGACAATGGCTGCCCCGGCAACGCGTCCTTTTACTTCGATAAATCGAAGATGACCGGTCACTGGATCGCGCGACTCGATGTCGTAGCCGCGATTCTGAGACGAGACATCCGTTGGCTCGTAACCTTGTTCTTGCTCCGCGGCCATGACCGCAGCCATGGCAAGCGCTTCGGATTTCTTGTTGTCATGTCCATACGCAGGCGGTTCCTCGGCGAGACGACTCTTTTCGGTTTGCTGCGCCGCAAACCAACCAGCTGGAATCACAAGCGCTCCGCCCGGGATCGTTGGTGGTAGCGGCACGATGCGCTCTTCTGCTTCGAGACGTGCCATGCGAGAACGCAAGCGTTCAGCGAGACCATCGGCGCGCGTCCGGGCCTGAGTCGCATTTAGCTTTGCGTTTACTTTGCCCGCCTGTTCTTCCAGTTCGAGCCGGGCAGCACGGTTGTTCCAATACACGATCTCGCGAGTGAGGCGCTCATGCACCTGCTGCATGCTTTTGGTAATGTGAACTTCGCGCCGTGTTCGGACTTTTTGAGGTGCTCGGGAATCAAATGCTGGACGCCAAAACCGATTGCGCGTTGCTCGACATCTGATTGCAACCAATCAGCATCCAGCAACGTCTTGGACGCTTCGGCCTGTTCGGAAGTGGTCGGCGCGTAGTCGAGGTAGGGCGCATACCCTGCCGGGCGAGTGCCGTCCGTCGCGTTCATTTCTACAAACTGGAGCCGACGGGAAACGGTTCTGGTCGTGCGGAACCATCCGCAGCACCGCCTTCGCTGATCGCGCTCTCCAAGCATAACAGCAGGCGGGGTTCGCGCCCCGTGTCGTTTGGATCAACCAGACTGTCCCCTCGCGTAATAGGTCACGATGCTTTTTGAGAGTTTGATCAATCACTGCATCCAACAACGGATGACCAGGAGCTATGAGCGCGGCGGGGGGCTTGCCTTCAACGCGAACACGATTCTTGAAAAAGGTGACACGTTCATATGCTTTCAGAACCGGTGCGCGTCGTCCCGTTGCGCGATCGCGCTGACGAATCTCAAAAGGGACGTGCCGAATCTCGAATCGCCCGTCTTCTCGCGCGCCAGCCGGCCGCCGAGTTTCTCGAAGGCTTCAGTGAAGAACGCGCTAATATAATGTGGCTGAAGCTTGCGCGCCTCCGCACGGTCCATCATTTCGCGAATCCTTGACTTCGACTGATCGAGCGTCTCGTTAGCTAGCGACCGCTGATCAAGCAAATCACGGATGTGTTCATGATTGAATTCATGTTCGATCACCTGGTCCACCCGAGCTCGGACCTCCGGGCGGTCCCCCTCACGAATTGCTTCGATGAGTAGATCCTTCAACGCTGTAGCCTGAAAGACTTTGCCGAGCACGTCGAAGACTGCTCCGCCCAGCGAGTCATGCTCCGCTCGAGCTTTTCAAGGAGGCGGGACGAACACATCGCCTTCGCGGTTTCCTTCGCTACCAAATTCCAGAGGTGGCAAATTTCACGCTGGCCAATTCGGTGAATGCGTCCAAACCGCTTCAAGCGGTCTGGATTCCACGGCAGATCGTAATTGATCATCAAGTGCGACCGCTGGAGGTTGATACCCTCGCCAGCGGCATCGGTGGCGAGGAACACGAGCACGTCGGGGTTGCTCATGAAGGATTCCTGCAGCGCTCGACGTTGATCCCAGGCGTCTGACCATGCACAGTCACGATTGCTTCAGGATTACCTAACAAAGCGCTAAGTCGCTCTCGCGGTAACCAAGGGTATCACGATGCTCGGTAAAGATGACGAGCTTACGCCGTTGACCGGAGGCTGTGAACATCAAGGGGTTGTCTTGCAGCGCTTCCGCGACCTTCTGCCACTTGGCGTCGGTGCCCGCACGACGACCTGCTGCGCCTTCTTTTCGAGACGCCGCAACTTTCAATCTCCGCCTCTAGCTCAGCGATCGTGAGTGCCGCCGTGGCGAGATCGACAACACGCTCCTCTTCGATCTCAATCTCGGATTCAGGTGCATCTCATGTCTTGAATCTCTTCTTCGCTAAGCGTCGGCAGATCATTCGAGAGTCTGACCTCCGCACCTCGCTTAAGGAGCTTCTCCTCTCGTAAACGCTTCTCCAGTCGCTCGCGGCGACGACGTAGCGATTGAAAGATAGCTTCGGGCGATGAAGCTAATCGACGTTGGAGAATAGTAAGGGCGAAGCGAACGGTGCCGCGACGGCTTTTATCCAGGTTATCGGCACGATTAAATTCCTCGCGCACGTAGTTCGTCACCTCTTCGTAGAGTGCAGCTTCATCGTCTGATAGCTCGAATTTGAGCGTGTAGGCAAAACGCTCCGGAAACAGCGGTTTGCCTTCCATCGTGACCAGCTTCTCCTTAACCATCCGCCGCATCAATTCCGCGGCATCGACCATCGAACGCCATCGCGGAATTTCCCTTCGAAGCGATCGCCGTCGATGATGGACAGGAACAGTTGGAAGTCCTCCTCTTTTCCGTTGTGAGGCGTGGCGGTGAGCAAGAGGAGCTGACGTGTGCGCTCTGAAAGCATCCGTCCGAGACGAAAACGTTTGGTCGTTTTTATCTCACCACCGAAGTAGGTAGCGGACATCTTGTGCGCCTCATCCACGATCACGAGGTCCCAATCGACACATTGCAATTGGGCTTGGATGTCTTCATTGCGGCTTAGCTTGTCGAGGCGGCAAAGGCAGAGGTCGTGCTCGAGAAACCAGTTCCCCGTCCGCGAAGCCTGGATCGCGTCGTTCGTCATAATATCGAAGGCGAGATTGAACTTCTGATCGAATTCGTCCTGCCACTGCTCGACAAGGCCGCCCGGCGCGACGATCAGGCATTTGACGACATCTCCTCGAATTATGAGTTCCTTGAGCAGGAGGCCGGTCATGATCGTTTTGCCAGCGCCGGGATCATCCGCTAGGAGAAATCGAAGAGGCTGCCGACTCAGCATTGTTTCGTAGACTGCGGTGACTGATGAGGCAGCGGATCCACCGCCGAGGTGTTCACCGCGATCATCGGGTCGAAGAATATCCAAGGCGAATACGATGAGCCTCGGCGGCTAGTCGAACGAGGCGCCGTCGGCCGAAAAGGAAAGCGGGCGTGTCTGAGTGACGATTTCAAGTTGCGCCTCTTGATCCCGGTAAACGAACTGCTGCGTGGTGCGCCCCGCGCTATCCGCGAATGTCACCTGAAGGGCTTGATCTCCGAACATTTGAGCATGCTTGACGGTAACCACGTTGTTCGGGATCAGTCCGCGGACCCGCGCATTGACGGTATATCTTGGAGGCGAGCCATAATTAACTGAGGCTAGCGAGATTTTGCTTGCTTGAAAATGCGTGATTTTACAGGCTTCATGACTAAGGAGTCATGAATTTAGATCCAATCACGGCAAAGGGTATCTCAATCGATCGCCTGCGGGCGTTCTGCGCTGTCATCGAGGCGGAGTCCATTACTGCAGCAGCCGACGGCGATCCTTCCCGTCAAATCAGTTCAGCCGGCAAATATCCGAGCTCGAAAGTGCGTTTGGGTTCAAACTTTTCGAGAGAATAAACCGGCGGCTCGTTCCGACAGAGGCTGGGCGATCCCTCGCCCTTATGACACGCAGTTACTTCGAGGGCCTAACGGAATTGTCCCGCGCAGGAACCTCAGAAAATGAGACGATTCACATCGCCGCCGCGGAAAGTGTATTTGAGGAGTTGGTTTACCCGCGGCTTGCGAGCATGCGAGCGGCGCTTCCCGCATGCGGATTTGTTTTCGACAGTTGCAACACTCAGGACGCGGTGCAGCGTCTGAAAGGAGGGCGTGTAGACATTGCAATTGTATGAGCAAACGCCGCAACCGAAGATCTCGACGCGGCGGCACTCGCGGATATCGCCTATGTTCTCGTCGTCCCTCGCGGTCTGCTTCCGCAAGGCGACAGTAGCGGGTTAGATTCTTTGCGAAGATTGCCCATGGCTCTCCTTCGGACTGGCGGGGAATTTCGTCGCACTTTAGCCGCGATCACCGACAAGGCGGGAGTTAATATGGTGCCAGTTGCGGAGACCGACACTTTTCGAGGACTGTACGAACTGGTTCGCACCAGCACCGTTGCGGCGATTTTACCGACATCGATGGCCAAAACTTTGCCGGCTGACAAGTTTGCGACCGTCGAAACTACGGAGTTCGCACTGCTAACACGTCCACTGGTGGTAGCGACTGTTGGGCGAACGAAATCTCTGCGGCCCCTAGTGGCGACGGCGGCGGCAAGATTGGTCAGTGTTTGGCGGCCATGAGTACATCCGCCCTTTCAAAGTCATCGTTACTGGGTGTTCATTATTTCAAAGGCGCGGAGATTGAGCGCCGTGCTGTGCAAAGATAACGCGTACACAACCGCGAAGGCTATCAGGCCGGCCGCAATCAAAGAGGCGAGTGTTCCGACGAGAAAATATTCCGCAAATGTCCGGTCATCCAAATCCTTGAAGCGGGCGAGAGTTTTTGCACCGAGAACAAAACCGATCGCGCCGAATTGGTTTTGAAGAATGAGCGTAAACATAATTATGCGTTCCAACACACCTATTACTCTACCTCGGTTATATTCCAGGGATGGCCCGATCGCTTCGTCGCGGGTTTTTACCTGTGCCTTGGGCCGGAGTTGCAGCGTCTCAATCAACCAGCGGACAAGAAGGTTAGTCTCATTGAAACAAAGCAAAATGCCGCACGTGTGAATGTTCACTACGGTCCAGTCGGTGGCAGACATCAACGCTCTGATTGGGAGATGACGGTTCAGCGGGTTGGAAAGATAATGCCAATCGCGAGACCCAAGCCCCTCGCCGTACGCGCTGACAACCAAGAATCCGAGGACATGAACTACGAGCACCAACAATCGAACCGCGGGCAGGTCAGAAATTCGGCACTTAGATTCTGCCCACCACCAGCCATAGGCGCACAGAGCGAGAAATATTACTCCGATCACCTGAGCAAACCCGCCCGAAAAAGTGAGAAACGTAAGCGCTTGCACTCCTGCGGTGATGCTGATGTACCGCCCGCTGGCTTTGCCGTCTTTGAGCAAAAGCGGGAGGCGCGCAAAGAGCAATGAATTGACGAGCACCAGCCATGGCAGGTTCATTCTCGAAAGTCTCTAATTGTCGATGGTTCGCTCGATCGTCTTAAAGATCTCTGCGACGGAACGAAGCGCCCCGGCGTCAATATTTTTGTACACCGCGCCGAGCGTAAGAGAGGACCGCTTTGCGATCATCTTCGGCGTTTCTCCTGCCAAGATGCGGTGCAATATGAACAGCCGTGGCTTTCGCCAGGTCGCGCTCATGTGACTGATAACCTTTAGGGCGGGGTTGATCCAATCGCGTTCCCTGTCAACGGGCGCTTCGACTCGAAAACTTTCCCTTGAGAGCTTCAAGTTCGCGATCCCCATGCGCGCGAGGTGAAAGGCGGGGCCGTCCATGCCGATCGCTCGCTCTCGATTTAATCGAGTCGAAAGATCGCCAACCCCGATGGACAAGCGGATATGCAACGGATGGAGGAGATACAATAAAAGCCAGATATCCATAAACAGGTTCTCCGCCCCTTTGAAGACGGCTTGAAACTCATCGCCTAAGGTCACGGTGTATGGTGACAACAGTTTCGTTTGGGTCTGCTTTCCGACTGCCGTAATGGCCTTTTCGATATCCCGCTGAACATGCGCGCGCTGCTGGAGACTGCGTGATTTGATGACATCCCCGATAAGCGCGACAACTGTCATGTTGGAAGTGTAGCTATGTTTTCTCGTCCGTGAATTGATTTCTACCAATTTGGTCGAAAGTCCCAGTATCTACTGAATCGGTCGAATGCTATTTAACCACGGCTTAGCGGAGGAATTCGCCGCCTTTCTACCAAAGCTGTAGAAAACACCAGATTCGACCGGATCCGTAGAAAGGTGCCCAGAGAAAGGCTTCGTCTGCACCCGTAATTCCCAAGCCAATGCTCCGCGAATTATCCGTTTTTCCGCTCAGCGAAAACATGAGGGCTTAATAAAGTTTTTAAATCGAAAAAAAGCGCTGATGTTCGACCTACGCGCGAAATTTTACAGTGGTTGAAAGAGCGTCGCCGATTTACGACCACACGGAGGATCTAAGAAGTGCCCAGCTCGGGGCGGGTGCGGCCTCGGCGGGACCTGCTGTCGTAATATTTACCCCTTTTTTACCCCAGCAGAGAAAACGCGTTCCAATTTGTTCCATCGCGCTCCACCTCGAAAAGTAGCGGTTTCATAGGTAAAACGCACAAGCTCCTTACGATCAATAACGGACGGAAAACGTCCGAAACACTTTAAAAGGGCGCTGCTCTACCATTGAGCTACCAACCCGTGGGCGGAGCCTCGTTTTAGTCCAGTTCACAAACCGGCGCAAGCGACTACACGAACGCGAAAATGGCGCGCAGCGAGTTCTTCGCACGGTCGAGTTTGAAGACGCGCAAGCCTGCTGCCTCCGCGCCTTGCCAATCGTTCACTGGATCGTCGCCGACATGCAACGACTCGTTAGGCGAAACGCCTGCCAGCTCGAGCGTGCGCTGAAAAATTAGCGGGTCCGGTTTGTCGGCGCCGACTTCGCTGGAGATGATGACTTCGGAAAAATATTTCGAGATACCGAGCTGTTCCAGGATCATGCGCAACCGGCCGTCGAAATTGGAGACCACCCCAAGCTGAAATCGTCCTTGGAGTTGTTCGAGAACCTCCACCACCTCCGGATAGAGCGCCCACACGCCCGCTTCCGCAAAATGTTCGTAGGCCACTTCAAAGAAATTATCGCGATCCAGTTCCTGCGTTGCCGGCGCAACTTGCTCGAAAACGCGATCGACTAATTCGCGCCACCACCCTTTGTCGTCATCTTCACGCGGTTCACCGGTTGTTAGGCGCGCCGGCATTTCTTTCCACGCGCGGGCGAAAGCACGGTCCAGCGCGAAGGCTTCGAGCTCCAATCCGACGCGCTTTCCCACGAGCGCATAATGGTAACCGACGCTTTGCGGAAGATGAAAAAGCGTTCCGGCGCCGTCGAACAGAATCAGCTTCACCGATGCAGCCACGTTGGACATTCGCCTCAGGGACGCGCTTATTAAAGCCCGCATGCTCCCCGTCGAACACAACGATCCGGTGAACGAAAAAATCCTCGCGATTTCCGAGGACAAGATCGACGGCTTCGTGCGCGAACCGTTCGAAGAAATCGCGCGCCGCTGCGGCCTAACGAATGATGTCGTCATGGCACGCATTGCCGCCATGCTGCGTGCCGGCACGATACGTCGCGTGCGGCAAACGCTCCTCGCAACCAATTTAGCCGATGGCGCGCTCGTCGCTTGGAAAGTCGCGCCGGAAAAGATCGACGACGCGTTCGATTACATGTTTCAAGACGATCCATTTTCCGGTCACGTCGTTTTGCGTTCGACCGACAGTGTGACTGCCGGCTCGGACTACAAACTTTGGACGACACTGAAAGTGCCGCACGGATTTTCGCTCCAACGTCATGGCGAAATCCTCGCGCAAAAGGTCGGTGCAGAAAGTTTCCGTCTCATGCCGGCCAAAGGAATTTTTACTCTCGGCGTCGGACACGTGCGTCGAAAAACGATAGAACCCGGAAGCAAAGCAAATGAGCCTGCGCGCATAAATGAAGTGCATGCGGCAGAATTGAATGAGCAGGAATGGAACGTTTTGCTCGCGTTAAAACGCGAACTTGCGCCGGAGGAAATTCAAGCGACGCCGTGGCGTGCGCGCGCCGCGGAAGCGGGAATTTCCCTCGAGGAATTTTATCGCATCGCCGAATCCCTCAACGGTCGCAGAGTCATCGGACGTTTCTCCACTTTTCTCGAACACGTGAAGCCTTCGGCGGGCGGACTGCGTGTGACGCGTTTCAACGCGCTTTTTCATTGGGCCGTCCCGTCAGGACGCGAAATCGAAGCCGGCGGCGAAGTCGGGCGCCATCACATTTTGACGCACTGCTATTGGCGCGAGGCCGGCTCCGAATTCAAAAACGTCAACATCATGGCGGTCGCGCACGGGACCGATAAAGCGCTGCTTCTCGAGCACAAGACCGCCATCGATCAGCATCTCGCTTCCTGCGGAATTCCCGTTTCCTACACCAACGTTTTCTGGGGCGGCCGCAGCGAAATCAAACCTTCGGAGATTTCGCCGCAGATTTATCGGGCGTGGCTGGCCGACATGACTGCGCCCGCCGCCTAACGAATGAAAGCGTTGATCGAGAAGCTCAAGCTCGAGATGGATTTGAACGCGAAGGATGTCGCCGTCGCCATGACGCTCTTGCTTTCGGAAACTTCGGACGCGCAGGAGAAGGCGGAATTTCTTCGACTGCTGCACAAGAAAGGTGAGACAGCCGAGGAGATTGCAGCCTTTGTCGATCAACTGATCGATCGAGCAATCGATCCGCAAATTGATCCGGCAACTCTTTCCGGTCCGATGATCGATGTCTGCGGCACCGGCGGTTCCGGGCAGAACCTTTTCAACATTTCGACGACGATCATGTTTATTCTCGCGGCCGGCGGTGCGGTGGTGGTGAAACATGGCAATCGCAGTGTCACCTCGTGCTGCGGAAGTGCCGATGTGCTCGAAGCGCTCGGCGTTCGTTTGATTTGGGAGCCGACGGACCTGAAGGAGTGCGTGCAGCGTCACGGGATCGGTTTCATTTTTGCGCGGCACTATCATCCGGCGTTTCGCGCGCTTGGGGAAATGCGCGCGCAACTGGCTCGCGCGAAAGTGCGGACGATTTTCAACCTGCTCGGCCCGCTCCTGAATCCTGCCCGGCCAGCGCGGCAATTGATCGGCGTTTATGCACCGCGCCTAACGAGTGTTTTCGGTGAAGTGCTGCGACAGCTCAAATGCGAGCGTGCCTGGATCGTGCACGGCACCTTTGACAACGGCGGCTTGGATGACATTTCCACCGGCGGGACAACTACTCTGACGGAATTGCGGGATGGACGTGTCTCATCTGCCATCGTCGATTGCCGCTGGCTGGGTGTGGCGCAATCTTCGGTGGACGATTTGCGCGGCGGCGATGCAGCCGCCAACGCAAAAACCCTGGAGGGAATTCTGAGTGGCGAACAAGGCGCGAAACGCGATCTGGCGGTGGTGAATGCCGCGGGCGGATTTGTCGTTTCCGGATTGGCGCGAGATTTGTCTGAAGGGATTTCGCTGGCCAAGGAACAAATCGACAGTGGCCGCGCTTTGAAGAAGCTACGCGTTCTCCAAGATTACGGCCCGTAAGTTTGATCGAGCCGGGACAACAAAGCGACGGCGAGCGCGTGCCGATCGACTCGTTCGCCCGTTAACATCGCGATTGACGCGGCCTTCGCCCGCAACTCGGTCGGAAAATCATCCGCACATTGGTTGACGTTGATCCCCAGTCCCAGAATCCCGACGTGAGAATTTGGCACCGCACGCATTTCCAAAAGGACGCCGGCAACTTTTTGCGATTCGACATAGACGTCGTTAGGCGCTTTTATCTTTGTGCCTAACGAGTAGTTGTCGCGCAACGTCTGCGCGACGCTCTCGGCTGCCCAACTAGTGAGGCGCGGTGATTGTTCAGGCGTCAGTTGAGGTCGCAACAGAATGGAAAACCATAATCCTTTCCCGGCGGTTGATTCCCAATGATTGCCGTGTTGCCCGCGGCCAGCGGTTTGCCGTTCTGCGAAAACCACCAGGCCTTCCGCGCTTTCTGCGGACATCTGCCACACAACATCATTCGTCGAAGTCGCCTCTTCCAGAACTAGAATGCGATTGCCGATGAGTCGATTTCCCAAGGCCGCGCGTAGCGCTTCAGCCTGCAACATGGTTCAGGTCTAACGACAGATCGATCGCGCGCGCGGAATGCGTCAGCGCGCCGACGGAAACGTAATCGACACCGCTGCCCGCAATCTGCCGGATATTTTTTAGCGTCACGCCACCGCTCGCTTCAAATTTCACGCCTTTCTTTTTCCCGAGCGCGACCGCTTCGCGCATTTCGGCCGGTGGCATGTTGTCGAGCAAGATGACGTCGATGCCTTCCATTTCTAAAAACGTGCGCACCTGTTCCAAGCGATCGGCTTCGACTTCGATGCGCATACCGGGATGTGTTTGACGCACTTTTTGAATGGCCGCGGCCAGTCCGTTAAACCCGCTCGTGGTGTTGAGATGATTATCCTTCACCAGCACCATGTCGTAGAGGCCGAAGCGATGATTGACTCCGCCGCCGGCCACGACGGCCGCTTTTTCCAAAGCACGCAGGCCCGGCGTAGTCTTGCGTGTATCAAGAATTTTCGCTTTTGAGCGCACGCCGATTCCATCAACGAACTGCCGCGTGAGCGTGGCGATTCCGCAGAGACGTTGCAGAAAATTTAACGCCACGCGTTCGGCGGTCAGGATGGAGCGGGCCGAGCCGCGGATTTCCATGATGGTTTCGCCGCCGCTCAGTGAAGTGCCATCCGGTTGCGTAATTTCGATCTGCAGTTGCGGATCGACACGACGGAAAACTTCCGCGGCCGTTTCCGTTCCCGCCACGACCGCGCGCTCATGCGCGACGATTCGCCCGCAAGCCTGCAGGTCCGCCGGCACGAAATGTTCGGAAGTAATGTCGCCGGCGCCGATGTCTTCCGACAAAGCGATGCCGATTGGGTCTAACGAGTGGTTCTCCATGATTAACTATGTCCCGGCGCGCGGTAAACGGATCTGCCGCGCACAAACGTCTCCCGAGTCGCGTGCGGCCCACCACGATACACGCAAAGAGCCACCACATCTTCCTTCGATAAACTACCCACCCGTTGCCGTTTTTTTTCGTAAGGAAGGAGCTGGTGCAGGTCGATCACCACCAGGTCGGCTTCCTTGCCCACTTCCAAAATTCCGATCGTCTCCGATTTTCCGAGGGCTCTCGCGCCCCCGGCCGTCGCCAGATAAAAAGCTTCACTCAAACGCAACGGCGGGACATGCGGTTCATAAAAACTGCGGGCGCGTTGTACTTCCACCGCGGCGCGCATGACTTGCCACATATTCAGTTCCGGCCCGGCCGCGACATCGGAGCCGAGGCCGATAGTGATTCCCGCTTTGCGCAGTTCATCCATTTTCATCAAACCGCTGCCGAGAAAAAGATTTGAGGTGGGACAATGCGCGACGACGGAACGCGCGTCGGCGATGGCCGCGATCTCGCGTTTTTGCAGATGAATGCAATGACCGAGCATCGTCTTCGGCGTGAGCAAGCCGGCTTTCTCATACACATCAGTGTAATCGCGCGCCGTCATGTAAAGGTGATGCACCTTTTCGATCTCCTCGCGATTTTCCGAGAGATGCGTCTGGATGTAGGCGTCGAATTGCCTGGCCAGTTCCGCTGCGCTGCGCAGCAGTTTCTCCGAGCAGGTCACGGCAAAACGCGGACTAAACGCGTATTCGAGCCGACCATCGGCGGCGCCGTGCCATTTGCGGCAAAGCCGCTCGCTTTCGAGGAGCGATACGGAAAGAATTTTCTTCGGCTGCAACGTGCCGTAGGAGCCGAGGTCCATCATCATTTTGCCAAGGATGATGCGCAGTCCGCTTTTCTCCGCCGCTTCGAAACCGGCGTCGCAGCTCTCCTCGTAGATGGCCGAGTAAACCATCGCCGTGGTCGTCCCGTGGCGCGCGAGTTCGTGGAAAAATTGCGGCGCTTCTTCGCGCGCTTTCGATCCGCTGAATTCGCGTTCGACCGGAAAAATATTTTCGCGCAACCAGGGCAACAACTCACTTTGGCCGCGCGCCACCGCGGGATATTGCGGCAGGTGAGTGTGGCAATCGATCAGGCCGGGGAAAATCGCCGCGCCGTCCGCATCATCATTCCATTTTGCCTTCGCACCGAGATCGGTTCGTCGTAATTCCTCGAATTCACCAACCGCCGCGATCCGTCCATCTTTCACCAGGACCGCGCCGTCGCGTCGACCCCGCAGAGTTCCGAACTCCGGCGCGTCGATTACGTAACCGCGAAGGCCAAAAAGGTGTTCATCCATGAAGGGCTCGAAAGCAGGACAGCAAACGCCTCGGGCAGTGACAATCTCGGATTACAATCGTTTGGCCCGTACGTAGATCCGGGCAGCGCACGTTGGAGAAACAACAAATACGAGAAAACGTGCCGCCGCCCGAATCGCCTTAACCTGCCTATTTTGACAGCGGGCCAGGTGGGACGTTCAACAATTTTCCAGAAAATAAGGCTAAAGGGCTAATTCTCCCTGCCGCACCGTGGCCGCTTTCGTCTGTTCGTCGCGAACTTCCTGGAGAAGAGATTTGAATTCGCACTTTTCCATGGCCGCAATCAACGCTGGGTAATCGGGTTTGATGCGCAAGTCGTCGATCGGGATCGGTAATTCAGTCGCACAATCGAGTTCGACCATTTTGCGGTTCTGCAGGATCTGCTCGCGGGCCGCGGTTAGTTTCTCGCGGTTTCGCGCACTCTTCACTTTGTCGATGTTGTTCAGCAGCGCATCGAGGCCGCCGTGTTCTTTGATCAGACCGGCGGCAGTTTTTCGTCCAATGCCGGCGCCGGGAATGTTATCAACGGAATCGCCGGCGATGGCCAGCACGTCGCCGATCAAGTTCGGCGGCACATCCCATTTCGCCGTCACTTCCTCTTCGCCTAACAAAGCGAAGGCGTCTTTCGGGGAAACCAGGTCGGCTTTCGCGGTTGTGTAAACTTTGCAGGTCGGACCAACGAGTTGAAACAAGTCTTTGTCGTTCGTTGCCAGGACAACTTCGATCCCGCGCTTGGCCGCCGCGATTGCATAGCAACCCATCAGGTCGTCGGCTTCGGTGTTGGGAATTGAAATGTTCTTGAAGCCGAGCAATTCGGTGAGCGTGTTTTGAATAAAATTGAGCTGCGGCACCATCGGCTGCGGCATTTCTTTGCGCGTCTCTTTGTAAGCCGGCTGCAATTGCACGCGACGTTCCGGCAAACCTTCGTCCCAAACAACGGCGCCGAGTTCCGGTTGCAGATGCTTCATCATCAAGCGCAGCGTCTTGGCAAAACCGAAAATCGCATTGGTCGGTTCGCCGCGGGAATTGGAGAGATTCATGATCGCGAAAAACGACCGGTAAACGTAATAGTGGCCGTCGATCAGGAGCAGTTTCATGGCAGGGTGAAAGGATTTGCTGGATTGTCCGGAGGAGAGGCGGAACGTGCAACCCGCTTCCATCGGCAAAACTTGTGAACGAAATCGAAAACAATCCGCTCGACGCCTGGTTTCTGCGCGTGGAAGGCAAGGAATATGGGCCGGTCGACCTGGATACTCTGCACGAATGGCGCGCGGAAGGTCGGGTCATTCCGCAAAATTACCTGCGCCGGGATGGAGAAAGCACCTGGATCCTTGCTTCGACCTTGCCGGAGTTTTTTCCGAGCAACGCGCTCCCGCCGCCTTTGCCTAACGAGTTGTTTCGTCGCCGTTGCCTGGCGCAGATTTTTAGCGAAACCCTCGTGACTTATCGCAAGGGATTCTGGTCGTTCTTTATTCTTTCGCTGCTGGTCGGTGTGCCGTCGTTCGCTTTCCAACTCAGCTGGTCCTTCGTCCATTTTCCGGAAACGGGAGCTGCTTCTAACGCGACGCGCATTGCGGCCGTCGTCGCAATGGTTTCGCTCGCGGCACTGGTGGTGGCGTGGCCAATTTTTATCGGTGGTCTCCAATTCGGAGTGAAAGAAATCGCGGAAGGCCGGACGCTGTTTATCGGCGCGCTCTTACGGCGTGCGATCAACTATTGGCCACGCATCGCGCGGCTCTGCGCCTTTGTTTACGGCAGCTTTCTTTTTTGGACCGGCTTGCCTGTGCTTTTCATCCTCAGCCTGCTGGCATCGCCGACACTGATTTCAATTCTCATCGCGCTGCTCGCGCTTTGTTTTCAGGTCTACATGTTCAGCCGTCTTTTCATCAATTTTCTCTTCTGGCAGCAATCCTGCACCATCGGTGATCTCGACGGCGTCGAGGCTCTGCGCGAGAGCAAGGACCTGGCGCGCAGCCGCACATCGGAACCGCTTTTGCAGCGCCCGCTTTACCGCGGCGCGCTGATCGTTTCGCTCTGGGTCCTACTGCTGATCGCCGTCGCCGTCCTGGTAGAACTGCCCTTCACCATCGCGCGCTTTCAGGGTGTGACGACCTTCGAAGATGCCTACGCCTTGATGCAAAAGATAATGAATGCGCCCGTGCCCGACACGTTGAGGATTGTGACCGATGCTTTGAGCAGCCTGGCACACACCTTCCTGCGCCCCCTTCTCGGTATCGCCTTTGTTATTCTCTACTTCGACGCGAAAAGCACTCGTTAGACAGACTTAGCCTAACGAGAGGTAGGGCATCAGTCCGTGCAGACCGCCTTCGCGTCCGAAGCCGCTTTCTTTAAATCCGCCGAAGGGGCTGGTTGGATCGAACTTGTTGAAAGTGTTGGCCCAGACCACGCCTGCGCGCAGTTTGCTCACGATCTTGAAGATTTTGCTGCCCTTGTCGGTCCAAACGCCCGCGCTCAATCCGTAGGCGGTGTTGTTGGCGCGTTCGATCGCTTCTTCCGGAGTGCGAAATGTCATCACGCTCAGGACCGGTCCGAAAATTTCTTCCTGCGCGATGCGATGCGATGCGGTCACGCCGGTGAAAAAACTCGGCGGATACCAATAGCCTTTCTCCGGTAAACGGCAGCGCGGCTGCACCAGCTCCGCGCCCTGTTTCAATCCGCTGTCGACCAGTTCATGAATTTTATCGAGCTGCATGCGCGAATTGATCGCACCGATGTCGGTATTCTTGTCGAGTGGATTTCCCACTCGCAGTGTGGCGATGCGATCGCGCAACTTGCGGATCACGCTCGGGAAAATTCCTTCCTGCACGAGTAAGCGCGAGCCAGCGCAGCAAACGTGGCCCTGATTAAAATAAATCCCGGCGATGATGCCTTCGACGGCCTGATCGATGGGCGCGTCTTCGAAAATGATATTGGCTGCTTTGCCGCCAAGTTCGAGCGTGAGCTTCTTTTTCGTGCCGGCGACAGCGCGCGTCAGCATTTTACCGACGGCGGTCGAACCGGTGAAGGCGAGCTTGTCGACGTCATCATGATCGACCAGCGCCTGTCCCGTCGCGCGCGCACCGGTCACGATATTCACCACGCCATCCGGCAACTCCGCTTGCTGCAAAATCTCCGCGAGATGCAATGCCGTGATGCTGGTTGTTTCGGCCGGCTTGAGCACACAAGTGTTTCCGCACACTAGCGCAGGCGCGAGTTTCCACGCGGCCATCAAAAGCGGAAAATTCCAGGGAATAATTTGTCCCGCGACGCCTAGCGGCCTTGGCGTGCGACCGGGAAATGCATACTGCAACTTGTCCGCCCAACCCGCGTAATAGAAAAAGTGCGCGGCCACCAGCGGCAGATCAATGTCGCGCGATTCCTTGATTGTTTTGCCGCCGTCCATCGTTTCAAGCACGGCGAGCTCGCGCGACTTTTCCTGAATCAAACGCGCGATGCGGTAGAGATATTTTCCGCGCTCGCGCCCGGGCATCTTGCTCCAGACATTGCTGTAGGCGCGTCGCGCCGCCTTTACTGCGCGATCGATGTCATGCGCGTCGCCGTCCGCGATCTCGGCCAACTTTTCCTCCGTCGCGGGATTGATCGACGGAAAATATTTTCCCGAATGCGGCGCGACAAATTTGCCGTCGATAAAAAGCGAATAGCGCTTTTTTAGCTGAATGTAGCTATTCGTTTCCGGTGCGGGCGCATAATTCCAGCGATCGCCGAAGCTAAGCTTCCTCTCGTTAGGCGGGAGTGCGACGCGGTGGTCGCCATTTGTCTCGCGCACCACAATCGCTTTTGTGACTTTAGAACTCTTGCGCGGCACGACTGCTTTTAGCTCACGGCCCGCGAGCCTGCACGCGAAAACCTAGAATGAATTTTGACTACGACGCGGTTGTCGTTGGTTCCGGTCCGAACGGACTGGCGGCCGCAATCACGCTCGCGCAAGCCGGCTGTTCCGTCCTAGTCCTGGAGGCCAACCACTCGTTAGGCGGAAGCGCTCGTTCGGCCGAACTAACACTGCCTGGCTTCCTGCACGATACCTGTTCGGCAGTTCATCCGCTCGCTGTGGGGTCGCCATTTTTCAAGACGTTGCCGTTACAACGTTTCGGCTTGGAATGGATTCAACCGGAAATCCCGCTGGCACATCCGCTGGAAAACGGTGTGGCATGTTTGCGACGCGATGTACAGGAAACTGCCGACTCGTTAGGCGAAGATTCCTACGCCGCGGTCATGCGACCGCTTGTGCGCAATTGGGATAAACTTTCGCGCGAGTTCTTGCAGCCGATGCTGCATTTTCCGAAACACCCGATCGCTCTCGCGCGCTTCGGTCTCAAAGCCCTTCGTCCCGCGACAGGATTTTTTCGCGGCGAGTCGGCGCGGGCACTTTTCGCGGGCATGGCCGCGCATTCATTTCTTCCACTCGAAGCTGCCGCGTCGGCGGCGTTTGGGCTCGTCCTGGGAATGGCCGGCCATGCGGTGGGCTGGCCGATCCCACGGAACGGCTCGCGCTCGATCTCGAATGCGCTGGCGAATTCTCTGCGAGAACTCGGCGGCAAGATCGAAACGGATCACCGCGTTGAGAACCTGGCTGAACTTCCGAAAGCTCGCGCTGTTTTGTTCGACACTTCCGTGTGGGAATTTGCACGCATCGCGGGCAATCAACTTCCGACCGGTTACCGCAACAAGCTCCAACGATTTCGTCGCGGCCCCGGCGTTTTCAAAGTCGATTACGCACTCAGTTCACCGATTCCCTGGCGCGCGGAGGAATGCCGGCGCGCCGGCACCGTACACGTCGGCGGAACGATGGAAGAGATCGCCGCCGGGGAACGCGCAGTCGCCAACGGTGAGCATCCAGAACGTCCGTTCGTCCTCGTCGCGCAACAAAGCCTCTTCGATGAGACGCGCGCGCCGCGTGACCAGCACACTCTCTGGGCCTACTGCCACGTGCCTAACAAGTCGTCGGTCGATATGTCCGAATGCATCGAGCGACAAATCGAACGCTTCGCGCCCGGCTTTCGTGATTGCATTCTCGCGCGACACAGCAAGAACACCGCCGCCCTGGAAAAATCGAACGCGAACTTATCCGGTGGTGACATCAACGGCGGCGCCGCCGATCTCGCGCAATTGATTGCGCGTCCAACTCTGAGCGCCACCCCTTATCGGACACCGCTTCCCGGTGTTTACCTTTGCTCGGCTTCCACACCACCCGGCGGCGGAGTGCATGGCATGTGCGGTTATCACGCTGCGCGCGCCGCACTTCGTGAAGTCTTTCAACGGCGGCGCTGAATTCTACCTTGCTGCACTGCTCGGCGCGCGTTTCTAATACGACCGCGTGCCGCGAGGCGCGCCGGGGCAATTGATCGTGGATGAATGATCTTCTCTTCGCCCGTTCGCAAATGGGCATGTCGCTCGCGTTCCACATTATTTTTGCCGCGCTCGGCATCGGGCTGCCTTTGCTGATGGTGATTGCGGAAGGTGTTTACCTGCGGACTGGCAACCCGATTTTCCTGGAACTCGCCAAACGCTGGAGCCGCGGCAGTGCGATTCTTTTCGCGGTGGGCGCGGTCTCGGGAACGGTGCTCTCGTTCGAGCTCGGTCTGCTCTGGCCCGGCTTCATGGAAAAGGCCGGAGCAATTATCGGAATGCCGTTTTCGCTCGAAGGGTTCGCTTTTTTTACCGAGGCAATTTTTCTCGGCGTTTATCTTTCCGGCTGGAAATTACTCTCGCCGATGGTGCATTGGCTAAGCGGCGTGCTGGTGGTGATCGGCGGCGTTGCCTCCGCCGCCTTTGTCGTGACCGCGAACGCGTGGATGAATGTGCCCGCCGGTTTCAAGGTGGTTGATGGGAAAATCACCGACATCGATCCGATCGCGGCGATGCTGAACCAGGGCAGCTTTCATCAAGTCATCCACATGGTGCTGGCGGCTTTCATCGCCACGGCATTTTCGGCCGCGGCCGTGCATGCATTTTTTCTCCTACGCGATCAACGCGATCTCTTTCATCGAAACGCGTTGGGAATAGCGCTGGTCGTCGGATGTGTCTGCGTGCCGTTGCAAATTTGGAGCGGCGATCTGAGTGGACGGACGGTCGCACGCCTCCAGCCCGCCAAACTCGCGGCCATGGAAGCTAACTATCACACGCAAAGCGGTGCGCCGATTAACATCCGTGGAATTCCCCACGATGATTCGGGCACGATCCGTTACGCGATCACGATCCCGCGCGGTTTGAGTCTGCTGGCTGCGCGCGATCCACAAGCGACCATCGCCGGTCTGGATGCTTTTCCGCGCGAAGACTGGCCGAATGTCCGCTTCGTCCATTGGTCATTCGACCTCATGGTCGGTTGCGGATTTGTTCTGCTCTTCGTTTCAATCGCCACCGGTATTTTGTGGCTGAAATACCGTCGCGTTCCTGACAGTCGGTGGCTGCTTTGCTCGTTAGTCGCCGCTGGACCGCTCGGCTTCATCGCGATGGAAGCCGGGTGGATGGTCACAGAGCTCGGCCGACAACCGTGGATCATTTACGGAGTCATGCGAACGCGCGATGCGGTAACTCCCATGCCCGGGATCGCCGTCCCGTTCGCTCTCTTCACGCTCGTCTATCTTTTTCTCGGCTTCATGGTCGCCTACCTTCTGCGCCGCGAGTTCCTGCGAGCGACCGATTCCAGCCAGAGAAGGTCAACCGCTCATGCTTGAATTGCTCATCGCAGTTTTTCTTCTCCTGTCCTTGATCTTCTACGCGGTCACGGGCGGCGCCGATTCGGGCGGTGGAATGTGGGACCTGCTCGCGCGTGGCCCGCGCCGCGACAAACAACGACGCGCCATCGCGCAAGCTATCGGCCCCATCTGGGAGGCAAATCACGTCTGGCTCATTCTCATCGTCGTCCTGCTCTTCACCGCTTTTCCGCGTGCCTTCGCTGCGATCATGACCGCGCTCTTCATTCCGGTAACGCTCATGCTCACCGGCGTCATCTTTCGCGGCTCGGCTTTCATTTTTCGGAAATACGCTTCGCCCGCGAAGGAAATGCAGAATCGCTGGAGCACGCTCTTCGGTGCGGCGAGTTTCTTCACGCCATTCGTGCAAGGAATCACGCTCGGCGCCCTCGCCACCGGTCAGATCCGGGTCGGCGATGGCCGCGTCACGAGCGGATTTTTTGCCGGCTGGTTAACACCTTTTGCGCTCGTGGTTGGATTTTTTGCCCTAAGTCTCTGCGCCTTTCTCGCGGCGACCTACCTGACTATCGACACCCGTGAAGAAAAAGATTTGCAGAACGATTTTCGAGTCCGCGCTCTTGGATCGGGAATCGCACTCGCTCCCATCGCGTTCGCCGCCTTTCTCGCCTCGAAAAAAGGAGCGCCGGAAATCTTCGCCGGCCTCACGAATTGGTGGGCGTTTCCGCTGATTGGCCTAACGACTGGTTGTCTGGTGGCGGCTCTCGTCTGTCTTTGGCGGCGGAAGTTTTCGGTCGCGCGCGTGAATGCGATCGCCGCTACCACGCTAATCCTTTTCGGTTGGAGCCTCGCGCAATTTCCCTATCTGGTCGTTCCTGACATTACGATCCCGAATGCGGCTGCGCCGGCGATCACGCTGCGATTGCTCCTGATCGCGCTCGTGACCGGCTCGGTCATATTGCTCCCGTCGCTCTATTTTTTGTATCACGTTTTCAAAGGCGAAGACTCACCACGTCCGCAGTCTTAACGGGCGCGGGCCGGAACTAAATCGTAAGGTCGGCCGAAAAAATCTCGCGGCCAATCTCGTTGACCTTCGCTTCCACGCGCTCGAACTGATCGACTGCGCGTTTTTCCAGCTCGGCGAAATCGAGGTCGCGCATCCGCGGAGATATTTCCGCGACGGCGCCGAGCGTGCGCCAGAGCGAACGCTTGCCGGTGATGCCTAACGAGAGGCTCTCCAATGATTGCAGCAGGGCCAGATCTGATTTCCCTTCATCCCCTGCGCCGAGTTTGACGCGGGAAAATTTCTCCGCGACCCACGCGCCGGCTTTGCGCATACTGCTCTCATCGATTTTCAGACGAGCCATTAGCTGCTTCAGCTCGTCCTGATCGGATTGAATGTCCGCGCGCAACATTTTCAAAAACGACTCCAGCGGTTTGTCTTCCCGCGATTTGATCAGGTCATCGAGCATCTCGAGCGCGCCGACCGAGCCGGCGAGATGATCATTCAGGTAGGTGGATAATTCTTTCATTCAAATAGTCGGCGCAACACGAACCGGTCTTTTATTATTCGCTCCGCCGCTCTACTTTCGGTCGTGCCTCGGTCATCATTTACGAGCTTACGCCGTTTTGCGGTTGGTGCTCCGAATGAAGCGCCGTCGCTTGCTCCCGCGATCGAAGAACATTGCGAACTTTGCAGCCTTTCACGTCCCGCCGATTCATCAACACATGCTGGAAATGGCGACGCATCATTCGCGATCCGATCTGGGCCATGGCCTATTTGCTAATTTTCGGCGCCGGCACTATCGCCGGGATGATGTTTATCACAGCGGCGATATCCGTCCCGGTGGCCTACTCCGCGCAACGTTTTCAATTTTTCAATCGCTGGATCGGCGCCGGCGCGGGTGCGTTGAGTCTTTGCTTCGGCGCGTTCCTCATTTACCAGATCGATTTCGTTGACGAACTCTTCACGCGCTAGAATCGTCGCGCGCGGCGCCGTGCAGGGCGTCGGCTTCCGTCCGTTCGTGCATCGCCTCGCCACCGAGTTGGATCTGCGCGGTTTCGTTCTCAACTCCAGCATCGGCGTCATCATCGAAATCGAAGGCGATCGCGTCGGCGATTTTGTTGCCCGTCTGGCGAAGGAAAAACCGTCCCGCGCAATCTTGCAGAGCGTCGAGACTTCATTCCTCGATGCGGTCGGCTACGAAAAATTCGAAATCCGTCAAAGTTCCGACCTTGGCGCCAAGACCGCGCTGATCCTTCCTGACATCGCGACCTGCGCCGATTGTCTCCGCGAAATTTTCGATCCGAACAATCGCCGCTTCCGTTATCCCTTCACGAATTGCACCAACTGCGGTCCGCGTTTTTCCATTCTGGAAGCGCTGCCTTACGACCGCGCCAACACATCAATGAAAGCGTTTACGATGTGTGCAGAATGCGAACACGAATATCACGATCCACCTGATCGTCGGTTTCACGCACAACCCAATGCCTGTCCCCGTTGCGGTCCGCAGCTTCTGCTTTGCGACTCGTTAGGCCAAACAATTGCAGACAAAGATGCCGCGCTTCAGCAAGCCGCCGAGATAATCCGCGTCGGAAAGATTCTCGCCCTCAAAGGCATCGGCGGATTTCAGCTCCTCGTCGATGCACGCAACGAAGAAGCAGTCGTTAGGCTGCGACAGCGAAAACATCGCGAAGAAAAACCATTCGCAATCATGTTCCCATCATTCAGTGCGGCGCGAGCTGTCTGCGAAATCTCCGCGATGGAAGAACGACTGCTCACTTCCGTTGAAGCGCCGATCGTCTTGTTGCCTCGCAAGTCCGTCCTCGCACCTTCGGTTGCGCCACGAAATCCCAATCTCGGCGCGATGCTGCCTTACACGCCGCTGCATCATTTGCTCCTGCGTGAGCTCGAATTTCCCATTGTGGCGACGAGTGGAAACCTGAGCGACGAACCGATCTGCGTCGACGAAGACGAGGCGTTGCGACGGCTCAATGGCATTGCCGATGTCTTCCTGGTGCACGATCGACCAGTCGTTAGGCCAATTGACGATTCTGTCGCGCGAATCATGGCGGATCGCGAAATCATCCTGCGCCGCGCACGGGGTTTCGCGCCTTTGCCAATTACCTTGCGGAAAGAAATTCCAACCACACTTGCCGTCGGTGCGCACTTGAAGAACACGGTCGCGCTAAGCGTTGGCGCGAATGTTTTCGTCAGCCAACACATCGGCGATCTTGCTACCACGCAGGCGCACGATGCATTTCGCGCCGCGGCCGCGGATCTGCCGCGACTCTACGATGCGCAACCAGAAATGATCGCGCACGATCTGCATCCCGATTATCTCTCGACCAAATATGCGCGCGAACAATCGGCGCCGCGCGTTGCGATTCAGCATCACTTCGCGCACATCGCATCGTGCATGGCGGAGAATGAAATCGAGCCGCCTGCACTTGGTGTGTCATGGGACGGAACCGGCTTGGGAACAGACCATACCATTTGGGGAGGCGAATTTCTGCTCGTCGAAAACGGCGACTTCAAACGCGTCGCGCATCTACGGACATTTTCTCTGCCCGGCGGCGAAGCTGCGATCAAAGAACCGCGTCGCAGCGCGCTCGGTTTGTTGCATGAAATCTTCGGCGACGAACTTTGGCAAGAAGTCGACCTGACGAAATCGTTTTCCGCCGCGGAACTCACGACTTTGCGCGGAATGCTCGAGAAGAAAATCAACGCGCCGCGCACTTCCAGCGCCGGTCGCTTGTTCGACGGTGTGGCTGCGTTGCTACATTTGGCGGAACGCAGCACCTTCGAAGGTCAGGCGGCGATGGAATTGGAGTTCGCGCTTCGCTCGGGCGTTGACGAAGCGTACCTGCTGGAATTGAAAGAAGATGGAATCATCGATTGGGCACCGATGATTCTTGCGATCATCGACGAACTGCGTCGCGATGAATCTGTCGATATGATCGCCGCGAAATTTCACAACGGGCTTTGCAATTGCATCGTCGAAGTCGCTCAACGAATCGGCCAATCAAGAATCGTCCTCAGCGGTGGATGTTTTCAGAATCGTTACCTGACCGAGCAAACGATCGAGAAATTACGTGTGGCAAATTTCCGTCCGTACTGGCATCAACGCGTCCCGCCTAACGACGGCGGCATTTCGTTAGGCCAGGTCGTTGCGGCAAGTTGGCGTGCCTAACGGGCGGTGATACGTTGCTTTACCTCCCATGTGCCTCGCCATTCCGGGTAAGCTTCTTGAGATCACGACTGCGCCATGAAATATCTCGACGAGTACCGGAACGAAGAAGTCGCTGGAAAAATAGTCGAAGAAATCCGGCGTATCACGACCAAGCCCTGGGTCTTGATGGAAGTGTGCGGCGGCCAAACGCACAGCATCGTCAAATACGGAATCGATCGGTTGTTGCCTAACGAGATCGAACTCGTGCACGGCCCGGGTTGTCCGGTTTGCGTTACGTCACTCGAAATGATCGATAAGGCACACGCCATTGCGTCGCGACCGGATGTAATTTTTTGTTCGTTCGGCGATATGCTGCGCGTGCCCGGATCCGAGTGCGATTTGCTCGTCCTGAAATCGCGCGGCGCTGATATCCGCGTCGTTTATTCGCCGATCGATTGCTTGAAAATCGCGCGCGCCAATCCGGAGAAGAAAGTCGTTTTCTTCGCCATCGGTTTTGAAACCACGGCACCGAGTAATGCGATGTCAGTTTTTCAGGCGGCGAAGCAAGGAATCAAGAATTTCTCGGTCCTGGTTTCTCATGTGCTAGTGCCGCCATCAATTGCTTCCATCCTGCAATCGCCGCTTAATCGCGTGCAGGGATTTCTCGGGCCCGGACATGTTTGCACCGTGATGGGTTATCGCGAATACGAACCGCTCGCGGAACGATTCAAGGTTCCAATCGTTATCACCGGTTTCGAGCCGCTCGACATTCTGGAAGGAGTGCTGATGACAATTCGCCAACTCGAAGCGGGGACTTGGAATGTTGAGAACCAATATCCTCGCGTCGTTAATCGCGACGGTAATCGAGTTGCGCAGGAGCTGGTGAACCAGGTCTTCGAAGTCTGCGATCGGAAATGGCGCGGCGTCGGTTCCATTCCGAAGAGCGGTTACAAACTGCGTTACGAATTTCGCGATCACGACGCCGAACGCATTTTCGATGTGAAGGAAATCGATACGCAGGAGCCGGCGCAATGCATCAGCGGTCTCGTCTTGCGCGGCGTGAAGAAGCCGCACGACTGTGCCTGTTTCGGCAAAGAATGCACGCCCGAGCATCCTTTCGGCGCGACGATGGTTTCGGCGGAAGGCGCCTGCGCCGCCTACTACGCTTACGGGCGGCATCTGGAAGCGAAGCCGGCGCAACCGGTCGAGGCCGCGTGAGCACGACCGCGAGCGCCCCGACGTCTGACAAGTCTAACGAGTCGTTTCGCGACAAGATTCTGCGCAAATGCGGAGAGAGCGTGGAGATGAAGGAGAAATTCTTCAATAAATACGCCGAGCAGATCGAAGCGCTCAGTCGCGAGATGGCCCAACGTTTCCAACGCGGCGGAAAACTTCTCACCATGGGAAACGGCGGCAGTTTATGCGACGCGTTGCATTTCGCGGTCGAGTTCACGCATCCGATCATCGAAAAACGCGCGGCCTTTCCTGCTATTTCGCTGATGACGGATATCGCGACTATGACGGCGATTGGAAATGACGCGGATTATTCGCGGATCTTCGTCGACCAACTTCGTCTGCTCGGACAACCGGATGATGTTGCGCTCGTTGTCAGCACGAGCGGTAAATCGCCGAATTTGATTTATGCCCTCGAAGAAGCGCGCGCCCGCAAAATGTTAACGGTCGCGTGGGCGGGAAAGGATGGCGGGCGTTTTCCCGACCTGGCGGATTACTGTTTCATCGTGCCGTCGTATAGCATTCATCGCATCCAGGAAGTGCACGCGACCCTTGTGCACGTTCTCTGGGATTTGATTCACATCGCGCTCGGAGCCGAGGATGTCATCTGACGCCGGCCTACTCGGCGCAAGTTGTCCGCTGCCGATCACGAACTACAAGGAGATCGTGCTCGCGCACGGCAGCGGCGGAAAGTTGAGTCATCAACTGATCGAGAAAATGATCCTGCCACAGTTCGGCAACGATCTGCTTGATTCACTGCATGACGGCGCCATCTTTTCGTTAGGCAATCAGCGTCTCGCCTTCAGCACGGACTCGTATGTTGTAAGTCCGATTTTTTTTCCTGGCGGAGATATCGGCAAACTCGCCGTGCACGGGACGGTTAACGATCTGGCGATGTGCGGCGCGCGTCCGCTTTTTCTCTCCGTCGGATTCATTTTGGAAGAAGGCCTGCCGATGGAGGATTTCTGGCGCGTCGTGCAATCGATGCACGAAGCCGCGGACGCCGCCGGAGTGAAGCTAGTGACTGGTGATACGAAAGTGGTCGATCGCGGAAAGGCCGACAAAATTTTCATCAACACCTCCGGGATCGGCGCGATTCCCGACGGCGTGAACATTCAGGCAAGCGGCGCACGTGTCGGCGACAAGATCATCGTCAGTGGAGAAATCGCCGTCCACGGCATCGCGATCATGTCGGTCCGCGAAGGCTTGGAGTTCGAAACCGAAATCGCGAGCGACTCGGCGGCGCTCCATGGGTTGGTCGAAGAGATTTTCGCCACGACGAAAAACATTCATGTGCTGCGCGATCCAACTCGCGGCGGCGTGACCAGCGCACTGACCGAAATCGCTCAAGCTTCAAAGGTAGGAATGCTTTTGCAGGAAGCGCAGATTCCAATCAGCGAAGAAGTGAAAGGCGCCTGCGAAATTCTCGGACTCGATCCGCTTTACGTGGCGAATGAAGGCAAACTGCTCGCGATTGTTCCGTCGAGCGAAGCCGACAAGTTGCTGGCGACAATACGTAACCACTCGTTAGGCGAAAAAGCCGCGATCATTGGCGAAGTCGCCGACGCGCATCCTGGATTCGTCACGATGAAAACGCGGGTCGGCGGGACGCGTGTTGTCGACATGCTTTCCGGCGAACAGCTGCCACGTATCTGTTAGAGATGCGGCAGATGGATCGTCGCGATCATGCAGCGTGCGCTGCCACCGGCTAGCTCAATGGTCGGTAATTCCAGCGCAAGCAGACGCGCATACTTGCCGATTCGTTCTCGCTGATCGCTCGATAAGGCCGCTTCGGCACGCTTGGAAAGAACCAAGAGCTTCTCCTGGTCTTTGTGCAGCTCGATCGCATTGCCGGCGAATTCGTCGACTTGTCCCGCGCTCAATTCGATTACTTCTTTGTCGGTTGATTCCAGCACGTTTTCTACGCCGCCGCGTTCGGCTTCATCGGGAATGGTCTGCAAACCGATGAGCGCAAACTCGGAGCCGACACACATCATGACGTTCGTGTGATAAATCGGACGCTGATCGCGACTGACGCTGCGAAACGTGACGGCTTCGTATTCGAAGTCGCGGCAGAATTTTTGCAACACTTCCGGGTGCGTCCGCTGCGAGAGCGAGGCATAAGCGATCTTGTTTAGGTGATCGAGCACGAGGCTGCCGGTGCCTTCCAGATAGTGCTCGCTGGTTTCATCCGAAGAATAATCGACGACTTCTTTGATGCGGTAGAACTTGCGCAATTCATCGATGACATCCTGTCGCCGTTCGCGACGACGCGCCGCGGAATACATCGGATAAAGAACGACGCGCCCATCGTGATGAGTGGAGAACCAGTTGTTGGGAAAAACTGCGTCCGGTTTTTCCGGCGTGGCGGTGTCGTCCACCACATGAACGGTCACGCCTGATGCCCGCAACGTTTCGACGGCGCGATCGAATTCTTCGCGCGCCGCGGCTGAGACGATCGGGGACTCGTTAGGCGAAATTGTCCGCTGAAACGCATTATCCGCCGCGGTCTCCGGATTCGGGAAGAACCGGTGCGGCCGAATCATCAGCACCGCGTTCGCGCTTTGCACTCGTTAGACCGTGACTTGTTCCGCTTCGATCGATTGCGGGACGCGGGTCAGGGCTTTGCTCGCGCGATGACGCCAAACGGCAAAACCAACGAAGAGGAGATCGAGAATGACAAACGTTGCCACGTAAGTTTCGCCGCCGATGCCGAAACCATAACTGTGCAGTCCTTTGCCAAGGACGAAGTTCACTCCGTACCACGCCATCAAGACGGCGAGGAAACAAACGACACTTGCGACGACTAGACCAAATTGCGTCCACCAACCGGCGAGACGTCCGTGCAAAGTCAGGATGTAGCAAAGGAGTGCGATGAGCGCCCAAGTCTCTTTCGGATCCCAGCCCCAGAATCTTCCCCAGGAATAATTTGCCCACACGCCGCCGAGAATTGTGCCGGCCGCGAGGAGCAAAACACCGAGCTGCAAAATTCGATACAACCAAAAATGCATCGACTGATCGGCGCGTGCCGCAGCGGGATTGCGCAGATAACGCCAGAGCAGGATGTGACCGAAACCCATGGCGAGCGCGAAGGCTGCGTAACTTAACGTGATTGTGAGCACGTGAATGGTTAGCCAGAAATTATCGCGCAGGACCGGCACGAGCGGATCGATGCTCGACGGCATCGCGATTGGCATTTGATGCACGAGCAAGAGCGCGATTAACGAGACTGGCAGCGCCGCGAGCAGATAAACCGATGTGCGATAGCGCAGGAAAAAAATCATGCCGAAAAACGAAACCGCGAACGAAACCCAGATGATGGATTCGTACATATTCGTGACCGGCGGACGGCCGGCGATCATGCAGCGGAGCGCGATTCCCGTGGCGTGAAAGAGCAAACCAGCAACAGCGAGTGCGAGCCCACTCAATTTCAAAAAACCATCTTTGCTGCGCGCGTAAGCGATCGCGAGCAGGAGTAGGGCGAAGCCGTAGCACAAAGCCGCGCGATAAAATCCGTCGAAATGATTATAAAAAAACTCGAGGCGCAATTTCGATTCGGTCGGATAAATCGCCGGACTAAGCGTGCGCAGATCGTTGCGCAGTTCGGCCGCCGTTCGACTAAAGGCAAATGAATCGGCGTGCATGTAAGCCGTCGCCATGTCCTGCAACTTCGTTTGCACCGGCGCGAACTGCTCTTCCTTGTAGTATTGGTTGAACCCCGGCGGAACGACCCATGGGTCCGTTTCCTTTGTCGCGGCCGGCACGAGCAGAAACGCGCTCCCATCCATGATGTGCGAGAAAAGCCCGAGACGATCTCCCACCGCCATCGCTTCGTTCTGCAAACGCGAGAGCGGTTTTTCCGCGGCCTTGGCCTTGTGCGCTTCGCCCACGATCCGATTCAACTCCGGGAGGGCACTTAATTGTGTGAAAGAAAAACGCCGCTGCGATTTGTCGAGGCCGAGCTGTTCGATGAGTTGGCCTAACGAGACCAAAATCATTGGCTCGTCCTGCCATTTGTGGGTATCGAGCAACATCGAGAGAACGAAATCGTCTCCCTGCCAGGTCTTCGCGCCGCTCTTATAAGTGGAGCGACCAGTTAGCTTAATGAGCGACTCGCGCGCGAACGTGTCGATGGGCTTGCGCCGCCCGCCATCCTGAATCCCAAGGAGGCCAAATTGCTTGAAATCGAGCGAACTCGAATCCGCCGCCGGGATTTCCGGCGCCTGGCCGAAGAGATTCGCCGCCGCGAAAAAGGCGAGAAGAAAAAGCCGCGCTTTCAAGGCCAGCAATCTAAGGGAATGCCCTCGGCTCCACAACCACCGAGCGAGGGCAGATGCGATGTTTAGACGCGCGGCAGATGCGCGAGCCGCGACATTACCTTAGGTTCGAATCGGAAACGTCGATGAAGTGTTCACTAACGCGCTTGAGAAAAAATGAGAATTAACAAGAACACGGCCGCCTCCGCACTGGTCGGCATGTGGACGATTCTCCTCAGCGCTTTCGTCATCTCTTTTCTCTACGTCGGTCGCGAAATTCTGATCCCGATCGCGCTCGCGGCCATGATCACATTTTTGCTTTCGCCGGTGGTCGCGCGGATCGAGCGCTGGATCGGACGCATTGCGGCGGTTCTCATCGTGGTCGCGATGCTCTTCGGAATAATCGGCGGCACCGGCTGGCTGTTGACGCGGCAGTTAATCGATCTCGCGGACAAACTGCCGGATTACCAGACGAACATTGAAACGAAGTTGCGCGCGATTCGTTTACCGAGCACCGGCACCTTCGGGCGTCTCACTCGCAGCGTCGACGAAATACAAAAACAGTTGCCGACCGAACCTTCGCCCGGTTCGACCGACGCCGTGTCGGATACGAAACACACGCCGCATCCCGCGGCGGCGCCGATGCCGGTGCGCGTCATCGAATCGCCCAGTCGTCTGCCGCAATTCGCGCAGTCGCTCATTTCCGGAGTTGTCGGACCGCTGGGCACAGCCGGGCTGGTGCTCCTGCTGGTCGTCTTCATGCTTTTTAAACGCGAAGATTTGCGCGGCCGTCTCATTCGTTTGATCGGCCAAGGCCGGATCGGCGCGACGACGCGCGCGCTGGATGATGCGGGAAAACGCGTGGCCCGTTATCTGGGCATGCAATTTCTAGTGAACGTCAGCTTCGGCAGCTGCATCGCGCTCGGACTTTATTTTATCGGCGTACCGAACGCAATGTTGTGGGGCGCGTTCGCGGCTCTCATGCGTTTCATTCCCTACGTCGGTGCGTGGATCGCCGCCGCCATTCCGCTGCTCCTCTCCTTCGCGGTTTCCACAAATTGGATCGCGCCGATTCTTGTTCTGGCAATGTTCGTTAGTCTCGAGCTGGTCAATGCCAACTTCCTCGAGCCGTGGCTTTATGGTGCGAGCACCGGCGTATCATCGCTCGCGCTGATCATTGCGGCGATTTTCTGGACGTGGTTATGGGGACCGGTCGGCTTGCTTCTCTCCACTCCTCTGACCGTTTGCGTTGCCGTCATGGGTCGGCATGTCCCGCGTTTGCAATTTCTCAGCGTGCTCCTTAGCGAAGACGAAGCGCTCGCACCGCACGAAGAAATTTATTATCGGCTCCTGCGTCTCGGCCTCGATGACGGAACGCATCTCGCGGAAACTTTCGTGAAAACAAATTCGCTCACTGCGCTCTACGACACCGTCTTGATTCCGGCAATTACGCTCGCTGAAACGGATGCGCTGCGGCAGCAACTCGACAGCGAACAGCGCGCCACTTTGCAACAGCACGTGCACGACATGGTGGAAGATCTCGGCTCAATTCCCACGATCGAACCGCCCGCCGCGGAGAAGCCCGTCGATGCGCCGGACCCGGTGACCTCACCGACTTGTAGTGTCCTGACTTTGCCGGCTCGCGCTTATCGCGATGAGCTGGCCGGCACCATGCTGACGCAGCTTCTGCAGGAACAAGGTTTCCAGGCGGAGAATGCGCGGGCGGCTTTGAGCGCCGACGAATTGCTCGACCTGACCAAGAAAAACGAATGGGAAGCAATTTGCATTTCTGTGGTCGCGCCTTCCACACACACGCATGCGAGATTTGTTTGCACACGGATCCGCGCGGCCCGGCCGCACGCGAAGATTATCGTCGGAATCTGGGGCGGAACGGAGAATCAGGAAGTAACCGAGCGTCTGCGCGCGTCGGGCGCGGATGAAGTCGTGGTCTCGTTAGCCCAGGCCGTCGCGCAACTGGCGAACTTCTGCGTCGTGATTGACGACGAAATGATTCCCGCGCCGATTCCGGCAAATGAAGAAGAACGCCTAACGACACTTCGGACACTCGAATTTCTCAACAACATGCCGGAGGAAAAATTCGACCGCATGACCGACAAGGTGTCGCGAATTTTCGATGTTCCTATTGCCCTCATCACCATCATCGATCGCGACCAGCAACTGATCAAAGCGGGCGCGGGTTTACCGGAAGACATCGCGAAACACCGCACCATTCCGCGATCGGAATCTATTTGCGGACACATTATCGCGAGCGATCAAGCTCTCACCGTAGAAGATATCGCGCGCGATCGACGTTTCGCGAACAACGCACTGCTGCGCGATCGCGGTCTGCGCTTTTACGCGGGCGTGCCGCTCCGGATCAATGGGCACCCCATCGGTTCGCTCTGCATTCTCGATATCAAACCGCGCCGCCTATCCGAACGCGAGCAACGTTTGCTCGAAATCATGGCCGACGATGTCGTCGAAGAAATAAAACGCCGCGCTGATGGCGTGACCGTCGCGGCCGCGGCGGCGGCCTGACCTCTCGTTAGGCACACGGGCCTGTGAATCGCCCTTCGAATCGCATCGCGGATTTTTTCGGACTCAAACGCAATCTCGTCATTCTCCTCATCGCCACCTTCCTCATCGGTTCGGGCGAAGAACTCTGGATGCGCTTCGTCCCGAAATATCTTCAGGCACTCGGGGCGGGCGTTTTTGTCATTGGTCTTTTCGATGCCCTGCGGACTTTGCTCGGCGCCATCTACGCCTATCCCGGTGGCGTGTTGGTCGATCGCTGGGGACATCGCCGCGCCTTCCTCGCCTTCAACATTTTTTCCATCCTCGGCTATTCGCTGGTCCTGCTCATTCCGCGCTGGGCCGCAGTGATTGCCGGTATGTTTCTTTTTCTTTCCTGGACCTGCTTCTCTCTCCCGGCTTCGTTCTCGCTCATCGGCGCATCGCTGGCGACCAATCGACACGCGACCGGTATCGCCACGCAGGCGGTGATCAAACGCCTTCCGATCATGTTCGCGCCATTTCTCGGAGGAATTTTGATCGATCGTTTCGGTGTGATCACCGGCGTGAGAATTGCGCTGGCTATTTCGATCTTGCTCTCGTTAGGCACAATCGTCGCGCAGAATCAATTGCGCGAGGATTCAGCGCACACTCTCGACAAACCGGAGCGCTGGAGTTTTTGGCGGAGCCTTCGCGCATTCAACGCACCGATGCGTCGCCTGCTCTTGAGCGATATTCTGGTGCGCTTTTGCGAACGCATTCCCTTCGCCTGGGTGGTAATTTACGCGATGGATAATCTCGGATTGAGCGCGAAAGATTTTGGCATCCTCACCACGGTCGAAGTCGTGGCCGCCAGTATTTGCATCGTGCCCGCTTCACATTTTGCCGATAAGTACGGCCGCGAGCCGTTCGTGATCGCGACCTTTATCTTTTTCACTTTGTTCCCTGCGCTGCTCTTTTTCTCCGCCAGTTTTCCCATGCTCTTGCTCGCGTTCGCCGTGCGCGGATTGAAGGAATTTGGCGAAGGCGCGCGCAAAGCCTTAATCATCGCGGGCTGCGATACGCGGCGGCGCGGGCAAATGGTGGGCGCGTATTATCTGGTGCGCGATCTCATCGTCAGCAGCGCCGCCTTCCTCGGCGCCGCGCTTTGGAAGTTCGGACCGCAGATTAATTTCGCCGGCGCAACCGCACTCGGCATTCTCGGAACGATCTTCTATGTGATAACGTTACCAAGAAAGAATGCAGTCATTCTGGTTTGATCTTCGCTACGGCGCGCGTGTTCTGCGCAAATCGCCGGGCTTTTCGCTCATCGTCATCGCTGTGCTTGCGCTCGGTATCGGAGCGAACAGCGCCGTCTTCAGCGTGGTGGATGCAGTTCTCTTGCGGGCACTCCCTTTCCGCGCGGCCGATCGACTGGTGATGATTTGGGAGAAGAACCCCTCGTTAGGCACTTTGATCGCCGATCGTGTGCCGACGGCTCTGAGTACTTTTCGCGAATGGCAAAAACGCGCGACGCAGTTCGAATCGATCGGCGGATTCGAAGATGCGAATTTCAATCTCACGAGCGTAGCCGAACCGGAGCGTGTGCAAGGCGCGCGCGCGTCGCCGAATTTTTTTCACGTCTTCGGAGTGACGCCGCAAATCGGACGCGGCTTTGAGAATGCGGCGGAAGAACATGTCGTGTTGTTGAGCGACGCATTCTTTCAACGCCGTTATGGCGGCGATCCCAACGTGCTCGGCAGCACGCTGACAATGAATGACGTGGTGTATACCATCACCGGCGTCTTGCCTCCGCAGTTTCGTCTACCTGCGACGCGCGAAGGACAGGAACAAAGCAAACCTGAAGTGTGGGTTCCGTACGAGTCGTCTGCGCAAACGAACACGACCGAATTCAATCGCCGGAAAATGCGGGTCTTCGCGCGACTGAACGACAACGTCTCGTTAGACCAGGCGCGCGCGGAAATGAACGCCATCGCCGCGCAGCTCGCGCAGGAAGATCCAACGCAGAACGCGGGCTTTGGCGCAAATGTCTTTTCCGTTTATAGCGAAGACGTCGGCAAAGATCAGAGGCGCAACCTGCTCGTTCTCCTGGCGGCGGTTGGTTTTGTCTTGCTTATCGCTTGCGCCAACGTCGCCAATCTCATGCTCACGCGTGCGGCGGCGCGCCAGCGCGAAATGGGAATTCGCAAAGCCTTGGGCGCTGGTCGCGCACGACTCGTCGGGCAGTTGCTCGCGGAAAGTTTGTTGCTCAGCGCCGCCGGTGCGGGACTCGGCCTGCTGTTCGCGCATTATGGAATCAAAGCGCTCATCGCGCTCAAGCCCGTCGGCATCAATCGACCCGAGACGATCCATCTCGGTGCGCCGGTTTTAATCTTCACCACGTTCCTTTGTGTTTTCGTTGCGGTGATTTTTGGAATTCTGCCCGCGCTGCAGGCGGCGCGCGCCGATGTGAAATCCGCGGTGCACAACGTTCGCACTGGCGCTGCCGCATCATCGTCGCACGCGCGGCAATCGCTCGTCGTGGCAGAAGTTGCGCTCGCCTGCGTCTTGTTAATCGGCGCAGTTTTCATGATGAAAAGTCTGTTCGCCGTGATGCAGATCGATCCTGGCTTCAAGCCGGACCACTTACTAACGATGAATTTCAGCCTGCCCGAATCGCAGTTTTCGTCTAACGAACAAATCGCGGCGTTTTGCCGACAGGTGCTCGACCGCGTCGCCGCCACGCCAGGAGTGCAGCACGCCAGTTTTTCCGACGGCCTGCCGCTCACGCGTCTGCGCATGATGCGGTTTCTGGTTGAAGGACAAGACCCACCCGCGCGCGGCAGTGAGCCGAGCGCCGACATGCGTGGCATTTTTAATCCGGACTATTTCGAGACGATCGGAATTCATTTTGTGGCGGGTCGCAATTTCACCGCCGCCGAACTGTCGGAGAAGAGATCGGTCATCGTCATCAATCAAGGTTTGGCCAAACGTCTTTGGCCTAACGAGAGCTCGATCGGACAACATCTTCGCAGCGTGCCGTCAAAAACAACGGAGCCGATCGTCTACGAAGTCGTCGGTGTAGTAAGCGACACCCACCAGAGTTCATTGGAAGAAGCAACACGGCCGGAGATTAGCAAGGCCATGGGCGACTACACTCATCTGACGCTTTCGGTGCGGACCGATGCCAATCCCGACGCAATGGTCAGCGCGATCAAGCGACAGATTTGGTCGGTCGACAAAAACGTGCCGATGTTCGAAGTCGCGACCATGGAAGAAGTTTTGCGCGCGAGCACGAGCGATCGTCGCTTCCAATCGTTCCTGATGGCGACATTCGCCGGACTCGCGTTGCTCCTGGCCAGCGTCGGTCTGTATGGAGTGCTCACGTCGCTTGTTAGTCAGCGCACGCAGGAAATCGGAATTCGCATGGCGCTCGGCGCGCAAAGTAGCGACGTGCTCGGGCTAGTTGTGCGCGAGGGTTCGCGCATGGTTTTGCTTGGAATCGCGATCGGCGGCGCGGCTGGCATCGCACTTAGCCGTTATCTCTCGAGTTTATTTTTTGGTGTGAGTCCGGCGAATGCGACCACTTATTTTGAAGTGGGCGCCATCATGCTCGGCATCGCGTTACTCGCCTGCCTGCTGCCGGCCTGGCGCGCCTTGCGCGTGAATCCGATGGTGGCGTTGCGCTACGAGTGAGCGAATCGACACGCATCGCTCAGCTCAATAATCGCGTACCGGCGCGTGGCCTCTACATCCTTTATTGGATGCAGCAATCGCAGCGTGCGCGCTGCAATCACGCGCTTGAATATGCGATCGAACGCGCCAATGAATTACAGCAGCCGCTGCTGGTTTGTTTTGGCCTAACGAGTGGTTATCCGGAAGCGAATCTGCGCCATTACACTTTCATGCTCGAAGGTCTGCGCGCCGTCGGCGCGGCGTTGACCAAACGCGGGGTCGGTTTCGTTTTGCAAAAAGGCCATCCGTCTGAGGTCGCTTTGCGGCTTGGTCGGAATGCATCGCTGATTGTTTGCGATCGCGGCTATTTGCGTGTGCAAAAGGAATGGCGCGGCGAAGTCGCGAAAAAGGCGCGCTGCGAAGTGGTGCAAATTGAAAGCGACGTAATTGTTCCAGTCGATGTCGCGTCAGACAAAAGCGAATTCGCCGCGCGCACGTTGCGACCAAAGCTAATGAAACATTGGCCTAAATATTTGCGGCCATTGCGCAGCGTTCGGTTGAAGAGAAAATGGCGCGGAGAATTACCGCGCGGATTGGATTGGCGAAACCCGCAAACGATTCTGCGTAATTTGAAACTCGATCGCAGCGTGCCGGCGGTGAGTGAAGTTTTCCGCGGCGGCACGAGCGAAGCCGAGAGAATCTTTCGCCATTTTTGCCGAACGCTCCTGCGCGACTATGCGAAGAACCGCAATCAACCGCAGACCGATAACGTTTCGCAGATGAGCAAGTATCTGCACTTCGGGCAAATCTCACCGTTGTGGCTGGCGCTGAAAGCGAAGAAGCATTCGTTAGGCAGAAACGTCGCCAGTTTCTTGGAAGAGCTGCTCGTTAGGCGGGAACTCTCCCTGAATTGGATCGAGAACAATCCGCGCTACGATCGTTACGAGGGTTTACCGGAATGGGCACGCAATACCCTTGCCAAACATGCGCGCGACAAACGCGAGTTCCATTACACGCGCGCGCAACTTGAGCAAGCGCGCACACACGATCGCTACTGGAACGCGGCCATGAAGGAAATGCGCGTGACTGGTTTCATGCACAACTACATGCGCATGTATTGGGGCAAAAAAATTCTAGAATGGAGTTCCACGCCGCAGCAGGCGTACGCGGTCACGCTGGCGATCAATAACAAATATTTTCTCGATGGCCGCGACGCGAATTCCTTCGCCAATGTCGCCTGGATCTTCGGTCTGCACGATCGTCCCTGGGGCGAGCGCGCGATTTTCGGAAAGGTCCGTTACATGAATGCCGCCGGCCTCAAGCGCAAATGCGACATCAACGCCTACGTGGCCAAGGTCGAGGCGCTGATGGCGCGCTCCTAACGAGTGTTGCTCTTACCCAGTCGACGCTGCAGCACCAGGAGGCCGCCGACGCCGAGCCCGAGAAGCACGAAGGTCGTCCCGGTTTCCGGAACACCGGTCGTAACGAATTGCCGCAACTGGAAACCATTCAGGAAGCCGCCGTCTCCGTCACCTGCGAAAGTGATTTGCTGCATCCCCGAAGCGGCGGCCGTGAACGTGCCGGTCGCCCATTGCCCGAGTCCGCCGTTCGCGCCGCCGGTGTTGGATCTGGTGTCAACGGAATTGGCTCCGCCCGTCGCCATGGTGTGGTAGCCGAACTGATCGTTCGAGTGATTGTTCCAGAATTGAAACTGATACTGTGCTCCTGCGATCAACCCAGAGATGGTAAGCGTGACCGGCGAGAAGAGCGGGGTGATATAGGAATTGAGCATTGCTTGATAGACCGCCGGAAGCGAAGTGAAGGGAGCATTCGAGGAGCCATCATTATTGGTTCCAAAGACGCCTCCGCCGCCAGGCGTCATCGCGAAGGTCGCTCCGCCCGACACGGCGCTGCCCACCCCGCCCGGCGCATCATAACCTTGGAAGTTAACGCCGTTAATCGTGGTGCTCGGAGTACTGGGGCCCGGCGCGACATTGAAGGCGCCGATTAGGTTGCCCGTCGTGCTTACGTCAGTTACACCGGAGATTTGTTGAGCCCCGCCCCAGGTGACGTCAGCGGCGTTTGCGATGGAAAGTAACGCTACGACCGCAAGGAAGGTCGAAGCTACAATACGGGTACGGAGGAGAATGGGGAGACTCATGAGGTTCTGGGGGAGTTAGGAAGTTATGGATTTCACTATACCTAGGCGTTATCCGTCCAGAAAAACCGTCATGAATTTCGGGGATTTTTTCTGAGGGCCCTGCCTGACTAGCAATTTCCTGAATCCAAATTCGCGCGCCACTGCATCTCAAGAAGGAACCCGCGCGCGCTTATGGAAAAACTTCTGCAGGATTTTCGTTTCGGTTTTCGCCAACTTCTGAAAAAACCCGGCTTCGCTGCGCTCGCTATCATCTCGATGGCGCTCGGCATTGGAGCGAACACTTCGATCTTCAGTCTGGTTGATACCGTCTTGTTACGTCCGCTGGCGGTGAAGGACGGATCGCAGTTGGTCGAGCTTTACGGCACGATGCACAACGGCGCGGAATGGTCGCTGCAATCGTATCCGAATTACAAAGATTACCGCGAGCGCAACGGCGTCTTCTCGGACATTTTCGTTTATCGCGTCGTCGTCAGCAGTCTGACGCACGACAAATCCAGCCAGCGCGTCTGGGGTTATCTGGTCTCGGGAAATTATTTCGATGTTCTCGGCGTGAAGCCGGCGCTCGGTCGCGGGTTCTTGCCGGAAGAAGACATGACGCCCGATTCGCATCCGGTGGCGGTGCTCGGTTACGGTTGCTGGCAGCGCCGCTTTGGTTCTGATCCGGCGATCGTCGGGAAGACCGTCGAGTTCAACAGTCATCCTTTCACCGTCATTGGCGTTGCGCCGAAAGGATTCATCGGCACGGAAGTCGCCTACGATCCGGAGATGTTCATCCCGATGATGATGGCGAAGACGATCGAGCCGGGCAGTCATTACCTCGAGAAACGCGACTCGAACAACCTGTTCACCGTCGGCCGGCTCAAACCGGGCGTGAGTTTCACGCAGGCAAAAGCGTCACTGGAGACTCTGACGGCGCAGCTGGCGCAGGATTATCCGGAGAATGTCGGACGCGGAGTTCGTCTCGCGAAACCGGGTTTGTTCATCCCCGACATTGCCAATTCTGTTTTCGCTTTCACCGGTGTGCTTGCGGCCGTGGGCGCGCTCGTTCTTTTGCTCGCGTGCGTCAATCTGGCCAGCCTGCTGCTCGCGCGCGCGCGCGAACGGCGACGTGAAATAGCCGTGCGACTGGCGATCGGCGCGAGCCGACCACGACTCGTTAGGCAACTGCTCACCGAAAGCATTTTGATTTCACTTACCGGTGGCGCCGCCGGTGTTCTGCTGGCTGCGTTCATCAACAGCGCGGTCCGCAGCATTCAATTACCGAGCGATGTGGCGCTGCTTTTCGATCTGCGCACCGATTGGCGCGTCCTGACCTTTACCCTCGTCCTTTCGATCGCGACCGGAATCCTTTTCAGTCTCATTCCCGCGCTGCAATCGTCGAAACCACAACTCGTGCCAGCGTTGAAAGACGAATCGTCCATGGCCGGTTTTCGCCGCTCGCGTTTGCGCAACGGGCTCGTTGTCGCGCAAGTCACGCTGTCGTTAGTTCTGCTCATCAGCGCGGGCTTGATCGTGCGCAGTCTGCAAGCTGCGCAGAAGATGCGGCCCGGTTTCAATCCGGAAAACGCCGTCGCGATTTCTTTCGACGTCAGCTTGCAAGGTTACGACGAAGAACGCGGTCGCGCTTTTCAGAAGCAAGTGCTCGAACATGCGCAAGCCTTACCGCAGGTCGAAGGCGCCGCGCTGACTGATTACCTTCCGCTCGGTCTGAATTACAACGACAGCACTATATATATAGAAGGGACCGAGTTCACCGGCGCGAGCAATCTGCCGATCGCGATTCCGCTTGAAGGCAGCCCCGGCTACTTCGATGTCATGGGTATTCCGCTACGCGGCCGCGATTTTCGTGAAGATGAGAAGACGAAAGAGCAACGCGTCGCGATCGTAAACGAAACCTTCGCGAAGAAATTCTTTCACGGCGAAGATCCGATCGGCCGGCGCTTCAACTGGCACGGGCCGACCGACCCGTTCTTCGAAATCGTCGGCGTCGTGCCGGAAGGAAAATACAACTCGTTAGGCGAAGATCCGAAACCCGCGCTCTACACACCGCTTTATCGCGACTACAGCGGCTCGGTTACGCTGGTGGCACGCACCCATGGCGATCCGCACCAGGTCTTGCAGGCTCTGCGCGCGGAAGTGCAGAAACTCGATCCCTCCATTTCCGTTTACGCGGCGAAGACGCTCAAGGAACACATGGGCACTTCACTCTTCCCGGCGCGCATGGCCGCGATCGCGCTCGGAAGTTTCGGCGTGCTCGCGCTCATTCTTGCCGCGGTCGGAATTTACGGTGTCATGTCGCACGTCGTGGCGGGACGAACACGCGAGATTGGATTGCGCATGGCGCTCGGTGCGCAGTTGTCCGATGTGCAGAAACTGATCCTGAAACAAGGAATGCTTCTGGCCGCGATTGGTTCGGTAATTGGACTCCTCATCGCCTTCGGTGGCGCGCGCATGATGAAAAGCCTTCTCTACGGCGTGAGCGCCTCCGATCCGGTCACGTTTGCGCTGGTCGGCTTGCTCTTGTTAGGCATCGCGCTTCTCGCGTGCTGGATTCCGGCGCGACGCGCCAGTCGCGTCGAACCGATGATCGCGTTGCGTGCCGAGTAATCGGCCTAACGAAACAAATTATATTTCACGATGGCGTAGAGAACGCGAAAGCCGTCGCGCCAGCCGATCTTCTTTCCTTCTTCGTAAGTGCGTCCGTGATAAGAGATGCCAACTTCATAAACAACGCACTTCAGTTTCGCGATCTTGGCGGTGATCTCGGGATCGAATCCGAAACGGTCCTCCTCCAATTCGATGCGTTGAAGAATTTCGCGCCGGAACATTTTGTAGCCCGCTTCCATGTCGGTCAGGTTCAGATTCGTGCACATGTTGGAAACGATTGTGAGCACGCGATTGGCGACCATGTGCCAAAAGTAAACAACGCGATGCGCCTCGCTCCCGACGAAGCGCGAACCAAAAACGACATCCGCGCCGCGGTTGATAAAGGGCTGGAGCAGCTTCGTGTAATCGCCCGGGTCGTATTCCATATCTGCATCCTGAATCACGACGCAATCTCCCGTGGCCGCTGCAATGCCGGTGCGAACCGCCGCGCCTTTGCCGCGATTCTTTTCGTGCAGGAGAACTTTGTCGGCTAACGAACGAACTTCGCTGTCCAAAATCGCGCGTGTTCCATCGGTCGAACCGTCATCGACCACAATCACTTCCAACTCGGACACGGTGCTGGCGCGAATGGCGCGGATTAACGCGCCGATAGTGGCCTTCTCGTTGTAACAAGGAATAACAACCGAGAGTTTCACGAAGGCCGCGATATCATACAGTCAGCAACGTGACAACGCCGCCGCGCAAACCCTGGTATAGTATCCTGTACCTGCAGGTGCTGATCGCCGTTTTTTTCGGCATCCTGATCGGGCATTTTTTCCCCGAGTTCGGCAAATCGCTCAAGCCGCTCGGCGACGGCTTCGTCAAACTGGTCAAGATGATCATCGCTCCGATCATTTTCTGCACCGTCGTGCACGGCATCGCTTCGATGAGCGATTTGAAAAAGCTCGGCCGCATCGGCGGCAAGACGCTGTTGTATTTTGAAGTCGTTTCCACTTTCGCGCTCGCGATCGGTTTGCTGGTCGTCAACGTCTTGAAACCGGGCGTGGGATTTAACATCGATCCTGCCACGCTCGATCCGAGTATCGGGCAAGGTTACGCGCAGGCGGCGCACGGGCAGTCGTTTGTTGAGTGGGTCCTTAACATCATTCCGGCATCATTCTTCGGCGCGTTCGCGACTGGTGATCTGCTGCAAGTTCTACTCGTCTCGATCCTGACCGCGTTCGCCATTTCGATGATGGGCAAAAGCGGAGAACCTATCCTGCATGCCGTCGAAATGGGCGCGCAGATTTTTTTTGGCATCATGCGGCTCATCGTAAAAGTCGCGCCACTGGCCGCGCTCGGCGCGATGGGATTTACCGTCGGCAGTTACGGTCTCGGTGCACTGAATCGTCTGCTCGAGTTGATGCTTGGTTTCTATTTGTGCGCAGGAATTTTTGTCATCCTCGTGCTCGGGACAATCGGTTGGCTCGCAGGTTTCTCGATCTTTCGTCTGCTCAATTATATCAAAGAAGAAATTCTGCTGGTGTTCGGGACCAGTTCATCGGAAACGGCGTTGCCCGGCATGCTGCAAAAAATGCGCCGTCTGGGATGCGCCGAATCCACCGTCGGCCTCGTCATCCCAACCGGTTACAGTTTCAATCTCGACGGCACCAATATCTACATGACGATGGCGGCCGTTTTTCTAGCGCAGGCCACGAACACGCCGCTCGACCTGCGACATCAACTCGGCCTGCTTTTCGTCGCCATGATTTCGTCCAAGGGCGCGAGCGGCGTGACCGGCGCTGGCTTCGTCACTCTCGCCGCCACGCTCGCGGCAGTTCCAGCCGTGCCGATCGAATCTGTCGCACTGTTAGTCGGCATCGATCGTTTCATGAGCGAATGCCGTGCGATCACAAACCTGATCGGCAACGGCGTGGCGACGATCGTGATCAGCCGTTGGGAAGGCGAAGTGACACCGGCGCAGTTGCGCGAAAAGCTGCGCGCACCGCACAGTATTATCGATTTGGCACCGCGGCCTGCCTAACGAGTGGTCGACGGAAAATCATCCAGACACCGGCGATAACGAAGGCTGCGCCGACTAACGACCACAGGGAAAATTTTTCCCCACCGAGCAACCACCCAAGCGCAACCGCACCCGGCGGAGTGATAAGCGAAATAGTTTGTAGTTTGTTCACCGTCAATCGCGGCAGGAGCCAATAAAGAAGAAGAAAAGTGAGAGATGAGCCGATGATAGCGAGATAAAGCAGACAGAAAATGGCCCTGCCGCTCCAATGAAAACGCAGCGGATTGCCTTCGAGGAAAATGCCTAACGAAAGCAAAGGAATCGTGCCGAAGATCATTTGCCAGGCCGCAATCATGGCTGGCGCAAGTTGGAGCGCGCGACGTTTCAACAAGACATTCGAAAATGCCGCACCGGCGCCGCCTAACGAAATCCCCAGTCCGCCCCAAAAAGCCAGAATTCCGCTGTGACCGAAGAGTCGACTGCAGATGAGGGCGACGCCGCCGATCGCCAGCGCCGCGCCGCCGAGCTGCTGCCAGCGCAACGGTTCATCAGGCAGAAGCCAATGCGCAAAGATCATTCCGAAAACCGGAATGGTCGCCTGCAAAACGGCGGCTAATCCCGACGAGACATGCAGTTCGCCCCAAAAAAGCAGCCCGTAGTTGAGCGCGAACATGATGACGCCGGTGATGGCGAGCAGCCACCAATCAGCGCGCGTTTTCGGCAGAAGCGGCACGCGGCCTAACGAGACCAAGATCAGGACCAGAAACGCGATCAGGAACCGGATGCCGGCGAAGGAAATCGGCGGAAGATCAGCCAACCCGACTTTGATCGCCAGCCAGGTCGAGCTCCAGACGAGGCAAAGCGTCAGATAAGCGGTAATAATTTTCCAGCGTGCACTCATTTTTCTGAATCCGGAGCGCACGCTAGTCGCATCTCATCGGAAAGCCATGATCCAGGATTTCAAGTTCGCTCTCCGACAGCTCATCAAAGCGCCCGGGTTCACCGCCATCGCGGTCTTTACGCTCGCGCTCGCCATCGGGGTTAACTCCGCCATTTTCGCCATCATCAACGGCGCGGTCTTGCGGCCGATGGTGCCGGTTAAGCCGCAGGAAGTGGTCAATGTTTTCACCGCGCGGCAGAACGCCAGCCACGATTATCGTTCGTTTTCCTACAACGAATTTCGCGAGCTGCGCGAAGGCGCAGGCGACGTTTTCTCCGATGTAGCCGCGCTCGAGTTCGCGCTCGCCGGGATCGGACGCGACGAAAGCATGAAACGCAGCTTCGCGTTTCTGACGTCGGATAATTTTTTCACGATGATGGGCGTGAAGCCGGCGCTTGGTCGGTTTTATAACGCGGAAGAATCACGACCGAATGCGGAAGCGCCGGTGGTGGTAGCCAGTTACGCGTATTGGAAACGAATGGGCGGCCGTGCCGATTTTGTCGGCAGCATTTTGCAGATTAACGGCCAGCCTTACACCGTCATCGGCATCACGCCGAATGGCTTCAGTGGCGTGAGCGCGTTAGTCGCGCCCGATATCTGGCTGCCGCTCGGCGTGCATTCGCACCTCGGTTCTGCCTTCGCGGATACTGATGATTTGCACGATTTGGCGCAGCCGAAGAATTATGCGCTCAACGTTACCGCGCGCATGCGTTTTGGCATGACGATCGAGCAAGCAAAATCGCGGTTGCCGGTCTTGGGGCAACGCCTCACCGCCATTCAGCCGCCCGATGCCGAAGGTGCGCGCGAATTACAGATCCAGAAACCGTCGCGTTTCAGCTTGAGCACGAGTCCGGAAGATGACGGACCGGTCACGCTCATCGGCACCTTGTTGATGGCGATGGCCGGCGCGGTTTTGCTGATCGCGAGTTTGAATCTGGCGAACATGCTGCTGGCGCGCGGCACTGCGCGCGCGAAAGAAATCGCTCTGCGTTTGGCGCTGGGCGCTTCGCGTTGGCGCATTGTGCGGCAACTGCTTTGCGAAGGTTTGCTCCTCGCGATTGCAGGCGGCATCGCAGGCCTGCTCGTGAGCGTTTGGTGCAACAACCTGCTTTTGCATTCAATGGCTGCGCTGCTGGGTTCGATGAATTTTTCTTTCGTGATCGATCTGCATCCGGACACGGTCGTGCTTGCGGTCACTTTTCTCTTTTGTGTGCTCGCGACGTTGCTCTTCAGTCTCGGGCCGGCCTTGAAAGCGACGCGCGCCGATCTCGTCAACGATTTGAAACAGCAAGTGGGCGAACCCGCGGCGGCTGGCCGACTCGGACGATTTTTCGCGCCGCGCAACATCTCGATCATGGCGCAGATCGCTCTGTCGCTCATGCTGCTTTTCAGCGCGGGCTTGTTCTTTCGGGGCGCGATTGAAGCGGGTGGACTCAATCCCGGTTTCGATCCGAAGGGCGATCTCATAACGGAGATCGACTTCTCGTTAGTCAAAAGAGATCCGGCCGAAGCGCGCCGCACAGTTTTCACCGCCATCCAACGGCTGCGTGAATTGCCCGGCGTCCGCGCGGTTGCGCTCGGAACCATGTTGCCCTACGGCAATTTCACCAACACGCGCCGCATCATGTCGACACGCGAATCGATGCCGACCGATCCGAAAGCGCCGGATCCGGGCGCGGGCGGATTATTCACCGCGATTACGCCGAATTATTTCGAGGCGATCGGCGTGCGGATTTTGCGCGGCCGCGATTTCACTCAAGCAGAAGCCGAGAACAAAGACGCGCCGCGCGTCATGATCATCGACGAAGAAATGGCGAAGAAAATCTTCCCGAGTTCGGATGCGCTCGGGCAACACGTTCGTTACACCCAACCGCCGCGGGATGGCTCCCCGAATGATTTCGAGATCATCGGCATCGTCAACGCACATCGCCACGATGTGCAAAACGATACCACGCTGCGCCGCGTCTTCGTGCCGTTCGTGCAGAGCTACAGCGGGCAGATTTACCTGCACACTCGCCTAACGAATACTGATCGCCGCGCCGTCGCCGGAATTATTCCCACCGTGCGACAAACCTTGCGCAACATCGATCCCGATCTGCCCATCCTCGACATGACGCCGTTCGTCGACGAAATGGAAAAGAGCGTCGGTCTTTGGATCGTGCGCCTGGGCGCAGTCATGTTCGGCGTCTTCGGTGGAATCGCGTTACTGCTCGCGGTCGTCGGAGTTTACGGTGTGAAAGCATATTCAGTCGCGCGACGCACTCGGGAGATCGGTATCCGCATGGCCCTGGGCGCGCATCGCGGCGACGTCTTTAAGTTGATCATGAAACAAGGCGCGCTACAGACCGCGGTCGCCCTAACACTTGGTTTGCTGCTCTCGTTAGGCGCGGGCCGAGTGCTCGCGCAGATGCTCTACAAAGTCAGCCCGGCTGATCCGCTTTCGCTCACGAGCGCGGCGTTCATGCTCGGCAGCGCGGCCTTGCTCGCGTGTTTTTTCCCGGCGCGAAAAGCAACGCGCGTCACGCCGATGACCGCGCTGCGGACGGAGTAGCTTATCCTTTCTTGCGCTGAATATACGCGTTGACCTGTTGCTCGAGAATTTCGAGCGGCAACGCGCCGTCTTTCAGCACAACGTCGTGAAACTCGCGCTCATCCCACTTGTCGCCGAGTTCCTTTTGCGTTTTCGCGCGCAATTCCTGCAACTTCAGCATCCCGACTTTGTAAGCGCACGCTTGGCCGGGATTGACGATGTAGCGCTCGATCTCCGAGGTAACTTCCTTTTCACCCATGCCGGTTTTTTCCAGCATGTAGGCGATGGCTTTTTCGCGCGGCCAACGTTGCGCATGAATGCCGGTATCGACTACCAACCGCACGGCGCGAAATAATTCCGCCTGCAAACGGCCGAGATCACCGAACGGATCGTTCTCGTACCAGCCGGCCTGTTTCGCCAGCCACTCCGTGTAGAGCGCCCAGCCTTCCACGTAGGCAGTGAACGGAATCATCTTGCGAAATTGCGGCACACCTTTGAGTTCCTGCGCCGTGGAAATTTGAAAATGATGACCGGGCACGCCTTCGTGATACGACAACGTCGGCATACTCCATTTCGGAATTTCGTTCATTGCGCGCAAGTTAGCGTAGAAAATTCCGGGGCGCGTTCCATCGAGCGCGGCTCCTTCATAGTAGGCCCCCGGCGCGGTCGCTTCCTTGAACTCCGGCACGCGGCGCACTTCGATTTTCGCTTTCGGAATGGTCACGAAAAGTTTCGTCGAACGCTCCAGTGCCTGATCGATCAAACGCTTGTATTCCGTCAGCGCGGCGGTGCGTCCGTTATCATCATTTGGAAAGAGAAAACGCGGATCCTCGGACATTGCTTTCATGGCCGCGCCGATCGGCTGGCCTGTGTAGCCATTGGCGTCGAGCAAAGTGCGCATCTCGCCTTCGATGCGCGCGACCTCGGCCAAGCCTAACGAGTGGATGTCGGCCGGATTCAATGTCGTCGTGGTGTTCTCCCGCAGTTGATGCACGTAAAACGCTTCGCCGTCGGCAAATTTCCAAACGCCATCGTCCGTCGTCGTTTTCGGCAGAAGCGCGGTGAAATAATCGATCAGTTTTTTGTAGGATGGGTAAACGCTGGTCGTGATTGCGTTTTCCACTCGGCCTTGAGACTCGGTCCGTTGCTGCTCGCTTAACTTTTCGATCTTGGCCGCGCGTGTTTTGAACGAAGTCGCCAGAACATTTTCCGCCGCCGGTTTGGCAACGAATTCGTTCATCTCCTTCAAGACTTCCTCGACGACGAAACGCGGCGGAATGACGCCTTTCGTTTCGCGCATCTTCACGCCTTCGAGCACCTGATCGAATTTCACCGGTAAGGCCTCGAGTCGTTTGATGTAGTAATCGCAATCACGCGGCGCAAGCAGCCGATGCGCATTGGCCATGAAGGATGGGAATTGGTTCTGCATCCCGAAGAGCTGATTCACCGGATAGTTGTCCCACTGAAATTTTTCGCCCTCAGCCTGCACGCTGAGAAACCAATCGAGCACGCTGGTGGAAAGCCGCTGTGATGGGTTTTGCTTTTCCAGCGGATAGGAATGCAGTTGATCCAGATCGCGATGCAGCCGATCGAAACCAGCCTGCTGATGCGCGGGCGATTCGTCGTTCAGTTTGGCGTTGTGACCGGTGATGCCGAATTGCTCGACCAGCCCGATTTGGGTGAGCAGTTCCGGTTCATCAAAAACGAACTGGATGAAAACCTTGTCGTAAAAAACATTGAGAAACCAGGGGCGAAAATAAATCGCGTTAATCGCCAGGACCGCGACGATGAGGAGCAGCATTGCGATGATGCCGCCGAGCCATTTCAAGATGCGCTTGAACATGGCCGAGAAGAATCCGGCGCGGCCTAACAAGTCAATCCAATCCGTCGGCGCGCTTCCGCGAGATATTGTTCGTCAATTTCGAAGCCGGTAAATTTCGACACGCGATGTTGCTTTGCGGCCAGCGCTGAATTTCCGATTCCGAGAAACGGATCGAGCATCGTTTTCACCTGCGCCGCGCCGTGCAATTTGATGCAATTCACGACCAGCTCGACCGGAAAGGTCGCGGGATGCGGTCGCTCCTTATCACGGCTCTTGATCGTCTCATACGGCACAAACCAGGTGTTGCCGCGACAACGAAGATCGCCTCCGCCGGTATGCCGCCAGCGTCCGATGTTGCTCTTGTCCTGATAAGGCACGCCAAGCGCGAGCCGATCGATCGGCGTTTCGCCTTCGCGCGTCAGATGGAAAACGTATTCGTGACAATCGTTCAGATAGCGCGGCGAACTGATCGGTTTGAAATGGCCGTGAGTCCGGTCTTCGATCGCAATCGATTTGATCCAGTGGATGGTGTTTTGCAGGACGAAGAATTCGCGCGACGCAAAAACGATTTCGTGCGGCAACATCGGATTCGAAGGCGCCGAACCGATGTTGAGAAAAAACGAACCCCGTGGCTTCAGCAGGCGGCGAATTTGCGCGGCCCATTCCGCACACCAGGCCAGATACGATTCTCGATCCTGCCGATCGGAAAATTTTCCGTAACGAATCCCAAGATTGTAAGGCGGCGATGTGACGACGAGATCGATTGACTCGTTAGGCAACTCCGCCATGCCAGCGACGCAATCGCCCAGTCGCAGCTCGAACTTTGTCACGCGAAGAAATTCGCCGAGCGGATTCGATTCGTACAGCGAATTCGTTTAGATTGCGGCGAATGTCCGACAAGCCGGCCAAACTCAAGATCGCCGATCGCGAATTCGCGTCGCGCCTGCTCGTCGGCACCGGCAAGTTTTCATCGAACGAAGCGATGCGCGATGCGTTGGAAGCGAGTGGGACCGAAATTGTCACCGTTGCATTGCGCCGCGCGGATCTTTCCGGCAAAGGCGATCCGTTCGCGAATATTCTCGATTTCATCGATCCGAAACGTTTTCTGCTTTTGCCCAACACCAGTGGCGCGCGCAACGCAACAGAAGCCGTGCGGCTCGCGCGCCTCGCGGTCACCGCCGGACTTCCGAACTGGGTGAAGCTCGAGATTCATCCCGATCCGCGTTACCTGCTGCCGGATGGCGTCGAGACTCTAGCTGCAGCCGAAATTCTGGTGAAGGAAGGCTTCGTCGTCCTGCCTTACATCAACGCTGATCCAGTGCTGGCGAAACGTTTGCAGGATGTCGGGGCCGCTACGGTGATGCCGCTCGGATCGCCCATCGGAAGTAATCGCGGAATCGAAACGCGCGCGCAGATCGAAATCATTATCGAACAGGCAACGGTGCCAGTGGTGGTTGATGCCGGCTTGGGCGCGCCGAGTCAGGCGGCCGCAGCGCTGGAGATGGGCGCGGATGCGGTGTTGGTGAATACAGCGATTGCGATCGCCTCCGATCCGACGCGCATGGCTCAAGCATTTCGCAAAGCCGTCGAAGCCGGCCGTGAAGCTTACGAGATTGGCCTGGCCGAAAAACGTTCCACCGCGCACGCCACCAGCCCGTTGACCGCTTTCTTCACGGAAGCGGGCGAAACCACTCGTTAGGCAAATCTACGCCTCGACGGTTTCGGGGTTTCGCATCCGCGCGTAGGTATCGTTGTAGAATTGATATTGGCGCCCGCCGACTCGGGTGATCACGCGCCAGCCATGGGTGTGAGCAAATTCCGCCAGCTCATGCGATGTGAGTTCGTGCAGCACGCGCACCTCTCTCGGATGAGTGACGAAATATTCCGGCCGGCGCGACAACTCGCTGGAAATTTTCGTCTTAACCGCAAAAAGATCTTCTGACGCTCGCTCGGTGATGAAGTGTTCCTCCATAATAAAAACGGATTCCACTGAGGTTTTGGACTTGTTAGGCTGGGAAAATTGGCGCGGGTTTCCCGCGTGGGTTAGACTCGTCGGATGTCTGCCGAAACCGTCGAGCTGCGCGGCCACATCATCGACTCGCTCATCTTGCCGAAGGTCCTCGATGAAATCCTGACGCGCGGCGCCACTTTTAAAATCGCTGAGATCAAGATCGGACAGAACCGCGTCGACCAAAGCTACGCGCGCATCGATGTCTCCGCGCCGTCGGCCGAAAAACTGAATGACATTCTGCTGCGCCTTCGCCAGCACGGCGCGGAAGTGATCAAGCGCAATGATGTGCGACTCGCGCCGGCGCCTGCTGACGGTGTTTTTCCAGACGACTTTTATGTAACTACCAACCAACAGACTTTCGTCCAACTCGGCGGCCGCGAGTTCGCGGTCGAATCACCGATGATGGACAGCGGCATCGTCGTCGATCGCCAAAAACTGAGCGCGCGCACGTTGAAATTTTCCGAGATTCGCAAAGGCGATCTTATCGTCACCGGTCACGAAGGAATTCGCGTGCAACCGGTGCAACGCGACACCGAGCACACCAGCGTTTTTCATTTCAACGCCAACGTTTCTGCGGAGACACCGAAATCGGCCATCATCCGCGAAGTCGCGCGTGAACTGCAACGAACCCGCGACGAGAAAGGCAATATCCTGGTCGTGGCCGGTCCGTCATTGGTGCACACCGGCGCGGGCGAGCATCTCGAGAAATTAATCACGCGCGGATTTGTGCAGCGGCTTTTCAGCGGCAACGGACTCGCTGTCTATGATGTCGAGAGCGCGCTCTACGGAACTTCGCTTGGCGTAAGTCTAGAAGGCGGCGGCCTGGTTGATGAAGGACACGATAATCACATGCGCGCGATCAATGTCATTCGTCGCGCCGGCGGAATCGCAGCCGCGGTTGAGAAAAATATCCTGACGAAGGGAATCATGCACGCGTGCGTGAAGCATAACGTGGACATCGTTCTGGCCGGCTCAATTCGCGACGACGGACCGATTCCCGGCGTCACCACCGATATGATCGAGGCACAGCGCATCATGCGTGAGAAACTGCGCGACGTTTCACTCGTTCTCATGATGGGATCGATGCTTCATTCGATCGCGGTTGCCAACATGGTGCCGGTGACGACGAAGATGGTATGCGTGGACATCGATCCGCGCGTAGTCGCGCGCCTAACGAGTCAACAAACATTTCAGTCCGTCGGGCTCGTCACGGATGTCGAACCGTTCCTGCGCGAGCTAACCGAAGATCTCGAAGAGCTCGCATAGTCATGCGCGAGTTGTTGCTTTGTCCGCCGGACCACTACGGCATCGAGTACGAGATCAATCCCTGGATGAGTCGCGCGCGCGGCGCGGATACGCCAAAGGTGCAGGCACAATGGCGGGGCTTGCACGCCACGCTGTCGAAATTCGACACGAAAGTTCATCTCATCACTCCGCAACCGAAGTTGCCCGACATGGTTTTCACCGCCAATGCCGGTCTAACAATCGGTCGCAGATTTATCCCGAGTAATTTTCGTCATCAGGAACGCGCGAGCGAGGCGCCTTTCTTCGCGCTCTGGATGCAGGAGCAGGATTACGAAGTCGTCTGGCTGCCGAAGGATTTGTATTTTGAAGGTGAAGGCGATGCGCTCTTCGCCGGCGACGCGCTTTTTTGCGGCTACAAATTTCGCACCGACATCAACTCCCATCGCGCCATCGCTGACTTGTTAGGTTGTCTGGTTATTTCCGTGGAGTTGGTCGATCCGCGTTTCTACCACATCGACACTTGTTTCTGTCCGCTGACCGATGGCGGCGCGATGTGGTTTCCGGCGGCGTTCGATGAATACGGGCAACGGACCATTCGCGATCATATTCCGGATTTGATCGACGTGAGCGAAGAAGAAGCGACTGTGTTTTGCTGCAACGCCGTCGTGCTTGATCGCGACATTGTTCTCCCGGAAGGCGCGCCGAATCTCGTGATGAAATTAACCGAGCGCGGTTTCACCTGCCATCCGCAACAAATGTCGGAATTCCTCAAGGCCGGCGGCGCCTGCAAATGTCTGACAATGTTTATGCCGCAGCGCGAAAGCTGTCGTTAGGCAATCTTTCGCTTCTTCAAAATCATCGGCATGCCGTGACGTGAACGCAGTGTGATCTGTCCCTGCAACTCCACGCGCAGGCCAGGCTGCACTTTCATTTCCCAGCGACTAGCGAGAAGGCTGATCGCCAGCACGGCCTGCATCCAGGCAAAACCTTCTCCGATGCATTGCATGCCGCCGCCGCCGAATGGGAAGTAGGAAAATTTCGGCCGCGCCCCCGCCGCTTCCTGCGTCCAACGTTCCGGATCGAATTTCTCCGGCTCCGGAAAAAATCGCGCGTCGCGGTGCATCAAATATTGGCTGACATGCACGTACGATCCGCTCGGAACGGTGCAGCCGTTTAGTTTCACGTCAGCGAGCGCGCGCCGTCCCATGATCCAAACCGGCGGATACAAACGCATCGATTCCGAGAAGACCATGCGCGTGTAGGGAAGTCGCTCCATGTCTTCGACCGTCGGCAATCGATTGCCAACAACCGCATCAACTTCCGCGCGCAGCTTCGCCGCGGCATCACGATTCTTTGCCAGCAAATACCAGGTCCACATCAGACCGCTCGCGATCGTTTCATGTCCGCCGATGAAGAAGGTCAGGATTTGATCGCGGATTTTTTGATCGGTTAAACCGCGCTTCGATTGCTTGTGCATCGAGACGAGGATCGAAAGCAAATCTGGATCGTCGCAGGCGCCGGCCCGTCGTTCGTCGATCATTTCGCGAATCATGTCGTCGAGTTGCTTCGCGTCGCGCGCGAAACGTCGATGCACGGGGAGTGGCAGTTTCTCGAAATGCTTGCTGGCCACGAGCAGATTGTTGAAGCGCGTCGCTTTCAAAATCGTCGTCAGCACGCTGCGCAGTTCCGGCGCCTTGGTGTCGAAGTCGACGTTAAAAAGCGTCTTGCCCGCGATCGACATCGCCAGATTCGTCATCTCGTCGCCCATGTCTACCGTCGCGCCGTCGCGCCAGCGATCGCTCCAGCGCGCGATCTCTTCGACCATCACTCCGCCGAGCGCGGCGATTTTTTGCCGATGGAAAATCGGCTGCAACATTGTGCGCTGCCTTTTGTGCTTCGGTTCCTTCGCGGTCAGTAAACCCTGGCCGAGCACGCGTTGCAGTGGTCGATGGACGGAGCGACGGAAATTTTCCGTATCGAGCAAAACCGCGCGGACGTAATCGGGATGGTTGAGCAAGAAATCATGTCGCTTGCCCAACTGCATGTGCACGATGTCGCCATACTTTTTGTTCGCCGCGACGAGGTAACCGAGCGGATCGCGAAATAATTCTGCGTAAGCGAGCAGCGCCGACTTTGGCCCGGGTAGTTTGGACTTGTTAGGCATGCGCGCGTTTCTTCGCTAACTCGCGCTCGATCTTTCCCAGCGGCAGGCAATTCACAACATCTTCTTTCGTGAGCCAGCCTTTGCGCGCCGCGCCGATGCCGAACCAAAGTTCCTGCAGACGATCGACCGCGTGCGCGTCCGGATTGATCACGCATTTCACGCCTCTCTCTTTCGCGAGCGGCCACCAGCGCCAATCGAGGTCCAATCTTTTCGGCGCCGCGTTGAGTTCAATCCACGTCCCGGTTGCGGCCGCCGCCTCGATAATCGCAGGAATATCGATCGCGTACGGATCGCGTTTTAAAAGCAATCGACCAGTCGGATGCGCCAGCATCGTGACGTGCGGATTACTGATCGCGCGGATGACGCGCTCCGTCATTTCCGTTTCGCTGAGCGTGAAGGCGGAGTGGATGGAGGCGACGACGAAGTCGAGTTGCGCCAAAATTTCATCCGGAAAATCGAGCGAGCCGTTGCGCAGGATGTCGCATTCGATCCCGCTGAAAACTCGGAAGTCTTTTCTTCCTGCGTTCAGCTTTTTGATCTGCGCCATCTGCACGCGCAAGCGCGCTTCATCGAGGCCGCGGGCCTGGATCGAACTGCGGCTGTGATCGGCGATCCCGATGAATTGCAACCCGAGTTCCTCGGCCGCGCTTACCATTTCCTCCAGCGAACTACGTCCATCGCTGGCGGTAGTATGGCAATGAAACGTGCCGCGCAGGTTTTCTTTTTCGATTAAGCGCGGCAATCGATGTTCGGTCGCAGCTTCGAATTCGCCGCAATTCTCGCGCAGCTCCGGCGGAATATAATCCAGGCCTAACGAGTGGTAGAGATCCGCTTCCTCCGAAATTTTCGGAATCGGTTGGGCTTCACGTTTTCTTTTCGCGGCCGGATCTGGCGGCGAGGGTGCGAGGCGGTATTCATTCAAGGTCCAGCCGTGTTGCAAGGCGCGATTTCGCACGACGATGTTGTGCTCTTTGCTCCCGGTAAAATAATTGAGCGCGAACGGATACTCGTTAGGCGCGACGACGCGCAGATCGCATTGAATGCCCGAGTGCAGCCGCACGCTCGTCTTGGTTGTGCCTTGCGCGATGACCGATTCGACCAGCGGATGCTTGAGGAAGAATTTCGAAATCGTTTCCGGTTTCTTCGTCGCGACAATGAAATCGAGATCGCGCACGATTTCTTTTCGGCGCCGATAACTTCCGGCGAGGCAAACATGCAGCGCATCGTCGAGCGCGCGCAGATCGTCCTGCAACGTCTCCGCTTCGACCGCGATTTGTCCGAGTTGAAATGAACCGGAATGCTTCACCCGATCAGCGATGGCGCGGCAAAGTTTTTCCTGTGTCGTCTTGCCGAAACCCGGCAATTCGGCCACGCGATCGGTTTCGCAGGCTTCCTTCAACTGCGCGATCGAGCTGACCTTCAATTGCTCGTAGAGCGCTTTCACTTTTTTCGCGCCAAGTCCCGGCAGCAAGAATAATTCGAGAATATCCGCCGGGTATTCCGCGCGCAGCGTTTCGAAATATTCCGAGCGCCCGCTTTCGGCCAATTCCTTCACGACCGAGGCGATGCCTTTACCGATGCCAGGAATTTTCGCGAGCGTCTCCGGATTTTGCAGATCAGGAATATTGCCACCGAAAGTTTCGATGGAGCGCGCCGCATTGGTGTAGGCGCGAATTTTGAAAACGTTCTCGCCCTTTAATTCGAGGAGCGTGGCGATTTTCTCCAGCGTATTCGCGATCGCCGCCTTATCCATTCGACACCGTCAACGAAGAATCCACGCGCGTCGATTCTTCGCCTGACCGTGCTACGTTCTGCGCGTGAAATGGCAGACCGCACTGGCGTTGCTTCTAAGCCTGACGACGGCGCGAGGTGTCATTCTTTTTCGCACCGATGCGGCCGACGCGAATACGACTGCGCCTGACGTCGCCTTCCCGCATGATGGTTGGGATTTCGAGGGAAGTTACGGTGGTTTTTTAGGCACGCCGATCGCGCCTCACTTTTTCGTCACGGCGAAACATGTCTCGGGCGGAGTTGGATCGGTTCTTACTTTTCAAGGACTGAACTACACCTCGATCCGTGAATATCGCGATCCTCTCAGCGACCTCGATATCCATCAGGTCAACGAAACCTTTCCCTACTTCGCCTCGCTCTACATGAAGCAGGACGAACCGGGCCAGCGCGTCGTCGATATCGGGCGTGGCACTGAACGCGGCGGCCCGATTTATTACAACAACGATGTGACGCAGCTGCGCGGCTGGTCGCACGGCACCGCTTTGCACACGCAACGTTGGGGCGAAAATGTGGTGACGTTGTCCTTCACGTATCAACCGGGCTGGGATCTGCTTCAGTCTGACTTCGATGAAAACGGTTTGCCTAACGAGTGCCATCTTTCCGCGGGTGACTCCGGCGGCGCTGCCTTCATCGAGGACGGCGGCGTTTGGAAGCTGGCCGGAATTAACTACGCGATCGACGACGGCTTCTACATGCAGCCGGACGCATCGACTGCCTTCAGCGGCGCGCTGTTTGATCTGCGCGGTTTCTATGTCCGAAGCGGCGGTGTGTTCGCGCAGATCGATCCGAATGGTCCCGCGGTTCCCACTTCATTTTATCCGACACGCATTTCGACAAAACTCTCCTGGATCTATCGCGCGATCGATCCCGCGGGCGATTACGACGGTGATGGGACGCCAAATCTTCTCCAATACGCATTGGAGCTGAATGATCCTTTGCCCGGGGCGTGGAGCGCGCCCGTTGTCGCGATCGGGAGCGGTTATGCGTCGCTCACTTATCGCAAGATTTCCGGAGCAGCACTTCAGTATCAGATCGAGGAAGCACCGGACTTAATCTCGTGGACATTGGCCGCGCCGAACGAAACGGTACAAGGCACGACTGAAGATGTTCAAACGGTCGAAGCAAAAGTGGCCACGGGATCGACTTCGCTTTTTCTGCGCCTGAGAATTACGCAATAACCCGCGATCACATCCGGCCGCGGCGTTTGTAAAAATCAAAACGCGCCATGATCGAATCAACGTACTTGCGCGTGCCTGGAAAGTCGATGCTGTTGCGGAATTCGTCGGGCGAAACGACGGCGTCATTATCGCCACCCGCCCAGCGCAGCGCGCGACTCGCGCCCGCATTGTATTCCGCGAGCGCGAACGGAACCGGATCGACTTGATTCTTCCAATGCTGCATGGCGCGCGCGAGATACCACGTGCCAGCTTCGAGATTTACTTTCGGATCAAACAATTCCTCTACGCGAAAATTCTCCACGTGATTTTCCCGGGCCCATTCACCGGCGGCGCGCTCGCTCACCTGCATGAGGCCACGTTCACCGGCGCTGCCGAATTTCTGCGGATCGAATTTGCTCTCGCGCCAGACAATCGCCTTTACCAACATCGGATCGACTTGATGATGCGCCGCGACCGTGCGGATCAACGCGTCCTGTTGTTGAAAACGCGCGGGACTAATTAGCTCGTGCAAGGTGTAGACTGTGTCGCCCGAGCGCAAAGCCAGAAACGCAGTGCCGGCCGCGAGCGCGAGCAGACAACAGATGATGATTTTGAGAATGAAACGCATCGCGGCCCGATCAATCTACATACCCGCGCCGTGAAACCAAAATATGCTCGCGTCGTGATCGATCGCGCCATTCATCGCGAGCTTGATTATCTCATTCCGGAAAATTTCGCAGATAAAATAAACATCGGCTGGCGGGTGCGCGTTCCGTTTCGTGAACACTCCGCGCTCGCCACCGTCGTTGCTATTCTCGATGAAACCGACGCAACCGGCATTCGACCGATCGAAGCAATCGTCGGCGAAGGGCCGGCGCTGAGCGCAAAACTGCTCGAGCTGGCGCGCTGGATGAGCGCCTATTACTGCTGCCCGATTGAAGGCGTGATGCGCAGCATTCTGCCGCAAGTGATTCGGCGCGCGCAGGTCAGTTGGAAGAAACAACTCTTTGTGCATGCGACGCGACCAATCGTCACCGAGGACATCGAGAAATTGCAGAAGCGCGCGCCGCGTCAGGCGGAATTACTCGCGGCTGTTGGCAAACTGACCGCGCCGATTTCTGCGGCCACGTTGTTGCGCCAAACTTCGCTCGATAATCAAACGCTGCGCGGCCTGGACAAGCGCGGTCTCATCGAGTTGCGCGAAGAAGCGGTGCAACGCGATCCGCATGCCGAGGACGAATTCATCGCGACGTCGAACCTGACGTTGAACGACGAGCAACGCGCCGCGCTGGCCGCCGTTGAAAATGCCCTAACGAGTCCTGATACCGCTCAACCGATTTTGCTACACGGCGTCACCGGAAGCGGGAAAACGGAGATTTATCTGCAGGCCATTCGCTCCACCCTGGCGAACGGAAAGACCGCGATCGTGCTCGTTCCGGAAATTTCGCTGACGCCGCAAACGGTCGAACGTTTCAAGAGCCGATTCGCGGAAGCGCCGGACATGGTGGCGGTTTTGCACAGCCGTTTGTCTGAAGGCGAGCGGCACGATGAGTGGCACAAGATTCAATGCCGGCCGGGCGCAGATCGTCATCGGCGCGCGCAGCGCGATTTTTGCGCCGCTGGAAAATCTCGGGCTCATCGTGGTCGATGAAGAACACGAGACTACCTACAAGCAGGAAGAAGCGCCGCGTTATCAGGCGCGCGATGTCGCGGTCGTGCGCGCGCAAAATGGAAAACGCGGTCGTCCTCCTCGGCACGGCCACGCCTTCGCTCGAGAGTTATCTACAACGCGACGCGCGGCAAGTATCAGCTCGCTGAAGCTAACGCAGCGGGTCGATGACTAACCAAATGCCGCTGATTCGCGATCGTCGATCTTCGGCTGGAAGCGCGGAAGGCACAAGTCGCTGACGATTCTTGGCGAGAAACTTCACAGCCGCGATCGTGGCGCGCCTGGAAAAACGCGAGCAGACAATCCTGTTTCTAAATCGCCGCGGCTTTTCCACTTCGCTTCTGTGCAGCGCCTGCGGCGAAGCGCGCGATTGTCCGAATTGCAGCGTCGCGCTGACCTTTCATCGCACCGCCGCGCGGCTTAGTTGCCATCTTTGCGGGCACACCGCCGCGGTTCCGAAAAAATGCCCGGCCTGCGGCCAGGACGCGCTCATTTACTCGGGCTTCGGCACCGAAAAAGTGGAGGCGACACGTGCAGCAGTCTTTCCCGAAAGCAGTCGTTAGGCGGATGGATGCCGATTCGATGACGCGCAAGGATGCGTATCGCGAAACGCTGCGCGCGTTTCGCTCCGGCAAGATCGACATCCTCGTCGGCACGCAGATGATCGCGAAGGGCCTGCATTTCCCGAACGTCACGCTCGTCGGAATCATCAACGCCGATCTCGCGCTGCACATGCCGGATTTCCGCGCAGGCGAACGAACGTTTCAGTTGCTCACGCAGGTCGCCGGACGCGCCGGCCGCGGCGAAACGCCGGGCGAAGTTTTTGTGCAAACGTTCACGCCGTTCAGTCCATCAATCCAGTTCGCGCGGCATCACGATTTTACCGGCTATTTCGAGCAGGAACTGGAGTTCCGTGAGCGCTGCGATTTTCCGCCGTTCAAGCACGCCGTCCTGATCACCGTGCGATCGGAACACGAAGCGCGCGGCAAAATTTTCCGCGGAAACTCTCGCGCGCCGGCTGAGCGAAGAGCTGCCTGACGAATTCGTTCTGAGCGCGCCCACGCCGGCGCCGCTGGAAAAACTGCAGGGACAATATCCGCTTCCACATTCTCATTCGCGGCGAAGCCATCATGCGCTTGAGCCGACTTATTCGCGAAACCCTCGACAAACTGCCCATGCCGGAAGACGTGCTCGTCTCGGTGGACGTGGATCCGTATCAGCTCTTGTAATCCCTCATCGCTTGATCATTTTCGGCACGGCAACTTTGGCCAGCGCGGTAAAGGCGCCGACGGTGCTGCTGTTTCCGGAATCGCTCAGGCGCAGCAAGCCGATATCAACCGAGAGGTGTTTGCCTTGGAGCGCGATGGCTTTCAATTTCAAACTCTCGCGTCCGCGCAACGCGATATGCGGCATGAGCGTCGCGGCGCGTAACGGCGCGAGCGCTCGCAGTAACGTCTCGATTGCGTTGATTTCCGCGACCGTGCGCGGACGGACCTGATGTTTGCGACAGATCTCATCTGTCATCCGACGCATGACAAAACTATCCGGCAATTGCAGGAGACGCTGCTGATGAAGTTCGGCGAACGGAATGAGTCGGCGTTTCGACCAGGGATGATTCTCTGCCACAACGATGGCGAATTCATCCGTGCACAAACGTTCGTAGCGCAAATTAGGCGAGTGCCGCGTGAGAAAACCCAGCCCGACATCCATCCGGCCTTCTTCGAGTGCGGTTTCGATTTCGGTGGATGAGATTTCATCCACCGTGAGGCGATCGTCCGGATGGTCCGCGGCGAATAATCCGAGAAGATGCGGGCACCAGCGGCGACGTTGAGCATAGGAACGACGCCGACGATGGAGCGCGCCGCGCATTTGTCCGGCTCACTGCCACTTCCTGGAGGACATTCTCCAGCTGACGAAGAATCGCGCGCGCGTGTTCCTGAAAAATCTGGCCCGGGGAGGTGAGAAGGATGCGCTTTCCTCGACGCTGGAAACAGCGCAACTCGCAACGCCGCTTCCAGATCGCGCATCTGCTGGGAGACGCTGGGTTGCGAAATACCGAGGCGGTCGGCCGCGCGGCTGAAACTCCCGGCCTCCGCGACTGCGAGGAAATAACGCAGGTGGCGAATCTCAAGCGGGTCGTGTCATGGCAAAGTCATATTGAGCGGATAATCGGCGGATTGCAATTCAGGAGCGGAGCTTTACGCGAGAACCTGACTGCCGGCTTTCATAGGCATTGCTTATTGCTGTATTTCTCTAACCTTTGATTAGCGCCCCTAAATGACTTCAGCCAGACTTGTTTACTCCGCTCACTCTCAGCGCTCTTCTCTTCTGAGCGGCTGCAGGAAAAATTCGGCCGCCGCGCACTTCGAACAAGATCCGCGTCGGCTACATCGGGCTGACCTGCGAAGCGCCGATCTTCAGCGCGGTCGAGAAAGGGTTTCTTCAAAGAGGAAGGGCTCGAGGTCGAGTTGGTGAAATGCGAGTGGGCGAACTACAAGGACGTGCTCGCGCTGGGCGGTTTCGATATCACGCATCATCTCGTCATGTATTTCCTGAAGCCGATCGAGCAGGGACTCGACGTGAAGTTCACGGCGGGAATCCATCGCGGCTGTCTGCGGGTCCAGTCCTCGACGAAAGGCAATATCAATACCGTGCAGGATTTGCGCGGAAAGCGCATCGGCGTGCCGGGCATGGGAACGCCGCCGTTCATTTTCGCCAATCGCGTGCTCGGCGCGAACGGCATTGATGCCAGCAAAGATGTGAGCTGGCGCGTTTTTCCCGCGGGCGAACTGGGGCTGGCGCTGGACAAAGGCGAAGTGGATGCGGTCGCGGATTCCGAACCGATCGGCACCCTGCTCCTGGCGGATGGCAAGGTCCGCAACGTCGCCGACCAGGCGGCCGGACTGCCCTACAAGAATGAATATTGCTGCGCGGTGATCGTGAACGGGAAATTCCTCGCCGCGAATCCGAAGGCCTCGGCCGCGGCAACGCGTGCGCTTTTGAAAGGAGCGAAGTGGGTGGAGGCAAATCCCGCCGCGGCCGCGCGTTTGTCCGTGGAGAAAAAATATCTCGCTTCAAATCCGGAACTGAACACGGTCGCGATTTCGCATCTGCGTTATGTGCCGAGCGTTTCCGGCGCCGATGACGGCGGTGAAGTCCGCCGCCGCGGAAATGAAAGTCGCCGGAATGCTCAGCCCAAGCACAGATGTCTCCGCCCTCGCAGAAAAAGCTTTCGCGCATCTCGATGGCGTCTCCGATGAATGGCTGCAAAATCTGGAAGTGGAAAAAGTGGCGGACGGTCAGGTTGCTCCGGACCAGGATATTCGTCTGTATGCGGAACTGATTCTGTCTGATACCGAGGGCTCATGTTGCGCGAAGAAAAAAGAATCTCTCGCGACGAAGAACTGAGCTGCTCGGAGTTAACGCCTAACGAGTCCAAACGAGTGCCCGCTCGCGCTTTGTTCGCACTTCCTGTCGCATTGCTGATCGCCATTGCGGTCCACCATTTCCTGGCGCCTAACGAATCGTCGGTCGAAGCGCACACTTACGCCTGTCTGCTTTACGGGCTTCTCGGTCTCACGCTTGCGATCGCTGTCGCGCAATCATTTTGGACCGCGCTGCGAAGTTGGATGCGTCAGATGTGCCCGATCCTCGCCGCCGCCATTCTGCTGCTGACGATTTGGGAAACGATCACCTCCGGATTTCGACTTGCTCCCCATGCCTTACTTCCCGAGTCCCGCGGGCGTTCTGCAAAGTCTGATCAATGATCGCGCCTTGCTCTTCGATAGCACCTGGCACTCGCTTGTCCTGCTCTTGAGCGGATACGGGCTCGGCGTGATCGCGGGATTGATCAGCGGCATCTGCATCGGCTGGTCGTCACCAATTCGCTATTGGGGAATGCCGGTGCTGAAAATCGTCGGGCCGATTCCCGCGACCGCATGGATTCCGCTCGCCATGGTCGTCTCGCCCTCCGCGATGTTTTCCGCGGCCGGTCTGATCGCGCTCGCCGTCTGGTTTCCGGTCACGATGCTGACTGCGTCCGGCATTTCAAACACGCGCGCTTCTTATCTCGATGTCGCGCGCACGCTCGGCGCGGGACAGAGCTATCTTATTTTTCGCGTCGCCATTCCCGCGGCCATTCCGAGCATTTTCATCGGCCTTTTCATGGGACTCGGCGCATCGTTTCTGACGCTGGTGGTCGCGGAAACGTGTCGGCGTGAAATCCGGCCTTGGCTGGTATGTGAGCTGGGCGCAAGGCTGGGCCGAATACGGAAAAGTCTACGCCGCGCTCGTCATCATGGCGGCGTTCTTCTCCACCATCATGACTCTGCTTTTCAAAGTGCGCGATCGCGTGCTCGTCTGGCAAAAAGGAGTCATCAAATGGTAGCGGCCGCGGAGGCTTCGTCGCTCCACGTGCGCGAAGTCAGCAAGAGTTTTCCAGCACCCGACGATCCTCTCACCCGCCACACGGCGCTCGACGCTGTTTCGCTTTCGCTGGCTGCGGGCGAACTTGTTTCGCTCGTCGGTCCGAGCGGCTGCGGCAAATCAACTTTGTTGCGCCTGATCGCCGGTCTCGATCTCCCCGATTCAGGCGAACTTCTGGTCGGCGATGAATCAATCAGCGGTCCGAGTGCGGAGCGCGGCCTCGTCTTTCAAGATCCAAATCTTTTCCCGTGGCTGACTGTTCGCAGAAATATCGAGGCTGGCTTGGTCGCGCGCGGGGTTTTGCAGGAGCAACGCCATGAAGTGGACGAATTCATGCGGCTCGTCGGACTGGAAGTCTTCGCCAACGCCTACCCGCATCATCTCTCCGGCGGAATGGCGCAACGCGTCGCGCTGGCCCGCGCGCTCATCAATCATCCCAAAGTCCTTCTGCTCGACGAACCGCTCGGCGCGCTCGATGCCTTCACTCGCATGCGCATGCAGGATGAAGTCCTACGGCTCTGGCAGGCGCGCCGCACCACTATGTTGCTGGTCACGCACGACATCGACGAAGCCATCTACATGAGCGATCGCATCGTCATCATGACGCAACGCCCCGGAAAAATTGATCGCAATATTCCGATCGAACTCGATCGTCCGCGCGATCGGAGCAGCTCGGGGTTCCTTCATTTGCGGGGCGAAATTCTCGAGCTTCTGCATTTCGCCGGGGCCAGGTAGCTTTTGTTGTCGACAAGAGACGACTCGTTAGGCACAGCGACCTAACTAATCTTCCTGCTAGACCTGTGAGCCAGCCTTTGTTAGAAGGCGCTGTGAGCCTTACTAGTCGATGAACCCGACGGGCGAAACACCTGCGCCGGTAGTGGCGGCGACAACAAAAGAAGCAGCTACGGCTGCCGGCCAGGCTTTAGCTGCCTCCGGGCCTCTTACTAAGTTAGTCATCGCCATTCACGGAATTGGCGATCAATACCGTTTCGCCACCATTCGCTCGGTGGTGACGCGATTCGGGCGCTACTTCGATTTTCCCGCGGCAGTGCCACTCGGTAGTTTTCACGCGCCGGCCGGTAGCCTGCAGGCTTTTCACTTTCGGCCACCTCCTTCTATTCCGAACAACCTGGGAGATATTGGCTTCGCCGAAGCTTATTGGGCTGACATCCCACGAGCTATTCAGACCGCGGGTTACACCCTGGAAGAATCGAAAGCCTGGGCGCGCACGGTCGTCGAGCGGGTGCGCGCGCGTTACGGACAGTATAACCAACAAGGAACCGATCGACTCAACTTGCAGACCAAGGACTTTCGCGACGCTGCCTTTGTTTTGCAGGAGATGATCGAAACGATCCATCTCATCGGCAACCTGCTCTTCCTGGCGGAAAAGGCTGGCCTACCCAAGTTCAACCTGGATGAGATGCTGACTGCTTACTTAGGCGACGTGCAATTAGTCGCTGATTTCGAAGGCGAACGTTTCAAGATTCTCACGCAGCTTCGCGAAGTCATCGATTCCTTGTGGACACAACTAAGCGCGCAACAGAGTAAGCCCGAGATCTATCTCGTAGCTCATAGTGAAGGAACGGTCGTCGCCTTTATGTGTCTTCTACAAGCCATGAGCTTACCTACAACCGGGGAAGTAGCTCCACCGGCGCGCCCGGAGTGGATTGATTATGTGCGCGGCTTCATGACCATTGGCTCGCCGATCGACAAGCATCTCATTCTTTGGCCGGATATCTGGCGGGCCTTTTATACACCGGGAAAGTTACCTAAGCCTATTAAATGGCGTAACTACTATGACTACGGCGATCCCGTAGGTTTCGATCTCGATACCGCACGGGACTGGATGAGTGAGCCGGACCATCCTTGGTCTCCAGCCTTTGAATTTCAGCCTGAACACGACTTCGGCTTTAGTCGATACGTCCTGCCGGGTGAAGCGCACAATGAGTATTGGAACGATGGTGGTGTCTTCGGCCACTTCATCCAAACTGTCATGGGCGTACCTGCTGTGGGCGGTCGTAACTTCGCTCCGCCGCCACCAAGTCACTGGTGGGCGAGGGTCGCCAGCTACTTCATCCCTTATATTTTCGGCTTCCTCCTTCTATACACTGGCACCTACTTTCTCTATAAGTCACTGCACGGTTATGTTGCGCCGTCGGTTACTCAAGCGGCGACTTCTTCTTCTTCCGTCTCCGATCAGGACAATGCCTATCTTATCCGCTGGTGGCACCAATATAGGAGGGCTTCCGACAAATGATTTCCTTGGCGCGGCTGATTTCTAATGTCCTTGGAATTACCTGCCTACTCGCAGGAACAACTGTCGCGGCGCGCATTCCACGACTTACTCGTCTTCTTAGGTGGCGGGTTATTGCGGTCGTGCTCTTCGTTATTTTCGTAACGCTGTATGTCCTTCTAGTCGATGCGCCGACGCGCTGCTGGCTGGGATTTCATCCTGGAGTTACTGGCGCGACCCTGGAAGAAGCACTCATACCTACGGCTGTAACTATTCTGATGGCGATCGGACTTGTTCTGTTTTCCGCATTGTCCTGGTATCTGCGACACCTTCCCGATTGGCTGGCGCCTTTACTACGTGGCGCCCGTCCGCTCACTATTCCCGGTAGTATCATCGTTGTCTGCCTGATTCTCTACCGCGTCTTTCTCGGTCGTAACACCGACGATAATATCTGGCCGCTCGTCTTAAGTAGTGCCATCTTCCTTTATCTTTGGTGGCTGACTGTGCGCCTCTTCGATCTCATCTTTGCCTGGCATCGTTATACGCGACATGCGGTCTTCCAGCGCTACCTGTCGCAGATGAGACGGGAACAAAAGAAAACAGAAGCCGCAAACCTATCGCAAGCTTCTGTTGTAACCGACTCGCCTGATCTTCATGCGCATTCTTGATCCGTCTTCACTCCCGCGCTGTCAGATGGACCGCGTCATCTGTCATTGGTCGGAAGGTAACCATCGCGCTAACGATACCGACCTGCGGGCCTATCACATCCTGATAGAAGGCGATGGTAAGATTCGTTTCGGCGTTTTCCGAATCGACGACAACATCAGCACAACCGACGGGCGCTACGCCGCGCACACGCTTAACTGTAATACTCGCTCAATCGGCGTCTCCTGTTGTTCCATGGTCGGCTGTGAGGAAAGTCCCTTCCAGCCCGGCTCGCAGCCGATGAACCAAACCCAGTGGCAAGTGATGAGTCAGGTGGTAGCCGACTTATGCGAATTCTACCGCATACCGGTAACGCCAACTACCGTCTTAGGTCACGGCGAGGTGCAGGATAACTTGGGAATAACTCAGCGCGGCAAATGGGACCCGCTGGTCTTGCCCTGGGATAGCTCTACTTTCGATGTGAGTAAGACGCGGCATGTGGTTGGGAACTTACTACGAGCGCAAGTAACCGCACAGCTAGGCGGCAATCCAGCCGCCATCAGAGCACAGCGCGTTGCCGCAAAACCTCCAGCGGTAGTTGCGTTAGCTACTCCTTCTTTACGGTCGTTACTGTTCGCTGGTAACGCCGACCTCGAGGCGGTCGCAGCTGGCCATCGCGTCCTGCGTATGAGTGCGCAAAGTTATCCTGGGGTCGGCCTACTGCAGGATGCTTTGAACAAGCTGGCTGACACTACTGGCGGTGACTACCGGATCGACTTGGGGCCGGCCCGCACTTTCCGGAGTTCTTTCGGCCAAAACACTGAGCGCGCGGTTTTGGCTTTCCAACACGACCATCGCTTGCGCGAAGACGGAATGGTCGGCCAATCAACCATTCGCGCGCTCGATGATGAGCTGGTGCGCGCGGAAAAGGCGGCGGCCTCCGTCTCGGTGGCACCTCCCACGATAGCTGCACCCGGACTAGCTATACCTGTTGCCGGAACAGTTACCCCATCCGGCTATGCGCCGCCGCAAAGTTCCGCCACACTTTTTCGCGGAGTAGATTTCTCCACGGTAGATGAAGAGCGCGGCCGGACGCTGATGGAAGCCTTCGCTGCCGCCGATCGTGGCAAGGCCAGAGGCGACCCCAGTAACTGCAAGGCTCTTCTCTGTTTCCCGGATGGCACCGTTTACTACGACGCCAAGATGGCTATCTGCGCGGATGGTTCACCGCGCGCGCTTGAGATCGATTTTCCAGATGGCCAGACGCAGACGGCCTTCACCTTCCCTCCGAATGGTGCCGGCGCCTTCTTTAACGCCGAGGAAGTTCCTTACATTGTGTTACCCGGCCGAAGTAGAGATGGATCGGTCGACTTCGTCGGCACCTTCGGGATAGGTAGCTATGACCTGGCGGTGGTGATTCGGCGTGGCAAGATTACTCCCGCTTTCTATGGCGAAGTAGGACCTACCTTTCGACTCGGTGAGGCATCGATCAAGGTGCACGAAAACTTACCGGTGCCATTCCCGTGGACTTCACCGCGCAAGGACCGCATTCTGAATTCCAGCGTAGAGAGTGACGTCCTGTATTGCGTCTTTCCTGGAAGCGCCATCACTCGCACGAATAAGATGACGGACGCCGATTGGCTCGATGAGACCTTACAGGCCGCCATTGTCCGTTTCGAGCAGTTCGCCGGTGGCAGTTAAGACCAATGGACGCAGAAACAAACTTTCAATTACTAACCGATTACGCCACTGTCGTGACAGTGATTGTGCTGGGAGGGTTCCTGCTTCTGATCGCCTATCGCATGCTAATCGGTGAGATAAACACCAAAGGACTACTGAATGATAAGGCCGAAGGAGGTCCAAGTCCTGCAAGACTTCAGCTATGCCTGCTGAGTCTTGGCGGAGCCTTCTACTACCTCATGATGGTCGTCAATATGGTGCAGGCCCATGCCAGTCTGTCGGCCGGCCCGCTTAGCTTGCCGGAACCTCCAAAAGAACTCGTCGCACTCGTGCTGGGTAGTAACACCTTCTACGTAGCCGCTAAAGCAAACTCCACTGCACGCCGGTTATCCGGTATTTTATCTTTCTTTCGTTAGCTACCAACTATGAAAACCCAAAAACTAGTTCTCCTTCTCGTGGCCGTCGCCACCTTGCTTTTCTCCGCCACTAACTTGCCGGCGCAAACTGCTGCAACCTCGCCGGGCGGACAAAGTCTATCCGTTACAGCTATGTACCGGTCCCGGCGAAACCGCGAATGGTTCAATTACCAGCGCGTTGCACGGCCAGAAGCTAACCTACTTTGGCATCCTAACCCTGGTCGTGGGATATCTGGCTACAACACTCATTGGAATGTTTGGCTTTGTCATTCTTTGGCGAATCCTTTTCGGCAAGATCGACATCAGTGGACTTATTTCCGAACCGAACGGCAACGCGAGTCTTTCCCGTTTTCAATTTCTTATCTTTACTTTTGTTATCTCGCTCAGCCTGCTCTTGGTTATCCTCGGGGCTAAGGCCGGACCACAGTTTCCCGAGACGATACCGGCTGGCATCTATGCACTGCTCGGCATCAGTGCCGCCTCTTATGTCGTCTCCAAAGGCATCCAGAAGGACATCACCTTGAAGGAACTCGACACCAAAGGCGGAGGCCAGGACTATTGTGTGCCGCCGAATGATCCAAACGCGGGCTAAGTCTGTTAGAGCTTTGGCTTAAACATCGCCGCGTCGATAATCGACCAGAGATGGACAAGCCAGCCCAAAAGAAAGAACCACAAAAGGCCGGCCAGACAGAATTGCAGCGCCGCCATTAAGACCCGGCCTTGCAGCAGTTGTCCCAGACCGGGAATAAAGAAACTGCAAAGGGCCGCGATAACGTTACCAGTAGATCCTTGTCCTGCCATACGAAACGATTCCGCTACTCCGGTCCTAGGACAAGTTGTTTTCTCTGAATGGTTTTTGCGATCGATCGCTGTCCCGCCTGTGCTTCGCCCGATTCCCGAGAGACCGGGCCGGCCGCGGCGCCAATCATGGCCAGAACAGGCGAAGTCACTTTCGAGCAACCAACCTACCGCGTTCTGGAATGCGCGCGTTGCTGGCTCCTTTACCGCGACTGCACACTCTCAACCGCGGAATTCGAACGCTATTACTCGTTAGTCGCCGCTAGTAAGTGGGAAATTACAGGTTACTACCCGACGGAACGGTCCGCGCTCGAATACCTGAGGAAGCTGCCGCCCCAAAGCAAGATTCTGGATTTCGGCTGTAGCTCGGGACGCTTGCTCGCCAGCCTTACCTCGGACTACGACTGCTACGGAGTTGAAATTAACGCCGATGCCGCAAGTGCCGCGGCAAAGAAGGGACTACGCATCGTCTCGTTAGGCGACCTTTTGCAGGCGAATGCACCTAAGTTCGATGCCATCATCCTAGCCGACGTCTTCGAGCATCTGTCGGCGCCCCTCGAGCTACTACGAACGCTTGCTACCGCTCTTGGGCCACGTGGTTCGCTCATCATCCTCACCGGGAACGGTGACGCACCTGCTTGTCGGCGTGACCCAGCTAGCTTCTGGTATTTCCGCGAGATTGAACATGTCTGCATGCTTACGCGCAGGCATGCTGAATTCATCGCCGCCGAACTGAGGCTTCGCCTCACGGATTGGACAACTCTCTGCCACTACGATTTGACCTTGCGTGAGAAACTTGTCCAGCAAACGCAGAATTTTGCCTACTGGCAATTCCGCAAACGCACCGCCTTGGCGCGAGGCTTCCTTCGGCTTCTTCCTCTGTTTCACCGGCTTCGCCAAGCCGATGCGGCTCCCACCTACTCCTGCTCACGCGATCACGTCCTCGCCGTCTTTGAAAAGCC
>CAWBSX010000006.1:0-23941 GCA_963791565.1 uncultured Verrucomicrobiae bacterium | reverse complement strand
ATCAACCTCGCGCCAAGTAGCAGCGCGACTTCCACACCTTCCGCGCCGGCAGCAGACGCGAACGGCAACCTGCTTGCTTCACCGTATTCGATCACTCCTACAACCCTCCCCGGCGGGGGCACGCTTTCTATCAACCAAAGCAACGGCGTGGTTACAGCTACAACCACGAGCGGAAATACGCTCAATGTCACCACGCCTGTGCGAGTAACAGTTTTGGATGCTTGTGGCGCCGCCGCCGTTCAAATCTTTAATGTAAAGGTCGTCTCCACCAATCCGGTCCTACAAGCCGGCACTGCTTCGGCGCCGACGACCGAAAGTTGTCCGCCGAGCAACAGCGCGCCCGATCCAGGCGAGAGTGTTACAATAAGTTTTCCGATCAACAACGTCGGTGGCGGAGCGACGAGCAATCTGGTTGCTACTTTACAGAGTAGCGGCGGGGTCACGCCGATTACTACCAGCCAGACTTACGGTGCCATTCCAGGGAATGGCAGCGGGATGAAAGCTTTCCAATTCGTCGCTAATGGAACTTGTGGCGGAACTATCACTGCCACTCTGCAGTTACAGGATGGTGCCACGAGTTTCGGCAGTATCAGCTACATTATTCGCCTGGGCGTTTTGCCTGTTCTATTTTCACAGAATTTCGATTCTGTAACCCCGCCCAATCTACCCTCCGGCTGGAGCGCGGTCGTCGCATCCGGAACGATGCTACCTTGGGCGACGAACACTACCTCGCCCGATACTTCACCCAATTCTGTTTCTGCGACAACGGTAACCGTACCGAGCGACAATCGACTTACTTCGCCATCGGTAGCGATTCCTCCGGGTAGTCCGCAACTCTCTTTCCGTCATCGCTGGAACCTGGAGTCGGGTTACGACGGCGGCATCCTCGAGATATCCGTCAACGGTGGGGCCTTTACCGACATTGTTACTGCCGGCGGTAGTTTTGTGAGCGGTGGTTACAACGGAACGATCAGCACGAGTTATAGTAGCCCGATCGCAGGTGCGAGCGCCTGGACGGGAAGCGCTAACTCGAGCTACACCACCACCCTGGTCAACCTGCCGGCCAGCGCCGCCGGGCAGAATGCACAATTTCGCTGGCGTCTCGGCTGCGACAATGGTGTCGGCGGAGGCAGTGCGATCTGGCGGATTGATACCGTCAACCTAATTAGTAGCAGCTATGTCTGTTCCAGTTGTAGCGTAGCACCGGCTATCACCAATGGTCCGCCGCCCTCGCCGGTTGTAGTTGGCAGCTTCTACACTTATAGCTTCACAGCAACAGGCGCACCGGTGCCGACCTTCAGCCTAACGAGTGGTCTATTACCGCCTGGGCTCAGCCTGGCGGCGAACGGGGTTCTCTCTGGCACGCCTACCTCCGCCGGCACTGGTTCCTTCCCAAACATTGCTATCACTGCTACGAACGGCGTCCTACCTGACGCACATCAAACCTTCTCTCTCGCCGCAGTCACAAATGCCGCGAATTACATTGCGAGCTTTGGCCTTAGCGGCGGTAATGCCGCGCTCCTTTTTGATTACGATTTCGACGGCATATCTAATTTGATGGAATACGCTCTCAACCTGGATCCCACTATTGCTGGCGTTAACGGTCTTCCAGTCGTGATTTTGAAGGATTACTCCGGCACGAAGTATCTTTCGATTACTCTTGTTCGTTCTTCGGTCGCGACGGATATCACTTACATTGTGCAAGGCTCGAGTAACCTGATTAATTGGAGCGATCTCGGCACAAGCGCGGCCGGCGCGACGATGTCGGGTCCTGGGTTAGTCAGCGAAAATGGTAGCGCGCCCACCTACACAGACGAAGTGCGTGACACGATTTCGCTCGGCGGGCTGCCGCGCTTCTTGCGCTTGAAGGTCACATCACCCTGATTGTCCAATGCGCTTCATCCTTCTCCTGTCCCTGCCGCTTTACTGCCTCGATCGGCTAACGAAATGGCTCGCCCTCGAGCACATTACCGCCGACACGCCGCGCATTCTCATCCCAGAATTTTTCGCGCTCGTGTTTGTCACTAACACTGGGGCGGCTTTCGGTTCCTTTCGTAACAATAACTTCTTCTTCATCGCCCTTTCCTGCGCCGCGCTTATTTTCATCGTCGGGATGTTACTGCGTCGGCGCGCGCCCGATACCTGGCGTGATATTTCGCTGGCCTTATTGCTCGCCGGTGTCCTGGGTAACCTGACTGATCGCCTTCTCTACGGCTACGTCATCGACTTTCTCTTGTTCGACTTACATGTCCCGCTGGCGCACCCCTTTCCCGCCTTCAATGTGGCCGACTCCTGCATCTGCCTCGCCGTCGTCTGTTTTATCATTCATTCATTCCGACAAAATCAAGGTCCCAGTCCAGCGCACGAGAATGCCTAACGAGTGTTACGGAATGATCGCGCGGTAGAAACGCATCGTCGTTCCGGCGGGCGGCGTATCGTTGATCGAGAAGATGCCATTCGCATCGGCGGTGCGCAGACCTAGTGTTTGCCAATTCGGCAACGCCGGCAGAGCGGGCAAGGCCGGTGCAAATTGCACCGTATATTGCGTGTTGGGATTGCCGATGAAACTGAGCGCATAGACGCCAGCTGCACCTTTTTGAATCTTCGGCCCGCTACTCTTCACCTGGTCGGAAGTGGGATTCACTACCACGTTGAAGCTGCGCTGGATGGAATCGACTCCGCCATTCGCAGTGCCGCCGTTGTCCTGCACGGTTAAGGTAACCATAGCTGAACCGAATAGGTTCGCGCCCGGCGTGTAACTAACCGAGCCAGTCGTACTCGGGCTGGTGTAGGTAACCGAAGGCGTAGGAATCAGTGCAGTGTTATTCGAGAAAGGACTGATCGAAATTGTTTGTGCAGACTCATTGGCCGGACCCGCCGAAATGCCACTTAGACTTACCATTTGCAGTCCGGAGTTTTCCGGAATCGCGGCCGGATCGGGAATCGTATTCATGGTCGGCGCGTCATTCACGGCGGTGATCGTAATGTTTACGCTCGCGGCGCTGGTCGCGAACAAGGTTCCATCCGAAGCATTCCAGCCAAAGCTATCACTGCCATTGTAGTTAGCGTTCGGTGTGTAGGCCAGGTTGGTGATGCTACCGATGGCGATATCAGTCGGCGTAGTTGTGATGGTAGTAGCGCCGTTCTTCAAGGTCCCGTTGGCAGGCAAAGAAGTGATTCGCACGGTAGTTAAGGCATCGCTATTCGCATCGCTGTAGCTGCCGGTAAAGTCAGCGGCGGTGAAGTTCATGAGCGTGTCTTCATTCGTGCTCTTAGCGACGTTACTAACTGTGGGCAGCTCGACCGGAGTAACCGTCGCATGCCCGCCGCCGCCGATCTGCGGATCGTCGGTTAGGACACTGGTAAAATTGCTACCCGAAACGGTGCCCTGGTTGGAGATCGAAGTAACCGAGCCGCTGATCGTAACCGAGTAGGTAATGACAACACTCTTACCTGCGGGCAGGGTGCCGATACTTACCGGACTGGAAAGGAAATGCGGTTGCGTGCTGTGGCCGCGGTCGGCGACCCCGGCTACAACTGCAGCCTGGTTCTTGAATGGCAAGCGGCGTTCACCTTTCGTTAGGTAGCCATACATCAAGTTATCGCGGTCTTGTTCGAGGTAGGTGTCATCGAGACCTAGCGCGTGACCCATTTCGTGCATGATCGCGGTGAGAAGATCGATGCGGCCGGCGGGCGCTCTCGTGAAATCGGTGTAACTTCGACCGCCAGACAGATTCATTCCAAACTGCGTGTCGTCGTTGCCAACGAACCAGCCGTTGCCGCCGGCATTCTTATCTACCCGAATGCGATTGCCGTCCGCTTCGCCTAACCGCCGTTCGGGTAGATCCGCTACTTCGAATTGCAGCTTGTGTAACGTTGCGACCTGATCAGTCGATAAGCCGGTTGTCTCCCAGCGACTTGTTGCAGCAGCAACAACTGTGTTAAGACTGGTCTGAGTCAGTAATCCCGATGCGACCGGAGCAACGGAAGGGGCCTTGATGGTAATCGACGGCTTAGTCTCAGGCGCGATGACGCGATCTAACACGGGGATTGAGGTTCGCGGTGCCGAGTCGACTGATCTTATGTAAGCCTTCTCGACTCCACCGGGAGCGAAGTAGAGCGGAGGAAACGACCCGCAGCTGGTCACCGTCGTCGAGTTCCCGCTTTCATCAAAGCTCTTGTTTACGCCATTCAAGGTGTTGTTAGCGTTGATGAAGGCGATCGCTGCGGCCGAGTTGCCGCCATTCACGCCCGTCTGGATGGTGATCGCTGCGCCGGTTGGAGGTCCAGTGCGCGCCGAGAGGTAAACATCCCATGAACCGGTCATGGTGGTCGCATCATAGACGGTGTTACCCGTAACTATTGCGCAGGTGTTACTGGCTTCGTCGGCATAGACCCAGATGACGCCCTCAGCCGCCCCGCAACGGGACGCTAGGGCCACAACCTAGACTCTGATTCGTGCCGCTCGGCTGTGGAATGTTGTTGTTCGTGATCTTGAAGTGCCCCGAGGCGGCCGCACCTGATGTGGCAATGCCCCTTTGGCTGAACGCAATGATTACGTCGGAGTTAGGTACCTCACGAATGGTGTTGCTATCGACCGTGAAGAAGCCCTGCGTGGTGTCACCTTCAACGATCATGCGGATCCCGGCGCCGTTCGAGTTAGAGCCGGAATCCTTGGTGCCCTGAATACCGATCTGATTGCCGTTGATATACCCCGTGATGGTGCCGCTGAAGCCCGCTCCCGCTCCGGAGAACGCGTTAATTGACTCAGACTTGTGGAAGGTCAGCGTGTTGTTGAGGAGTTGGAACGTGTTGTTCGAATGCTGCGACTGGTCCATGTCGATGCCGGCGTTGTTATTTGAAAGCGTGTTCGATTGCACGACGAAGCTATGGCTAGCTGCCGGCGCGGTGATCGTGCCGTTACTCGATGAACCTATGGACGCGGTGTCCGCGGTGCTGACCTGAATCCCGGTGCCGCGCACGCCGGTCATTGTGCAGCCCTGCACGTTGCCCGAGGTCAGCACCGATGTGCCGCGGATCTGCACGAGCACGCCATTCCCGCCCACAGAACCTGCCGGCTGGCAGGCATTGCCGGCCGTGCACTTGAAGGTGGAGTTAGTGAGGTTAACCGCCGTCAGGTTGGTGTTGAAGTTGTCGATGTTGACCTGATTGTGCGGGGCAGAATCAACGACATCGTTCGTCAAGGTTATCGTGCCCGTGTTGTTGATCAGGTTGACGCCTTCGTCGGTCGCACCACCCAGGTTGTCGGTCACGTTGCAGCGGTTGATCGTGACGTCGGTCGAGCCCGTCACGCTGATGCCCTTAGTGCCGCTGTTCTGAAGGTTCATGTAGTTCAGGCTGATAGCTCCCGCTGTGTTGATGAGTATACCCTCGGCGGTAGTCCCCGATATTGTTCCGCCCGAGCCGTTGTTGGTGCTGCCATTATTGTCGCCGGTGACGGTGAAAGCCCCGCTGCTCGTATTATTCAGCACGATGCCATTGGCGGAGCCGTTAGCCGAAATGCTGCGGAAGGTAATGCCACTTCCACTGATACTTGTGTTACTGATGTTTAGTGCTGTGCCGGTGGTAGAAGTAAGGGTGTTCGCCGCGCCAGTGACGGTGAGTGTACCGCCGCCGGTGGCGGTGAAGGCGTTGTTGGCACCCGAACTGACCGACACACCGGTGAAGGTGAAGGTCGAGCCGGAGGTGTTGCCTGTTATACTCGCGCCAGCGCCACCGGTCGTGGTCAGCCCGGCGAAGTTTAGCGTCCCAACCGTGTTAGCAAAGTTCAGCGCCGTGCCCGTGGTAGTAGTGAGGGTGTTACCCGCGCCAGTGACGTTGACGGTGCCTCCGCCGGCGGTCGTGAAAGCAGCGTTTACTCCCGTGCTAAGACTTAGTCCACCGGTGAAGTTAATCGTCGCGCCAGTATTAGTCGTTAGGTTAATCCCGGTCCCGGTATCGCTGATCGCAAGAGGAAAGTTGATAGTTCCGCCCGTGCGACTGGCGATGTTAACGGAGTGGCCCGCGGTAGTTGTGATCGGTGCGTTAATACTGAAGTTACCATTGCCGCCGCTCAGTGAGAAGGCGCCGCCACTTGTCCCGGAGCTACCAAGAGTAACATCGCTGGTCGTAGCATTACCTATCGTCCCGGCATTAATTGAAGAACCGGTGATGGCGAACTTACCTGCGCCGCCGGTATTAGTAATAGCTAGGCCGAGGATGGTGTTACCTTCACCGAGGGTAATCGTATCGCCGGCTGAGTTAGTAATAGAAGGCTTACTGGCATTATTAATAGAAGGTCTGGCTACCGTGGTATCGCCGGTCGGTGAGATACCCATCAAAGTATCAAAGTTCGTACCTACCGCGGCTTGACCTACCAGCCAGGCGTTGTTCGTGAGGACGAAGCTGCCGCTTTGCGTCGTCGCGCTGGTGTAAAGGAAAATGCGCTGACCAGTGTTAGTGCTAATCGCAGTGATGGCTTCCGCCAGTGTCTTAAATGGACTGCCTAAGGTGCCGTTGCCGGAAGTAGCTGCATTTGGATCCACATACCAGATAACTGGACCACCTACTGAAATGATTACCCTGCCGGTAATGCTGGTGGCGTTTCCGCCCGCAACACCATTGCTGATCGTGTAAGTAAAACTGTCCGTCCCGGTGAAACCAGGATTCGGTGTGTAGGTGAACTTGCCAACGTTCGCGCCACTCGTCGTCATGTTCACTGTGCCACGCGCCGGAGCATTGGGCTGCGACTGTAATTCCGGACGAAGTAACTGCGCTGCCATTGAGGTAGCCAAAGGAGTCGTTAGTTACGACCGTGAAGTTACTGCTGTTGGCGGTGTTGATGCTGGTGTTGGCCAGCACTGTGTTGGGATAAGTGTCATCCACTGCCACCGGCGTGGCACTCAACCCGCCCGCCACATCCGTTGTGTTGGTCGGCGTGTTGTCGGTCAACTGCACGCTACTCGCTTCGTTGCCTGCGCCGGCAGCCGCGGTGTTCGAGATCGTGATCGTGTAAGTGATCGTGTTCCCCACCTGCTTGCGCACGCCCACGCCAGTGTTGTCGTCCTTGGTCGCGCTGATGACGGGCGCGGCCAGCGCAGTGGAAAAGTTAGACGCGCAGGCAACTGCGAGCAGAAGCGAGAGACGGAATGTTTTCATGGTGGTCGGCGGCAAAGAGCAGCATCGAAGCCAGCGAGGGAAAGGCTCGAAGACCGTTATCGGGCTTTTCTTCCGCGAGGTCGAGGATAATTCCCCTGAGACGTACGCAACCTGCTTTAGCGACAGGATGCAAAGAATTGCCCCGAGAGTCAAAGCGATTGCCGTTATTGTTCTGGGAGTGCTCGCGATCGGACGTAGCGCGAATGCTCAAGGCATCCTCTTAGCGGGCGCGCAAGACACCGCCGTTCTAGGCGCAAGCACGGTTACCAACACCGGTCCTAGCATTATCTCAGGAGACGTCTCGGTCTCACCTGGAACCGCCATTACTGGTTTCCCTCCCGGGACCGTGATCAATGGCGTGATTCACAGCAACGACGCCTCTGCCATCGCCGCCCACGCCGGTGCACTAGGAGCTTACAATCAGCTGGTCAACGAAATGTCGACCAGGAACCTGACCGGAACCAATCTTGGAGGGCTGACCCTTCTTCCCGGCGTTTACCACTTCGACACCTTTGCACAACTCAGCGGCATCCTGATCCTGGACACACAAGGAAACTCTAATGCCGCCTTCCATTTCCAGATCGGAACTACGCTCCTGGCCGACGCCGCCTCGCAAATCTCACTCCTCAATGGCAACTCGGTTAATATCTTCTGGCAGGTCGGAAGCTCCGCCACCCTCGGGGTCGGAAGCCATTTTGCCGGAACCATCATCGCTGACCAAAGTATCACGCTGAACACCGAGGCCACCTTGGAGGGGCGGGTCCTGGCGATCAACGGCGCAGTCACGCTCGACAGCAACACCATCACGGCGCCGACTCCCACGCCTTCGCCGACACCGGGACCTACACCAAGCGCAACTCCGGGTCCGACTGCAACTCCCTCAGCAACGCCGGGACGGACGGCAACACCTGGAACCACGCCGACGCCAGCACCGGGAGGAACACCTATCCCAATTGGTTTGATCTACCCGACCGACCTTACGATTTTACCGCGGATTGAAATTACCCTGCCCGGGATCCAGATCGATAACATCATCCCGCGGCTGGACGACATCCGACACGACCACCCGGAGGTGCCGCAACATCCTACGCTTGTCAGCGACGACCGCGCCCCCGTGAGTGACGGCAAGGATGCGCTTAGCGACGGGAAAACGATGATCGACTCGAGAGAGTATTCGAGCCCGACCACTAACCTGCGGCGCGAAAGAGGCTGGGGCTTCTTCCTCACCGGCACGGGCGAATTTGTTGACGTGGAGAACCAGGGAACACTTCGCGGTGCATCCTTTAATACGGAAGGCATTACTGTCGGAGCAGATTACCGGTTAGGGGCTCACTTTGTAGCAGGAGCCGCTTTGGGTTACGCCAATACACGCGCCGACCTTAACTATGATGGTAGCATTAAGAGTAACAGCGGACGAGGTAGCCTATACGCTACCTATTACACTGGTGGCTTCTACCTGGACGGCGTCCTCACCGGCGGCTTAAGTACAATTGAGACTCGTCGGCAGACAGTGGGCGGAATCACTCGCGGCGACACCGACGGACGAGACATAGCAGGTATGATTGGAACAGGCTACGAACAGCGCATCGGTCGCTGGACGATAGGTCCGATTGCTTCCCTGCGTTACGCCCACGCTCACATCGATGGGTTCACAGAAAGCTTCACGTTGGGTAGCCTCGAACTTCAAGGACAAGAACTCGAGTCGGTGCGTTCCACCGCTGGACTACAGCTAGCTTACCAGGGCAACCTCAGAAGAATCTCCATCCGTCCGGTACTCCGGGCACAGTGGGAACACGAATACGGAGATGACTATGCGAGCTTTGACGCCAGCTTCGATGGGACTAACACCTTTGCAGTTGCAGGGCCGCGCATCGGCCGCGACAACCTACGGCTAGACGCCGGCATAGCAGTGCAAATCACACCGGCGGTGGGCGTGTTTGGCAACTACACCACTGAGCTGGGTCGCGAGAGTTATACTTCGCAGACTATCAGCGCCGGCTTTCGAGTCGGTTTCTAATCTAGTCACTCCGAGTAACTAGAGCACTCGTTAGCTACAACTAGCGGACGTGCGGCGCGGGCAGATAGAAGAAGAGGACGCCAAGAATCAGGTAAAGCGAGAGAAGCTGGATACCTTCGATCCAATTCGTTTCTCCATCGCCGACGATTTGGAAGAGGATGTAAATCGAAGCAGTGACCGCAAATATTTCCGGCAAGGTAAATTCCAAATCCATCGGCGCGAAAAAGTAGGAAAGAAAAACGAGCAGCGGCGCGACGAAGAGCGCGACCTGCAGGCTGGAGCCGATGGCGATGCCGACGGTCAGGTCCATTTTGTTTTTCATCGCCATGACGATGGCGGTGGAATGTTCGGCGGCGTTGCCGACGATCGCGACCACGATTACCCCGACGAAAACTTCGGTGATGTTGAGTGAAGCGCGGACGTTTTCGATTGTGCCCACGAGGAATTCCGAGAGAAGCGCGACGAAAATAGTGGCCAGGCACAGAATCAGAATCGATTTGCCGCGCGACCAATGCACGCCGCGCACTTCGAAATGTCCGTTCGCGCTTTGAAAGAAATGCTTATGCGTTTTCAGCGCGAAACCGAGCATGCAAAAGTAGGTGAGAAAGAGGATGACGGAGATGGCCAGGGAAAGTTTTTGTTCGGTGTGCTCACGTCCGGCGACCGGGTTCGCGCGAGCGGCGAAGTGAAAAATGGTCGGAATGATCAAGCCGATGGCCGCGAGCGAAAGCGAAATGATGGAAGTGCGCGCGGCGGTGCGGTTGAAACGCTGCTCACTGTATTTGGTGCCGCCAGCGAGTATGGAGAGACCGAGCACGAGCAGAACGTTGCCGATGATCGAGCCGGTGATGGACGCTTTCACCACACTCGTTAGACCTTTGGACAAAGCGATGCCGGCGATGATTAGTTCCGCGGCATTACCGAAGGTGGCGTTAAGCAATCCGCCAATCGCTTCGCCGCTGCGTGTGGCTAAAGCTTCAGTGGCTTTACCGATCCAGCCAGCCAGCGGAATAATCCCGATCGCGGAGCAGACAAAAAGCGCGGTCGAATTGCCGTCGCGCCAAAAATGCAGTCCGATGGAAATCGGAACGAAAACCAGCAGCCAGTCGAAGGAGGGTTTGAGTTTCAATTTTTTTCCGGCGCCTCCGCTTTCATGACGATAAACGCTTTGGTGTGGAGCGCGTTGATGCAATCGCGCATTAAACGCGCGGCCTTCTCGTTGGCCAGACGGCTCTGAATTTCCGGAGTCGATTCTTCCAGGGTGCGCGTTTCGGCGGGTTTGTGTTCGATCGTTTTGATGACGTGAAATCCGTATTCCGATTGCACCACCGGTCCGATCTCGCCCGATCGCAAGCGGAAGAATGCGTCGTCCAGCGCGGGCGAATGCGTCCCTTTCGCGAAAGTGCTCAAGTTTCCGCCGTCATCTTTCGTCCCGGCGTCGTCGGAATACTTCGCCGCCAGCTGCGCGAAATCCGCACCCGCCATCGCTTGCGCGCGCACTTCATTGGCGAGTTTGCGCCGGCTCTCTGTTTCGAGCGCAATTGCTTTTTCCATCTCGATTTTGTCAGGGATGGGGCGGGCGTGTTCGACTTTGGAAGTGAGAAAATCGCGCTGTGTGTTGAAAAGAATGTGGGCACCGGTCACGCGCTCCGGCCACTGAAAAGCAGATTCGCTTTTGTGCCGGTTGAAATAATCGCGAATTTCCGCCGGAGGAATCAGTGCATTTTTGGTCAGGTCTTTTTTTAAAGCCTCGCTCGCGGCGGCATTGGCCAGGACATATTTGCGATACTCCGCGCGAGTGAAATGATTTTGCCTAACGAATGCTTCGTATTGCGGCTCGCCCTTGAGATATTCGATCATCTTTTTCTCCGCTTCATCCAGCTGCGCTTCGCTCGGCTCGATGTGTCGCTTCTTCACTTCCTGCGCGACCAGGACGCGATCGATCAAGTCCTGCAGCATGGCGTCGCGCTCGCCGGGTAGTGGCTGCGACGCGCCACTGATCTGCAAATCGTTCTGTAAAAACGCCTGCACAATATTTTCCGGAATCTTTTCGCCATTCACCATCGCGGCTGCATCGGCGGGATATCCCGGAGGTTTGGCCGGCGCCTTTTCTTTTGCCGCCTGCGCCGAAATCAGACCACTCAGAAAAAAAGCGATGACGCCAATCCATTTCATCACGCTAGATTGATGGCAGTCTTTTACTGTCATGTCAGCAACTTCGGCCATGGAAAATGTCGCGCGCGAGATTGTCTCCCGTCTGCGCCAGCGTGGACATGTTGCTTATTTCGCCGGCGGTTGTGTGCGCGATCTCGTCCGCGGTGAAGTGCCGAAAGACATCGACATCGCGACGGACGCGCGGCCGGAACAGGTGCAGAAAATTTTCTCGCGCACCTATGCGGTCGGCGCGCACTTCGGGGTCATCGTCGTTTTGGAAAATGGATTTCAGTTCGAGGTCGCCACTTTTCGTTCCGACGGCGCCTACCTCGATGGCCGTCGCCCGGCCGAAGTGCATTTTTCAACTGCGGAAGAAGACGCGAAGCGGCGCGATTTCGCGATCAACGGTATGTTCTTCGATCCGGAGAAGAACGAAGTTATCGATTACGTGGGCGGGCGAGCGGATCTGACGGCGAAAATCATTCGCGCTATCGGCGACCCGGCGCAGCGTTTCGCGGAAGACCGTTTGCGCATGTTGCGGGCAGTGCGTTTCACGACCGTGCTCGATTTCGAGATCGAGCCAGCGACCTGGGAAGCACTCGTTAGGCAGGCGGGTTCCATCACCGACATTAGCGCGGAAAGAATTCGTGAAGAATTAGTGCGCATCTTCATGTCGCCCCGTCGCGGGCGCGGCTGGGATTTACTCGATGCCAGCGGATTGATGCGCGTCATTCTGCCGGAGCTCGAAGCCATGAAAGGCTGCGAACAGCCGCCGCAATTCCATCCGGAAGGCGACGTCTTCAAGCACACTCGCATCATGCTGGAGCTCTTGCCTAACGAGACCTCGCTTCCGCTTGTCCTCAGCGTTCTGTTTCACGACATCGGCAAGCCTCCAACTTCAACCGTCGATGAGACGGGCCGCATCCGTTTCAACGGTCATGATCGCGTGGGCGCGGAAATGACGGAAGCGCTCATGCAACGCCTTCGTTTTTCACGGGCGGAAATCGACGCCACCGTAGAAGCGGTGCGACAGCACATGGTTTTCAAAGATGTGCCGAAAATGCGCGTGGCCAAACTGAAACGTTTCATGGCACGGCCGACTTTCGAGGACGAACTGGAATTGCATCGCGTCGATTGCGCGAGCAGTCACGCCATGCTCGACAATTACGAATTTCTCCAGCGCAAAAAGGAGGAGTTTGCAAACGAGCCGATCATTCCACCAGCACTCGTGAAGGGAAATGATTTGCTCTCGTTAGGCCTGAAGCCAGGTCCGCGTTTCGGCGAGATTCTCGAGGCCGTCGAGACACGCCAGCTCGAAGGTGGTTTCAAAGATCGCGAGGAAGCGTTGGCGTGGGTGAAGCAGGAATTTTTCGCCACGGATAAACACGGATGCCGTAACGAAGAATGACGAAGGAAATTCCAGGCCGGGCTTTCAAACACGGATGTTTTTTGTATCCGTGTAAATCCGTGTTAATCCGTGGCTGAATTCTTCGACCGATGCGCATCTTGATGATTAGCCCGGAAGGTCCGCCGCTCGCGCGTGCGACCGTGCTGGTGGATGTGATGGAAGCGCTTCCGCGCGAGTTGCGCGCGCGGGGACATGAGGTGGGCATTATTCTTCCGTATCACCGCGAGATTCGCGAGAAGACCGAAGGGCAACTCAAAGACACCGGCGTGACCGTCGATGTGCGCGTGGGGACGAAAACTTTCGTGGCGGAATTTCTCAGCGGGCGAACGGCTGGCGGGGTGCAGCAATTTTTTGTGCGCAACGATGAGTTGTTCGATCGCGCGGGAATTTTCGGCGAACACGATTTGGCCTACGAAGATAACGCCACGCGCTACATTTTTTTCAGCAAAGCCGCGCTCGAACTGGTGCGCCGTCTCACCCCTTCGCCGCAAATTCTGCATGTGCACGATTGGGGCGCGGCGTTGCTGCCGGTGCTGGTGCACGAATACCAGATGCCGTTTCGCACCGTTCTGACGATTCATCACTTGGCGGAGCAGGGGAGTTTCTGGGGTTTGGATTTTGGCCTAACGAATCTTCCCGAACGCTATTTTTCTTTGCGCGGCCTGGAATTTTTTGGACGGATGAATTTGCTCAAAGGCGGAATTCTCTACTCCGATCGCGTCACCACGGTGAGCGAAAGATTTCGTCGCGAGATGTTGACACCGGAAGGCGGCAGCGGGCTTGACGTCGTGTTGCGCGAAAATGCGCACAAGCTCGCCGGCATTTTGAATGGCGCTGATTACGCGCGCTGGAATCCCGCGACCGACATCCTTCTCCCGCACACCTACGATTCCGAAAGCCTCGAAGGCAAAACCTTTTGTCGCGACTTACTTCTCGATGCCATGGGCCTCGCGCCTGCGCCTGGCGGTCCGGTTTTCGGAATGGTGACGCGTTTGGTAGCAGAAAAAGGTTTCGATGTCGTGATGCCTGTGCTGGACCGACTTCTTTCCGATGACGTTCGTCTGATTATTCTCGGTGAAGGCGATCCAGCGTATGAACGTGCCCTTGGTATCGCGGCGAAAAAATACCCGACTAAGTTTGCCTATCGCCAGTCCTACGACGAAACGCTCGCCCACCTGATCGAAGCAGGAGTGGATATTACTCTCATCCCATCGCGCATCGAGCCCAGTGGACTAAGTGCCATGTATAGCTTGAAGTATGGCGCCTTGCCGGTAGCACGTGCGACGGGTGGCATTCAGGAAATCATCGAGGACCACGATCCGAGCGAAGACCGAGGTTACGGTTTCCTCTACTTCGATCCTTCCGCGGAAGCCTTCTGGGATGCGATCAAGCGCGCGCGGGAAATCTTCCATAACGATCCGGTTTGTTGGCAACGACTCGTTAGGCGAGCGATGGCCCGGGATTTTTCTTGGGAAACGGCGGCCGCGCAGTATGAGTCGGTTTACGGTTCGCTGGTCGTGCTAGCCGCTGCCTGACGCGCAAGTTTAGATTCTCCCACGTCGCTCGCTCCTGGGGCGTTAATGGGAAAAGGATCGACAACTACGCCGACACAGTGCATAGGTAGCTCAGATTACGTCACCCGACGTTTCAACGCATCTTCGGCCGGACTGCTGCCAAAAGTCCTGGGGCTGCACCTTCGCTGAGACACCGCTTTACGCGAATCTCCAGATCCGACTGGAGTTCCAAGTCAGCTAAGTGAAGGAGCCTTTAGATGCGCCTCGCGAGGATGTTCCTGGTTCCGTGCGGAGCTGGATGAGAGCCAAACAGTCCATCCCTCAGTTCAGTTGCCGTTACCATGAATGCCCGACTTATTCCTTTGCTTTTGGTGTGGTTGATTTTTGTTCCCACTAGCGCGCGCAGCCAGACCTTTACTCCTCTTCATTCGTTAACCAGTGCCGAGGGAGCGGCGCGTCTAGCCAGCTCGCCTCCGTCGTTGGCGAATTCGTGGTCTGAATGCGCACCGTGATACCGACTGGAATCGTTGTCTCGGTTACCCCGAAGCGGATGTTAGCTACCGGGCCGTTTCTTGATATGTAAAGAGTAGTCGGCCCACACGGCGCCACAGGCGGCGGCGGCAGCTACAACGGCTTTAGTCCAAACCGGGGGTGAAATCGATCTTGGCACACCCGATTCTCTCGCCCAACTTACCATCATCGGTGACGTAGTCCTGGATGGTGGCGTCCTGAGCGGTTCAGGAAAGATTCAAGGTAACCTGGTTAACAACGGCGGCTACATTGTGCCCGGACATTCCGCCGGCGCGATTACGGTCACCGGTAACTTCTCCCAAGGAGCGAATGGAACTTTGGTTATCGAAAATGGAGGCAGTGATCCGTCGCAGTATGACCAGCTTGTTATAAATGGAAGCGCAACTCTTGGTGGCAATTTGCATATCAAGACAATCGACGGCTTCACACCGAGCTCGCAGGATATTTTCAATCCGATGGCTTACAGCTCGGCCAGTGGTTCCTTCAGTTCTGTTTCACTCAATGCACAAGCGACGCCAAACGCGAAAGGCTTACTAAGTTCGATCAATCCGTCGATTGCTAATCCGCCTTACGGCCAGCCGACAAACATCTCTACTCGGATGAAAGTGAAGACGGAGGACAACGTTTTGATTGGTGGCTTTATTGTCACTGGACCGAGTGGCTCAACCAAGAAGGTTCTAATCCATGGGCTAGGTCCTAGCTTGAGTAGCGCCGGGCTAAGCGGACTACTGTCCGATCCTTTGCTCGAGTTCCACTACCCGAATGGTAATACCGTTACGAACGATAACTGGGGCGACGCACCGAACAAAGATCAGATCCCCAGTGGCTTTGCCCCGAAGGATCCGAAAGAATCCATTATCATCGCCGATCTGGCACCGGGAGTATACACCGCAATCGTCAAAGGAGCGCACGGTGAGACCGGGATAGGTATGACCGAGGTCTACGACATCGATGGGAACACAACAGTCGCCTTAACTAACGTGAGCACGCGCGGCTTTGTCGATACAGATGATAACGTCATGATCGGCGGCTTCATCGTCGGAGGAGGCGAACCGGGAACGATGGTGGTCAGGGTGGCTGGTCCATCATTGAAGAATCCGCCGGCCAGTTTGAGCGGAGTCTTGGAAGATCCGACACTGGAGTTACACGATGCCAACGGGAGTGTGATCGCGAACGATAACTGGCGTGAGACACAGGAAAGCGAAATCACGGCGGCGAACATGGCGCCGAAAGACGACAAAGAACCAGCTATCCTGGCGACTCTGGCACCGGGCGTTTACACGGCCATCGTGCGAGGTAAGGATAACACGACCGGCATAGCTATCGTGGAAGCTTTTAAGATCAAGTAGGTAGCATTGCCTGGTGCAGGCCGTCGTTTACTGCGGCGAGGTTTCGAATTGCTTTAGCTGACGCTCGACACCGTCCGCCTCGCCGATATCTGCCGGCACCAATGTTCCCTTGTCGCGAAGCTCATTCCAGATTGCCAGGCTATGAGTCAGGTAGCCATGAGCTTGTGCCGGTGGAACAGCAAGCCTGCCAGCTTCGTGGTATCGCCGAGCCAGGCTCGCGCGATACTTGGCATTGGTTGGAGCAGTACGACTCAGCTCTTCGGCCAGTGCTATGGCTTTCTCCAGGTCTTCCACACCTTCACTGGTTGCGCCGGTTAAGGCTAATGCCTTGCCCAAGTCTGCGTAAACCGCCGACATCTCGTCGCGGGCGCGGGCATTTGAGGGGTCGGCGGTCGCACTCGATTGCCGAAGCGAAAGCGCCTGACGATAGTTATTGAGCGCAGATTGATTATCACCTGAAGCGGCTTGCGCTTCACCGAGGCGCCTAAGAGTAAAGGCCACGTCCGCCCGGCTCTCTTCGCTCTCCGGGTTCTTCTCTAAGATATCCTGGCTGATAGCTAAAGCTTTCTCATGCTGTTGCACGGCCGCGGGAATATCTCCTTGTTTTAACAGGTCGATCCCGAGTGCGTTATAGGTCACGCTAATATTGCGCCGCATGCGAACATCCTTCGGATCCCGGGCGGCCATAGTTTCCAAGTCGGCGATAACCTTGCGGGACTGCGCGATGGCTTCGGCCAATTGATTGTTATCTACCAGCGAATAACGCTGCGAAGCATAGGCAGCCAAAAGCAGGTAATGATGATCGGAGTTGTTTGGTTCGGTCGCAGCTAACTGCTCCAGCTCGGCGATCGCCTGGCCACCGATCGCTAAGGCCGCTGCGACATTCCCGGTGACGTCGTAAAGCATTCCGAGATGACATAAGACTTCAGCGCGCCTTCCTCGTATGACCAGATCAGCCGGATTAGTCGCCACGAGAGATTCGAGTAAGTCTTGCGCCTTCCGATAGTAATCTACGGCTCCGACAGGATCGCCCAAATTGTCATAACCTTCCATGCCTTTAATGTCACCGAGCTTGGTATAGAGTTGGGATAGCTCGAGACGGTAGTCGGTATTGTCTGGTGAAGCGCGCGTTACACTCTGGCGCAAATTGGAGGCACGCTCATAGCTGGCCAGGCCGGCGGGGAGATCACCGATTGTGTAGTACATGTCTCCTACGCCTTCATGGCTATCTGCATCTCCTTCCTGTAGCTCCACGCTCCTGGGCTCGGCCGCGAGGAGACGATCTCGAATGGCGAGTGATTTCTTGTAGCTCGCCATTGCCCCGGTAGCATCGCCGAGATTGACGTAATAGGAATTTCCCTGGATTTGTCCGACCTTTTCGTAGGCGGAGGCTAGCTCGCGTAACAGGCCCTTATCGTTGCCAGCCTCGCTCGCGAGATTGTTGAGGTAAGAAAGGGCGTCTTTAACCAATTGCTCGCGGACCGCAGTCGAGCCCGGCAGCGCAGCTATCTTGTCGTGGTAGTTGAATAAGACAGAATGCGCCAGGCTCCGGACCTGATTGAAACGTTTCTCAGCCCGACGAGCTTGCCAGGTGGTGCTAATAACACCGGCAATGAGAGCGAGGACGACGATCGCCGCTGCCGCTACCCCCGTCTTGTGACGGCGAATAAACTTCCGCGCCCGATATGCAGTAGTGTCTTTGCGCGCCCGCACGGGTAAGCCTGCCAGATGTCTTCGGATGTCATCGGAGAACTCATCTACCGAAGCGTAACGGCGCTCTGGCTCTTTGCGCAACGCCTTGAGGACGATGTTATCCAGGTCGCCGCGTAGAGCCTTGCCGGCAATGACGGCAGGTTCGCTGCCCTCCCGCGTCGTGGTGCTAGGACGCTGTGGCTCGTGCTTGGTGATAGCCTGCGCGATTTCCTCCGGCTTGCGCGTCTTGAGTCGATAGGGACGAGAACCGGTGAGAAGTTCATAAAACAGAACCCCTAACGAGTAGACATCGCTCTGCGTGGTAATCGGTGCGCCACTTAATTGCTCCGGACTGGCGTATTCCGGAGTCATAACGCGGAACATCGTCATGGTAACCTGCGGTTGGCTTTGTTCCGTAGCCTGGACCAGCTTGGCAATGCCAAAATCGAGAAGCTTCACTTCGCCTTCTTTAGTAACGAGAACGTTACCGGGCTTCAGGTCGCGATGGATAACGAGATTGCGATGCGCATAGCTAAGCGCGCTACAAACAGCCTGGAAAAGCTTTAGTCGTTCGCTTAGGCCTAAGGTCGTGATGTAAGAAGTGATCGGGACGCCTTCGACATACTCCATGACGAAGTAAGGCAGACCGTCGCTTGTCGTGCCGGCATCGAGGAGGCGTGCAATGTTGGGGTGTTCCAGCCGGGCCAGAATTTGCCGCTCGGCGCTGAAGTGACGCAGGATTTCATCCGTGTCGGTGCCGCGCTTGAGTAGCTTGATAGCTACCTGCTTGTCGAACTCGCCATCGGCGCGTTTGGCCAGGTAAACCGCGCCCATTCCGCCACGCCCTAGTTCGCGTATTATTTCGTAGCGATCAATCCGTCGCCCAGCCGTCAAAGGAGTATCTCTGTTGCTGGCTTCCTTTACGACCTGATCAAAGCCGGTGGTAGTTTGGGAAAGGAGCGATTCTACTTCAGCGCGAAGAGCGAAATCGTCACCACACTCCTGTCCGACGAATGCTTCGCGCACCGCGACAGAGCTTATCTCGAGCGCGTCAGCTACAATAGCTTTGGCGCGTTCCCAGAGCTCGGCTGATGGCATGACTAGGTCGCGGATAGCTCGCGCCGCAACCAGCGTTTAGCTACCGCCCACTCGCGCTTCGCTGTGCGCACGGAGATACCTACTACTTCCGCCGTTTCTTCGAAGGTAAGCCCAGCGAAGAAGCGTAGCTCAACAATGTTGGCCTGGCGCGAATCGAACTTCTCCAGGTCGTGCAGGGCTTCATCGACGGCGGCGATGCTGAAGGCCTGCTTGTCATAAGACTCGAGGGCCGCGTCCAGTTCCAGCTTGGGCATGGCTTGTCCACGCTTCTCAGTCGCGCGCGCCGCGGCGTAGTTAGCCAAAATGCGCCGCATCATGCGCGCCGCGATGGAAAGGCATTGCAGACGATCGTTCCAATCGACGGAATGTTGATTGCGCAAACGCAGGAAGGATTCGTGAACTAAAGCGGTTGGCTGCAAGGTGTGACCGGCGCGCTCATGGCGCAGATAGTTCGCCGCGAGGTCGCGCAGGTCTTGGTAAAGCGCGGGGAGCGCTTTGTTCACGGCGCTGGTGCGTGTGGCCGCGGGGAGCAAAGCCTCGATCGAGCGAGTCAACTCTTCGTCGGCGCAGAGGAGATTTCCGGGCACGCGGGAATTTTACGACTTTTCCGCAGGTCCTGTCGAGGGAGACGTCTCGGGCGGATTTTCCGAAAAGTTTTTGGCACTTTCCGCGGTCGCAGGCGGCGAGAAAGGGAAAAGGCAGGCTGTTTCCCCATGAAATCAAAATCAATCTTGCTCCTTCTCCTCGCGATATCGCTCGCGCCGCTGGCCGCGAAGGCGTCCGCTGATCTCAGCATTCAGATCACAACGACCCCGGCCAGTCCGCAGATCGGTGACACTATTCAGTATCATTGCTTGGTGACCAACAACGGACCCGGCACCGCCACCAGCATCAACGGCTACTTCGGCCCGGATAACAGCGATGGCGGCTGCAATCCACAGAATCCGCAGGCGTCGTGCGATAAATATACAAACTTCGTTTCATCCGATCCGGCGCCGTTCTTTACCGATCCTACTAACTTCCGCTACGTGCGGTTGAAGCAGAATGGACAGGTAGTTCAGCAACTCGCCTCGGGAGAGTCGGGCACCTTTGACGTTAACTACCAGGCCACAGCTAACGGAACGGCCAAACGACTCATAGGTGTTAGTTCACCCGATGATTCTACTCCGGCTAATAACTCACAGCTGGTTACCACCGTGATTGGCGCTTCCGGCGCGTGCAGCCAGCCGCCGCAAGGGCTGGTCAGTTGGTGGCGCGGCGAAGGTAATGCCAATGATTACCTGGGCGCGAATAACGGCGTGCTACAAAATGCTGTTACTTATCCAAGCGCGAAAGTCGGGCAGGGTTTCGGACTCAACGGCAGTGACCAGAAGATTCTGATCGGCAATCCCGCGAGCATGCAGCTCCAGAATTTCACCATTGATGCCTGGATCAAGCGGGCCGATACCAGCGTAGTCTCGCAGCATCCCGCAGGTCCATTTCAACTGGCTGGAATTCTCGCGGGCGGGAATAACGGATATGGTTTCGACATCGCGCCCGATGGCACGATCGGACTTACGAGGGTAGGCGTGGATGGCGTCAGTTCGCCTGGCGCAAAGGTTACCGATACCAGCTTTCATCACGTCGCGGTTACTAAGTCAGGTTCGACTGTGACCTTCTATGTCGATGGAGTAGCTGCAACGGCGAGCCCGTATGATCCCGGCTTTACCTTCAACAGCTTTAACAGCAACACCTATATTGGTTACTTCGGTTCGGGTGGCGGCGAATTCTGGGGAGTTATCGACGAGGTCCACTTCTTCAATCGCGGACTTAGTGCTTCGGAAGTTCACGCTATCTATGCGTCTGGCAGCGCAGGGCTATGCCCGGGCAACAATTATGATGCGGTCAGAGACTTTAATTCGACACTCAATACCGCGGCCCAAACCTGGCAGTATGGCTATACCGACACCAGTGGTCTCGGCTTTACCAACTACGAACTACCAGGCAATGGTATTAGCTATCAGGTTTGGCAGCGGCCCGGCTCAGACATGAGCGTTCTCTTCAATGGCTCCGGGCAGAATTTTGACTACAACCAATGCACAAGACAGCAACCTGATGTGCTCGCTTTATTCCCGGGGAGTGATGGACGAAAATCTGTTGTGCGCTGGGTAGCGCCCGCGAACGGGACCTATTCCTTTCAAGGCCGCTTCCAAAACATCGATCACGCGACTTCCGATGCCACAATTGTTCGAAATGGAGATACGCAGCATCCGCTGATCGATCCGATTTATATCAACTCGCCAAATAGCTGTCACAACACGGATGTGGTTGTGCCATTTACTTTCACGATCGCAGTGAACGCCGGCGACACGATCGACTTTCGATTAGGTTGGGGCCAGAACAACCAATACAGCTACGACGGGACGGGTCTTGCAGTAACAATTAACAATGTCGGTCCGCCGCCGCCAACGCATGGCGGGTTATCAGGCACAACCTTTCAAGTCGATCTTAGTAGCTCGCCAGCTTATCCTCCAGCTGCTTCGCCGGTCGATGGTCTGGCCGGAACGCCACTCCTCTTTACCGCGCAGCAGAACTCGCTCGCCGGAAATGTGAGCGTCCGCGTGCAGGCAACTACCACGCCAGCGACCGAGAGTAGCTGGACTGACTTGAGCGATGCCAACAACGGCAATATGACCTACCTTTCCAACTTCCAGGTCTTTGCCCTCGTTTCGCTCTCTTATCCGGAGCAGAATGGTGTCTATTTTCGAGCTATTAGTTCCGCGGGCGGCTACCCTGATAGCATCTCCAATGTAGTAGGACCATTCGACATGGGAAGCAGTAACCCTCTCATTGGTTCGACAAGGCTCGACTTTACCGGCAACGGCTCGATTGCCGACCTTTACTTCCGGGCCACGGAATCAAATACCGTTTCGGGAATGACGCTGCGCGTGCAGTCAAGCACTAACCCGGACGACGAAGGTAGTTGGAGTGATGTGGCAAATGGCGGGATGACCCAGAGTACTGATCCGAAGCAGTTCATTCTTCTCTACAATAACTTTCCTACTACGAACAAGGTTTACTTCCGCGCCATCGCCAGCGCATCGGGTTACACCGATAGCATCTCAAACATGATGGGACCTTTCAATATAACCCAGGTCGTGCCGCCAGTCGTTACGCTTAGTCCGCCGGCCGGGCTTAACAATGCGGATGGTCACGACCCAAAGAATCCTATTCTGGTGCCGTATGGGTTCTATTCCTTTGGAGCGACAGTTACGACGGCGCGATCGCTTAAGAGCTTGAAGTTCCAGGTTGATGGAGAGACTCGGACAAGCTTCACCAATGGCGAGAAACAAGCGTCCATAACCACGATCGATCAGTTAGGCTCATTCCACGTCCTGGAAGCAGTGGCAGTAGATGACCAGAATGTTACCGCACGTCTTGGCACGGCACCGGTCTTCATCAAGATTGTGTATAATCCCAATGGCAGCACGGCAAAGACTGAGAACAGTCCTACCCTTAACGGCGCGAGCGCGACCGATCCATTCCAAGGTCGCTTTTTCAATGCTGTCACAGATGGCGCATGGTCGGACCCAGCGACATGGGATCAAAATGATGTGCCGAACGGGGAAGACTTTGTCATCATCGATTCACACTCCGTTACATTCAGCGGCGATCCCTTCCAGTTCTTTGCTCGGACCCTGACGCTCTCCAACGCGACGCTGACGGCGCAGCATGGAACTGTTGTCGAGGTGAGCAAACAACTTACGATAGGCGAATGCACCCTTAACGGACCCATGATTCTTGAAGCTAATACGAGCTCGACCGACCCGGCGTTGCAACCGGTTATGCATCTGATCAACGCGCAGACCATTCGATGCAACCCCGACGCAAACGGGAACCGTCCGGAAATCATTAACTTTGGAACGATGATCGTCCACGGTAGCGGTGGCATTGTCGGGATGCAGGACGTAACTAACGCAGGAACAATCAACTTCCTTCCCGCGTTACAGGTTCCTCCGGAAGCGAGTATTGACCCCAAGGCTGCCGAGCGCGTCCTGGGCGCCGCTACCTTCAACAACAGCGGCCTTATTGCCAGCCCTACCTCAGCTTTTATTAGCAGCGATGGCGCGCGCTTGCTCACACAGGATGGCGCTGGCGTGGTCGCGCAGGGCGCGGGTAACTTGCTCACACAGGATGGCGCGGGCTTGCTCACACAGGATGGGGCCGGCTTGCTCACACAGGATGGCGCGGGCGCGGTCGCGCAAGGTGCAGGTAACTTCATCAAGACCGGCGCAGGAGCTGGCGGTGCGGGAAACGTTCACGGCGCAAGGACCGCTGCCGCAGCTTCACCGACCGGCTACATCCAAACGGCGGGAGAAACTAACCTAAGCGCAGTTACCGTGGTCGCGGATGTTACTCTTAACGGAGGCATTCTTAGCGGCACAGGTTTTATTCAAGGAAACCTAATCAATAATAGTGGCTACGTTGCACCGGGCCATTCTGCCGGTGCCATAGCTGTGCTGGGCGACTTTACCCAAGGCTCAGGCGGCACAACCATTCTCGAAATGGGAGGCGCTAAAGGCGGGCAATTCGATAGCTTGCAAATAAGTGGTGCAGCTAATCTGGGTGGTAAGCTCGATCTAAAGCTGATCAATTCCTATCAACCCGATTCCGCCGATACTTCCAATCCTATCGCCTACAAGAGCGTGACCGGCGGCTTTGCCTCTATCAGTTCAAACGCGCAAGTAGCCATGAACACAACCGGTATTCTGGCCAAACTGAACTCATCTGTGCCCAACCCGCCTTACGGCCAGCCGACCAACATCTCCACTCGGATGAAAGTGCTGACGCAGGATAATGTTTTGATCGGTGGCTTCATCGTAAACGGCCCGAGTGGCTCAACTAAGAGGGTGCTCATTCACGGCCTCGGTCCAAGCTTAAGTAGTGCGGGACTAAGTGGGCTACTATCCGATCCTTTACTCGAGTTCCATTATCCCGATGGTAGTACCATTACGAACGATAACTGGGGCGACGCACCGAA
>CAWBSX010000005.1:0-29369 GCA_963791565.1 uncultured Verrucomicrobiae bacterium | reverse complement strand
ATTAATCTTGCGCAAAGTAGCAGCGCGACTTCCACGCCCTCCGCGCCGGGGGCGGACGCTAACGGCAACCTGGCTGTGCCACCGTATTCGATCACCCTTACAACGTTACCCGGCGGCGGCACGCTGTCGATCAATCAGGGCAACGGCGTGGTGACAGCTACAACGACGAGCGGGAGTACGCTTAATGTCACGACGCCAGTGCGCGTAACAGTCCTGGATGCTTGTGGTGCTGCGGCGGTGCAAATCTTTAACGTTAAGGTCATCTCGAACAATCCTGTCTTACAAGCGGGCACTGCTTCGGCGCCGACGACCGAAAGTTGTCCCCCGAGCAACAGTGCGCCTGATCCAGGCGAGACAGTCACGGTAAGTTTCCCGATTAACAACATTGGTGGCGGAGCTACCAGTAATCTGGTGGCTACTTTACAGAATAGCGGTGGCGTTACGCCGATTACAACGAACCAGACCTATGGCACCATCCCGGGCAATGGCAGCGGCACGAAAGCTTTCCAGTTCGTCGCTAATGGAACTTGTGGTGGAACTATCACTGCCACGCTGCAACTGCAGGATGGTGCGACGAGTTTCGGCAGTATTAGCTACATCATTCGCCTGGGTGTCTTGCCTGTTTTGTTCTCGCAGAATTTCGATTCCCTCACTCCGCCGAACCTGCCCTCCGGCTGGAGCGCTGTTGTAGCATCGGGAACGATGACGCCTTGGGCGACGAACTCCACCTCGCCCGATACGTCACCCAATTCCGTCTCGGCTACTACTGTCACCGTACCGAGCGACAATCGACTTACTTCGCCATCGGTAGCGATTCCTGCGGGTAGTCCGCAACTCTCTTTCCGTCATCGCTGGAATCTGGAGTCGGGTTACGACGGCGGCATCCTCGAGATATCTGTCAACGGTGGGGCCTTTACCGACATTGTTACTGCCGGCGGTAGTTTTGTGAGCGGTGGTTACAACGGAACGATCAGCACGGCTTATGGTAGCCCGATCGCCGGGGCGAACGCCTGGACGGGAAGCGCTAACTCCAGTTACACCACCACCCTGGTCAACCTGCCGGCCAGCGCCGCCGGGCAGAATGCACAATTTCGCTGGCGCCTGGGCTGCGACAATGGTGTCGGCGGAGGCAGTGCGATCTGGCGGATTGATACCGTCAACCTCATTAGTAGCAGCTATGTCTGTTCCAGTTGTAGCGTAGCACCAGCGATCACCAATGGTCCGCCGCCATCGCCGGTAGTAGTTGGCAGCTTCTACACTTATAGCTTCACGGCAACCGGCGCACCGGTGCCGACCTTCAGCCTAACGAGTGGTCTATTACCGCCTGGGCTCAGCCTGGCGGCGAACGGGGTTCTCTCCGGCACGCCTACCTCCGCCGGCACTGGTTCCTTCCCAAACATTGCTATCACTGCTACGAACGGCGTCCTACCTGACGCACATCAAACCTTCTCTCTCGCCGCAGTCACAAATGCCGCGAATTACATTGCGAGCTTTGGCCTTAGCGGCGGTAACGCCGCGCTCCTTTTTGATTACGATTTCGACGGCATATCTAATTTGATGGAATACGCTCTCAACCTGGATCCCACTATTGCTGGCGTTAACAGCCTTCCAGTCGTGATTTTGAAGGATTACTCCGGCACGAAATATCTTTGATTACTCTTGTTCGTTCTTCGGTCGCGACGGATATCACTTACATTGTGCAAGGCTCGAGTAACTTGATTAATTGGAGCGATCTCGGCACAAGTGCGGCCGGCGCGACGATGTCGGGTCCCGGAGTCGTAAGCGAAAATGGTAGCGCGCCCACCTACACAGACGAAGTGCGTGACACCATTCCGCTCGGCGTGGTGCCGCGCTTCCTGCGCCTGAAGGTCACATCACCCTGATTACCCGATGCGCTTCATCCTTCTCGTATCCCTGCCACTTTACTGCCTCGATCGGCTAACGAAATGGCTCGCCCTCGAGCACATCACCGCCGACACGCCGCGCATTCTTATCCCAGAATTTTTTGCGCTCGTGTTTGTCACTAACACCGGGGCGGCTTTCGGTTCCTTTCGTAACAATAACTTCTTCTTCATCGCCCTTTCCTGCGCCGCGCTCATTTTCATCGTCGGGATGTTACTGCGTCGGCGCGCGCCCGATACCTGGCGTGATATTTCGCTGGCCTTATTGCTCGCCGGTGTCCTGGGTAACCTGACTGATCGCCTTCTCTACGGCTACGTCATCGACTTTCTCTTGTTCGACTTACATGTCCCGCTGGCGCACCCCTTTCCCGCCTTCAATGTGGCCGACTCCTGCATCTGCCTCGCCGTCGTCTGTTTTATCATTCATTCATTCCGACAAAATCAAGGTCCCAGTCCAGCGCACGAGAATGCCTAACGAGTGTTACGGAATGATCGCGCGGTAGAAACGCATCGTCGTTCCGGCGGGCGGCGTATCGTTGATCGAGAACATGCCATTCGCATCGGCGGTGCGCAGACCTAGTGTTTGCCAATTCGGCAACGCCGGCAGAGCGGGCAAGGCCGGTGCAAATTGCACCGTATATTGCGTGTTGGGATTGCCGATGAAACTGAGCGCATAGACGCCAGCTGCACCTTTTTGAATCTTCGGCCCGCTACTCTTCACCTGGTCGGAAGTCGGATTCACTACCACGTTGAAGCTGCGCTGGATGGAATCGACTCCGCCATTCGCGGTGCCGCCGTTGTCCTGCACGGTCAGCGTGACCATGGCGGAGCCGAATAGGTTCGCGCTAGGTGTGTAACCGACCGAGCCTGTCGTATTTGGACTTGTGTAGGTAACACCCGGAGTAGGTATGAGAGTCGTGTTACTGGAAGCAGGCGTAATCGTGATCGTCTGCGCCGACTCGTTAGCTGGTCCGGCGGAAATACCACTTAGACTTACCATCTGCTGGGCGGAGTTTTCCGGAATCGCGGCCGGATCGGGAATCGTATTCATGGTCGGAGGATCATTCACCGCCGTGATCGTAATGTTTACGCTCGCGGCACTGGTCGCGAACAAGGTTCCGTCCGAAGCGTTCCAACCAAAGCTATCGCTGCCATTGTAGTTGGCACTTGGCGTGTAGGTAAGATTGGTGATGCTGCCGATGGCGATGTCAGTCGGTGTAGTTGTGATGGTAGTAGCGCCGTTCTTCAAGGTGCCGTTGGGCGGCAAAGAAGTGATGCGGACGGTGGTTAAGGCATCGCCATTCGCATCACTGTAGCTGCCGGTAAAGTCAGCGGCGGTGAAGTTCATGAGCGTGTCTTCATTGGTGCTCTTAGCGACGTTACTAACTGTGGGTGGCAGCTCGACCGGAGTAACCGTAGGATCAGAGGTTCCGCCGACTTGCGGATCGTCGGTCAGCACATTAGAAAAATTGCCACCCGAAACGGTGCCCTGGTTGGAGATGGAAGTAACCGAACCGGTGATCGTAACCGAGTAGGTAATCACAACACTCTTACCGGCGGGCAGCGTTCCGATGTTAACCGGAGAACCAAGGAAGTGCAGCGCGCTACCTAGCGAACCAGGCACCGCGCCAATAGCCTGACCTTTAGCGGGAAGGCGTCGTTCACCTTTCGTTAGGTAGCCATACATCAGGTTGTCGCGATCCCGCTCGAGGTAGGAATCTTCCAAGCCGAGAGCGTGCCCCATCTCGTGCATTATCGCCGTCAACAGGTCGATACGCCCGGCCGACGCGCTGCCTGGATCGGTGTAACTGCGAGTAGCTGAAACAGACTTATCAAACAGCGACCCATCCTTGATCCTAGAACCAACATACCAGCCGTTGCCACCCGCGTTCTTGCTTACACGAATGCGATTGCCGTCGGCTTCGCCGAGATAAATTCCCGGCAGATCGACAACCTCGAATCTTAAGTTGTGCAAGGCAGCGAGCTGATTCTCATTCAACCCCGTGGCTTCCCACCGCGCCATGGCAGTAACGACGACCGAATCAAGGTCGGCCTGTTTGAGTAATCCCGATTGAGAAGCTGGCGTGACCGGAGCTGCCGGGACGGTCACAAGGGGCTTCTCTTCTGGAAAGGCGGCGGGTCTGGCAGCCGCAACGGACAATGTTACGGGTGCCTCCTGCCTCTCGTCCGCCTTGTCAATGCCGCCTAGGGCGAACATCAGCGGCGGTGCCGTTGCGCAAGATTGGAAGTTACTACCACTGATGTTATCGCATCCATTGCCCGCTGGGTTTTGGGTTACCACATAAGCTGCCGCTTGCGGTCCAGTTGCCGGAGAAGGTGACAGGCCTGTTAGGCCAAAGGGATTAATTGCTTGGACGGTACCATTTTTGCGAATCCCGATGCCTGCGGCACCATTGCTGCCCATGCTGCAGGTGTTGCCGGAAATAGTAGCGCAGATGCCGTCGTTAGCACTCGCCGCGTTTCCGGCATCGACGCGGATACTCTCGCGCGCTGTGCCCATAGCGTTCACCGAAGTGCCGACCGTGTTGCCGGTTATCTTCATGTTCGCAAAGCCACTGGTGCCTCGGCCGACAAGGAGGATCCCGTTGCCATCAGTTCCGCTGACGGTGTTGTTGGTTACACTTAAGGTTAGCTGCGGCGTCCACGCGTTGCCCGCGCCGGCAACACCGTTGCCGCCAGCGATACCGTTGCCGCCTCCCATATTGGGAGTATGCGTGGCGACGATGGCGTTGTTATTTACTATGCCTGTCATGTCACAGTAGCCATTATTCCCGACTAGGATAACTGTTCCCAGCGAACTGCTGCCTAACGCGGTCGCAGTCGGCGACGTGCAACCACCGGTGTTCTTGCCGTTGCACTGAATGAGGAAATTCGTCTTAGTCCGCGAAGCACTGTTGCCGCCTGAGTTTGCCACGGTAATTGCCTGTGTGGCATTCGGCTTGATGAGAACGCTGTTATTGGTAATCGAGATCAGTTTGGTAGGGTCACCCGGGACTCCGCAAGATGCTCCCGGCCCGGTGGTATTTGAACCAGAACACTGTGCCTGAATCCCGGTGCCGGCGATATTACTAAGGTTATTCTGATTGATCGTTGCATTGAGCAGATTAAAGACGGTGGAGGCGTTGTTGGTACCGGAGATGTTAATGCCTATGCCCTGAGTAGTAGCAGTGATGGTGTTATTCGAGATGTTGGCGTTGGTTACGGTGCCGTTGTCAGATTGTATATCGAGGGCGCTATAGAAGGTATTGGTCAGCGTATTGCCGGTAATAGTTAAGGTCCCGTTTATGTTGTTACCGGTCTGAGTCTGAATACCGGAAAAATTGGTGGTGTTGAAGGCGATGGCGGAGTCAAAGTTCCCATTCCCGGTATTATTGATCGTACTGTTGGTGAGGGTGAAGTTCGTGACCTGGGTGCCATTGATCGCGCTGTGCGTCGTGCTCTGAATGTTCATCTGATCGAGCGAGATGTTTTGCACATTGGTGAGCTGAATAGCATTCACGGTGCTGTTCTGGATTGTGCCTCCCGAGCTGTTGTTAGTGCTGCCAGAGTCACCGGTAACCGTGAGGCCCACACTTCCCGTATTACTAAGGATAATGCCCGTCGCCGCGCCGTTCGATGAAATACTGAGGAAGGTAAGGCCACTCGCGCCGATGGTGGTGTTGGCAACATTGAGCGCTGTGCCCGTGGTAGAAGTGAGGGTGTTCGCTGCGCCAGTGACGGTGAGTGTACCGCCGCCGGTGGCAGTGAAGGCGTTGTTGGCACCTGAACTGACCGACACACCCGTGAAGGTGAAGGTCGAGCCGGAGGTGTTGCCTGTGATACTCGCGCCAGCGCCACCGGTCGTGGTCAGCCCGGCGAAGTTTAGCGTCCCAACCGTGTTAGCAAAGTTCAGTGCCGTGCCCGTGGTAGCAGTGAGGGTGTTACCCGCGCCAGTGACGTTGACAGTGCCGCCGCCGGTGGCCGTGAAAGCAGCGTTTACTCCCGTGCTAAGACTTAGTCCACCGGTGAAGTTAATCGTCGCGCCAGTGTTAGTCGTTAGGTTAATCCCGGTCCCGGTATCGCTGATCGCAAGAGGAAAGTTGATAGTTCCGGCGGTGCGATTGGCGATGTTCACGGAATGACCCGCGCTCGTGGTAATGGGTGCGTTGATGCTAAAGTTGCCGTTGCCGCTGGTGGTGAGCGAAAACGCGCCGCTACTTGTGCCAGAACTACCTATGGTTACATCGCTGGTCGTTGCATTGCCAATTGTGCCTGCATTAACGGCTGAGCCAGCGATGGCGAAACCGCCGCCGGTATTAGTAATAGCTAGGCCGAGGATGGTGTTACCTTCACCTAGCGTGATCGTGTCGCCCGCGGAGTTGGTCACGACAGGCTTGGTAGCGTTATTAATAGATGGCCGCGCTACAGTAGTATCTGCCGGCGGCGAGATACCCATCAAGCTATCAAAGTTCGTACCTACCGCGGCTTGACTACCAGCCAGGCGTTGTTCGTGAGGACAAAGTTACCGCTTTGCGTCGTCGCGCTGGTGTAAAGGAAAATGCGCTGACCAGTAGTGCTAATCGCAGTGATGGCTTCCGCCAGTGTCTTAAAGGGACTGCCTAAGGTGCCGTTGCCGGAAGTAGCTGCATTTGGATCCACATACCAGATAACTGGACCACCTACTGTAATAATTACCCTGCCGGTAATGCTGGTGGCGTTTCCGCCCGCAACACCATTGCTGATCGTGTAGGTGAAGGTATCAATCCCGGTGAAACCAGGATTGGTGTGTAGGTGAACTTGCCAACGTTCGCCCCACTCGTCGTCATGTTCACCGTGCCACGCGACGGAGCATTGGCTGCGACCGTAATTCCGGACGAAGTAACTGCGCTGCCATTGAGGTAGCCTAACGAGTCGTTGCTCACGACGCTGAAGTTACTGCTGTTCGCGGTGTTGATGCTGGTGTTGGCCAGCACAGTGTTTGGATAAGTGTCATCCACCGCCACCGGCGTCGCGCTCAATCCGCGGCTACATCCGTCGTATTCGTCGGCGTGGCATCGGTCAATTGCACACTCGTCGCGTCGTTCCCGGCGCCGGCAGCCGCGCCGTTCGAAATCGTGATCGTGTAAGTGATCTGGTTGCCGACCTGTTTGCGCACACCCACACCGGTGTTGTCATCCTTAGTCGCGCTGATGTTGGGTGCGGCCAGCGCAGTGGAAAAGTTAGACGCGCAGGCAACTGCGAGCAGAAGCGAGAGACGGAATGTTTTCATGGTGGTCGGCGGCAAAGAGCAGCATCGAAGCCAGCGAGGGAAAGGCGCGAAGACCGTTATCGGGCTTTTCTTCCGCGAGGTCGAGGATAATTCCCCTGAGACGTACACCAACCTGCTTCAGCGACAGGATGCAAAGAATTGCCCCGAGAGCCAAAGCGATTGCCGTTATTGTTCTGGGAGTGCTCGCGATCGGACGTAGCGCGAATGCTCAAGGCATCCTCTTAGCGGGCGCGCAAGACACCGCCGTTCTAGGCGCAAGCACGGTTACCAACACCGGTCCTAGCATTATCTCAGGAGACGTCTCGGTCTCACCTGGAACCGCCATTACTGGCTTTCCCCCGGGACCGTGATCAATGGCGTGATTCACAGCAACGACGCCTCTGCCATCGCCGCCCACGCCGGTGCACTAGGAGCTTACAATCAGCTGGTCAACGAAATGTCGACCAGGAACCTGACCGGAACCAATCTCGGAGGGCTGACCCTTCTTCCCGGCGTTTACCACTTCGACACCTTTGCACAACTCAGCGGCATCCTGATCCTGGACACACAAGGAAACTCTAATGCCGCCTTCCATTTCCAGATCGGAACTGCGCTCCTGGCCGACGCCGCCTCGCAAATCTCACTCCTCAACGGCAACTCGGTTAATATCTTCTGGCAGGTCGGAAGCTCCGCTACCCTTGGGGTCGGAAGCCATTTTGCCGGAACCATCATCGCTGACCAAAGTATCACGCTGAACACCGGGGCCACCTTGGAGGGGCGGGTCCTGGCGATCAACGGCGCAGTCACGCTCGACAGCAACACCATCACGGCGCCGACTCCCACGCCTTCGCCGACACCGGGACCTACAGCAACACCAAGCGCAACTCCAGGTCCGACTGCAACTCCCTCAGCAACGCCGGGACGGACGGCAACACCTGGAACCACGCCGACGCCAGCACCGGGAGGAACACCTATCCCAATTGGTTTGATCTACCCGACCGATCTTACGATTTTACCGCGGATTGAAATTACCCTGCCCGGCATCCAGATCGATAACATCATCCCGCGGCTGGACGACATCCGGCACGACAACCCGAGCGGCCCGCAACATCCGGCCTATGTCAGCGACAACGGCACGCCCGTGAGTGACGGCAAGGATGCGCTTAGCGACGGGAAAACGATGATCGACTCGAAAGATTATTCGAGCCCGACCACTAACCTGCGGCGCGAAAGAGGCTGGGGCTTCTTCCTCACCGGCACGGGCGAATTTGTTGACGTGGAGAACCAGGGAACACTTCGCGGTGCATCCTTTAATACCGAAGGCATTACTGTCGGAGCAGATTACCGGTTAGGGGCTCACTTTGTAGCAGGAGCCGCTTTGGGTTACGCCAATACACGCGCCGACCTTAACTATGGTGGTAGTATTAAGAGTAACAGCGGACGGGGTAGCCTGTACGCTACCTATTACACTGGTGGCTTCTACCTGGACGGCGTCCTCACCGGCGGCTTAGTTACAATTGAGACTCGTCGGCAGACAGTGGGCGGAATCACTCGCGGCGACACCGACGGACGAGACATGGCAGGTATGATTGGAACAGGCTACGAACAGCGCATTGGTCGCTGGACGATAGGTCCGATTGCTTCCCTGCGTTACGCCCACGCTCACATCGATGGGTTCACAGAAAGCTTCACCTTGGGTAGCCTCGAACTTCAAGGACAAGAACTCGAGTCGGTGCGTTCCACCGCTGGACTACAGCTAGCTTACCAGGGCAACCTCAAAAGAATCTCCATCCGTCCGGTACTCCGGGCACAGTGGGAACACGAATACGGAGATGACTATGCGAGCTTTGACGCCAGCTTCGATGGGACTAACACCTTTGTAGTTGCAGGGCCGCGCATCGGCCGCGACAACCTACGGCTAGACGCCGGCATAGCAGTGCAAATCACACCGGCGGTGGGCGTGTTTGGCAACTACACCACTGAGCTGGGTCGCGAGAGTTATACTTCGCAGACTATCAGCGCCGGCTTTCGAGTCGGTTTCTAGTCTAGTCACTCCGAGTAACTAGAGCACTCGTTAGCTACAACTAGCGGACGTGCGGCGCGGGCAGATAGAAGAAGAGCACACCGAGAATCAGGTAAAGCGAGAGAAGCTGGATACCTTCGATCCAATTCGTTTCGCCATCGCCGACGATTTGGAAGAGGATGTAAATCGAAGCAGTGACCGCAAAAATTTCCGGCAAGGTAAATTCCAAATCCATCGGCGCGAAAAAATAGGAAAGAAAAACGAGCAGGGGCGCGACGAAGAGCGCGACCTGCAGGCTGGAGCCGATGGCGATGCCGACGGTCAGGTCCATTTTATTTTTCATCGCCATGACGATGGCGGTGGAATGTTCGGCGGCGTTGCCGACGATCGCGACCACGATTACCCCGACGAAAACTTCGGTGATGTTCAATGAAATACGGACGTTTTCGATTGTGCCCACGAGGAATTCCGAGAGAAGCGCGACGAAAATAGTGGCCAGGCACAGAATCAGAATCGATTTGCCGCGCGACCAATGCACACCGCGCACTTCGAAATGTCCGTTCGCGCTTTGAAAGAAATGCTTATGGGTTTTCAGCGCGAAACCGAGCATGCAAAAGTAGGTGAGAAAGAGGATGACGGAGATGGCCAGGGAAAGTTTTTGTTCGGTGTGCTCACGTCCAGCGACCGGTTTCGCGCGAGCGGCGAAGTGAAAAATGGTCGGAATGATTAAACCGATGGCGGCGAGCGAAAGCGAAATGATGGAAGTGCGCGCGGCGGTGCGGTTGAAACGCTGCTCACTGTATTTGGTGCCGCCGGCCAGAATGGAGAGACCGAGCACGAGCAGGACGTTGCCAATGATCGAGCCGGTGATGGACGCTTTCACCACACTCGTTAGACCTTTGGACAAGGCGATCCCGGCGATGATTAGTTCCGCGGCATTACCGAAGGTGGCGTTAAGCAATCCGCCAATCGCTTCGCCGCTGCGTGTGGCCAAAGCTTCAGTGGCTTTACCGATCCAGCCAGCCAGCGGAATAATCCCGATGGCGGAGCAGACAAAAAGCGCGGTCGAATTGCCGTCGCGCCAAAAATGCAGTGCGATGGAAATCGGAACGAAGACCAGCAGCCAGTCGAAGGAGGGTTTGAGTTTCAATTTTTTTCCGGCGCCTCCGCTTTCATGACGATAAACGCTTTGGTGTGGAGCGCGTTGATGCAATCGCGCATCAGACGCGCGGCCTTCTCGTTGGCCAGACGGCTCTGAATTTCCGGCGTCGATTCTTCCAGGGTGCGCGTCTCGGCTGGTTTGTGTTCGATCGTTTTGATGACGTGAAATCCGTATTCCGATTGCACCACCGGTCCGATCTCGCCCGATCGCAAGCGGAAGAATGCGTCGTCCAGCGCGGGCGAATGCGTGCCTTTGGCGAAAGTGCTCAAGTTTCCGCCATCATCTTTCGTCCCGGCGTCGTCGGAATATTTCGCCGCCAACTGCGCGAAATCCGCGCCGCCAGCGCTTGCGCGCGCACTTCACTGGCGAGTTTGCGCCGGTTTTCGGTTTCAAGCGCAATCGCTTTTTCCATCTCGATTTTGTCGGGGATGGGGCGGGCGTGTTCGACTTTGGAAGTGAGAAAATCGCGCTGTGTGTGAAAAGAATGTGGGCACCGGTCACGCGCTCCGGCCATTGAAAAGCAGATTCGCTTTTGTGCAGGTTGAAATAATCGCGAATTTCCGTCGGAGGAATCAGTGCATTTTTGGTCAGGTCTTTTTTTAAAGCCTCGCTCGCGGCGGCATTGGCCAGGACATATTTGCGATACTCCGCGCGAGTGAAATGATTTTGCCTAACGAATGCTTCGTATTGCGGCTCGCCCTTGAGATATTCGACCATCTTTTTCTCCGCTTCATCCAGCTGCGCTTCGCTGGGCTCGATGTGGCGCTTCTTCACTTCCTGCGCGACCAGGACGCGATCGATTAAGTCCTGCAGCATGGCGTCGCGCTCGCCGGGTAGTGGCTGGGACGCGCCACTGATCTGCAAATCGTTCTGTAAAAACGCCTGCACAATATTTTCCGGAATCTTTTCGCCATTCACCATCGCGGCCGCATCGGCGGGATATCCCGGAGGTTTGGCCGGCGCCTTTTCTTTCGCCGCCTGCGCCGAAATCAGACCACTCAGAAAAAAAGCGATGACGCCAATCCATTTCATCACGCTAGATTGATGGCAGTCTTTTACTGTCATGTCAGCAACTTCGGCCATGGAAAATGTCGCGCGCGAGATTGTCTCCCGTCTGCGCCAGCGTGGACATGTCGCTTATTTCGCCGGCGGTTGTGTGCGCGATCTCGTCCGCGGTGAAGTGCCGAAAGACATCGACATCGCGACGGACGCGCGGCCGGAAGAGGTGCAGAAAATTTTCTCGCGCACCTATGCGGTCGGCGCGCACTTCGGGGTCATCGTCGTTTTGGAAAACGGATTCCAGTTCGAGGTCGCCACTTTTCGCTCCGACGGCGCCTACCTCGATGGCCGTCGCCCGGCCGAGGTGCATTTTTCAACCGCGGAAGAAGACGCGAAGCGGCGCGACTTCACGATCAATGGCATGTTCTTCGATCCGGAGAAGAACGAAGTCATCGATTACGTGGGCGGACGAACGGATCTGACGGCGAAGATCATTCGTGCCATTGGCGACCCGGCGCAGCGTTTCGCGGAAGACCGTTTGCGCATGTTGCGGGCAGTGCGTTTCGCGACCGTACTCGATTTCGAGATCGAACCAGCGACCTGGGAAGCACTCGTTAGGCAGGCGGGTTCCATCACCGACATTAGCGCGGAAAGAATTCGTGAGGAATTAGTGCGCATCTTCATGTCGCCAAGTCGCGGGCGCGGCTGGGATTTACTCGATCCCAGCGGATTGATGCGCGTCATTCTGCCGGAGCTCGAAGCCATGAAAGGCTGCGAACAGCCGCCGCAATTCCATCCGGAAGGCGACGTCTTCAAGCACACCCGCATCATGCTGGAGCTCTTGCCTAACGAGACCTCGCTTCCGCTTGTCCTCAGCGTTTTGTTTCACGACATCGGCAAGCCTCCAACTTCAACCGTCGATGAGACGGGCCGGATCCGTTTCAACGGTCATGATCGCGTGGGCGCGGAAATGACGGAAGGGCTCATGCAACGTCTGCGTTTTTCGCGCGCGGAAATCGACGCCACCGTAGAAGCGGTGCGGCAGCATATGGTTTTCAAAGATGTGCCGAAAATGCGCGTGGCGAAATTGAAACGCTTCATGGCGCGCCCGACTTTCGAGGACGAACTGGAATTGCATCGGGTCGATTGCGCGAGCAGTCACGCCATGCTCGACAATTACGAATTTCTCCAGCGCAAGAAGGAGGAGTTCGCAAACGAGCCGATCATTCCGCCACCACTCGTGAAAGGAAATGATTTGCTCTCGTTAGGCCTGAAGCCAGGTCCGCGTTTCGGCGAGATTCTTGAGGCCGTCGAGACACGCCAGCTCGAAGGCGGTTTCAAAGATCGCGAGGAAGCGTTGGCGTGGGTGAAGCAGGAATTTTTCGCCACGGATAAACACGGATGCCGTAACGAAGAATGACGAAGGAAATTCTAGGCCGGGCTTTCAAACACGGATGTTTTTTGTATCCGTGTAAATCCGTGTTAATCCGTGGCTGAAATCTTCGACCGATGCGCATCTTGATGATTAGCCCGGAAGGTCCGCCGCTCGCGCGTGCGACCGTGTTGGTGGATGTGATGGAAGCGCTTCCGCGCGAGTTGCGCGCGCGGGGACATGAGGTGGGCATTATTCTTCCGTATCACCGCGAGATTCGCGAGAAGACCGAAGGGCAACTGAAAGACACCGGCGTGACCGTCGATGTGCGCGTGGGCACGAAAACTTTCGTGGCGGAATTTCTCAGCGGCCGAACGGCTGGCGGGGTGCAGCAATTTTTTGTGCGCAACGATGAGTTGTTCGATCGAGCGGGAATTTTCGGCGAGCACGATTTGGCCTACGAAGATAACGCCACGCGCTACATTTTTTTCAGCAAAGCCGCGCTGGAATTGGTTCGTCGTCTCACGCCGTCGCCGCAAATTCTGCACGTGCACGATTGGGGCGCGGCCTTGCTGCCGGTGCTGGTGCACGAATACCAGATGCCGTTTCGCACCGTTCTGACCATTCATCACTTGGCGGAGCAGGGAAGTTTCTGGGGTTTGGATTTTGGTCTAACGAATCTTCCCGAACGCTATTTTTCTTTGCGCGGCCTGGAATTTTTCGGACGGATGAATTTGCTCAAAGGCGGAATTCTCTACTCCGATCGCATCACGACGGTAAGCGAAAGATTCCGCCGCGAGATGTTGTCGCCGGAAGGCGGCAGCGGGCTTGACGTCGTGTTGCGCGAAAATGCGCACAAGCTCGCCGGCATTTTGAATGGCGCTGATTACGCGCGCTGGAATCCCGCGACCGACATCCTTCTCCCGCACACCTACGATTCCGAAAGCCTCGAAGGCAAAACCTTTTGTCGCGACTTACTTCTCGATGCCATGGGCCTCGCGCCTGCGCCTGGCGGTCCGGTTTTCGGAATGGTTACGCGTTTAGTTGCGGAAAAAGGTTTCGATGTCGTCATCCCGGTGCTAGACCGACTTCTTTCCGATGACGTTCGTCTGATTATTCTCGGTGAAGGCGATCCATCGTATGAACGTGCCCTTGGTATCGCGGCGAAAAAATACCCGACTAAGTTTGCCTATCGCCAGTCCTACGACGAAACGCTCGCCCACCTGATCGAAGCAGGAGTGGATATTACTCTCATCCCATCGCGCATCGAGCCCAGTGGACTAAGTGCCATGTATAGCTTGAAGTATGGCGCCTTGCCTGTAGCACGTGCGACGGGTGGCATTCAGGAAATCATCGAGGACCACGATCCGAGCGAAGACCGAGGTTACGGTTTCCTCTACTTCGATCCTTCGGCGGAAGCCTTCTGGGATGCGATCAAGCGCGCGCGGGAAATCTTCCATAACGATCCGGTTTGTTGGCAACGACTCGTTAGGCGAGCGATGGTCCGGGATTTTTCCTGGGAAACGGCGGCCGCGCAGTATGAGTCGGTTTACGGTTCGCTGGTCGTGCTAGCCGCTGCCTAACCGCAAGTTCGATCCTTTCTCGTTGCTCGCCCCTAACGAGGGATAGAAGCGTGTTCCGCGCGGATTTGTTCCAATCGTTTGCGCACGCGCACGTTATCCGGATCGTGAGCGGTCGACCGCTGCGCAACGGTCTCGGCTTTCGTCAAGTAGGTAGAAGCTGATTCATTCTGATTCATCTTCAAATATAGCAACCCGAGGGCTTCGTAGGTCTTGGTTAGGTCTCGCGCAGCTTCCACGCGCTCGGGATCCCGTTGCACGAGCTCTTCCCGATAGCTATTGCCCGGCGATAACGGTCCTGGGCCTCGTCGAAACGATTTTGTTGGGAAAGGACGTTTCCGATTAACGTATACGTCACAGCCAGCCAGCGCCGGTGGCCAGTGTCCTGCGGATCCGCGGCGGATAAGCTTTCCATTAGTTCACTCGCTTTCGAGCATTTGAAGGGCGGCGGCCAGGTTCCCCGAGGCTGCTAGTTGCCGGCCCATCCGGAGGTATTCGCTCCACATGCTTCGTCGGTAACGAGTGTTAGCGGGATCAGATTCGAAAATGCGGCTGGTTATTGCCATGGCCTTCTCGCTATAGGTCAATGCCGTCGTTATATCGCCCGTGTCTTCATAACCGATGCTGACGCGGCCGTAGATTCCAGCCAGGTCGATTGAGGCATCCGAATCGGCAGGATTGCGCGCGAGACCTTCCTCCGTCTTCATGGCTGCCACAGCCGCTTTCAATCCTTGGTCGCTTTGCCCTGCATCCATCAAGGCAATGCCGAGGGAGTTGTAACGATCGGCCAGGGCAGCTTGCGTCTTGCTGTCGTTAGGATGGTCGATAGCCAGCTTCTCCGCGGCGGCGAGACCTAGTCTGGCATAGTCGATCGCGCGCCGGGATTGCCCGGAGATAATCATGACATCACTTAAAGCATCGTAGCTATCCGATAACTGTCGCCGATAGCTATCGTTTCCAGGCATAGACCTAACGAGTTCTTTGTTTAGAGCTACGGCCTTTTCACGGCTCTCAATAGCTTGTCGCACATCAAAGGTTAATCCGCCGATCTTATTGTATGCGACCGCTAGCTCGCTCTTAAGCGAAAGATTGTTACCTGTTTCCTGGGCCAGGCTATCGAGATATTCCAAGCCACGCTGGGTAACGAGCTGGCGCGCGCGCAAGGCTCCCGGAATGTCCTTGATCGAATCATGCAGCTCGAACATGAGCGAGTTAGCAATCTTGCGCACGTCGTTAAAGCGACGATTGGCCCGCCGCGCCTGCCAGAAGGTAGTGATCGAACCTGCCACGAGAGCGGCGACGATAAGTATCGCCGCCGCCGTTCCAGTCTTGTTTCGCCGGAGAAATTTTCCCGCGCGATAACCGAAGGTGTCAGGCCGCGCGCGCACCGGCCGGTTTTCCAGATAGCGGCGAAGATCGTCCGCCAGTTGACCGGCACCACGATAGCGACGGGCCGGCGACTTAGCGAGCGCGCGAAGAAGAATGGTGTCCAAGTCGCCGCGCAACGGGCGTCGCCTTTCCGAATCCATCGCGACCGAGCTAGGTCGGGCCGGATCTTCTTTGCAATCCGTCGTTCGATTTGCGGCGCCGTCGGCGTGGAGGTCGGAAAACGATGCGGCGAAATTCCCGTGAGAATTTCGTAGAGCAGCGCGCCTAACGAGTAGACATCGCTGACTGTCGTGATCGGTTCGCCGCGGACCTGCTCGGGGACGCGTAACCGGGAGTAAAGCGTTCGCGGCCGGCCATGGTCATTTGCCAGGCGTCGTCGCCTTCCGCGAGCAGCTTGGCTACGCCGAAATCGAGCAGCTTCGGTTCACCGTCGGCGGTCACGAGAATATTTCCCGGCTTTAAATCGCGGTGCACCACCAGGTTTTGGTGAGCGAATTGCACCGCTGCCAAATCTTTAGATAAAGAGAAAGGCATTCGCCTAACGAGAGTTTTTTCTCGCGCGCAAATTTGGTCAGATGCGCGCCATCGACGTATTCCATGACGAAATACGGCAGGTTGTCATCCGTCGTGCCGGCATCGAGCAAACGCGCGATGTTCGGATGATCGAGCCGCGCCAGAATTTGTCGCTCAGCATGAAAACGCGTCAGCACTTCGTCCGTGTCGGTGCCGCGCTTGAGCAACTTGATCGCAACCAGTTTTTCGAAATGCTGATCGGCCCGGCGCGCCAGCCAGACGGTGCCCATTCCGCCGCGCCCAAGTTCGCGCATCAACTGATAAGCGCCGACGCGCCGATCGACATTGGCAGACGCGAATGGATCGGCGTTAACAAAACCGATCGTCTCCGCGACGGAATCAAAATCGTCCGCCGGTTGATCGAGGAGCGATTGCACTTCCCGTTGCAAGCTGGTGTCGCCGGCACACTCGGATGCGAGATAGCGCGCGCGCGAGGACTCGTTAGGCTGATCGAGCGCGCCGGCGAGCACGCCTTTGATCTGCTGCCAGCGTTGGGGTGTCACTCGCCGCTGTTGGAAATCTCGCGCTGCAACCAGCGCCGCGCGGTCAGCCATTCCCGCTTCACCGTTGCCTCGGATAATGCCATTAGCTCGGCCGTCTCGCTGATGGTCAGGCCGCCGAAAAAGCGCAGTTCCACCACTTGTGCCTGGCGCGGATCGAGCGCTTCCAGATCGCGCAAGGCTTGATCGACCGCGGCGATGCTGATGGCCCGCTGATCGCAAACTCCAGCGCGCTATCGAGCTGCAATTTCGTCACATCGCCGCCGCGTTTGGAAGCGTTTCGCGCATCGGCGTGATCGGACAAAATGCGGCGCATCATGCGCGCGGCGATGGAAAGGAATTGCAGGCGATTGCTCCAATCGACCGTGTGTTGATTGCGGAGCCGCAAATAAGATTCATGGACTAAAGCCGTCGGCTGCAAGGTGTGATCCACGCGCTCGCGCCGTAAATATCGCGCAGCCATTTCGCGCAATTCATTATAAACCGCGGGAAGCGCGGCATTAATGGATGGACTGCCCGCTCCCGGCGGGAGCAGTTCGTCTAGCCATTGCGAGAGAAGGATTTTGGGCGTGGAGAGGCTCATTTCTGCGAAGATAGGAATTATAAAATTTTTTTGAGCCGTTTCATCCAAATTTTCCTCAAAAGGGGAAAAGGACATTGATGTGGGTAGACATTTTCATTCGCTTTTTCTATTTTGCGGCAATTTTTGCGTCGGGTTGGCGCCCTCTTCGTTGCGCGCTGACGCCGATCTTCGCATTAGCGTTCAAGTCAGCGCGCAAACCGTGCATGTCGGGGACACCATTCATTACACGGTACCCCGACAATTTTCGGCCCGGGCACGCGACCAATATCAGTGGCGGATTCGGTCCCGATAACAGCGACAGCGCACCGAATCCTTCGACGGACAAATATACCGCGTTCGGTTTTTCCGATCCCGCGCCTTTCTTTACCGACTCGACGAATTTTCGCTATGTCCGGCTGAAGAACTCGGGTGGAACGGTCGTCTCGCAGCTTGCGGCCGGTGAGTCTGGAACCTTTGATGTTTACTATTCCGCGACCGCAGTCGGGACGACGCATCGCGCAATTACTGTCAACTCCCCGGACCAATCGGACTTTCAGAATAACTTGGTGGATGCGGTGGTAGTAATCGCGGCGACCAACACAATCACGGTGCCGGGAACGGCTGATCCTTATCTCGCTGGCATGCCTGATAACTGGAGTGTGAAAGGCGACACAGCGCCGGCGCAATCGCCGGTTCTAGTGCAACTGCAAGACATCGCGCCGGGTGATTCACTCGTTTTCAATGCGAAAGGCCAGACTGACTTTAACGGTGGCGCGACCGACCCCAATGCCGACTTAGCGGATGGCTCCGGGTTCTACGGTGAAGGAGCAGATGATGCGATCTCTGGTTGTAACTATCCGCTGAACGCCTTGGTCGGAGTCTTTCTCGACGACAACACGCCGGTGCCTGTGTCACCCGATCCACGTCCTACACCTACGCCGCCGGCCTCATTGGATTTCACCTCGAACAACGCCGGTGGCTCTGCTTATCAGGCAGTTCCCGGTGGGACTGACTACACGACCTTGGAACCGCAATTGCGTCAGCTCTTTTTCATCGGCAACGGCCGCACCAGCGGTGGCACGCCGCAACATGTTGTTGTTCCAAGGGGGCGACTCGCTTGTATCTCGGTAGCACCGACGGATCCGGGTGGTATAACAACTCCGGCGCCTTTAGCGTAACAATCTCCGCGGTAGCTGGTCCGACGCCTCCGACTTTGCCTCCGCATGGTGGGTTATCGACGACTACCTTCAGCGTGAATGAAAGTAGCACGCCTGCCTATCCGCCGGCAGCTTCACCGGCCACTGGTTTGGCCGATAGCATTCTGCGCTTCTCCGCTCTGCAGAATAGTAATGCGGCAAACTTAAGCGTGCGCGTTCAAGCCACGACCACACCGGACACAGAAGGTAGCTGGACTGATCTTCAGGATTCTACCGGTGGACACATGACACAGGATGTTACTTCCAGTCCCAAGCAGTTTGTTTTGCACTCACCGCCTATCCACCGATTGACGGTGTCTACTTCCGAGCTATTGCAGCAGCGTCTGGTTTTAGCGATAGCATTTCGAACGTAGTAGGTCCTTTCAACCTGCAAATGCAGCTCCGCGTGTAGGTCCCTCTTACTTCACCATCTTCAGTAACACTACGCCCACGAATATTCCTCCGAACCCGGAGATTCATTTCGGCGCTAACCGCCCTGCAACTCCCGCCGGCATCACGGTCAAGGTGCAATCCTCCACTTCGCCGCATAATGAAAATAGCTGGTTCGATCTGCCTAACGGGACGATGAGTCCGGGCGCGTCGGAGCCATTTGCGCTCGATAGCAAGAATTACCCGACCGGCGACGCGGTTTACTTCCGCGCGGTTTCGAGTCTCAATGCGAGCGTATCCGATTTTTCGAATATCGTCGGGCCTTTCAAGCTTATCCAGGCCATTCCGCCGACCGTGACGATTAATCCACCGGCGTCGACTACGACCCCAACTGGGGATGGTAAGACTGTTGCGCAACCAATCGCAATCAAGACTGCGAGCGACGGACTGGCTACGTTGAGCTTCAGCGCTAGTGCGAGTAGCACTCGTCAGGTGGTGAAAACGGAACTGCTTATGGATGGCGGTGTGATTGATTCCTCCAACTCGCAAAGCGCGAGCACGCAGTTTACTACCAGCGTCTATGGCATCCATGATTTGCGCGCCATGGCGAATGATGTTTGGGCGCGCGCGCTGACGCCGTCGCGTACTATGTCATGTTCATCCGGCCGGCGGCAAGGTTTATACCTTCCTGGCTGAAGCCGTTGATTGGGCAACGGGAAGTAGCTGGTTGGCTGTGAACGGCAGGCAGACAGGAACGGCGCCGGGAGCGAAGGACCCGCGATCATCGGCACGAGCACAGTTACTCTTTCCGGCGACGTGACTGTTTTCGCTCTGGCCTTGAATGGCGGCACGATCAGCGGCGCGCATAACCTGAATGTGATTGCTGCTACCCTGGCCGGTGGCACACTCAAGGACTTAACGTTTAACATCGACGCCCATGGTATCTGCCTCCTCAGGGGAGACACAGACGTGGCGATGAATGGGACGCTGAATAACTACGGCAAGTTACAATTGACCGGCCTAGGCGGCTTCACCGGGATAACCACGGGCGGCAAGCCTCAAGGTATCGCGAACTCTGTGGTACTTGATGACGTTCTCGGCTTCCTCCGCGGCGTGGTCAACAATATTGGCAAGACACTCTTTCCGAAACGTGCCGCACCCAAAAAGACTACTGCCGTGCGCGGCGTGCAAGTGCAAAAGCCGGTGATCGATACGCGCTTCGTTATGGTCGGCGGCAAATTGATCACCAATGACGGTGGCAGTCTTATCACTAATGACGGTTTAACCGGCCGGCAGGCAAGGCGGCAGAGGCGGCTGCGGCTACAGGTGGCTTGGTCCAAACCGGAGGGGAAATCGATCTCGGCACACCCGATTCTCTCGCCCAAGTCAACATCATCGGTGACGTAGTCCTTGATGGCGGCGTCCTGAGCGGCTCAGGCAAGATTCAAGGTAACCTGGTTAACAACGGCGGCTACATTGTGCCCGGACATTCCGCCGGCGCGATTACGGTCACCGGTAACTTCTCCCAAGGGGCGAATGGAACCTTGGTTATCGAAAATGGAGGCAGTGATCCGTCGCAGTACGACGAGCTTGTTATAAATGGCAGCGCAACTCTCGGCGGCAATTTGCATGTCAAGACAATTGACGGTTTCACACCGAGCGCGGACGATATTTTCAATCCGATGGCTTACAGCTCGGTCAGTGGTTCGTTCGCTTCTGTTTCACCCAATGCACAAGCGACGCCAAACGCCAAAGGCTTACTAACATCGATCGATCCGACTAAGCCTAATCCGCCTTTCGGTCAGCCGACAAACATCTCTACGCGGATGAAGGTGCAGACGGACAATAATGTTCTGATTGGCGGCTTTATTGTCAGCGGACCGAGTGGCTCGACCAAGAAGGTTCTAATCCACGGCCTTGGTCCTAGCTTAAGTAGTGCTGGGCTAAGTGGGCTGCTATCCGATCCGTTCTTGGAATTCCATTATCCCGACGGCACGGTCATTACGAACGATAACTGGGGCGATGCGCCGAACAAAGATCAGATCCCCAATGGTTTTGCGCCGAAGGATCCGAAAGAATCAATCATCATCGCCGACCTGGCCCCGGGAGTTTATACCGCGATCGTCAAAGGTGCACACGGCGAGACCGGGATCGGTATGACCGAGGTCTATGACATCGATGGGGGCACAGCGGTCGCCTTAACTAACGTGAGCACGCGTGGGTTTGTCGATACAGATGATAACGTCATGATCGGTGGCTTTATCGTGGGCGGAGGCGAACCGGCAACGATGGTGGTCAGAGTGGCTGGTCCATCGTTGAAGAATCCGCCGGCCAGCTTAACGGGAGTATTGGAAGACCCGACACTCGAGTTACACGATGCTAACGGGAGTGTGATCGCTAATGATAATTGGCGTGAGACCCAGGAGAGCGAACTTAGCGCTGCGAACATGGCGCCGAAAGATGACAAGGAACCGGCCATCCTGGCGACGCTTACGCCAGGCGTTTACACCGCCATCGTCCGGGGCAAGGATAACACGACAGGTATCGCTATCGTGGAAGCTTTTAAGATCAAGTAGGTAGCATTGCCTGGTGCAGGCCGTTGTTTACTGCGGCAAGGCTTCGAATTGATTTAGCTGACGCTCGACACCGTCCACCTCGCCAATATCTGCCGGGACCAATGTTCCCTTGTCGCGAAGCTGATTCCAGATTGCCAGGCTATGAGTCAGATAGCCATGAGCTTGTGGCGGTGGAACAGTAAGCCTGCCAGCTTCGTGGTATTGCCGCGCCAGGCTCGCGCGATACTTGGCATTGGTTGGAGCGGTCCGACTCAGCTCTTCGGCCAGTGCTATGGCTTTCTCCAGGTCTTCCACACCTTCACTGGTTGCGCCGGTTAAGGCTAATGACTTGCCCAAGTCTGCGTAAACCGCCGACATCTCGTCGCGGGCGCGCGCATTTGAGGGGTCGGCGGTCGCACTCGATTGCCGGAGCGAAAGAGCCTGACGATAGTTATTGAGCGCAGATTGATTATCACCTGAAGCGGCCTGCGCTTCACCGAGGCGCCTGAGAGTAAAGGCCACGTCCGCCCGGCTCTCTTCGCTCTCCGGGTTCGTCTTTAAGATATCCGGCTGATAGCTAAAGCTTTCTCATGCTGTTGCACGGCCGCGGGAATTTCTCCTTGTTTTAACAGGTCGATCCCGAGTGCGTTATAGGTCACGCTTATATTGCGCCGCATGCGAACATCCTTCAGATCACGGGCGGCCATAGTTTCCAAGTCGGCGATAACCTTGCGGGACTGCGCGATGGCTTCGGCCAATTGATTGTTATCTACCAGCGCATAACGCTGCGAAGCATAGGCAGCCAAAAGCAGGTAATGATGATCGGAGTTGTTTGGTTCGGCCGCGGCTAACTGTTCCGGCTCGGCGATCGCCTGGCCACCGCTCGCTAAGGCCGCTGCGACATTCCCGGTGACATCGTAAAGCATTCCGAGATGACATAGGACTTCAGCGCGCCTGCCTCGTATGACCAAATCAGCCGGATTAGTCCACAAGAGATTCGAGTAAGTCTTGCGCCTTCCGATAGTAATCTACGGCTCCGACAGGATCGCCCAGATTGTCATAACCTTCCATGCCTTTAATGTCGCCGAGCTTGGTATAGAGTTGGGATAACTTGAGACGGTAGTCGGTATTGTTTGGTGAAGCGCGCGTTACATTCTGGCGCAAATTGGAGGCACGCTCATAGCTGGCCAGGCCGGCGGGGAGATCACCGATTGTGTCGTACCATGTTTCCTACGCCCTCATGGCTATCTGCATCTTCTTCCTGTAGCTCCACGCTCCTGGGCTCGGCCGCGAGGAGACGATCTCGAATCGCGAGTGATTTCTTGTAGCTCGCCATTGCCCCGGTAGCATCGCGGAGATTGACGTAATAGGAATTTCCCTGGATTTATCCGACCTTTTCGTCGGCGGAGGCTAGCTGGCATAACAGGCCTTTATGGTTACCGCCCCGATGGGGATATTTTCAGGTAGAAAGGGCGTCGTTAACTAATTGCTCCCGGACCCAGTCGACCCGGCAGCGCAGCGATCTTGTCGTGGTAGTTGAATAAGACAGAATGCGCCAGGCTCCGGACCTGATTGAAACGTTTCTCAGCCCGACGAGCTTGCCAGGTGGTGCTAATAACACCGGCAATAAGAGCGAGGACGACGATCGCCGCTGCCGCTACCCCCGTCTTGTGACGGCGAATAATTTCCGCGCCCGATATGCAGTAGTGTCTTTGCGCGCCCGCACGGGTAAGCCTGCCAGATGTCTTCGGATGTCATCGGAGAACTCATCTACCGAACGTAACGGCGCTCTGGCTCTTTGCGCAACGCCTTGAGGACGATGTTATCCAGGTCGCCGCGTAGAGCCTTGCCGGCAATGACTGTCAGGTTCGGTGCCCTCCCGTGTCGTGGTGCTAGGACGCTGTGGCTCCTGCTTGGTGATCGCCTGCGCGATTTCCTCCGGCTTGCGCGTCTTTCGTCGATAGGGACGAAACCGGTGAGAAGTTCATAAAACAGAACACCTAACGAGTAGACATCGCTCTGCGTGGTAATCGGTGCGCCACTTAATTGCTCCGGGCTGGCGTATTCCGGAGTCATAACGCGGAACATCGTCATGGTAACCTGCGGTTGGCTTTGTTCCGTAGCCTGGACCAGCTTCGCAATACCAAAATCGAGAAGCTTCACTTCGCCCTCTTTAGTAACGAGAACATTACCGGGCTTCAGGTCCCGATGAATAACGAGATTGCGATGCGCATAGCTAAGCGCGCTACAAACAGCCTGGAAAAGCCTTAGTCGTTCGCTTAGGCCTAAGGTCGTAATGTAAGAAGTGATCGGGACGCCTTCGACATACTCCATGACGAAGTAAGGCAGACCGTCGCTTGTCGTGCCGGCATCGAGGAGGCGTGCAATGTTGGGATGTTCCAGCCGGGCGAGAATTTGCCGCTCGGCGCTGAAGTGACGCAGGATTTCCTCCGTGTCGGTGCCGCGCTTGAGTAGCTTGATAGCTACCTGCTTGTCGAACTCGCCATCAGCGCGTTTGGCCAGGTAAACCGCGCCCATCCCGCCACGCCCTAGTTCGCGGATTATTTCGTAGCGATCAATCCGTCGCCCAGCCGTCAAAGGAGTATCTCTGTTGCTGGCTTCCTTTACTACCTCGTCAAAGCCGGTGGTAGTTTGGGAAAGGAGCGATTCTACTTCAGCTCGCAACGCGAAATCGTCACCGCATTCTTGCGTAACGAAAGCTTCGCGCACCGCGACAAAGCTTATACTCGAGCGCGTCAGCTACAATAGCTTTGGCGCGTTCCCAGAGCTCGGCTGATGGCATGACTAGGTCGCGGATAGCTCGCGCCGCAACCAGCGTTTAGCTACCGCCCACTCGCGCTTCGCTGTGCGCACGGAGATACCTACTACTTCCGCCGTTTCTCGAAAGGTAGAGCCCAGCGAAGAAGCGTAGCTCAACAATGTTGGCCTGGCGCGAATCGAACTTCTCAGGGTCATCCAAGGCGTCATCGACCGCGGCGATGCTCGAAGGCTTGCTTGTCATAAGACTCGAGGGCCGCGTCCAGTTTCAGCTTGGGCATGGCTTGTCCACGCTTCTCGGTCGCGCGCGCTGCGGCGTAGTTAGCCAAAATGCGCCGCATCATGCGCGCCGCGATGGAAAGGCATTGCAGACGATCGTCCCAATCGACCGAATGTTGATTGCGCAAACGCAGGAAAGATTCGTGAACTAAAGCGGTGGGCTGCAAGGTGTGATCGGCGCGTTCATGGCGCAGATAACCGGCCGCGAGGCCGCGCAGCTCTTCGTAAAGCGCGGGAAGCGCTTTGTTTACGGCGGTGGTGCGCGTGGCCGCGGGGAGCAGAGCTTCGATCGAGCGAGTCAGCTCTTCGTCGGCGCAGAGGAGATTTTCGGGCACGCGGGAATTTTACGACTTTTCCGCCGGCGCTGTCGAGGGGGACGGCCCCGCGGGGTTTCGAGAAATTTTTGGCACTTTCCCGCGGTCGCAGGCGGCGAGAAAGGAAAAGGCAGGCTGTTTCCCCATGAAATCAAAATCAATCTTGCTCCTTCTCCTCGCGATATTGCTCGCGCCGCTGGCCGCAAAGGCGTCCGCCGATCTCAGTATTCAGATCACAACGACCCCGGCCAGTCCGCAGGTCGCCGACATCATTCAGTATCATTGTGTCGTGACCAACAACGGACCCGGCACCGCCACCAGCATCAACGGCTACTTCGGGCCCGATAATAGCGATGGCGGCTGCAACCCGCAGAATCCGCAGGCCTCGTGCGACAAATACACCAACTTCGTTTCATCCGATCCGACGCCGTTCTTTACCGATCCTACTAACTTCCGCTACGTGCGGTTGAAGCAGAATGGCCAGGTAGTTCAGCAACTCGCGTCTGGAGAGTCGGGCACCTTTAACATTAACTACCAGGCCACCGCTAACGGCACGGCCAAGCGTCTTATAGGTGTTAGTTCACCGGATGATTCCACGCCGGCTAACAACTCACAGCAGGTCACAACCATCATTTGGGCGCCTCCGCCACGTGCAGCCAAAGCCGCCGCAAGGGTTGGTCAGCTGGTGGCGCGGCGAAGGTAGTGCCAATGATTACACTGAACGCCAATAACGGCGTGCTGCAAAATGCTGTTACTTATCCAAGCGCGAAAGTTGGCCAGGTGAGTTTCGGACTCAACGGCAGCGACCAGAAGATTCTGATCGGCAATCCCGCGAGCATGCAGCTACAGAACTTCACCATCGATGCCTGGATCAAGCGCGCCGATACCGGCGCACAGTCTCACACGACCCCGCCGGGCCATTTCACCTCGCCGGAATTCTCGCGGGCGGGAATAACGGATATGGCTTTGACATCGGGCCCGATGGCACGATCGGATTAACGAGGGTTGGGGTTAGATGGCGTCGTTTCGCCTGGCGCAAAGGTTACCGATACCAGCTTTCATCACGTCGCGGTTAGTAAGTCAGGTTCGACGGTGACCTTCTATGTCGATGGAGTAGCTGCAACGGCCGCCGCCTATGATCCCGGCTTTACCTTCAACAGTTTTAACAGCAACACCTACATTGGTTACTTCGGTTCCGGTGGGGGCGAGTTCTGGGGAGTTATCGACGAGGTGCACTTCTTCAATCGCGGACTTAGTGCTTCGGAAGTTCACGCCCTCTACTCGGCCGATGGCTTTGGTATTTGTCTCGGGAGCGACTACGATGCCGTAAGAGACTTTAATTCGACACTCAATACCGCGGCCCAAACCTGGCAGGTACGGTTATACCGACACCAGCGGTCTTGGCTTTACCAACTACGAAGAAGTAGGCAATGGTATTACCTATCAGGTTTGGCAACGGCCGGGGGGAGCCTCAAACATGGGCCTTGTCTTCAATGGCAGCGGGCAGAATTTCGACTACAACATATGCACAACCCAGCAACCGGATGTGCTCGCTTTATTCCCGGGGAATGATGGACGAAAAACTATTGTGCGCTGGAAGGCGCCTGCGACCGGAACCTACTCGCTAGTCGGTCGCTTCCAAAATATCGACCACTCGAGCTCCGATGCAGCAATAGTTAGGAATGGTAGCACGACACTCTTCAGCGCCTTTGTTGACGCGCCCGGAACATGCCACCAGACAGTTACGGTCAAGAGCTACTCGCTCCAAGTGTATTTGAGTAAGGATGACACCCTCGACTTTCGTCTTGGATGGGGAAGTAACAACGAATACAGCTATGATGGCACAGGTTTGGCCGCTAAGATTACACGGATATCGGCCTGTCCGATTGGTCAAACCGATTGTGGCGGTGCTTGTATTAACTCGCAAACCGACTCGAATAACTGCGGCCAGTGTGGACTTGTTTGCCCGCCAGGTACTACCTGCGGCAATGGCACCTGCGTTCCTATTGCTCCTCCGCATGGCGGCTTATCGGCAACCAAGCTTACGATTGATGGTAGCGATCAGCCCGCTTATCCACCCGCTGCTCCTCCGGTAACTAACCTTGCCGATACCGTGCTGCGCTTCGCCGCCACACAAACCGGCACGGCCAGCAATCCGATGGTGCGCATGCAGGCTACTACTACGCCGGGAACGGAAATGAGTTGGACCGACCTGGACGATGGCCGGAAGGGACGGATGACTTACGACAAGACAAGGAAAGCCTTTCTCCTTAACACACTTAGTTATCCGACGCAGAATGGCATTTACTTCCGCTCAATCTCCAGCGCTTCGGGTTATCCCGATAGCATCTCCAATGTTGTAGGACCATTTAACCTTGTCAGCAACAAATCAAGCCTGGGCGGCATTCGGCTATACATGCTTGGTAACGGCTCGATCGCTGATTTTTACTTCCGCGCGATCGCAGCCACCTTCACAGATGGCATGGCCCTGCGCGTCCAATCTTCCACGACGCCGGACGACGAATTAAGTTGGAGCGACATCAATAACAACAGTCAGATGACGCATAGCACGAATGCAAATTATCCGCGCCACTTTCTTCTTTTGGCTAATAACCTCCCCGGCGGACAGAATGTTTACTTTAGAGCTATTGGCAGCTTGTCGGGTTATCGCGATAGCATCTCCAACCGCGTAGGACCTTTCAACCTTACCTCCGTGACTCCGCCGAAGGTAACTCTACTACCGCCCGCCGGCCTGAGTGGAAGTGGCGATGGCCATGACTTGGAACATCCTATTCTGGTTAACTCAGGTAGTTTTCACTTCGGAGTGACAGTCGATAGTAGTCGGCCGACGAAGGTAAAACTGAAATTCGATGGCGGAATCGTGGCTGATCTCGGGAACGTTTCTAGCGGCGGGACTGATTATACTTCTACCGTGCTCGGCGATCATATCCTTGAAGCCTTCGCTGTTGACGATCTGGGCTCGGCCGCTCGCGCAGGCACAGGTCCGGTTTACATCCGGTTGGTTCCTGTCGCGGCCAGCCGAGGCTTATTCACTACCTCTGCTACAGCAGCTGGTAAGGTCTACACCGCAGTTAATGATGGCGATTGGAATTTCTCTTCTACCTGGCAGGATCAGAACCAGAACCACGGTGTGCCCGGGCCGGATGATGTCGCCATCATTAACCGCCATACGGTCGGCTTCAGTGGCGATGTAACTGTGAGGTCGATAACCGTGATCGCAGGCGGGCTGCAGAACGGCTTCGGCGAGCTCGTGAATTTGAATGTCTTAGGCAGTCTGACCATGACGGACAAGCCTGAACTGGGACCTAACGGGGTAACAACAGTGGTTGGTCCGATTAACATCGTGATAGAGTCCGGCGCGAAGGCACAGCTACTCAACAACTACTCGCCCGTGCGTTTCAGCGGCGGCGCCGGCCTCTATATTCAAGGCGATTTAAAACTGCGCGGCGCCATCGGTGTTGGTGGCATAACTTCACTGAACAATCTGGGCACCATCACGCTGGCTGCGCCTTTGGCTCCTCCATTCAATGCAAATGTAGATCCGAGCGCGCCCATTCGACTGCTTCAAACGACCAAGACCAATAACTTCGGCAAGATCGTAGGAGATGTAAGACTGATTGGCAGTGACGCTGCGGGCCTGATTGGCAGTGACGCGGCGGGCTTGGTGAATCCTAATGGCGGCACGCTCATAGGAAGTGATGCCGCGGGTCTTATTGGTTCGGACGCCGCAGGCTTGATAGGTGCATCTGGCTCCACGCTGATTGGTTCGGATGCCGCGGGTCTGATCGGTTCCGATGCGGCCGGTCGAGCCGACCCGAAGACGCAGCAGGCTGCTACAACAGATGGGTTTGTCCAAAACTCGGGTGAAACTGATCTATCAGGCGTCGTAATCGCCGGGCCGGTTACAATCAATGGGGGCAGTCTGACTGGCTCCGGTGTTATCGCCGGCGATGTCACGAACAATGCTTACCTCGCGCCCGGACATTCGGCCGGCGCGATTGTGGTCGCGGGTAACTACACGCAAGGCGCGCAGGGAACGTTGATCATTGAGAATGGCGGTGCCGGTGCCGACCAGCACGACCAGCTTATAGTTAACGGTAATGCGACGCTTGATGGTGCATTGCACATTCGAGATATCGATGGTTACACGCCTGATCCAGCCGATACTTTCAGTCCCCTGGCTTATACTTCTATGAATGGAGCATTTGCTTCCGTTAGCTCTAACGCACACGTCACGGCGGCGACGACAGGTCTTCTCACGACGGTTAATGGTAGCGTAGCTCCACCTCCTACCGGTCAGCCGACGAACATCTCTACGCGGATGAAGGTGCAGACGCAGGATAATGTTTTAATCGGTGGTTTTATTGTCACTGGCCCGAGCGGTTCGACTAAGAAGGTGCTGATCCATGGCTTAGGGCCTAGTTTAAGTAGCGCCGGACTAAGCGGGCTACTCTCCGATCCCTTACTCGAGTTCCATTACCCGGATGGTAGTACCATTACTAACGATAATTGGGGCGACGCGCCCAA